>CAVOGG010000005.1:0-60964 GCA_963695175.1 uncultured Actinomycetota bacterium
CCGGCCCGGCCCGTGCGGTTCCGCTGGTCGGTCGGCCTCCGACTCCTCGAGGTGGTCCACGTCGCCGTATGCACCAGGTCGAGCCCGCCCCCGGGTGCCGGCCGGTAGACGGTGAGCGAGCAGTTGGCCAGTGGGGTGCTGCCGTCGATCCGGAGCAGCTCCTGCTCGGTGAGCGACTCGAGCAGGTAGCGGAACGCCATGATCACCGCCTGGTGGGTGAACACCCACACCCGCTGGCCCGACCTGTCGGCCCGCACATCGGTGAGCACGCTGCGCACCCGGAGCACCACGTCGGTCCAGCTCTCCCCACCCGGCGGGCGGTAGAGAAACTCGCCCATCGCCGAGCGACGGGCGGCCTCCTCGGGGTAGGTATCCGATCCCCTGACCGGTCATCCCGTCGAACACCACCAGCTCGGCGCAGCCGGCCGTCGAGCACGGCGGCGAGCCTTGAGCGGCCCAGGCGCGTTCCATCGTGCTGGACGCGCGCACGTACGGTGAACCCAGCACGACCTCGGGACGCTCCTCGTACGACCGCTCGGCAAGGTGGCGCCCGAGCGCCTTGGCCTGCTCGACACCGTTGTCGGACAACGGTGTATCCGGGTCGCGGTAGTCGAGGTCGAGACGAGCGAGCCCCTTCTCCCCGGCTTCCGCCGCCGCGAGGTTGCCGACGCTCTCCCCATGCCGCACCACACACCAGTCGGCGAGCGGACGCGCACCCGCCGGCGACCACCACTTCTCCTCATCCCATGCACCTCCCCGGTTCCCCCTACCCATCAGGAATGCGGATGACCCGACGGGTGGCGCTGCAGCCGCGGGGCTCTGCGCCCGACGGCATTTCGTGCGCCCCGAACCGGTTCGCAGGGCGTCGTCGGGGTAGGCAGGGCGCGATCACCTTCGCCCCCTACCTGTTGTTCTCCGGCTGGGCGTCACCGGCCGCCTGGCCTGCACGTAGGGGCTGCGCCCAGCACCCATGCCTGCTCGCGTTGGCGTGCAGATGATCACGGCCTGGCCGGGGTCGATGGGCACCACACGTGGCCGGGCTTCTTCGCCCTGGCCACCCTCGGCAGCGTCGACCTCACCAGCGCCCGCGCGGTCGAGCCGCACTGGGACGAACGCCATCCTGCACGAGGCACGCGCCCGCCATCCCAGCGCGCAACCTGGGGCGTCTACGCGACACCCCCGGACACCAGCCTCGCGGCAACACACCGGCGACTGGCGGGGCCTGGCAGCTCTCCGGCACGAAGCCCTGGTGCTCGCTCGCCGACCGGGTTTCGCACGCACTGGTCACGGCCTCCGTCGAGGGCTCACCCGCCGGGCTGTTCGCCGTGGCCCTGGGCCGACCCGGGGTGGCTGTCGACGCGGGGCGCGCTGGGTGCGACGAGGGTCGGCGCGAGATCACCGACGAGCACGGTGACCTTCGACGACGTCCCGGCTGACCCGGTCGGCGGCCCGGGCTGGTACCTCGAGCGTCCCGGAGTCGCCCTGGGCGGTATCGGCGTGGCCGCCGTCTGGTTCGGCGGCGCCGCGGCGGTGGCGGGGGGCGCGGCGGCATGCTGCGGCTCGACGACCTCCCGACCAGGTCGCCTTCATGCACCTCGGGGCGCGCGCGACGTCGCCCTTCACGCCACGCTGCTCTCGCTGCGCGACGCCGCGGCGCGGATCGACTCCGGTGAGGCCGCTGGGGCGGTCGGGCCGGTGCTGGCGGGGCGGGTGCGCGCCCAGGCCGCCCGGTGTGCCGAGGAGGTGCTCACCGGCTTGGCCACGCGCGGCCTGGCTGCTCGCGCTCGACCTGGGCGCATGCCGCCAGGGTCGCCGACCTCACGCTCTACCTGCGCCAGCACCATGCCGAGCGCGACCTGGCGGCGCTCGGAATGTCCTATACGCTCCTCTGCCGACCAGCGGCCCGGTGGGGCATCGTGACGCTGACCCCGGTGTTGTTCCACCACGCCGACCCGGGAACTCCGGAGAGCACCTGGCTGGCCGACGAGCGCCTGGACCACGTCCCCGTGCTGGACCTCACGGCCGTGGCGCGGCGCTACGGCCGGGTGCTGGTCGTCGCCGCGGCACACCCCATCTTACTCTACGCTGGGGGTCGGGCTGGTGGCCGACCTGCCCACCGGGGCGTGGCCCTCGACGTGCTCGTGGCCACTGACGGCGACGGTCGCACCCGGTCCGCGGCAGCAGGGCACGGCACTCCCTGGCTGCCCACCGCCGCGCCGAGGTGGAGCGCGCGGTGGCTCGGCTCGGTGGAGCGCGCCCGACCCACCTCGGCGTCCCGGACGGCGAATTGGAGCACCACGCAGACATGGTCGTCGACGCGGTGCGGGCACGTTCCGATCCCGACACCCTGGTGCTGGCCTCCGTGGATCGCCGACGGTCACGCCGACCACGACGCCCTGGGCCGGCATGCTCGGCGGCGGTGTCGCACACCGGCGCCGACCTCGCGTACTACCCGATCTGGCTATGGCACTGGGGGTCACCGGATGCCCTGCCCCTGGCCCGACGTCGTTGCCAGCGAGAGCTCCCGGGTGGCGTCGTGGCGCAAACGGGTCGCGCTGCAGGAGTCCCCGTGCAGACCACCGCATGGTCGACCCCCGCCGCTCGGTGCGTCCACTTTCCCGTGCCGGTACGACAACCCTCCAGCGTGCCCACCGCCTCATCGAGACGCTGATCGACCCCGCCGGCGCACTGCCCACCGTCTCGAGCGACAGCCTGGGCGTCGCGCAGCAGCCCGAGCCCAGCGCTTCGACCGGGTGCAACGACCAGGGTGACGATCCCGGGCGCCGCCGGGTTCCTTCGACGAGGTAGCGACGCCGCGCTCCGCGTTGGGCCGTCCTGGTGCCGACGCCATCGTCGCGCACTCGAAGTATCGGCTGCGCCGACGGAAGACTCACAAAGGCCCTGCTCCAGCGGTGCGACGACGTGGTCGCCTTCGACACCAGCCACCGCGCCGTGACCGCGCGGGGCACGTGCCCGCGCGCCGCGGGCCACGGTCGAGCAGGGCATGGCACCGACGGACCTGCCGTCAGGGCCCTCGACCTCGCGCTGCTCTCGGAGGTGGCATCCTCCTCTCCCCCCTCGAGCTGGTCGAGACTTTCGGCGCTGCGAGGCTGCGCTCGCGCCAGGTGGAGAGATCGTGCTGTGCCACTGGCAGCACCCGACGCGCGACGTGCCCCTCGACGGGCAGTCGTTCCACGAACAGGCAGCCTCCATGCTCAGAACCGGCCATCGGGCTCTCCGGCGAGGACGAGGACCTGCGGATCGACGCCTGGGGCGGCGGCCCCTCCATCGCACGCCGCGAGGGTCGCACGTGACGGCCGTCGACCACGCCGCTCGCGATCCGGCCCGCGACGCCAGGAATCGCTGCTCCCGGCCTGCCTGCGCAGCGTCAACGCCGCGGTCACCGCGCTGCGCGAGGCGCGCCCCGGCATCCACCTGGTGGTCGCCGTCGCCCTCGACGGCTGCACCGACGGGTCGGCCCGGGTCCTCAGTGTTGGGACGCCGCGGCAGTCGTGCTGCCGGGCCGGGGAGTCGCGCCGCCCGGGACGTAGCCATCATCGAGCGCGGTCTGGTCCGCACTCCGGAAACCGCCCGAAGACGCGACCTGGTGGCCTGCACCGACGCCGACACCATCGTGCCCAGCCGCTGGCTGGTACGGCACGTCATGTGGGCCGAGCGAGGCGCCGACCTGGTCGTCGGCACCGCGGAACCGGTGGGTGCCGCGCGCGGTGAGGCGCTGGCCGCCTGGCACGCCCGGCACCAGCTGGTCGAGGGCCACACCCACGTGCACGGGGCGAACCTCGGTGTGCGCGCCGACCGGTGGCGACAGGTCGGCGGCTTCGGACAGCGCACCGTTGGCGAGGACGTCGACCTGGTCGAGCGGGTGCGCACACTCACCGGTCGGTGGGTGGCCACCGACACCACCCGGGTGCTGACGTCCGGGTCGGCCGCGCAGCAGGGTCGACGGCGGCTTCGCCGACTACCTGCGCGACCTCGACGCCGAGACCGGCTGAGTCGCGGCGGCCCTGACCACCCGCCGGCGAGTCGGCAGGACCGATGATGTCAGTGCGATCAGGTCCTGCGCGCACTGGGGCCCATAACGGTCATTCATCCGACAGGTATCCGACACGTTTGCCAAAGGACACGGCCCCCGATCTGCATTTCCGCAGGTCAGGGGCCGATTGTGGTGGTGGATGTGAAGGGACTCGAACTGGCAGGCGTGGCGCTCGGGGCTAGAACTCGATCTCTCTGCTCAGCAGCTCGGTCAGGGCGCGATCGCGCTGGGCGGTCGCATGCTGGTAGCGAAGCGCCACGGTGACGTCGGTGTGCCCGCCGCGATGCAGAAGTTCAGCCAGCGTCGCTCCCTGCTCCGCGTACTTGCTCAAGCCCGTGTGCCGCAGATTGTGGAAGTGGAAGCCTGGTCGCCCCGCCTGCTCCCTCGCGGCCCTCCACGCGCGGTCCAGAGCACTCTGGGAGACACGCACACCGCGGCTATTGGCGAGGACCGGAGCAGTGCCCTCTGAGGGCGTGTAGATCTGAAGGTGCTGCGTCAGTTGGGGCAGGAGTGCGGCCGGCACGGCGACACTCCTTGTGCTACTCGCCTTCGGTGGGGTCAGGGCGTTGCCCTTCACGTTCCACTGTCTACGCACATGGAGCAATGCCCGCTCGGGGTCGTCCAGGTACTCCAGATCCCGTCGTTGCAATCCCAGCAGCTCCCCGATCCGAAGGGCGCACCAGGCAGCCAGCGGGACTGCGATCCGTAGATGGGCAGGCATTGCGTCAGCGAAGGCCTTGACCTCTTCCGGCAGTGCGACGTCTCCTTGCACATCCTCGGGGCGCACCCTGCGATGCTTCGGTGCCTTGGGAAAGTCGAACGTCTCAATGGCGCCGGCCTTGGCCTCCACCGCGGCGTTGAGCATCGAGCGCAGCACGATCACCACGTTCGGTGCTACGCCATTGACGCGAGCATCTGGGTGCCGCGTCGAACGCTGGCGGCCGAGGGCAGCGAGATGGTCGGCGACGCGTTCAGTGGTCAGGTCGGCCAATCGGATGTCACCGAGGTCGTCAAGAATGTGGTTCTTGAGCACGGAGCGGTACGACACGACGGTCGCCGGTGAACGGTCCGGGTTGGCTTCCAGGGCGAGGAGCCACTTCTCGGACCACTCCTTAAGCGTCACCGACTGGGCTTCGGCCCGCGCGACCTCGGCCGCGCGGGCCGACCGGCGCTCGGCTGGCGGCACGAACAGGCCGCGAGCAATCTGCCCGCGAGCGATATCAAGCGCAGCGCGCGCGTCAGTAAGAGTGTCATACACGCCGAGGGAGTGTGTACGTCCCTCGTAGTCGACCCTGACGCGATAGCGACCCCGATGCAGGACGATCCCCCTGGGCAGTTTCGCCGGCGCAGCCATGGATCCTCCCCCGTGTAGGCCTCTATCAGAGAGCCACGCACCGGTTTGCGCAACCCGTGCGCGCAACACCCTGTGTCAGCTGTGTGTCAGTTTTCCCGGCCACACAAGTCTAGACACGTCCATCTACGCCCTGAAGCAGAAATGGGCCTGACCTGCACATCTGTGCAGGTCAGGCCCATTTCAAGCACCAAACGGCGTGGGAGTGAACCACATGGGTGGAGGTGGCGGGAATCGAACCCGCGTCCACTGACGGAACACCAGGGCTTCTCCGGGTGCAGTGCGCTAAGGATTTTCTCGGCCCCAGCGCTCGCGCGCACACGTCCGCTGACGGGCCCAGTCGAGTAAGAGTCCCGCGCCGTCCCCCGACATGACGACGCAGCAAGATCCCTAGATGACGCTGGTTACTGAGTCAGGATCGAACTCAGGCCAACGGACTTCAGGCTCGCTCAGGCAGCGAGGGCGAAGTCGGTGCGCTTGGAATTGGCACCTATTGGTTTGCACAGATCGTTAACGAGATAACCGTGCGTCCTCGACCCGCTTCCCCTGGCCAACCGACCAATGTCGAAACCGATCACCCCCCTGAGGGGGCTCACTCCCACGCTGTTCAGTTGTCACCCGGCCGCTGCCTGGGCCTCGCCCGGGTCCCTCCCAGTATGCCGTGCAACGGGCCGCCGCCCTAACGGATTCCCCGTGCCGTGCCGGCCCGGTCAGCCCGTGGGCGACGGCTCTGGCGCCGGTGGGTCCGGCGTGGTCGGCGTCGGCGTGGCGACCGGCTCGGGCGTCGGGGTGTCCGGTGTGGTCGGCTCGGGCGTCGGCTCCGGCGTGGGCGACGGTGGCTCGGGTGTGGGGGAGGTGGCCGGGCTGGGCGTCGGCGACGACCCGGGGGGCGGGGGGCCGGTCAGCGCGGCGGCGGGCGGCGGGTTCGACGAGGTCACTGTCGTCCCGGGGGTCAAGGTGCCGCCCGGCGTGGTCGGGGACCAGGGCGTGGGGATACCGGTCGGGCCGATGGTCGAGCGCACCGGCACGGTGACGACGGGGTACCCGGTGGGGGCACCGCTGCCCACGAGGCCCTCGACACCGGCCGGGGTCTCCGACGAGCTCGGGGAGCCCGTCTCGCCGACGGCCGGGTCGGCGGGGCCGCCGGCCAACATCGTCATCACGGTGACAGCGAGAAGCCCACCCCCTGCGACGCCGAGCGCCTGCAGGGCGTTGGTCGTCTGATTGGCGGTCCGTTTCCGGGCACCATGGCGCGCAGCCCCTGCTGCCATGCGGGCACTCTAACCCGGCGACGGCCCGCGCGTCATTGGTGCACGTGCGAGTTTGTGGGGTCGTGCGGCGAGCGCGCCGAGAGCCGCACCGGATGGCGGGTGCCGGCCACGTCGACCTCGTAGCCGCCCGCGGACAGCACCTCCCGGGGCACCGCTCCCCCCTCCCGCTGCCACACCCAGGTGAGCCCGACGGTGGCCCCCAGGGTCGCGCTGGGCGCCGCGCTGGTCACCTGGCCGACGGGCTGCCCGTCGCGCAGCAGCAGCTCCCCACCCCACAGCACGGCCGCCGGGTCGTCGACGACGAACGACGCGAGCCGCCGGGGCGGGCCGTCCGCGCGCTGCCGTTCGACCGCCGCGCGGCCGACGAAGGCGCGGTCTCCGGACAGGTCGCAGGTGAACGTCAGACCGGCCTCGACCGGGGTGCGGTCCGGGCCGAGCTCCGGGCCGAACGCGCGGTAGCCCTTGTCGAGCCGCAGGGCGTTGATGGCGTAGTAGCCCGCCCGGCGCAGCCCGAGGTCGGCGCCGTCGGCGACCAGCCGGTCCCAGACGCCCGTCGCCAGCTCGGTCGGCACCGTGAGCTCCCAGCCCAGCTCGCCCACGTAGGTCATCCGGGTCGCACGCACCTGCGCGGGCCCGAGGTCGACCACCCGGCTCGTCGCGAACGGGAACGCGTCCGGGTCGAGGTCCGCGGCGGTGAGGCCCCCCAGGAGGTCGCGCGACCGCGGGCCCATGACCCCGAACACCGCGTACGCGGCGGTGACGTCCTCGACGACCACCCGCCACCCCGGGGCGACGTGCCGCCGCAGCCAGTCGGCGTCACGCACCGGTGAGGCAGCGCTGGTGACGAGCAGCCACTCGTCGCCGGCGACGCGGGTCGCCGTCACGTCGGCCTCGTACCCGCCGCGCGCGTTGAGGATGCCGGTGTAGACCGCCGACCCCACCGGCTGGTCGACGTCGGCCGTGCAGACGAGGTGCAGCAGGGCGAGTGCGTCGGGGCCGTGCACGCGCAGCTTGCCGAACGAGGTCTGGTCGAACAGTGCGACGGCCCCACGGGCGGCCCGCTGCTCGTCGTCGACCCAGTCGTGCCAGGGCTGCCGGCCCCAGCCGTAGGTGGCCTCCCGGTCGGCCGGTGCGACACCCGCCGGGGCAACGTAGTTCGGTCGCTCCCAGCCCATCTTCGAGCCGAACCACGCACCGGCGTGCGCCAACCGGTCGTGGACGGCCGAGCAGCGGAACGGCCGGGCCGAGTCGAGCTCACGGTTGGGCCAGGGCACGGCGTAGTGCAGGCCGAGCACCTCGGCAACGCGCTCGCGCAGCCAGGGGGTGCTCGTGTGGAACGGTGCGAACCGGCGCAGGTCGACGAGGGCGAGATCCTCCTGCGGCTCCCCCGCGACCACCCACTGCGCCAGCGCCCGCCCGGCTCCACCGGCCGACGCGATGCCCACCGAGTTGAAGCCGGCGCCGACGAAGAAGCCGGCGACGTCGGGCGACTCGCCCAGGATGAACTGGTTGTCCGGCGTGAAGCTCTCCGGCCCGTTGTAGAGCCTCCGGATGCCGGTGCGCTCGAGCACCGGCAGGCGGTGCAGTGCGCTCTCCATCAGCACCGAGAAGTGCTCCCAGTCCTCGTCGAGCAGCTGGAACTCGAAGGGGTACGGGATCTCCTCGGGCGAGACCCAGGGCTTCGCCTCGGGCTCGAAGCCGCCGACGACGAGACCGCCCACCTCCTCCTTGACGTAGGTCCAGCCGTCGGGGTCACGCAGGATCGGCAGGTCGCGGTGCACCCCCTCGATCTGGTCGGTCACGACGTAGAAGTGCTCGGCCGAGTGCAACGGCACCCCGACGCCGGCCATCGCGCCGACGGCCTTGGCCCACTGCCCGGCACAGTTGACGACGACCTCGCACTCGACGTCGCCGTGGTCGGTGCGCACCCCCCGGACCCGCCGGCCACCGGGGGCGGTCGGGTCGGCCACGACGTCGAACCCCGTGACCCGCACCCGCTCGCGCACCGTGACGCCGAGCTGCCGGGCACCCTTCGCGAGGGACTGGGTGACGTCGGTCGGGTTCGCCGTGCCGTCGCCGGGCAGCCAGATCGCACCGGCGAGGTCGTCGGTGCGCAGCAGGGGGTAGCGCTCACCGGCCTGCTCAGGGGTCAGCAGCTCGCACTCGAGGTCGTAGGCGGCCGCCGTGGCGGCCGTGCGGCGCAGCGCCGTCATCCGGTCGTCGGTGCGCGCCACGATCAGCCCCCCGCACGGGCGGTAGCCGGTGCCGAGGCCGGTCTCCGCCTCCAGCCGCTGGTAGAGCTCGGCGGAGTACTGCACCAGGCGGGTGCCGCTCTCGCTGGCCCGCAGCAGGCCGACCAACCCGGCCGCGTGCCACGTGGTGCCGCAGGACAGGGTGCCCTGCTCCAGCAGCAGCACGTCGGTCTCGCCGAGGTGCGCCAGGTGGTAGGCGGTGGACGCGCCGACGATGCCACCGCCGACGACCACGACCCTGGCCCGGCTGGGCAGGGGGCCGGCGGCCGGAGTGCTCACCGCGCCGCCGCCCGGGTGAGCAGCTCGTCGAACCGGGGGCTGCCCGCCAGCTGCTCGGCCGGCTCGAACTTGGCCATCGCCCACTCCCAGAAGTCGAACTCGATGGTGCTGGTGCCGTCCTGGATCATCCCCCACAGGGTCCAGCCGTAGCGTGCCATCCACCCCCACAGCTCGGCCCGGGCCACGAGGGCGCCGTCGTGCCGCCCGTAGTAGGCGGTGCACAGCTCGGCGAGGGCGTCCTCCCCCAGGCGCGCCTCGGCGATCGCGTCCCCGAGCTCGAACGAGGGCTCGTTCATGCCGGAGTACTCGTAGTCGATGATCCGCAGGTCGCCGCCGTCGTCGAGCACGTTGGCGGCCAGCAGGTCGTTGTGGCAGGGCACGAGCGGCTCGGGAGCCAGGGCGAACACCCGCTCCACCTGCTCGGCGAACGGTTCGAGCGACGCGTAGGCGGACGGCATCCGGAAGCCGTGCTCGCTCACGATTCCGAGGTACCAGCGGCGCAGGGCGAACATGTCGAACCGGCCGAGGAAGGCGGGGCCGGCGTGCAGGCGCTGCAGCGCGGCGGCCAGCCTGGGGAGGTTGGCCTCGACGTCCGCGTCGGCCCAGGTGCGGCCGGGGAGGAAGCCGACGACCATCACCCCGCGGCCCTCGAGGTAGTCGACGACCGGCGCGCCGACCCCGGCGCTCGCGGCGGCGAGGGTGTTGACGTGCTCCGCGTGGCGGTCGACGCCGAGCAGCCCGGTCTCGGGCGCCGACACCCGCACCACGACGTCGAGGCCGTCGTCGGTGCGCACCCGGTAGTTGGTGTTGGTCAGACCACCGGGCAGGGGCGTCACGTGACGCCCCTGCCCGGTGAGGACGGGGATGCCGTCGAGCAGCTGCTCGAGGTCGCTCACCGTCGCGCTCGTCAGGTGACCGGGTCGCCCGGCTTCACGTCCTGTGCCTCGCTGGCGTGAGCCGTCCGGCCGTGGTGCTCCAGGGCGATCTCGTCCGCGGCGGTGACGCCCTCGGGGAGGTCGATGGTCAGCTTCGGGCCGGTGAACCACTTCTTGGCCGACAGGTGCCAGCCGATCCACAGCGCGAGGAGGGCGCCGAGCACGACGATCGGTGTGTAGTTGACGGCCTTCCAGGAGAAGTCGTCACCGAACGGGTTGCCCGCCGGCGCCGTCGGGAAGAGCGCCACGACCGAGGTGATGGCGATCTCGGCGATGGCGATGGGCGCCATCCACTTCCACTTGGTGCCGAGGTTCCACTTGCCCTGCTTGAAGGCGTCACCGGCTCGCCAGCGCAGGAAGATCGGGATGGCGAACGCGACGTACAGGCCGACGACCCCGATCGAGACCACCGCGAAGAAGGCGATCGGCAGGAAGACGGGCTCCGCGTCGCTGCCGATGTTCACCTTGAACAGGGCCGGGAGGGTGAGCAGGACCGCGACGACCGCCGAGACGATGACGCCGTTGACCGGCACCCGGTTCGCCGACAGCTTCGACCAGTGCTGCGCACCCGGCACCGCGCCGTCGCGGCTGAACGCGAACAACATCCGTGACGTCGAGGTCATGCAGGCCGTGGTGCAGAAGAACTGGCCCGCCGTGGAGATGAACAGGATGATCGCGGCCCACTTGCCGGTGGGGAGGGCCTGGTCGAAGATCGTCACGACCGCACCGCCGCCGGCGCTGACGCCGTCCGCGTCCTGCACCGCGAACAGGAAGGCGAGCAGGAGGATCCAGCCACCGATGGCCGAGTAGAAGATCGACCGCCAGATCCCCTTGGCCGCGGCGTTGGCCGCGCCGTGGGTCTCCTCGGACAGGTGCGCCGAGGCGTCGTAGCCGGTGATCGTGTACTGGGTGAGGATGGCCGAGATCGGCAGCACGTAGAGCAGGAAGCCGGCACCGCTGGTCTCCCCGCCGAAGAAGCCGGTGTTGTTGACCACCTTGCCGAAGACGTCACCCGCGGTGGCGTGGTTGTCCGGGATCAGCCACAGGATCGCGATGACGATCGCGGCACCGAAGACGTGCCACCACACCGAGATGTTGTTCAGCCGGGCCAGGAGCCTGCTGCTGAAGATGTTGACGAGCGACACCAGCACGAGCACCACGACGAAGTAGATGAACACGCGGTTGAGGTCACCGGAGGTGTAGTTGCTGTCGAAGGCGCCGAGGGTGAGGTCGAGGAAGGTCGCCGTGCCGTAGGCCACCGACGCGTCGATGGCGAGCAGGCCGATCAGGTTGAGCCAGCCGGTGTAGTAGCCGGCCTTCGCGCCGCCGAGCTTGCTGGCCCACCAGTAGATGCCGCCCGAGGTCGGGTAGGCGGAGACCAGCTCGGACATGCAGAAGCCGATGACCAGGATGAACGCCGAGATCGATCGGCCATCCCCACGCGATGGCTGCGGGACCACCGTTGTTCCAGCCGACCGCGAAGGTCGTGAAGCAGCCGGCGAGGATCGAGATGATCGAGAAGGAGATCGCGAAGTTGGAGAAGCCGGACCAGCTACGGTTCAGCTCCTGCTTGTAGCCCAGCTCGGCGAGCCGCTGCTCGTCGTCGTTCAGGTGCACTGCCACGGTTGCTCCCATGGGTCCGGCCGGCACGGGGTTCGACCGGCGTCAAGTGGTGCGACGAGGGCGATGCTAGGGGTTACGGCGCCTAATTGGTATGGGTTTGGGCCATTGCTGCCGGCCGGGCGTGGCGGGAGCACCCTTCGGATTCCGCAGCTCGTCGCGCGTCCGCAGGGAGGACAGGCCCGGCCAGGTGGGTGCCGACGTCACTAGGCTGCACGAAACCGGCCCCGCCGCCGGGTGACGTGCCCACCCCGACCGGGAGGTCCCACCGTGTTCGCCAAGATCCTCGTCGCCAACCGTGGGGAGATCGCCGTGCGCGCGTTCCGCGCGGCCACCGAGCTCGGCGCGCGGACGGTCGCCGTCTTCCCGCACGAGGACCGCAGGTCCGAGCACCGCCTCAAGGCCGACGAGTCCTACCAGATCGGCGAGGAGGGCCACCCGGTGCGGGCCTACCTCGACCACGAGAACATCGTGCGGGTGGCCGTCGAGTGCGGCGCCGACGCGATCTACCCCGGCTACGGGTTCCTCTCCGAGAACCCGCTGCTCGCCGAGGCGTGCCAGGCCAACGGCATCACCTTCATCGGCCCCCCGGCATCCGCCCTGCACCTGGCCGGCAACAAGTCACGGGCGATCACCGCGGCTCGCGAGGCCGGCCTGCCCACCCTCGACAGCGCCCCGCCGACCACCGATCTCGACGAGCTGGCCGCGGCGGCCGAGGGCATCGGCTTCCCGGTGTTCGTCAAGGCCGTCTCCGGCGGCGGCGGGCGCGGCATGCGCCGCGTCGACGACCCCTCGACGCTGCGGGAGTCGCTCGAGGCGGCCCAGCGCGAGGCCGACGCCGCCTTCGGCGACCCGACGCTCTACCTCGAGCAGGCCGTGGTCAACCCCCGGCACATCGAGGTGCAGGTGCTGGCCGACTCCACCGGCACCGTGCTGCACCTGTTCGAGCGCGACTGCTCCGTGCAGCGCCGCCACCAGAAGGTCGTCGAGATCGCGCCGGCGCCGAACCTCGACCCCGCGACCCGTGAGCAGATGTGCGCGGATGCCGTGCGCTTCGCCGAGTCGATCGGCTACCGCAACGCGGGCACCGTCGAGTTCCTCCTCGGCGAGGACGGCCGCTACGTCTTCATCGAGATGAACCCGCGGATCCAGGTCGAGCACACCGTCACCGAGGAGGTGACCGACGTCGACCTGGTCGTCGCCCAGATCCGGATCGCCGCCGGTGAGACGTTCGACGACCTCGACATGCGCCAGGCCGACATCTACGTGCGTGGCGCCGCGCTGCAGTGCCGCATCACCACCGAGGACCCCGCCAACGGCTTCCGCCCGGATGCCGGCCAGATCACCGTCTACCGCTCGGCCGGCGGTGGTGGCGTGCGGCTCGACGGCGGCACCGTGTTCGTCGGCGCCCAGGTCAGCCCCCACTTCGACTCGATGCTCGTCAAGCTCACCTGCCGCGGGCGCACCTTCCCGATGGCCGTGCGCCGGGCCCGCCGGGCGTTGGCGGAGTTCCGGATCCGCGGCGTCTCGACGAACATCCCGTTCCTCGAGGCGGTGCTGGCCGACCCGGTGTTCCAGCGCGGCGAGGCGACCACCAGCTTCATCGACGAGCGGCCCGAGCTGCTCGAGGCCCGGATGGGCGGCGACCGCGGCACCAAGCTGCTCACCTACCTCGCCGACGTCACCGTCAACCAGCCGCACGGGCCCGCCACGACCTTCCTCAAGCCGCGCACCAAGCTGCCCGCCATCGACCGCGACGCGCCCCTGCCCCCCGGCAACCGCGACCTGCTGTTGCGAGTCGGGCCCGGCCGAGTTCGCCCGGCAGCTGCGCGCGCGCACCGACGTGCCGGTCACCGACACGACCTTCCGCGACGCCCACCAGAGCCTGCTGGCCACCCGGATGCGCACCCGCGACCTGCTGCACGTCGCCGGGCACGTCTCGCGGCTCACGCCCGAGCTGCTCTCGATGGAGGCGTGGGGCGGCGCCACCTACGACGTCGCGCTGCGCTTCCTGTCCGAGGACCCGTGGGAGCGCCTGGCCCTGCTGCGCGAGGCGATGCCCAACATCCCGCTGCAGATGCTGCTGCGTGGCCGCAACACGGTGGGCTACACCCCCTACCCCACCCAGGTCACCGACGCGTTCGTGCACGAGGCCGCCCGCACCGGGCTCGACATCTTCCGCATCTTCGACTCCCTCAACGACGTCGCGCAGATGCGGCCGGCCGTCGAGGCCGTGCTCGACACCGGCACCGCCGTCGCCGAGGTGGCGCTGTGCTACACCGGCAACCTGCTCGACCCGCGCGAGAAGCTCTACACGCTCGACTACTACCTGCGCCTGGCCGAGCAGATCGTCGACACCGGGGCGCACGTGCTCGCCATCAAGGACATGGCCGGCCTGCTGCGGGCGCCGGCGGCGACCAAGCTCGTGACCGCGCTGCGCGAGAACTTCGACCTGCCCGTGCACCTGCACACCCACGACACCGCCGGCGGCCAGATCGGCACGCTGCTCGCCGCCATCGACGCCGGCGTCGACGCCGTCGATGCCGCCTGCTCCTCGATGTCGGGCACCACCAGCCAGCCGAGCCTGTCGGCGCTGGTCGCCGCCACCGACGGCACCGAGCGCCCGACCGGCCTGGACATCGACAAGGTCTTCTCGCTCGAGCCCTACTGGGAGGCCGTGCGCACCCTGTACAAGCCGTTCGAGTCGGGTCTGGCCTCCCCCACGGGTCGGGTCTACTTCCACGAGATCCCCGGTGGCCAGCTGTCGAACCTGCGCCAGCAGGCCATCGCCCTCGGCCTGGGCGACCGGTTCGAGGACATCGAGGACATGTACGCGGCGGCCAACCGCATCCTGGGCAACCTGGTCAAGGTGACCCCCTCGTCGAAGGTCGTCGGCGACCTCGCCCTCGCCCTCGTCGGCGCCGGGGCCGACCCGGCCGACTTCGAGGAGAACCCGACGAAGTACGACATCCCCGACTCGGTCATCGGCTTCCTCGAGGGTGAGCTGGGCGACCCGCCCGGCGGCTGGCCCGAGCCGTTCCGCACCAAGGCCCTGCAGGGCCGGCACGCCAAGCCACGCACCACCGAGCTCACCACCGAGCAGGAGGCCGCGCTCGGCGCCGACCCGCGACGCACCCTCAACCAGCTGCTCTTCCCCGGCCCCACCAAGGAGTTCGAGGACAGCCGCGACCGCTTCGGCAACCTGTCGGTGCTCGGCACCATCGAGTTCCTCCACGGCCTGGTGCAGGGCTCGGAGTACGAGGCCGAGATCGAGGCCGGCAAGCGCCTGCTGCTCGGCATCACCAGCATCGGCGACGCCGACCGGCACGGCATGCGCACCGTGATGTGCACGCTCAACGGCCAGTTCCGCCCCATCCAGGTGCGCGACCGCTCGGTCACCGCCGACGTCAAGTCCGTCGAGAAGGCCGACCCGGGGCAGGCCGGCCACGTGCCAGCACCCTTCTCCGGCGTGGTCACCCCGTCGGTCGGCGAGGGCGACACCGTCGAGGCCGGTGCCGTGGTGGCGACCATCGAGGCGATGAAGATGGAGGCCAACATCACCACCCCCGTCGGCGGCACCGTCGAGCGGCTCGCGATCAGCCCTCAGCACCAGCAGGTCGAGGGCGGCGACCTCATCCTCGTCGTCTCCCCCGCCTGACGCGTCCTAGCGCTGCCACAGGCGCAGGAGGGATGCTGCGCGTCTGGCAGCGCGCAGAGCTCGACCACACTTCCGTTGTCGTGGAGGTCGAGGGTCGTCGGGGCCGAAAGCCCCGAACGGGTGGGAGCGCTCGTACGGTTGACGTTCCGGCATCGGTCAAGAAGCGGCACGGTGCTCCGATTCACTAGTGAAGGAGAGCGACATGGGCGTGGGAGACAAGATGGAGAACATGAAGGACGACCTCACCGGCAAGGGCAAGGAAGCCGCTGGCAAGGCGACCGACAACGAGCGCCTCGAGGCCGAGGGCCGCGTCGAGCAGTCCGAGGCCGACCTCAAGCAGGCCGGCGAGAAGGTCAAGGACTCCTTCAAGAACTGACCGGACCGAACCCACGAAGGGCCGCACCCGCAGCGCGGGGGCGGCCCTTCGTCGCGGACGGGCCCGGATGCCGGTCGCGTGCAGCTACCAGCTGCCGCCCGAGGAACCGCCGCCGCCACCGCCGGAGAAGCCCCCACCACCGCTGAACCCGCTCGATCCCGAGGATCCCGGGGTGGAGACGAAGGTGCCGGCGGCAACCGTCGAGAACGAGTCCATGCTCGAGGCGACGTCGGAGAAGCCACCCGTGGACCAGCTGCCGACGTACCAGGTGGGGCCGGCGAAGGAGTGACCGGCCGCGGCAGCCGCCGTGGCCACCTCCTCGAAGACCCGGGCCCAGCGGTCGGCGAGGCCGAAGACGATGGCGAAGGGCAGGAAGCGGCTGAAGAGGTCCTGGGCCTCCTCGAACCGGATCTGGTTGGCCTCGGCGGTGGCGATGTACTGCTCGAAGCCGCGGGCCTGCACGAGGATCGCCGACCCCGACGCGGTGCGTGCCGCCATCCGCTTGCCCAGCACCCGGATCAGCAGGCCGGCCGCCACCCCGCCGGCCGCGAGCAGCCACGCCGGGTTGAACGGGAAGCCGCCGTCCTGGTAGAGCGCCGAGAGCGGCCCGGCGCCGAAGAAGGCGAACAGCACCGACCCGGCGAGCACGAAGGTGCCGAACCCGACCCAGCCGGAGCGCTGCCGCTCGGGGCTGCGACGGAACCACCCACGTTGCACGACCTCCTCGTACATGAGGCGCTCGACGGCATCCAGGGTCGGCTTGAAGTGGTTCTTCAGCTGCGACAACGCGATGCGGTTGCCTCCCACGAAGATCGAGTCGAGGAGCAGCTGCTCGTACGGGGCGAGGGCGCCCGCGGTGGCCGGCGGCGCCGTGCGGGTGAGCACCCAGTCGTCGGCGCGCAAGACGCCCTGGTCGTCGCGCGCGATCTGCAGGTGACCGCGCACGGCGAGGTCGACCAGCGTGGAGGTGATGTCGACGAGGTTGACCTCCTCGTCGAGGATCGTGCCGACCATGCCCGGCTGCACACCTGCCGGCGGGGTGAACTGCACCGCGACGGTCGGGCGCGGGCCACCGACGACGACCGGCACCTGCTGGTCGACCCCGGGGGTCAGCCCCGGGGTCAGGCCGGCGTACTGCTCGTCACGGCCGCGGCTCCACACGAGCAGCCCCATCAGGGCTCCGGCGAGCAGGGGCAGGAGCACGGCGAGGCCGATCGTCAGCCAGCCGAGCGCGCGGGCCACACCGGGGCTGACGACGCCGCCGGTCTCGGCGTCGGCGGACCCCTGACGCAGGTCGGGGGTCAGGTCGCCGAACGCGTCACGGGGGTAGGAGGTGAGCACGCTCGCGCCCTGCTCGGCCGCGAGGTCGGGGATGGTGAAGGTGCTCGTCGGGCCGGCCTGCGCCTCGCAGGGGGTGGTCGAGCCGAGGTCCCCGTAGAAGCACGCGGCCCTGGTCGCCGCCACGGGGCCGGTGACGGTGGCCGACACCTGCTGCTGCGGGAAGCCGTTCGAGGGGTCGACGACGTTGTAGAAGAACTCGGCAGTGCCGTCGCCGATGTCGTTGACGACGTGGGCCAGCCGGTACTGCACGACGTAGTCGGCGGTGCCGGAGATCGTCTGCGAGGGGCTGCCGATGCGGATCTGGCGGAAGGCCCCGAAGTCGGAGATCGAGATGTCGGTGGGGGCCCCGGACGGTGAGGTGACCGAGACCCCGGTGAGCTCGTAGTACCGGTACTGCGTCTCGCTGTCCTGGTAGCCCGCGCGGACCTTGACGTTGCGCAGGATGCCGTGCCGCTCCTCCCCCTCGGGGAAGCGCCAGGTGATCGTCTCGGTGACGACGACCGAGCCGTCGGCGTTGACGTCGAACTCGGTGAACAGCTTGTCGGCCTGCTCCTGCGCCGGCACCGCCGCGACGACCGCGTGGGTGCCGGCATCCGTGGCCCAGTCCGCGATCGCGACCGACTGCGAAAAGGCCACCTCAGGGGCGCCGATCCGGGCGTCGCGAGGTGGGTTGTCCGCAGTGAGTCGCGGGGGTGTGGCCAGCGCGAGCGGCGCCAGGAGGAGCACGCCGAGCGCGATGCCGAGGCACCAGAGCAGGCGCAGCCAGGCGCGCGTGTCGGCGCGGCGCGCCGACCGGACGCCGGTCACTCAGTCCTCGCCGCGACGGCGGGCGGCGATGGCGCGGTCGGCCTCGCGGTTGTCCTGGCGCTCGCGCAGGGCGTGGCGCTTGTCGTAGCTCTTCTTGCCCTTGGCGACGGCGAGCTCGACCTTGGCGCGGCCGTCCTTGAAGTACAGCGAGAGCGGCACGACGGTGTGGCCGGTCTCGCGGGTGGCGTGCAGGATCTTGTCGAGCTCGCGCCGGTGCAGCAGCAGCTTGCGGCGCCGCCGCGGCGTGTGGTTGTTCCAGGTGCCGTTGCTGTACTCGGGGATGTGCACGCCCTCGAGCCACAGCTCGTCGTCGCGGTCGAAGCCGGCCCAGCCGTCGACGAGCGAGGCCCGCCCCATGCGCAGCGCCTTGACCTCGGTGCCCATCAGCACCAGGCCCGCCTCGTAGGTGTCCTCGATGAGGTAGTCGTGGCGGGCCTTGCGGTTGCTCGCGACGAGTTTTCGTCCGGTCTCCTTGGGCACGAGCCGAGGTTACCCGGCCGCGGGACCCAGCCCTACCGAGTTGCGACCCGGCTCGGGGTCAGAGCCACCTGCGGGGGTCGACGAAGTTCCCGTCGACCAGCGTCTCGAAGTGCAGGTGGCAGCCGGTCGACCTCCCGGTGGTGCCGCTGTAGGCGATCAGCTGGCCACGCTTGACCGACCCGCCGTGCTTCACGATCCGGGTCAGGTGGTTGTACGTGGTGGCCAGACCGACCCCGGAGACGAGGCCGTGGTCGATGACGACGCGGTTACCGTAGCTGTCGCCCCAGCCGGCGCTGATGATCGTGCCGTTGGCGGCCGCGTACACCGGTGTGCCACAGGGCACGGCGAAGTCACGCCCGGAGTGCAGGCGCCAGTAGTGCAGGATCGGGTGGAAGCGCATGCCGAACTCTGAGCTGACCCAGCCTGTCCTCACCGGGCGGCTGAGGAAGCCGTGGCCGCGGGTGGTCCCGCCACTGCTGCCGCCACTGCTGCTGCCGCCACGGCTGGGGGTTCCCCCCGTGCTCTTGTGCTTCTTGGCGGCCGCCCGGCGGGCAGCCTCCGCGCGACGCTTGGCCTCTGCGGCGCGCTGGACGAGGATCTTGTGCAGCCGGGTCTGCTCGGCCTGCATCGACGCGAGGCTCGCCTTCTCGGCCGCCAGCTTCCCGGCGACGCTCTGGGCCTGCGCGGCCTGCTCCGACGCGAGGGCGTCCAGCTGGGCCTTGGCCCGGGCGGCGGCGTCCTTGGCGCTCTGGGCCCGCTTCAGCGCGGCCTCGGCCTGCTTCTTCTTCTCCGCGGAGTCGGCGCGCAGGGCCGAGAGGTGGTCCTCGAGCGCGGTGAGGCTGGCCTTCTCGGTCGCGAGCCGGTCCATCGTCTGGCTCTGCACGTCCATGACGGTGTCGACCAGGGCGATCCGGTCGGCGAACTGCTGCGGGTCGGTGCTCGACAGGGCCATGTCGAGCTGGCCGAAGCCCTGCTCCTGGTAGATCTGGGCGGCGAACTGGGCCACCCGGGTGCGGCTGCTCGCGACCGCCTTGGTCGTGGAGGTGAGCTTGTCCTCGGCCTTCTTCTCGCTGGCCTGCGCGGCCTCGAGCTCCTGCGCGGCGACCGAGTTGGCGCGGTCGGCGGCGGCGGCGGCGTTCTGCGCCTTCTCGAGCACGGTGCGGGCGGCCGGCAGCTTGTTCTGGGTGCTCTGCAGCGCGGTGTAGGCGGCCGCGAGGTCGGAGCTGGTCTCGTCGAGCTGGTCCTTGAGCCGGCCGACCTGGGCGTCGACCCGACGCTTGTCCTTGCCCGGGTCGGAACCTGCCGGCACGGCTGCGGCCGAGCTGGTGGCCAGGGCGACCGCGCACAGGATGCCCGTGAGGATCGCAATCCCGCGGCGCGGAGTGCGCGCCGGGGCGCGGTCAGCTAGTCCCATGATCACCATTGGTAACACGTTTCACATGCGTTGGTGAACATTTGCGCGGAAAAAGGTGCGGCCCTCCCCTCAGCGCACGCCCGTGGGGCGGCCTCACACGCGCAGGTAACGGCGCAGGGTGATCAGGCTGGTGACCACCGCGATCACCGTCACCCCGAGCAGCATCCACGGGGCGAGGATCCAGACGTCCGAGACGCCGATGAAGGCCTGGCTCAGCGCGATCTGGATGACCCCCTCCTCGAAGACGTACTTCGTCAGGGCGACCAGCAGACCGACGGCAAGGAGCACCCCGAGGCCGGAGACGATGATCATCTCGGTGAGGAACGGCATCCGGATCGTCCAGTTCGACGCCCCGACCAGTCGCATGATGCCTATCTCGCGGCGTCTGATGAAGGCTGCCTGCCGGATCGTGGTCGCCATCAACAGGGCCGCGCAGGCCGCCATCAGGGCCGCGAGGGCCACCGCGAAGATGGTGATCCACTTGATGATGGTGAAGAACTTGCTGAGCACCTTCTCCTGGTCCTGCACGGTGGCGACCCCGGGGGCACCCTCGAACTGCTGGGTGACCACCTCGAACTTCGTGGGGTCGTTCAGCTGCACGCGCAGGCTCTGCGGGATGTCGCCCACCTGCACGTTGCCGGCGATCGGGCTGTTCCGGAACTGCTGCTTGAACCGGTCGTAGGCCTCCTGCTCGGACTCGAAGAACACCTGCTTGACCTCCGGCAGGGCCTCGAGCTGGTGCTGGATGGCGGCCTTCTGGGCGTCGGTGACGGCGGTGTCCGCGCAGTTCGGCGAGCGCGAGTCACTGGTGCACAGGTAGATCGACACCTGGATGCGGTCGTACCAGTAGCCCTTCATGGTGTCGGCCTGGCGCTGGGCGAGCAGGCCCAGCCCGAGCAGGAACATCGACACCATCGTGACCAGGACGACGGAGACCGCCATCGACACGTTGCGGCGCAGGCCGGAGCCCACCTCGGAGAACAGGAATCGTGCCTGCACGGCTCAGACCTCCACGACCGGGTTGTAGGTGGCGTCCTGCTCGTCGCGGACGACCCGGCCGTCGTCGAGCTGGATGACGCGGCGCCGCAGGTCGTTGACGATGTCGTGGTCGTGCGTGGCCATGACGATCGTGGTGCCGGTGCGGTTGATCCGGTCGAGCAGGCGCACGATGTCGAGGCTGATCGCCCGGTCGAGGTTTCCGGTCGGCTCGTCGCACAGCAGGATCTGCGGCCGGTTCACCACGGCCCGGGCGATGGCGACCCGCTGCTGCTCACCGCCGGAGAGCTGGTGGGGGAAGCGCTTCTCCTTGCCCCCCAGGCCGACCATCTCCAGCGTCTCGGGCACGAGCTGGCGGATGACGTGACCCGGCTTGCCGATGACCTGCAGCGCGTAGGCGACGTTCTCGTGGACCGTCTTGTTCGGCAGCAGCCGGAAGTCCTGGAAGACCGCACCCATCTCGCGGCGCAGCCGGGGCACCTGGCGGCCCGCCATCGTGCCGAGGTCGTGGCCGGCGACGAGCACGGTGCCCTCGGTGGCCGCCTCCTCGCGCAGGGCGAGGCGCAGCATCGTCGACTTTCCGGAGCCCGAGGGGCCCACGACGAAGACGAACTCGCCGCGGTCGATGTCGACGGTCACGTCGTCGAGCGCCGGACGTGAGGACCGTGGGTAGATCTTGGTGACGTTCTCGAAACGGATCATGCGGGGAGATGGCCTCACGGGAGGTCGGGGGTGGAGGGCACACCGGACCCCGAAAGGGGCGGCTCGTTTCGAGGATAGGTCGGGAACCTGCGGATGCCGGTCAGTTGCCCAATCTCGGCGGGTCACCTCCCCCTCCCGCCCGCCATCCGGCCCCAACTTTTTCGCCCGATGGCGGAACCCTCACCACGGCACCGGAACCGTTCCGGGGCGATGGTGAAGGTTGCCGCATCGGGCGAGAAAGTTGTGGGCTCAGAGGGCGCAGGTGTTGAGCAGGTCCCCCGGAGGGCGTGGGTAGGTGCGGTCCACCGGCGGCTCGACGCCCTGCTCGACCCAGTCGGTGAGCACGCCGAAGGCGGTGCGGGCGCACGGCAGCAGGGGGCGCAGCCGGTCGGGGAAGGCCCCGTAGAGCCCGTCGGTGTGGGTGCCGTCGGCGATCCGGTAGTAGCGGTGCCGCTCCCCCGCGCCCTGGGCGTCGATGAGCCGGTCGTAGACGTCGGAGTCGGTGGCGATCGGCAGCAGGGTGTCGAGGGTGCCGTGGATCGTGACGAGCGGCTTGCCGATCCTGCCGGTGAGCTCGATGGACCGCACGGCGTCCTTGACCGCCTGCGGGCGCGAGGCGTAGTCGTAGTCGGCATCGCAGTGGGGGGTGCCGCCGGCGCAGAAGGGGACACCGGCCGCGAGGTCGCCGTCCCAGGTCGGGTCGACCTCCTCGCGGTACCAGCGCTGGGTCACGTCCCAGTAGACCGAGTAGTGGAACGGCCACAGGAACTCGGACCCCTCGGCAAACCCGGCGTCGACCATCGCGTCGTGGGCCGCCGGGTCGCCCGTCGCGGCGTACGCCGGGTAGTTCTTCAGCGCCGTGGGCAGGTAGGTGAACAGGTTCGGGCCGTCGGCGCGGAACAGGGTTCCCTCCCAGTCGAGCCCGCCGTCGTAGAGGTCGGGGCGGTTCTCCAGCTGCCAGCGGGTGAGGTAGCCGCCGTTGGAGATGCCGGCCATGTACATCCGGTCGGGGCGGTGGGCCCGCACCCTGGTCACGGTGTCGCGGGTCGCAAGTGCGAGCTCGGTCACCCGCCGGTGCCACTCGCGGATCGAGCCGCCGGGAGTCGAGCCGTCGTCCCAGAAGCTCGCCCCCATGTTGCCCTTGTCGGTGCTCGCGAAGGCGTAGCCCTGCGCGAGCACCCAGTCGCCGATGACGAGGTCGTTGGCGTACTGCCCGCGCACCCCCGGCGCCCCGGTGATGACGACCTTGCCGTTCCAGGCGTCCGGGATGCGGATCACGAACTGGCTGTCGTGGTTCCAGCCGTGGTTGGTGTTGGTGGTCGAGGTGTCCGGGAAGTAGCCGTCGACCTGGATGCCGGGCACCCCGCTCGGCGTGACCGTGCCGGCGGCGTGCAGACCCGCCCAGTCGGCCGGGTTGGTGTGCCCGCTCTGCGAAGTGCCGGTGGTGGTGAGGTCGTCCAGGCAGGCGGTCTCGGTGCGCTCGGCGCCCTTGACGACGACCTTGTCGATGCGGGCGCAGTGCCCGGCGCCGGGCTTGTCGGCCCCGGCCGGTGCGGCGCCGAGCGACGCGCCGGCGGCGGCGATGACGAGGGCCGCGACGGCGGCGCTGGTGAGGGAGCGGGCGCGACGCTGCGCCGGGCGGGTCTGGTCCATGGCGCCCAGCCTCGGCGGGGCGCTGACCTGCGGCAATGTGACCGCGCCACACTTCACGGCGGATGCCGTGGGCCCACCCCACCCCCCGGGTTGGGTGCTCAGGTGGCTGCCCGGGCCACCGGCTCAGCACCCAGCTGTGGGCTCAGACGAGAGTCGGGAGGCCCTCGGCCCCGACGGCCAGCACCTCGCGGAAGGTCGTGGCCACCATCGCGGCGGCCCGCTCGGCCTCGTCTCGCGGCAGGAACGGGCCCAGCGGCACGTCATCCGGCCAGAACCGCACGTAGTCGACACCGTCGGTGGGGGTCGGGTGGTGCCACCCCAGTGCCAGCAGGGCAGCGTCCTCGTCGGGCGACATCGGGAAGTGCGCACCGATCAGCTCGGCGCCGACGCACTGCCCGCGCAGGAAGTCCTCGACGCGCACCAGGCGCACCCACGGGGTCACGACCTCGTGCTTGGCCGGCACGAACCCACCCAGGCGCGCCTTGCGCACGCGGACCGGGCGCTCCGACCCGGGCGGGCCGGTGACGGTCAGGGAACCACGATCGGCGAGGCGACCGACCGCGTCGGCGAGGTGCGCGCACCACGCCGCCCACGCCACGGCATCCGGCATCTCGGTACCGGCCACGTCAGGTTCGCCCACGGCTCAGCCCTGCGCAGCGGCGGCAGCCTTGTCCTGGCCGATCTGCCACCGGATGCCGGCCTCGATGAACGAGTCGATGTCACCGTCGAAGACGCCGGAGGTGTTGCCGACCTCGTAGCCGGTGCGCAGGTCCTTGACCATCTGGTAGGGGTGCAGCACGTAGGAGCGCATCTGCTCGCCCCAGCTGGCCTTGACGTCGCCCGCGAGCTCCTTGCGCTCCGCGGCCTCCTCGGCCTTCTTGAGCAGCAGGAGGCGGGACTGCATGACGCGCAGGGCGGCGGCGCGGTTCTGGATCTGGCTCTTCTCGTTCTGCATCGACACCACCGTGCCGGTCGGGAGGTGCGTCATCCGCACTGCAGAGTCGGTGGTGTTGACCGACTGGCCGCCCGGGCCGCTGGAGCGGAAGACGTCGATCTTGAGGTCGTTCTCGGGGATCTCGATGGTGTCGGTCTGCTCGATGAGCGGCACGACCTCGACGGCGGCGAAGCTGGTCTGGCGGCGGCCCTGGTTGTCGAACGGGCTGATCCGTACGAGGCGGTGGGTGCCGCCCTCGACCGAGAGGTTGCCGTAGGCGTAGGGCACGTCGACCTCGAAGGTGGCCGACTTCAGCCCGGCCTCCTCGGCGTAGGACGTGTCGAGCACCTTGACCGGGTAGTGGTGCCGCTCGGCCCAGCGCAGGTACATGCGCATCAGCATCTCGGCGAAGTCGGCGGCGTCGACACCGCCGGCACCGGCGCGGATCGTGACCACCGCGGCCCGCTCGTCGTACTCCCCCGCGAGCAGGGTGCGCACCTCGAGCTCACCGACGGCCTTGCGCACGACGACGAGCTCGCGCTCGGCCTCGAGCAGGGTCTCGGCGTCGTTCTCCTCCTGGCCCATCTCGACCAGGGCCTCGAGGTCGTCGATGCGGGCGTCCATGCCGGTGACCCGGTCGTGCTCGGCCTTGGCGCGGGACAGCCCGGAGGTGACGACCTGCGCCTTCTCCTGGTCGTCCCAGAGGTTCGGGTCGGATGCCTGCTTCTCGAAGTCGGCGATGGTCGCCTCGAGCTTGGTCAGGTCGGTCACCTCACGCACGGACGCCATGGTCGTGCGGAGGTCCTTGATCTCCTGGGAGAAGTCGACAGCCACGAGGGTCAAGCCTACGGCAGGTCCGGATGCCGGCCGCCCGCCCGCCGGGCAGAGGCGGCGGACGGGTGGTCAGTGGGTGGCCCGGCCGAGCCGGTCTCACCCCCTGTAGGTGACGCCCCGCGGGCGCGACGGCGGAAGGTTGGAGGCGTCCCCCGCGGCGCCGTCACCCGGTCGCCGCACAGACCGAGGGAGCGCGATGCCGCGCCGACTTGCCGCGCCCTCCAGGGCGGATCGAGAAGGAGAATCATGGACGTCACCATCGACACGGCGGAGGAGGAGCTGGGCCCGGTCGACTACCTGGTCATCGAGTTCCCTGCCGGTCACCAGAACTTCACGGGTGAGGCAGCCGAGGAGCTGGCCAGGCTCTCGGAGTCCGGGATCATCCGGGTGCTCGACCTGCTCATCCTCAGCAAGAACGAGGACGGCTCGGTCGACGCGCTCGAGATCGACGACACCCCCGAGGTAGACGCGATCCGGGCCCTCGAGGCCGACATCGCGGAGATCCTCGCGGCCGACGACGTCGAGCTGCTGGCCGAGTCCATGGAGCCCGGCAGCATCGCCGGGGTGCTCGTGTTCGAGAACCGCTGGGCCGCCCCGTTCGCCGCCGCCACCCGCCGGGCCGGTGGGCAGCTGATCGCCAACGGCCGGATCCCGATCCAGGCCATCGCCGCATCCATCGAGGCCGAGCTGGCCTCGGAAGAAGAAGCCGAGCTCGCCTCGGAAGAAGAAGGGAACTGACATGCCACTTCGTCCTGCCCGCGCCATGCGCCGCGGCGTGATCGGCGCTCCGGTGGCCCGTACCGCCGCCACGGTCGGCACCGCAGCCGTGGTCGTCCACGGCGTCCGCCGTCGTGGCGACCGCCGCGAGGACCGCCGAGAGGACCGGCGCGACGACCGCCGCTGACCCGGCATCCAGCAGAGATCCACGCATGGGGCGTCGCCGGGCTCGGCGGCGCCCCAATGCGGGTCAGGGCACGACGTCCGACCGGGCACGGGACTCGACCCTGATGGTCACCGAGACCCCCAGGTCGCGCAGCGCGGGGCCGATCATCGGCAGCTCCGCCTCACCGACGACCACGACGACGGCGGTGCGACCGTCGGGGGTGCCCGTTCCCGGCGCGAGCCGCCACCCACTGATGCTGCCGGGCCGCGGACGGCTGCCGAGGTACGCCGCGGCTCGTTCCTGCACGGACCGGTTGCTGAGCGGCACCGACTCCCCCACGCCCTGGTCGTAGGCGGAGTCGTCCAAGGCGTTGGCCGCGCTGAGGGCCGCGCCATCGGCGACGTCGAGCAGACGCATCCGGGACAGGTGCGCCGAGGTGACGGCCACGGCGCCGGCGATGAGCAGCACCGCGATGAGGGCCAGCCCGAGGATGAACAGGCTGATCGAGCCAGCCTCGTTGTGGCGGGTCCGGCGGAGCGCGCCTCGCCCCCCATCCGTCACGGGAGCCCCCGGAACCGGTCGACCGTGGACAGGTGGCTGGCGCTGACCGGCACCGAGAGCGGAATGACGTCGCGCACGAACGACGGCACGAGGGGCAGCGGCACCCGCACGGTCGCAGTGGTCTCGACCTGCCCGTCCGGACGCAGGCACGGCGTGCCGTCGCAGGCGATCGTCAGGCGGCCCGACTCGAACGACTGGTCCAGGAACGCGATCCGGGCGGCGGCCTCTGCCCGGCCGGTGGCCTCGTCTCCGGCGGCGGCCGTGACGTACGCCCGGCCCGCCTCGCGGGCCGCCTGGCTGACCGCGTACGACCCGGCCTGGACTCGTGCCAGCATCATCACGAGGTAGACGAGCGGGATGAGCAGGAGCACCCCGAGGACGACGAACTCGACCACGGCGCTGCCGCGTTCGTCGCGCACCGCCCGGCGGCGCGTGGTCACTGGGTTTCCAGGAACGCTCGCCCGACCACGTCGAGCCGGTCGTCTGGGCCGAGTAGACCCAGCACCGGGATCGGGGCCACGACTCGCACCTCGACGACTCGGACTCCCGCGACGACCGTCTCGCGGCCGGTGACCTGACGGGCGTACCGCGGGGAGAGGGACGAGCTGATCAGCGCCTCAGTGCGTGACACGCCCTGCCCGGGGACGGCATCCGCCCTCGCGCCGAGCCGCGCACCTTCGGAGGCACACGAGATGAGCGTGTTGCGGGTGTGCAGGGCCAGTCCGAGCTGGAACACCGCGAGGAACAGCACCACGACCAGCACCGACACCATGGTGAAGTCGGCGACGGCGGCGCCTCGTTCGTCCCGCGTGCACCGCATCGGGTGCGGTCAGCCCTTCACCGACGACAGGGCGCTCTGGAACATGTCGATGAGCTGCCCCTTCGCGACGACCCACAGGGCGGTGACCAGGCCGGCGGTCATCAGGGTGATCAGGACCCAGCCGGGCACGTCGCCCCGCTCACCGCGCCGAGCGCCTCCCTCGAACAGGCGCTGGGCGACCAGGTGTAGTCGCGCGGACAGGGTGTGGATGATCGACATCGGTCGGTCCTTCCTGGTCAGAGGGTGAAACGGAAGAAGGTGAACCCGGGGAAGACGGCGAAGAGCACGGTGACCGGGAGGATCAGGAAGACGACCGGGACCATCATCGCGATCTCCTTGCGACCGCCCGCCTCCATGAGCGCCCGACGCCCTTCCTCGCGGACGTCCTGCGCCTGGGCCCGAAGGACGTCGGCCAACGGCGTGCCCCGTTGGACGGCGATGACGACACCGTCGACGAACCGACGCAGGCTCGCCAGGCCGGTGCGGTCGGCCAGCCCCTGGAGCGCGGTGGGCAGGTTGGCGCCCGCGCGAGCATCGGCCAGGCATCGGCTCAGCTCACCGGCGAGCTCACCGTGCGAGAGCCGGCAGACCCGGTCGAGGGCGCCGACCGCTCCCTCACCCGCTCCGACGGCCAGGGCGAGCAGCTCGGCAACGGTGGGGAACTCGGTCAGCATCCGCGCCTCGCGGCGGGCTGCACGGCGGGAGAGGAGGTAGTCGGCCCCGGTCACTCCCAGCCCCAGCCCGATCGCGGTGAGCATCACGACGGTGACCACCCCGGCATCCCGCAAGGCCAGGGCGAGGAGGCCGAAGGTGGCTCCGACGACCGCACCCAGCGCGCCCCAGAGCACCTGCTCGGCCCGGAACCGGTCGACGTCCGCCGCCATTCCCGCCCGGAGCTGGCGACGGCGCACCGAGTCGGCCCCGCCCATGACCCGCTCGACGACCCCGCCGAGGTCGCGGATGACCGGACCCGCCACCAGCCCCAGGGCGCCTCCGGCAGGTCGGCTGTCGTCGAGCAGCCGCGACGGTCGGGGGGTGTCGCGCAGGTACGGCAGGACCCGCCCGGCCAGGCCCGGTCGTCGGTGGCGGGGCAGGCCCAGCCAGACCAGCGCCAGCCCCAGCCCGAGGACGAAGCCGAGGACGGCCCCACTGCGCGCGAGCCCGCTCACCGCAGCACCCGCTGGTCCTCGGGAAGCCTGCCGATCCGCACCATCGCCCAGTAGGCCACCGCGGTGAGTGCGCCACCGACGGCCAGCACCGCCATGCCTGTCGCAGTGGAGTACGCCGCCACCGACTCGGGGTTGGTGGAGAGCATGGCCAGCACGGCCCACGGTGCGGCGACCGCGAGCCGGGCCGCGTTGACGGTCCAGGACTGCCGGGTCTCGAGCTCGGCGCGGGTGCGGGCGTCCTCGCGCAGGAACCCCGACAGGGTGCGCAGGAGGTGCCCGAGGTCGGTGCCACCGACCTCGCGAGCGATGCGCAGGCTCTCGACGAGCCGGTCACCCACGGGGTCGCTCAGCCGGTCCTTCAGCCGGTCGAGCGAGTCGTGGAACCGCCCGGTGAGCCGGTAGTCGTCCGCGAAGGCCCGGAACGGGGCACGCAGCTCCTCCGGCCCGCGGGTGCCGAGCTGGGAGAGGGCCTCGGGCAGCGCCATCCCGGCGCGGACACCGGAGGTGATGTTGTCGACGGCATCCGGCCACAGGTCACGCAGGCGCGCGCGGCGTCGACGGGCCCTGGCCCGGACGACTCCCACCGGGAGGTAGGCGGCCATGGCCGCGAAGCACGCCGCGATCGGCAGCACTCCCACCGTCGCCTGGACCAGGGCGAGCACCAGCAGGAAGGCGATGACCCCGGCGCCGAGCAGCAGTCGCACCGACAGTCCCTGGAAGCCGGCCTGGACGATCTCGTCGGACAGTCGGTCGAGCGGACCGGCCCGGTGGGTGCGCGGAACCGGCCGCTCCGACGGGACCCAGCAGCTCGACCAGACCAGGAACAGCCCCAGCCCGAGCAGGAGCCCCAGCAGCAGACCGGTCATGCGACCGCCTGGGCGAGCAGCGCCGACAGGTCGTAGCCGGCCCGTTCGAAGCGGTCGACGTGCGGAGGGAAGCCGTCGGCGCGCACCAGGTCGCCCCCGCGACGGACGAACAGGTCGGCGATCTCGACGACGTCACCCTCGACCCGCCCCGGCACTGCGGCGATCTCGCGGACCGTGCGACGGCCGTCGCGCTCCAGGGCGGCGTGCACGACGAGGTCGATGGAGGCTGCCACCGTCGGGACGACGAAGCGAGCCGACACGTTCTCGCCCGCCAGCAGCGGGAGGGTGCACATCTTGGTGACGGCCTCACGAGCACTGTTGGCGTGGATGGTGCACATCCCCGGTAGCCCGGAGTTCAGGGCGATGAGCAGGTCGAGGCTCTCCGCCTGCCGGACCTCGCCGACGACGATCCGCGACGGGCGCATCCGCAGTGCTTCCTTGACGAGTCGGCGCAGTGGGATCTCGCCGGTGCCCTCGAGCGACGGCTGGCGGCACTGCATCGAGGCGACGTCGCGGTGCGGGATGCGCAGCTCGAAGACCTCCTCGCAGGTGACGATCCGCTCGCGCGCCGGCACCGCCGAGGCCAGGCAGTTGAGCAGGGTCGTCTTTCCGGCCTGGGTGCCACCTGCCACCAGAACGTTGAGACCCGACGCAACAGCCGCCTCGAGGAAGCGCGCCGCCTGCCGGGTGAGGGTGCCGAGTCGCACCAGGTCGTCCATCGAGTCGGCCTTCACGACGAACTTGCGCACGTTGACGTACCAGTGGTCGCGGGTGATGTCGGGGATGACGACGTGCAGCCGGCTGCCGTCGGGCAGAACGGCATCCACGAAGGGGGAGCTGAGGTCGACGCGGCGGCCCGACGACTTCAGCATCCGCTCGACGAGGTCTCTCACCTGGTCGTGGGACAGCAAGGTCGTGGTCAGCTCGGCCACACCGTTGCGTGCGACGAATATTCGTGAGGGCTCGTTCACCCAGATCTCTTCGACCGACGGGTCGTCGAAGTACTGCTGCAGCGGGCCGTACCCGGCAACGGTGTCCCACACCGCCCGCGACGCGGCATCGACGTCCGTGAGCACCGGCATCCCACCGAGCAGCGACCGTTCGTCGTAGTCGGTGACGGCCTCGCGCACCAACCGCCGCACCTCGCCCTCGTCGCGCGCCGGGTCGAGCCCCGAGCGGCGGATCAGCTCACGCACCTCACCCTCGAGCGTCCGGACGGCGTCCACGGCCCCCTCCTCCCCCGGTCGGACCCTCCGCCGACCGGCGACCTCGTCTGAAACAGGGAACAGGATTTCGAGCCTTTGCGCACGCCGAGAGCGGCGACCTGTGGATAACTCGGCCGGGTCGTCGGTGGGTCTTCCTACGGTGGCGGCATGGAGATGACACTCACCGTGCACGTGCCTCGACGCCGGATCCAACCGGTGGACGTCGTCGTCGAGTGGTCGGTCCGGTCGACAGTCGCCGATCTGTGCGCCGCACTGGCCGAGCACCTCGGCGAACCGGTGCCGCGCCTGAGCTGTCGGGGGCGGTTGGTGCCGCCCGATGCCGTCGTCGGGATGCCGCCCCTCCTGCACGGTGCGTCGGTCGCCGTCGCCTCGGGCCACGCCACGGCCTCGCGGCCCGTGGGCGGCGGGATGTCGCGCCCGGTGCTCGACCTCGTTGTGGTCGGCGGCCCGGATGCCGGTCGCAGTCGTCCGCTGTCCCCGCCGGGCCTCGCGGTGGGCCGCGCACCCCCGGCGGGTCTCGTCGTGGACGACGAGTCCATGAGCCGCAGCCACCTCTTCGTCGGGGTGGGGCCCCACGGCGTCACCGTCGAGGACTCGGGTTCCACCAACGGTGTCACCGTCGACGGGTTTCGAGTGCAGTCCGCGACGGCCGTCGACGCCCGATCGACGGTCGTGGTCGGGTCGTCGACCCTGCGGCTGCGGCGCGCGGGCGGCCCCGGTCCGCCGGTGCGGCACCCGGGTGATGGCACCGCCCACCTCAGCCCCATGGCCGGGACGCCGCCGAGCACCGACGACGTCGAGATCCACTGTCCCGCCGCCCCACCCGAGCGTCCACGGACTCGGGTCCCGTGGATCGCCGCAGTGGCGCCGGTGCCCGTGGCGATCGCCCTCGCCGTCTTCCTCGGACCTCAGCTGCTGCTCTTCGCGGCACTCGGACCGGTCTCGTTGCTCGCCGGTGCGCTCGGCGACCGGTGGGGGTCCGGGCGCACGCACCGCCGTGAGCTCACGGAGCACTCGGCCGCGCTGAGCGAGGCGCGAAAGCGGCTCGCCGACGCGCTGCGCAGCGAGACGGAGCGGCTCGACCGCGCTCATCCGGACCCGGCCGCGGTCCTTGCGAGCGCCGAGCAGCGGCTCTCCGGAGTCTGGAGTGGAGGTGGCTCCGCGAGGGTCCGGCTCGGGCTGGGTGAAGTGCCCACGCGCGTCACGTGGGTCGAGGGATCCACCCGCACCCACCCGGCGGTCGCGCGTGCGCCGCTGGTCGTCGACCTCGCCGAGGTGGCGTGCCTCGGCGTCATCGGGGCGCCCGCCACCACCGACGGCGTGCTCTCGGGCCTGGTCGGGCAGCTGTGCACGGCCAACGCCCCTCACGAGCTGGTCGTGTCGGTGGCCTCACCCGACCCGGGGTGGGCGTGGGCGGCCCGCTTGCCACACGCCGGCGACGTGTCCTGGACCCGGCCGGAGACCGCCAGTGAGGCTCGGGAGCGCGACGGCGACGGTCGTCGTGATCGAGCCGGACCGTTGTGCCTGCTGGTGGTTCCCCGGTCGGGGCCGGGGACGGATGAACTCGTGCGTGCAGCCCTGGCGGCCGGGGGGCTCGTGCTCGCGGGGGCGCCGGGCCGGGGGGAGCTTCCGGCTGGATGTGGGGCGGTCGTGCACCGGGTCGAGGGTGAGCACGTCTACGACGGCCGCGGCGGGCCCGTTTCGTTCGTGCCCGACCTGGTGGGGCCGTGGTGGGCTGACCGGCTCTCCCGGGCGCTCGCTCCCCTGCGGTGCGGCGACCCGACGACCGGAGGACGGATGCCGTCCCGGCTCACCCTCACCGACGCGCGCGGCGGAGCGGAGGTCACTGCGTCCCGGGTGGCCGACGGGTGGCGGGCCAGGGCTGCCGCCGGTGGTCCTGCGCCACGGGCGAGGCCCACGCCGGCTGCGGTCGTCGGCTCAGGGCCGGATGGGCCGTTCGTGATCGATCTCTGCCGCGACGGCCCGCACGTGCTCGTCGGCGGCACAACAGGCTCGGGAAAGTCGGAGTTCCTCCGCACGCTGGTCACCTCCCTGGCGATCGCGTCCCCGCCAGAGGAGGTCACCTTCGTCCTCGTCGACTTCAAGGGCGGCGCCGCGTTCGGTCCGTGCGCCGGCCTTCCCCACGTGGTCGGCCTGGTCACCGACCTCGACGACCACCTGGTCTCGCGCGCCCTGGCCTCGCTGCGGGCCGAGCTGCGGCGCCGGGAGCGGCTCCTCGCCGCGGTCGGCGCGAACGACCTCGAGGCCTACCACCGGGTCCGCGCCGCCGACTCCGAGCCGGTTCCGCGGCTCGTCGTCGTGGTGGACGAGCTGCGGGCCCTGGTCGAGGAGCTACCCGAGTTCGTGACCGGTCTGGTCCGGCTCGCCGCCCTCGGCCGGTCCCTCGGGGTTCATCTCGTCCTGGCGACCCAACGGCCGTCCGGGGCGGTCAGCGCGGAGGTCCAGGCGAACGTCTCGCTGCGCATCGCCTTCCGGGTGCGTGACCGGGCCGACTCGGTCGACGTCCTCGACGACGGGTCGGCCGCGGGTATCGCACCCAGCACGCCGGGACGCGCGATGGCGCGTGGGGCCGACGGGGCCCTGGTCACCTTCCAGGCGGCGACGGTGGAGGCACCCAGGGTCCACCGCGTCGCGGGGCTCACCGTGCGCGCCCGTGCGACCGGGGGTGAGGTCGTCGAACCGGCGCAGCAGGTCGACGACGCGGAGCCCGGCTCGGCCTCGGGAGTGGTCGAGGCGGTGCGCGGCGCTCACCGACTCCTCGGGGGCCGCCCACCGCGGGCGCCCTGGTTGGCGCCGCTCCCCCCGCTGGTGCCGACCCTCGCGCTGAGCGACACCCGGTCCAGCTGATGGACCCCGCGTGGTGGGCCTCGTCGACGAACCAGACCTGCAACGGATGACCCCGCTCGCGTGGGACGCCGCCGACGGGCCTTGGCTGCTCTCCGGTGGGTCGGGCAGCGGGCGCACGACGGCCCTGCGGGCGCTGGCGCTCACGGCGGCCGCCGGGTCCGGCCCGGACGCATTGCACGTTCACGTCATCGACACGCACGGGTCGATGGCCGACCTCGACGCCCTCCCCCACCTGGGAACGAGCGCACGCACCGACGACCAGCGGGCCTGCGCTGCCCTCGTCCGACACCTGCGCGAGGAGGTGGACCGGCGCCTGGGTTCACCCGCACCCGGCCGCTCATCGGTGCCAACCCCACGGCGACCGACCACCCTCGTGCTGATCGACGGCTGGGACCAGCTCGTCGAGGCCCAGCCCGCGCACGACCCCGATGAGCTGGTCCGCACGCTCCTGCGGGTTCTGCGCGACGGTCGGTCGGTCGGCGTCCTCGGGGCCGTGTCGGGAGGGCGCAGCCTGTTGCACCCGCGCTGGGGTGAGGTCGCCGGGCGCACCTTCCTGCTGGGCAGCATCGACCCGCTCGACGCGGCGCTCGCCGGGCTGCGCGCCACCGACGCGCCCCGCGACCCACCCCCCGGCCGGGCCGTACGGGTGCACGACAAACGCGAGGTGCAGTTCGCCCGGGCAACCCCGGACGACACCGCGACGGTGGCGCTCGAGGCCGCCCCCAGGCCAGCCGAGGACGACGCGTGGCGGTGGACCCCCCTGCCGGCGGTCGTCCGGAGAGCCGGGGTCGAGCGCCGACCCAAGCCCCCGTCGGGCGACCCCGGCCACCGCGACGGTCGCGTGCTGCTCGGCGTCGGCGGCGACCACGGCGGCGCCTGCTGGTGGCGACCCGACCTGGACGGCCGCCGGCTGCTCGTCGTCGGGCCACCGCGGTCCGGGCGCACCAACGCGCTACGGGTGGTCACCGAATCCCTGTGTGCCGAAGGTCGCCTCGTCGTCGCCGTGACCCGGGCAGCAGACGCCGGCCGGATGCCGTGGCCACCCGGGTCGGTCGTCATCGACTCGGGTGACCCCGAGGGCCTCGTACGGCTCAGGCGCCGACACCACGACCTGGCCCTGTGCGTCGACGACGCAGACCGGCTCGGCGACAGCGGCCTCGCTCCTGTGCTGCGCGAGATCATCGGCCTGGTCGACCGGGATGGTGGGCTCGCCGTTATGTCGACCTCGACGACCGCCCTCGCGACGCGGTTCAGCGGGATCGACGTCGAGGCGGCTCGCCACGGGTGCTGCCTGGTGCTGAACCCGACCACCGCGGACCGCAGCCTTGTCGCGATACCGCTGCCGGACGGCATCCCGCGGCTGCCGGGGCGCGGGGTGCTCGTCGCGAGCGGTGCGGCGACCGAGGTCCAGGTGCTCCTGGCCGAGGGCTCAGTCGGGCAGGTCGCTCCCCGGGAGCACCTCGGTCTCGGGATCGCGTGCGAGCCATGCCGCCCCGATGGCCACGATCGCCACCACGATCACGACCCACCCGATGGCCGCCTTGCTGCCCTGGATCAGGCTGATGCCGACCGGCACGAGCAGCGCGTTCCAGACGATGGTCGGGGTGCGCGGCCACCCGGCGACACCGAGCCAGCCACGGGCCAGGGCGCCCAGTCCGGCGGCGGCCACCAGGATCAGCAAGGCTGACATCAGCACCCGGATCGCGTCGCTGCCCTCGCCGAGCACGAGCTCGACGACGTAGTACACCGCGAAGCCGGCCAGGGCGAGCGCCTGCACCCCGGTGAGCAGCGCGGCAAGGCGGCGGGGGCCGCGAAAGGAGGGGTCTGGCACGGCATACACCCTAGTCAGCGGGGTAGGGAACACGGGCCACCCCCGCGTCCGTTGAGCGAGGGTACGACCTAGAACCCGTCCACCTGTCAGGACTGTCACACCCCGTGTTCTTCACGGATTGGGACCACCCGGGTAGTGTGGCGGCACGGACGTCTGTGCTGTGGACGTCCGTTCCGGCTGCAACGACGCATCCACCGCGCGTCTGCACCACCCTCCGCAGGCGCTCGACCCCCCGCATACCCCCGCGACAAGGAGCACCCTTCATGGATTGGCGCGACCGCGCTGCCTGCCTCGACGAGGACCCCGAGCTGTTCTTCCCGATTGGGAACACCGGCCCGGCGATCGCTCAGATCGAGGAGGCCAAGGCTGTCTGCCGCCGGTGTGAGGTGGTCGACACCTGCCTGAAGTGGGCCATCGAGTCGGGCCAGGACGCCGGTGTCTGGGGCGGCATGTCCGAGGACGAGCGCCGCGCGCTCAAGCGTCGTAACGCCCGCGCCCGTCGCGCCGGCTGAGCCCAGCACCGCCGACCGACGGCCTCGTCCTACCTCAGCGGACGCAGCCTCGCCACGAACTCGACCCGGGTACCGCTCGGCTCGTGGCTCTCCCAGCGGATCCGGCCCTTGAGGTCGTTCGCCAGGGACGTCACGATCTGCGTGCCCAGCCCGGCCAGCGACGGCCTGAACCCGGCCGGCAGCCCGACCCCGTCATCGGTGATGATCACGGTCAGCTGCTCCACGCCTCCGTCGAGGGTCTGCCGGGTCACGGCCACCTCGACCTTGCCGTCGCGGGCCTCCAGCCCGTGCTCGACGGCGTTCTGCACCAGCTCGGAGATGATCATCGCGAGCGCGGTGGCGTCCTCGGCGCGCATCCGCCCGAAGCTGCCGGTGAAGGTCGACTCCACCCGGTGCTCGCGAGTGGCCACCTCGACGACCGCCCGCAGCCCCCGCACGGCGATCTCGTCGAAGTCCACCGTCTCGTCGAAGCCCTGGCTGAGCGTCTCGTGCACCAGCGCGATCGTGCCGACCCGGCGCACCGCCTCCTCGAGTGAGGCCCGGGCCGCGTCGTCGGTCACCCGCCGGGCCTGCAGCCGCAGCAGCGCCGCGACGGTCTGCAGGTTGTTCTTCACCCGGTGGTGGATCTCGCGGATCGTCGCGTCCTTGGTGAGCAGCTCCTGCTCGCGCCGGCGCAGCTCGGACACGTCGCGCACCAGCACCATCGCACCCGTGCGCACCCCGCCGAAGGTCAGCGGGATGGCGCGCATGGTGATCGTCGCACTGGCCGTCTCCACCTCGGACCGCCACGCGGCCCGCCCGGTCGCGACGACCGCCAACGACTCGTCGACGTTCGCACCACTGCGCGAGACGAGGTCGGTGACGACCTGAGCCAGCACCTCGCCGATGACGTCACCGACGTGACCCATCCGGTGCACGGCCGACACCGCGTTCGGGCTGGCGTACTTGATCAGGCCCTCGGCATCGAGGTGGATGACGCCGTCGCCGACGCGTGGGGCGCCGCGGCGCATGCCCGTCGGCGACGCGGTGGAGGGGAATTCGCCGGCAGCGACCATCCGCATGATCGAGTCGGAGAGGTCTCGGTAGGTGAGCTCGAGCCGGCTGGGGGTGCGGCCACCGGTGAGGTTCGCGTGACGGGTGACGACGGCGATGGTGCGCCCGCCGTGCACGACGGGCACGGCATCCTCGCGGATGGACATGTCCTCCCGGATGGTGGGCACGGCCTTGGCCACGATCCGCTGCGAGCGGGCGGCCTCGTCGAGCATCGAGGCGCGCGAGCGGCTCGACGAGCTGCCGACGATGTCGTCGTAGAAGACCATCGGGCCGGTGTTCGGCCGCACGTGGGCCACGGCCCGCCAGCCGTCCAGGCCGCCGCGCACCCACAGCACGAGGTCGGCGAAGGACAGGTCGGAGACGAGCTGCCAGTCGCCGGCGAGCAGGTGCAGCCACTCGGACTCGGCCGGCTCGAGGGTGGTCGTGTCGCGCAGCATCTCGGCGAGGGTGCTCACGCGCGCCACCCTAGGTCACGACCACGAGCCGGATGCCGGCCGCCCACCTCCCGGGCACCCACCCGACGTCGTGCGGATCGCCCACGTCGATCGGGCCCGGGTGGGCCTGCGCAGGTGGGCGATCCACAATGAGCCGGCGCAGGGCACGGGTCAGGTGCTGGCGCCCACCCGGATCACCGAGCGCAGCGTGCGCAGCGCGACCGACAGGGCCGCGATGTTGGGGTGGTCGAGCCGCCGGATCGCCGACAGCGCGGTCTTGCTGCGCTGCATGGAGTCCTTGTTGGCCTTCTCCCACGCCTCCCACTGCGCGGCGGGCTCGGCGTCGGCGGGGCCGGCCTCGATGACCGAGCGGGTCAGCGACTCCAGCACGACGTAGAGGTCGTCGCGCAACGCGCCGCGGGCCAGGGAGTCCCAGCGGTCGTCACGGGGCAGGCGGGTGACCTTGCCGAGCATCGCGTCGATGCCGAACCGCTCCGAGACCAGGTAGTACAGCGGCGCCACGTCGGTCGGCTCGCGGCCGGTGTCGGTCGCGATGTCGACGATGTCGAGCAGCGAGTACCAGTCGAGCAGGGATGCCGCGCGCAACGCGAGCTCCTCCGGCACCCCCGCCTTGGCCAGCTCGGCGGCCTTGCGCTCGAGACGACGCTTCTCCTCGCCGCGCAGCAGAGTGGGCACCTGGGTGCGCAGGTCGCGCACGATGCCGGAGAACCGCTCGATCTCGGCGCCGATGTCGAGCGCCGACGGCCGCGAGGTGAGGAACCACCGCACCGACCGGTCGAGCAGCCGGCGGAACTCGAGGTACAGCGCGGTCTGGGCCGCGGTGGGCACGACGTTGTCGAGGGCCTCGACCTCGCGCACGTAGTCGCCCAGCCCGAAGACCTCACGGCAGACGACGAACGCCCGGGTGACCTGTTCGGGGGTGGCCCCGGCCTCCTCCTGCGCCCGGAAGGCGAAGGTGATGCCGCCCCGGTTGACCATCGAGTTGACCACCGCGTTCGTGACGATCTCGCGGCGCAGCGGGTGCCCGGCCAGCTCGCCCGTGTACTTCTCGCGGATCTTCGGGGGGAAGTAGTCGGCCAGGGTGCGCTCGAAGTAGGGGTCGTCCGGGATCGAGCTCGCGAGGATGTCCTCCTTGAGCGCGAGCTTGGCATAGGCCACGAGCACCGAGAACTCCGGCGACTTCAGGCCCAGGCCGTCGTGCGCCCGCTTCTCGATCTCGGCGTCGGTCGGCAGGAACTCCAGGCCGCGGTCGAGGTCGCCGCGGGCCTCGAGCCAGTGGATCAGCCGCTCGTGCACGCTCACCATCGAGTGTTCCTGTGCCCGGGCGTTGCCGAGCAGCACGTTCTGCTCGTAGTTGTCGCGCAGCACGTGCTCGGCGACGTCGTCGGTCATCGAGGCGAGCAGCTCGTTGCGTTGCTCGATGGTGAGGTCGCCCTGGCGGACCACCTCGCCGAGCAGGATCTTGATGTTGACCTCGTGGTCGGAGGTGTCGACGCCCGCCGAGTTGTCGATGGCGTCGGTGTTGACCCGCACCCCGCAGAACGCCGCCTCGATCCGACCCAGCTGCGACAGACCGAGGTTGCCGCCCTCGCCGACCACCTTGACCCGTAGCTGCTTGCCGTCGACCCGGATGGCGTCGTTGGCGCGGTCGCCGATCGAGAGGTGGTCCTCGGTGGACGCCTTGACGTAGGTGCCGATGCCGCCGTTCCACAGCAGGTCGACCGGGGCGAGCAGGATCGCGTGGATCAGCTCGGCCGGGGTCATCCTCTCCACGCCCTTGATGCCGAGCGCCTCGGCCATCTCCGGCGACACCGGGATCGACTTCAGGCTGCGCGGGAAGACCCCGCCACCGGCGGAGATCAGCGACTTGTCGTAGTCGTCCCACGAGGAGCGCGGCAGGTCGAAGAGGCGACGGCGCTCGGCGAAGGAGGCCCCGGCATCCGGCGTCGGGTCGACGAAGACGTGCCGGTGGTCGAAGGCGGCGACCAGGCGGATGTGCTCGGAGAGCAGCATGCCGTTGCCGAACACGTCACCGCTCATGTCGCCGACGCCGACCACGGTGAACTCGCTGCTCTGGGTGTCGACGCCCATCTCGCGGAAGTGCCGCTTGACCGACTCCCAGGCGCCACGGGCGGTGATGCCCATCGCCTTGTGGTCGTAGCCGGCCGAGCCGCCGGAGGCGAACGCGTCGTCGAGCCAGAAGCCGTAGGACTGCGCCACCCCGTTGGCGATGTCGGAGAAGGTGGCCGTGCCCTTGTCGGCCGCGACGACGAGGTAGACGTCGTCGCCGTCGTGCCGCACCACGTGCTCGGGCGGAACCGCCGAGCCCGAGACGCGGTTGTCGGTGATGTCGAGCAGCGCGGAGATGAACATCCGGTAGGCCGCCTTGCCCTCCTCCAGCCACGCCTCGCGGTCGACCGCGGGGTCCGGCAGCTGCTTGGGGTAGAAGCCGCCCTTGGAGCCGGTCGGCACGATGACGGCGTTCTTGACCATCTGCGCCTTGACCAGGCCGAGCACCTCGGTGCGGAAGTCCTCACGCCGGTCGGACCAGCGCAGCCCGCCTCGGGCGACCGGGCCGAAGCGCAGGTGCACACCCTCGACGCGGGGGCTGTAGACCCAGATCTCGAACTGCGGACGAGGGGCCGGCAGGTCGGGCACCAGCTTGGGGTTCAGCTTGAGGGAGACGTACGTCTTCGGCTCGCCGTCGGCCCCGGGCTGGTAGAAGTTCGTCCGCAGGCCGGCCCGGATGACGCCGAGGAACGCCCGGATGATGCGGTCGTGGTCGAGCGAGGACACCTCGTCGAGGGCGTCGACCACCCGCTCGGCGATCTCCTCCTCGGCGGCGGTGCGCTCGTCGCTGGCGCCACCGACGAACCGCTGCGGGTCGAACCGGGTCTGCCAGAGGGCGACGAGGTCGCGGGCGATCGCCGGGTGCGAGACGAGGGCGTCCTCGAGGTAGTTCTGCGAGAAGGTGGCGCGGGTCTGGCGCAGGTACTTCGCGACGGCTCGCAGCACCACGACCTGGCGCCAGGTCAGCTGGGCGGCGAGCACGAGCCGGTTGAAGCCGTCGCTCTCGGCACGGCCGTCCCAGACGGCGGCGACGGCGCCCTCGAACAGCTCACGCAGCTTGTCGTGCGGGCACTCCTCCCAGATGGCGGCGTCGGGCACGCGCAGGCCGAAGTCGTAGACGTGCAGGTCGGTGCCGTCGGCGCGGGCCACCTCGAAGGGCTGCTCGTCGACGACCTCGACGCCCATGTGGGTGAAGATCGGCAGGATGTCGGTGAGGCTCAGCGGGTCAACGCGGAACAGCTTGAACCGGCGGACGTCGTCCGGCGCGTCGGCTGGTCGGTAGAGCGCGACGCTGGTGCCGTGGCCGTCCCCGAGCTGGTCGAGGTGGGCGACGTCGGCCAGGCCCTGGTTGACCGTGAACGTCTCCTCGTAGGCGGTGGGGAACGCGCGCCCGAACCGGTCCATGAGCCGGTCGCCGGCCTCCTCGCCGTGCGTCGAGCGCAGGGCGTCGCCGAGTCGGTCGGACCAGGTGCGGGCGACCTCGACCAGTCGCTGTTCGAGGGAGTCCAGCTCTGCCTGGTCGAGCATCCGCACCCGCCGGCCCCTCGGGACCCGGACGACGAACTGCAGCCTGGACAGCGCCGACTCGCTGACCCGCGCGCTGAACTCGACCGACTCGCCCCCGAAGATCTCCTTGAGGATGTCGGCCATCCGCAGCCGCACGCTCGTGTTGTACCGGTCACGGGGGATGTAGACCAGGCAGGAGACGAAGCGGCCGAAGTCGTCCTCGCGGACGAACAGCTTGGTGCGGCGGCGCTCCTGGAGCTGCGTCACCGCCATGGCGGTGTCGTACAGCTGCTCGACGCTGGCCTGGATGAGCTCGTCGCGCGGGTAGGTCTCGAGCACCTCCTGGAGGTCCTTGCCGGTGTGGCTGTCGAGGGCGACGCCCGAGCGGTCGAGCACCGCCTGCACCTTCTCCGCGACCAGCGGCACGCGATGGACCGACTCGGTGTAGGCCGTCGACGCGTAGAGCCCGAGGAAGCGCCGCTCCCCCACGACCTCGCCGTTCGCGTCGTAGGCCTTGACCCCGACATAGTCGAGGTGGGCGATGCGGTGCACCGTGGAGCGCGAGTTGGCCTTGGTGAGCACGAGGATCTGAGGCGCATGGGCGTTCTGGGACGCCTGAGCGCTGAGGACGACGGGCTCCTGGCCCAGCGGCGGGTCGGAGCGCAGCAGGCCCAGACCCGAACCGGTGACCGGGGCGAGCACCTCGCCCTCCGGCGTCGCCTTCAGGGTGTAGTCGCGGTAGCCGAGGAAGGTGAAGTGGTCCTCGGCCATCCAGCGCAGGAAGCGGATGGCGAGCGCGGTCTCGTCGGCCTCGACGACCGGCGGCGGGGAGCCCTCGAGCTCGGCGGCCAGCACCAGGCACTTGCTGCGCATCTTCGGCCAGTCCTCGACCGACTGCCGCACGTCCTCGAGCACGTCGCGGACGGTGCGCTCGAGCGCCGCCCGGCGCTCCTCGTCGCTCTCGCGGTCGATGGACAGCAACATCCAGGACTCGGCGAGCTCGCCGACGGCGATGTTGGCCTTCTTGCCGGTCACGTCGCGGGGGACGACGTGCTCGAGCACGCCGGCTGCGTCGCGGCTGACGACGAGCTGCGGGTGGACGATGAGGTGGATGTCGATGCCGGCGGTGACCAGGGCCCCGGTCACCGAGTCGACGAGGAAGGGCATGTCGTCGGTGACGATCTGGATGACGGTGCGGGCGTTGGACCAGCCGTCGACGTCGGTGCTCGGGTTGTAGACGCGCACGTTGGCCACGCCGGCCGGGCGCTGGCGGGCGAGCTCGAGGTGGCTGGCCGCCGCACCGGCGTAGATGTCGGGGGTCCGCGAGGTCAGCTCGTCCAGCGGCACGTGCCGGAAGTAGCGGGCGACGAACTCGGCTCCCCCGCCGTCCGGCACTGCCTCCTCGAACGCTGCTGCGATCGGCGCGAGGACGTCCTCGCGGGTGCGGTCCAGGGGGGTCGACATGGTGCGGTTGCACTCCTTCGTCGCTACTCACCGGGTACGGCGGGACACACCGTCGTGTCCGCGCCCGAGCCTATCCACTCCGGCTGGGTGCTCCGGTCCGCGCGGGTGCGGGCCGTGTCTCGTGGGCGGGACACTTCCGCAGGTGCCCCCAACGAGGTCGGAAACCCGGGGCTACTCGGCGATGACGTCGAGGGTGTGCACGGTCGGGTCCGCGGCGTAGGCGATCCGGCTCCCGGCCACCCGGGCCGCCCGCAGCGCGTCGACCGCGTCGAGGGTGACCTCCTCGCCCGGCGCGAGCACCGGGATGCCCGGCGGGTACGGCGCGACCAGCTCGGCACTGACCCGACCCACGGCCTGCTCGATCGCGACGCTCTCCCGTGGCGCGAAGAAGGCCTCCCGCGGGCTGGTGACCGTGACCGGGTCGACAGCCCAGACACCGGACGTCACGACCGGTCGGGGGCTCCCCCGGTGCCGGTCGACCGACTCCACGAGGGCGACCGCGAGGTCGACGAGCCCCTCGGGGGTGTCCGCGAGGGTCACCATCGCGACGACGGTGTCGCGGTCGGCCATCTCGACCGGCATCCCGCGGGCGAGGAGGTCGGCCTCGACCGCGTTGCCGTCGGCCCCCGTGCCGGGCAGCACCAGGGTGAGCCGCATCGGGTCGACCCCGGGGCCGTCGAGCACGACCAGCCCGGGCACCCGGGCGAGCCGCTCACGCACGGTCGCCACGGCCTCGATGACCGGGCCGAGCAGGGCCTCGCCGTCGCGCTGGAGCAGGGCACGGGCGGCGTCGATGCTGGCCAGGATCGCTCCCGACGGGCTGGTCGTGGCCGTTGCCTCGACGGCGGCGTCGAAGCGGGCCCGCCCGATCCGGCGGCTGCGGCCCAGCACCAGGGCGCCCTGCGACCAGGCGGGGAGCGCCTTGTGGGCGCTGGTCACGAGGGCGTCGGCACCCGCGGCGAGCGCGTGCGGCGGCAGGGCCGGGTGGAACCCGAGGTGGGCGCCCCACGCGGCGTCGACGACGAGCGGGATGCCGTGCCGGTGCGCCACCGTGGCCAGCCCGCCCACGTCGCCGACGGTGCCGACGTAGGACGGGTCGCCGACGAAGACGGCCCGGGCGTCGGGCGCTGCGGCCAGGGCGGCCTCGAGGGCCGTGGCGGTGACCCCGATCGGGAGCCCGTGGCCGGTGTCGACCTCCGGTCGCAGCCACACGGGTTCCAGGCCGGCCAGCACCAGCCCGAGGAGCATCGAGCGGTGCAGCGTGCGGGCCACGACCACCCGGTCGCCCGGCCGGGCCACGGCGAGCGCCAGGGCCTGGTTGCCGTGCGTCGAGCCCCCCACCGAGAACCGGCACAGGTCGGCTCCCCACAGCAACGCGGCGCGCATCTCGGCGTCCGCGACCACCCCGCGCGCCAGCTTCATCGTGTCGAGGCCGGCGTACAGCGGCACGTCCCCGGCCACGACGTCACCGACGAGGTCGCGCCGGTGTTTGTGCCCGGGGATGGTGAACGGCGTGGGCGCCTGCTCCTGGAAACGCAGCCAGGCGTCGAGCAGCGGCGCGTCCTCCCGCAACCGTCGTGGGTCAGTGGGCATGCTCGGCCGCCCAGCTCGCGACCGCGCCGGTGAGGGCGACGGCATACCGCCGCACCTGGTCGAGGTCGACCCACTCGTCGGACGCGTGCAGCCCACCTCCAGCGGGCCCGCAGACCAGGGCCGGGATGCCGGCCGCTTGCCACAGCGGTGCCTCCATCCAGTAGGGCGCGTGGAAGCGTTGCGGCACAGGCGTTTCGACAGCGGTGGCTGCTAGCGCCGCTTCGAGGGCAGCCGACAGTGAGGCGGCCGGGCCGTGCGCGTCGAGCCGCCACGGCTCGCGGGCGATCACGAGCGTCGTCGCGCCGTCGAGGGTGTTGTCGTTCGCTCGCAGGCCTGCGAGCAGCTGCTCGACCTCGGCGACGGCGGCGTCGGAGCGTTCGCCCGGCACCGTGCGCCGTTCGACCAGCACCCGGGCCGAGCGGGCCAGGACGAACGGGGAGTCGCCGCCCGAGGCGACCGTGGCCATCAGCGAGGCACCGCCCTCGCCGAGCTCCGCGTCGCGCTGCTCGACGGCGACGAGGAGCCGCCCGAGGTGGGCGACGGCGTTGACGCCCAGGTCGGGCTGGGACGAGTGGGCGGCGCGGCCGCTGAGCGTCACCTCGACCAGGGCGTAGCCACGCAGGCTCTCGGTGATCGCCAGCCAGGTCGGCTCGCCGACGACGGCGACGTCCGGATGAACGTCGAGATCGGGCAGCGCATCGAGCACGGCCTCGGCACCGACGCTGGCGTCCTCCTCGTCGGCGACGAGGGCGAGCACGACGCGGCCGGGTGCGCCTCGCCGGGCGAGCTCCTCAGCGGCGACGACCATCGCCGCGACCCCGGCCTTCATGTCGCTCGCGCCACGCCCGCTGAGGCGGTCAGCCTCGACGGTCGGGGTGAACGGATCGGGCATGCCCTCGACGCCGACGGTGTCGAGGTGCCCGGTGAGCACGACGGTCGGGCCCGGCGTGGTGCACGGGCCGATGGCGACCAGGCTCGGCCGGTCGTCGTGCCCGGCAGCGGTGACGACGTGCGTGGTGAACCCGTTGGGCTGCAGCCTGTTCCGCAGGTGCTGCACGATCGCGGCCTCACCGGGGGCACCGGGAACCAGGCCGGAGTTCACCGAGTCGATGGCCACGAGCTCGGCGGTCAGCTCGACGGCGGCGGCACCGAGCGCGTCGTCGGAGCGCGCGTCGTCGGCCCCGTCGGAGCGAGTGCTCGGGGCGGCGTCCGGCAGGACGTCGGCGCGGTCGTCGATGGCCACCCGGCGACCCTACGCCGACACCGTCGGGCCCCGCAGGCCCGCCCCGGCGTCCGCGCTCCGACCGGTTGGTCGACCGGGGACTGGTCGGGCCTGGCCGCGGGCTCCGGGCCTGTGGGTAACCTCGCGGCCCCCTCGCCGGTAATGCCTACAGTGGCGGGGTGCCCCTCGGACCCGACCCGGAGCTCGCCCGTGCCGCCGTCGCTCGACTCGACGACCTGCGCGCCACGGTGACCGCGGCCGAGGACGACGTGCTCGCCTGCCTCGTCGTCACCGGCGAGCCGCGGCCACAGCGCGTGCTCGACGACTGGCTCGACCAGGTGGCCGACACCCTGCGCGCTCTCGGGGAGCAGGCGGCCGACCTCTCCTCCGCGCTGAATCGTCATGCCGCGCCCCCCGAGGCGCTCACGGGGGACGGCGACCGCCCGGATGCCGTGGCCGGCGACGCGCCGCTGGACGTGGAGGGCCGGTCGTGAGCGTCGTGCCGGGTGACCCGGCATCCCTGTCGGCCTGTGCGGGCACCGCGCGCTCGGTGGCCGAGCGGCTCGGCGACCACGCGACCGGCGTGCGCACGGCATCCGACCGGCTCGGTGACGGATGGGCGGGGCGCACCTCGGCCTCGACCCGCCGCCGGGCCGCGGACCTGGCCGCGGCCACCGACACCACCGCCGCCCAGCTCGACCGGGTGGGCCGGGTGCTGCAGGACCACGCGACCGACCTGGCCGACCTGGTGGCCCGCGGGCGTGCCCTGACGGAGCGGGCCCGAGCCGCGGGGCTGGAGGTTCGCGACGGCAGCGTCGAGATCGGCTGGGGCGTCACCGGCGCGGCCGACGCCGAGGCCGACCGGGCGCGCGCGGCGACGCAGGCTTCGCTGCAGGCCGAGCTCGACCTGGTGCTGGCCCAGCACCGCCGCCGCCGTGACTGGGTGCTCGGCGTGCTGCGTGAGTCGACGACCGGGCTGTCGGACGTCTCGCACCGGCTGCGCGGTGGATGAGAGGATCGCCGCACTGACCAGCGAGAGGACCAACGGTGCGACTGTCGACGCGTGAGGAGCTGAACGGGACGGTGGAGGAGGTCCACGCCCTGCTCACCGACCCGGCCTTCCAGGAGGCCAAGTGCGCCGCCACCACCGACAACGGTGTCTACACCGTGAAGGTCGGCGGTGGCGTGGACGGGCGCCGGGTGCACACCGAGCGCCAGCTGCCGTCCGACTCGCTGCCCGACATGGCCCGTTCGTTCGTCGGGGACCACCTCACGATCATCGAGGTGCTCGACTGGAGCAGCCCCGGCCCCGACGGTTCACGCAGCTCGCTGGTCGACATCCACATCAAGGGCGCACCGCTCACGCTCAAGGGCACCGTGCGGCTCGAGCCGGCCGGCAGCAAGACCCTCGAGGTGATCGAGGCCCAGCTCAAGGCGAACGTGCCGCTCATCGGCGGCAAGCTCGAGCGCGCGGCGGCCGACCCGATCAACGCGGCCATCCGCATCGAGATCGAGCTGCTGCGGGAGTGGCTCGCCCGCTGAGCTGGGTTGGGCCTCAGCCCATGTGGGGGTAGCCGTGGGCCTTCGGGGGCACGAAGTTCTCCTTGATCGAGCGCACCGACGTCCAGCGCATCAGGTTGGCCGCGGAGCCGGCCTTGTCGTTGGTGCCGGATGCACGGCCGCCGCCGAAGGGCTGCTGGCCCACGACCGCGCCGGTCGGCTTGTCGTTGACGTAGAAGTTGCCTGCCGCGAAGCGCAGCCGCTGGGTCGCATCCGCGATGACGGCGCGGTCCTGCGCGATGATCGCGCCGGTCAGGGCGTAGGGCGCGACGGACTCCATCTGGTCGAGCACCTTGGAGAACTGGCGGTCGGGGTAGACGTGCACGGCGAGGATCGGCCCGAAGTACTCGGTGCTGAACATCTCGTCGGTGGGGTCGCTGCTCTCGACGACCGTGGGCCGCACGAAGTAGCCGACCGAGTCGTCGTAGGTGCCGCCGGCCACGACGTCGAGGTGGCTGGTGGCGTGCGCGCGGTCGATCGCCTTCTTGTGCTTGGCGAACGCCCGGTCGTCGATGACGGCGCCCATGAAGTTGGACAGGTCGGTGACGTCGCCGACGGCCAGGCCGTTGGTGATCTCGGCGAGGTCGTGCTTGATGGCCTTCCACAGCGAGCGCGGCACGTAGGCCCGTGAGGCGGCCGAGCACTTCTGCCCCTGGTACTCGAACGCGCCCCGGATGAGCGCGGTGCGCAGCACGTCGGGGTCGGCGCTCGGGTGGGCCAGCACGAAGTCCTTGCCGCCGGTCTCGCCGACGATGCGCGGGTAGTGCCGGTAGCTCGTCAGGTTCTCGCCGATCTGGCGCCACAGGCCCTGGAAGACCGCCGTGGAGCCGGTGAAGTGCAGCCCCGCGAACTCCGGGTGGCTCAGCGCCACGTCGGACACCTCGCGGCCGTGGCCGGTGACCAGGTTGATGACGCCGGGCGGCATCCCGGCCTCTTCAAGCAGCTCCATGGTCAGCTGCGCGGCGAGCTGCTGCGAGTGCGAGGGCTTCCACACGACGGTGTTGCCCATCAGCGCCGGTGCGGTGGGCAGGTTTCCCGCGATCGCGGTGAAGTTGAACGGGGTGACCGCGTAGACGAAGCCCTCGAGCGAGCGGTAGTCGCTGCGGTTCCACAGGCCGCGCGAGTTGGCCGGCGGCTGCTCCTCCATGATCTGGCGGGCGAAGTGCACGTTGAAGCGCCAGAAGTCGATGAGCTCGCACGAGGCGTCGATCTCGGCCTGGTAGGCCGTCTTGCTCTGGCCCAGCATCGTCGCGGCGTTGATCCTCGCGCGCCACGGCCCGGCGAGGAGGTCGGCGGCCTTGAGCAGGATGGCGGCCCGGTCGTCGAAGGAGAGGTCACGCCAGGCCGGGGCGGCGGCGATCGCGGCATCGACGGCGGCGCCGGCATCGGCCTTGGTGGCTCCTCGGGTCACGCCGAGCACCTTGCGGTGCGCGTGCGGCTGACGGACCTCGATCCGCTCCCCCTTCCCCGTGACGCGGGCGCCGCCGATGGTGTGCGGCAGCTCGTGGCGCGTCGCGGCCAGCTCGACCAGCGCCACCTCGAGGGAGGCCCGCTCGGGGCTCCCGGGGGCGTAGTCGAGCACGGTCTCGTTGGTGGGGGTGGGGACGTGGGTCACAGCGTCCATGCGGTGGGGCTCCTCGTTCGGGTCTCGACGTCGGGATCCCCCACTCTTGCGCCCCGGCTTCGCGCGACGCAACCCGCGCGGCCCCGGGGACGCCGTGCCAGGGTCGCCTTGTCGTCAGGCGCGGCGTTCAGTCAGAGGCGGCGGCGGGTCAGGGCTGGTCGACGAGGGCCCGCACGTCGGCGAGCTCGGTGACGTCGTACCAGAGCAGGTCGGTCGGCTCCGTGGATCCCCGCTCCTCGTCGACGTGGAACGACACGATGCGCCGCCGCTCGACGGGAGCCGACACCTCGACCCGCGAGGGCACGTCGGGCGAGGTCGGGTGCACGACGATTGCGGCGTCGACGTCGGCCGCCGCGATGACGCGCCGCCGGGGCTCGGTCCCGGACGCCCCGGCCGCCTCCTCGGTGGCCGCGACCCAGGCCGTGTGCTCGAGCTCCTCCTCGTCGGTGACCAGCCCCGGCTTGCCGAGGGCCGGCGTGACGGCGTGGGCGTTCCTCGGCGCCGGGCCGAGGGGCCGTCCCTCGGCGAGCCCGGCGAGGTCGGCGGGGGTCAGTGGGAGGTAGACCCGGGTGAGCGGCATACCGGTTCCTGTCTGTGGTCGGCGGTGGTCGGCTGCGAGGTGGCGGTCAGCGGCTCCCGACGCGCGGGGCCTCGAGCAGCTCGTGGAGGGCGTCGACGACGCCGCGGCCGAGCACGTCGGCATCCGGCATGGCGTCGCGGTCGGCGTACAGGCCGTAGTAGACGCCGCCGTCGTAGGAGGTCAGGCCGATCGAGAGGGCCTGCTCGCGGCCGAGCGGGGTGACCGGGTAGGTCGAGACCATCCGCGCGCCGGCCGCGTAGAGCGGGGTCTGCGGGCCGGGCACGTTGGTGATGACGACGTTGTAGAGGCGCCGCGAGACCATCCCGCCGAGCCGGGCGCCGAGGGCGTGCATCGTCGGCGGGGCGAAGCCACCCAGGCCGGAGAGGGTGTCGGCCGACACGGCGCGGCGCGAGCCGCCCTCCATCTGCTGGCGCATCGAGAAGGCGATCTGGTGCAGGCGCATCGACGGGCCGGGCTCTCCCACAGGCAGGTCGACGAAGCACGCGGTGACCTGGGCACCGGTCGGGGCGTCGTCGCCGGCGTGGACGGACACGGGCACCATGGCGCGGATCGTGGTGCCCGGGTAGACGGACTCGCCCCGGGTGAGCAGCCACGAGCGGAACGCACCGGAGATGGTGGCGAGGATGACGTCGTTGACCGTCACCTCGTCGGCGAACGAGCCACGACCCAGCCGGGTGCGGACCTTGCGGTAGTCCTCGAGGTCGGTGCCGATCATCACGTAGCGGCGGGCCCGGCCGACCGTGGCGTTGAGCGGCGACTCGGGGGCCGGCCGGGCCGAGACGCGGGCCAGGGTCGAGATGACGTCGCCGGCGACCGATGCCACCTTGCCGATGGCGTGGGTGACGTCGGCGACCCCGAGCTGGATGGTCTCGACGACCTGGCTCGGGGTGCGCGCCGCCTCGGAGATCGCCGAGACGACGAGCTCGGCACCGCTGGGCTCGGGGCGGGCCCGCCACGTGGTGAGCACGCCCTCGCTGGCGGTGGGGTTGCCGTCGACCAGGACGTTGCCGATGTCGACCGCGCTGATGCCGTCGACGAGGCTGTGGTGGGTCTTGGTGATGATGGCGAAGCGGTCCTCGGCCAGTCCTTCGACGAGGTAGACCTCCCACATCGGGCGGCTGCGGTCGAGCGGGCGGGGCTGGATGCGCGCGACGAGCTCCTCGAGCTGCTCGTCGGAGCCCGGCCGGGGCAGGGCGCTGCGGCGCACGTGGTAGCTCATGTCGAAGTGGGTGTCGTCGACCCACACCGGGTTCGCGAGCCCACCCGGCACCGTCTTGATCCGCTGCCGGTAGCGCGGGACGTGCGCGATGCGCTGGCTGATGAGCGTCACGAGGCTCTCGTAGTCGAACCCCCCGATGGGTGCGTCGAAGACCATCACCGACCCCACGTGCATCGGCGTCGCCGCGTCCTCGAGGTGCAGGAACGAGGTGTCGAGAGAGCTGAGCCGGTCTGCCACAGGCCTATCGTGTCAGACGGTGGGGCGGGTCAGAGTGACCCTGTGACGAGGCCGGACCCCGTCGTCACCGCGAACGCGCCGACCCACCCGGGATGCCGTGCGGCGGCCACTCGCTGACGGCGCCGCCACCCGCGGGTCGAGGGTGGCGGCGAGCTCGGCCACGGCCACGGTGAGGTCGGCCCGCGGTGCGACCTCGACGAGCGAGCGCCCCGCCAGCAGGGCCGCGTCGCACTCGTCCGGCGCCCACGGGAGGAAGCGGACGGCATCCATGCCGGCGAACCGGCGCAGGACGTCACCGATCGCGCGCTCGGGGCGACGACCAGCGACCGAGGCGCGGACCTTGGTGACCACGATCGTGGGCCGCGGCGACGGCAGCACGGCGACGTCCTGGACGGCGCGCACCAAGCGCTGCAACCCGACCGGGTCGGCCGCGCCCACGACGACGAGGTGGTCGGACGCCTCGAGGGCGGTGAGGGTGGCCGCGTTGCGGCGTGGCGCGGCGGTGTCGTAGCTGAGCTCCTCGTCGTCCTCCACCGCGAACCCGGTGTCGACGACCACGTGGTCGGCCACCCCGCGGGCCAGCCGCAGGACGTCCTCGACCGCCGCGGCGCGCAGCTCGGGCCACCGGTCGGCCCTCGGCAGCCCGGTGAGCACCCGCAGGCCGGGCACCACCTCCGGCGCGAGCCGGGCCAGCCCGGGCACGTCGAGGGTGCCCTGCTCGGAGGCGCGGGCCGCCGCGGCCACGCCCGGTGCCTCGTCGACCAGGCCGAGCACCTGGGCCACGCTGGCGCCCCAGGTGTCGAGGTCGACGAGCAGGGTGCGCACCCCGGCGGCGGCGAGCTGGGCAGCGAGGGTGACCGCGACCGTGGTGCGGCCCGGGGCACCGGTCGGGCCCCAGACCGTGGTGACCGGGGTGGGGACGGGCGGGTCGGCGTCGGTGGCGTCGCCGGCGGGGCTGCCGCCGTCGGCCCCCGCACCGGCCGAGGGCGATACCCGCCGCGAACCGGGGTGTCGTGCACCGGCATCGCTGACGTCGTGGCACCCGCGAGCGCGACGAGGGCATGGGCCACCGTGGACGCGTCGTCGCCCGGGCGCAGGATCGTCGCGACCCCGAGCTGACGCAGCCGCCGCTCGCCCTCGTCGTCGTCGGTCGCGACCAGGCCGGCGACCCGCACCCCGTGGCCCGCGAGGTGGCGCAGCGCATCGCGGTCGAGGCCGCGCAGGTCCGGCGAGACCACCGCCACCCGGGCCACTCCGGCGGCGCCGGCCGAGAGCAGCTCCTCGACGTCGGCGCAGCGCCGTACGAGGGTGACGTCGTCCGCACCCTCGATCACCCGCACGAACTCGGCCTCGAGGCGGTGGGTGACCGCGGTCAGGACGCTGGTCACGACGGCGCCGCCGACACCCCGCCGGGCACCGGCACGAGGGTGATGCGGGCGCCGAGGTCGACGTCGGCCACGATGTCGCGCACCGCGTCGCGCGGCACCATCACGTGCACCGCCCTGGTCTCGGCGGACGCGCCGAGCACGGTGTCCTCGCCGGCGACCCGGACCACCGACACCGCCTCGAGCACTCGCTCGGGCCCGGCGTACGTGGGCAGCCCGACGGTCGTGCCCTCCTTGGGCCGGTTGACGTAGACGTCGACGACCGAGCCCGACGAGATCGCCGCTGCCGAGGTGGCGTCGACCAGCAGCGCGACCTGCTGCACGTCGACGGCTGCGGCCGACCCGACGCCCGAGGCCGGGATCAGCTCGCCGGGCTTCATGGCCCGCAGCGACCAGGTGTCGCCGGCGAGCGGCCGATCGGCCGGGAGGTAGCCCGCCGCGCCGTCACCGAGCAGCACGTCGACGCGGACGACGTCGGCCTCGGTGAGCCGCTGCCCGGGCGCCACCTCACCCTTGGCGGCGTAGACCGGCACCCGGTCGTCGGCGCGCGCGACCACGACCGAGCCCAACACCGTCGAGACGAGCACGAGGAGCAGCCCGACGAGCAGCCGGGAGTCGCGCCACGACGGGGCGCGCACCCGGGACGCGGTCGGGGTCGGCAGGTCGCTCATGCCGCTCGATTGTGGTCGAGGATGGCGCGGTTCGCCTCCGGAGCGGGCGCGCCTGTGGACAACCTCGGCGGAGGCAGCGCCTGTGGATGGCACACTGACGACGTGTCCCGCCGCTTCATCCCGCTCACCGAGGTGTCCGAGATCCTCGACATCTCCGCGGCCCAGGCCTACGCGCTGGTGCGCTCGGGTGACCTACCGGCGATCAAGGTCGGCGGCCGCGGCCAGTGGCGGGTCGAGACGGTCGAGCTGGAGGCGTACATCCAGCGGATGTACGCCGAGACCCGCGACCTGGTCACGACCCGGGCCGACCCGGGCTCGGCCGAGGACGACACCCCCGACGCCTGACCCTCGTGGTCGACGGCTGGGGGTGGCGAGGGGCTGATTCCTGAGCCCGGGCCCGACCACCAGCCACCCCTCGTTCTGGTCGGGGTGGCGAGAGGCTGATCCACCACCTCGGGTCCGACCACCAGCCACCTCTCGACGGGTTACCCGTGCTGGGCTCGGACCCACGCGGAGTCAGCGGCGTGACTCGACCGCGATGAGAGCAGCGAACGGCACCGTCGCCACGGCCCGGACGTTCTCCCGGCGCCGGGGAAGCCCGTCCGGGTGCTCGGCGAGGTCGAGGTGGTCGGCACCCACGGCGTCGATCGTCCCCAGCAGTCGCGGGCCGTCTCCCACCAGCGAGATGACCACGGTGGCGCGGTCGCGCGACAGCGCCCGCAGGGCGTAACCGAGCCCGAACCGCCGGGCGGCGCGCGCGGGCGATGACTGGGGCCCGAGCGAGCGCAGGGTCACCACCGCCGCGAGCGGCATGAGCACCTCGTGGGCGTCGACGGGCATCCGCACGAGCACCCAGTCCTCCCCCAGGTCCTCGAGGTCGCCGTCGACCTGGCGCCCTCCGACCAGGATGATCCGCACAGGCCCACCCACCGCCGCCGCCAACCGGGCCGGGAGCGTGACGAGCGCGCGCTCGCGGCGGGTGCGCTCGGCCACCTCGTCGTCGCGCTCCCGGCGTTGCTCCGCGGCCAGCTGCCCCTCGAGGTCCGCGAAGAGCCCCTCCCACCTCATGTCCACAGCCTAGGTGCGTGGCTCTTGCGGGTGTCAGTGACCTCATCTACGGTCATTCACATGCAAACGTCATCAAACAGCATCAAACGACACAGGTCGCTACTGCGGGGGTTGGCCGTGCTTGCGGGCGCCGCGGCGTTGGGTCCGTGGCTGTGGAACGTCTCCGCGGATGCCGGGCACGCTGCGGTCCGCGGGGTGCCCGTCCGGCCCGACGAGGCGCTGACGGCGATCGTGGCCTCCGCCGCCCTCGTCGCGGTCGGCTGGCTGGCGCTGGGTGTGCTGCTCGAGCTGCTCTCGCTGGTGCCGGGGGCGGTCGGCCGGGGCGCTGACCGGGTGTCCGACGTCGTCACGCCGGGGCTGGTCAGGCACGCCGTGGGTGCTCTGCTGGGGGTCGGGCTCGTGGCAGGGCTCGCGCCCGGGGCGTCGGTGGCCGCACCGGCTACGGCCGTGCACGCCGCCTCCGATCCCCTACCCGACCCAGGTTTCGCTCCCCTGCCCGGCCCGGGTATCGCTCCACTGACCGACCCCGGGCTCGCCCCACTTCCGGAACCCGAGCTCGCCCCACTTCCGGAACCCGGGTTCGCCCCACTTCCGGAACCCGGGTTCGCCCCACTTCCGGAGCCCGAGAGGGCGCCGGCAGCCGACGAGCCCACCGCGAGCCCCCGTGGGTGGACGCCCGACGCTCCCGTCGTTCGGGCTCAGCCCGACCTCCGGGTCCTGAGCCCGGCACCTCGACGGGGCACGTCCCACGACGCCCCCGCCGAGGTGGTCGTGCAACGCGGCGACACCCTGTGGTCCATCGCGGCGCGCCACCTCGGGCCGGACGCCTCCGACGCCGAGATCGCGCGTGCGTGGCCGGCCTGGTTCGAGGTAAACCGAGGCGTCGTCGGTGACGACCCCGACCTGCTGCGACCCGGCCAGGTGCTTCGCGCCCCGGAGGGGGTGGTGTCGTGAGCGCCGGTCTGCTGCACGTCACCCCGCCGAGCCGGGCGTTGCCGCCGCCGATCTCGCTCGAGGAGGCGATCCGCCGCTCCCGGCAGGCCACCGCCGAGCGCGAGGGGCGCACCCCCTACATCCAGGACACCCTGGCGGTCGACTTCGCCGCGGCCTCCGACGAGCAGTTCTTCGGGCCGCAACGCACCCTGCGCGCCGACCTTCCCGACCCCACGGCGTGGGCCGGTCGCATCACCCTGGCCCTGCTCGAGGTGATGACCGGCGTGCGGCCGGCGCCCCAGGTGCTGCGCTGGACCAGCCCCGAGGTCTACGCCGTCGTGGCCAGGCGCAGCGCCCTCGTCGCCCGGCGGGTCGCCGAGGGCAACGCACCCCGCACCAGACCGCGGCTGCGCGTCATCCGGGTGCGGGTCTGCGAACCGGCCGACGGCGTGGCCGAGGCCACGGTCGTCGTCAGCGACGGGCCGCGGGTTCGCGCCGTCGCGGTGCGGCTCGTGGGCCAGGACGGCAAGTGGAGGGTCAGTGCGCTCCAAGTCGGATGACCGCGTGCACGGAGTCCGCCGCGGGTCCGGGTTCCCGGCTGCCGAGCTTGCCGGCCCTCGCGGTGCGCGCGGTGGTGTCGGTGCTCATCGGGCCGACCTCATTGCTCGGCGGGGTCAGGTGACTGTTCGAGGTCCTCCCGACGGTAACGGCTGCGCGTCCGGTCGCCGTCGTGCTCGGGGACGGGCTCGCGCGGCTCACTGGTGGCGGCTGGCCCCAGAGCCATGGGGGCCTCCCCCAACAGGGTCTTGCGCTGGCTCGCGCCGGGTCGGGCGATCCAGTCGTAGACCACCCGGGTCCACAGCACGACGTCCTGGATCGAGCGGCGTTCCGGGCTCACGAGGCACCAGAAGAGCCCGATCGGGAAGAACACGCAGAAGGCGGCCCGCAGCAGAGCGCGCAGCGGCCCAAGTCGTCGCCCGCGTCGATCCACGACGCGCAGTCCCATGACGTGGTCGCCGTAGCTGCGGCCGAGCAGCCACCACCCCAGCGCCAGGTACACGGTCGCGAGGAACAGGGCGGTGGTCAGGCCCAGTAGGAAGTGCCCGCTGGGCCACACGAAGGTGCGCGGGTCGAGAAGGAACGTGAACGCAACCAGCCCGAGGTAGATCGCGCCGACCATCGCCGCGACGACCAGGGCGTCGATCGTGTTCGCGACGATCCGGGTCACGAGCCCTGCCGAGTGGCCCTGGTAGGGCCGCGCCTCCCGGGGGACCGGGGAGATCTCCGGGCCGGTCACTGTGGCGCACCCGACGCGTCGGGGTGCCGGCGTCGGAACAGCGCCCGGTCGACGATCCGGCCGAGGGCGTCGTCGGCGTTGATGCCGGTCATCCGTACTCCGCGCACCGTCTCGGAGGCCATCGAGCCGGTGGAGTCGCGGATGATCGCCGGCAGGTCGATGACGTCCAGCACCTCGCCGATGATCCCGACGATGTCGATCCGTTCGATGACGGCGTCGAGATCGGCCCGTGCCACCACGGCATCCACGTCGAGCTTGGCCGCCACGGCGTCCAGGTCGATCCGGTCGATGACGGCGTCGAAGTCGGCCCGTGCCACCACGGCATCCACGTCGAGCCTGGCCGCCACCGCGTCCAGGTCGAGGCGGTCGACGATGGCGTCGATGTCGACCCGCGCCACCACCGCGTCGAGGTCCACGAGCGAGACCGCCCCGTCGAGGTCGACCCGCGCGACTGCGGCGTCGATGTCCACCCGCGCCACGGCGGCGTCGAGGTCGACGGTGGAGACGATCTGGTCGAGGTCGACGTTGTCCTCGACCAGCTGGGTGAGGTCGAGCCGCTCGACGAGCGTGGCGACCAGCGCGGGCACCCACGCGTCCAACAGCACCTCGGCCCGCCGACGCAGCTCCTCGCGGTCGGCACCCCCGGTGCGGGCCAGGTCGGCGACGACGGTGGCCGGGTGGAACCGCGTCGGCACCAGCGGCGGGTGCCACAGCAACCGGGTCACCGGTGCCGTCACCCGGTGGACGGTGCGCACCGCCACGACGGCGACCCCTACAGTCACGCCGGCCACCCCGAGGGCGACGTCGAGCACCATCCGCGCCTCGGGCCCGAGCTGGGGCACCGCGACCGGACGTCCTGACGTCGTCAGCTCCTTGGACACCAGCGTCCCTGTCTCTCGGAGGCCTCTGTCCCGGCACGCTACCCGTCGGACGTCCGCAGCGTCAGTGGCTGCCGGAAACGCGCCCCGCTCTCACCCGGCAGGGGTGAGTCCTACCCGCGGGACCGGCAGAACCGCAAGAAGGGCAGCGGAATGACGGAGGCCCCGCCGCGGACCGGATCCGCGTCGGGGCCTCCCACTCCCTGGGCTGCCTCAGCGGCGCCCGTGGCACATCTTGAACTTCTTGCCCGAGCCGCAGGGGCAGGGGGCGTTCTTCGGGGTGTTGGCCAGCTGCTCCTCGGTCAGGTCGGTGTCGGATGCCGGGGCACCCTCGTCACGCTCGTCGACGCCGCCGGTCTCGCTCGGCGCGGTGTAGTGCAGGTGGTCGGTGCGGGGACGGCCGACGCCGACCCCGGACACGGCGACCTTGCGCCCGCCCTCGGAACCGGAACCGAAACCGAACGGGAGCCGGCACCCACGGTGGCCCGCTCACCCTCGGGGGCGGAGGCCACCTCGTCGCCACCGTCGGCGGTCGCGGCACCGGCGCCGGACATCGCGCCGAGCATCTGCGAGACGTGCACCGGCTCGATGGCCGGGGCCTCCTCGGCGGGCTGGTCGACCGAGACGTCGACGTGGAACAGCAGCCCGACCGACTCCTCGCGCACGGCCTCGTTCATCGTGGTCCACAGGGCGAAGCCCTCGCGCTGGTACTCGACGAGCGGGTCGCGCTGGGCCATCGCGCGCAGGCCGATGCCCTCCTGGAGGTAGTCCATCTCGTAGAGGTGCTCGCGCCACTTGCGGTCGAGGACCGAGAGCATCACCCGACGCTCGACCTCGCGCATGACCTCGGAGCCGAGGGCTTCCTCGCGCTGGTCGTAGGCGTGGTGCGCGTCGGAGAGGATCTCCTCCTTGAGCTTCGCGTTGGTCAGGGTGCCGCGCCCACCGGCGGCGTCGACGACCTGCTCGGCGTCGAGCGTGACGGGGTACAGCCCGCGCAGGGCGGTCCACAGCCGCTCGAGGTTCCAGTCCTCGGGGAAGCCGTCGGAGGTCTCGGCGTCGACGTAGCCCTCGATGACGTCGTTGACGAAGAACCGCAGCTGCTCGTGCAGGTCCTCACCCTCGAGCACCCGGCGGCGCTCCTCGTAGATGACCGTGCGCTGGCGGTTGAGCACGTCGTCGTACTTGAGCACGTTCTTGCGGATCTCGAAGTTCTGCGCCTCGACCTGGGCCTGCGCCGACTGGATCGAGCGGGAGACCATCTTGGACTCGATCGGCTGGTCGTCCTCGAGCTTGGCCGTGGTCATGACCCGGTCGACCAGGTTCGCGTTGAACAACCGCATCAGGTGGTCCTCGAGCGAGAGGTAGAACCTCGACTCGCCCGGGTCGCCCTGGCGGCCCGACCGGCCACGCAGCTGGTTGTCGATGCGGCGCGACTCGTGGCGCTCGGTGCCGAGCACGTACAGGCCACCGAGCTCGGTGACCTCGGCGTGCTCGGCGGCGACGACCTCCTCGGCGCTGGCCAGCGCCTCGTCCCAGGCGGCCTCGTACTCCTCCGGGGTCTCGTGCGGGTCGAGCCCGCGCTCCTTGAGGGCTGCGACCGCCCGGAACTCGGGGTTGCCACCGAGCATGATGTCGGTGCCGCGGCCGGCCATGTTCGTGGCGACGGTGACGGCGGCCTTGCGACCGGCATCCGCGACGATCGCGGCCTCACGCTCGTGGTGCTTGGCGTTGAGCACCTCGTGGGCGACCCCGTTGCGGCGCAGCTGGTCGGAGAGGTACTCCGACTTCTCGACCGAGATGGTGCCGACGAGCACCGGCTGGCCCTTCTGGTGGCGCTCGACGATGTCGGCGACGACGGCCTTGTACTTCGACTCCTCGGTGCGGTAGACGAGGTCGGCCTTGTCCATCCGGATCATCGGCTGGTTCGTGGGGATCGGCACCACGCCCAGCTTGTAGATCGAGTTGAGCTCGGAGGCCTCGGTCATGGCCGTGCCGGTCATGCCGGAGAGCTTGTCGTACATGCGGAAGAAGTTCTGCAGGGTGATCGTCGCGAGGGTCTGGTTCTCGTTCTGGATCTGCACCCCCTCCTTGGCCTCGATGGCCTGGTGCATGCCCTCGTTGTAGCGGCGGCCGGCCAGCATGCGCCCGGTGTGCTCGTCGACGATGAGCACCTCGCCGTTGAGCACGACGTAGTCCTTGTCGCGCTGGAACAGCTCCTTGGCCTTGATGGCGTTGTTGAGGTAGCCGATGAGCGGGGTGTTGGCCGACTCGTAGAGGTTCTCGATGCCGAGGTGGTCCTCGACCTTCTCGATGCCGCGCTCGAGCACGCCGACGGTGCGCTTCTTCTCGTCGACCTCGTAGTCGCCGCGGCCGCTCTCGAGCTCGCCGCGCTCGAGGCGGGCGACCATCCGGGCGAACTCGCCGTACCACTTGGTCGGCTGGTCGGCCGGGCCGGAGATGATCAGCGGGGTGCGGGCCTCGTCGATGAGGATCGAGTCGACCTCGTCGACGATCGCGAAGTGGTGCTCGCGCTGCACGAGCTCCTCGGTCGACCACGCCATGTTGTCGCGCAGGTAGTCGAAGCCGAACTCGTTGTTGGTGCCGTAGGTGATGTCCTTGGCGTACTCGGCGCGGCGCTGCTCGGGCGTCTGCGCGGCGAGGATGCAGCCGGTCTCGAGGCCGAGGAAGCGGTGCACGCGGCCCATCAGCTCGGACTGGTACTCGGCGAGGTAGTCGTTGACCGTGATGACGTGCACACCCTTGCCGGTGAGCGCGTTGAGGTAGGCCGGCAGGGTCGCGACGAGGGTCTTGCCCTCACCGGTGCGCATCTCGGCGACGTTGCCCATGTGCAGGGCGGCCCCACCCATGATCTGCACGTCGAAGTGGCGCTTGCCCAGGGTGCGCTTGCTCGCCTCGCGGACCGCGGCGAACGCCTCGGGAAGGATGTCGTCGAGCGTCTCGCCGTCGGCGAGGCGCTTCTTGAAGACGTCGGTCTCGGCGCGCAGCTCGGCATCGGTGAGCTTCTCGAAGTCCTCCTCGATCGCGTTGACCTGTGCCGCGATGTTGTCGAGCTTCTTCAGGATGCGCCCCTCGCCGGCGCGCAACAGCTTCTCGACGATCTTCACGAGTAGAACTCCCTTGGCGTGACTGCATGACGGCCGCTCGACCGGACCTGCCTAGGGTAGTCGAGCGTGGGGCGCCCGACCCACCCGGCAACAGGCACCGGCAGCAAGTGCCCGCAGGGGCAACGCGGCGCACCGCAGCGTGAGTTCCCCCTCACCCCCGCAGGTGGTTGGGTGGAGGAATGACCGGTCTGCCGTTCCCGGGTTGCGTGCCCGAGCTCACCGACGGGGTGGTGCGGCTGCGTGCCCACCGCCCGGACGACGCCGAGCGGATCGTGGAGCAGTCCACCGATGCCGAGACGATGAGCTGGACCACGGTGCCCCGCCCCTACGACCTCGACGACGCCCGGGACTTCCTCGCGAAGATCGAGCGCGAGTGGAGCACCCCCGACGGCGTGCGCTTCTGGGCGGTCACGGATGCCGCGGACCCCTCCTCTCGCTACCTCGGCACGGTCGACCTGCGCCCCCGCGGTGGTGGGGCCGCGGAGACCGGGTTCGGCCTGCACCCCGAGGGCCGCGGCTCGGGGTTCATGGCGGGCGCGCTCCGCCTGGCCTGCCGGTGGTGGTTCGGGGAGGGTGGCACCCGGGTGCACTGGCTGGCCATGCGCGGCAACTTCCCCTCGTGGCGGGTGGCGTGGTCGTGCGGGTTCACCCACCACGGCACCATCCCGCAGTCGCACCCCGACCCCGACGACCCCGCCGGCGCGGCCATCGACGTGTGGCGCGCCAGCCTCGGGGCCGACGACGTGATGGAGCCACACACCCCGTGGGAGGACGTGCCGGTGCTGGAGGCGGAGGAGGGGCACGGCATCCGGCTGCGACCGTGGCGCGACCGCGACATCACCGCGCTCGAGCCGCGCGACCAGCCCGACCACTACATGCCCGCCCGAGGCGTGCTCGACGCCGACACCTTCCCGGAGTGGCTGCTGATCCGGCGCGAGCAGATGTCGCTCGGCAAGGTGCTCAGCTGGTGCGCCGCCGACACCACGACGGATGCCGCGCTGGGCGAGGTGCTCGTGTTCGTCACCGAGGGCACTCTCGACGACGACACCGCCGAGCTCGGCTACCAGGTGGTGCCGAGCGGCCGCGGCCGCGGTGTCGCGACCACCGGCGCGCGCGCGATCGTGGCGCACGCGTTCGCGCCCCGCGCGGCCGGTGGGCTGGGGATGCGCCGGCTGGTCGCCCAGACCGCGGAGGACAACGTCGCGAGCAACACCGTGCTCGACCGGCTCGGGTTCACGATCTGGGGGCGCGAGACGGCGGCCGACGTGCTGCCCGACGGCCGGGCGGTCGACGCCCTGCACTGGGAGCTG
>CAVOGG010000006.1:0-141684 GCA_963695175.1 uncultured Actinomycetota bacterium
AGCTCGTCGCCGTCGCGCAGGTTGACCGCGATCAGGCCGCCGCTGCGGGGGCTGTCGTACTCGCCGAGCCGGGTCTTCTTGACCAGGCCCGCCTTGGTCGCGAGCACGAGGTAGGCCGCCGACGCGTAGTCGCGCACGGCGAGGACCTGGGCGATCTGCTCGCCCGGCTGGAACGCCATCACGTTGGCGACGTGCTGGCCCTTGCCGTCGCGGCCGGCATCCGGCAGCTCGTAGGCCTTGGCGCGGTAGACGCGGCCGAGGTTGGTGAAGAAGAGCAGCCAGTGGTGCGAGGTGGTCGTGAAGAAGTGGTCGACCATGTCCTCGCCGCGCAGCGAGGCGCCGCGCACACCCTTGCCGCCGCGCCGCTGCGAGCGGTAGGCGTCGACCCGGGTGCGCTTGGCGTAGCCGCCCCGGGTGATGGTGACGACGACGTCCTCCTCGGGGATGAGGTCCTCCATCGACATGTCACCGTCGAACGGCATGATGTGCGAGCGCCGGTCGTCGCCGAACTTCTTGACGATCTCGGCGAGCTCCTCGGAGACGATGTCGCGCTGGCGGGCCGGCTTGGCGAGGATGTCGGTGAAGTCGACGATCATCGCCTCGAGCTCGTCGTGGTCGTCGATGATCTTCTGCCGCTCGAGGGCGGCCAGCCGGCGCAGCTGCATGTCGAGGATGGCCTGGGCCTGCACCTCGTCGATCTCGAGCAGGGTCATCAACCCCGAGCGCGCCTCGTCGACGGTGGGCGAGCGGCGGATCAGCGCGATGACCTCGTCGAGCGCGTCGAGCGCCTTGAGCAGGCCGCGCAGGATGTGGATGCGCTCCTCGGCCTTGCGCAGCCGGTAGGCGGTGCGGCGCTGGATGACGTCGAGCTGGTGGTCGACCCAGTGCCGGATGAACGCGTCGATCGGCAGGGTGCGCGGCACGCCGTCGACCAGGGCGAGCATGTTGGCGCCGAAGTTGGTCTGCAGCTGGGTGTGCTTGAACAGGTTGTTGAGCACGACCTTGGCGACGGCATCGCGCTTGAGCACGATGACGAGCCGCTGGCCGGTGCGGCCCGAGGTCTCGTCGCGGATGTCGGCGATGCCGCTCAGGCGCCCGTCCTTGACGTGCTCGGCGATCTTCTGGGCCAGGCTGTCGGGGTTGACCTGGTAGGGCAGCTCGGTGACGACGAGGCACTGCCGGTTCTGGATCTCCTCGACCTCGACGACCGCGCGCATGATGATCGAGCCGCGGCCGGTGCGGTAGGCGTCCTCGATGCCCCGGGTGCCCATGATCAGCGCGCCGGTCGGGAAGTCCGGGCCCTTGATCTCGCGCATCACCGCCTCGAGCATCTCCTCGCGGTTGGCCTCCGGGTGCGCGAGCACCCACTGGGCGGCCGCGGCCACCTCGCGCAGGTTGTGCGGCGGGATCTGGGTGGCCATGCCGACCGCGATGCCGGAGGAGCCGTTGACCAGCAGGTTCGGGAAGCGGCTCGGCAGCACGTCGGGCTCGAGCGTCTTGCCGTCGTAGTTGGGGCGGAAGTCGACGGTCTCCTCGTCGATGTCGCGCACCATCTCCATCGCCAGCGGCGCCATCCGGCACTCGGTGTAGCGGGGGGCGGCGGCCGGGTCGTCGCCCGGGCTGCCGAAGTTGCCCTGCCCCTGCACCAGCGGGTAGCGCAGGCTCCAGTCCTGCACGAGGCGCACCAGCGCGTCGTAGATCGACTGGTCACCGTGCGGGTGGTAGGCCCCCATGACCTCGCCGACGACGCGGCTGCACTTGTTGAAGCCGCGGTCGGGCCGGTAGCCACCGTCGTACATCGCGTAGACCACGCGGCGGTGCACCGGCTTGAGGCCGTCGCGCACGTCGGGGAGCGCCCGGCTGACGATGACGCTCATGGCGTACTCGATGTACGACCGCTGCATCTCGGTGTTGAGGTCGATCGGCTCCGTGCGGTCGGTCTCGACCGGGGGCTGCTCAGTCATCGGTGTCCTTCGTGCTGTTCTGGCTTCGCACCGGAAGGTTCACGTTCGCAAGGGATCCGTTCCCCTGCGAAGGTGAAGCTTCCGGCATCGGGCGGGAAAGTTGGGGCGTCAGATGTCGAGGAAGCGGACGTCGCGGGCGTTGCGCTGGATGAAGGAGCGGCGCGACTCGACGTCCTCGCCCATCAGGATCGAGAAGATCTCGTCGGCGGCGGCCGCGTCGTCGAGGGTGACCTGCAGCAGCACCCGCGAGTCGGGGTTCATCGTGGTCTCCCACAGCTCCTGGTAGTCCATCTCGCCCAGGCCCTTGTAGCGCTGGATCGGGTTGTCCTTGGGCAGGCGCCGGCCCTTGCTCTGCCCCTCGGCGATCAGCGCGTCGCGCTCGCGGTCGGTGAACGCGAACTCGTGCGTGGCGTTGCTCCACTTCAGGCGGAACAGCGGCGGCTGCGCGAGGTAGACGTAGCCGGCCTCGATGAGCGGCTTCATGAACCGGAACAGCAGGGTCAGCAGCAGCGTGCGGATGTGCATGCCGTCGACGTCGGCATCGGCCATCAGCACGATCTTGTGGTACCTGGCCTTCTCGATGTCGAAGTCCTCGCCGATGCCGGTGCCGAACGCCGAGATCAGCGCCTGCACCTCCTGGTTGCCCAGCGCCTTGTCGAGGCGCGCCCGCTCGACGTTGAGGATCTTGCCGCGGATCGGCAGGATCGCCTGGTTGTGCGGGTTGCGCCCGCGCACGGCCGAGCCACCGGCGGAGTCGCCCTCGACGATGAACACCTCGGAGACGGCGGGGTCCTTGGCCTGGCAGTCGCGCAGCTTGCCGGGCAGGCCGCCGCTCTCGAGCACCCGCTTGCGGGTGGCCTCGCGGGCCTTGCGGGCCGCCATCCGGGCTGCGGACGCCTGGATCGCCTTGCGGACGATCTCGCGGCCCTCGTTGGGGTGGCTGTCGAGCCAGGCGCCGAACTCGTGGGTCATGGCGCTCTGCACGAAGCCCTTGACCTCGGAGTTGCCGAGCTTGGTCTTGGTCTGGCCCTCGAACTGCGGCTCGCCGAGCTTGACCGAGATGACCGCGGTGAGGCCCTCGCGCACGTCGTCGCCGGTGAGGTTCTCGTCCTTGTCCTTGAGCTGGTTCTGCTTGCGCGCGAAGTCGTTGACCAGCTTGGTCAGCGCCGCGCGGAAGCCCTCCTCGTGGGTGCCGCCCTCGTGGGTGTTCACGGTGTTGGCGTACGAGTGCACCGACTCGGAGTAGGCGGTGGTCCACTGCATCGCGAGCTCGAGCGCCAGCGACCGGTTGGGGTCCTCGACCTCGATGCTGATGACGTCGCTGTGCACCGGCTCGCTCTTCTTGCTGCTCACCAGGTGGTTGACGTAGTCGACCAGGCCGTTGTCGTAGCGGTAGGACACCGAACGGGCCGTGGTGGTGCGGGTCTCGCCGCCGGCATCCTCGTCCTCGTGGTCCTCGACGACCTCGATGTCGGCGTCGACGCCGTCGAGGTCGGGCTCGCCGCCCTCGGTGGCGACGTCGGCCACCCGCTCGTCGACGAGGTTGATGCGCAGGCCCTTGTTGAGGAAGGCGTACTGCTGGAAGCGGGCGCGGATGGTCTCGTAGTCGTACTGGACGGTCTCGAAGATGTCGGGGTTGGCCCAGTAGGTGATGGTGGTGCCGGTGCGGCTGGTCTCCTCCATCATCTCGAGCGGGGCCACGGGCACGCCGTGGTCGAAGCTCATCCGGAAGGCGTGGCCCTTCTGGCGCACGCACACGTCGAGCCGGGTCGACAGCGCGTTGACCACCGAGGAGCCCACGCCGTGCAGGCCACCGGACACCTTGTAGCCGCCGCCGCCGAACTTGCCGCCGGCGTGCAGCTGGGTGAGCACGAGCTCGACGGCGCTGACGCCCTCGGTCGGGTGCATGTCGGTGGGGATGCCGCGCCCGTTGTCCTTGACCCGGACCGCGCCGTTCTCCATCAGGGTGACGTCGATGGTGTCGGCGTAGCCGGCCAGGGCCTCGTCGACCGCGTTGTCGACGATCTCCCAGACCAGGTGGTGCAGGCCGCGCTCACCGGTGGAGCCGATGTACATGCCGGGGCGCTTGCGCACCGCCTCGAGCCCCTCGAGCACGGTGATCGAGCCGGCGTCGTACGTCTCGCCGTCGACGACCACGACCTCCGGGTCCGTCGCCTCGGCGACCGGGTCGAGCACCGGCTCCGAGGGTCTGGTCGGGGGTCTCGTCGGGCTGCTGGTCCGCCACGGTTCTCCTTCGTCGCAGAGCCCGACCGGAGCGACCGGACGGACTCATGGCGCACGCCCAAGGGCGTCGAACGCCCTGGGCGTGATTTCTCCGCCCAGTCTACCGGTCAGGACCGTCAGGACCTGCCCCGGGGAGGCCCGTGCGGGCACCTTTCCCGCCGATTCAGGGCCATATCCGACCCCCGTCACGCGAGGGGGGCCCTCAGGGCCGCTGACGGCCGTTCCTCGGACGGCCCCGGCGGTCGGGTTACCGTGTGCGCCATGAGGCGACGAACCGGTGTCCTGACGTCCGTGTGCGCTGCTGCCGTGCTGGTGGCCGGCGGGCTCGCCGGATGCGCCGGCGGCTCGGGGTCAGGTGGGGCGGCAGCTCCCTCGGGCGGTGCCTCGAGCGCGACGACGAGCGGCTCTCGCCAGCCCGTCGCCGAGCGCTCCCACCCCCGCCGGCAGCACGTTCGTCAAGGGAGCGGGGACCGGCGTGCGGTTCGCCCTGCCCGACGACTGGAAGGTCTTCGACCCCGAGGCCATCAGCTCGGGGAAGGACAAGGCGCTGCTCAAGGAGCTCGAGAAGACCTTCTCGATGAACGCCGACGAGCTCGCGCAGGTGTTCGGCCAGCTCGACCTCATGGTGGTCGGCCCCCCGGAGCAGGAGTTCGCACCCAACGTCAACGTCGTGGCCAACGGCCTCACCGCGCTGCCCGCGGCCAGCGACCTCGCCACCCAGCTCGGCAAGCTCGGGGCGAAGACCGGCACCCCGCGCGACGAGACCACCCCGCTCGGGCCCGGCGATCGTGGTGCCCTACACCTGGAGTCGGGCGGCCACGAGGTCCAGGGCCGCTCGATCGTGCTCGAGGGCCCCGACGGCTTCGTCACCGTCACCGTCTCGCACATCACCGAGAAGGGCGCGGATGCCGTGACGTCGTCAGTGCTCGAGACCATCACCCCCAGCGCGGGCTGACCCGACTGATTGCGGATCGCCCACCCACTGACCACGACTGAGTGCGGAACTTCCCGCGGTCGCCGGGGAGGATCCGCAAGAAGTCGGGTCACTCGTGCGGTCGGTAGACCTGCACCGACCCGACCGGGTCGAAGCCCGCGGCGCAGCAGGGCTCGCAGGCTCGGCACGTTGGCCGGTGACACGCAGGCGGCCAGCGGGATGCCGGCCGGCACCAGTGCGCGTGCGGCTCGAGCCAGCGCGGTGCCCAGGCCGGTGCCACGCCGGCTCGGCGCCACCTCGAAGCTCAGCTCGGCCAGGCCACCGATGCCGGTGGCCAGGGTCAGCACGCGTCTCGTCGTCACCGTCCAGCCCGAACACCTGCACGTCACCACGGATCGGCAGGGCGTGCTGCACCCGCGGGTGGTCGCGCAGGTCCGGGCGGGGCACCAGCCCGTGCTGGGTGGACCCGGTGCCCTCGGCGAGGAGCACGGCATCCAGCACGTCGACCCAGCCGTGCTCGCCCGCCAGCCGGGTCATGACGCGCGGGTCGTGGGCGTGACCCCGAGCCGTCGACCCCCAGTGCGGCGAGGTCGGCGTCGGTGACCTCGTCGGGTCCGCTGACCAAGGCTCTGCCGGTGACCGCGACCACGGCGTGGACACCCTCGCGCCACGGGGCGACCCGCGCCCACGGCCGTCGACCGCAGGCCGAGGGCCGCCCCACGCGCCCACCAGCAGCTCGGCCACCGGGTGGCGACCTGTGGTGCTCAGGCGATGCTCCCGGGTCGCGCGGCGATGGCCGCCTCGAGGTGCGCGCGCACGGCATCCGGGATGGGGACCGGCCGCCGGGACTCGCGGTCGACGTAGACCTGCACCCACAACCCGTGGGCCGCGACCTGCCCGTCGTCGGGCAGGAAGACGCCGACTCGAAGCAGCACGCTGGTGCGTCCGACCCGGTTGGCGCGGACGCCGACGTCGACGGTGACCGGGAAGGACACCTCGGCGGAAGTAGCGGCAGCTCGTCTCGCGACCACGCCGAGGGTGGGGGCGACGTTCTCGTCGATGCCCGTCTCCGCCTGCATCCAGGCGTTGAGCACGCTGTCGAAGAGCTCGAGGTACACGGCGTTGTTGAGGTGGCCGAACATGTCGTTGTCGGACCACCGCGTGGGCACGCCGAACGGCGTCGAAGTGCTGCGCGTCCGAGGCTGCGCGGGTCCGGCTCGGTCATGGACCCGATCCTAGGACGGCGCGGTCAGCCGTCGGACGTGCCAGCGTGCGCTCGAGCAGCGAGCGCACGTCGTCGGGCAGCTCGAGCTCGGGCAGCTCGACGTCGAGGGGCGGCATCTCGCAGCGCACGCCGTAGCAGTAGGTGTCGGGCATCTGCGGGCGATCGGCGACCTGCTCGGCCAGGGCGGGCAGCCCGTCGTCGGCGAGCAGCGAGTGCCAGGCACGGGCGTCGCGGTGGGGCAGCTCGCCCAGCGCGACGGTGCGCTCGACGGTGCGCCCGGCGAACCCACCCGTGCGGCGCACGCTGACCTGGGTGCCCGGCCCGGGCGTCGGGCTCGGGCCGGGCTCGGCCGGCGGCTCGGGGTCGTGGTGGGCGCCGGTGCGGTCGGGGCGACGGTGCGAGGCATCGGCGCCGAGCCCCACGGCATCCCACCCGGCCTTGACCGCCGCGACCACCTCGGAGTCGGCACCGTGCCGGGCGGTGGCAGCGGCGACGGTGAGCCGGGCGAAGGTGGCGAAGTCGCAGTCGGCGCTGATGTCGCCGGTGATGGTGTCGACCCAGACCTGGCCGGCGACCTCCCAGGCGTTGCCGCCCAGGGTGGTGGCGATGACGTGGAAGGCCTTGTTGGGGATGCCGGAGTTGATGTGCACGCCGCCGTTGTCGTCGGTGGTGTCGACGTAGCCGCTCATGTGCGCCGGCTGGGGGTCCTTGCCCAGGCGGGGGTCGTCGTAGGCGGTGCCGGGCGCGGCCATCGAGCGCAGCGCCACCCCGTTGACGCCGGGGGCGAGCAGCTCGGCGCCGACCAGCCAGTCGGCCTGGTCGGCGGTCTGGCCGAGCAGGCGCTGCTTGACGAGCACGCCGAAGACGTCGGAGACCGACTCGTTGAGCGCCCCGGACTGGTCCTGGTAGTTCAGGCCCGAGGTGTACTGGGTGACCCCGTGGGCGAGCTCGTGCCCGATGACGTCGACGCTGCGGGTGAACGGCAGGAAGATCACGCCGTCGCCGTCGCCGAAGACCATCTGGGTGCCGTCCCAGAAGGCGTTGTCGTAGTCGGTGCCGAAGTGCACGCTGGCCACGAGGGGCAGGCCCTTGCCGTCGAGGGAGTTGCGGCCGTAGACCTGCTGCCAGAGCTGCCAGGTGGCGCCGAGCCCGTCGTAGGCCTCGGTGACGCCCTGGTCGCCGGTGGGCGGCTGGCCCTCGGAGCGCACCAGGGTGCCCGGCAGGGTGGTGCCGTGCTTCGCGTCGTGGATGGCGCGCACCGGCCCGGCGGTGGTGCCCGGTGCGAGCCGCGGCCGCGAGGTGCGCGGCCGGTCGGGGCGCAGGTCGGCGGTGTGGCGGCCCTGGCGCAGCTCGGCGTCGACGTCGAGAGTGGCCTGGGCCTGCGCGGCCAGCGCCGGGTCGTCGGAGGCAGCGAGCGCCTCGAGCAGGTACGGCGGCACGATCGAGCAGTGCGCTGGGGCGACCGGCGCCGAGGCTGCGGAGGCGCGGGGCAGAGAGGCGGGTGACGGCGAGAGCGGGCTGGACGGCATACGCACACCCTGCCCGGCGGCACCGACAGCCGCGACCCCGGGAACGTCCCGAGATCGACCTGTTGGTCGAATCCGGGACGGCGCCCTCCGTCGAGTGGCGGCAACACGCCGCCGACGGCGACCGCAGCCCTGCGTGTCACCTGCCCTCGACGACCGCGCGGCGAGCAGGCCGACCGAACGCAGCCGCCATCCGCGCCAACGGGGGTGCTCGGTCAGCCGCGGTCGATCTGCATGACGACGGCCTTGGGCTCGGTGAAGAACTCGCGCGAGAACGTGCCACCCTCACGCCCGACCCCCGAGTCGCCGACGCCGCCGAACGGCGTGCGCAGGTCGCGGATGAAGAAGCAGTTGACCCACACCGTGCCGGCCCGCAGCTTCGAGGCCACCCGGTGCGCGCGGGACAGGTTCTCGGTGAAGAGCATCGCGTTGAGCCCGTACCGGGTGTCGTTCGCGAGCCCGAGCACCTCGTCCTCGGTCTCGAACTTGTTGACCACGCAGACCGGGCCGAAGATCTCCTCGCAGTACTGCGGGGCGGTCAGCGGCAGGTCGGTGATGATCGTCGGCCGCACCAGCCAGGCGCCGTCCTCGTCGACGCCGCCGGTGAGGATCTTGCCGCCCTGCACCTCGACCGACTCCACGTAGCCGCGCACCTTGTCGAAGTGCTTCTGGCTCGCCAGCGCCGAGAACTTCGTGGCCGGGTCGAACGGGTCGCCGATGGTCAGCGCCTCGGCGGCCTCGACGAACCGGTGCATGAACTCGTCGTAGATGCCCGACTGCACGAACAGCCGCGACCCGGCCAGGCAGATCTGCCCCGAGTTGCGGAAGATCGCCTCGACCGCCCAGTACACGGCGTTGTCGAGGTCGGCGTCGTCGAAGACCAGGTTGGCGCCCTTGCCGCCCAGCTCGAGCGAGACCGGCGCGAGGTGCGACGCGGCGGAGGCCATGATCGCCTTGCCGGTGACCGACGACCCGGTGAAGGTGACCCGGTCGACCCGGTCGTCGGCGGTCAGCGAGGAGCCGGCCGGCGCACCGTGCCCGTTGAGCACGTTGAGCACACCGGGCGGGAAGCCGGCCTCGACGGCCAGCCGCCCCAGCAGCGTCACCGACGCCGGGGTGTCCTCGCTCGGCTTGATGATGCAGGTGTTGCCCCACGCGATGGCCGGCGCGATCTTCCAGGTCGCCATCATCAGCGGGAAGTTCCACGGCGAGATGGCGGCCACGACCCCGGCCGGCCCGAACTCGCTGTAGGTGTGGTGGCCCGAGTCCATCGGGTACGCCTCGCCGGTGCTGTCGCGCTGCGAGTCGGCGAAGAACCGGAAGTTCGCCACCGAGCGGGCCACGTCGTGCTTGGCCTGCAGGAACGGCTTGCCCATGTTGGTGGCGTCCATCGTGGCCAGGTCGTCGGCCCGCTCCTCCATGAGGTCGGCGAGCTTGTGGATCATCGCCGCCCGCTCGACCCGCCCCATCCGCGGCCACGGCCCCTCGTCGAAGGCGCGGCGGGCGCTCTCCACCGCGCGCGCGGCATCCGCGGCACTGGCCTCGGCCGCCTGCGCCCACACCTCGCGGGTCCACGGGTTCCAGACGTCGAAGCGGGCGCCGTCGAGCGACTCGACCTCTTCGTTGTCGATGATGTGGCCGAAGAACTGGAGCTCGCTCATGGGTTCACCTTCTGCGGAGCGGTGGGTCGTGGGGTGTGAGAAGTGCGTGCGGATGCCGGTGGGCCGGCTCAGGCGGTGTCGCGCGGGTCGGGTGCCCCGCGGCGCTCGGCGATGGTGACGTCGCCCGCGCCCCAGTGGGTCAGGGGCACCTCGCGGATGACGACGCGGATGCTCTCGACCGGGGCGTCGACCGCCTCGGAGGCGGCGTGGGTGAGGGCGGAGATGAGGGTGCGCAGCTGCACGGGCGTGCGGCCCTCCGCGAGGGTCACCTCGATGAGGGGCATGTCAGGCCTTCCCGCCGTTGAGGAACACCGAACCGAGGTTGGTGAAGTGCAGCGCGGTGCTCGACCCGGGCGGCGAGAACACGGCATCCGTCATGCCGCCGGTGAGCACGATCCAGCCGGCCTCGATGGCGTGGCCGCGGCGGCTCAGGTCGTTGGCGGCGAGCGCGAGCGCCTCGCCGGGGTGGCCCTGCACCGCGGCGCCGGTCGCCGAGTCGACGACGACCCCGCCGACCTCGACGAGCACGGCCTCGAGCGCGAGGTCGAGCTCGGCCGGGGGCAGCCCGATCGGCCCGGTGACGAAGGCGCCGGATGACGCGTTGTCGGCCGCGACGTCGCCGGCGGTGAAGCGGAAGTCCTGGTAGCGGCTGTCGATCACCTCGGCGCCGCCCCACACCGACTCGACCGCGCCCATCGCCTGGGCGCAGGTGACGCCCGGGCCCTCGAGCCGCTCGCCCATGACGAAGACGATCTCGGGCTCGATGCGCGGGTGGATCAGCTTGCCCTGCGGCACCGGGTCGCCCACCGGAAGCACCATGGCATCGGTGAGCCAGGCGACGAACGGGAAGTGCACGCCCATCCGCTGCTGCTTGGCCCGGCTGGTCAGGCCCAGCTTGACGCCGATCAGCTTCTCGCCACGGTCCAGCCGCTTGGTGAGGTTGAGGTCCTGGATCTCGTAGCCCGTGTCGAGGTCGAGCCCGGGCCACTCGTCGGTGAACGGCGGGCGCTCGCGGCGCTCGTCCTCGCAGGCGAGCAGCTCGGCCGCGACCGACGCGACGTCCCAGCCCCCCGCGGGTGCCTCGCCGGCCATCAGCGCACGCCCATGCCGGCGAGGTCGCCGAGCTCGACGAGGTGTGACTTCTCCTCGGCGAGCTGGAGGGCGATGTCGATGATCATGTCCTCCTGGCCGCCGACGTAGCCGTACTCGCCGACCTTGGTCAGGATCTCGTGGGCCGGCACGTCGTAGCGCTCGGCGGCCCGCTCGGCGTGCAGCAGGAAGCTCGAGTAGACACCCGCGTAGCCCTGGGTGATCGACGCGCGGTCCATCCACGGCAGGCGCGGGATGAAGGGGCGTACGACGTCCTCGGCGGCCGAGAGCACCTCGCCGAGGTCGACGCCGGTGCGGATGCCCATCCGCTCGAAGGTCGCCGCGAGCACCTCGGTCGGGCTGTTGCCCGCGCCGGCGCCCAGGGCGCACAGCGCGCCGTCGATCTGCAGCGCGCCTGCCTGGTAGGCCAGCACCGAGTTGGCGATGCCGAGGCTGAGGTTCTGGTGGCCGTGGAAGCCGACCTGCGCCTCGCCACCGATCTCGTCGATCACGGCCTTGATCCGCTCCTGCGCGTCGCTGAGCACCAGCGCCCCCGCGGAGTCGACGACGTAGACGCACTGGGCCCCGGCATCCACCATGATGCGGGCCTGCTCGGCGAGCTTGGCCGGCGCGGCCTTGTGGCTGAGCATGAGGAACCCGACGGTCTCCATGCCGAGCGCGCGGGCCGCCCCGAAGTGCTGGATCGAGACGTCGGCCTCGGTGCAGTGCGTGGCGATGCGGGCGACCGAGGCGCCGGCCGCGCGGGCGTTCTTGAGGTCGTGCAGCGTGCCGAGCCCGGGGAGCATGAGGATGGCGATCTTGGCCTGGGTGGCCTCCTCGACGGCGGCCGAGATGAGCTTCATCTCGGCGACCTTGGAGAAGCCGTAGTTGAAGCTCGAGCCGCCGAGGCCGTCGCCGTGCGAGACCTCGATGACCTGCACCCCGGCGCTGTCGAGGGCGTGCACGACACCGCGCACCTGCTCCTCGGTGAACTGGTGGCTCATCGCGTGCGAGCCGTCGCGCAGCGTGGAGTCGGTGATCCGCAGGTCGCGCTCGCCGCCCGCCTTCGGCGTGTTCGCGAGCACGTCGGTCTCGGTCAGCTCGTCGACGACGACGGGCACGTCCTCGGGACGGATGGTCATGTCGCCCATGTCAGACACCGGCCTTCTGCGCGTCGACGCCGGCGCCGACGAGCGGGTCAGGGACGTCGCCGAGCTGGGCCGACGACTTCCACGTGGACGCGACGCCGAGCCGGTGGGCGACCATGATGTCGCCGACCCGGGCCGCGGCCGCGGTGATGATGTCGAGGTTGCCCGCGTAGTCGGGCAGGTAGTCGCCGCGGCCCTTGACCTCGATGGGCACGAACACGCGGGCCATGCCCTTCCAGGTGTCGCGAGCGTGGTCGAACTGGGGGTCGGCGCGCAGGTGGTAGCCGGGCACGTAGTCCTGCACCTCCGCGACCATCGCGTGGATCGAGGCGAGGATGCGGTCCTGCAGCGGGCCGGGCTCCGCGGCCTCCTCGGGGATGGCGCAGAACACCGAGTTGCGCATCATCAGCGGCGGCTCGACGGGGTTGAGGATGATGATCGCCTTGCCGCGCTCGGCGCCACCCACGACCTCGAGCGCCTCGCTCGTGGTCTCGGTGAACTCGTCGATGTTGGCGCGGGTGCCGGGGCCGGCGCTCTTGCTCGAGATCGAGGCGACGATCTCGGCATACGGCACCGGCACGACCGACGACACCGCCTTGACCATCGGCGTCGTGGCCTGGCCACCGCAGGTGATCATGTTGACGTTGACCGCGTCGAGGTTGAAGTCGAGGTTGACCGGCGGGCAGAGGTAGGGGCCGACCGCCGCGGGGGTCAGGTCGACGGCGAGGATGCCGGCCTCGGCGTAGCGCGGTGCGTTCGCCGCGTGCGCCTTGGCCGAGGTGCACTCGAAGACGATGTCGGGCAGCTCGTCCTGCGCGAGGAGCCAGTCGACGCCCTCGTGGCTGGCCTCGAGGCCGAGCGACTTCGCCCGGCGCAGGCCGTCGGATGCCGGGTCGACGCCGATCATCCAGCGCGGGTCGAGCACGTCGCTGCGGCGCATCAGCTTGAACATCAGGTCGGTGCCGATGTTGCCGGGGCCGACGATGGCCGCGGTGCCCTTGGTCCGGGGGATGGTGGACATGGCGCTCCTTCGGTGGGGCGGGTTCAGACGAATCGGGCGGTGACGCTGCCGAGCCCGGCGAACGTCGCGGTGAAGACGTCGCCGGCGGCGACGGCAGACATGGCGCAGACCGAGCCGGGCAGCACGACGTGGCCCTTCTCGAGGGTGACCCCGCGGGCGCCGACGGTGTTGGCGAGCCAGACGAGGGAGTTCAGCGGTGAGCCCAGCACGGCGCCGCCGGCACCGGTGCCGACGACCTCGCCGTTGCGGTGGAACGTGGCCCCGGCCAGGCGCAGGTCGACCGCGCCGACGTCCGTCGGGGTGGAGCCGAGCACCACGGCGCCCGAGCTGGCGTTGTCGGCGATGGTGTCGAACAGGCCGATCTTCCAGTCGCGGATGCGGCTGTCGACGATCTCGAGGGCCGGCAGCACGAAGTCGACGGCGCGCAGCGCCTCGTGCACGGTGACGCCGGGGCCCTTGAGCGGCTTCTTGAGCACGAAGGCGACCTCGGGCTCGATGCGCGGCTGCACGAACAGGTCGATCGGGATCGGCATGTGCTCGAGGTGGAAGAAGTCGTCGAGCAGGTGCCCGTAGTCGGGGTCGGTCACGCCGAGCAGCCGCTGCATGGCCGCGCTGGTGAGGCCGACCTTGTGGCCCTGCACGGTGCGGCCCTGGGCCAGGCGCTGGTCGATCTGCAGCATCTGGATGGCGTAGGCGTCCTCGAGCGTCATCCCCTCGTGGGTCGTGGTGAGCGGCTCGAGCGGCTCCTTGGAGTCGTAGGCCGCGAGCAGCGCACCGGCGACCTGCGTGCGGGTCTGGTCGTCCACGGGTTGTCCTTCCTGGGGCCTCCGCGCGACGGCGCGGGGCGAGGCGAAGCGGCGCCCCTTCCGTCATGACGGTACGGAGATGGCGGATGCCGTGCGCGCCACGTTCCGCTCCCGGGAACATGGCCGCCGACGGGGTGGTCGGCGGGGGGCTCGGCAGGGGGCCGGTGGGGACCGGCCGGGTGGTCGGACCTCAGGCGGTGTGGGCGCGGGCGATGCGCCGGCTGGCCGCCACGAGCACCGGCACCAGCCGGTCGACCTGCGGCTGGATCGCCTCGGTCGGGCCGAACACCGAGACCGACGCGATGGCCACGCGGCGCGAGATCACCGGCACGGCGACCGACGAGGCCCCGTTGAAGGACTCACCGTGCGACACGGCATACCCGACCTTGCGCACCGACTCCAGGCAGCGCAGCCAGTCGCTCTCGGTGCGCACGGTCTTGTTGACCCGCGGGGGGAAGCCGGCACGGCGGCGGGCGAGGTCGGCCTCGGGGTTCCAGGCCGCGATGGCCTTGCCGCTGCTGGTGGTGTGCGAGGGCAGCCGGCGGCCGAAGTGGCCCAGGAAGCGCACGCCGTCGGTGTTCTCGATGCGCTCGACGAAGACGACGTCCGGCCCGTCGGGCACCGAGAAGTTGACGGTCAGGCCGGTGCTGGCGGCCACCTGTCGAAGGGTGGGCAGGGCCACGTGGCGCAGCTCGTTGCGGGCCAGGGCCAGCGCCCCGAGCTCGTAGACGTGCAGGCCGAGGCGGTACTGGCCGCTCTGCACGTCCTGCTCGACGAAGCCGCGGCTGGCGAGGGTCTGCAGCAGCCGGTGGGCGGTCGACTTCGCGACCCCCAGCCGGCGGGAGATGTCGGAGACCCCCAGCTCGCCGTCGAGGGCGAAGCACTCGAGCACGTCGAGGGCGCTGCCGACCGACTTCAGCCCGGATCCGTGGTGGTCGTCCCCCTGCGCACGCTTGGGGGTCGTGGCGCACCACGCCTGGTCCTGAAGAACGATCGACATGCTTTGGCTCCTTTGCCCGGTGGGTCGATGGGCTGACAGTGCGCCCTCGGACGTGGTTCGATCAACGAATGCGTTCCACTGAGCGGAACGCGGCGCCTGTGAGCCTGCTCGCACGTGCCGCCGCCATCGTCGGCGCCTTCGACGACCGCGACCCCGTGCTGAGCCTGGTCGAGCTGTCGCGGCGCACCGGGCTGGCCAAGTCGACGGTGCACCGCATCACGGGTGAGCTGGTGGGTCTGCGGGTGCTGGAACGCCAGGAGTCCGGCCCCTCGGGAGAGGGCTACCGGCTGGGGATGTGGCTCTTCGAGCGCGGTGAGCTGGTGCCGCAGCACCGATCGCTGTCCGAGGCGGCGCTACCGGTGATGGAGGACCTGCGTGAGGCCACCCGCCAGCGCATCCACCTCGCGGTGCTCGACGGGGTCGACGTGGTCTACGTCGAGATCCTCGGCACCGGTGGTCTCGAGGTGCCGTCGCGCACCGGGGGGCGCCTGCCCGCGCACGCCACCGGCGTGGGGAAGGCGATCCTGGCGTACTCGCCGGCCGCGACCGTGCAGGCGCGGATCGATGCCGGGCTGCCCCGGTTGACGCCGCGCACCATCTCGACCTCGGGTGGGCTGGTGCGTGAGCTGCGCAAGATCCGCTCCATCGGCATGGCGCTCGACCTCGAGGAGGCCACCCCCGGCGTGTCGTGCGTCGCGGCACCGGTGTTCGGTGCCGACCGCAAGGTGGCGGCCGGGCTGTCGGCCACCGGGGCCACCGGCTCGGTCGACCCGGGCACCCTCGGCCCGGCGGTGCGCACGGCGGCCTTCACCCTGAGCCGCCTGCTGCGCGAGTCCGGCCTGTAGACGCGCGTCCGGTCGACGGCGGGCCTCTGACCTGCACCCGATCGGCGTCGAGCCTCCCCTCGGTTGCCACGGCGTCGGCTACCGCCTCGTAGGTCGACCGATCGCTGCACCTACCACGCGGTAGGTGACGTCAGGTCGGATGCCGACCACACGGCATCCGCACTCGCCGTGGGCTACCGCCTCGTAGGTCGACCGATCGCTGCACCTACCACGCGGTAGGTGACGTCAGGTCGGATGCCGACCACACGGCATCCGCACTCGCCGTGGGCTACCGCGTCGTAGGTCGACCGATCGCTGCACCTACCACGCGGTAGGCGACGTCAGGTCGGATGCCGACCACACGGCATCCGGATGCCGTGCCACTCACCCCCGAGCGCCCCACCGGTGCGACTTCGTGCGGTTTGCACACCGTTCTCGCCCGGCTCAGGGCCCGGAAGCCGCGCATGAGTCGCACGACGTCGGGGAAGCCCGGGGTCAGCGCTTGATCAACGGGGAGCGGACGCCGCCGGTGGCCTTGTCGCCCTCGTTGAAGAAGTCCTCGCGGTGGATGTCGCGCGGGAAGAGCCGCTTGCCCATCAGGGTCTTCAGCGCCGCCTCGACCATCGGCGGGGGACCGCACAGGTAGCCCGTGCACCCGTTGAGGGTGGGGTGGTCGGCGGCGATCACGTCGGTCACCATGCCGAAGCCGAAAGCACCCGCGTCATCGCCGCAGTCCTCGGCGGTCTCCTCCGACAGGCAGGGGCGGTAGGTGAACTGGTCGGGGTACTGCGTTGCGAGAGAACGGAAGAACTCGACGTCGTAGAGCCACTCGCGGCTGCGCGCACCCTGGTAGAGGGTCAGCTTTCCGTCGTACGCGGCATCCTCGAGGGCGAAACGGATCATCGACTTCAGCGGCGCGAGGCCGGTACCACCGCCGACGAGGATGGCGTGCCGGTCGTCGTCGGTCTTGAGCACGAACCGGCCGTAGGGGCCGGAGACCGACACGCGTGTCGCCGAGGGCCAGGCCCCCGAACACCCAGCCGTCGGTGCCGCGGCCGCCGGGGACGTTGCGGATGTGGAACTCGAGCTCGCGGGCCTCGGTGGGCGGCGAGGCGATCGACCAGGTGCGGTCGACCGACGGGAGCCCGTCGCGCGCCGGCACCTGGAACTTGAGGTACTGCCCGGCGTTGAAGCCGATCTCGCGGTCGAGGCCGATGACGAGCCGCACGGTGTCGCGGGCGATCTCGGTGATCTCGACGACGGTGCCGGTGTAGTCCTGCACCGGGTAGACCTCGATCGACTCGTCGACGTCGATGTCGGCCTCGATCGTGACGTCCGAGCGCGGGCAGGCCGTGCAGGGCAGCAGCTTGCCCTCGTCGCGCTCGTAGTCCATCAGCGCGAACGAGCTGGCCGCGCCGTGGTCGACCTCGCCGTCGAGCACCTCGGCCTTGCAGGTCGCGCAGGTGCCGTGGGTGCAGGAGTGCGGCAGCCAGACCCCGCTGCGCAGGCACGCGTCGAGGATGGTCTGGTCCTCGCGGCACTCGACCTCGCGACCGAGTGGCTCGACGGTGATCGTGTGGGTCTGGGTCATGGCTGCTTCCTGGCGTGCGTAGTGGTGGTGCTCCCGCCATCCCGACCTCGTGCGACGTGCCTACGGTTTCGGGCCGGATCGGCCGCGAAGACCGCGGGGAAGTCGCACGAAGTCGGGTCGGTGAACGGGGACTGGTGTGTGTCGCGTCAGGCGACGACCTTCATCCCGATGACGTCCTTGTGCTCGACGCCGATCTCCTCGAGCGTCTGCTCGTCGCGCGGCACGAAGGACTCGCCGTGCAGCGTCCACACCCGGTTGGCCGACGGGTCGAAGTCCGGGTCCTCCTCGGCGAAGGGCACGACGAGGGCGTTCCAGAAGTCACCCCACGTCATGGCCTTGGGCGCCCGGAAGCACGCCGCGGCGCAGAACCACGGGTTCTCCTGGAACCACAGGTGCACGAGCTGGTCGTCGCCGTAGAGCTCCTGGCGCGACCTGGACGGGAAGTCATACGTACCGATGCTCTTGACGGCCATGTCCTCAGGCCTCCGATCCGATGTGGGAGTGGTCCGCGGCGTTGTGCCACGTGTTCCAGTTGTTGTCGTCGACCGAGCCCTTGTACTCGCCGCCGTCACCGTCCTCGATGCCGTACCAGGCGAGCACGTCGGGGATGGTCGCCCCGCCGCAGTTGCCCTGGTAGATCTGGTGCACCGGCAGCCAGGCCTGCACGTACTTCTCCGGCTCGCGCTCGAAGATCCACTGGCAGCCGTTGGAGCAGGTCTGGAAGTTCTCGCCCTGGTAGACCGAGTGGCGCTGGCAGATCGTCGTCGGGTCGTCCGGCTCGGTGAAGAGCATCGGGATCTGGCAGACCTGGCACAGCTGGGGCAGGCCGCGCACGAAGTGCCGCCCACCGGCATCCAGGTTCTTCTGCTCCTTGTCCCACAGCGGGCGGTAGAGCTTGTCGAAGGTGTCGGTGTAGTTCTCCGACAGCCACGTCTGCGCATCGGCGTCGGGCATCGTCGTGGTGAAGGCGGCGGCGTGCGAGAACTGGTAGAGGGTCCAGTACACCTGGTGCGACAGGACCTCCTTCTCGGCGATCGCGTCGTCGACGTGCTTGGGGGGCACGATGCCGTAGAAGGCCAGGTCCACGAACAGCCCGCCGAGCATCTGCTCCTCGAAGTAGAGCTCGAAGGCCTCCTTCCAGCTCATCACCTTGCGCGGGAGCATGTAGTCGAGCATCTGGGCGACGAGCGCCGTGACGCGGTAGCCGCGCCAGAACCACTTGTCGATCCAGGCCTGCACGATCGGCACGTTCGCCTCGTCCTGCTCGAGCAGGAACTTGATCGCCTCGAGGCCGAGGGTCATGTGCCGCGACTCGTCGCTCTGTGCCGAGAAGCCGAAGGTCATCGTCGGCAGGTCACCGTTGAACGAGGCGCCCGACATGAACGGCACGAACAGCAGGTTGGTGAGCAGGTACTCGAACGAGAACCCGATGGCGATGAGGAACTCGAACGGGCCTGCGGTGAGGGCGTCGTCGAAGAACGACTTCGGCACCGAGAGGTACCAGACCCGGTCGTGCTGCTCGAGGTAGTTGTGGAAGCCGCCGTAGTACTTGTTGTAGTTGCTCAGCGTGTGGATCTCGGTCTGCGTGTGGCGCATCTCGTCGATCGACTGACACAGGGCCGCGAAGCGCGGGCCGGGGCCGTTGAGGTGGCGGGCGAGGTAGGCGAAGTTGCGGTGCGCCTGGTACTCCAGCGGCGTGACGCCCTGCAGGAACAGCTTCATCGCGTTGAGGTAGGAGGCCTCGGTCAGGGACAGGTGGCCCTGGCTCTGGGCGAACCCGTCGAGCACGGCGTAGAGCCGCTTGTCCTTCTCCGCCTGGTACTTCGTGTAGGCGTCGACCGTCAGGCGGAAGGGGTCCTCCCACTTGCTCCAGTCGTGGATCTTGATGCCCTCGAACTCGGTGTGGGGGAACACGTCGGCCTTGTCGACGTAGCTCGGCTCCCAGTCGAGGTCTCGGGTCAGCGCCTCGTAGCGCTGCTTCATGGTCAGCTTGCGCGGGGCCTTGGGGGCAATGGTCATGGTGCTTGTCCTGTCTGCGAGGTCGGGGTCACGAGCGCGGGTCCCACGCTTCGCGTGGGCGGACTTCGTGGGGTGACTCAGTGGTCCCAGGCGATGACGATCTCGTCGTCATCCCATTCCTTGATGTGCCCGAAGTAGCTGACGATCGCCAGCTGGAACTCGTGGGTCTCCCACTCGCGGCCGAGGCGCTCCTCGACCGACTCACGGGTGATCACGAGGCGACCGGGTGCGGTGATCCGCACGAGCCCCGGCATGTGCTGCACGGTGCAGCCCTCGTTCGTCAGCTCGATGGCCTCGACGACCGAGCGGTTGGTCTCGCTCTCCTGGATGTCCACGCCGACGGGGCGGGTGGGGGCGGTGGTGCTCATGCTCTGGTCCTTCCCGGTCAGGTGGTCATGGCCGCGACGGCGTCGCGGATGGTGGTGGCGGTGGACTCGAGGGATGCCGTGGCACCGGCACCGACGAGCTCGTCGGCACGGGCGGCGAGCGGGGCGCAGCGCGACGAGCGCGGCCTCGAGGGCCTGCGCTGTCGTGTCGGCGAGCAGCGCCTTGTTGGTGGCGCCCGTCTCGGGGTCGGCGACCCAGGCCTTGTAGAGGGCGTCGACCCACTTGCGCTGGTCCTTGAACCACGAGGAGAGGTGCTGCGCGACAAGGCTGTACGAGCCGGCGCCCTGGTCGATGGCCGCGTCGTCGAGGTGCGTGAAGAACAGCGAGTAGATGAGCTTGTCGGCGACGTCGAGGCGGATCAGGGCCTTGCCCCAGTCCTTCTCGATGAGCAGCTCCTCGATGTATCGGCGCAGGCCCTGTAGCGCGGCATCCTCGACCCAGCGGGTCTTGGCCTCACCGAGCAGCTCGGCGGTGCCGCCACCGAGGGCGATGCCGACCCGGCTGAGCGCCTGCGCGTTGCCGATCCGGTCGAACGCGGCGTACGCGGCGCACTGGGTGATCGTGGTGCCGAAGCCGAACCTGGCGATGTCGCACGACACCATCTGGGCGCCCGACTCGTAGTGCCGCAGCGGCACGACGAGCTCGCCGAGCACGGCCGACCAGGCGTCGGGGAGCCGGGCCAGCAGGTCGCGGGAGTTGAGGTAGTCCAGGGTGGAGGCCACCGAGTCGGCCATCGCGGCCCGCGAGGTCACGTAGGGGGCGTAGTAGAACTGCCGCGGGTCGGTGAACGAGTACGGGTCGGTCAGCCGGAACGCGCTGAACGCCGCGTCGTAGATGTCGTGCTCGGGGTCCCAGAGCGGCCGGTAGTGGAAGTTCTCCTTGGCCTGGATGTCGATGCTGCCCTCCTCGTACCGGGAGGCCGGGCGGTCGCCGTAGCGGCGGACGAGGTGGCTGAAGGTCTTGCGTGGCGGCTCGATGACCTGGGTTCGCAGTTCGTACTGCACGGTGCCTCCTTGGGGGCGGTGCGCCGGGCTGCGGGTGCCCGGGCTCGGGGTGGTGCGGGATGGTGCGGGCGGGGTCAGGAAACGTGGTGGTGGGTGACGCCGGACTCGACGAGCAGGCGCACGATGAGGTCGGGAAGGGCGTCCGGACCGTCGAGCTCCTGGGGGAGCTCGGAGTCGAAGCCGTCGCCGACGAGCCGGCCGTATGCCGTGCCGTCCTCGAACGTCGTCGACACCCGAGCCGCTCGGTCCCGGTGCGTCACCCGGAACGCGAGCTCGTGGGGCAGCGTCTCGTCGACCAGGTCGAGCCGGTCGTCGGACTCGGCGAGGATCGCGTTGGCCTCGCTGACCAGCTGCTCGGCCAGCGAGCGGATCGCGACCTGCCGGTCGGCGCCGGTGCCGGTGGCGATCCGCCGGCTGATCCGGGTGTCCGGCATCGGGGCGATCTCCTCGACGTCTGGCAGGTCCTCCTCGGGCGTGCCGACGAGCTCGGCCACGCGCAGCATGAACGGGGTCATCGTGCGTCCTCTCGTGCTTGTCGGTGTGCGCCGGCGGCCTCGAGCCGTGCGGCATCCAGGGCGGCGGCGACCGCGGCGGCGCCTGCGGAGGCGACCGCCTTGTCCTGGTCGGCGGAGCCGCCGGACGCGCCGACCGCCCCGACGAAGGTGCCGTCGACGACGACGGGAACGCCACCGCCGAAGGCGGCGACCCGGCCGCGCTGGCCGATGCCTTCACGCACGGCGTCCTCACCGCAGATCGCCTCGTAGAAGACGTCGGTCGGCAGGCCGCCGAAGCCGGCGACCGTCCAGGCCTTGTCCTGCGCGATCGACCCCGACACCGCGAAGGCCCCGTCCATCCGCGCGAAGGCCAGCAGGCCCCCGGCGGCGTCGGTGACCGCGACGTTGAACGCCCCGCCGATCTGCTCGGCGTGCGCCAGGGCGGCGTCGAGCGCGACCCGGGCCCCGGCGTACGTCAGGGCGGTCTCGGTGCGCACGAGCATCAGGGGCTCCTCGTCGACGATGACGGACGGGTGGGTGGGTGAGTGGGCGCGGAAGAACGGGTGGGGCGAGCGGTGGTGACAGGCACCACCGCGGTGACGGCGGCCGACGGCGCGCCGCCGTCACCGGGTGGTGACGATCGGTCAGCCCGGGATCAGGTGAGCACCGAGGTGAACGCGTCGTTGAGCTCGCGGGCGTGGTAGAACACGCCCTTGCCGAGCGCCTCGGGGGTCCACACCGACATCGGGCGGTCGCGGTAGGCCAGGTAGCCGCCGGCGAAGACCTCGTTGCGGTTGCCCGACGGGTCGAAGAAGTAGACCGTCTGGCCGCGGGTGATGCCGTGGCGGGTGGGGCCGATGTCGATCGGCACGTCGTCCATCGAGAACAGGTCCGCGGCGCGGCCGACCTCGACCCAGTCACCGAGCCGGAAGGCGAAGTGGTGGAGCTTGGAGTTGGGGCCGGCGAGCACGGCGAGCTGGTGGATCTGGTTGTTGCTCGTCATCCAGGTGGCGATGATGTCGGCGTCGGAGTCCAGCGAGGTCTGCACGCGCTCGGTGGGGTAGAAGTCGAACACGGCGGTCAGGAAGCGGTCCATCAGACCCGGGTCCTCGGCGGTGATCAGCGAGTGGTCGAGCGCGGGCACGCCGACCCCGACGAGGTGGCGGGGGAAGGCGTCCGGGTTGTGGGTGCCGACCTCGGTGCCCACGCAGGTGGCCTCGTGGTACACCTCGAAGACGTGGTCGGACGGGGTCGTGAACCGGATGCCGTCGCCGATCTCCGGGTTCTCGCCCTTGCTCATCCGCTCGACGGTGACGCCGAAGGCCGAGGCCTTCTTCTCGATGTCGTCGATGTCGCTGGAGTTCTCGACCTTCCAGCCGAACTTGACCAGGCCGACGCCACCCTCCTCGAGCACGACCGAGTGGTGGTCCCACTCGTCCCAGGCCTTGTAGTAGACCTTGTTGCCCTCGGCCTTGGTCTCGTACAGGCCCAGCGTGTTGGCGTAGTGGTCCTTGGCCTCGGCCAGGTCCGTGACGCGGACATGGGCGTAGCCCATCCTCATGACTCCCATTGCTACTCCTTGTGGGTGGTGCCGGTCGGGGAGGACGCGGCTGCGTAGGCCTCGGCACGCTGCCGGGCCTTCTCGTTGATCTGGTGCAGGAAGGTGCTGACGAGGCGAACGTGCTCGCCGCGCAGCTCGATGGTGATGTCGGTCTCGGGCACGGCACGGCAGCTCAGGCAGGTGCCGTCGTGGCGCTCGGCGTCGGTGATGACGGTGTCGGCGACGGGGTGGTTGTACGCGAACCCTCCGGAACGGCAGTCGACCTTGCAGATCGCGCAGCCACCGCGCCGACATCCGACCGTGTAGGCGAACCCCGCCTTGTAGAGGCCGCTGAGCACGGTCTCTCCCGGTTCGAGGTAGATGACCTCGCCCGTGGGGTGGATCGTCACGGTCGGCACCGGCGCTCCCTTGCGTTCAGTGATGGGGGCGACTGCGTGCCGCCTCACCACTGAGAGTCGCTGAGCCCCGGGGGCGCGACCACGCACGTTCCTCATACGGGAACATCGGGCACTGCGCTCGTGCGCACCCAGCGGGGGATGCCGCGTGCTCGCCGCCCGCTCGCGGCGGCCGGCTCGGCAGCGGTCAGCGGCGTCGGCGGCTCGGCGGTCAGCGACGCAGCGCCGCAGCCATCCGCTCCTGGGCGACGGCGGAGTGGAACAGCAGCCCGGACAGGCGAGCCATCTCGTCACCACGCTCGTCGAACGCGGCCACCAGGTCGGCGTTGAGCAGCCGCTTGGCCTCGACCAGGCCCTGCCTGGCCCCCGCTCGCAGGTCGTTCAGCACCCGGTCGACCCCGGCATCCAGCTGCTCGGGCGAGGTCACCTCGGTGACCAGCCCGGCGTCGCGGGCCTCGCCGGCGCCCACCGAGCGCCCGGTGAGGAACCAGTCGGATGCCGTGCGCGGGCTGAGCCGGGCACGCAGGGGGATGGAGATCACAGCGGCCGCAAGGCCGAGGCGCACCTCGGTCAGGGCGAAGCTGACGTCGTCGCGGCAGACCACGAGGTCGGACGAGGCGACCAGGCCCAGGCCGCCGGCGCGCACCGGCCCGTCGAGCCGGCAGACCACGGGCACCGGGAGGTCGGCGATGGCGCGCTGCAGGGCGATGATGCCGCGGGCCGACTCGACCATGTCGACGGTCGCGGCCTCCTTGAGGTCGGCGCCGGCGCAGAACACCGGGTGCGAGGAGCGCAGCAGCACGCCGTGCAGCGACTCGTCGGCACCGGCCTCGGCGAGGTGGCCGGCCAGGTCGGCGACCAACCGCCGGGAGAGGGCGTTGCGGTTGGCGGGGGAGTCGAGCGTCAGCACCGCGATGCGGTCGTCGTCGGCCCGGTGCACCAGTGCGTCGCTCACGGGCTCGACCCTAGCCACAACATCCTCGAGCCGGGTGCTCAGGCGGTCGCGCCGACAGCCGTTCCGGCACCCAGCTGCGGTTCAGTCGCGGGCGCTGACGCGGAAGACCGGCATCCCGGGGGCGACCGCGGCGATCTCGGCGTCGGTCGACTTCTTGGACAGGCCCTCGACGAACCGGCCGACCTCCCAGCCCCACTTGGTGACGTAGACCCGCAGCACCGGCACCCGCTGGTCGACGGGCAGCTCGACCAGGTCGACCACCTCGACGCGCCTGCCCAGGTGCAGCTCACCGCCACCGGCGGCCCGGACGTTGCGTACCCACTGGGTGTTGCCGCGCGGTGCGACGAGGTAGCGCTCGCCGTCGAGCTCCATCAGGTTGACCGGCGTGCGGCGCAGCTCGCCGGACGTGCGGCCGCGCACGACCAGCACCCGCGAGCCCATCAGGCTGATGCCGCGCGCGGTGAGCCAGCGCACGACGGTGCCCGACCAGACCTCCATCCGGTTGGCCGGCGGCACGTACCGGTTGGGGTCCACCGGTGCGGCAGCGGTGGGGCGGGGCGTGGGGGTGGAGCTGGGGGTGTGGTCGCTGCTCGGCTGGTCCATGTCGTCCTCCGTCGTGGTGAGAGCGGTGCTCTCGGTGCGTTGCCCCCAGCGTGACGCCTCGATCCCGCAAAGTCAAGAGCAGTGCTCTCGGTTTTGTGGCAGGATGCCGCCATGCCCACCACCCGCGCCCGTCGCCGCGAGGACGTCACGGCCCGCATCCTCGAGATCGGCCGCCAGCACCTGGCCCAGCACGGTGCCGCCGGGCTCTCGCTGCGGGCGGTCACCCGCGACCTGGGCATGGTGTCGTCGGCGGTCTACCGCTACGTCGCCAACCGCGACGAGCTGCTCACCCTGCTGCTCGTCGACGCCTACAACGCCCAGGCGGATGCCGTGCAGGCGGCGGTCGACGCCGCCGCCGACCAGCGCTGGTCCGAGCGGCTGCTCGCCGCGGCCCATGCGTTCCGGGCCTGGGCGGTCACCGAGCCGAGCCGCTACGCGTTGCTGTACGGCAGCCCGGTGCCCGGCTACGCCGCCCCTGCGGAGGTGACGCTCGAGCCGGGGACCCGGGTGGTCGTCCTCCTGATGAACCTGGTGGCCGAGGGGGTCAGCCGCGGCGACGTGCCCGACCGGCCGGCGCCGCACGCTCCGCCCGACCCGCTGGCCGGTGACCTGCGGGTCGTCGGGGCCGAGGTCGGGCTGGAGACCGACCCCGCCGTGCTGTCCCGGGCGCTGCTGCTGTGGTCGACCGTGGTGGGCGGCACCAGCCTGGAGGTGTTCGGGCAGTACGGCGCCGACAGCTTCCGCGACCCGCGGCAGGCCTACGACCAGCAGCTCCGGATGGCGCTGGACGTGCTGCGCGGCGGCCTCGACGCCCCCTGACTGCCCTTCTTCCCGACTTATTGCGAATTTCCCACCCGCCCCGGGCCGCTCGCCCCCGCGTTTCGGTGGGCAATTCGCAATAAGTCGGGTCTATCGGCCGTCGGCGAGGCGGGCCAGGTGGGCGCGCACCACCGCGTCGACCAGCAGCGTCGGGAACTCCTCGCGGTAGAGCAGCTTGAGCGTGCTGGCGCCCGAGCTGTGCGCCTCGAGGTCTGCCGCCGCCTGCGCGTCGAGGTCCTCGGCCGGCGGCAGCGGGTAGATCGCCAGGTGCTCCTTCCACGCCGAGGCGTGCAGCAGCCGGTGCCCGTCGACGAGGAAGGTCGGCATGTTGTACGACAGCGTCTCGGTCGCCTCGGGCGCGTGCCGCTGCACCAGCTCGCGCACGCCGAGGAAGAAGGCGCGACCGGTCTCGGGGGCGCGCTCGAGGTAGCTCTCGACGGCGTCGGAGGAGGGGCTCATCCCGGCATCCTCCCTGCCTCACCCCGCCACGTCGAGCGGTGTTCCGCGAAGTCAGGACCACGTCGCGGAGTCAGGGGCGTATCCGGCCCTGAGTGGGCGAAGTGGTCCTGACTCCGCGTCATGAGGTGCAGGTCAGCCGTAGGTGTCACGTGGGCCGCGGCCGTCCTGCACGCGGCGCTGCCCGCGCGACCAGGTGGGCGCGCCCGGCCCGACGACGCGCAGCTCGGTGACCGTGCCGTCGCCGACCTCCTCGGCGAGGCGGGTGAGCAGGCTCGACGACAGCAGCCGCAGCTGGGTCGCCCAGGCGGTGGAGTCGCCGCGCACGGTGAGGATGCCGTCGACGAAGTCGAGCGGGGCGCAGTGCTGGGCGATCTCGGGCCCGACGATCTGCGGCCACCGCCCGATGACGGCTCCGACCGCGACGTCGCCGACCCACCCGCGTTCGGTGACGAACTGGTCGAGCTGCTCGCCGAGCAGCTTGGGGTCGCGCCCGGTCGTGGAGCGCTCGCCGACCGGTATGTCCTTGGCCCGCCGCCGCGGCCGCAGCCCGGGGCGCAGCCCCTTCGCCTTGGCCGCCGCGCGGGCGCGGGCGAGCGCGGCCGCCGCGGCTTCGGCGGCATCCCCGACGACCGGCTCTGGGACCACATCGGAATCCGTTGTGTCAGAACGGATCTCGGCGTCGTCCGGAGGGCGCACGTCGTCACTCACGCTCGACCACCGAGCCCAGCGTCACCATGAACGTGCGGCCCATCAGCTCCGCCGGCACGTCCTCGGGCACCGCAGCGGTGATCACCACCTGCTCGCAGTCGGCGATCATCGCGGCCAGCCGACCGCGGCGCCCCGAGTCGAGCTCGGCGAACACGTCGTCGAGCACCAGCACCGGGTCGTCGCCCAGGTCGTGGCGCAGCAGCTGGTAGGCCGCCAGCTTCAGCCCGAGCGCGAACGACCACGACTCACCATGGCTCGCGTAGCCCTTGGCCGGCAGCTCGCCGAGGGTCAGCACGACGTCGTCGCGGTGCGGCCCCACCAGGCTCACGCCCCGCTCCACCTCTGCGCCGCGCACCTCGGCCAGCGACTCGAGCATCTCGGTGCGCAGCTCCTCGGGCTCGGGCACCTCGCCGTCAGCGATCCGCGCGGCGGTCTGCTCGCGCAGCGACGACTTGTAGTGCACCCGGGCGTCGCTCTGCCCGGCGCTGACCTCGTCGTAGGCCTTGCCGAGGTAGGGGCCCAGGTCGCGCAGCAACCGCAGCCGCGCGTAGAGCAGCTGTGAGCCCACCTGGGCCAGGTGCGAGTCCCAGACGTCGAGGGTGTGCAGGGCCGACTCCCGCTCGGCGACGACGTCGACGCCCTCGGATGCCGGCCGCGCCCCGCGGCGGCCGCCTCGCCGCAGCACCGGGGCGGCGGACTTCAGCAGTGCGCCGCGCTGCTTGAGGATCTTGTCGTAGTCGGAGCGCACCCCCGACCACCGCGGCTGGCGGGCGACGAGCAGGTCGTCCAGGAAGCGCCGCCGCTCGCCGGGGTCGCCCTTGACCAGGGCGAGGTCCTCGGGGGCGAAGAGCACCGTGCGCAGCGTGCCGAGCACGTCGCGCGGCCGGCTCAGCGGCGAGCGGTTGAGCCTCGCCCGGTTCGCCCGGCCGGGGGTGATCTCGAGCTCGACCATCGTCTCGCGGCCGTCGCGCACCACCGCGCCGCGCACGATGGCCTGGGTGGCGCCGAAGCGCACGAGCGGCGCGTCGGTGGCGACCCGGTGGCTCGACAGGCTGGCGAGGTACCCCAGGGCCTCGACGAGGTTGGTCTTGCCCTGGCCGTTGAGGCCGACGAGGGTCGTCACGCCCGGCTCGAGCGGCAGCTCGGCAGCGGTGTAGCTGCGGAAGTCGGCCACGCTCAGGTGCCGGACGTGCACCGACGGCTCAGCTCTTCGAGGCGGCGCGCTTCCGCGTCGAGCTGGTGCCCGAGGTCGGGCCCGCCGAGGCCGCGCCCTTCGCGCGACCCGCCGACGCGTCGCCGGTGCCGGAGGACGGCCCGGCCTGGTCGGCCTTGCGACCTCGGGCCGCGGCCTCTTTCGGCGAGCTGGCCGGCTTCTCCTTGGTGGCAGCCTTCTTGCTCGCCGCGGCCGCAGACTTCGGACCGGCGGTGGCCTGCGCGCGCAGCTCCTCGCCCTCGGCGACGGTCATCACCTGGTGCCCGCCGAACTGGCCGCGCAGCGCGGCCACGGCCTGCAGCGTGGGTGAGCTCTGCTGGCGCGAGGCGAAGCGGGCGAACAGCGACGCCGAGATGACCGGCATCGGTACGGACAGCGCGATCGCCTCCTCGACGGTCCACCGCCCCTCGCCGGAGTCGACCGTGTAGTCGGACACGTCCTCGAGCGTCGGGTTCTCCTCGAGCGCGGCGACCATCAGGTCGAGCAGCCAGGACCGCACCACGGTGCCGCGGCTCCAGGCCTTGAACGCGCCGGGCACGTTCTCGACGATGTCCTTCTTCTGCAGCAGCTCGTAGCCCTCGGCATACGCCTGCATCAGGCCGTACTCGATGCCGTTGTGCACCATCTTCGTGTAGTGCCCGGCCCCCACCTTGCCCGCGTGCACGAAGCCCTCGTCGCGCGGGCCCTCGGGGCGCAGGGCGTCGAAGATCGGCATCGCCTTCTTCACGTTGGCCGCCGAGCCGCCCACCATCAGGCCGTAGCCGTTGTCGAGCCCCCAGATGCCACCGGACACCCCGCAGTCGAGGTAGCCGATGCCCTTGGTCTTGAGCAGCTTCTCGTTCTCGACGTCGTCGGTGAAGCGGCTGTTGCCGCCGTCGATGACCATGTCGCCCTTGTCGAGCAGCTCCCCCAGCTTGGCCACGGTGTCCTTGGTGGGCGCGCCGCTGGGCACCATCACCCAGACCACCCGCGGGGCGTCGAGCCGCTTGACCAGGTCGGCCAGCGAGCTCGCGTCGGAGACGGACTTGTCGCGGTCGTACCCCACTACCTCGTGCCCGGCGCGGCGGATCCGCTCGCGCATGTTGCCGCCCATCTTGCCCAGCCCGACCAGACCCAGCTGCATCTCGGAACTCCTCGTGGTGTGTGGTGCGTCGACGATGAGGTGCTGATCCGCGAACGTTACTGCGACGGCATCCTGAAATGGCTGGTCAGGACGCGAACCGCACCGGCATCAGCACGTAGCGGTAGGACGTGTCGGCCTCGCCGTCCTCCTCGGCCTGGCCCGAGAGCACCGCCGGGCGGGAGGCCTGGGTGAACGAGATGCGGCTGTAGGGGGTGCCCACGGCTCCCAGGCCGTCGAGCAGGTAGGTCGGGTTGAAGGCGATCTCGATCTCGGGACCGGTGAGCACGGCCTCGACCGCCTCGGACGCCTGGGCGTCGTCGCCCGCGCCGGCCTCGATGGCCACCTGGCCCTCGCTGAAGCGCAGCCGCACCGGGGTGTTGCGCTCGGCGACCAGGGCCACGCGCTTGACGGCCTCGACGAGGTCGGCCGTCTTGATGACCGACTCGGTCTCGGAGGTCGTCGGGAAGATCGAGGAGACCTTCGGGTACTCGCCGTCGAGCAGGCGGGTGGTGGTGCGGCGCTGGCCGGCCTCGAAGCCGACCAGCCCGTCGCCGCCGGCGGCCGTGCCGAGCGCGACGTCGATGGAGCCGCTGGCACCGAGCGAGCGCGCGGTGTCGGACAGCGTGCGCGCCGGGATGAGCACGACGTGGCTGGCGTCGGTCGAGCCGGGGTTCCAGTGCAGCTCGCGCATGGCGAGGCGGTAGCGGTCGGTGGCGAGCAGCGTCATCGTGTCGCCCTCGATCTCGACCCGCACGCCGGTGAGGATGGGCAGGGTGTCGCCGCGGTCGGCCGCGACCGACACCTGAGCCACCGCCTGGGTGAACAGGTGGCCGTCGATGGTGCCGCTGGGCTCGGGCGAGGTGGGCAGGGTCGGGTAGTCGTCGGCCGGCATCATCAGCAGGCTGAACCGCGAGGAGCCACAGGTGACCTGCACCTTGGAGCCGTCGGTGGCCACGTCGATCGGCCGGTCGGGCAGGTTGCGCGAGATGTCGGCGAGCAGCCGGCCGAGCACGAGCACGGTGCCGGGCTCGGCCACCTCGGCCGCGACGGTGATCTTGGCCGAGACCTCGTAGTCGAACGCCGACAGGGTCAGCGTGCCGTCGTCATCGGCCTGCATCAGGATGCCGGCGAGCACCGGCACCGGGGGGCGGGCGGGCAGGCCGCGCGCCACCCAGGTGACCGCCTCGGCCAGGACGTCGCGCTCGACGCGGAACTTCACGGCTTACCACCTTCGTCCGGCGCGATGACGTCGCGCCTGCTCGTGCACACCTAGATGCCCGTCCGCGGGATCGGCCGCGCCCCCAGGGCACGCCCACGCAGGCGGGGTCATGACACTAGTGCACGCCCTGTCGTGGCGGTACCTGATCCGGAGCACCCGGGCCGGGGTGCCCCGGAGACCTGGTTCCTGCTCGGCCAGGTCGGTCGGTCTGGTCGTACTCGGGGCCGAATCGGAGTTCTGGGGATCTCGTCGTAGTGGTAGGAGCTGTGGACGCTGTGGATGCCGCTTCGTCCGGGCAGGTCGGCCCGGGGATGGGGTTGTGGACGAACCGTGGCCGGCGCGGGGGACAACCACGCCGTGCTGTTGACGGTCGGACGGTGTTCACAGCCGCTCCACCCCGGAGCCGCGAACCGTCCACCTCGACACGCTGGTCGTCCACACCCGTCCACAGGACCTGTGGACAACTTGGTTGTGGTGCGTGTGACTCGTGGTGAACGGCCGAAGTTGTCCACAGGGTTGCGCACAGAGGTGGATGCGCCGCTATCTGTTCGTAACATCGCGGATGCCGGGTCGCGGCGGGGCAGCGGCCGGGCTGCGGCGGGCGCGCCACGGCATCCAAGGTTCGACAGACTCCGCACACAGGGGTGTGGAAACCCTGTGGACAACTCGGTGAACACGGTGAGGACGCACCGTGGACGAGCGGCCGCGGTGGCGACCTCCAGGCGTCCGGGCTCAGTGCGACTGCTGCTTGATCCGGTTGGTCAGCTCGGTGACCTGGTTGTAGATCGCGCGCCGTTCGGCCATCAGCTGGCGGATCTTCTTGTCGGCGTGCATCACGGTGGTGTGGTCGCGACCGCCGAACTGCTGGCCGATCTTGGGCAGCGACAGGTCGGTGAGCTCGCGGCACAGGTACATGGCGATCTGCCGGGCCGTCACGAGCACCCGCGAGCGCGACTGGCCCTGCAGGTCGTCGAGGGTCAGCCCGAAGTAGGCCGCCGTCTGCGCCATGATCGTCGCCGGCGTGACCTGGCTCGAGGCGTCGTCGGGCATGAGGTCGCGCAGCACGATCTCGGCCAGGCTCATGTCGACCGGCTGGCGGTTCAGGCTGGCGAAGGCGGTGACCCGGATCAGGGCGCCCTCGAGCTCGCGGATGTTGGTGGAGATCCGCGAGGCGATGAACTCGAGCACGTCGTCGGGCACCGACAGGCGCTCCTGGATCGCCTTCTTGCGCAGGATCGCGATCCGGGTCTCGAGGTCGGGGGGCTGCACGTCGGTGAGCAGGCCCATCTCGAACCGGCTGCGCATCCGCGCCTCGAAGCCGCTGAGCAGCTTGGGCGGCACGTCGCTGGTGATGACGACCTGCTTGTTGGCGTTGTGCAGGGTGTTGAAGGTGTGGAAGAACTCCTCCTGGGTCTGCACCTTGCCCTGCAGGAACTGGATGTCGTCGATGAGCAGCACGTCGACGTCGCGGTAGCGGCGCTGGAAGTTGGCCGCCTTGTCGTCGCGGATGCTGTTGATGAAGTCGTTGGTGAACTCCTCGGAGTTCACGTAGCGCACCTTGACGTGCGGGAAGAGGTTGCGGGCGTAGTGCCCGATGGCGTGCAGCAGGTGCGTCTTGCCCAGCCCGGAGTCGCCGTAGATGAACAGCGGGTTGTAGGCCTTGGCCGGCGCCTCGGCCACCGCGACCGCCGCCGCGTGGGCGAACCGGTTGCTCGCGCCGATGACGAAGGTGTCGAAGGTGTACTTGGGGTTCAGCCGGGTCAGCTCGACCTGCTCGGGCTGCTGGCTGCCGGGACGCGGGCGGCGCGCACCGGGCACCTCGACCAGCCCGGGGATGCCGTTGTGTCCCGAGCCGCGGGCGGCGTCGGCCGCGCCGTGCTCGGGGGGCCGCCCGATGAAGGCGGAGGTCTCGGTGCCGTCGACCTCGTCCTCGCCGATGTCGAGGTCGTCGATCTGGCGACGCCGGTCGGCCGCGCGCAGGTCGTGACCGACGTCGTTCAGGCCGTTCAGGGGCCCTTCGTCGTCGAGGTCGAGGGCCGGCGCCTCGGCCAGCGAGGGGTCGACGGTGACCGCCAGGCGGACGTCGCGGCCCAGCTGGGTGCCCAGGGTGGCGGTGACCCGCTCGCGCAGCCGGGTCTCGACGATGTCCTTGGTGAAGTCGTTCGGCACGGCGATCAGGGCGGTGTCGTCGAGCAGCCCGACCAGCTTGGCGAGCGACAGGAAAGCCCTCTGCTGCACCGGGATTCCGTCGGAGTCCAAGACCTCGAGGGTCGTGCGCCACAGCTGGGTCATCGTCGCGTCGGCCACTGCGTCCCCGTCCTCGTCGGTGCCCACCCGGCCGAGTATCGGTGGCCGGTCCACGCGGCTCCGTACACCCTGTCCACATGGTTGTCCACAAGCTGTGGGTATGCCGCGTGGTCTCCCGGGCGTGTCGCGCCGGGTGGCGGGCCGTGCTGCGTGCGATCCTAGGGCGTTTTGCCGAACCCGGGCGACCAGATCGGCGGGTTTGACCCCCATGGTCGCTCTCGCGTACCGTTAACGGGCCTGTGGTTCGGCTGTTTTCGCATGCCCGTGACCCGCGCCCGCGAGGGCGCTGCTTCCCCGCGAAGGTCATGGGTTTCCGATCGCAGCCGACAGCCGCCGGCTCCCCGACCACCCGGGCCCCCGGGCCCACCGAAGCAGACGAGAGAACATCGTGAGCAAGCGGACCTTCCAGCCGAACAACCGCCGCCGGGCCAAGACCCACGGCTTCCGTCTGCGGATGCGCACCCGTGCGGGCCGCAGCATCCTCGCCGCTCGTCGCCGTAAGGGCCGCTCCGAGCTCTCCGCCTGAGGTCGGCGGTGCTGCCGGCGCCGAACCGACTGCGTGAGCGGGCGGACTTCACGTCGGCGGTGCGCTCCTCCGGGGGTTGCCGAGCCGGCTCCAGGCTGCTCGTGGTCCACGCCACCTCGACCGACGCGCGTGCGGGTCTCCCGCCGCGGGTCGGTTTCGTCGTGTCCAAGGCAGTCGGTGGGGCGGTCGTGCGCAACCGCACCAAGCGCCGGCTGCGGGCGCTGGTCGCCGACCGGCTCCCCGGCATCCCGAGCGGCCTCGACCTGGTGGTGCGGGCCAACCCACCGGCGGCAGCGGCGACGTACGGGGAACTTGCGGGGGCCCTGGATCCGTTGTTGCACAAGGTGATCGGTCGACTGGGAGGTGCCGCGTGAGCATCGGACGGGTGCTGGCAACCCCCCTGGTCTGGCTGATCCGTGTCTACCAGCGGGTCATCTCGCCGATGCGGCCGCCCACCTGCCGCTACTACCCGTCGTGCTCCGCTTACGCCGTCACCGCGCTGGAGCGCTACGGCGTGCTGCGCGGCTCGTGGATGGCCGCCCGCCGGCTCGGGCGCTGCCACCCGTGGACCCCGGGCGGGGTCGACCACGTGCCGCTGCGCGACCCCGACACCGGCCGGCCGATCCCCGGCACCACCGGACCGCGCGGCGTCGGCGACGACGTGGCGCACCGGCATCCTGCGGGCCACACCCCGCACCAGACCCCCTGACCACGTCACGACCGTGACCTCACCCCGCCGGCCCCGGCCGGCACAGCCGTAAGGACGACATGGGCGACCTCTTCAACACGATCATCGGGCCAATCGAGTGGCTCGTGGCGTGGATCATGTACGGGTTCCACCAGGCCTTCACCTTCATCGGGATGAACCCGGCCTCGGGGTGGACCTGGGCCCTGTCGATCGTCGGCCTCGTGATCGTCATGCGCGCGGCGATGATCCCGCTGTTCGTCAAGCAGATCATGGCCTCGCGCAAGATGCAGATGATCCAGCCCGAGCTGCAGAAGATCCAGAAGAAGTACAAGGGCAAGTCCGACCCCGAGTCACGCCAGGCGATGACCCAGGAGACGATGGAGCTGTACAAGAAGGAGGGGACCAACCCCTTCAGCTCGTGCCTGCCGATCCTGGTGCAGTCGCCGTTCTTCTTCGGCCTGTTCCGGGTGCTCAACAGCATGGATGAGATCGCCTCGGGCGCACACAAGGCGATCGGGCCGATTACCCAGCCGGTTGCGGCGCAGTTCGAGCAGGCCACGATCTTCGGCGCCTCGCTGTCGTCGACGTTCATGAAAGCCCCCAACACGGCGACCCAGGTCGTCACGATCGTGCTGATCATCCTGATGTCGGCCACGACGTTCACCACCCAGCGCCAGCTGATGACCAAGAACATGCCGGCCTCGGCCCTGGACAACCCGTTCGCCAAGCAGCAGAAGGTGCTGCTCTACGTGCTGCCGCTGGTCTTCGCGGTGTCCGGTGTGAACTTCCCGATCGGTGTGCTCATCTACTGGTTCACCACCAACCTGTGGTCGATGTGCCAGCAGTTCTACGTCATCCGGCGGATGCCGGCACCCGGCTCCGCGGCCGAGAAGGCCTACCACGCGCGGCTCGAGCGCAAGGGCAAGCCCATTCCCGGGGCTGCCGGCGCGAAGCTCAAGGCCGAGGCCGAGGCGGCGGAGGCTGCCGAGCTCGTCAAGCAGTCGGGCCAGCGTCAGCAACCGGCCAGCAAGAAGCGCAAGAAGAACAAGGGCACGGCTGCCAAGCCGGCCGGGCCGGCCAACGGCACCTCGGCCATCCAGGACACGCCGACTGTCCAGGACACGCCCCCGCCGAGCACCCAGAACGGCCAGACGCCGAACGGCCAGAAGCAGAACGGGCCCGGGCCCGCCGGCAAGAAGAAGTCCGGCAGCACGGCCAAGCCCCCCACGACCTGATCCCCCTGAGCGCAGGAGAACCCCCCATGAGCGACAACCTCACGCAGGACCAGCCGGACACCGACCCCACGGTCGACACGCCGTCCGGGCCGGATGCCGACCTTGGTGACGAGCTGGCTGAGTCCACGAACGTGCAGGTCAGCGACCCAGAGCCGCAGCAGGACGCCGTAGCGGACGACACCGACGATGCCCCCGCCGTGCCGACCCAGAGCAACCGGCGCGCCAACCTCGAGCGCGAGGGAGAGGTGGCGGCCGACTTCCTCGAGACGCTGCTCGACATCTGCGACCTCGACGGTGACATCGACGTCGACATCGATGGTGACCGGGCCGCCGTGTCGGTGGTCGACTCCGAGGACGGGCGGGTGCCGCGGCGCCTCGTGGGTCCGAACGGCCAGGTGCTCGACGCGCTGCAGGAGCTCACCCGGCTCGCGGTGCAGTCGGCCACGGGCGAGCGCAGCCGGCTGATGCTCGACGTCGCCGGGCACCGCGCCGAGCGGCGCGCCACCCTGGTCGCCGTGGCCAAGGAGGCCATTGACGAGGTGCGCAGCACCGGTGAGCGCAAGCCGCTGACCCCGATGACCGCCTTCGAGCGCAAGGTCGTGCACGACGAGGTGCTGGCCGCCGGCCTGGTCTCGGAGTCGGAGGGCGCCGAGCCACGCCGGTTCGTCGTCATCCTGCCCGCGTGAAGCGACGTTTCACGTGAAACATGACGGGCTCGACGGGGCCACCGTCGCACTGCCAGCCGCACCCTCGGGTGCGGCTGCGGTGTTTGCGGGTCGCCTTCCGCTGGCCGTCCGCTTCGCAGAGATCCTGGCCGACACCGGGGTGAGCCACGGGCTGATCGGCCCGCGGGAGGTGCCGCGCCTGTGGGAACGGCACGTGCTGAACTGTGCGGTCGTGGGCGATGCCTTCGGGCCGGGCGCCCGCGTCGTCGACGTGGGCTCAGGGGCCGGCCTGCCCGGCATCGCCCTGGCGATCGTGCGCCCCGACCTGGAGATGCACCTCGTCGAGCCGATGCTGCGCCGCACCCAGTGGCTCTCACAGGTCGTTGCCGAGCTGGGGTTGGACTCGGTGACGGTGCACCGCGGGCGCGCCGAGGAGCTCGTCGGCACGGTGTCGGCGCCGTACGTCACGGCGCGGGCGGTGGCTCGACTCGACAAGCTGGCGCGCTGGTGCGTGCCGCTGCTGGAGCCGGCCGGAACCCTGGTGGCCATGAAGGGACGCTCGGCGGCGCAGGAGCTGGCCGATGACCGGGCTGCCCTCGTGAAGCTGGGCCTGGTCGACGCCGTCGTGCGTGAGCACGGGGGTGACGTGCTCGACGAGCCGGTGCTCACCGTGGACCTGCGGTTCGAACCCCGTGTCGGCGCCCGGAAGGGTGGCAAGTCGGTCAAGAGCGGTAGGACTGCGAAGGGCGCTGGAGCCGGTAGCGGGGGCAAGGCCGGCGAGGGCGGCACGCCCCGAGGGGCCACGTCGAGCCGGACCACCACCGGCTTGGCCAACGGCGAGCAGTCCTCACCGAGGCAAGCCTGAGCCCTCCCCGAGGCGGGCGGTCCTCGGCTTGGCGTGCGGCAGAACGGCGTACGGCGCGCCGGGCTGGGCTCTACCAAGGTGCACGTGGGTGCAGTGACGAGGGATGAGGCGTCGGTCGACGGAGCGCGCGGCGTCGGGTCGTCGTCCGTCACCCAGGGCCGTTCCGGGTGCTCAGCCGGTCCTCGTCGCGCGCACGGAGCAGCTGGCATCGTCGGGCTGGACCACCGCGTCACGCCCCGGCCCCCGGGAGACTCAACTTCTGCGCTGTCGCCGACGGCAGCACCCGGGGCACGGAACGTCAGGGGTCAGCTGGGGTGGTGCCGCGCGGGCGCCAGGGCGTCGTTCAGCGGCGGAGACTGACCCGTGTGCGATGTCGTTGCCGCTGGCGCGGCTGAGGTGACCTCCCGGTCGGCTCTCCTGCCCGTGGTCCGGCCACGGAGCGCTCAACGGTTCCGGGTCCACCCTGAAGCGCTCGCCCAGGTCGCCGGGGGGACGCCGGGCTACAACGGCAGTAGTCCGGGTCTGTGGCTCCTGCCGTCCGCTCACCCGGCGGCGTGCGCCGGCAGCGGTTCATCGCCGCTCTTCAAGGGGCGGTGGTTGCCGGCGAGTGGCCGCCGGGCCGGCGTACATCGAGGTGGTGACACTGAGGTGGTCGCGACACCCGGCTAGTGCTGGCAGTACGTGCCCCCGAGCCGACCTCCGACGCGATGTTTCACGTGAAACGGCTGACGCGAGACGGCCGGCTACAACCATCACGGCTAATGGTGGGGCATCGCCATCGACCCAGCGACTCCTAGGCGTGGAGGGTGGTGGCGCCGGTGACGAGGACTCGTGGAGGCCACTCGCCCATGGGCGGCCCGGAGGTCGACCGGGGCCGACCGGAGGCCGCTTCCGGCTGCTCCAGGCAGGTCATTCCACGGCGGTCGATGGTGCGTACGGTCTGCCAACGAAGTGTCTTGATCAAGCCGTTTCACGTGAAACGGCCTTCCCCGCTCTCCACCCGGCGTGCTCTGTACCAGCTTGGCGCCAGGTTACTCGGCCTAACCACTCGGTGTGCGTCCGAAACCAGGAGAGTCGCCCACTCGAGCCCACCACCTGCCCCCCGTGTAGCCGGGGTGACTGCTGCCGCTGAATTCACCTCCGGTCTATGTCGACCATGTGACGAGGCTCCAGGGCGTGTGGCACGTGAAGCCCTCTGTGTGTTTCACGTGAAACATCGAGCGAGACCAAAGTAGGCGCCTGGATGCTCATGGTCGCCTCGACCGGAGGTGGTCACTGGGTCGATAGGCGGTCCGGGCTCGGTGGGGGTTCAGACACCACAGACTGGGACTCGCCCTTCCACGACCTCCCTCCGGTCATCGGAAGTGACGACATCCGGTGAGGCAGCCGGTCTGGTGACCGAAGGCAGGCAACCGTCGGTGCGAACAGCGCGAGCGGAGGCGCAGACGAGTCTGCAGGAACGGGTAGATGCCTGCATGGGCAAGCCCAGGCCGGGCCAGCATGGCCGACATGGTGACGCCGGCCGGGGGTTGGCGCCTCACTCCGGCGGGTGTGAACCCGCCTGATGGCTCCTCGCCGTAGCATGACGCGCCGTGGCAACGCCCTGGTGCCTCGCAGGGGCGAGGGGACGAGCAGTGGCCGCCGTCGGGCGAGCCGGAGCGGGCTGGCCGGCGTGCGTCGGAGCGTGCTGCCGTCGCAGGCGAGGCGGCGGCAGCCCACGGTGTGCGGCGCGAATGCGGGACGGCGACGCGTACCTGGTGCCGCATCGACCAGGCACCTTGCATGCAGCCACCCCGGCTTCAGGGCTGATGGCCGCCCTGACCGTGAGCTTCAGTACGTCTCCGGCCAGCTCTAACCACATCACTGCCGTTGTAGGCCACCTCACTCATGCCGGCTCACCCACTGAGGCAGCGGCGGTTCCACGGGGTAGCGCGGTGCTCGAGGGGGCGGAGCCCCGCGGCCACGTTGGCAGTAAGACGTGACCCAACGAGTGGCGGAGCGGGTGACGGACTGGCGGTGCGTGCCCTCGTGCCGCAGTCGGGTAGGTGCGCGCTCGCGCGGTGGGGTTCGTGAGTCGCGCTGGTGCTACAACCGCGTCGGAGGGGGCGGGCGCAGGAAGCACTCAACACGGTGCAGGGGAGCAGGCCTAGGACGTATTGGCACCATGTTCGACATGGTGCGCGGTGCTTGAGTGGGTATCTCGGCGACCCGTTGCCGATGTCCCGAATGGAGTCAATGGCGCGCTCCAAGCGCGCGTGAACCGCATCGGTTCATCCACAGCCTGCCGCTCGTCGACTGGTCATCCACAGCGCGCTGTGGCGCTTTGGCGTGTTGACCCCCCGTGAGGTTGGATTGGCACGCCCCACCCCCGACGAAGGTGATCGCGTGAACTCAACGATCGACGTCGCCAATGCCCGTACGGCCGCTCCTGGCCTGGGGTTTCCGCGGCTGACCGGCGTTCCGACGACCCCCCTAGGGTGGCCTGCGCCGGACCGCGTTTCACGTGAAACATCCAGCCCCGCTGCGGCGGCGACCGATTCCAGCAGCGCATCGGCGCCGACGACCGTTCGAGCGCAGCCCACCGAGCCTGCCGAGAGCCTCGAGCCGACCCGGACCGCCGATCCCAGCGCCGACACAGGCCCGACTGGTGCACCGGATCCCAGCATCGCAACTGGTTCGGCCGGTGCGACCGAGCCCAGTGCTGCAGCCAGTCCGACCGGTGCGACCGAGCCCAGCGCCCAGCCCAGTCCGCCGCCACCCGCCGGCACCCGAGAGGACCGCATGGACGCGCCCCCCACCGACGACACCGAGGTGCGCGCCCAGATCGCGGCGGCCATGCCGGGAGCGGACGGGGGGACGCCGCTTGCCGCGGCCGTCGCTGCCGATGCCCGCAAGCGGATCACGCTCAGCGGGCGCACCGTGCCGCGTCCCGCTCACACCCGGGTGATGACGGTGGCGAACCAGAAGGGCGGCGTGGGCAAGACGACGACCACGGTCAACGTCGCCGCGGCCCTGGCCCAAGCCGGCAGCACCGTGCTCGTCATCGACCTCGACCCGCAGGGCAACGCCAGCACGGCCCTCGGCATCGAGCACCACGCGGAGGTGCCGAGCGTCTACGACGTGCTGATCGAGGGCCAGCCGGTGGCCGGGGTCGTGCAGGAGTGCCCCGATGTGCCCGGCCTGTTCTGCGTTCCGGCCACCATCGACCTGGCCGGCGCCGAGATCGAGCTGGTCTCGCTGGTCGCCCGCGAGACCCGCCTCCAGCGCGCCGTCTCGGCCTACGTCGACCAGTGCGAGGCGGCGGGCGAGCGCCTCGACTACGTGCTCATCGACTGCCCGCCCAGCCTGGGCCTGCTCACCGTGAACGCCTTCGTGGCGGCCACCGAGGTGTTCATCCCCATCCAGTGCGAGTACTACGCACTCGAGGGGCTCTCGCAGCTGCTCAAGAACATCGAGCTGATCCGCAGCCACCTCAACCCGACGCTGCACGTGTCGACCATCCTGCTGACCATGTACGACGGCCGTACTCGACTGTCCGCGCAGGTGGCCGACGAGGTGCGCGAGCACTTCCCCGACGAGACCCTGCGGGCCAGCGTGCCGCGGTCGGTGCGCATCTCCGAGGCGCCGAGCCATGGCCAGACCGTGATGACCTACGACCCGAACAGCAGTGGTGCGCTGTCCTACCTCGAGGCGGCCGTCGAGCTCGCCGAGCGGGGCGCCGCCACGTCGCCGACCTCCAAGGAGTCCGCATGAGCGAGAAGCGTCGTGCCCTGGGCCGTGGCCTGGGCGCCCTCATCCCGAGCGGGACCGCGACGGCCGACCGGCCGGTCGACGTGTTCTTCCGGGACCAGGACCGCCCGACCGCACCTGACGCGCCGGCCCCCTCCGAGATGCCGGGCACGAGTGAAACCGCAGGTCAGGGCCCGTCCGCGGATGCCACTGCCGCCGAGGTCGGCAGCGGCCTCCAGCCGGTCCCGGGCGCGGAGTTCGCCGAGATCCCGCTCGACCAGATCCGGCCGAACCCGCGCCAGCCGCGCACGGTCTTCGACGAGGACGAGCTCGAGGAGCTGGTGCACTCGATCCAGGAGATCGGCGTGCTGCAGCCGGTCGTCGTGCGCCGCGTACCCCCGGGCACGCAGGACGGCGAGGTGCGCTACGAGCTGATCATGGGCGAGCGGCGCTGGCGGGCGTCACGGGCCGCCGGCAAGGACGTCGTCCCGGCCATCATCAAGGCGACCGAGGACGACGACCTCCTGCGCGACGCACTGCTGGAGAACCTCCACCGCAGCCAGCTCAACGCCCTGGAGGAGGCGGCGGCCTACCAGCAGCTGCTCGACGACTTCGGCTGCACCCAGGAGGAGCTCGCCCGCCGCATCCACCGCTCGCGCCCGCAGATCTCGAACACCCTGCGCCTGCTCAAGCTGCCGCCGCTCGTGCAGCGCCGGGTCGCGGCCGGGGTGCTCAGCGCCGGTCACGCCCGCGCCCTGCTCGGGCTGCCCGACTCGGCAGCGATGGAGCGGATGGCGCAGCGGATCGTGGCCGAGGGCCTGTCGGTGCGCACCGTCGAGGAGCTGGTCACCCTGGGCGGCGACGACGCCCCGGCGGCCCGCCGCGCCCCACGGCCGGGCACCCGGCGTCCGCAGCTCGACGACCTGGCCGCGGACCTGTCCGACCGCCTCGAGACCCGGGTGCGCATCGCCCTGGGGCAGCGCAAGGGCCGGCTCACGGTCGAGTTCGCCTCCGTCGAGGACCTCAACCGGATCCTCGACGCCATGCACCTGCGCGAGCACCACGAGGACTGAGCCGGCGCCGGCGGGACGGCCGAGGCCGAGCCTCCGGCGCGACCACGACACCCATCCCGCAGGTACTCCGAGTGGAGCGGAGCCGGGGTGCCGAAGGGGACGCGTTGACGCCGCCCGGCACGACGTGGGCCGAGCAAGGCGGCATCCACTGCGTTCTCCATTCAACCCGCCACACATGACAAGAGGCGCGGAACCCGTTGCAGCACAACGGGTTCCGCGCCTCATGCGCGGTAGGTGGCGCTCAGCCGAGGAAGGGCTCGAGCTCGCGGAGCAGCTTGGGCTTCGGCATGGCGCCGATGATCGTCTTGACGATCTCGCCGTTCTGGTAGACGTGCATCGTCGGGATGCTGGTGATGCCGAGGCGCCCGGTGACCGCCGGGTTCTCGTCGGTGTTGAGCTTGACGATGCTCACCTCGTCGTGGTCGCGGGCGATCTCGTCGAGGATCGGGGCGACGGCGCGGCACGGGCCGCACCACTCGGCCCAGAAGTCGACCAGCACGGGCTTGTCGCTCTTGAGGACGTCGGCCTCGAAGCTGGCGTCGGTGGTCTTGCTGACGGCTCCCATGGTGGGGGTCCTTTCGAAGGGTGGTGCGGGCGGGGCGGGGGTCCTGGATTGATCCTGCCGCACTGCGCTGACAGGACCGGAGGCGGTCAGTGGGCGAGGAAGCGTTCGGCGTCGAGCGCCGCGGCACAGCCGGAGCCGGCCGCGGTGATCGCCTGGCGGTAGGTGTGGTCGACGAGGTCGCCACAGGCGAAGACGCCGGGCACGTTGGTGCGGGTGGTGCGCCCCTCGACGAGCACGTAGCCCTCGGCATCGAGCTCGACGACGCCCTTGACCAGCTCGTTGCGCGGGTCGTGACCGATCGCCACGAACAGGCCGGTGACAGGCAGCTCTCGGGTCTCACCGGTCACGGTGTCGCGCAACGTGATTCCGGTCAGCTTGTCCTCGCCGTGAATGGCGTCGACCGCGCTGTTCCAGGCGAAGCGGATCTTGGGGTTGGCATGGGCGCGTTCGGCCATGATCGCCGACGCCCGCAGCTCGTCGCGGCGGTGCACGATCGTGACGGTGCGGGCGAACTTGGTGAGGAAGGTGGCCTCCTCCACCGCGGAGTCGCCCCCGCCCACCACGGCGATGTCCTGCTCACGGAAGAAGAACCCGTCGCAGGTGGCACACCACGACACTCCGTGACCTGACAGCCGCTTCTCGTCGGGCAGGCCGAGCTCGCGGTAGGCCGAGCCCATGGCCAGGATGACGGCGCGCGCCCGGTGCTCGACGCCCTCGGCGTCGGTGACCACCTTGATCTCGTCCTCGAGGCGCACCGACTGCACGTCGTCGGTGATGATCTCGGCTCCGAAGCGCTCGGCCTGGGCGCGCATGTTCTCCATCAGGTCGGGGCCCATGATGCCGTCACGGAAACCGGGGAAGTTCTCGACCTCGGTCGTGTTCATCAGTGCCCCACCGGCGGTGACCGCGCCCTCGAAGACCAACGGCTCGAGGTTGGCGCGCGCCGCGTAGACGGCAGCCGTCCACCCGGCCGGGCCTGAGCCGATGATGATGACGTTGCGGACCTCGCTGGTCACGGACACATCCCCTTGTGGTGATCGGTGGGAGCAACCGCTAGATGCAGTGCCTCTGAGGAACCGATCCTACGGCCGTGGGATTCCCGCCGCGGCCACGCCCCGCCGGTCGCGGGCGGATGCGGCCCACCACCACAGTCAGTCCAGTGGCACGGGACCACGGATGAGGCCGGTGTTGCCCGTGGTGCAGGAACGGTCGACCGCCCAGGCCGAGCGTCCCGCGTCGGAGTGCACCACCAGGACCGCCGCGGAGGCGCCGTCGACCTCCGAGACGTCGACGAGGACGCCGGCATCGGCGGGGATGCCGAGGGCTGTGGCACACGCGCGGGCGCCGATCGGCGTGGCGATCGGCCCCAGCGATGGCGACTCGGCCGTGAGGTCGGCGATCGGGTCGAGCGTGCCGTCGTCGAGCTCGCGGGCAGTGACGTCGAGCCGGTCGGCGGCGTGGTCGACCCCCGACATGACGACGACCACCTCGCCGGACCCGGCCGCCGGCGCGACCAGGGCCAGCTTGCCCGCCGCGGCGGCAGGGGAGTCCTCGGCGACCGCGCCGGAGTCGGCGGACCCGGCGTTCGTGCCGAACGCGGCGATCACGTCACCGGGCAGCGACTTGACGAGGAACCCGCCCACGCCCAGCACGCCCAGCACGGCAGCCGCCACTGCCAGGTGGCGCAGCCCGAGCCGGCGGCGCAGCGGCACCACCGGCGGCACGGCATCTGTGCCGTCGTCGTCGCCGGCATCGGCGGGCCGGGACGCCTCGGCGTGGTGGTCGAGGCTCCACAGCTGGTCGATGCCGTCGCCGCGCTGCGCCTCGACCGCCAGGGCGGCGCTGATCCGGGCCACGAGGTCGTCGGGCATCGGGCCGGGCTCGGGAAGGCTCGCCAGGAGCGCGCGCATCCCCGTCGGGTCGTGCTCGACGGGTGCGGTGTCATCGTGCTGCTGGCTCACGAGGTCCTCCGGGACGTGCCCTCGGGCGGTGCGGATGGGGTGGGATGGCGCCGGTCGCAGGGGCCGGGCCACGGGTGTGACGTCATGGCGCCCCCCGTGGTTCCGACGGTCCGGCAACGGCTGCCGGGCCGGCATCGTGCCCCGGACGCCCGTCGCCGCGCTCGCGGAGCATCTCGGCCAGCGCCTCGCGCCCGCGGAAGCACCGCGACTTCACGGTGCCCTCGGCGACGCCGAGCACCTGGGCGGCCTCAGCGACCGGCAGCCCGTGCATGTCGACCAGCACCAGCGCCATCCGCTGCCCCTCCGGCAGCCTGGCCAGGGCCTCGCGCACGTCGAGCCGGGTCTCGACCGACGCGTGCCGGTCGTGCAGGTCGGGCAGGTCGAGCTCGCCGAGGTCGCCGGCCCGGCGCACCGCCGTCGTCTTCTCGCGGCGCAGCCGGTCCAGGCAGGCGTTGACGACGATGCGGTGCAGCCAGGTGGTCACCGCGGCCTCGCCGCGGAAGGCGTCGGCGCGGCGGAAGGCGGAGATGAAGGCGTCCTGCACGGCATCGGCGGCCAGCTCGCGGTTCGACGTGGTGCGCAGCGCCACGGCGTACATCCGGTCGCGGTGGCGTCGGAACAGCTCGCCGAACGCCGCACCGCCGTCGCCGTCGACGTGGCGCCGGAGCAGCTCGGCGTCGGGAAGGGTGGTGAGGTCGTCGAGCATCGCGGTGTCCGGCGTCAGCCGGTGACGACGACCTCGTCGAGCCAGGCCCGGCGCTTGCCGCTGTCGTCGGCGTTGAGCTTGGTGAACCACACGACGATGTACTGGCCGCTGACGTCGGCGGGGACGTCGAAGGTGACGGTGCCGTCGGCATCCGCCTTCTCGCCGATCTTGGTGGCGCCCTCGAGGCGGTTGTCGGGCCCGACGTAGACCTCGATGTCGCTGGGGTTCGGGAGGTTGAGCTCGACGGTCTGCGGCTTCTTGTTCGGGCCGAGGTCGACGATGACGCCCAAGCCCTTCTTGAGGCCGCCGAAGGTGTCGGAGCGGTAGTTCTCGGAGAACCAGCCGGTGCTGGTGTCGCCGTCGTAGATCTTCGGGGTGAGCTTGTTGTTCTCGGCGCCGTCGCCCTCGGGGTCGTAGGCCTCGACCTTGAGGATGGCGAGGGGCTCGGGCGGGGCGCCGGTACCGGTGCCGGTGGGCGAGGCGGACCCGCTGGCCGACGGCGCCGCCGAGGAGGGCGCGACCGTGGTGGTGCGGGTGGCCGGCGCGGCCACGTCGCCGAGACCGGCGCTGCCGGACCCGATGCGGGAGACGCCCCACACGCCGATGACCAGGGCGAGCACGACGAACGCGACGACGATGCCCAGGGCCAGCTTGGACTCGTCCTTGGTGAGCGGCTCGGCCGGAACCAGGGGAGCAGGCGCCTCGAGGTCGCCGGAGTCGGTGCGCGGGGCGGTGTCGGGGCTGAGCTCGGACACCTTGTCGACGGCCCGCCGAGCCAGGTTGCCGACCCGCCCGCCGACCGAGCCGAACGCGCCGACCACGGCGGCGCCGGCACCCGCGGCCGCGGCACCGGCCGAGCGGCTCGAACCGTCGGCGCGGTCGGCAGTGTCGGGTGACACGGCGACGGGCTGCAGGCTGCGGGTGGTGGCGTCGGCCTCGGGGTCGGCGGCGGGGGAGGCCACCGGGGTCGCGCTCAGCCAGGCCGGGGCCGGGGCGGCGACCTGGTTGACCCGGGTCGTCGCGTCGGCCTCGGCGTCGGTGGGCGCGGGGGCGGCTGCGACGGCGTCTGCCCCGCTGGCGGATGCCGCGGTGGTCCAGGCGGGGCTTGCGGATGCCGTGGTGCCGGATGCCGTGCTGCCCGCCACCGCCGCTGCGGCAGCGGCACCGCCCACGACGGCGGCACCCGGGCGGCGCGTCGAGCGGGCGACGGCGCGGGCCGGTGGCCGCAGCGCCGTCGGCCGGCGAGGTGACGACGACCGGCTGCTCCAGGGTGTCGGGCGTGTCAGGCGTGCCGGCGCTGCCGGGGGCGGGGCCGCCAGCATCCCGCGCGGTGCGGGCGACGGGCTGCCCCATGACCTGGCGCGAGGGCCACGGCGCCACCTGGCGGGCGTAGTCGCCGGGGCTGGTGGGGCCCTGGTCGTCGTTGAGGGTGAGGCGGCAGATGGCGTCGAGGTCGCGGGGCACGCCGGCAGCGATCTCGGAGGGGGCGGCGACGCCACCGGGTACGCGCGGGGCCGGGCCGAGGCCACAACCACCCGCGCCGAGTGGCCAGAGGCCGGTGAGGCCGGCGTAGGTGAGGGCGACGACGCCCACGGCGTCGCGGCGGGCGGCATCCTCGGCCTCGGTGCCGTCTTCGCCGGCGCGCACGGCGGCGGTCTCGAGGCCGCGCAGCCGGACGTCGCCGTCGGGGGTGCGCAGCACGTCGTCGGGCTTGAGGTCGAGGTGGTGCATGCCGCGCTGCCCGGCCGAGTCGAGGGCGGCCGCCACCTCACCGGTGATGCGGCGCACCTCGTCGCCGGGCACCCCGCCGTCACCGACCAGCTCGGCGAGCGTGCGGGCCTCGCCGAGGTCCTCCTCGATCACGTAGGAGACGCCCTCGTCGGTGCCGACGTCGAGGATGCGCACGAACGCCCCGTGGGTGACCGAGGCGGCCCGGCGCGCGGCATCGAGCAGGGCCGCGGTGCGGTGGTCGTCGGAGGCGATGCAGAGCAGCGAGACGGTGCGCCCGAGGGTGGTGTCGTCGGCCGACCAGCGCTCGGTGCCGTGCAGCTGCTCGAGCCGACGGCGAACGGTGTAACGGCCACCGAGGACGGTTCCGGGACCCACACCCCTCACCGCTGCTCCTCTCCCTCGTCGGTCCACCGTGCGCACGCCGGTCAGCACCCTTGCGACGGGTCTGCGCCCATAGTAGGCACTGGCAGGTCAGGCCCGTCGGAGCCTGCGCGTAACCGGTTCGAGTGCCGCGCCGATCTCACGGACGCCGAGCGCGTGCGCGACGACCCAGGTGACCCCGAGCTCGATCAGGCCGGCCACGCCCAGCACCACGGCCCCGATGGCGAAACCTCGGAAACCGCGGGTCTCGCCGAAGTCGGGCAGGAAGGTGTGGATGGCCCAGTACAGGGCCAGCGCGGTGAGGAGGGCCGGCACCGCGAGCTTGAGGTACATCACGGCGGTGCCGCGCAGGCCGAGGTGGCCGTGCCGGCGGTGCAGCACCCAGAACCCGACGAAGGCGGTGACCACGTAGGCCAGGGCCTGGCCGATGCTCAGCGTGAAGGCCGTCAGGCTCGGCACCAGGGTGGCGGCGAAGAGGGCGCCGACGGTCGACAGGCTGGTGGAGACGCACTGGAGGCGGAACGTCATCCAGGTCATCTGGTGGGCGTAGAACACGCGGTCGTTGAGGTAGGTCCAGGCCATCGGGATGGCCAGCCAGATCAGTCCGCTCAGCGCCACGGCGATCGCGCGCGTCTGATCGAGGGAGTTCTTGAAGAACAGCGTGGCGGCGACGTAGGGCGCCAGCACGCCGACGAAGATGACGCCGGGCACCAGGATCACCGAGGGCAGGCGCATCCCCTGGTGGTGGTAGCGCATCACCTCGTCCGAGTCGCCCCGGGCGGCCGCCTCGGACAGCCGGGTGTACAGGGCGGTGATGAGCGACACCGTGATCAGGCCGTGCAACAGCATGGTGATGAGCAGGGCCGGGTTGAAGGCCGCGAGGCCGGCCACCGGGTCGCCGGCGTCCTTGCCCAGGTCGGTGGCGCGGGTGAGCACCCGTGAGGTGACGATGAAGCCTGCGGTGCTGACGACGATGGAGCCGAAGGTCCACTTGGCGACCGTGCTGACCTCGCCCAGGCCGTGCCCGCGGATGCCCCACACCGGGCGGTACCGGAAGCCGATGCGACGCAGCGGGAAGATCAGGGACAGTGCCTGCACCATGATCGACAAGGTGGCCGACCCGGCGAGGATCGCGATCATCTCGGGGGTCCAGTCGGCCGGCGCGGCGGACGTGGGGAACCCGGCCCGCTGGAACCAGACCAGTCCGCCGATGGCCACGATGTTGGCGAGCGCCGGCGCCCACATGTAGCCGGCGAACCGGCCGTGGGCGTTGAGCACCTGGCCCAGGATCGTGTAGAGGCCGTAGAAGAAGATCTGCGGCAGGCAGATGACGGCGAAGACGGTCGCGAGGTTCAGGGCGGCCGCGTTGTGGACGTTGTAGAAGAGCCGCACGGCCAGGGGTGCCAGCAGCACCATGACCACGGTCGCCGCCGCCAAGATGGCCAGCGAGATGGTGACGATCCGGTTGACGAACTCGTCGCCGTCGGGCCGCAGCTTCGCGCGCACGATCTGCGGCACGAAGATGGCGTTGACCGCGCCACCGGCGATGAGCAGGTAGAACGTGTTGGGAAGCGAGTTGGCGGCGGAGAAGCCGTCGGCCACGTAGCCGGTGGTGCCGATGACGCCGGCGAGCAGGGCCGCGCGCACCAGGCCGAGCATCCGGCTGACCAGGGTGCCCGAGGCCATGACCGCCCCGGCCCGGCCCAGGCTCTGGCGCGGCGGCGGTGGGGTTCTGGCCCGTCTCGGCCGCGAGCGTCGCGCCGCCGGGGTCGACCTCGACCTCGTCGACCGCGTCAACGGTGTCGACCGCGTCGTCCTGGGCGCGGTCTCCGGGCGTGGAGGCGGGTGGTGGGGTCGTCATCGGGATGGGGGTCTTCCGGGGGAGGAGGGCTCAGGCGTCGCCGGCGAGCCGCTGCCACGCGACCCGCGCGATGCGCCGCTCGTTGGGGAAGGTGAGGTGTCGGTGCGCGTCGCGCAAGGGTAGCCACGCGACGTCGATCGCCTCGTGGTCGGGGTCGTTCTCGATGGTGAGGTGCCCCCCGACCGCCTCGAGCAGGTAGTGGTGCACGTACTTGTGGATGCGGCGCTCGCCGGCGGCGAACCAGTAGTCGATGGTGCCGAGCTCGATGAGCACCCGCCCCTCGATGCCGGTCTCCTCGGCCACCTCGCGCGCCGCGGTCTCGGGCAGCGTCTCCTCGCCCTCGATGTGCCCCTTGGGCAGGCACCACTCGACCCGCCCCGCCCGGTTGCGCCGGGCGATGACGGCGATGCGGGCCTCGCCGTCGTGCACGTCGACGACCACCCCGCCGGCGCTGCGCTCCTCGACCGCGGGCAACCGCCGGGGACTGACCCCGGGCGAGTCGGCGGCGACGTGGCTCATCTGGTCACTGTAACCAGTGGGGCGGGTGACGGCCGGTGACCACGCGCCCCAGGGGGCGACCACGGCCGGGCCGCGGGCGGCATACCCTTGGTGCTCGTGTCCACCCGTCAGCCGTCGGCCGCCCTGCTGCGCCGGGCGGTCGCCCACCTGGCGCCCGACCTGCCGCTGCTGACCGACCTCGGGCAGCGGTTCGCGGCCGCAGGCCACGACCTGGCCCTGGTCGGCGGCCCGGTGCGCGACGCCCTGCTCGGCCGCCCCTCGACCGACCTCGACTTCACCACCTCGGCGCGCCCCGACGCCACCGAGGCGATCCTCAAGGCCTGGGGCAGCGCCACCTGGGACATGGGTCGCGACTTCGGCACCATCGGCGCGCGCCGGGGCGGCACCACCGTCGAGGTCACGACCTACCGGGCCGACGCCTACGACGGGCAGACCCGCAAGCCCGTGGTGGCGTTCGGCGACTCCCTCGACGACGATCTCGTGCGGCGCGACTTCACGGTCAACGCCATGGCCCTGCGACTGCCCGACCTCACCTTCGTCGACCCGCACGGCGGCCTGGTCGACCTCGACGCCGGGCTGCTGCGCACCCCTTCGCCGCCCGAGGTGTCGTTCGGCGACGACCCGCTGCGGATGATGCGCGCCGCGCGGTTCGTGGCCCAGCTCGGCTTCGTGCCCGCGCCCGAGGTCTACACGGCGATGCGCGAGATGTCGGCGACGATCGGCATCGTGTCCGCGGAGCGGGTGCGCGACGAGCTGGTCAAGCTGCTGCTCGCGCCGCACCCCCGGGCCGGGCTGGAGCTGCTGTGCGCCAGCGGCCTGGCCGGCCACGTGCTGCCCGAGCTGCCGGCCCTGCAGCTCGAGGTCGACGAGCACCACCGCCACAAGGACGTCTACGAGCACTCGATGACGGTGCTCGAGCAGGCCATCGACCTCGAGGGCCCCCCCGACGGCCCGCCGGAGTCGGTGCCCGGCCCCGACCTGGTGCTGCGCCTCGCCGCACTGCTGCACGACGTGGGCAAGCCCGCGACCCGGCGCTTCGAGGGCGGCGGCGGGGTGTCCTTCCACCACCACGAGGTGGTCGGCGCCAAGCTCGTGGCCCGGCGGCTGAAGGCGCTGCGCTTCGACAAGGAGACGACCAAGGCCGTGGCCCGCCTGGTCGAGCTGCACCTGCGCTTCCACGGTTACGGCGAGGGGCAGTGGACCGACTCCGCGGTGCGCCGCTACGTCACGGATGCCGGCCCGCTCCTCCCGCGGTTGCACCGCCTCACCCGCGCCGACTGCACGACGCGCAACGTGCGCAAGGCCCGGCGGCTGGCCGCCACCTACGACGACCTGGAGTCCAGGATCGAGGCGCTGCTGGAGCACGAGGAGCTCAAGGCCGTGCGCCCCGAGCTCGACGGCAACGAGATCGCGGCCGCGCTCGGCATCCGCCCCGGGCCGGTGCTCGGCCGCGCCTACAAGTACCTGCTCTCGGTTCGTCTCGACGAGGGGCCGGTCGGCCCGGACGTCGCACGCCAGCGGCTGCTGTCGTGGTGGGCCGAGCAGCCGGAGTCCCAGGGCTGAGCCCGCTCCCACCACGAGCCGCCCGGCGGCCGGTCGCGGACGGTGCGGACCGGCATCCGGTTAGGCTCGACCGTCCGCGTCCGTCGCCCCGAGGGAGCCCGTCCATGCCCGTCCTCGCGTTCCCCGGACCAGCGGCGCCGGCGCCACCGCCGGTCACCCTCGAGGTGCCCGACGGGTGGGACACCCTGCCGCCCGGCGCCGACCTGCTGCGGGCCCGCGGCACCGGCGCGGCGGGCGACCCGGTGGAGGTCGTCGTGGGCCACCACACGGGGCCGGCCGGCTACGCCGCCGCCGACCTGGTCGACGCGCTCGACGAGCAGCCCGACCGGCCGGGCACCGAGGTGGAGCCGCCGTTCGTCGTCGAGATCGGCGGTCGGGAGTGGGTCGCCCGCCACGTCTCGTGGGACGAGAGCAGCGGACCGGTGGTCGAGGTGCACCTCGCGGCGGGCGTCGGCCCCGGCCCGGACGACGACCTGAGCCGCCTGGTCGTCGCCACCGGCCGGGTGCGTGGCGCGGGCCTGGCCGCCGACTACGACGTGCTGCAGTCGGTGCTCGAGACCCTCGTGGTCGGCGGCGCACGATGAGCGGCACGCATCCCCGGCTGCTGCGGGGGTCGGGGCTGGGCGTGCGCTCGGGGTCGGCCACCAGCGTGGGCCGGGTGCGCGACCACAACGAGGACGCCGCTGGTCGACGACGGCCTGGTGTTCGCCGTCGCCGACGGGATGGGCGGGCACGCGGCGGGCGAGGTGGCCAGCCGGATCGCGGTCGAGGCGCTGGCGCACCTGGTCGGGCACCCGCCGTCGCGCGCCGACGACGTGGTGGCCGTGCTGCGCGAGGCGAACGACGGCATCCTGCGCTCGCAGGAGCGCGAACCGGAGCAGCGCGGGATGGGCACGACCGTCACCGGCCTCACCGTGGTCGCCGAGGGCGACGGCGAGCACTGGGTGGTGTTCAACATCGGCGACTCGCGGGTGTACCGGGTCGCCGGCGGCCGGCTGGAACAGGTCACCCGCGACCACTCCGAGGTGCGTGAGCTGATGGATGCCGGCCTGATCGACGAGGAGGAGGCCGCCCGGCACCCGCTGCGCAACGTCATCACCCGCTCGCTGGGGGCCGGCGAGGCTCCCGAACCGGACGTGTGGGAGCGGCCGCCCGAGGCCGGCGAGCGGTTCGTCGTCTGCAGCGACGGGCTGAGCAACGAGCTCGACGACGCCGAGATCGCGCGCATCGCGCTCGGGCACGCCGACCCCCAGGCCGTCGCCGACGAGCTGGTGGCCGCTGCGGTGCGAGCCGGGGGTCGTGACAACGTCTCGGTGGTCGTCGTCTTCGTCGACCCGGTCGACGGGGTCGCGCCCGTACGCTGACTCGGGGGTTGCGCACCGTCGGTCCACCGGCGGTGCTGCCCTCGTTGCCAGCCGCCGACGAGTCCCAGGAGCGCCCGTGACCAGTGTCCGCACCGTCGCGCACCCGGGCTGGCTGGTGGTGCGCGGGCCGGAGGTGGCCGCGGTCGTCGCGGCGGCCGACGACGACGCCGAGCCCCTCGAGGCGGCCGCGGCCGGTGGGCTGCTGCCGGTGCTGCTCGAGGCGCTCGCCGGGCACGGGCTCGCGGCGGCCCCGGACTTCGTCGCGTGCGCCCGGCTCGAGAGCGGCCTGCGGGTGGTGCTGCGTGGTGCGGCGGTCGTCGTGCTGCCCGACGGCACCCGGCTGGAGGCGCAGGGCCGGATGCCGTGGCTCGACGTCGACCTCGACCTCACCGAGGAGGAGGTCGGCCAGGTGGTGCTCGAGGCGCCCGAGCCGGCCCCCGTCCGGTCACGGGGCTGGCAGCGCCCGGCCCGGTTGCGACGGGACGCCCCGGAGCCGAGCCCGCCGAGCCCGCCGACGTCCCCCGGCGCCGGCGCCCGGGTCGGCGCCGACCGACGCTGTCTGCCGGCATCCGACGCTGACGTCGCCCGCGACGTCGGACGAACCCACCTCCCGGGTGCGCCACCACCACGCTCGAGGTTCCGGGCCCCACCACCGAGTTCCCGCCACCCGCGGCGCCGTCGCGACGGATGGCGCCCCGACCCCGATCCGGACGCCGACCGCCCGCTGGTGCCCGCCGTGCTCTGCCCGGCCGGGCACCCGTCGCCGCCGCACTCGGCCCGGTGCCGCACCTGCGACCGCGAGGTCGCACCGCAGGAGCCGGTGCCCGTGCCCCGCCCGCCGCTCGGGGTGCTGCGGCTGTCCACCGGCGGCAGCGTGCCGCTCGACCGCGGGGTGCTCCTGGGTCGGGCACCGCGGGCCGACGCGGAGCAGCCGGCCGGCGCGCACCCCCACGTGCTGCGGGTGGGTGGGCCCGACCGCGACATCTCGCGCAACCATGCCGAGGTCGTGCTCGAGGGGTGGCAGGTGCTGGTGCGCGACCTCGGCTCGACCAACGGCACCACGGTGACCCGGCCCGGGCAGCAGCCGGTGCGGCTGCGGGCGGGCGAGCCGCTGGAGATCGAACCCGGCACCGTGGTGAGCCTGGCCGACGAGGTCGTGCTCCGCTACGAGGTGCCCGGGTGAGTAGGTGGTCGCGGCCGGCTGGTGCCGCTGGGCGCCGGTGTGCCGCAGGCCTGCTCGTGCCAGGCCTGCTCCTTGTGCCGCTGGCGGGTTGCTCCTCCGACGAGCCCTTTCCCGGCTCCGACATCCGCCCCACGGCGTCGCCGTCGGCGACCGTCACGCCGGTCCCGGCGCCCCCGGTCGGCAGCCGGGAGGTGACCGGGCGCGGGTGGACGATGGCCGTGCCGGGCCAGTGGGAGGAACGGCGCCGGACCCTGTCGACCGGTGAGGTGGCGCGGTGGAGCGAGCCGTCGAGCGACGGAGGGCCACGGGTCGCGGTGTCCGTGGTCGTCGAGACGGCCCCCACCAGCCCGCTGCTCGAGCAGAGCTACCGCCTCGAGCAGCGCCTGCGCGAGAACGACCTGCGGCCGGTGCGCTCGGCGGTGCCCGGGCCGGACCCCGACCGTCCCGGGGTGCTCGTGCAGTGGACGGAGAACTCGCGCGGCGACGAGCAGCGCCGCGAGGTGTGGCAGCTGTTCCTCGCGGGCCCGGACTCCAGCATCGTCAACGTCGTCGGCTTCGCCCCGGCCGACGGTCTCGGGGCCTCGCGCGTGCCGGAGGTCATGGGCACCGTGCGGGTGCAGCGATGAGCCGGGGCTGGGCCCACGGGCCCTCGCGCGGCGCACCACCCCTCGACCACGATGGTGCGGTGAGCCCGCCCGACCGACCCTCGCCGTGCGCCCACCGCGAGGCGGGCGTGACGTCGCTGGAGTTCGTCGGCATCTTCCTCGTCGTCGGGGCGGTCGTCGCGGCCATCGCTCTCGCGCTCAACGGCCAGCGGGTCACCGCCGAGACGGCGTCGGCCCTGTGCTCCATCACCGGGGGCAGCGGGTGCGGGGCGACCGGCGGTGACGCGACCGCCGGCGATGCGACCGGCTCGACCGGCTCGGGCGACGGCCCGGTGACGGCGCCGTGCGTGGGCGCGCCGAGCGGCGCGGCCGGCCCGGTGCGTGGAGTGGTGCCGGTGCGCGGCGGCGGCACCGACGGCCCCGGCCTGCGCGTCGCCGTCATGGGCGACGGCACCTTCCGGGTGTCCGGCGCCGCCAGCGAGCGGGCCGCCGACACGACCTGGGTCGGCCGCACCTTCGGCCCGGCCGCTGCCGGCGCCGAGCCGTTCCTCACCGGTGGTGACCCGCACGTGTGGGCCGCCTCCTCACCCGCGGCCCTCGCCGAGCTCGTCGCGGCCGGCCGCACCTCGGCGTGGAGCGACTCCCTGGTCGGGGACGACGGGTCGGTGGTCTCACAGGTCGCCGATGCCGCGATGGGCCTGGTCGGCGGGTCGCGCGGCCTGCCCACCCCGACCGCCGTCTACACCGACACCAGCGCCGAGGCCGGCCTGTCGCTCAACGCCTACGAGCAGACCCTCGCGCTCGATGCCGGCGGTGAGGCGGTGGGCACGCTGCGCCAGGCCGACGGGTCCACCACGCAGTACGTCGGGGTCAGTGAGACGCCCACGCAGGGCGTCGCCCGGGCGGACGACCTGGTGCCGATGCTGCTCGAGGTCGACCGCGGTCCGTCGGGCGAGGTCACCTCCGTGCGCACCGTCACCGACCACGACCTCACCGCCACCGGCACGACGACGCGCTCGGGGTCGCTGCACGTCGTCCACCTCGGCGTGACCGGGGCGGACGAGCCCGTCATCGCGGCCCTGGCGTCATCGCTGGGGTCGAGCGACCTCGGCACGCCGGCGTCGTCGCCGAGCGGGGCGCCGGTCCCGCTCTCGCAGAGCGCTGCCGGCTTCACCCGGGCCGCGACGGCCGGCGGGTACGTCACGCGTCAGGAGCCCGCCGGTGAGGTGGTGGTCGACGACCCCAACGCCCCGCCCCTGACGGCCGGCCTGGCACAGGTGATGCGGTCCGCGGCACCCCAGTCGTGGGACGGCGCCACCTGGCGCCCTCGCAGCGTGGGCTGCGCCTCGTGACCGGAGCGCTCGCGGCCGGGCTCCTCGGGGCGCTCGCCGGTGGGCTGGCCGGCGCGCTCGCCCACCGCTACCTCAGGACCCGTCGCTACCGCTACGCCGACGAGTCGGGGCTGCCCGAGCGCGACACCCGGTGGGTCCTGGTCGTCACCCCGCTGGCCACCGGGCTGGTCGCGGCGGGGCACGTGCCGGAGCGCCCGGCGCTCGGCGTGCTGCTCGCGGCATCCGTGCCGGTGCTCGCCGTGCTCAGCGCCATCGACCTCGACACCCGCCGCCTCCCCGACCGCTGGGTGTTCCCCTCGTCGGCGGCCGCCCTCGCCGGGCTGGGTGTCGTGTCACTGCTCGAGGGCTCGACGGCCCCCCTCACCGCGGGCCTCGTGGCGGGCGCCGTGCTCGGCGCCTTCTACCTCGTCAACGTGGTCGTCGGCGAGCTCGTGGGCAGCGGGGGCGGGATGGGGCTCGGTGACGCCAAGCTCGGGGTGCTGCTCGGCCTGCTCCTGGGCCCGCTGTCGTGGGCGCACGTCGTCGTGGCCACCGTGCTCGCGTTCCTCGCCGCGGGGGTCCAGGCCGGGTGGATGGTGCTCGGGCGCGGGGCGGGGCGGGGCGCGCACCTCGCGTTCGGCCCGCACATGGCGGGTGCCGCCGTGGCAGTGCTCGCCGCCCCAGGGGTGGTCGCCGTCGTCGAGGCGGTCGGATGAGCGCGCCACTCCCGCGCTTCGGGCCCGGGCCCCGGCAGCTGGTCGTCGACGGGCGAGCGGTCGCACCGCTCGCGGTGGCCGACACCCCCGCGCAGCGGCGGAAGGGACTGCTGGGCACGAGCGGCGTCGACGGTGCCCTCTGGATCACCCACTGCCCCAGCGTGCACATGGTCGGGATGCGCTACCCCATCGATGTCGCCGTGCTCGACCGGCACGGGCGGGTGCTGAAGGTCGCCACCCTGCGGGCCGGGACCGGGATGACGCGCCCGCGGTTGCGCGCCCGCGTCACGGTCGAGGCCGCCGCCGGATCGCTCGCCCAGTGGGGCGTGCAGCGCGGCTGCGTGCTGAGCATCGGCTGACCCGGCACGACCGTTCGGCCGTGCGGGTGTGACGGGTGGGGCTGCCCGGATGTTGCGAGGCCCGTGTGACGGCCCGCCCGGACGCGGGCCCATGACGACGGGCCCGCTATGGGCCTTGGGACCCGGGTGTTGGGCCCCGGGGGGCCGCTTAGCGTGTCGAGCATGCCGATCGCGGGGGGGCCGACGCGGGGGGGCCGCGCCGGGGGCGTCGGCCCGGTTCAGCCGAGCCCGCGCCGCAGGCCGCGAGCCCTGGGGTCGACGAGCGCGGCGAGCCCGAGCAGGGCCACCCCGGCGACGACGATCGACAACGGGTACCGCGAGGGCCCGGCCGTCGTCGGCAGCGCCCAGACGACCGCGTCGCGCATCTGCGGGCCGCTGCACATGAGGCGGTCGTTGGCGCCGGTCGTGCCGACGTGCACGCTCGGCTCGAGGGAGGTCTGGGCGACCACCCGGGTGCCGAGGACGTCGGCATCGGCGGGCACCCGCAGGCTCCGGTCACCCTCGGTCGTGAACAGGGTGCACCCGAGATCCGCCGGTCCTGGCACGCTCCCGTCGCGCAGCGGAGCCACGAAGAGGGTGGTGCCGGAGTCGAACCACGGGCTCCTTCCGGCCAGCGTCGTCTCTCCGGGCAGCAGCTGCTGCGGCTCCGGTCGGTCCATCGACCACGCGACGACTCCCACGACGATCGCGGTCAGCCCCAGCAGTGCGCTGAGCGCGCCCAGGGCGAGCGCGATGCCGTGGGAGCGGCGGCTGTTGGTCCGGCGGCGCCGGCGCGCCTGCCTCGTCGAGTTCTTCATGGTTCCTTTCATCGTGGGCGAGGGTCGGGTCTGGATAAACTCCAGCCTGCGCACGGGCCCATCGTCCATGCCGGGGGACGTGCTGGGGGAGTTAGGAATGTCGTTGTCGATCTGTGTCGTCGATCCTTCGCGTGCCACCACCGAGATCGAGGACTGGGGTTTCGGCGACGACGTCGCCGTCGTCACCGGGCGGCTCGGCGGCCCCGCGCTCGCGGCGCGGCTGCGTCCCGGCATCCGGCCCGGTTCCCGACTGGTCGTGCTGCACCGCCCGGCCGACCTGCCGGCGGCGGCACTCGTCGCCAACGTCGTCTCCGGTGCCCTTCCCCAGCTCGCGGTGACCCGTCTGCCGGTGGGGTCGAGCCTGCTGGGCGCCACCGTGCTCGGCCTCGAGGCGGCGCGCATCGAGGGGGAGTCGGACGGCACGCGGGTCACCCGGCTCGCCGGCACCCTCGACGGCGCCACCAGCGGCGCGTGGCTGTCCCGCGTCACCCGGCTCGCCTCGCCGAGCCCGAGCTTCGGCCAGCACCTGCGCTCCCTGCTGCCCGGCGGCCCGCGCTTCGTCGCCGTCCACGGGCCGCACGGCGGGGTGGTCCGGGCCGAGCCCGACGGGTACGACGGGTCGTCCTCGGGCCGGCTCGTCATCGGCGCCCCGGCCGACTCCGTGGCCGCCGAGCAGCTGCGAGCGTGGTACGGCAGCGACGACGTCGTGCACGTACCGCCGGTGCTCGCCGACGCCCGCCTGGTCTACGGCAACGCGGGGGCTGAGTTCACCGTCGTCACCGAGGCGCTCGCCGACCCCGGCCCGGTGGTCGGCACGTGCCCCGTGTGCCACGACGCGCTGCACGGCACCGCCTGCGCGTTCTGCCACGTCAACCCCCGCACCACCGAGGAGAGCACCGCATGAACCCCCGCCAGCGCCGAGGGCTGCTCTTCGTCCTCGTCTCGTTCGTCGTCGCGGTGGGCACCTTCTTCGCCGTGTCCGCCTACGTCGCGAACGTCAACTCCCAGGTGGGGTCCCGGGTGACCGTCTACCAGGCGCGCCAGGCGGTCGGCGCCTACACGCCGCTCGGCCCCGACAACCTCGAGGCCGTCGAGGTGCCCGAGCGCTGGGTGTCGAAGTCGTCGGTGCTCTCGCTCGACGAGCTCCAGGGCCGCCGGATCGGCTTCCGGCTCAACCCCGGCACGACCGTGAGCTCCGACATGCTCATTCCCAGCAGCGCGCTGTCGTCCACCGAGCGTGAGGTCGCCATCAACGTCGACTCCGTCACCGGAGTGGCCGGCCGCGTGCGCCCCGGTGACCGCGTCGACATCTACGCCGTGTTCGCCGACGTGCCCGGGCTCCCGAAGTCGGTGCGCATCCTCGTGCGCGACGTGCGCATCGTCTCCATCGCCGGCGAGCAGACGGTCACCCAGAGCAGCGCCGCGGGTGGCACGGCGGAGCAGAAGGTCATCCCCGTCACCCTCGCCCTCGAGCCCGACCAGGCCCTGTCGGTCTCGTACGCGGCGGCGTTCGCGGCCGAGGTGCGCCTCGTGGCCCTGCCCAACGACGTCGGCACCAACCGGCAGGGCGAACCGAACAACTACGACGCCTCCGAGCTCGGTGGCAAGGCCGTTCTCGAGAAGGCGAACTGATGCGCATCCTCATCGGCATGTCGAACGGGACCATCGAGTCCGACCTGAGGTCGCTGCTCGAGGAGCTCGACGACACCCAGGTCATCGGCGTCGCGCAGACGAGCAGCATGGTGCTCGACTACGCATCACGGCTCGACCCCGACATCGTCGTGCTCCACGAGCACCTGGGGCCCGAGCCGGTGCTGCAGACCATCCGCGACTTCGGCGCGCGGCACCCGAGCGTGGCGGTGCTCGAGGTCTCGGCCGAGCGCACGCCCACGACCGTCATCCGGGCGATGGAGGCCGGCGCCCGCGGGGTCATTGCGCACCCGTTCGCGTTCGAGGACCTCTCGGCCAAGGTCACCGCGGCCAGCGACTGGTCGCGGCAGATGAAGCGCATCCTCGCCGGTGCCATCGCCCAGGCGGGCTCGGCCCGCGGCAAGGTGATGGCGGTGGTCGGCGCCAAGGGGGGCGTGGGAACGACGACCCTCGCGACGCATCTGGCCCTGGACCACCTGACCGCCAACCCCAACCGGCGGGTGTGCCTGGTCGACCTCGACTTGGAGAAGGGCGACGTCAGCGCGGTGCTCGACGTGCGGCAGGCGGTGTCCATCGCCGACCTCGCGAAGGTGCACCAGGACCTCTCCGGCAGCACCGTCAACGACGCCGTCGTGCAGCACGAGTGCGGCCTGAACCTGCTGCTCGGCCCGGCCGACGTGCGGCTGACCGAGCTGATCACCGCAGAGGCGCTGCGCCCGATCTTCGCGCTGCTGCGCCGTGAGTTCGACCTCGTCGTCGTCGACGGCGGCGGCTCGGTCTCGCCCGCCCAGGCCTCGGTCGTCGAGCTCGCCGACGAGACGGTCGTCGTCACCACCGCTGACGTGCTCGCGGTGCGGGCGATGCGCAAGCGGATCCTCGCGTGGGAGGCGCTCGGCGTCACCGACGAGAGTGCGCTGCGGGTCATCGTCAACAAGGTCGACCGCTCGAGCATCTTCCCCGCTTCCGCGGTGGCCCAGCTCACCTCCGCCGTGGTCCTCACGGCGACCGTTCCGTTGTCGGTGCGCGCGCTGGAGCCGGCGATGAACGAGCGCGACCCCCGCGCCGTCACCGAGGTGGCGTGGTGGCGCCTGATGACCCAGCTGCGGCGCGAGCTCGACCTCGAGGACGCCCGGCCGGCGGCCGTGAAGCCGTCGCGCGGGGCGCGCGGTCGTCGGCCCGCCGAGCGCGAGCATGAGGTCCCGGCGGCGGGAACGGCGGGCGAGGAGCAGAACGCTCCCGCCGGCTCGGTGGCCCGGCTGGGCCGGCGCGGCGGCGTCCGGGGCGAGCGGACTGCAGCCCCGGCCTCCGAGGTCGCCGCCGCCGCTGCTGCCGCGGAGGCCGCTGCCGCCGCCGCCGAGGAGGCCGCTGCCGCCGCTGCGGATGCCGCGGCAGTCGCCGAGGTCGCCGAGGTCGGGGGACGCCGCCGGCGCGAGGCCGGCCAGGTGGCCCTGGAGAACGTGGTGCTGCTCCCGCTCATCCTCTTCATCGCCCTCGCGGCGTGGCAGGTGGTCGCCATCGGGCTGACCTTCGTCATGTCGGGCAACGCCTCGCGGGTCGCGGCTCGCGAGTACTCGGTCACCGGCAGCCAGTCCAGCGCCCAGGCGGCGGCTCGCGACCGCTCTCCGTGGGCCTTCGACGACCTCACCGTCTCGGTCTCCGGCGACGAGGTGACCGTGCGGATGCAGATTCCCGCGGCCGGCCCCGCCAGCCTGAAGTTCCCCCAGCAGCTGACATCGACGCGGTCGGCGGTGAGCGAGCGATGAGACGCCGCGGCGAGCGCGGCACGGCATCCCTGGAGTTCCTGGCCCTCGGGCCGTTCGTGCTGCTCGTCGGCTTCCTGGTGTGGCAGCTCGCGGTCGGGGCCTGGGCCGCGACCTCCGCCAACGAGGCCGCCCGCGCCGCTGCCCGCGCGGCCAGCCTCGGCCAGGACCCCGGCCGGGCCGCCGAGCGCGCCCTGCCCGGCGGGCTGCGCAACCACACCCTCACCGGGGGTCGGTCCGGCGACGGCTACCGCTACACGGTGCGGGTCGAGGTCCCGGCCTTCTCCGCCGTCGGGCTCGACCCGGTGAGCCGCACCGTCGAGATGCCGGCGGAGCGACCGTGAGCAGGTCCTACGGCTCGTTCATCGGCGCCGCGGCGGCCGGGCGGGTCGGCACCGAGGACGACTCGCTGATCACGACCTTCCGTCGCCTCCTCCTCGAGGAGGTCGACCTCCACGAGCTGAGCAAGCTCGAGCCGAGCCAGCGTCGCGCGCGCCTGGAGCGCGTCATCGCCCACCTCGTCTCGCGCGAGGGCGTCATCCTCTCGACGAGCGAGCGCAACCTGCTCGTGCGGCGGGTGGTCGACGAAGCGGTCGGCCTCGGTGTGCTCGAGCCGATCCTCGCCGACCCGACGGTGAGCGAGATCATGATCAACGGGCACGAGACGATCTACGTCGAGCGCAGCGGCCGGCTGGAGCGGTGGCCCAGCGGGTTCACGAACGAGGAGCAGCTGCTCCAGACGATCGACCGCATCGTCTCCACGGTCAACCGGCGCGTCGACGAGTCGAGCCCGATGGCCGACGCCCGGCTGCCGGCCGACACCCGGATGCCGCGCGGTGCCCGCGTCAACGTCGTGCTCCCCCCGCTCTCCCTCAACGGGCCCACGGTGACGATCCGGCTGTTCCCGACCGCCATCTCGCTCCCGCGCCTCATCGAGTGGGGCTCGCTCAACGCCGACCTCGCCGCGCTGCTCCAGGCCTGCGTCGAGGCACGGCTCAACGTCGTCGTGTCCGGCGGCACCGGCTCGGGCAAGACCACGCTGCTCAACGCGCTCTCCAGCTTCATCTCGACCAAGGAGCGCATCGTCACCATCGAGGATGCCGCCGAGCTGAGCCTGGACCAGCCGCACACCATCCGCCTCGAGACCCGCCCGCCGAACATCGAGGGCCGCGGGCAGGTCACCATCCGCGACCTCGTGCGCAACTCGCTGCGCATGCGACCCGACCGGATCATCGTCGGGGAGTGTCGCGGCGGCGAGGCGCTCGACATGCTGCAGGCGATGAACACCGGCCACGAGGGGTCGCTCACCACGGTGCACGCCAACAGCCCCGGCGACGCCCTCGCCCGGCTCGAGACGCTGGCCACGATGAGCGACGTCGAGGTGCCGTTCCACGCCATCCGCGACCAGGTGAACTCGGCCATCGACGTCATCGTGCAGCTCAACCGGCACTCCGACGGTGCCCGGCGGGTCGTCGAGACCTCCTACCTGGCCTCGCGGCGGCAGGAGGACTTCGACCTCGTGCCGCTCGTCACCTGGGACCCGATGCACGTCGACGACGTCGCCCGCACCCGCGGCCGGTTCGTCACGCACCAGGTGCCTGAGGCGCTGCGGCGCCGGCTCGCCGAGGCGGGCGTCGCGCTCCCGGCCTTTCTGGAGCAGGCGTCGTGATCGCCGCCATCTTCGTCGGCGCCGTCGCCGCGGCCGTTCTCGCGCTGCTGGGCGTGCGGGAGTTCGGCCGGGCCGCCCGCGACCGGCACGTCGCCATCACCGGCGCCGAGACCGGCCTCACCGACGACGAGCCCAACCTGCTCGAGGTGCTCGACCTTCGCTTCCGGCGCACCCGGGCCGGCCGGTGGCTGGTGCGCGAGCTCGACGTCGCCGGCATCAACCGCCGCCCGTCGGTGGTCTTCCTCGGCGGGCTCGCGGTCGGCGTCATCGGCTCGGTCCTGTTGTGGACGCTGCTCGCGCCGCTGCTCGGCGTCATCGGGAGCCTGCTCGGCCTGCTCGCCGTGCGCGCCTACCTGCGCCGGGCCCGCGAGCGCCGCCGGGAGGCCTTCGTCGGGCAGCTGCCCGAGCTCGCCCGGGTGCTGGCGAACGCCAGCTACGCGGGCCTGTCGCTGCCGACCGCCATCGCCATCGCCGGCGACGAGCTGCCCGAGCCGGCGCGCACCGAGCTGTCGCGGGTCGCCACCCGGTTGCGCTTCGGGTCGCCGCTCGCGCGGGCGCTGGAGGAGCTGCGTGAGCGGGTCGGGTCGCGAGAGACGTCGGTGCTCATCTCGACGCTCGTCGTCGCCTCGCGCAGCGGCGGCTCGCTCGTCACGGCCCTGCGCGACATCGCCGAGACCCTCGAGCAGCGCAAGGAGACCCGCCGCGAGGTGCGCACCGTGCTCGCCCAGCCGGTCGTCACGTCGTACTTCGTCATCGTGCTCGGTGTCGTCATGCTCCTCATGCTCAACGTGATGCAGCCCGGCACGGTCGACAAGATGACCCGCCAGCCGCTGGGGCAGGTCGCGCTCCTGCTCGCGTTCGCCATCTTCGGGTCCGGCTTCTACGCCATCCGCAAGATGACGAGGTTCGACATATGAGCTGGCTGGTCGGCACCGTCCCCGGGGTCGTCGCCGCGGTGGCGGTCTACCTCCTGCTGCGCGGGTACCGGATGCTGCGCACCGACCCGGCCGCCGACCTCGCGGTCGAGGACATCGCCATCCTGCAGGGGGCGACGCAGAAGCGTGCCCGGTCGCAGGGACCGGTCTCCGCGGTCGCGTACCGGCTGGCCCCCCGGGTGCGACGGCTCCTGCCCGCGAATGCCGTGACCTTCCTGCGCCGGCAGGTCGACCAGGCCGGCCGCCCCGAGGGCATCGACGTCGACTCGGTCATCGCCCGCGGCGTCATGTGGATGCTGCTCGTGTCTCCCGCCGTGGTGATCTTCGTCCTGCAAGGCCGGTGGCTGCCCGTGCTGATGGCGCTCGCGGCGATCCTCGTCATGCCGCTCGCCCGGTTGTCGACCCTGGCCCGCAAGCGGCGCGAGCGCATCGACCGCGACCTCCCGGACTTCCTCGACGTGCTCGCCGTGACGGTGAGCGCCGGCATCGGCTTCCGCCAGGCCCTCGGCGTGGTGTCGGAGCGCTTCGGCGGTCCGTTGTCGGAGGAGGTCACGACCACCCTGCACCAGATCACGAACGGCGCGAGCGTGCGCTCGGCCTTCCGGGCCATGCGCGACCGCAACACCTCCGAGTCGATCGAGGAGTTCACGACGGCCTACCTGCAGGCCGAGGAGCTGGGGGCGCCGCTCGTCGACACCCTCAACCAGATCGCCGCCGACATGCGGCGCGCCTCCGCGCAGCGCTACCGGCAGAAGGCGGCGGCCATCGCGCCTCGGGTCACGCTGCTCACCACGGTCGTCATGGTGCCCGGGGCGATGATCCTGCTGATCGTCGGCCTCTACATCGGCTCCGACCTGGACCTCGGGTCGTTCGGTGGCATCTGAACGGGCGCTGTCGCCGACGCGCCTGCAGCTGCGCGTCGCCCAGGTCGCGTTGCTCGTGCGGCTGGCGCTGCTCTTCGTCCTCGAGCTCGTGTGGGTGATCCGCGGCGACGGGCTCGCGACGCTCGGGGTCGTCGCAGCAGCCGGGGTGTCCTACCTGGCGCTCAGCTCGGCCCGGGCGCGGGTGGTGCTCATGCGGCATCCGCTGCTCGTGCTCCTCGACGCCGTGCTGGTGGCGGTCCTCGTCGGCATCGTCGGTGTCGACACCCCGTTCGCCCTCGCGCTCGCGACCTCGGCGCTGCTCGTGGGGCTGTGGCTGCCCGTCGTCCCCGGCCTGCTCGTGGTCCTGGTCCTCGTGGCGGTCGACCTCGTGCTCCTCACCGCCCGGCCCGTCGACGATGCCGGCCTGGTCGCCTACGTGCTCGTGGTGCCGGCCGTGCTCGTCACCTTGTGGCTGCTCGGGCTCGCGATCCAGCGCTCAGGTCGTGCCGAGGCACGAGCCCAGGCGTCGCTGCGTGACGCCATGTCGGTGGCGGCCACCGCCCAGGAGCGCGGCCGGATCGCCCGCGAGATGCACGACACCATCGCGAAGTCGCTCCAGGCGATGGCGCTGACCGCCTCCAGCATCCCGCGCCACCTCGACCGGGACGTCGACGTGGCGGCCGCCCGGGCCCGCGAGCTCGAGCAGGACTGCACTGCGGTCATCGCCCAGGTCCGCGAGCTGATGGGCGAGCTGCGCACCCCCGTTGCGCAGCTGCCCTTCAGCGAGGCCGTGGCGCAGGCCGCCGACGAGTGGAGCAGCACCACGGGTCGCCGGTGCACGACGCGTCTGGACCCGGTCGAGGTCACCGACGGGCACGTCCGCTATGAGCTGCTCATGGCGCTGCGCGAGGCCCTCGACAACGTGCGCCAGCACGCCGGTCGGTGCACGGCCCGGGTCACGCTCGAGGCGGCGGGCGCTGACCGCCTCGCGCTCACCGTCAGCGACGACGGCCAGGGCAGCGACCCCGAGCACGTGGCGGGCGCACCGGCGCGCGGCCACTTCGGGGTGGTCGGGATGGCGGAGCGGATGGCCGGGGTCGGCGGAACCTTCCGCCACGAGACCCGGCACGGACAGGGCACCACGGTGACCTTCGAGGTGCACCGGCAGGGCCTCGTGGAGAAGCAGCAACGAGAGGTGGTGGCCTGATGGCCCACACGGTGTGCATCGTCGACGACAGCGCCGTCATGCGCCGGGGGATCCGTTCTCTCGTCGAGACCGACGACCAGCTCGAGATCGTCGCCGAGGCGGGGAACGGCGAGCAGGCGCTGGCCGCGGTGCGTCGGCTCCGGCCCGACGTCGTGCTCCTCGACGTGCGGATGCCGACCCGCGACGGGATCTCGGTGGTCCGGGAGATCTCCGAGGTGTCGCACGTCCTCATGCTCACCTTTTCCGACGAGAGCGAGGTCGTGCTCGCCGCCCTCGACGAGGGGGCCATCGGCTACCTCGTGCACGGCACCTTCGACGCCGACCGGCTGGGGGCGATGGTGCGTGCCGCGGCGGAGGGCACCGGCAGCCTGTCCGGTCCGGCCCTGGCGGCGCTGCGCGGCGGACGGGCCCCGGTGGCCGGCCCGGGAGGACGCGAGCGCTTCGACCTGTCCGAGCGGCAGGCCGAGGTGATGGACCTCGTGGCCGCCGGCAAGACCAACGGGGCGATCGCGCGTGAGCTGTTCCTGTCGGAGAAGACGGTGAAGAACCACATCAACCAGATCTTCCCGCGGCTCGCGGTGACCACGCGGGCCGAGGCGATCGTGGCGTGGCTGGGAACCCGGCCCGGGTCCTGACCGGGCCGAGTTGGGCCCCGCGCTGGGCCTGCGGACCCTGTGCGCCCCGGTGCGCCGTCCGTAGCGTTCTCGGTGTCAGGACGAGGACCGCAGGCCCTCGGACACCGGGGAATTCGGACCAAGGAGAACGCCATGACCCACCAGCTCGCCGCTCGCTACTCCACCTACGCCGCCACGCTCAAGGACCGCCGCGAGGCCGGCCAGAACTCGCTCGAGTACCTCGGCATGGCGCTCGTCGCCGGCGTTGTCATCGCCGCCATCTACGGCGTCGTGACCGGCGCGGACGTGGGCGCGAAGATCAGCGACGCCTGGGCGAAGATCACCGGCGCGTCGTGACGTCACCGGGTCGCCGGGACGGGGTCGACAGACCCCGTCCCGGCGACTCGTGCGTCGGGGGGTCGCGACCGAACCGCGCCGCTGAAGGGGAGGGAGGCGCCGTGCAGCACCGAATCCGTCGTCGTGAGGACGGCCAGGCGGTCACCGCCGTGGCCATCGTCGCCGTGCTCATCCTCGTGGCCGCCGCGCTCGGCATCGTCTTCCGCACGGGCAAGGTCACGAGCGAGGTGAGCAAGATCCAGTCCGGCGCGGATGCCGCGGCGCTCGCCGGGGCGCAGCAGGTGCGCGAGGACGCCCACGGCCGCATCGTCAGCTCGTTGCAGTCGCGCGTGCCGCGCAGCTTCTGGACGTGCGGCGACGGGCAGGGACGCGCGCAGTCGTTCGCCGGGCGCAACGACACCGACCTGACGACGTACTGCTACTACCCGCTCGCCGACCGCGTCGAGGCCACCGTGCGCAGCGACTTCGTCACCGAGACCGGAAGCCGCGAGAGCGCCTCCGCGGTTGCCGAGACCGGCCGCCGCCTCGGGCCGTGCATCGTGGTCGCCGTCCCTGGCTCGACCACCGGATACGAGACCACCGCCGACTGCGGCGACATCGTGGTGCGGGTGTACGTCGACACCACCGGCAACGTCACGCTGCTGACCACCCCCTCCGAGGTCAAGCGGATGTTCCGGGTCACGCTGCGCGAGTGACGGATGCGCGGCGTCGGTGCGGCCCCGGTCCCTCCCTGAGGGGCCGGGGCCGCGTCCGTGTGTCGAAGTGGTGCGGCTGCGTCGGGAGTCAGCCGTTGGCCGGCGTCGCGTCCGTGACGGGGACCTTCACGTCGGCGAACCAGGGGCTGGTCAGCGTCACCTCGGTCGTCCCGGCGGGCAGGGGCGGGTACAGGGCCGAGATGGGCGGGGTCTCGACGCCCTGGGTGAGGCGCAGGGCGGGGTCGGACAGGGCCGACCACCCGTCATCCTGCTTGTCGAAGGTGATGATCGAGTACTTCTTTCCGCCGGCCACCATGACCGGGTACTTCTCCCAGAACCGCACGTTGGAGTCACGGGAGCTGGCGCCGGGGGCGCCGGTGACCCGCCAGACGAGCAGGGTCGAGGCGTCGGACCGCGTCAGGCGGTAGAAGCCGAACGTTGCGCCCCGGTACGACGAGGAGGCCTTGGCGGGCGTCGTCGCGATCTGCGTGAGTGGGGCGGCGCCGCCGACGACGGCGGAGGACTGGTCCTGGGCGGTCGGGGAGGCGCTGGCGGACGGGCTGCCGCCCGGGGCGCCGGAGGCACTCTTCGAGGCGGTGGGGTCGGGGGCGCCGGGGCTGAAGGTGCACCCACCCAGCACGGTGGCGGCCACCGCCGTGGCGGCGATGGCGGCGAGGGGTCGTCGGGTCATCGCAGGCCTCACTTCGGCAGGGTGATCGTCACGCGGCGGTTGAGGGCTCGCCCCTGCGCGGAGCCGTTGTCGGCGATGGGGTCGGTCTCACCCTTGCCGACCGCGGTGACCCGGATGCCCCGGGGGATCTTCGGGGCCAGGGCTGTGGCCACCGCCGCCGCACGCCGCTTGGACAGGTCGAGGTTGTAGGCGTCGGGGGCGTTGCTGTCGGTGTGGCCGGTGACGGTGATCGCCCCGCTGCTGCCCGCGGCGGTGATCTGCTTCGCGGCCTCGGTGATCACGGCGTTGGCGGCCTTGGTCAGGGTCGCCTTGTCGGTGGCGAAGAGCACCGAGGCGTCCAGGTCGAGCTCGGCGCTGCCCTTGCGCTTGGCCTGCGTCACCTTCTTCCGGACGTCCTGCACCTGGCTGCGCAGGGCGAAGACGGCCCCCTCGGGATCCACGACCTCGGCCAGCCGGGCGGTGTCGACCCGTGGCCACCCGGTGCCGACGGCCGGTGCGGCCTCGTCGACCACCGGCTCGAGCGGGCCGTCCTGCACGGGCACGCCCTGGACGATCTGCGAGCCGACGAGCACGTCGACAGCGGTGACACCCGCCGGCACCGGGGCCAGCGCCACCCACCCCACGGTCGCGCGGCCCAGGGCGTCCTCGGGCGCGCGCAGGTCGAGGTTCTTCGTCGAGAGGCAGCGCCCCACCGCGTCCGTGCGCAGCGCGCTGTAGGCGGTTCCGCTCGCCACGTCGATGGCGGCCGCCGTGCAGGCCAGCCCGGTCGCGCCGTTCTGGTTGAGTGCGAACCAGTTCCCGTTGCCGTAGCTGTCGAAGAACGCGGCACCCCCGGTCTGGTCCTGCGCGCGCAGGCCGAGCGAGTAGTACAGGGCAGTGGCCCCGTCGATGCGGCGCACCCCGTGCACCGTCAGGACGGCGAGCCGGGGGTCGCTGGCGTTGCCCATCCACGCCTGGCCGAGGACCGGCACCTCGGGGACGGTGGGCAGCGGGGGGCTCGTCGCGGCCCGGGCCGGCACCGCGGCACAGGCCAGTGCGGCGGCCGTGACGAGCACGGTCGCAAGGGTCTTCATCGCGGTGGTCCCCCCTCGATGGCAAACAGGTCCGCCGTGACCCTACCTACCTGAACCCGGATCTTGGGCCCAAGGGGCCGACGAGACGACTACTCGTGGGTGACGGGCACCGTGACGTCGCGGAACCACGGAGAGCTGAGGGTGACCGACGCAGCGTCTGCGGGCAGCGGCGGGTAGAGGGCCCCCTGCGGGTTCGGCTCAGCACGCATCGCCCGCATGTCGACGCACGCGCACTCGACCTCGCCGGTGGTCGCCTCGTAGGTGAGCACCGAGTACGACCGGGACTTCGTCGACAGGACCGGGAAGTTGCGCCACCCCCGGACGTCGAAGTCCGAGCCCGCCGACAGGGTCCGGGGATGGGCGGCCGACCACACGACGAGCGTCGACCGCTTGCTGGTGCGCACCTCGAGGATGGTGAAGGTCGCCCCGGAGTACGACGAGTCGTCGCGCGCGGGGGTGGTGGCCAGCGGTCGGAGTTCCTCGAGGTCGAGGAAGTCCGCTGTCGGCCCGACGTCCGACGGGGTGGGGCTCTTCGCGATCGTCAACCTCGGGCTGGGAGCGGGCGAGCCCGGGTCGGCCGTGCAGCCGGCGGCGAAGAGGGCGACGCTGAGGACGGCCGCGACCCAGCCGGCACGACGAGTGCTCACGGTGTCGCGCTCGCGGTCGGCGAGGGGGTGGCGGACGGCGCGGTGGAGGCCGACGGTGCCGGGGACGGTCCGGGCGAAGGCCGGCTCGCGGGTCGCTTCGCCACGTGCAGCTGGAGCGTCTTGATGGCACCGTCGGGGCGCGCGCCGCCGATGGCGACCGTGTCGACCCGTGGCCACCCGGTGCCCACGACGGGGGCCGGGGTGTCGGCGGTCGGCTCGAGCGCGCCGGCGCCCACCGGCACACCCGGGATGAAGGCGCTGCCGATGAGCACGTCGACGGTGCGCACCGTGGCGGGCACCGGTGCCAGGGCGATCCACTGCATGACCGCCCGGCCCGAGAGCCGCACCCGGTCGGTCTCGGCCACCGGGGGAGGCGCGGCGACGGCGCGGCCGGTCGCGGTGCGCAGCGCGCCGTAGGACCGCTTCCCCGGCACGTCGACCAGGGCCGCGGTGTCCATGAACGTCGCCCCCGCGGAGGCCTGCAGGGTGCCGAAGGTGTCCGGACCCGAGCCGTAGGCGGTCACCGGGAGCACCTCGGGGTCGGGGGCCTCCCCGGCGAAGCCGACGGAGTAGTAGAGGATCGTCGCGCCCTCGATGCGGCGCACCGCGTGCACCGTGACCACCATCGAGGGGGGCCGCTCCTCGCCCTGGCCGAGGCCGCCGACGACGGCCTGACCCAGCACGGGCAGACCGGTGCCGACGGGGACGTCGCGCGAGATCGCGTCAGCGGGCGAGGCCATGGCGAGCAGTGCCGCCAGGGTGGTCGCCGCACACCCCGCGAGCATCCCCCGCCGTCCCCCGCCCACGGGCCCGACAGTACCTCGCGGCGTGACAGGATCGGGCCCGGAGTCGCGGGGCCCGGGGGCCGTGACCGGAGGAGGGGACGCTCGGTGCGCACGGTGGGGTGGGTGATCGCGGGTCTGTGTGGCGCCGGCTTGGGCGCCGGCCTGCTCGGCATCCTCGGCCTCGCGGTGGGGGCCTCGACGACGAGTGTTCCCGCGTCGGTGGCGGGGCGCACGGCCCTCACCCTCGTGGCACTCGCCCTCGTTGCACTGCTCGTGAGCCGTCGTGGCCCGTGGTGGTGGTGGGCACCGCCCGTCGCCGTGCTGACCGCCGCCATGGCGCTGGACCCGCTGACCTGGACGGCATCCGCCCGCGCCGGCGGGCCGCTGTTCGGGGTGTGGGCCACCGGCTCGGCGCCGCTCGGCCTGGCCCTCGACCTGCTCGTCTGGCTCCTGGTCGCCCTCGGTGCGGTGTCCCTCGGCCTGCGCACCCGCGAGGACTGAGCGGACCCGCCCCGGTTGGGCCCGGGTGGGCCTGCAGGCCCTGTGGTGCCCGGCGACCGCCGCCCTAGCGTGACGGCATCACGAGTCGAGGGCACCGGGGGGCGTGGCGATGGACCAGCGAGGCGCGCACGGTGTGACCGCGCGGCGACGCGAGCGCGGTGCCACGGCGGCGGAGTACGTCGGCATCATCCTGCTCGTCGGCGTGGTGGTCGCGGCGCTGGCCCTGGTCGTCAGCTCCTCCTCCGTCACCCCGCAGATCCAGCGCGCGTGGTGCCTCATCACCGGTGCCGCCGGGGCGTCGTGCGGCGACGGCTCGACGCAGGCCGGAGACGAGGACGGCCTGACCGACGAGGACTTCGAGCCGGACAAGTGCCGCATCTCCGAGACCGGCGACAAGTACAGCTCGGTCATCAAGATCGGCTTCATCAAGATCGGCGAGAACGCCGGCTTCGTCGTCACCGAGTACAGCGACGGCACCGTGACGATGATGGCGACCAACGGCTCCGAGCTCGGCGTCACCGGTGGCTTCGGGGCCGACGCCGCGTGGGGGCAGCTCGAGGCCGGGGCGAAGGTCGACTTCGGGGCGGGGCTGAAGTTCGACTACGGCAGCACGTGGTCCTTCGAGTCCAAGGACCAGGCCGACAGCTTCCGCCAGCAGCTCGACGACTACCTCTTCGACCAGTGGTCGATGACCCACCCGGTGTGCGGCATGGGGGTCTGCATGCCGCGGCCCATCAAGGGCGTCGAGCCCCCGCCCGTGCCGTCGACGACCTTTGGGGGCATCGCCGTCACCGGTGAGGTGAACGCCCAGCTCGGCATCTCGGCGACCACGGGGACCGCCCCGCTGACCCAGGCGCAGATGACCGAGCAGAACGTGTCGGGGGTGCTGACCGCCGACTCGAAGTGGACGCTCACGAACGACAACAAGGGCACGCCGGACGACGCGCGCGACGACACCCGCACCTACGTCACGGCGATGACGCTGAACCCCAAGCTGACCGCCCAGATCGGGTTGGCGACCGGCGGTTTCGGGTCGATGGTGGGGATGTCCCTGTCGATCACGAAGGACGCCGACGGCAAGATCACCCAGGTCAAGATCGTCTCCACGAGCGAGGTCACCGACAGCAGCGGCGGCAAGGGCGGCGGCACGGTGACCAACGGCTCGGGTGACACCAAGACCAGTGGCGGCGGCAGCATCAGCGGGGGAACGACGAACGGCGACGTGGTCGTCACCGAGAACGTCCTCGACCTCGACCCGGCCGACGCGGCGACCCAGCAGGTCGTCACCGACTGGCTCGGCGGCACCGGGAACTACGAGTGGCCGGGGCTGGTCTCGCTCAACGCGGTCGACCCGTCCGTCGCCGACCCCTCCGACCCGTTCGCCATGCTCATGCACACCGAGGCGACGAGCAGCAGCGTGGCCTACGACAAGGTCACCGACGTGCAGGGCTTCGCGCTCAACGTCAAGTTCGGCCTGGCGTTCGGGGCCGACTTCACGATGGAGAGCTCGGAGACGACCGCCACCGAGGCGGCCTACCTCGGGGCTCCGAAGCCCGACGGCACGCGACCCGTGGTGCCCTACGAGGCGTGCGTAAAGTGACGGCCCGACGAGGGAGGACATCGATGGTGCTGCGACGCACGGTGCTGCTCGCGATCGTGGGCGCGAGCGCGCTGGTCGCCGGTGGCTGCTCGGAGAGCGACGACGGATGGAGCACGGCCGAGGTGGGGCACCTGAGCGTCCAGCACCCCGCCGACTGGACGGAGGAGCCCCCGACCGGCGACCTCTTCACCAAGCGCTGGGTCGGCGACGACATGGAGATCCAGGTCTCCGGCAGCTTCAGCGAGGACCCCACCGCGTCGGCGGCCTTCAGCCGGCTGGACCTCCCGGCGACCGTCGGGCTGGCCGACTACGAGGGCGGTGCCGTGCAGAACGCCACCGTCGAGGGAGCCGACACCGCCGTGCGCAGCGACTTCACCTTCACCCAGGACGGCGCGCCTCGCCGTGGGGTCTGGGTCGTCGCCGGGCAGTACCCGTACCCGAGCACCGCCGCCGTGACGATCACCGGCGAGAACCTCGACGAGCAGGTCGTGCAGCACGTCGTCGAGAGCCTGCGGTTCACCAGGACCCGGGGGGAGTGAGCACCGTGCGCGCCCGCTCGCTGCTCGCTGCCCTGCTGACCGCGGTCGTCGTCGCCCTGCTGCTCCAGCGGGCCGTCCTGGTGCTGCCGCTGCTCGCCACCCTCGTCGGCGCGGCGCTCGGCGCCGTCGTCCTCGTGGCGCTGGAGCGGCGCCGCGACGGCGAGGTCGTCATCGGTGGGGCGGCCGTCGGCGTGGTCACCGTGCTCGCCTCGATGCTCGGCCTTGCCGTCCTGGGCATGCCCGTGCTCTCCGCGGTCTACCTCGCGGGGTGGGTCGTCACCTTCCTGCTCGCCGCAGGGGCCGGCGCCGGCATCGTCTGGCTCGGCGGACGGGTCGCGGAGCACGGGTCCGGCAGCCCGAGAACGCTGCGCTGACGCCCGACGCGGGTCGAGACCGGAACGCGAGCGGGCGGCATCCGGACCCGAGGGTCTGGATGCCGCCCGCTCACGGTGAGGGGTCAGAGCGCGGTCAGCGCTCCTCCTCCCCGCGGATGAAGGCCTCGAGCTTGGCGCGACCGAGGTCGTCGGGGCGCTGCTCCGGCGGGGACTTCATCAGGTAGGACGACGCCGACAGCAGGGCGCCGCCGATGCCGCGGTCCTTGGCGATCTTCGCCGCACGGATGGCGTCGATGATGATGCCGGCCGAGTTGGGGCTGTCCCAGACCTCGAGCTTGTACTCGAGGTTGAGCGGCACGTCACCGAAGGCGCGACCCTCGAGGCGCACGTAGGCCCACTTGCGGTCGTCGAGCCACGCGACGTAGTCCGACGGGCCGATGTGCACGTTGCGGTCGTCGGTCTTGCCGGCGAGCGAGCCGGTGAGGTTCGAGGTGACCGACTGGGTCTTGGAGATCTTCTTGGACTCCAGGCGCTCGCGCTCGAGCATGTTCTTGAAGTCCATGTTGCCGCCGACGTTGAGCTGGTAGGTGCGGTCGAGCTGCACGCCGCGGTCCTCGAACAGCTTGGCCATGACGCGGTGCGTGATGGTGGCGCCGACCTGGCTCTTGATGTCGTCACCGATGACCGGCACGCCGGCCGCCTCGAACTTCGCCGCCCACTCGGGGTCGGACGCGATGAAGACCGGCAGCGCGTTGACGAAGGCCACGCCCGCGTCGATGGCGCACTGGGCGTAGAACTTGTCGGCGTTCTCCGAGCCCACCGGCAGGTAGGAGACGAGCACGTCGACCTTCGCCTCGCGCAGGGCGGCGACGACGTCGACCGGCTCGGCGCCGGACTCGTCGATGGTCTGGCGGTAGTACTTGCCCAGGCCGTCGAGGGTGTGGCCGCGCTGCACGGTGATACCCGTGGTGGGCACGTCGGCGATCTTGATCGTGTTGTTCTCGGAGGCCCCGATGGCCTCGGCGAGGTCCTTGCCGACCTTCTTGTCGTCGACGTCGAACGCGGCGACGAACTCGACGTCGCGCACGTGGTAGTCGCCGAACATGACGTGCATCAGGCCGGGGACGGTCTGGGACGGGTCGGCGTCCCGGTAGTAGTGCACGCCCTGGACGAGGGACGACGCACAGTTGCCGACGCCGACGACGGCGACGCGAATGGAACCCATGTGCTTCTCCTGGGAGGTCGGTGGTTTCTTCGTGGATGTGGACGGGGTGGAACGTGCGGATGCCGGGTGCGCCGGGGAGCGCGACCGGCAACCTACGGCTGGGGGCCGGGGTCGGTGGGGTGGCGCCGCTCGGCGTCGATGAGCTCGCTGAGCCAGCGCACCTCGCGCTCGGTGGTCTCCTCGCCGTGGCGCTGGAGGGCCGAGGTGTAGGCGTCGATGCGCTCACGGCCGCGGGCGGTGGCCTCGCGGACCCGCTCGAGGTCCTCCTGCACGCGCGAGCGCCGCCCCTCGAGGATGCGCAGGCGCACGTCCTGCTCGGTGCGGGCGAAGAAGGCGAACCGCACGTCGAAGCCGTCGTCGTCCCAGGCCGAGGCGTCGGTGCGGGCGACGAGGTCGGCGAAGTGCTCCTTGCCGGCGGCGGTCAGCTCGTAGACGACGCGGGGGCGCTTGCTGCCGGGCGCGACCGGGTCGGAGGTCTGCGCGATCAGGCCGCGGTCGAGCAGGCCCTTCAGCGCGGGGTAGAGGGTGCCGTAGGACAGGGCGCGAAAGGGGCCGAGCGCGGTGTTGAGCCGGCGGCGCAGGTCGTAGCCGTGGGTCGGACCCTCGTGCAGCAGGCCGAGGACGGCGAACTCCAGCAGGCGAGCGCGACGTGTGACCAAGGCGACCTCCTGCGTGGGAACGGACCTGACATACATGGCGTTTGTCAGGACGGCGACGCTAACACAGATATATCGATGCGATACATCGCGGATGCCGTCGGGACGGCTGCTCCCGGAGCACGGGATTCAGGTTTCTCCAAGAAATCGCGCCATACTGGCCGCTGGGTTCGTGCGCTCTCGCGCCGTTTCCACCCCCGAACCCACCTCTGACCCCTGTCCACGGAAAGCAGCATGAGCTCACGCAACCCCCGCACCCGCGCCGAGGCCCGACAGGCCCAGGCGACCCAGTCACCCTCGGTCCGCTCCGGCGGATCCGACGGCTCGAACGGGTCAGGCGACGGCCGCGCCACGGCATCCCCGGGCCGTTCACGCGGCAGGAAGTGGGGGCTGCGGGCGCTGTGGACCGTGCTCGCGCTGGGCGTGCTCGGGCTGGTCGCGGTGGGGATCGCGTACGCCCGCATCCAGCCGCCGACCCCCAACGAGATGGCGACGGCGCAGGCCTCGATCGTCTACTACTCCGACGGCAAGACCGAGATGGCCCGGCTCTCCGATGCCGAGGGCAACCGCGAGTCGGTGCCCCTGAGCAAGGTGCCCGACCACATGCAGAAGGCGATGCTCGCGGCGGAGGACCAGAACTTCTACCAGAACAACGGCATCTCGCCCAGCGGCATCGCGCGGGCCGTCTTCGTGGCCATCAAGGGCGGGCAGGCCACCCAGGGCGGGTCGACGATCACCCAGCAGTACGTCAAGAACTACTTCCTCACGGCCGACCGCACGCTGTCGCGCAAGGCCCGCGAGATCCTGCTCGCGGTCAAGATCGACCAGCAGCAGACCAAGGACCAGATCCTCGAGAACTACCTCAACACCATCTACTACGGTCGCGGCGCGTACGGCATCCAGACCGCGTCGAAGGCGTACTTCAACAAGGACGTGTCGAAGCTCACCCCCGCCGAGAGCGCGTTCCTGGCGTCCGTCATCCGCGGGCCCTCGCTCTACGACCCCGCCCTGGGTGACAAGCAGGAGGCCAACGCCAAGGAGCGCTCGGGCTTCATCCTCGACGCCATGGTGAGCAAGGGCTGGCTGTCACCGCAGGAGCGCGCCGACGCCACGTTCCCCGAGTTCCAGAAGTACCGGCCGCGCACCCAGAGCGGGCCCACCGGCTACCTCACCCAGATGGTGAAGAACGAGGTCGTCGACAAGTACAAGATCCCGCAGGCCGACCTCGACCGCGGTGGCTACCGCATCGTCTCGACCGTCGACAAGGCCAAGCAGGCCGACATGGTCGCGGCGGTCAAGAAGGAGCGCCCCGAGGACACCCCGTCGGTGCACGTCGGCATGGCCTCGATCCTGCCGGGCAACGGCGCGATCGTCGCGCTCTACGGTGGCGAGGACTACATGAAGCGCCAGCAGAACGCCGCCACCCAGGACAAGATGCAGGCCGGGTCGACGTTCAAGATCTTCACGCTGATCGCCGCGCTGCAGTCCGGCGACTTCAGCCTGAACTCGCGCCTGAGCGGCGCCAGCCCGCAGTACTTCGAGGAGTTCGCCGACCCCGGCGCCCCCACGGCCAGCGGGCGCCGCGGCCGCGTGAAGAACTTCGGCAACGAGTCGTTCGGCAACATCGACCTGCGCAAGGCGACCGGCAGCTCGGTCAACACCGTCTACGCGGCCCTGAACATCGACGCCGGCCCGAAGAAGTCGAGCAAGGCGGCCAAGGATGCCGGCGTGCGCAGCCCGCTCGAGCCGAACATGGCCAACGTGCTCGGCACCGACTACGTCACCGTGCTCGACATGGCCACCGCCTACGCGACGATCGCCGCCGAGGGCGTGCGGGCGAACCCGTACATCGTCAAGGAGATCCGTTTCCAGGACAAGAGCGTGCCGAAGATCAAGGCCAAGGTGGTCAAGCAGCAGGTCTTCGACAAGGACCTGATGAGCGACGTCATCGACGCGATGACCTACCCGGTCGAGGGCGGCACCGCCCGCTACGTCGGCCGCAACCTGGACCGCCCCGCTGCCGGCAAGACCGGCACCTCCGAGAGCTTCCGCTCGGCGTGGTTCAACGGCTACGTCCCCCAGCTCGAGACGGCCGTCGGCCTCTACCGCAGCGGCAAGGGCGGCAAGGAGCTGCCCATGGAGAACCTGCCCAACGCCGGCAACATCACCGGTGGCACCTACCCGGCCCGGATCTGGACCGCCTACATGAAGGCGGCCCTCGACGGCACCAAGGTGGTCAAGTTCCCGAAGCCGGCCGGCATCAACAAGAACGCCGACCCGCCGCCGCCCCCGCCGCCGACGACGACCCGGGTGCCGCAGCAGACGACGACGACCAAGGCGCCGCCGACCACCAGTGCGCCGCCGCCGTCCACGACGAGCGCGCCGCCCACGCCCACCCGTACCCAGGGCCCCCCGTCGCCGCGGCCGTCGCGCACCCGCACCAACGGCCCACCGCGGCCGCCGACCCCGACGGCCACGCCGGTGGTGCCACCGCCGGGCGGCTGAGCGCCGACCCGCGGTTAGGGTGCCAGCCGTGGACGACGTGCGTGACCCCGTGCTGCCGCCGGCCCTGAGCGCGCCGGTCGGTGGCCCGGGCGGGCGACGCCTTCGCGTGGTCGAGCGAGGGCCGCTGGCCCGGCTCGCCCCGGTGGTGCTGCTGCTGGCGCTGCCCCTGTCGGTCGCGGCCCTGCGCCAGGCCGGTTGCCTGGCACAGGGCTGGGGCGGCGACCTCCCGGTGTGGCGGCAGTGCTCCGCGCCGGTGGTGCAGGCGGTGGGCGCCGGCGGCCCCGGCGGTGGGCTCGCGGCCTGGCTCGGGAGCGGGCTGCGCCCGGCCCAGCCGGTGCTCTCCGGTGCGGTGACCTCGGCGCTCTCGCGCATCGCGCCCGGTGTCGCGACCGGTCACCAGCAGTGGTTCCTCGCCCTGTGGGTGCTGCTCTCGGCGGCGGTGCTCGCCGGGCTGGTCGTCGCCGTGGGCACGGTGCGCCGGCACCCGGATGCCGACCCCGTGGCGCTCGCGCTCTCACCGGTGCTGGCGCTGACCGTGTTCCGGTCCACCGACCTGCTGCCCCTGGCCCTGGCCGTGGTGGCGCTGTGGGCGTGGAGCCGTGACCGGGAGCGGCTGGCCGGGGTGCTGGGCGGCCTCGCGGTGCTGGCCGGGCCGCTCTCGGCCGTGGTGGTGCTGGCCATGCTCCTGGTGCCGAGGCCCGGCGGGCGCGACTCCGTCCGCCGCCTGCTGGTGACCACGGCGGTCACGGTCGCGGCCGTCGCGGTCCCGGTCGCCCTCGTGGATGCCGGTGTGCTCACCGCCCCGTGGCGGTCCTGGGCCCGCGGCGGCGCCGGGCCGGGCTCGCCCTGGTACCTGTTCACGATGGCCGGGTTCCCGGTCGGCGCCCGCCAGGTGGCGCTCATCGCCGCGCTCGGCATCCTGCTCGCTGTCGTCCTGAGCGTGCTGCTGGCCCGCCGCCGGCCGCGTCCGGTGGTGGCCGCCGTCGCGCTGGTGGGCCTGTGCGCGGCGCTGTCGACCGCGGCGTCGTTCCAGCCGTGGGCCGCCCTGTGGCTGGTGCCGTTCGTCGCCCTGGTCGGCATCGGCTGGCGCGACCACCTGCTCTGGGCCGGTGCCGAGGCCGTGCACGCCGTCGCGATGTACGGCTACCTCGACTACCTCGTCGACCCGGCGCACGGGCTGCCGCCCGGGTGGTACTCCGCCGCGCTGCTGCTGCGGCTGGCTGCGGTGGCCTGGCTCGCCCGCCAGGCCTGGGCGCGCGCGAGTTGGGGGGATGCCGCCCCGGCCGGTACCCTGTGGAAGTTGCCCTCAGTGCGCCCTGTGGAAAACTCCACGGGCGATGTGGGCAGCAATGCATACCCTCCTGTCACGGAGAGACCGTGACCGCCACAGACCAAAGGAGGCGGGTTAACGCATGCGTCAGTACGAACTCATGGTCATCCTCGACCCAGAGCTCGACGACCGGACGGTTCAGCCGTCGCTGGAGCGGTTCCTCAAGGTCGTGACCACCGATGGTGGGTCCGTCGACAACGTCGACATCTGGGGCCGCCGTCGTCTGGCCTACGAGATCAAGAAGAAGTCCGAGGGCATCTACGCCGTCGTCAACTTCACCTCCGAGCCGGCCACGGCCAAGGAGCTGGACCGCCAGCTCGGCCTCAACGAGTCGGTCATGCGGACCAAGCTCATGCGCCCCGGCGCCTGAGCCACGTCCACACCGCACACCTCGGAACGGGACTAGAAGGAGCCACCTGACCCCATGGCAGGCGAAACCACCATCACCATCGTCGGCAACCTGACCGCCGACCCCGAGCTCCGGTTCACCCCCTCGGGGGCCGCCGTCGCGAACTTCACCGTGGCCTCCACGCCGCGCACGTTCGACCGGCAGTCCAACGAGTGGAAGGACGGGGAGACCCTCTTCATGCGCTGCTCGATCTGGCGCGACGCGGCCGAGAACATCGCCGAGTCGCTCCACCGGGGCACGCGGGTGATCGCGACGGGGCGGCTGAAGTCGCGCTCGTACGACACCAAGGAGGGCGAGAAGCGCACCGTCATCGAGCTCGACGTCGACGAGGTCGGCCCGTCGCTGCGCTACGCGTCCGCGAAGGTCACCAAGGCCGAGCGCGGCGGTTCCGGTGGTGGCTTCGGTGGCCAGGGGGGCGGCCAGCAGGCTGCCGACCCGTGGGCCACCGGTGGCTCCGCGCCGGCTCCCCAGCAGGGTGGTCAGGGCGGGTGGGGTGGCCAGCAGGCCGCTCCGCAGCAGCCCGCCGCAGCCGCAGGGTGGCCAGCAGGGTGGCTGGGGCCAGGCCCCCAGCTACGACGAGCCCCCCTTCTGACCGAACCGATTCCCGGGGGCCCGCGACCAGCACGGGAGCGGACCACCTCCACCACTGAACGACACCATCCCTGGGAGACCAGGGCTCATCCGCCGGGACAGCTCCGGCAGAAGGAGAGCACCACGATGGCCAAGCCCGCCATTCGCAAGCCCAAGAAGAAGGCCAACCCGCTCAAGGCGGCGAAGGTCGAGAACATCGACTACAAGGACGCCGCCCTGCTGCGCAAGTTCATCTCCGACCGCGGCAAGATCCGCGCGCGTCGGGTCACCGGTGTGACCGTGCAGGAGCAGCGCCTCATCGCCAATGCCGTCAAGAACGCGCGCGAGATGGCCCTGCTGCCGTACTCGAGCTCGTCCCGCTGACTTCACCCCACGAAGTTCGCCCACGCGAAGCGTGGGACCCGCACTCGTTCCTGCTGGGTTGGCAGGACCGATGCGGGCGTCTACAGAAGGACGTAACACATGAAGGTCATCCTCACCCACGAGGTCACCGGCCTCGGCACCGCCGGTGACGTCGTCGACGTCAAGGACGGCTACGCCCGCAACTTCCTCTTCCGTCGCGGTCTCGCGACGGCGTGGACCAAGGGCGGCCAGAAGCAGGTCGACGCCATCGCCAAGGGCCGCGAGGTCCGCGAGGTGAAGTCGCTCGAAGAGGCGAAGTCCATCAAGGGCAACCTCGAGTCCAAGGCCGTCACGGTCGCCGCGCACGCCGGCAAGAGCGGTCGCCTCTTCGGCGCCGTCTCCACCGCCGACATCGCCGACGCCGTCAAGGCCGCCGGCGGCCCGTCGCTCGACAAGCGCAAGATCGAGGTCCCGACCCCGATCAAGACCACCGGCACGCACTCCGCCCTGGTGCGCCTCCACCCCGAGGTGCAGGCGACCGTCGAGCTCGACGTCGTCGCCGGCTGATCCAGCCGTAGCGCCACGAGGCCCCCGCACCGGCAACGGTGCGGGGGCCTCGTGCGTCGGTCACCGACGCTGTCGGTGCGGCGACATACCTTGGGCGCCATGGCCACCGCAGCGAGACGCAGCACCCGCACGAGCGCGACCTTCCGCTGCACCGAGTGCGGGTGGCAGGCCGTGAAGTGGGTCGGGCGCTGCGGCGAGTGCCAGGCCTGGGGCAGCGTGTCCGAGGTCGGGGCGGCCACCGTGCGCACCACCGCCGCCACGGCCGTCGAGCGTCCCGCCATCCCGATCGGCGAGGTCGACGTCCGGCGCGCGGTCGCCCGGCCCACCGGGGTGCCCGAGTTCGACCGGGTGCTCGGCGGCGGCATCGTGCCCGGCGCCGTCGTGCTCGTGGCCGGCGAGCCCGGCATCGGCAAGTCCACGCTGCTGCTCGACGTCGCCGCCCGGGCGGCCCGGTCCGGCGAGCAGGGCGAGCGGCGGGTGCTCTACGTCAGCGGCGAGGAGTCCGCGGCGCAGGTGCGCACGCGTGCCGAGCGCATCGAGGCGATGGCGCGCACCCTCTACCTGGCCAGCGAGACCGACCTCGCCACGGTGCTCGGCCAGATCGACGCCCTCGACCCCGAGCTCGTCGTCGTCGACTCGGTGCAGACCATCAGCAGCGCCGAGGTCGAGGGCTCGGCCGGCAACGTCAGCCAGGTCCGCGAGGTCGCCGCGTCGCTGATCCAGGTGGCCAAGGCGCGCGGCATCGCCGTGCTGCTCGTCGGGCACGTCACCAAGGACGGCTCGATCGCCGGGCCCCGGGTGCTCGAGCACCTCGTCGATGTCGTCGTGCAGTTCGAGGGCGACCGGCACTCGCGTCTGCGGCTGGTGCGGGCGGTCAAGAACCGCTACGGCCCCACCGACGAGGTCGGCTGCTTCGACCTGTCCGACATCGGCATCGTGGGGCTCACCGACCCCAGCGGGCTGTTCCTGTCCGGACGCACCACCGAGGTCGCCGGCACCTGCGTCACGGTCACCCTCGAGGGGCGCCGCCCGCTGGTCACCGAGGTGCAGGCCCTGGTCACCAAGTCCACCCTCGCCACGCCCCGCCGGGCCACCTCCGGGCTCGACGCCGCCCGGGTCAACATGATCCTGGCCGTGCTCGACAAGCGGGCCAACGCCCCGATCGGCGGCAGCGACGCCTACCTGTCCACCGTCGGAGGCGTCCGCCTCACCGAGCCGGCCGCCGACCTCGCGATCAGCCTGGCCCTGGCCGGCGCCATCACCGAGCGGCCGCTGCCGCCCGGCACCATCGCCTTCGGTGAGGTCGGCCTGGCCGGCGAGATCCGGCCGGTCACCGGGGCCCACCGCCGGCTCGCCGAGGCGCACCGCCTCGGCTTCACCCGGGCCGTCGTGCCGCCCGGAGTCCTCGGCGGCGGGCCGGTGCCGGTCGGCATCCGGGTGCTCGAGGCCGACACGGTGGCGCAGGCCGTCACCCGTGCCCTGCACCAGGCCGGCTGAGCCTGCCGGCGGTCCCGGCGGTCGGAACCGGCTGCATTTGGCCGCCTCCGCCGCCAGTCGCACCTGCGTGAGTCTGCGAGAACTCGCACCCCGGAGCGCGCAGCGCCGTGCGGCGGCGCCCCGATAGGATGCCCTCACTGGCCGTGGACTCCCGGCCCGGGGACCCATACCGACGGAGGCGATGTGCCCACCCTGCAGAGCGACGACGAGCTCGTGCGCGCCACGCTCGCCGCGGTCGCTCCGGGCACCGAGCTGCGCGACGGCCTCGAGCGGATCCTGCGCGGCCGCACCGGTGCCCTGATCGTGCTCGGCAACGACAAGGTCGTCGAGACGGTGTCCACCGGTGGCTTCCCGCTCGACATCGAGTTCTCCGCCACGCGCCTGCGCGAGCTGGCGAAGATGGACGGCGGCATCGTCTGCGACCGCGAGGTCACCCGCATCCTGCGCGCCGCCACCCAGCTGGTGCCCGACCCCCGCATCGAGACCAGCGAGTCGGGCACCCGGCACCGCACCGCCGAGCGGGTGGCCAAGCAGACCGGCTTCCCGGTCATCTCGGTGAGCCAGTCGATGCGCATCATCGCCCTCTACATCGCCGGTCGGCGGGTCGTGCTCGAGGACTCCAGCGCCATCCTGTCGCGCGCCAACCAGGCCCTGCAGACCCTCGAGCGCTACAAGTCGCGCCTCGACGAGGTCACCGGCACGCTGTCGGCGCTGGAGATCGAGGACCTCGTCACCGTGCGCGACGTCGCCAACGTGCTGCAGCGCCTCGAGATGGTGCGGCGCATCAAGGACGAGATCGCCGAGTACGTCGTGCAGCTCGGCACCGACGGCCGGCTGCTCAGCCTCCAGCTCGAGGAGCTCACCGGCGGCCTGTCCGACGACCTCGGCCTGGTCATCCGCGACTACCTGCCCGAGGCCAAGGCCGCCTTCTCGCTCGAGGAGGCCATCGCCAACCTCGAGGCCATCGACTCCACCGAGCTGCTCGACCCCGCCGCCGGCGCCCGGGCCATCGGCTTCACCATCGTCGGCGACTCGCTCGACTCCTCGGTCAGCCCGCTCGGTCACCGCCTGCTGAGCAAGGTGCCGCGCCTGCCCGGAGCCATCGTCGACCGGCTGGTCTCGCACTTCGGCAGCCTGCAGAAGCTGCTCGCGGCCAACATCGACGACCTGATGGACGTCGACGGCGTCGGTGAGGGCCGGGCCCGCCTGGTGCGCGAGGGCCTGTCCCGGCTGGCCGAGTCGAGCATCCTCGAGCGCTACGTCTGACCCGCACTCGCCGTGCCCGAGCGTTCCCTGCTGCGCGAGCGCGTGCTCGACTGGTACGCCGACAACGCCCGCCCGCTGCCGTGGCGCGACCCCTCGTGCTCGCCGTGGGGGGTGCTGGTCTCCGAGATCATGTCCCACCAGACCCCGGTGGCCCGGGTCGAACCGGTGTGGCGGGAGTGGATGCAGCGCTGGCCCACCCCCGCCGACCTCGCGGCCGAGTCGCCCGGCGAGGTGGTGCGCGCGTGGGGCCGGCTGGGCTACCCGCGGCGGGCGCTGCGGCTGCGCGAGGCCGCGGTCGCCATCGTCGAACGGCACGGGGGTACGGTGCCCGATGCCGAGGACGCGCTGCGGGCGCTGCCCGGCGTGGGTGCCTACACGGCGGCCGCCGTGGCGGCCTTCGCCTTCGGGCGGCGCAGTGTCGTCGTCGACACCAACGTGCGGCGGGTGCTGGTGCGCGCGGTCGAGGGCCGTGAGCACGCCGCACCGGCGCTGACGGCGGCCGAGTCGGCGCTCGCGGCATCCCTCGTGCCCGACGACCACGGCCACCTCGGCCACCTGGAACGTCGCGGTGATGGAGCTCGGTGCGCTCGTCTGCTCGGCTCGTGCGCCCCGCTGCGAGCAGTGCCCGGTGCTCGACCTGTGCGCCTGGGTGGCCGCCGGCCGCCCCGCCCACGAGGGCCCGCCCCGCCGCGGCCAGGCGTGGCACGGCACCGACCGCCAGGTGCGCGGTGGCGCTGCTGCAGCTGCTCCGCGAGAGCTCGGGACCGGTGGCCCGGGCGTCGCTCGAGGCGGCCGGGCCCGACCCGGCCCAGGTCGAGCGGTGCATCGCCTCGCTCGTCGAGGACGGCCTGCTCGAGCCGGCCGGGCGCGGCCGCTTCCGCCTGCCCACCTGACCGCGCCTCCCCGACTTCTCCGACCAGCGCCGGGCAACACGCCGGGGTCCGGCGAACTCGGCGGCGCTGCCCGCAGGGAAAGTGTGACGCGTTCGCGGGCTGGAAGGCGATGCGCCACGGTTCGCGGCCCCTATCACACTGAGGTCGGATGACCACCACCGCCAGGCCCGGGCCGGACGCCGACCGGATGCCGACGCCGCCGTCGGGAAGCGGAGACGCCACCGCCGATGCCGGCGCACCGCACCCCCGAGGAGCTGACGGCCTTCGTGCCCCAGCTGCTCCACGCCCCGCGCGACGTCGGCACGCTGAAGCTGGTGGTGCGCCGACCGGCTCCCGGGACGCGCGAGGTGCTCGACGAGGGCGAGCTCGACCTCGCGCTCGGGCTGGTCGGTGACGGCTGGTCGCAGCGACGCAGCAAGACCGCGCGCCCGACGGCGGGCCGCACCCCGACATGCAGCTCAACGTGATGAGCGCGCGGATGGTCGCGTTCCTCGCGGGCGACCCGGCAGCGCCGCCCGCTGGCCGGTGACCAGCTCTACCTCGACCTGGACCTCTCGCACGACAACCTGCCGGCCGGCACCCGCCTCACCATCGGCGAGCCGGAGGTGCGCGGTGCCGTCATCGAGGTGACCGAGGTGCCGCACACCGGGTGCGCCAAGTTCGTCGAGCGCTTCGGGGCCGACGCGATGCGGTTCGTCAACGGCCCGGTGGGCCGCCCGATGCGGCTGCGCGGCCTCAACGCCCGGGTCGTGGTGGCCGGACGGGTGCGACCCGGCGACCCGGTGACCGTGACCCGCGCCTGACCAGGACCAGCAAACCGGCCCGCCCCCGGAGACGGGAGCGGGCCGGTCCTCCACCGGCGGCTGCAGGGGATGCTCGACCGGTTGGGCTGACCGCACCGCACCGCGGCGCCGTGCCGGGCTGGCGTCCAGCGAACTCGCGGCCGCTTCTCAGGGTGGCGGCATACAGTGCTGGCGTGAGCCGTGGGCAGGCACGGCGTGAGCACGGAGGACCGCCAGTGGGGGCAGGGCGCACTCGGCGACGAGCCGGCTGGGCGGTCGCGCTCGCGCTGGGGGCGGTGCTCGTCGGGCAGCCGGCGCTGGCCGACGACGGGCTGTCGACCGGCGGTCGCAGCCGCTACGTGCTCGACCCGAAGGCGACCACGGTCACCGGCACGGTGACCGTCGACCTGCGCAACACGACGCCCAACCGTGGCGGGTTCTTCTACTACTACGACGGGTTCACCGTGCCGGTGCCCGCCGGCGCGACGAAGGTGCGCGCCCGCAGCGGCGGGTCGACGCTGGCGGTGTCGCTGAAGCGCAGCGACGACCCGTCGACCCGGCTGGCCCGCATCTCGTTCCCCAACCTGCTCTACGGGCGCAGCCGCACCATCACGCTGACCTTCCAGGTGCCGGGCGAGAAGCCGCGCGCCAAGGACGGCACCCGGGTCGGGCCCGGCTACGCGAGCTTCGCCGTCTACGGCGTCGGGGATGCCGGTCGCAACACCATCGAGGTCGTGGCCCCGACGTCGATGACGTTCGACGCGACCACCGACGACTTCACCTCGACGCAGCAGGGCGCCACCACCACGCACACGTCCACGACCAGCAGCGACGGCGGCGGGTCCTGGGCCGTGGTGTCGCTGCGCGACCCGAAGCGCACCGACGAGCGCACCGTCGAGGTCAACGGCGCCTCGGTCAAGCTCGACGGCTTCCAGGACGACCCGAGCTGGGGCCGGTTCGTGGCCGGCCAGGTCACACCAGGGCATCCCGGCCCTCGAGAAGCTGGTCGGCGCGCCCTGGCCCGGCGGGCTGGAGCGCATCCGTGAGGACGCCTCGCCCACGCTGCGTGGCTACGACGGGTGGTTCGACGCCACCGACGACGAGATCGTCATCGGCGAGCAGCTCGACGCCGACCTCGTGCTGCACGAGCTGTCGCACGCCTGGGTGTCCGAGGACCGGTTCGACCAGCGGTGGATCTCGGAGGGGCTGGCCCAGGTGCTCGCCGAGCGTGCCGTCAAGGCCACCGGGGGCACTCCCGCCAGGCACCCGAAGGTCACCCGGGGTCGAAGGGGGCGGTCGCCCTCAACAGCTGGGGTGGGTCGGCGAGCGCAGCGCGCCGAGAGCGTCGACGACTACGCCTACCCGGCCGCCTACACGGCGACCACCGCGCTGGTCCGGCCGGCTCGACGACGCCCGGCTGTCGGCGGTGCTCAGCGCGGCCATCCGCGGGGAGCGCGCCTACGACCCGGTCGGCAGCAGGGACGCCAACGGCGCCGCACCGACTGGATGCGCTGGCTGGACCTGCTCCAGACCCGGGCGGGCGTCAAGGATGCCGCGCAGGTCGTCCAGCGCTGGGCTCTCACCCCGAAGCAGCGGGCCACGCTCGCGCCCCGCGCGACGGCCCGCACGGCGTACGCGAAGGTCGACGCCGCCGACGGCGCCTGGCTGCCGCCCGAGGGCCTGCGCGCCGCGATGACCGACTGGGACTTCGCCCGCGCGGCGCAGGTGCGCGACGCAGGTGGCCGGGCTCGGGGCAGGCGCGAGCGCCGTGCAGGCGGCGGCGCAGCGGGCGGGCATCGAGGTGCCGGATGCCGTGCGCGCCTCCTACGAGCGCGCGGCCACGCGACGAGCAGTACACGGCCCTCGGCCACCACGCTGCCGCAGGCTGCCGCCGCGATCACGGCGGTGGCGGCGGCCCAGCGCGCCGCGGCGCAGCACCGCGACCCGCTCAGCGCCGTCGGCGCCGTGGCGCTCGGGGTGCAGGGCCGGGCCGACGAGGCGTCGGCCCAGCTCGACCAGGGGGAGTACGCGCAGGCGAGCTCCACGGCCGCCGAGGTGGTCCAGCCGGTCGGACCGGGCGCTGCTGGTCGGCCTCGCGCTGCCGGTGCTGCTCCTCCTGCTGCTCGCCGGGGCCGCCTTCTGGTGGCGCCGGCACCGGTGCGGCCCGGGCTCGCCGACGTGCACCGAGCGAACCGGTGCTGACTCGCCGCCGAACCGGTGCTGACGCGCTGGCGAACCGGTGCCGGCCGCTGACCCGTCGATGACGGCATCCGACGACCGCGGCTGAGCGTGCCGCGGGCTACAGCACGCGCAGCATCCGGGTGTTGCCCAAGGTGTTGGGCTTGACCCGTTCGAGGTCGAGGAACTCGGCCACGCCCTCGTCGTAGCTGCGCAGCAGCTCTGCGTAGACCTCCGGGTCCACGGCCTGGCCCTCGATCGGGGCGAAGCCGTGCCGGGCGAAGAAGGCGGTCTCGAAGGTGAGGCAGAACAGCCGGCTCAGCCCGAGCAGCCGGGCCCGCTCGACCAGGGCGCTCGAGCACGGCCGACCCGACTCCGGCGCCGTGCACCGAGGCGTCGACCGCCAGGGTGCGCACCTCGCCGAGGTCCTCCCACAAACACGTGCAGCGCTCCGCAGCCCACGACCTGCCCGCGCGCCTCGGCGACCACGAAGTCGGTGACCGACTCGTAGTAGGCGACGGCCTCCTTGTTGAGCAGCACCCGGCGCTCGGCCAGGGGCGCCACCAGTGCGCGGATCGCCCGGACGTCGGCCGTGCGCGCGGCGCGGATCACGACCGCGTCGGGGCGCGGGGGCGTGGTCGGGGCGTCGTGGGGCACGACAGGAGCGTATCCACGGCCGAGACGCGGGGCGGTGACGGACCACCCGGCGGGCATGGACGCGGCCCGCCACCGCAGGGGTGGTGGCGGGCCGCTGGCAAGAGTCCCGGAGGCTCCTGCGGCTTCCAGTGTGCGTCAGGACGTCCCACAGTTGGGTAAAGGCCGGTTAAGGGTTTGGCAAGGGACACGCCCGAAGGAATGGCACGACGAAGGGCCCCGACCGGTCGGTCGGGGCCCTTCGTCGCTGTACTGGCGGTGGCGCCGGGTCAGTCCTGCACCGCCACGACGGGCACGTCGATCGGCCCGGCGTGCGGCGTGCCCTCGAAGGTGAACGTCGCGTCCTTGCCCTCGCCGACGGCATCCACGGCGACGATCTCGCCGGCCCGCAGCTCGCCGAACAGGATCTTCTCCGACAGCACGTCCTCGATCTCGCGCTGGATGGTGCGACGCAGCGGTCGCGCACCGAGCACGGGGTCGTAGCCCTTGGTCGCCAGCAGGTTCTTCGCCGCGACGGTGAGCTCCATGCCCATGTCCTTGTCCTTGAGCCGCTTGTCGAGCTTGGCGATCTCGAGGTCGACGATCTGCACGATCTCGGACTGGCTGAGCTGGGGGAAGACGATGGTGTCGTCGACCCGGTTGAGGAACTCGGGGCGGAAGTGCTGCTTGAGCTCGTCGATGACCTTGGCCTTCATCCGGTCGTAGTCGGAGCGGGTCTCCGGGCCGGCCGAGAAGCCGAGCGAGCCCTTGGAGATGTCGCGGGTGCCCAGGTTGGTCGTCATGATGATGACGGTGTTCTTGAAGTCGACCATCCGGCCCTGCGAGTCGGTGAGCCGGCCGTCCTCGAGCACCTGCAGCAGCGAGTTGAAGATCTCCGGGTGGGCCTTCTCGACCTCGTCGAAGAGCACGACGCTGAACGGCTTGCGGCGCACCTTCTCGGTGAGCTGGCCGCCCTCTTCGTAGCCGACGTAACCGGGAGGCGAGCCGAAGAGCCGCGAGACGGTGTGCTTCTCGCTGTACTCGGACATGTCGAGCTGGATCAGGCTGTCCTCGTCGCCGAAGAGGAACTCGGCGAGCGTCTTGGCCAGCTCGGTCTTACCCACCCCGGTCGGGCCGGCGAAGATGAACGAGCCGCCGGGGCGACGCGGGTCCTTCAGGCCGGCGCGGGTGCGCCGGATGGCCTGCGAGAGCGCCTTGATGGCGTCGTTCATGCCGACGACCCGCTTGTGCAGCTCGTCCTCCATGTGGAGCAGGCGGCTGGACTCCTCCTCGGTCAGCTTGAACACGGGGATGCCGGTCGAGGCGGCGAGCACCTCGGCGATCAGCTCCTCGTCGACCTCGGCGATGACGTCCATGTCGCCGGACTTCCACTCGGCCTCGCGCTTGGCCTTCTCGTTGCGCAGGTTCTTCTCGTCGTCGCGCAGCCGCGCGGCCTTCTCGAAGTCCTGCCCGTCGATGGCCGACTCCTTCTCGCGCACGACCGTGGCGATGCGCTCGTCGAACTCGCGCAGGTCTGGTGGTGCGGTCATCCGGCGGATGCGCAGTCGCGCGCCCGCCTCGTCGATGAGGTCGATCGCCTTGTCGGGCAGGAAGCGGTCGTTGACGTAGCGGTCGGCCATGTTGGCCGCGGCCACGAGCGCCGCGTCGGTGATGGAGACGCGGTGGTGCGCCTCGTAGCGGTCGCGCAGGCCCTTGAGGATCTCGATGGTGTGGGCCAGCGTGGGCTCGGCCACCTGGATCGGCTGGAACCGGCGCTCGAGCGCGGCATCCTTCTCGATGTACTTGCGGTACTCGTCGAGCGTGGTGGCGCCGATGACCTGCAGCTCACCGCGGGCCAGCATGGGCTTGAGGATGGAGGCCGCGTCGATCGCGCCCTCGGCCGCACCGGCACCGACGAGGGTGTGGATCTCGTCGATGAACAGCACGATGTCGCCGCGGGTGCGGATCTCCTTGAGCACCTTCTTCAGCCGCTCCTCGAAGTCACCGCGGTAGCGGCTGCCGGCGACCAGGGCGCCGAGGTCGAGGGTGTAGAGCTGCTTGTCCTTGAGGGTCTCGGGCACCTCGCCGCGCACGATGTCCTGGGCCAGGCCCTCGACGACGGCGGTCTTGCCGACGCCGGGCTCGCCGATGAGCACCGGGTTGTTCTTGGTGCGGCGCGAGAGCACCTGCATGACCCGCTCGATCTCCTTCTCGCGCCCGATGACCGGGTCGAGCTTGCCCTCGCGGGCGGCGGAGGTGAGGTTGCGCCCGAACTGGTCGAGCACCAGCGAGCCGGCGGGGGCGCCCTCGGCGGGGCCGCCGTGAGGTGGAGCCGGAGCTGCCGGTGGAGCCCTCCTTGCCACCCTGGTAGCCCGAGATGAGCTGGATGACCTGCTGGCGGACCCTGGACAGGTCGGCGCCGAGCTTCACGAGGACCTGGGCGGCGACGCCCTCGCCCTCGCGGATCAGCCCGAGCAGGATGTGCTCGGTGCCGATGTAGTTGTGGCCGAGCTGCAGCGCCTCACGCAGGCTGAGCTCGAGGACCTTCTTGGCCCGCGGCGTGAACGGGATGTGACCGGTGGGGGCCTGCTGGCCCTGGCCGATGATCTCCTGCACCTGCTCGCGGACGGCCTCGAGGCTGATGCCGAGGCTCTCGAGGGCCTTGCTCGCGACGCCTTCGCCCTCGTGGATCAGCCCGAGCAGGATGTGCTCGGTGCCGATGTAGTTGTGGTTGAGGCCCCGTGCCTCTTCCTGGGCGAGCACGACGACGCGGCGGGCGCGGTCTGTGAACCGTTCGAACATGGTGCTTCTCCTGACGTCGAGTCCCCTCGATGCTAGTCGCGCCGCCTGTGATGGAGCCGCTCCATGTCGCGAAGCGGTCACCCGTGGGCGGCGCGGTTACGTGCCATTCAACGCGGTGGTCGTGCCGAGGTGTTCCGCGTTCGCTCTCGGCTTAGCGGCGCTCACCTCCTGTCGAGGGTTGGCCGGATGCCGTCGGTCCGGTGCCGCGCGCCCGCTCGCCGAGGTCAGGACGAGCGTCGCGCCCGGTGGGTCAGCGAGCGCCGGCTGCGGGGCTCGCTGGCCCCGAGGAGCTCCTGTGCGGGCCGGGTGCGCTCGACCCAGCCGCCGTAGCGGCGCGCGAGCGGGTCGGCGCTCATCCCGTGGGCGACCACGCTGATCAGCACGGTGAGGCAGATGGCCGCGATCACGTGGGTCAGGCCGGGATCGAGCTCGAGCTCTTCGGCCGCGAGCAGGGTGAAGACCACCGAGGCCAGCCCCCGGGGCCCGAACCAGCCGACGAAGGCGAGGGTGGGTGCCTTGAAACCGGTACCGACCAGGGCGAGGGCCACGGGCGCCATCCGAAGCACGGTGAGCGCGGCCAGGGCGAAGACGAGCTCGTTCCACCCGGCGTTCTCGAGGAGCAGTGGCACGGCGATGAAGCCGAAGGCGAACCACACGGCGAAACCGAGCGGGTCGGCCAGCGCCTCGGTGAGCGCGAGCGTCGACTCCTCCTCCTCGAGCCAGCGGGCGGTGCCGGCGAAGGCCGTCCCGGCGACGAAGGCGGCCACGAACGCGTTCCCCTCGGAGAGGTCCGCCGTGAAGTAGGCCACGAGTGGCAGCACCAGCACCGCGAGGGGCCGGGTGTGCCGCGAGCTCCAACCGTGCTCGCGCGAAAGGCCGAGCAGCGCGCCGGCGCCGGCGCCGACCACTGCCCCGACGAGGATGCCGACGCCGAGCGACTGCAGTGCCGCGCCGATGCTCTCGACCGCGGCCAGACCCTCCTCGCCGGCCAGTGCCGCGATCGCGAAGAGCACGAACGGGGTGCAGAGACCGTCGTTCAGGCCGCTCTCGACGTTGAGCATGCGGCGCACCCGCACCGGCACGACCGGGTTGAGCACGGTGGCCGCGCCGAGGCCGGCATCTGTCGGCGTCACCGCGGCGGCGAGGAGCAGCAACATCATCCCCGGCAGGCCCGGGAACACGGCCCAGCCGACCAGCCACGAGGCCGCCATGGTGAGGGGTAGGCCGATGAGCAGGAGGCGTGCCATCGGGCCCCGGTCGCGGGTGATCTGGCGCGGGCGCACCTGGGCGGCGTCGTGGAAGAGGATGAGGGCCAGCGTCATCTCGGTGAGGATGGTCAGGCCTTCCCTGGCGAGCTCACCGAGCTCGGGACCGGCGGTCGAGAACAGCGCGCCCGCCGCGACGAAGGCGATCGGCGCCGAGACCTCGATGCGCAGCAGGGCCCGTGCCGCGAAGGCGAAGGCGAAGACGAGGGCCAGGAAGATGACGACGGCCAAGGTGCCCATGCGACGACCCTCTCGCGGCCGGGGGCTCGACCGTCACACCCGCCGGGGGTGAGGCCTGAGGGCGAGGGGGACGCCCAGTCGTCCGGGTCAGCGGCGGCGCTGGCAGCGGCCGCACCAGAACAGGTTGCGGCCGGCGACCAGGCGGGTGCGCACCTTGGAGCCGCAGACGACACACGGCATCCCACCGCGCTTGTAGACGTACGACGAGCGCTCGGTGAGGCGGGGCACCTCGCCGCGGCCCAGCGCCGCCTCGACCTCGAGCACCTGCTCCTCGACGGTGACGATGCGCCCGGTGGCGACGCCCAGCGGCATGAGGCGCTCGAGGTCGTCCCAGACGAGGCGCCAGGAGGCACGCCGGAGGTTCTTGCCCTCGGTGAACGGCGACAGCCGGTGCCGGAAGAGCACCTCGGAGCGGTAGACGTTGCCGACGCCGGCGAGCACGGACTGGTCCATCAGCAGCTCGGCGACCGTGCGCGAGCTCTTGGTGATGCGCGCCCAGGCGACGTCGGGGTCGGCGTCAGGGCGCAGCGGGTCGGGGCCGAGGCGGGCGAGCACCGCGTCGACCTCCTCGGGGGTGGCGACCTGGCAGAGGTTGGGGCCGCGCAGGTCGGCGACGTGCTGGCCGGTGCGCAGCCGCAGCCGCACGGCGCCCGACGGCGGGCACCTCGGCGGTCCACTCGTGCTGGTCGACGGTGAAGCTGCCGATCAGGCCCAGGTGCACGTGCAGCCAACGGTCGTCGGCGAACTCGACCAGCAGGTGCTTGCCGCGCGAGGTGGCCCGGAGCAGCCTGACGACCGCTCAGCTCGGCGGCGCCGTCGTCGAACTTGCCCTGCGGGCTGGTGACCTCGGGGGTGGTGCCGGCGAAGGCCTCGTGGAGGTCGCGGGCGAGGGCGAACAGCGTGTGGCCTTCGGGCATGAGGGCAGCGTAGGCGGCGGATGCCGGGTGCTCACCTGCGTGGGTGCGCTCGGCTCGGGCGTCGTCGAACCCAGCGCGGGCGCGTCTCCGAAGCGGTGGTGGGCGACGTGGCTCGCTGGCCCCCGTCGACAGTAGAGAACACGCCGCAGGCGCTCCGTGCTCGCGGCGTGTTCTCTACTCTCGTCCTCCTGCGGCCTGACGGAGGAGGCGCAGGGCCCTTGGGCCGAAGCCGTGCAGCGCGAGGAGGTCGGCGTCGGCGGCCGCGTCGACGGCATCCCAGGTCGTGAAGCCGGCGTTGCTGAGCGCTCGGCGTGCGGGAGCGCCGATGGCGTGCACCTCGTGCGGAGGCGTCCCCCGGTCGGGGACGGGGTCGGCCGGCATCTTGTCGTTCAGCTCGCCTTCTTCTCGGCCTTGTCGGTCTTCTCGCTCTTCTTCGCGGCAGTCTTCTTCGCCGGTGCCTTCTTCGCGGTGGTCTTCTTGGCCGCCGACTTCTGCGTGGGGCTCTTGGTGCCGGCGCTGCTGCTCTTGGCGGCGGTGGGGGCCTCGCCGCGGGAGGCCTTGGCCTTCTCGACCGACCGGGCCAGGGCTGCGAGCAGGTCGACGACCTCGCCGGACTCCTCGGGCTCGGCGGCGCTGACCCGCACCTCGCCGCCCTCGACCTTGGCGCGCACGAGCTCCTTGACCGCGATGGCGTAGTCGTCCTCGTACTCGTCGGGGTCGTAGTCGCCGGCCAGCTGGTCGATGAGCATCTTGGCCATGTCCATCTCCTGCTTGGTGGCCTTGTCGTCCTCGGTCACCGTCGCGAAGTCGGCCGCCCGGATCTCGTCGGGCCAGAGCATGGTCTGCATGACGATCACGCCGTCGCGCACGCGGAGCACGGCCATCGTCATCCGGGTGCGGATGGAGACGGTGCAGATCGCCATCCGCTTCTCCTTGACGAGCGCGTCGCGCAGCAGGATGTACGGCTTGGTGGCGGCCTTGTCGGGCTCGAGGTAGTAGCTCTTGTCGAGCCACATCGGGTCGATCTGGTCGGCCGGGACGAACTTGGTGACCCCGATCTCCTTGGAGCTGCGGTTGGGCAGGTCGGAGAAGTCGTCGTCGGTGAGCACGACCATGTCGCCGTCCTCGGTCTCGTAGCCCTTGGCGATGTCGTCGTACGACACCTCCTCGCCGTCGATGGAGCAGGTGCGCTTGTACTTGATCCGCCCGCCGTCCTCACGGTGCACCTGACGGAACTGCACGTCGTGGTTCTCGGTGGCCGAGTACAGCCGCACCGGCACGTTGACCAGCCCGAAGGAGACCGCGCCCTTCCAGATCGCCCGCATGGTGCTCCACCTTTCGTATGCCGTGCGCCTCCTCGCGCTCGACGCAAGGTCCCAGCCTAGGACGGTGAGCGGCGCCCGGACAGGTCCGTGGCGCGCTGCCGTGCAGGTTGGGGGTTCGCCGACGCTGGGCGGGCGTGCGGGCTCCTTCGAGCCCATGGTCCCGCCGCCCGCCGGGGATGCCGGTCGCGGAAGCCGCGGCGGATCCCCCCGGGACGGAAGTAGCCGTGCTCGCCGTCAGAAGGGAGGCGTGTCCGGGAAGGCTCTGGCCTTGGCTCTGGCGGCCCCCGACTCGCAGGCCCGCTGCGCTGGTGCAGCGGCGGTGGGTCATCGGGAGCCACCGGCGCTGGTCGCGGTCCTCGTGCGGGTGGTGATCGAGCGTGAAGCCGAGGTGGGTCTCGAGTGCGCTCCAGGCCGTGACGGGGGTGACGGCCTCGGGAGCGGGTGGGGGCGCCGGTCGGCTGGGGGCGGTATCGGCGGTGAGGACCAGTGGCGTGAGGGCGTCGAGCGGTGCGGTGGTGCGGGCTCGACCGGTGGGGTCGGTCCAGGTGGCGGTGCCGTCGGGTGCCAGGCGCACGCGCCAGCCGGGGCGTTGCTTGATGCGGTGGTGTCGTCGGCAGAGGGTGAGCAGGTTGGTGCGGTGGTGGGCCCGAGCGGCCAGGGCCGTACGTGGTCGAGGTCGCAGAACCGGGCGGCGACGCAGCAGCCGGGGAAGCGGCAGCGGCCGTCGCGGGCGCGGACCAGCGCGGCGAGCTCGGCGCCCGGCCGGTAGGTGTTGGTGGTGAGGTCGTCACCGGGGTCGAGGCGTGCCCCGGTGAGCGGGTCGCAGGGGACGAGCCGCGGCTGTGCCGCCCTCACACGGCGCCGGCTTGTCGGGGGCTGCTTGCGCTAGGTGGTCCTGCAGCCACCCGCGGCGCACGAGCAACGGCTCGGACGGTCGGCTCCCCTGCACCTCGACCAGGTCGTCGTCGGATCTGGCCTCGGTGACGGGGTGAGCTCGTGGGACTGCCTCCAGTTCTGCGTGAGGCGCGGTTTGGGTGGGGCGGGGCGTGTCTTGAACCTCGGCCGCGTCATCGTCGGACCTGACCTCAGTGACCGGGTGACGGGGTGGGACTGCTTTCGGCTCTGCGTCAGGCGCGCTCTGAGTGGAGCGACGCGTCTCTTGAACGTCGGCGGCGTCGTCGAAGGGCTCCGGTCTCGGTTGCTGCGCGGCGTGCACCGTGACCGTGTCGGCCCAGTCGTTGCCGGACAGTGCCGGCGTCGCTTGCCGGCCGACGGGCACAGTGACCATGTTGGCCATCTCGCCGCTTGCCCTAGCTGGTGCGGGTAGCCCGTCCGGGCCAGCCCCGAGGTGCTGAGCGATGGCGGCGCTCGCGACCGGAGGGGTGACACCTCGGGTCCCCGCGACCGGGACAGGCTCGTTGGTAGGGCCGCAGTTGGCTCACTTCCTGCCACTGCGGAGGGTCCGGGCGCTGGCGTGTTGCTCACCAACGCAGTGGATGCGGACCCGACCCGGTCGGGCGCGGCCTCCGTGACCTCGGGAGCGTCGGGCACTGGCTGGCTGTCGGCTGGCACGGTGAGCACGATCTGCACGTCGATGGTGGCGTTGCCGGTGACCAGGTCGGTGAGTGCCTTGCCGCGGGCCTGCTCGATGTTGGTGCAGGTGCCGGCGGCGACGAGGTCGTGGGCGAGGCGGTCGATCGCGGCCCACGCGCTGGCGGCATCCTCGCTGGGGAAGGTGCCGTGCCACTCGTCGACCCCGGGCTCGGCCACCCACCGGCGCAGCCCGGTGTTGTTGCGGGCCTGCTGGGCGCGCTCGCGGACCAGGTCGGGGGAGATGCGCGAGAGCAGCACCCGGGTGCGCCTCCTCAGCGACGAGGAGTCGTCGCCGAAGTGCCCTGACAGCGCGGCCACGACCGCGTCGGCCACGTCGGCGGGCGCGACCTCGAGCTCGAACGCGATGACCCCGGCCCGGTAGCCGTCGAGGTGCCCGGCGGTCATCGCCTCGTGCAGCCCACCCAGGCCGCTGGCGCTCGGGCAGGTCGCGGGCGTCGGCCGGCACCGGCACCCGTCGCGCGGCCAGGCGCACCGCCTGCTCGACGCGGCGCTGCGCCTGCGAGTGCGACGCCCCGATGCAGCGGCGCGAGCACGTCGGCGGCATCGAGGGTCACCCGGCCGTGGACGTGCACGGTCTCGCCGAGCGTGCCGTCCTCGCACCACACGCTTTCGCGGCGGGCTGCCTCGGCGATGGCGGTGTCTTGCACCGCGGTGAGGGTGTTGATGAGGGACTGGCAGTCACCGACGACCGCGAGCCACTCGTCGCGGTTTCGGGCGTGGCCCGCGTCGGCTAGGGCCGAGACGACGCGTTGTGCACCGAGCGAGAGGGCCGCGGCGGGGTCCGTCCTTACTGCGGGGTCAGGTGCGGCAGAGTCGACGACCGACCGCTTGGTGTGGCGCTGTGCCGTGGCCATGTCTCCCCCTTCCCCGTGACACGATTCTACCGGGGCCGGCGGCATAGCACAAGTGTTCGAATGCATGTGTTCGCCTGCAGCAGAACGCTTTTCTGCGCCCTGTGCACCCCGCGTCATCGCTGCAACAAACGCCATTGCCCATGTGATCCGAGCCGACGGTGCGGCATCGGGACCGGCCGGTACGGCTCCGACGCTGATGCCGACGACAACCCAGCGGCACGCACTCAACGCCACGGCATCCACCGACCTGGGCGCCTGGAAGCACCACGAGCGGCAGGATGTGCGCATGCGCCCCATGCTGGCCACCGTCGCCGATCGCGTGCCGACCGGTGCCGCGTGGGTGCACGAGGTCAAGTGGGACGGGATGCGGGTGCTCGTCGACGTGCGCGAGGGCGTGGTGACGGTGTGGTCGCGCAACGAGCGGGACGTGACCGCGGCCTACCCCGAGCTCGAGGAGATCGGTCGCGACTACGACGACATGCTGCTCGACGGTGAGGTGGTCGCCCTCGACGGTGGTCGCCCGAGCTTCCACGCGCTCACCGAGCGGATGCACGTCAGCGACCGGCGCCGCGCCCAGCGACTGGCGGCCACCCGCCCGGTGACCCTGATGGTGTTCGACCTGCTGCGGCTCTTCGGATCCGACCTCACGACCCAACCATGGTCTGCGAGAAGGGCGTTGCTCGACCGGCTCGACCTGACCGGCCGGAACTGGCAGGTGCCGGAGGTGTACGACGACGGCCCACAGCTGCTCGCGGCCACCAAGGAGCAGGGCCTGGAGGGCATCGTCAGCAAGCGACGCACCGCCACGTATGCCGTGGGGCGCCGCTCGCCGGACTGGCGCAAGACCGCCCACCGCAGCAGCCTGTCGGTGGTGGTGGGCGGCTGGCGCCCCGAGGTCGGCTCGAACGGCCGCCTGGGGGCCGTGCTCGTGGGCCTGCCCGACGGCGCCGGGGGGTGGCGCTATGCCGGCCGCGTGGGGTCGGGCCTGGCCGGCACCGCGGGCGAGGCACTGGCGCTGCGGCTGCGCCCGCTGACCCGCCCGACCTCGCCCTTCGTCGACGAGGTGCCCGCGATCGACGCGAACGGCACCACCTGGGTCGAGCCCACGCTGGTCGTCGAGGTGCGCACGCTCGAGCTCACCGGCCAGCACCGGCTGCGCCAGCCCGCCTACCTCGGCGTGCGCAGCGACCTGAGCCCGGCCGACCTGGAGGAGGTCGACGATGCCTGAGTACGTGCCCGAGGTGACCCGGGTCGAGGTGGCGGGGCGCAAGCTGCGGCTCACCAGCCTGGACAAGGTGATGTACCCCTCGACCGAGACGACCAAGGGCGAGGTGCTCGCCTACTACGCGCAGGTCGCGCCGCTGATGCTGCCGCACGTCGCCAACCGCCCGGTGACGCGGGTGCGCTGGCCGCACGGCGTCGAGGACCAGATGTTCTTCGAGAAGAACCTGCCCTCCGGGGCGCCCAGCTGGTTGCAGCGGGTGCCGATCGACGACGTCACCTACCCGCTGATCACCGACCTCGCCGACCTCACCTACCTGGTCAACCTCAACAGCCTCGAGGTCCACGTGCCGCAGTGGACCGTCGACGACGACGGCGCGAGGCGCAACCCCGACCGGCTGGTCATCGACCTCGACCCGGGCAAGCCGGCCGGCCTGCACGAGTGCGCGAAAGTCGCTCTCCTGGTGCGGGATCGGCTGGCGACGCTGGGTCTCGAGATGTACCCGGTGACCTCGGGCAGCAAGGGGATGCAGCTCTACGCGGCGCTGGGTGGTGACCTCACCAGCGACCAGGTGCGCGACCTGGCGATGCAGCTGGCGCAGGAGATGACCAAGAAGTACCCCGGGCTGGTGCTGTGGAAGATGACCAAGTCGCTGCGTCCCGGCAAGGTCTTCCTCGACTGGAGCCAGAACGTCGCCGCCAAGACCACCATCAGCCCGTACTCGCTGCGCGGCCGAGAGCTGCCGTGCGTGGCCGCTCCTCGCACGTGGGACGAGGTCGAGGAGGGTGCCGAGGAGCCAGAGGCGTTGCGGCAGTTGATGTTCGACGAGGTGCTCGACCGTGTGGAGCGCGACGGCGACCTCATCGCCGACCTGCCCTGACGGCCGACCCTCAGCTCGTCGACCGCAGCCGCGGGCAGCCCGCGCACTCCACGCACCCCGGCAGCGCGTAGATCAGGCAGCACGACTCGCGCGGCGGCACGCCGGGGCGGATCAGCCCGGCCGCCGCCTCGGCCTCGCGCCGGGCGGCCGACCACATGTCGTCGACCAGGGCCGCGCGCACGCGAGGCCCGAGGCGCACGACCGCCGGGTATGCCGTCGCCACCGGTTCGGCGACCCTGCGGTAGTCGCGCTCGGCGCGCCCCAGGCGCTCGGCGAGCGGGCCGGCATCCGGCACGAGGGCGGTGAGCCGCACCCGCGACGGCACCAGCGATCGGCCCGAGGTCGAAGGTGAGCCCACCCAGCTCGGCGCGCCACGGCCCGGATGCCGCCGCGTGCGCCGCGGTGTGCGCACCCACCTGGAGCAGCCACTGCAGCACGAAGACGGCGGCCACCTGGGGCGGGGCGTCGATGTCGTACCACCGGCCCTGCAGGGCGGTGAGCCGCTTCTGCCACCCACGAGCATCGTCGTCGCCCGACCCCCCGGCGAGCGAGCCGAGCGACTGCGGCAACGGCATCCCACCGGCGGTGAACGCGAGCCATGCGTGCCGCCGGGACATCAGCGATGCGGCGCCCACCACGTCGGGGGGCGCCGCATCGGTGTGGTGCTGGTCGATCAGCCGTGCGCCTTGTCGTAGGCGGCCTGCACCTCGGAGGAGATGCGGCCGCGCTCGCTGACCTGGTGACCGTTCTCGCGGGCCCACGCGCGCACCGCGCTGAGGTCGGTCTTGCGACCGGAGCCCTTGGATGCCGAGCGCGCGGTCGCGCGGCGGCCGCCGGTGCGCTCGGCGTGGCCGATCCACACGGCGAGGTCGTCGCGCAGCTTGGCCGGCGTTGTCCGAGGTCAGGTCGATCTCGTAGCTGACGCCGTCGAGCGAGAACGACACCGTCTCGTCAGCGGCGGAGCTCTTGTCGATGTCGTCGACCAAGAGCACCTGGACCTTCTTTGCCATGGTTTTCCCTTCGGGGGCTTCGGGTGGATTCCGTGGCAGCTTCATGATGCCGGAAAAGATATTAGCAGCGAATTCCCGATAATGGTGAAACCTTGATGCCTGGGAATTGCACCGGCTAATTACCGTCAGGGTCGTGCGGCAGGTCCCTGGTCGCCGGAATCGCGGGGATCACCTTCGGAATCCGTGGTGCTCATCGGTCGAAGCGGCCTGTGCCCGATCCTGCTCCGCCTCGAACCGGCGCTGGGCGAGGCGTTCGCGCCGGTCACCCTCGAGCATGCTCTTGATGAGGAAGTAGAAAAGGATGGCGACCAGAATCGTCGGCAGAATGGCTGCGAGGTAGGGCCATACGGCGTCCATTGGTTCAGGCTCTCCTGCGTCGGGTGCGCGGGTGCGTGCGGGAAGGGAAACGCGGCAGGACGGCGCCACACGACATCCATGCTCAGGCCTGCGGCTTCAGGTGCGGAAAAAGAATGGTCTCGCGGATGTTCGCGCCGGTGAACAGCATGACCAGCCGGTCGATGCCCAGCCCGAGGCCGCCCATCGGCGGGGCGCCGTACTCGAGCGCGCGCAGGAAGTCCTCGTCGAGCTGCATCGCCTCGGGGTCGCCGCCGGCGGCACGCAGCGACTGGGCGGTGAGCACCTCGCGCTGCACGACCGGGTCGACGAGCTCGGAGAAGCCGGTGCCACGCTCGACGCCGGCGATGATGAGGTCCCAGGCCTCGATGAGCCCGTCCTTCGAGCGGTGCGGGCGGGCCAGCGGCTGGGCGATGGCGGGGTAGTCGCACAGGAAGGTCGGCTGCAGCAGGGCCGGCTCGACGAGCTCGCCGAGCAGCTCGAGGAACACCTTGTCCTTCTCCAGGGCCGGGTCGACCTCGACACCGTGCGTCTGCGCGTACCCGAGCAGGGTCTCCTTCGGCGTCTCGATCGTGACGGCCTCGCCGACGGCCTCGCTGACGGCGTCGTAGACGGGCAGCCAGCGCCACTCGCCGCCGAGGTCGACGGTGCCGGCCGGGGTGTCGACGAGCCGCGAGCCGAGGGCGTCGGCGACCCCGAGGTAGAGGTCGCGCATCAGGTCGCCGATCGAGGTCTGGTCGCCCCAGGCCTCGTACGCCTCGAGCATCGTGAACTCGGCCGAGTGCGTGGCGTCGATGCCCTCGTTGCGGAAGATCCGGCCCATCTCGTAGACCCGGTCGACCCCGCCGACGACGGCCTTCTTGAGGTTCAGCTCGAGCGCGATGCGCAGGACCATGTCCTGGTCGAAGGCGTTGAGGTGGGTGCGGAACGGCCGCGCGGCGGCGCCACCGTGCACCAGCTGCAGCACCGGCGTCTCGACCTCGAGGTAGCCCTGCGATCTCGAGCACCGACCGCATGGCGCGCAGCGCGGTCGCCTTGGTGCGCACCATGTCGCGGGCCTCCTGGCGCACGACGAGGTCGGCGTACCGCTGACGGACGCGGCTCTCCTCGGAGAGCTCCTTGTGCAGCACCGGCAGCGGGCGCAGCGCCTTGCTCGCCATCCCCCAGCGGCTCGCCATCACCGACAGCTCACCGCGGCGCGAGCTGATCACCCGGCCCTCGACGTACACGTGGTCGCCGAGGTCGACGTCGGACTTCCACGCGGCCAGCGACTCCTCGCCCACCTCGGCGAGGCTGAGCATGACCTGCAGGCGGGTGCCGATGCCCTCCTGCAGCGTGGCGAACGCCAGCTTTCCGGTGTTGCGGACGAAGACGACGCGCCCGGCGACCCCGACGACGTCCTGCGTCTCCTCGCCCTGCTCGAGGTGGCCCCACTGCTCACGCACGTCGGCCAGCGAGTGCGTGCGCGGGACCGCCACGGGATACGGCGGGATGCCGGAGGCGAGCAGGCGGTCGCGCTTGTCGCGGCGGATGCGCAGCTGCTCGGGCAGGTCGGCCTCGGGGAGGGTGTCGGGGGGCGTCTCGGTCACGAGGACCAAGCCTACGGTCACCGGTGCAAGGGACTCCTGATGCCCCACCGGTGCCCGAACGGGTCGATGAACCACGCGGCGCGCTCATCGTTGCTCTCGTGCACCCCGCGGTGGTCCGCCGTGGCACCCTCCCGCACCGCGACGGCGAACGTGGCGTCGACGTCGGGCACCGGCAGCACCAGGCTCACCGCCGCCCCCGGCCCGGTGGGCGCCACCGCGTCGTAGGCGGGCGCCTCGTCGGCGAGGTAGAACACCCCGTCGGCCACCCGCAGGGCGACGTGCCCGATCGTGCCGTCGTCGTTCTCGAAGGGCTCGCCCTCGACCACCGCACCGAACACCGTGCCGTACCAGTCGATCGCGTCGCGCGCGCCCTTCACCGCCAGGTACGGCACGACCACCGCCCGTGGGTTGTGCTGCTGCGCCATGCTCCACCCCGTCCCGGATGCCGTGTGGCCGTTCCCGCTGAGCGCCCCCCGGCATCCATCTCTTCGACCGAGGGTAGGCACCTGCTCCGACAGCGGGAAGGGCCGTGCGTGTCCGGACCCACCACTAGCGTCTCCACCATGGTCAGGAAGGCGCAGGCGTGGACCGAGGGGCTGCCCGCGCGGCGCCTGCAGGTGGCCCGTGACGCCGAGCTGCCGGCATCCGAGGTGTGGCCGCTCACCATCCCGGCGGTCGCGCAGGTGCTGGCCGACGGGCTCGACCTCGCACGCTGCACCGTGCTCGTCGGCGAGAACGGCTCGGGCAAGTCGACCCTCGTCGAGGCGCTCGCGATGGCGGCGGGCATGAACGCCGAGGGCGGCTCGACCGGCGCCAACCACCGCACGCACGAGAGCGAGTCGCCGCTGCACGAGTGGCTCACCGTGGTGCGCGACCCCGGGGCGCCGCGGTGGGGCTACTTCGTGCGGGCCGAGACGATGCACGGGCTGTTCACCTACCTCGACACCTCGCGCTCGGAGTCGCCGTGGAGCCGCGACCCGCTCTTCCACGGGCTGTCGCACGGCGAGTCGTTCGTGGCGCTGCTCCAGACCCGGCGGTTCCGGGGCGAGGGGCTGTTCGTCATGGACGAGCCCGAGGCCGGCCTGTCCTTCTCGGCGCAGCTGCACCTCGTCGCCGAGCTCGCCGAGATGGCCCGGCGCCCGCGCACCCAGGTCGTGTTGGCAACCCACTCACCGGTGCTGGCCGCCATCCCGGGGGCGTCGGTGCTCGAGCTGGGCGACCACGGCATCCGCCCCACCACCTGGGACGACCTCGAGGTGGTCACCCACCACCGCAGCTTCCTCGCCGAGCCGCGGCGCTACCTGCGGCACGTGCTCGACGACCTCGACTGACAGCACCCGACCGGGTCACGCCGCCGTGCTCATGACACGATATGGTGCTCATGATCTATTGACAGGACAAATGCTCAACCGTAGGTTTGACTGGCATCCCCTCGAGCTCGGAAGGAACCTCCAATGGCGGAGTCCAAGGCCCGCAACACCGACCCCCGCTACAGCAAGCTGACGATCGGTGTCTGCCCCGACCAGTGGGGCGTCTGGTTCCCCCAGGACGAGAAGCAGATCGACTGGGACGTCGCGCTCGACGAGATGGCGACGGCCGGCTTCTCGGTGATGGAGACCGGGCCGTTCGGCTACTTCCCGACCGAGCCGGCGCGCCTGCGCGAGGAGATGGACGCACGCGGCTTCAAGGTCGTCGCCGGCACCGGCTGGGGCATCCTGCACCAGGCCGAGGCCTGGGCCGACACCGAGAAGTTCTTCCGCTCGATCGGCGAGACCCACGCCGCCGTCGGCGCCGAGTACGTCGTGCACCTGCCCCCGATGTTCCGCGACGAGAAGACCGGCGCGTACACCGACGACAAGGTGCTCTCCACCGAGGCGTGGAACCTCTACATCAAGAACGCCGACAAGCTCGGGCGGATCATGAAGGAGGACTACGGCCTGAAGATGGTGCTGCACCCCCACGGCGACAGCCACATCGAGACCCCCGACGACATCGACCGGATCTTCCAGGCGACCGACCCCGAGTACGTCGGCTTCTGCCTCGACACCGGGCACATCATCTACGGCGACGGCGACCCGATGGAGCTGTGCCGCAAGTACCCCGAGCGCATCTCCTACGTGCACATCAAGGCGATGGACGCGGGCCTGGTCAAGCAGGCCCACGACGAGGACTGGCCGTTCGTCAAGGCCGTGCACGCCGGTGTCTCGGTGGCGCCGCCCGCCGGCCTGCCCGACATGCGCGACCTCATCGAGGCCCTCGCCGACCTCGACAAGGAGCTCTACGTCATCTGCGAGCAGGACATGTACGGCTGCCCGAAGACCGACCCGCTGCCCATCGCCGTCCAGACCCGCGAGTACCTCGCCTCGCTCGGCCTCGGCCTCCTCTGAAGGGCACGACAGTGACCGTCCGCATCGGAATGATCGGCCCCGGCGGCATGGGGCAGGCGCACATCGACCGCATCCACACGGTCATCGCCGGGGGCCGCGTCGTCGCCGTCAGCGACGTCAACCCCGACAACGCGGCGGCGGTCGCCGAGCGCATCGGCGGGGTGGCCCACGCCACCTCGACCGAGCTCATCGAGAGCCCCGACGTCGACGCCGTGATGATCTGCAGCTACGGCCCGGCCCACGAGGTCGACGTGCTCGCCTGCATCGCCGCCGGCAAGCCCGTGTTCTGCGAGAAGCCGCTCACCCCGACCGCTGACGCCGCCCTGCGGATCATGGCTGCCGAGCAGGCTGCCGGCCGCCGCCTCGTCACGGTCGGCTTCATGCGCCGCTTCGACGCGAGCTACCGCCAGATGAAGGCCCTCCTCGACTCCGGCGACCTCGGCGAGACGCTGATGGTGCACTGCGCCCACCGCAACCCCACCGTCCCCGAGATCTACACCTGGGACATGGCGATCAACGACACCGCGATCCACGAGGTCGACACCATGCGGTGGCTGCTCGGCGAGGAGTTCGTGTCCGCCCGGGTCGACACACCCAAGAAGACGACGCTGCGCCACCCGCACCTGCAGGACCCCCTGGTGCTCATCCTCACCAGCACGTCCGGCGTCCGCGTCGACGACGAGATCTTCGTCAACGCCCAGTACGGCTACGACATCCGCTGCGAGGCCGTCGCCGAGAAGGGCGTCGTGAGCCTGTCCGACCAGAACGTCATCGACGTACGCACCGGCTTCCGGGCCTCCAACAGCGTCACGCGTGACCACAACGACCGGTTCTGGGGCGCCTTCGTCACCGAGGTCCAGGAGTGGATCTCGGCCGTGTCCCGCGGCGAGCACACCGGGTCGACGTCATGGGACGGCTATGCGGCTGCCTGCGTGTGCGACGCCGGGGTCCAGGCGCTCACCGAAGACGGCGAGGTCGCCGTCGAGATGATCGACCGCCCGGAGTTCTACGCCTGACCGACCCAACCGCTGCCCCGACCGGGACGGCGCCCACTGACCTGTTCCCCCACCACCGGCGGGAGCGAGGAGAGGAGCACCGATGACCGTCGCCGTCGCCCACCAGGGCACCACCGACAGTGACCACGTCCTGCTCGAGGCCGTCCGCGAAGCATCAGCCCGCGGCGAGTCGCTCGCCGTGATCCACGTGCGCCGCGCCGTCGACGAGGACCTCGAGGCGGCCGTCGGCGCGGGAGTGAAGGACGCGATCGAGCGAGTCACGGCCAAGGCCGGCGTCACGCCTGTCCCGTACGAGCTGCACGTCGCCGCCGGTACCGCCGACGACCTCGCAGGCGCCCTCCTCGACGAGACCGATGCCGTCAGGGCTTCCATCCTGGTCATCGGGGCCCGGCACCGCTCGCCCGTCGGCAAGGCTTTCCTCGGCTCGGTGTCGCAGCGCCTCATCCTCGAGGCCGACGTGCCCGTGCTCGTGGTCAAGCCTCCGCGCTGACCCACCCCCCGGCCGGTCGCGCCCCGGCCGCCCGGACGCCGTAGGGCCCCGCTCCTCGAGAGTGCGGCCCTACGTGCATTCCCGGGCACACTGCTCGCGGCTTCCCGTTCGCCCGGCCCTCGGTCCTCGAGCCGGGTGTTCAGCCGGCTGCCCCGGGCGACACCTGAGCACCCAGCTCGCCAACCCAGGGGTGCGGACTCGAGGCAAAACCGAGCACACACCGCTCGAGGCAAGGCCCGAGCACACACCGAAGGGCCCGGCTCCCAAGGAGGGGGAGCCGGGCCCTTCGGGTCCTGCGGTGTGGTGGTTCCCGTCAGCGGCGGGCGATCTCGTGCGACAGCTCGGTGAGCTCGTCGCCACCTGCCATCTGGCGGGTCAGCTCGTCGAGGCCCACCTCGTCACGCTTCTTGTCGAGCACGGCCTCGCCGAGCTTGAGGATGATGAAGTGGTCGCCCACGAGGTAGGCGTGGTGCGGGTTGTGCGTGATGAAGACGACGCCGAGCCCGGCATCCCGGGCCGCAGCGGTGTACTTGAGCACCACGCCCGACTGCTTGACGCCCAAGGCGGCCGTCGGCTCGTCGAGGATGAGCACCCGCGCACCGAAGTACACGGCTCGGGCGATCGCCACACACTGGCGCTGGCCGCCCGACAGCTCACCGATCGGCTGCTCGATGTCCTTGACGACGATGCCCATCTTGCGCAGCTCGGCATCGGCGATCGACTTCATCTCCTTGATCCGCATCGGGGCCAGCGGGAAGTTGCCCGACCGCAGCTCCGAACCGAGGAAGAAGTTGCGCCACACCGGCATCAGGGCGACGACGGCAAGGTCCTGGTAGACCGTCGCGATGCCGTGAGCAAGCGCCTCGCGGGGGTTGGAGAACTCGACCTCCTTGCCGTCGACCTTCATGACCCCCTCGTTGTGCGGGTGCAGGCCGGAGATGATCTTGATCAGCGTCGACTTGCCGGCGCCGTTGTCGCCGAGGACGCAGGTGACCTCGCCGGCGCGGACCGTGAGGTTGACGCCGCGCAGGGCTCGAATGGCGCCGTAGGCCTTGCCCACGTCGACCATCTCGACCAGGGGCTCGCCGGCGTGCAGGGTGTCGTCGGCGTGTTCGGTGATGGTGTCGGTCATGGTCCTAGCCCACCTTTCGCAAGGTCGAGAGGTTCTTGACGTAGAGGTTCACGATGACGGCCAGCAGGAGCATGACGCCCAGGAAGGCCTTGAACCAGTTGTTGTCCCAGCCGGCGTAGACGATGCACAGGCTCGTCATGCCGAAGATGAAGGCGCCGATGGCCACGCCGATCGCGTTGCCGTAACCGCCGGTGAGGAGCGTGCCACCCACGACCGCGGCGACGATGTAGAGGAACTCGTTGCCGATGCCGTTGCTCGCCTGGAGCGTGTTGAAGTTGTAGAGCGTGTGCATGCCCATGAACCAGGCGAGGAACGAGACGCCCATGAACAGGCCGATCTTGACCCGGCGCACCGGCACACCGACGGCGCGGGCGCTGGGCGCGTTGCCGCCGACGGCGTAGATCCAGTTGCCGACCCGGCTGCGGGTGAGCATCCAGTGGGCGATGCCCACGAAGAGGAACCACCACAGCACCGTGATGTCGAGCTTGACGCCGCCGATGCTGAACTGGTGGGCGAAGATCGCGTTCAGCGAGGCGTACCCGTCCATCTGGTTGATGTTCTGCGTCGACACGGATCCGGTGACCAGCTTCGTGACACCCAGGTTGACTCCCTGGAGCACGAAGAAGGATCCCAAGGTGATCAGGAAGCTCGGTATCCCGGTGCGCATCACCATGTAGCCGTTGAAGAACCCGATGGACAGGGCGAACAGCAGGGCGATGATCGCGCCCACCCAGAGGTTGATGCCCAGCTGGTAGGAGAACATCGCGTTCAGCAGGCCGGCGCTGTAGACCATCACACCGGCCGACAGGTCGAACTCACCTCCGATCATCAGCAGCCCGACGGCGACGGCCACGATGCCGATCGTCGAGCTCTGGTACAGGACGGTCATCAGTGAGTCGACCGACCGGAACGCCGGCGCGACGATCAGGAAGAAGATGAAGAGGATGACGGCCGCGACGAGCGCGCCGACCTCGGGGCGAGCCAGCAGCCGGTTGGACCAGCCGAGCTGTACGCGGTTGGAGGCCTCGGCGTGCGCACCGTGCGGTGCGGCACTGCCCGAGGCGGTTGCGGCGGCCGGCTCGGCCGTCGTGGTGGCGGCCGAGGCCGCAGGCGTGGCATCCGACGATGCCGTCTGGTGTTCCTGACTCATGCTCGTCTCCCTCTGCACGTTCCGGGTCGGGGTCCTCGCGGACCTGCGAGGCCCCGGACGGCGGAACTACTCGGATGGATCAGCGGGTGTTGTTCTTGGTGAACGGGAGGATGACGTCGATGTTGGAGCTGTCGACGAAGGAGGGCCCGGTGAGCACCGGCCCGCCACCGCCCATGTCGTTGCCGTTCTTCTTGTTCAGGTAGAGCGAGTTCACGGCGAGGTAGCCCTGCACGTAGGGCTGCTGGTCGATCGAGAACTGGATCTTGCCGTCCTTGATCGCCTGGGCCGCCTCGGCGTTGAGGTCGAAGGTGACGAGCTTGGCCTTGCTGCTGGCCTGGTCCATCGCCTTGAGGGCGTCGAGGGCGATCGGCGCGCCGAGGGTGACGATGTAGTCGATCGACGGGTCGGCCGAGAGCTTGGCCTGCAGGGCCGAGACGACGGAGGAGTCGTCGGCGCCGTTGACCTGGATGTTCTCGGTACCGGAGACCTTGCTCTTGACACCGGCGCAGCGGGCCTCGAGGGCGACCGAGCCGGCAGCCTGGATGACGCACAGGGGGTGCTTGGCACCATCGGCACCGATGCGCTCACCGGCCGTGGCACCGGCCAGGTTCTCGTCGGAGCCGAAGTACATCAGGGCACCGGTGTCCTTGTACTGGTCGATGCCCGAGTTGAAGGCCACCGTGGGAATCTTCGCGGCGATGGCCGACTGGACTGCCCCCTTGAGCGCGTCGGGTGTGGCCAGGGTCGTGGCGATGCCGTCGACCTTGGAGTCGACGGCGTTCTGGATCAGGGTGGCCTGCTTGGCCGGGTCGGGGTCGTTGCTGTACTTCAGCGTGGACCCGGTGTCCTTGGCCGCCTGCTGCGCGCCGGCCTTGATCTTGTCCCAGAAGGTGTCACCGGGGGTCTCGTGGGTGACCATGGCGAAGGTGTAGCCCGAGTCGCCACCACCACCCGCTGCGCCACCCGCCGAGTCGTCGGTCTTCGGGGCGCCACCACCGCTGCAGGCAGCGAGGGTGACGGCTGCCGTGAGGGCGATGGCCGTGGTGGCCGTTGCCTTGCGGAATCGGCTCTGATTCATGGGGACGGTGTCCTTTCGGGGCTGCTGCCCGCGGCTCTGCGGGTCAGTGGTGCCGCGCCGGCGCATCCGTGGGGAGGCATCGGTGGTTCTGCGCCGGGTGGCGACTGCGGCGGTCGGTCTGCCGCTTCAGGGGCCAGGGGAGAAAGGGTGAAGTCCCCATGACGTTCGGGCCGGGACCGGGTGCTGCTGTTCTGTTGGGAGGAGCAGGTCGGCTCCCGGACTCAATTCCAGCGCGTTCGGCGCGTGCTGTCAAGCATTTGTCCTAACATTCCGTCAATTGAAGCAGCGACGTCGGCGACCGACCGGTCAGCGGCCGGCCCGTCAGAGATAGGCCCGCTGCGCGCGCTGGTTCTCGAGGTGCTCGGCGAACGCCTGCTGGGTGGACTCCAGGGCAGACACCTGCGACACCGGGACGTCCCACCAGGCCGACCCCGGGGGGTTCGGGACCGAGCAGGTCGGTCTCGATGTAGAGGACAGTGGTGCGCTCGGATTCGGCTGCCACGACGTAGTTCTCGCGGAACTCGGCCATCGAGCCGCAGCGCAGCACGTCGGCTCCCCAGGATGCGGCGTTGGCAGCGAGGTCAAAGGGCACCTCCTCCCCGTCGAGGCGGCCGGTCGAGGACCGGCGCATGCGGTACTTCGTACCAAACCGCTGGGAGCCCCGCGACTCGGAGAGCGCCCCGATCGACGCGAACCCATGGTTCTGGAGCAGCACGATGATCACCTTGACGCCCTCGGAGACGATCGTCGCGATCTCCATGGGCAGCATCTGGTAGGTGCCGTCGCCGACGATGGCCACGACCTGCTGCTCGTCGCCCACGGCCAGCTTCACGCCGAGGGACGCCGGGATCTCGTAGCCCATGCACGAGAAGGCGTACTCGACGTGGTACTGCTCGGGCGTGGAGGCCCGCCAGAGGCACTGCAGGTCACCCGGCATCGATCCGGCGGCGTTGATGACGACGTCCTTCGGGCCCATCAGCTCGTTCAGCGCCCCGAACACCTCGGTCTGCGCCGGGAGCGGCGTGTGGTCGCGGTGATAGCACTCGTCGACGACCTGCTGCCAGGCGGCGTCGAGGTCGACGGCCTCCTGCCGGTAGGCGTCGTCGACCTGCCAGCCCTCGAGCCCCGCGGCGAGCGCGTGCAGCGCCTCGCGGGCGTCGGCGACCAGCATGGTGGCACCGTGCTTGGCGGCGTCGAAGCCGAGCACGTTGACGTTGACGAAGCGGACGTCCTCGTTCGCGAAGATCGTGTGGCTCGCGGTGGTGAAGTCGGAGTAGCGGGTGCCGATGCCGATGACGACGTCGGCCTCACGCGCCAGCGCATTGGCGGCCGACGAACCGGTCGACCCCACGCCACCGACGGCAGAGGGATGGTCCCAGTTGATCGCACCCTTGCCGGCATGGGTGTCGGACACCGGGATCCCCGTGGCAGTGGCGAAGGCTCGCAGCTCCTCGGACGCCTCGGCATACACGACCCCACCGCCCGCCACGACGAGCGGCCGCTTCGCCGAGCGGATGACGGCGAGCGCGCGATCGAGCGCGGCCGGCTCGGGCACCGGCCGGCCGATGTGCCACACCCGCTTCGCGAAGAACGCCAGCGGCCAGTCGTGTGCCTCGGCCTGCACGTCCTGGGGGAGGCAGACGGTGACGGCGCCGGTGTCAGCCGGGTCGGTGAGCACCCGCATCGCGTTCATCAGGGAGGGGATCAGCTGCTCGGGCCGGCTGATCCGGTCGAAGAAGCGCGACACCGGCCGGAACACGTCGTTGACGGTGACGTCGAGGGTGCCGGGGTCCTCGAGCTGCTGGAGCACGGGGTCAGGCACCCGGTTGGCGAACTGGTCGGACGGCAGGAGCAGCACCGGGATGCGGTTGGTCGTCGCCAGCGCGGCGCCGGTCACCATGTTGGTGGCGCCGGGGCCGATCGACGTCGTCACGGCCATGACCTGGCGGCGGTTACGGGCCCGGCTGAAGGCGGTGGCGGTGTGCACCGCGCCCTGCTCGTTGCGAGAGAGGTAGTACGGAAGGTCGCCGAGGACGTCCTGGCCCTCCGCCCCGTCCTCGCCCTGCACCTGCGCCTGCAGCAGGGCCTGGCCGACGCCGGCGACGTTGCCGTGCCCGAAGATGCCCAGGATGCCGGTCACGAGCCGCTGCTCGACCCCGTCGCGCTCGGAGTACTGGTTGGACAGGAACTTCACGAGTGCCTGGGCGGTGGTGAGCCGCACGGTCTGCGTCATGGCTGCGTCGGTCCTTCGTCGTCGTCGTCGATGGCCGGGCGGTGGACCCGGGAAGCTCAGGGTGCGGGGACGATCACGTCGCGCACGATCCGGTCGAGCGCCTCGTCGGCCTCGAGGAACTGGCGCAGCGTGGTGCGGGTGGCGCCGAAGTCGTCGAACTCGGCGGGCGTCATCCCGTCGACCTCGTAGGCGCGCACGAAGTCGGGGATGGTCAGGAGGGCGTCGATGATGTCGGGGTCGACCGGCTCGTCGATGCGCGACACCGGCTCGTGCCCGCTGGCCTGGAACTTCTCCTGCCACCCGAACGGCGGTGAGAGCACGATGTCGCCGCCGACCAGCTCGGTCCACTGCAGCTGGTTGCGGTAGGCCGCGGCGAGGAGCCGGGCCTGGAAGCCGCGCTCGAGGAAGACCTCGTAGGCCTTCTTGAACGCCGCCACCCCGGCCCACTCGAGGTACTCGGGGTCGATGTCGATGCCGTCGCGCGCGACGACGGTCTTCATCCAGTCGTCGAGGCGGCCGACCATGATCGTCACGACCGGGCCCATCGACGCGGTCTCCTTGTTCTCGGCCTTGCGGCGCGCGATGCCGCGCTCGATCGCGGCACCGGCCTCGACGGCCTGTGGCACGGTGAACGAGACGGTGACGTTGATGCTGACCCCGCGGTAGGTGGCCTCCTCGATGGCCTCGATGCCGACCTTGGTCGCCGGGATCTTCACGATGATGTTCGGGGCGAGCGAGGCGAAGTACTCCGCCTGGTCGGCCAGGGCCGTGGCGTCCCGATGCAGGCGCGGGTCGGTCTGCATCGACAGCCGGCCGTTGCGGCCGTTGTGCTCGTCGAACGCCGGCTCGAGGTACTTCGCGGCCTCGACCGAGACCTCCTCGACGACCTGCCAGCCGATCTGCGACTCGGTGGCGGTCGGCCGGTCGGCGGCGATCTCGGCGATGCGGGCCTGCCAGCGGGGCAGGTCGGAACGGATCGCGGCCAGGGCGATCACCGGGTTGCAGGTGGCGCCCACGGCTCCCCACCCGATGGCGGTGGACAGCTCGGACAGCGTCGAGGAGTCGTTCCACAACGCCGTCGGGGTGGTCTCGGTCATGGTGAGCAGGGGTGACGTGGTCACGGGGTTCCTCCGGCGGTGTGGGCGGCGACGCGCTCGCGCATCGTGGTGAGCTGGTAGCGGGCCATGGCGTCGGCGTTCTCGTCCTCCGCGAACACCGAGTTGCACATGACCGTGTCGGGGTTGTCGTAGAAGCCGATCTCGGCCAGTCCCCCGAAGAAGTCGTCCCAGTCGACGTCGCCGGCACCGATCCGCAGGTGCTGGTGGACGCGGGCGGTGTTGCCCGGCGGGTTCGAGATGTAGCGCAGGCCGTGTGACGCGTGGTGGTCCATCGTGTCGGCGACGTGCACCAGGCGGATGAGGTCGTGGCCCGCGCGGATCACCTCGCGCATCGGGTGACCCATGTGGAAGCTGTGGCAGGCGACGAAGACCATGCCGACGTTCGCGCTGTTCAGCCCCCGGATGACGCGGATCGCCTCGAGGCCGTCCTCGGCGAAGTCGTCGGGGTGCGGGTCGATGAGCAGGTCGATGCCCTCGCGCTCGATGATCGGCAGCAGCTCCTCCATCGAGCGGTAGAACGCCGCCTCCGACTCCTCGGCCCGCTCGGGGCGGCCGGAGAACTCGGTGCCGATGACCTTGACGTCGAGGTCGACGGCGAGCTGGATGATCCGCTTCCAGTTGCGCACGGCGGCCTCGCGGGCCCACTCGTCGGGGCCGCTCCAGCGCTGCACGGGCAGCAGCGAGGCGATACCGACCCCGGCATCGCGCGCACGCCTTCTTCAGCGAGCGCACCAGGGCGTCGTCGGCCTTGGGGTGCCGGAAGAAGGGGATGAAGTCCGCATGCGGGGTGAGCTGGAGGTACTCGTACCCCAGGTCGGCGATCACGCCGGGGAAGTCGAGCAGCGCGTGGTCGTGGTGGAAGGGTGTGGGGTCCTGCGCGATCTTCACTGGTCGCGTCCTCCTTCGACCCGTGCGTGACGGGCAGCGGCTGAATGCTTGAATGTTAGGACATTAGCACTCAGCACCCCGGGGGATGCAAGAGGACGGCGGGCGTTGTTCGCTCAGCGGTCGTGCACGGTGACGTCGAAGGCGTACTGGTCGTAGCGGTAGCAGTGGTCGCCGTACTCGACGGCCGAGCCGTTCGCGGCATACGCCTTGCGGGTCATCGTGAGCAGCGGGTCGCCGGCGGCGAGACCCAGCAGCTTGCGCTCGCGCGTAGCGGGCCGGCGGGCGCCGATGGTCTGGTGCGCGATGACCGGCCGCACCCCCCGGGTGCGCAGGATGGCGTAGAGGCTCGCGTTCTCGAGGTCGGCGGCGGTGAGGTCGGCGAACTGCGGTGGCAGCCAGTTGTGCATCAGGGCGGTCGGCGTGCCGTCGACGCTGCGCAGCCGCTCGACCGAGACGAGGTGCGAGTCGGCGGGGACACCGAGTGCCTCGGCCGCCACGGGGTTCACGTCGTCGGTGCTGAACGAGATGACCTCGGTGAGCGGCTGCTGGCCGCGGCGCACCATGTCGTCGTAGAGGCTGGTGAGCTCGTCGCGGCGGTGGATGACCTGGCTGGCGACGGTGGTGCCGACGCCCCGGCGGCGCACGAGCAGGCCGCGGTTCACGAGCTCGGCGATGGCCCGCCGCACGGTGGGGCGAGAGAGGTCGAGGCGCTCGGCGAGGGCCAGCTCGTTCTCGAACGGGTCGCCCGGCTTGAGCCGGCCGTCCTCGATCGAGGCCGTCAGCTGCTCGGCGAGCTGGTGGTAGAGAGGCACGGGGCTGCTGCGGTCGATGGTCACCGGGATGACGTTCACGCCCCGCAGTCTAGGTGGTGAGACGTCATGGAGTGCGAAACCTCAAATGTCCTAACAAATGTTGACAGCACCCTGACGGGTGGGGCAGCCTTGCTCCATCGCCCAGACACCACGACCCAGGAGAATGCCGTGCCCCAGCCGCTGACGCGCTCGTTCGACGTGCTGGCCATCGGCCGGGTGGGGGTCGACCTCTACCCGATGCAGACCGGCAAGTCGCTCGAGGACGTCACGACCTTCGGCAAGTTCCTCGGCGGCAGCGCCGGGAACGTGGCCGTGGCGGTCGCCCGGCTCGGGCACAGCTCGGCCCTGATCAGCCGCGCCGGCAACGACCCCTTCGGCCGATACGTGAGCCGCACCCTCGCCGACCTCGGCGTCGACCCGACCTACGTGACCACCGACCCGTCGTTGCCCACGCCGGTCACCTTCTGCGAGATCTTCCCGCCCGACCACTTCCCGCTCTACTTCTACCGCTACCCCCAGGCGCCCGACCTGCGGGTGGCGCCCGAGGAGATCCCGCCGGTGGCCGTGCGCGAGAGCCGGCTGTTCTGGACGACCCTCACCGGGCTGTCGGCCGAGCCCAGCCGCACGGCGCATGCGACCGCGTGGGAGCTGCGGGGCCGCCGCCCGCACACCGTCATCGACCTCGACTACCGCCCACAGTTCTGGCGGGCCGAGTCCGAGGCCACCCGTGCCGCCCGTGCCGCCATCGACGCCAGCACGGTCGCCATCGGCAACGCGGAGGAGTGCCGCGTCGCCGTCGGCACCGAGAACCCCGAGGACGCCGCGAAGGCGCTGCTCGACCGCGGCGTCGACCTGGCCGTCGTGAAGCAGGGGCCCAAGGGCGTGCTGGCCGTGTCGGCCTCCGGCGAGCGCGTCGTCGTGCCACCGGTGCCGGTGCAGGTCGCCAATGGCCTCGGAGCGGGCGACGCCTTCGGTGGCGCGCTGTGCCATGGCCTGCTGGAGGGCTGGGACCTCGAGCGCGCCCTCCGCTTCGCCAACACCGCGGGCGCCATCGTCGCCTCACGGCTGGAGTGCTCGACGGCGATGCCGGAGGAGCACGAGGTGCTCGAGCTGATGCAGGGGAGCAGCGCATGACGACGATCGACGCCGCCAAGCTCACCCGACGTCGCCTCATCGAGCCGGGTGCCGTGCCCGCCGCTTGGGCGGCCCGGCGCCGCCGCACCTCGCTGAGCGACGACGGGCGGCTCCTACTCATCGCGGCCGACCACCCGGCCCGCGGAGCGCTCGCCGTCCGCGACGATGCCCGCGCCATGGCCTCGCGCCCCGATCTGCTCGAGCGGCTGGCGACAGCCCTGCAGCGCCCGGGGGTCGACGGCGTGCTCGGCACGCCCGACGTGCTCGAGGACCTCCTGCTCTCCGGCCTGCTCGACGACAAGGTCGTGATCGGCTCGATGAACCGTGGGGGCCTGCAGGGAGCCGTCTTCGAGCTCGACGACCGGTTCACCGCGTTCGACGCCGACACCATCGCGGCCAACGGCCTCGACGGCGGCAAGATGCTCACCCGCATCGCGCTCGACGAGCCGGGCACGGCTCCCACCCTGGAGGCCAGCGGTGCTGCCGTCAGCGCCCTTGCGCGGCACGGCCTGATGGCCATGGTCGAGCCGTTCATGACCGTGCGTAGGTCACCGAACCGCGTCGAGAACCTCCTCGACCCCGACTCGGTCATCGACTCGATCCACATCGCCGCAGGCCTCGGGGCCACCAGTGCCCGCACCTGGCTGAAGCTGCCGGTCGTCGACGAGATGCACCGGGTGCTCGACGCCACGACGCTGCCCTGCCTGCTGCTCGGCGGCGACCCCAAGGGCGACCCGGCCGACACGTACGCCGAGTGGGGGCGGGCCCTGACCCACTCCTCGGCCGCCGGGCTGGTCGTCGGACGAGCCCTGCTCTTCCCGCCCGATGGTGACGTGGCGACCGCCGTCGATGCCGCCGTCGACCTCGTCCACGGGGGTTCTCGATGAGCCTGGGCCACGACAACCGCACCTGGTGCCACCCCGCCGGCGCGCTCGCCGCGGACGGGTGGGACTGCGTGGTCGACGGCTCCGCCCCGGGCTGGACCCACACCGGGCTGCGCACCGCCACCCTGGCCACCGGTCAGGAGCTGGCCCTCGACCTCGCGCACCACGAGGCCGTGGTGGTGCCACTCACCGGTGGGGTGGTCGTCGAGGTCATCGCCCCCGGGGTGACCGACACCTTCGAGCTCGCCGGTCGCGCCGGCGTCTTCGCCGGCCCCACCGACGTCGCCTACGCCCCGCCCGGCTCGACCCTGCGGGTCTCGGCCCCCGACGACCTGTCGGGCTCGGATGCCGTGCGCGTCGCGGTCTGCCTGGCCCGCACCGACGGTGGCACCGGCATCCCGGCTCGGCACCTGCCGGCCGCTGACGTGCCGGTCGAGCTGCGCGGCGCCGGCATCGCCTCGCGCCAGGTGCGCAACTTCGGCGTCCCGGGTGTGCTCGATGCGCACCGGGTCATCGCCTGCGAGGTCGTCACCCCGGCCGGCAACTGGAGCTCGTGGCCGCCGCACAAGCACGACACCGATCGCCCCGGCATCGAGGCCGAGCTCGAGGAGATCTACTGGTTCGAGACGCAGCCGACCGACGACCGGGGCACGGATGCCGTCGGCTACCAGCGCGTCTACGGCACCTCCGAGCGCCCCATCGACGTGCTCGCCGAGGTGCGCACCGGTGACGTCGTGCTCGTGCCGCACGGCTGGCACGGCCCCGCCGTCGCTGCCCCGGACGCCGACCTCTACTACCTCAACGTCATGGCCGGGCCGGGTGCCGAGCGCGCCTGGCTGATCTGCGACGACCCCGCGCACGCCTGGGTGCGCGACACCTGGCCCGACCTCCCGGTCGACCCCCGGCTGACCGCCACCGACTCCTGAGCCCGACTCCCGACTCCCGACCCGAAGGACACCCCATGCGCATCGGCCTTGCCGGCACCGGCCGGATCGGCGCCTTCCACGCGAAGACGCTGACCACGCTCGACGGCGTCGACGACCTCGTGCTCGCCGACCTGAACACCGAGCTGGCCGAACAGGTGGCGACCGACTTGGGAGTCGGCGTCGCCCCGAGCATCGACGCCCTGCTCGACTCGGGTCTGGACGCCTTCGTCATCACCGCGGGCACCGCGGCCCACGCCGAGCTGCTCGAGGCCGCCATCTCCCGCGACATCCCGACGTTCTGCGAGAAGCCGGTCGCCCTCGACCTCGAGCGCACCATCGCCCTCACCGAGCTCGAGGCCCGCAGCTCGGTTCCGGTGCACATCGGCTTCCAGCGGCGCTTCGACACCGGCTACCGGCGGGTGCGCGACGCGGTCGCCGCAGGTGAGCTGGGCTTCATCCACACCGTGCGCGCCGCGACGATGGACCAGGCGCCGCCGCACGCGGCCTACCTGCCGACGTCCGGCGGGCTGTTCCGCGACTGCAGCGTGCACGACTTCGACATCCTCCGGTTCGTGACGGGCCAGGAGGTCAGCCGGGTGTTCGCCGTCGGGGCCAACAAGGGTGAGACGTTCTTCACCGAGGCCGGCGACGTCGACACCGCTGCCGCGACGCTGGTGCTCGACGACGGCACGCTCGTGAGCGCCACCGCCACCCGCTACAACGGGGCGGGCCACGACGTGCGCATGGAGGTGCACGGGTCCAAGGGCACCCTGGGTGTCGGGCACGACACCACCTTCGCGATCACCTCGGCCGAACCCGGCATCGAGTGGCCACCCGGCCCCCGGCACTGGTCGTTCATGGAGCGCTTCCTGCCGGCCTACGTCACCGAGCTCACGGCGTTCGTCGACGTGGCCCGCGGCGACATCCCGAGCCCGTGCACCGTCGCCGACGCCCTCGAGGCGTTCCGCACCGCCGAGGCGTGCGCCCGCTCGCTGGTGAGCGGTGAGCCGGTCGACCTGCACGACATCCCCACCGTCCGCGCCGAACTGTCGGTTCGTGGGTGATCCTGCCCTCCGACCCACGTATTCCATCGTCATCTCCCGTCTGGGACACTGATCCATCACTTCGTACGACAGGACCGATACCGTGAGCAGCACCCCCACCCGCATCACCCACCTCATCAACGGCCTCCCGTGGGAGGGCACCGCCGAGCGCACCAGCCCGGTCTTCAACCCCGCCACCGGCGTGCAGACCGGCGAGCTCGACCTCGCCTCGGCCGACCTGGTCGGCGAGGTCGTCACCGCGGCGCACGAGGCCTGGGCCTCGGGTGGGGCAGCATCTCGCTGGCCAAGCGCACCCAGGTGCTCTTCAAGTTCCGCGAGCTGCTCAACGAGCGCAAGGAGGACATCGCCGCGCTGATCACCGCCGAGCACGGCAAGGTGCTCTCCGACGCGCTCGGTGAGGTGACCCGTGGCCTCGAGGTCGCCGAGTTCGCCTGCGGCATCCCGCACCTGATGAAGGGCGGCTTCACCGAGAACGCCTCGACCAAGGTCGACGTCTACTCGATCCGGCAGAGCCTGGGCGTCGTGGCCGTGATCAGCCCGTTCAACTTCCCGGCCATGGTGCCGCTGTGGTTCGTGCCGGTGGCCATCGCCTGCGGCAACGCGGTCGTCATCAAGCCCAGCGAGAAGGACCCGTCGGCCGTCAACGCCGTCGCCGCGCTGTGGAAGGAGGCCGGCCTGCCCGACGGCGTGCTCAGCGTCGTGCACGGCGACAAGGAGGCCGTCGACGCGCTGCTGACCCACCCCAAGGTCAAGGCCGTGTCGTTCGTCGGCTCCACCCCGATCGCGAAGTACGTCTACGAGACCGGCACCGCGCACGGCAAGCGGGTGCAGGCCCTCGGCGGCGCCAAGAACCACATGCTCGTGCTGCCCGATGCCGACCTCGACCTGGCAGCCGACGCCGCGGTCAACGCCGGCTTCGGCTCGGCGGGCGAGCGCTGCATGGCGATCTCGGCCCTGCTCGCCGTCGACACCATCGCCGACGACCTGGTGCAGAAGATCCAGGACCGCGTGGGCAAGCTCGTGACCGGTGACGGCACCCGCGGCTGCGACATGGGGCCGCTGGTCACCGCCGCGCACCGCGACAAGGTGACCTCCTACCTCGACGCCGGCACCGAGGCGGGCGCCACGCTCGTCATCGACGGCCGCGAGGGCGACGTCGACTCCGACGGCGAGGGCTACTTCCTCAAGCCGACCCTGTTCGACAACGTCACCAAGGACATGTCGATCTACCAGGACGAGATCTTCGGGCCGGTGCTCTCGGTGCTGCGGGTCAAGACCTACGACGAGGCGCTCGACCTGATCAACTCCAACCAGTACGGCAACGGCACCGCCATCTTCACCAACGACGGTGGGGCGGCCCGCCGCTTCCAGAACGAGGTGGAGGTCGGGATGATCGGCGTCAACGTGCCGATCCCGGTGCCGATGGCGTACTTCTCGTTCGGCGGCTGGAAGAACAGCCTGTTCGGCGACACCCACGCCCACGGCATGGAGGGCGTGCACTTCTACACCCGCGGCAAGGTCGTCACGTCGCGCTGGCTCGACCCCAGCCACGGCGGCATCGAGCTCGGCTTCCCGCAGAACGTCTGAGGCGAGGCGCTCGACGCGAACGCGGCCCCCGGCATCCGAGCGTGGATGCCGGGGGCCGCTGGGCCCACTCGGTCACAGGGCCTGCTCGGCCTCCAGCAGGGTGTTGGCGGCGAAGGTGAGGCCCTCGAGCTGGTCGAGCTCCTGGTCCTCGTGCTCGATGTTCACCGGGATGTCGGGGTCGACGTCGCGCAGCGCCCGCAGGAACTCGGTCCACCACGACACGTCGTGGCCGCGGCCCACCGCCACGAAGTCCCACGACGAGTTGCTCGGCCAACCCGAGAGCGTGGTGCCGCCCCCCATCGCGAGGTAGCCGGGCTCGCCCTCGGCGACGCGGGTGAACCGGTCGTCGAGCACCCCGTTGACCTTGGCGGCGTCGTTGATCCGGGTGTCCTTCGCGGCGGCCACGACCACCAGCGAGCCGAGGTCCTTGACGGCGAGCACCGGGTCGATGCCCTGCCAGAACAGGTGGCTCGGGTCCATCTCGGCCCCGACGTGGGTCGAGCCGATCTCCTCGGCGAGGCGGTGCATCGTCGAGGGGTTGAAGACGATGTTGCCGGGGTGCATCTCGATGCCGACCCGCACGTCGGCATCCGCGGCGCGCGCCTGGATCTGCTTCCAGTAGGGCACGGCCACGCCCCACTGGTGGTCGCGCACGTCGAGCAGCGGGCTCCACCAGGGCAGCGGGTTCCAGGCCATGTTCGTGCCGCCCGGGCTGCCGGCCGGGGCCCCGGACATGGTGATGACACGCTTCACGCCCAGCAGGGCGGCGAGCTCGATGGAGTCCTCGAGGTCCTTGGCGTGCGGGAAGCCCTCTCGGGGGAAGAGCGGGTTGCCGTTGCAGTTCAGCGCGGTCAGCGTGAGGCCGCGCGAGCTGAACTCGCCGAGGTACTCCTGGCGGGCGTCCTCGCTCTCGCGCAGCTCGCTCGACCGGCAGGTGGATCGGCGGCAGGAAGCCGCCGGAGTTGATCTCGACGCTGGTCATGCCGATGCCGGCGATGATGTCGAGGGCCTCGCCGAGCGGCTTGTCGCCGAGGCAGGCGTTGTAGACGCCGAGGTACATGGGTACTCCTTGCGGGGTTCGGTTGGGAGAGTGCGGGGTCAGGTCAGGCGGCGTGGTGCGGGGGCAGGTCGACGACGGCGCCGCCGGCGGCGGCCGAGCGGATGACGGCGTCGATGACGGTGAGGTCGCGCACGCCGTCGGCGAAGCTCGCCACCGGCGGCAGGCCGCCCTCGATGCCGGCGACCTGCTCGAGGAACGCCCGCAGCTGGAAGCCGAACAGGTCGCCGACGCCGAACGAGACGCCCGGGAAGTCCATCGGCACACCGCCCTTGAGGTAGGGGTGCGACGGGCCGACGAGCACCTGGTTGTAGCCGTCGAGGCCGTCGTCGCGCATCTGCCGGAGCAGCGAGAACTCCGCCGGCCGGTCCATGTCCCACTTGGCGGCGCCGGTCTCGGCGAAGAGGTCGAACGCCAGCGAGTTCGCGTGGCCGGGGGCGACCCGCGAGATCGAGAAGGTGCCGACGGCCCCCGAGGCGAAGTGGGCGGTGAAGGTGGCGACGTCGTCGTTCTCGACCCGCTCCTTCACGTCGGTCAGCTCGGCACGGGCGTGGCCGTAGGTGGTGCCGGCCGCCAGGTAGCGCTCGGTCACCTTGGTGGTGAAGGCGGCGCCGCCGACCTGCGTCATCGGCCCGCAGACGAACTCGGCGAGGTCGATGAGGTGGCTGCCGATGTCGGCGAGCGCGCCGGTGCCCGGGCCGCCCTTGTAGCGCCAGGCCATCGGGGTCTGGGCGCTGCGGGCGTAGTCGCACCAGTAGCGCCCGTTGAAGTGCGACACCTCACCGAGCTCGCTGCGCACGAGCTCGCGGATCGCGGCGACCGCGGGCTGGCGACGGTAGACGAACGCCGTGCCGGTGACGAGGTCGGGGTGGGCCGCGGCGGCATCCGCCATCGCCTGGGCGTCGGCGAGGGAGTCGGACAGCGGCTTCTCGCAGAGCACGTGCTTGCCGGCCGCGAGCAGCGCCTCGACGATCTCGCGGTGCAGGGAGTTGGCCACGACCACGCTGACCACCTGCACGTCGTCGGCGTCGAGCAGCTCGCGCCAGTCGGTGCCGTGCCGCTGGTAGCCGTAGCGGGCCGCGGCGTCGGCAGCGGTGGCGGCGTTGGCGTCGACCACTGCCGCGTAGTGGATCGGGGGCAGCGGTGGGTCGAACAGGGTCGGGGCCGAGCGGTAACCGGCGCAGTGCGCCCTCCCCGCCATCCCGGCCCCGATCACGGCCACACCGATGGGCTGCTGGGACATCGTGTCTCTCCTTGTCAACGTCCTTGGTGACGTGTATAAAGCGCTTTAAGGAATGGTGGACCCGGTGCGGATGCCGTGTCAACCCTTTGTGCGGACAATCTGTCAAGAGCGTGAGGAGGGGTGTCGCGTGACCGGTGGCTCCACGGCATCCGGGCGGGCGCGGCTGGTCGACGTCGCGCAGCGGGCGGGCGTCTCGACCGCCACCGTCTCGCTCGTGCTGCGCGGCCGTCCCGGCCCCAGCCAGGCCACGGCGGATGCCGTGCGCGCCGCCGCCGCCGACCTCGGCTACCGCCCCGACCGCACGGCGAGCCTGCTGGCCCGGCACCGCTCGCACCTGCTCGGGGTGCTGCTCGACGTGAGCAGCCCGTTCCACGCCGAGCTCGTGCGGGCGCTCGACAGCGCGTCGGCCGACCGCGGGCTCGACCTCGTGCTCGGCACCACCACGCCACGCACCGACGAGCACCGGGCGGCCGAGACGCTGCTCGACTTCCGCTGCGAGGCACTGGTGCTGCTCGGCCCCCAGATGGCCGATGCCGACCTGACCGCCCTCGCGTCGCTGTGCCCGACCGTGGTCGTGGGTCGCGCCGGGGTCGCGGGCGTCACCGGGGTGCTGGCCGCCGACGACCAGGGGCTCGAGGCGGCCGTCGACCACCTGGCGTCGCTGGGGCACCGTCGCATCGCGTTCGTCGACGGACCGCGGGGCAGCATCGCCCGGGCGCGCCGCCAGGGGTACCGCGACGCCATGGCTCGGCACGGGCTCGGCTCGCAGCTCGACGTCATTCGCGGCGGTGCCAACGAGGATGCCGAAGTCGACGGGGCGGCTGCGGCGGCCCGTTGCTCGACGCGATCCGAGCCGGCGACCGACCGACGGCGTCGTCGCCTTCAACGACCGGGTCGCGATCGGGCTGCGCGACACCTGCTGCGCTCGGGGGTGCGGTGCCGCGAACGTCTCGGTGGTCGGCTACGACGACAGCCCGATGGCCCGGCTCGGCACCATCGACCTGACCTCGGTCAGCCAGGAGCCCGAGGCGCTGGCCGATGCCACCGTCGCGCTCGTCGTGGGCCTGCTCGACGGCGACGGCGACGGCGCGTCACGCACGGCTGACGTCGTCATCCCGCCGCGCCTGGTCGTGCGGTCTCGAGCGCTCCTCCGTCAGGTCGAGGGTAGAGAACACTGCGCGTGGCCCTCAATCCGCACGGCGTGTTCCACCCTCGACGGCTCGGGGTCAGCGGGCGACCTCGTCGATCCGCACCGGGCGGTGTTCCTTCGCCGACAGCGTCGCGGCCTCGGCGATCCAGGCAGTGCCCATGGCGTCCTCGATGGTGCACGGCGAGGCGACCTCGCCGGCCGCCACCGCGCAGAACGCGGCGAGCTCACGCCGGAACGCCTCGGTGAGGCGGTCCATGAAGAACGTGTGCGGCGGGCCGGCCGGCCAGGTGGCACCGGGCTCGGTGGAGCGCAGCGGTAGGCCCTCGTCGAGGCCGGCGGCCACGGCGTCCTCGACACCGTGCACCTCGAGGCGAACGTCGTACCCGCGACCATTGGTGCGACTGTTCGAGACCACGCCGAGCGAGCCGTCGGCCAGGGTGATGAGCACCGAGACCGTGGAGTAGTCACCGTTGTCGGCGTAGAACTCGGCGGGGGCGTCGGGGTCGACCGCGCCGACGGCGTAGACCTCGACGGCCTCCTGCCCGGTCACCCAGCGCACGGCGTCGAAGTCGTGCACGGAGCAGTCGCGGAAGATGCCGCCGGAACCGGCCAGGTAGGCCGCCGGGGGCGGCGCCGGGTCGAGGGTGGTCGAGCGCACCGTCGTGATCCGCCCCAGCTCTCCGGACCGCACGGCGTCGCGCGCGGCCACGAAGGCGGGGTCGAAGCGACGCGGGTAGCCGATCTGCACCGCGACGCCGGAGCCGGCGAGCCGGTCGCGCACGGTCACCGCTTCGCCTGCAGAGGCCGCGATCGGCTTCTCGCAGAACGTCGGGATGCCGCGGCCGGCCGAGGCGAGGAGCAGCTCCGCGTGCGCGCCCGTCGTGGCGGCGATGACGACGCCGTCGACACCGGCATCCAGCACCGCCTCGGGGGAGCCGACGGCGGTCGCCTTCCCGATGCGGGTGGTCACGGTGTCGACGGCGGCAGCCACGGGGTCGGTGACGACGAGCTCGTCGACCCGGTCGAGGGCCGCGAGGGTGTCGGCATGGAAGGCGCCGATCCGGCCGAGGCCGATGAGTCCGATTCGCATCTGAGGTCTTCCCGTCGGCGTCCGGCCCTCGCCTCGCGCGGAGGGCATCGCGCCCATGCTCACCTACCCAACAGTTGCTGTCAACCATATGTTCTGACAAACTTCCAGCAGTGGTGCTGCGACGGCTCGGAGTCGGGTCCTGACCCGTCACCCGTCCGAGCCCGCCACGTCCGAGGGACCATCGCATGCCCAGCACACCGTTCGTCCTCGCCGCCAGTGCCGAGATGCTCTACGTCGACCGGCCGGTGGCCGACCGGGTCCGCGCGATCCACGACGCGGGCTTCGCCGTCGAGATCTGGGACTGGCGCAACCACGACCTCGACATGCTCGAGGCCCTGGCCGCGAGCGGCGTCGTCTTCACGTCGATGACGGGCTACACGACCGGCACGCTGGCCGACGAGGAGGGCGCCGACGAGCTGCTGCGAACCGCTGCCGAGTCCGTCGTGGTCTCGCGCCGTCTCGGCACCCCGAGCCTGAACCTGCACGGAACCGGCCTCGACCACCGCGGCCTGCCGGTCGTGCCCGCCGACGAGGTCACCCCGCAGATGTGGGACACCGCCCGGCGCACGCTCGCACGCATCGCCGAGCTCGGTGAGCGCGAGGGGGTCACCTTCGTGCTCGAGAACCTCAACACCGCCGTCGACCACCCCCGCACGCCCTTCGCGCGAGCGGCCGACACCCTCGACCTCGTGCGCGGTGTCGACTCACCGCACCTGCGGCTCAACCTCGACCTCTACCACGCCCAGATCGGCGAGGGGAACCTCATCGAGCTCTGCCGGGAGGCGCTCCCGTGGGTCGCCGAGGTGCAGGTCGCCGACGTGCCCGGGCGGTGCGAGCCCGGCACCGGCGAGATCCGCTACGCCGGGGTGGCCCGGGCCCTGGCCGATGCCGGGTTCACCGGTGTCGTCGGGTTGGAGGCCTTCGCGAGCGCCGACCCGGATGCTGCGCTGGCCGCCTTCCGCGAGGCCTTCACCCCCTGACCCCTGCCGGGTGGGCGAGCTCACCCAGCCCGCCCACCCGGCATCCGTCAGTGGCTGAGGGTGCGGTTCACCTGCGCAGCGAGCCGCTCGCTCAGCTCCTCGACGGAGATCGCCTCGCCGAGAGCCCGGCGGACGAGGTCGGACTGCGTCTCGGGAGACATCCCGTTCAGCGGCTGGTCGCGGTCGAGGTTGGTCGGGAACGCGTAGCCCTCGGCGGAGGCGGCGACGACGTCGCCGACCCGGGCGAACGGCATCCCGGCGGCCTTGCGGGCGAGCAGCGCCGGGTAGACCGCCTCGACGACGCGGCGCCGGTCGACGCTCTCCATGGCGCGGCCGAACGCCGACGACACCTGCAGGAGGTTGGCCATCCGGCGCACGTCGGTCGTGTGGTTCGAGCCGGCAGCGTGGAAGAGCGCCGGGTTGAAGAAGACGGCATCCCCCTTGGCCAGCGGCAGCTGCACGTGGTTGGCCACGAAGTACTCCTGGAACTCGGGCAGCCAGTAGGCGAGGTAGCCGTGCGCGTACTTCTGCGAGTGCGGGAGGTAGAGCGTCGGGCCCGTCTCGACCGGCATGTCGCAGTGGGCCACCGCGCCCTGGAGGGTGAGCACCGGCGACAGCGCGTGCACGTGCGCGGGGAACTCGGCCGAGGTCTTCGGGCTCTGGAACCCGAGGTGGTAGTCCCGGTGCACGGTCTGACCGGCCCCACCGGGGTTGACGACGTTGACCTGGCTGGTCACCTGGTAGCCCGGGCCGAGCCACGCGGTCGCCGCGAGCGCCACGATGTCGTTGGCGTAGTAGTCGACGAACGCCTCGGGGTCGGCCACGGCCAGCTTCTCGAGGGCGTTCCACACCCGGTCGTTGACGCCGGGGACCCCGAAGTGGTCGCCGGCGTCACCCCCGGAGGCCTTCTCGTCGGCGATGATCCGCTCGAACACCTCGCTCCCCCGGTCGAGGACGTCGTGGTCGAAGGCGCCGCGGAACACGGCGATGCCCGGTCCGTCGGCCAGGGCGCGGGCGATCTCGGCGTGGACGGCCCGGCGGGCGTCGTCGTCGGTCATCGCGTCGCGCAGGGCGGCGGCGTCGTAGACCAGCACCCCCTGCGAGACCTCGCTGGCGTGCGGGTAGCCGGCGAGGTCGGTGCCGGCGCCGATGACAGCCAGCAGGTCGTCGAGGTGGCAGTCCTCGGCGCGCAGGTAGCCGGCCGTCGTCGGGGTGTGGGTGGTCGTCATCGGGGGTGCTCCTGGGTGCTCGCGGTGGCGTCGTTGCCGGGTCAGGTGTCCAGCGTGCGCCGTGAGCCGGTGGGTGGGAGCTGTCGAAACCATCAAAAAGACCTCAGGGCGTGGATGCCGTGTCGCTGGCCGTGCGCAGTGCGACCCGTCACCATGGGCGGATGGTCCGCCGCAGCCACCGGGTCCGCGACGTCGCGGAGCAGGCCGGCGTGTCGATGGCGACGGTGGACCGGGTGCTCAACGGACGACCGGGGGTCAGCGCCCGCGCCGTGCGCGCCGTGGAGGCCGCGGTGCTCGAGCTGGAGCGCCAGCAGTCGCAGGTGCGGCTTTCGCGCCGCACCCTGCTCGTCGACGTCGTGCTCGACGCGCCCGGCCGCTTCCGGGACGCCGTGACGGCCGCGGTCGAGGAGGCGCTGCCCTCCGCGCGCCCTGCCACCGTGCGGGCGCGCTTCACGACGAGTGAGGGTGCCTCGCCCGAGGCGTTGGCCTCGTCGGTGGACGCCGTGGGCTCGGCCGGGCGGGTCAGCCACGGCCTGGTCCTCAAGGCACCCGACCACCCGGCGGTTGCGCAGGCCGTGCAGCGGGCCCGGCAGCGCGGCATCCCGACCGTCACGCTGGTCACCGACGTGAGCGGTTCCGACCGGGTGGCGTACGTCGGTCTCGACAACGCGGCCGCCGGCGCGACGGCCGCCTACCTCCTGAACCACCTCCTCGGCACGGCCGATGGGGCGGTGCTCGCGACCCTGAGCCACCACAGCTTCCTCGGGGAGCAGGAGCGGCTCGCCACGTTCCGGGAGCGGCTCGCGGCGGACGCCCCGGGCCGGCAGGTGGTGGTCGTCGGTGACCTGCACGGCGAGGATGTCGCCACCGAGCGGGCCGTGGCTGCCGCCCTCGAGGTCGGCCCGCCGGTGGCCGCCGTCTACTCGATGGGCGGCGGCAACACCGGGATCGCCGCGGCGCTCGCCCTCGTGGGCCTCTCCGGCGTCCCGTTCATCGGGCACGACCTCGACGCCGACAACCTCGGCCTGCTGCGCACGGGTGCGCTCACGGTGGTGCTGCACCACGACCTCCGGGCCGACCTGCGAGCGGCCCTGACCCAGCTGCTGCGCGCGCACCGGCTGCTTCCCGGTGCACCGGAGTCGGTGCAGTCGGCGCCACAGGTGGTCACCCCGTGGAACGTGCCACCCCGCCTGCGCTGACTCCCAGCCTGGTCGGCTCAGACGAGGAGGAGGGCGGCCGCCGCGAGGGCCGAGGCCGCGAGCACCGCGAGGTCGAAGCGACGCTGGCTGATCCGCTGCACCGTCGCGTAGCCGAGGAGACCGCCCAGCAGGACGACCGGCGCGAGCACGACGGCGCGCACGGCATCCACCGGGTGCATCAGGCCGAGCGCGATCGAGAACGGCACCTTCGCCAGGTTGACGATGAGGAAGAACCACGCGTTGGTGCCGACGAACCGGCGCTTGTCGATCCCGGACGCCGACAGGTAGAGCGTCATCACCGCGCCGGCGGCGTTGGCGGTCATCGTCGCGAAGCCGACGCCGCTGCCGGCCCCCCAGGACGCCGCCCGCCGCTCGTGCACCGTCGACGGCGCGTCGGAGTCGCCGCGCCACTTCACCCAGAGCTGGAGCAGCACGAGCACGAGCAGCACCCCGCCGATGGTGCGGCGCAGCGTCGAGTCGTCGACCGCCCGCAGGAAGAGCGCCCCGACCACGAGCCCGGGCACGACGGCCGGCAGGAGCCGCTTGATGAGCGACCAGTCGGCGTCGTGCCGGTAGTGCCAGCAGGCGATGACGTCACCGACGATGAGGATGGCGAGGATCGCGGCGGTCGACTCCTTGGCCGGCAGCACGGTGGCGAAGATCGCGACGGCGATGACGGCCAGGCCACCCAGGGCGGTCTTGGAGTAGCCGATGATCGCGGCGGCGAGCGCCATCAGGGCGAGGCCGGCCGCACTGGGGGCGAGCTCCACGCGGGTCCTTCCTCGAGTCAAGGGCTAATGTCAGGACATTGCCTGGCTATCATGCCGTATGCCGTCGCACCTGCCGAGCCCCCGGGTTCCCACCGTCCATGGACGCACCGCCGCTGCGCTGGGGGGTTCTGGGCACCGGGTGGATCGCGGACAAGTTCGTGACCGCCCTGCACGACAGCACCCGCCAGGTCGTGCAGGCCGTCGGGTCGCGCAGCGCGGAGGGCGCCGCTCGCGCGGCTGACCGGTTCGGGGCGTTGACGGCCCACGGCTCCTACGAGGCACTGGTCGCCGACCCCGAGGTCGACGTCGTCTACGTGGCGACGCCGCACCACCTGCACCTGCCGCACGCGCTGCTCGCGATCGAGGGGGGCAAGCACGTGCTCGTCGAGAAGCCCGTCGGGCTGGATGCCGGTGAGGCCCGGCAGATCGGGGAGGCCGCCGCCCGGGCCGGCGTGTTCTGCATGGAGGCCATGTGGACCCTCTTCCTGCCGCGCTTCGACGTCGTGCGGCAGCTGCTCGCCGAGGGCGCGATCGGGGAGCCGAGGGTGGTGCTGGCCGACATGGGCGAGTGGTTCGACGACGGCCACCGCATCATGCGCCCCGAGCTGGCCGGCGGCCCGATGCTCGACCTCGGCACCTACCCGGTGACCCTCGCGACCTGGGTGCTCGGCGCACCGGAGCAGGTGGTTGCCGTCGGCACCCCCGCACCGAGCGGCATCAACGGCCAGGTCGCGATGGCGTTCGCCACGAACGCCGGCTCCACGGCATCCCTCACCGTCACCATGCTCTCCGACACCCCGTCGGTCGCGAGCATCACCGGCTCGTTGGGGCGTATCGACCTCCGCGGCCCGTTCTACCGACCCGGGCCGGTGGCGCTGCGGCTGCGCGACGGCACCGACCTGGCGTGGGACGAGCCACGCGTCGACCACGCCGGCCTGCACTTCGAGGCGGCCGAGGTGGCCCGCCGGGTGAGCGTCGGCGAGACCGGGTCGCCGCTGCGGCCGTGGGCCGACACGGTGGCGACGCTGGAGGTGATGGACAGGGTGCGCGCCGCGGCCGGTATCGACTTCGCCGAGGCGTTGGCGGCCCGTTCCGCCGGGTGACGAGCGGCCGCCGCCGCCCTCTTGGTGCGGGCGCCGTCAGCGGCTGCCGAAGTCCTGGGTCCAGTAGGTGCCGTACCGGCCACCGTGGCCGATGCCCACCCCGAGGGCCTGGTTGGCGCAGTCGAGGATGTCGGCCTTGTGGCCGGCGCTGTTCATCCAGCCGGTCATCACCGCTGCCGGGGTGGAGTAGCCCGCGGCGATGTTCTCGGCCGACTCGTAGGCGTAGCCCTCGGGCGGCCGCTCCACCGACGACGAGCGCCAGGGTCACCGTGGCCAGCACCAGCCGGCCGTGTGGGGTCGAGCCCATCGGGAGCCTCTCGAGGACGAGGAAACCCCTGCGCCGTCAACGGTGGGTGACGGCGCAGGGGTTCGGCGCACTGAACGGGGTCAGCCGAACAGGTGGAACTCAGGTGCGGCTCAGAAGCGGTCGAGCGACTTCTTGCGCCAGGCCTTCGTCGCGGCGAGGCGCACGATGTCGCGCCGGCGCCGACCCTCGACCTTGTTCGGCAGCGAGAGCTGAACGACCTTCCAGTACACCGACGCGGCCTGCTTGCCGAGCGAGCCGGTGACGTAGGGCAGGTCGTGCCGCTCCATCAGGTCGCGGATGCGCGGGGCGATCTCGCGGTAGCGGTTGCTCGGCATGTCGGGGAAGAGGTGGTGCTCGATCTGGTGGCTGAGGTTGCCGGTCATCACGTGCATCGCCGGCGAGCCGCTGATGTTGCCCGAGCCGAGCATCTGGCGCACGTACCACTCGCCACGGGTCTCGCCGTCGATCGAGGTCTTCTCGAAGGTCTCGATGCCGGGGGGGAAGTGGCCGCAGATGATGACGGTGTTGGTCCACACGTTGCGCACCAGGTTGGCGACGACGTTCGCGGTGAGGGTGGTGCGGGCCGAGCCGGTGACCGCGGACAGGGCCGGGTGCACGAGGTAGTCCTTGGTGGCCTGGCGCTTGATCTTCGCGCCGACCTCCTTGGCGTTCGCCCGGAACTTGGCCTTCTCCTCCTCGCTCATCCGGTTCTTCTTGGCGAGGTAGCCGCCGAGCTCGAGGTCGTAGGCCGCGATGGAGTACTCGAAGAGCAGGGCGTTGCCCACGTGCCAGATCGGCTGGAACAGGTAGAACAGGCTCCAGCGCTGGTCCTCGTCGACCCGCAGGATGCCGTAGCCGAGGTCGTTGTCGCGGCCGATCACGTTGGTGAACGTGTGGTGGATCTCGTTGTGGCTGTGCTTCCACTGGCTCGAGGGCGAGGCGTTGTCCCACTCCCACGCGGTCGAGTGGATCTTCGGGTCACGCATCCAGTCCCACTGGCCGTGCATGACGTTGTGGCCGATCTCCATGTTCTCGAGGATCTTGGCCACCGACAGCCCGGCCGTGCCGAGCCACCAGGCCGGGCGGATGCCCTTGACCTTGACGCCCGAGAACAGCAGGGTCGCCCGGCTGGCCATCTCGAGGTAGCGCTGGACCGTGATGACCTTGCGGATGTAGGCGGCGTCACGGGCGCCGCGGCTGTCCATGACCTCCTTGCGCAGGGCGTCGAGCTCGTGGCCGATGCCCTCGATCTGCTCGTGGCTGAGGTGCGCGGCCGGGTTGGGGCGGCCGCTCTTCTTCAGGGCGGGCCGCTGCGGGCGCGGGGTCGCGCTGGTGACGGACAGGCGCGGGTTGATGCCGTGCGGCTTGGTCGACGCGTGGTCGGCGGCGACATGGTGCGGCGCGGTGGGGGAGATGGTGCGGCGCTCGGGGGCGAGGGTCATGAGGAGGTCCTTCCGGGTCTCTCGCGGGCGGGCGGAGGGCGGTGGTGACCGGTGCGGTGGGCAACATCGACCAATAGGTCGAATTTGCCCCGGGCTGGGGCTAGAGCTCGATGTCGCAGGAGCCGGCAACGGCGTTGATGCAGGTCTGCACGGGCAGCTCGTCGCCGGGCTCGACGACGGTGACGTCACCGGTGCGCAGGTCGCGCACGGCGCCCTGCCGCATGGTGACGACGCAGCCGAAGCAGATGCCCATCCGGCATCCGCTCGGCATGAGGACGCCGGCCTCTTCGCCGGCGTCGAGGATCGGGGTGCCACCGTCGGCGTCGACGGTGATGCTGCTGTTGAGGAAGGTGATCTCGCCACCCGTCCCCGGGCTCGACCACGGTGGGCCGGAAGCGCTCGGTGTGCAGGCGGTCGGCGATGCCGGCGCCCGCCCAGTGCGCCTCGGCGGCGTCGAGCAGGCCGGTGGGCCCGCAGGTCCAGGTCTCGCGCTCGCGCCAGTCGGGCACCAGGGCGTCGAGCCGGGCCAGGTCGAGCACGCCGTGCTCGTCGTCGAGGTTGAGGCTGAGCGCGAGGCGACCGTCGGCGGCGTACGACTGCAGCTCGCCGGCGAAGATGACGTCGGATGCCGTGGGGGCGCAGTGCACCTGGGCGACGTCGGCGAGCTCGCCGAGGTGGTTGCGCAGCATGCCCATGACCGGGGTGATGCCGCTGCCGGCGGTGAGGAAGAGCACCTTCGCGGGCGCGGGGCTCGGGAGGGTGAAGTCGCCGGTGGCCTGGTCGAGCATGACCAGGGTGCCCGGGGCGGTGGCCCGCACCAGGTGGTTGCGAGACCTTGCCGTCGGGGATCGCCTTGGTGGTGATCGCGATGCACCCCGCCGGGATGCCGGCCGCGGCCGTGCCGTCGGCGCGGTGGGTGAGGCTGTAGGCGCGCCAGTGGCGCACGCCGTCGATGTCGATGCCGATGCGGATGTACTGCCCGGGCACGTGGCCGAGCCAGCCGCGGCCCGGGCGGATGACGACCGTCACGGCATCCGCGGTCTCGGGGCGCACCTCGACGACGCGGCCGCGCAGGTCGGCGCCGGAGCGCAGCGGGTCGATCAGGTCGAGGTAGTCGCTCGGCACGAGCGGGGTGGCCAGCGCCTCGGCGACCTTGCGGGCACCACGGAACACGCCCCCGAGCGGACCGGGGGCGTGGGCTCCGACGCGCGGGCGCGACGGCGCGGCCGGCGGGTGCACGGCGGGCGGGGTCGGTCGGGTCACGGTGGATGCGCTCACGTACGCCAGCGTAACCTACGCGAACGTAACTTACGAAACCGTAACCACGCGATCCTGCATCCCCCGGTCACACACTTTCCTCGCCCGATGCCGGGAGACCTTCACCTTCGCACCGCAACCTGTTCCGGTGCGAACGCGTGAACGCTTCCGCGCATCGGGCGAGAAAGTGTGGTGGAGCCGACGGTCAGTGGTCGCCGGCCATCAGGCGGCCGATCTCGGTGCGGTCGGCGCCGCGGCCCGGCATCTCGGCCACGACCTTGCCGCCGTGCACCACCGCGATCCGGTCGGACAGCGACAGGATCTCGTCGAGCTCGGCCGACACCAGCAGCACCGCGGCACCGGCGTCGCGGGCGTCGACGATGCGGCGGTGGATGAACTCGATCGACCCGACGTCGACGCCACGGGTGGGCTGGGCGGCCATCAGCAGCCGCGGCCTGAACGACATCTCGCGGGCGACGACGACCTTCTGCTTGTTGCCACCCGACAGCGACCCCGAGCTCTGGTGCACGCTCGACGAGCGGATGTCGAACTCCTGGCGCACCCCCTCGGCGTGCTCGACGATGGCGTCGAAGTCGCGCACCCCGCTCTTGGCGTAGGGCGCCTGGTCGAACTCGTTGAGCACCAGGTTGTCGGCGATCGAGTAGGCCGCGACCAGCCCGTGCTTCTCGCGGTCCTCGGGGATGTGGCCGACGCCCGCGTGGTGGGTCTGGTGCGGGTTGGCCTTGGTGAGGTCGAGGTCGCCGAGCGTCATCTGGCCGGACACCACCTTGCGCATCCCGGCGAGGGCCTCGACGAGCTCGCGCTGGCCGTTGCCCTCGACCCCGGCGACGCCGACGATCTCGCCGGCGCGCACCTCGAGCGAGAACCCGTTGACCGCACCGAGGTCGCGGTCGTCCTTGACGTGCAGGTCGGTGATGGTGAGCACGGTCTCGGCCGGCGTGGCGTCGGCCTTGTCGATGGACAGCACGACCTCGCGGCCGACCATCATCGTGGCCAGCTTGCGGGCGTCGGTCGTGGCCGTCTCGACCTCGCCGACGACCGCGCCCTGGCGCAGCACGTAGACCCGGTCGGAGACCGCGAGCACCTCGCGCAGCTTGTGCGTGATGAAGACGATCGACGTGCCCGAGGCCGCGAGCTCCTTCATGACGCCGAGCAGCTCGTCGGTCTCCTGCGGCGTGAGCACCGCGGTCGGCTCGTCGAGGATCAGCAGGTCGACCCGGCGCGAGAGCGCCTTGAGGATCTCGACCCGCTGCTGGGTGCCGACCGGCAGGTCCTCGACCTCGGCATCCGGGTCGACGGGCAGGCCGTGCTTGGCCGACAGCGTGCGCACCATCTCGCGCGCGCTGGCGATGTCGAGCACCTGGCCGGCCCTGGTCGGCTCGTGCCCGAGCATCATGTTCTCGGCCACGGTCATCACCGGCACCAGCTGGAAGTGCTGGTGCACCATGCCGATGCCGCGCCGGATCGCGTCGCGCGGGTCCTTGATCGGCGTGGCGTCGCCGCGCACGCTCACCGTGCCGGTGTCGGGTGTGATCAGGCCGAAGATCTGGTTGACCAGGGTCGACTTGCCGGCGCCGTTCTCACCGAGCAGGGCGACGATCTCGCCGCGCCGCACGTGCATGGTGATGTCGCGGTTGGCCCTGACGCTGCCGAAGCTCTTGGACAGGCCCTCGATGTCGAGCAGCACCTCTCCGACGTTGCCCTCGCCGAAACCGGACTGCTCCGGCGGCAGCTCGAGCACGGCATCCGTCGTGGCGATGGCCTCGAGGTGCTCGGGTGCGGTGTCGGCGCCGACCGGCGTCGGGTCGTACTCGGGTACCTCGGTCATCACTCGTCTCCCTTGATGTACGGCTGCCCGACGGCGGCGGGCGCTCTCACCCGGCCGGCGGCGATCGCCAGGACGATGATCGTCACGACGAAGGGGAGCGTTCCGGTGAGCTGCGGCGGCAGGTCGATGTTGCCGCTCTGCTGCAGCTGCGAGGCGACGGCGTTGATGAAGCCGAAGAAGATCGCCATGACGAACGCCCGCAGGGGTCGCCAGGCGCCCATGATCATGATCGCCAGGGCCAGGAACCCGCGGCCGGCGACCATGTTGCGCTCGAACGAGCTCGACGCGTCCATCGACAGGTAGACCCCGGCGCACCCGGCGAGGGCGCCGGCGAGGGTGACGTTGACCAGCCGCTGGCGCTCGACGTTGATGCCGGCGGTGTCGGCCGCGGACGGGTACTCCCCGACCGACCGGGTGCGCAGGCCCCAGCGCGTGTGGAACAGGCCGAAGTGCACGAACAGCGCGGCGAGGATGGCGAGGATGGCGAAGATGCTGGTGCCGGTGAAGAAGACCGGCCCGAAGAGCGGGATCTTCGACAGCAGCGGGATGTCGAAGCTCGGCATCAGGCCGGGCAGCAGCTTGCCCGGCTTGTAGTAGAACGACGTGATGCCGGTGGCGATGATGTTGAGCACGACACCGGCGATGATCTGGTCCATCCGCCACTTCACGGTGGTCCAGGCGAGGAACCCGCCGAGGATCAGGCCGCTGCCGATGCCGGCGAGCACGCCCACGATGAGCGACCCGCTGTAGGCGGCGGCGAAGAAGCCCGCGAACGCGGCGACCAGCATCTGGCCCTCGATGCCGATGTTGACCACGCCGGAGCGCTCACCGATGACCCCGACGAGGGCGGCCAGCACGAGCGGGATGGCGTAGCCCCAGGCCGAGGTGTACATGCTCGGGGCGATGTCGTTCTTGGCGTAGTAGAAGACGTAGGCCGCGACGAGCACGACCACCGTGACGATCAGGGTCGTGCGGTTCTTGGCGATCCACTCGGTCGTCACGTCAGTTCCCCCAGCTCGTCGACGCGGCGCTGACCTTGTCGGCCCGGCTGCGGAAGATCCACTTGCCGAGCACCGGGATCGAGACGAAGAGCAGGATCATCGCGAGCAGCACGTCGACCACCTCGGGCGCGATGCCGGTCTCGAACTGCAGGCCCGCGGCGCCGGTGCGCAGCACGCCGACGAGGAACGCGGCCGGGATGGTCGCCAGCGGGTTGGCCCGGGCGAGCAGGGCGATGGTGATGCCGTCGAAGCCCAGGGTGCCGCCGATGGCCGGCTCGAACCGGAACAGCGTGCCCTCGGCCTCGAGCGCACCGGCCAGGCCGGCCAGGCCACCACCGAGCACCATCGACAGGGTGACGATGCGGGTGATGTTGATGCCGGCGTAGCGGGCCGCGTGCTTGTTGGCGCCCGACGGTGTTGAACCGGAAGCCCAGGGTGCTGCGCGACAGCATCCACCAGCAGGCGACGGCGAGCACGACCGCGATGACGAACCCGATCGGGATCTTCGCGACCGCCCCCACCTGCGCCGACTCGGGGATCAGCTCGGTCTGCGGGATGCCGCTCGTCTTGGAGCCCTCGGCCTGCAGCGGCCCGGTGACCAGCCACCAGGTGACCCCGGCGGCGATGTAGTTGAGCATGATCGTGGTGATGACCTCGTGCACGCCGCGGCGGGCCTTGAGCACGCCCGCGATCCAGCCGACGAAGGCGCCGGCCGCGATGCCGGCGACCATGCCGAGCGCCGCACCGAGGATGCCGTAGCCACCGGCCGCGTAGGCGACCCACGCGCCGAACATCGCGCCGAAGATCAGCTGGCCCTGGCCACCGATGTTGAACAGGCCCACCCGCAGCGGCAGCACGACGGCCAGGCCGGTGAGCACCAGCGGCGCGGTCTTCTGCAGGGTGCGGGTGAGGCCCGCCGGGCACGAACAGCGCCTGCTTGATCAGCGTCTCGTACGCGTAGAGCGGAGCCACGCCCTGCAGCCGGATCAGCAGGGCACCGACGGCCAGGGCGATGACCAGCGCCACGACGATCACGACACCGCTCTGGTGGGTGAGCAGGAACGCCAGCGGCTGCCGGTCGGGACGCGTGCCCTCGGACTCGGGCCCGTCGGGCGGCGGCGAGGCGGCGGCCTGCTCGGCCACCGTGGGTGTCTCGGACATGTGACTCCAATGTCGGTTGGTGCCCACAGTGTTGCGTGTCGCGCCCTCGGGGCAAAAGGTGCGCGACGGCTCGGTGCTGGCGCGGTGCTGGCGCAGTGCTGCGGCGTCCCTGACGGTGTGGCGGCGGGTGGGTCGACCCGGCCGTCACACGCCGGAGGCGGGCACCCGGTGGGTGCCCGCCCCCAGTGTTTCGCAGGCGGGGGTCACGCGTGCGCGCGACCCGTGGTCACCTTCGTCAGAGGGTGACGCCGGTCTTCAGGGTGCCGGCCTCCATCTGCTTGACGACCTCGTCGACCTTGGCCTTGACGTCGGCCGGGATGACCGAGTCGAAGTCGTGGAACGGCGCCAGGCCGGCCTTGCCGAGGGTCTGCAGCTCGGTGAAGTCGCCGTCCTTGGCCTTGACGGCGGTCTCGGTGACACCGTCGCTGATGAGCTTCATCGCGGAGGTGATGAGGCACGGCTGGGCGGCCGGCACGGTGTCCCACTGGTCGAGGTCGACGCCGATGCAGAACTTGTCCTTGCCTGCACCGGAGGTCTTGGCGACCTCCTGCAGCGCGCCGTTGCCGGTGTTGCCACCGGCACCGAAGATGAGGTCAGCACCCTGGGCGAGCTGCTTCTTGGCCTCACCGGCGCCCCATACCGGGTCGTTGAACGCGTTGTCGGCGGCGGGGTGGTAGACCGTGGCGACGGTGACCTTGGGGTTGGCGGCCTTGGCGCCCGCCTCGAAGCCCTTGGCGTACTTCTGCACCGGCGGGATCTCCAGACCCAGCACCTGGCCGAGCTTGTTGGTCTTGGTCATCAGGCCCGCGAGGTAGCCGGCGCCGTAGCCCGCCTGGTCCTCGGGGAAGACCAGCCCGGTGACGTTCTTCTCGGTGACCGTCTTGGCGTCGTAGCCCTGGTCGACGCCGATGAAGCGCGTGGTGGGGTTGGCCTTGGCGGCGGCCGTGGTCGCGTCTGCCATCAGGAAGCCGACGGTGATGATCGTGTCGTACTTCTTGTTGGTGAACTGCGAGATGTTGGCCGCGTAGTCCTTGGCGTCCTGGGTCTCGATGTACTTGTAGAAGCCGTTGATCTGCTCGGCGGCCGCGGCCTGCGCACCCTCGTGGGCGGACTGGTTGAACGACTTGTCGTCGACCTTGCCGGTGTCGGTCACGAGACCGATGCAGTAGACGTCGGCGGAGGCGCAGTTCGAGTCATCCGCGGGCGCACCTGCCGCAGTCGAGCCGGAGGCGGCGGGGGTGTCGGAGGCGCCGGTGCTGCCGCCACAGCCCGCAAGGGCGAGGGCGAGCGCCGCAGGCACTACGACCAGGTAACGCGTGGACTTCATGAAGTTTCTCCTTGGAGATCGGGTCAGACATGCAGATGCTATGGCCTGCGCTGCGTCGCACGTCGGCCCACTGAGTGTCGTTGCCGGGTCGTTACCTCGCTAGAGGGGGGTGGTGACGGAAAGCACGAGCCGGAACTGGCGGATCTCACCAACCGCGGCATCGACGACCACCCGGCGTCGATGGGGATGGTGGTGCCGGTGATGCCGGACGCGGCTGGTGAGGCGAGGAACGCCACCGTCTCGGCCACCTCGCGGGCGGTGACCGGCCGGCCCAGCGCCGACGCCCGGCGGTAGCGCTCGACCCCCTCGGGCCACGCCTGCTCCAACCCCTCGCGCTCGACCAGCCCGGGCGCCACGGCCACCACCCGGATGCCGCGCGGCCCCAGTTCCGCAGCTGCGGCGGCCGTGAGGTGGTGCAGCGCGGCCTTGGCGACGGCGTACGGCGTGTGGGCGGGAGCAGGCCGCAGCCCCTCGATCGAGCCGACGACGACGATGACGCCGCCCTCGCCGAGCCGGGCGGCGGCGCGGTGCAGCAGGGCGGTGGTCGGGCGCAGGCCGGCGCGGTGGAAGGCGTCCCAGGCGGCCGTGTCGAGGGCCTCCCACTCGATCAGGTCCTGCGGGAACGCGTTGAGCACGACGACGTCGGGCGCGCCCACCGCGGCGGTGCACTCGTCGAGCAGCCGGTCGCACGCGGCATCCAGCGCGGTGGCGTCGTCGACGGCGAGGTCGGCGTGCAGCGCGACGGCACGGCATCCGGATGCCGTGATGTCCGAAACCGCGGCCGCGGCGCCCTCGGCGTCGCCGCGGTAGTGCACGCCGACGTCGTGGCCGTGCTCGGCGAGCACCTGGGCGATGACCCGGCCGAGCCCGCCGCTGGCCCCGGTGACGAGCGCGGTCACCGGGTCACCGCATCCGCCCGACCGGCTCGTCGCGGGTGAGCGCGGCGATCTCGGCGGAGTACGACGGGTAGCCGGCGGTGAGGAGGGCGCGGTCGCCGAGCTCGAAGTGCTCGGGGCGGAAGGCGGGGGAGCACCAGCAGGACAGCAGGGTCCACTCGCCCAGGGTGGACGCGCCCATCCAGGTGCCGCGGCGCACGAGGAACTGGCTGGTGGTCTCGCCGACGTAGTTGAGCACGCCGGAGCCGCCGGGGCGCAGCCGCAGCAGGGCCGCCGGGGCACCGGCCAGCCACTGCCAGCCCTCGTCGATGGTCAGCCGGTGCATCGCCGAGAAGCCGTCGGGCTGGTCGGTGAGCAGCACGGTGATCGCGTTCAGGCCCTGGGTGCGCGGGCCGGCCACGAACCACGCACCCTCCTCGGGGATGGGCGACATCTTCAGGCGGGCGATCACCTGCTCGGCGGTCTCGGTGCCCATCACGCGGTCGCCGCCGCTGCCCGCGCGACCTCGCCGCGCGTGCGGGCGCTCGAGAGCAGGGCGTCGGTGTCGAGCAGGGTGCCGCGCCGGTCGCGCACCACCACCCGGCCGTCGACGAGCACGTCGGTGACGTCTCCGCGCCCGGCCGCGAACACCAGCAGCGCCGCCACGTCGTGGATCGGGGTGAGGTGCGGTGCGGACAGGTCGAGCAGCACCAGGTCGGCCCGCTTGCCGACCTCCACGGAACCGATCGCGTCGCCGAGGCCCAGGGCGCGGGCTCCGTCGATGGTCGCCGCGCGCAGCACCTCGGTGGCGCTCGCGACGTCGGGGCGGCCGCTGGTGAGCCGGGCCACGAGCGCCACCTGGCGCATGGCCTGCCACATGTCGAGGTCGTTGGAGCTGGAGCAGCCGTCGGTGCCGACGCCGAGCCGGATGCCGCTGTCGCGCACCTCTTCCCAGTGCAGGGCACCGCTGGCGAGCTTGAGGTTCGACCCGGGGCAGTGGCCGACCGCGGCGCCGGCCGCCGACACGATCGCGCGGTCGTTCTCCGTGAGGTGCACGCCGTGGGCCAGCACCATCGGCAGGTCGGGCTCGAGCCAGCCGGTGCGGGCGAGCACCTCGGTGGGGGTGGCGTCGTAGCGCTCGCGGATGCCGGCGTTCTCGGCCGCGGTCTCCGAGACGTGGGTGGTGAGCAGACCGGGGCGGCCGGTGGCGGCGAGCACCTCGCGCAGCGTCGCGACGACCTCGGCCAGGTTGTCGGGGGAGCAGGTGTAGGTGGCGTGCGGCATCGCGGCGACCGGGACCTCGGGGCCGCCGATCTCGTCGAGCAGCGCCGGCCAGGCGCGCAGGTCGGCGAGGCGCTGCGGCCACTCGAGGCCGTCGGGTCCGGGGCCGTCGAAGAACACCGGGCCGATGACGTGCCGGCTGCCGGCGGCCACGGCTCCGCGGTGGGTGGCCTCGTGGTGGAAGTACATGTCGAGCTGGGTGGTGCAGCCGGCCAGCAGGCTCTCGAGGGCGCCGAGGGTGGCGCCGAGCTCGACGGTCTCCTCGTCCATCACCGCTGCCTCGGCAGCCCAGAGGTGCTGGAGGAAGCCGTCGAGGTCGAGGTTCTCGGCGAGGCCTCGCAGCAGGGTCATCGGCAGGTGGGTGTGGAGGTTGACCAGCCCCGGCATCAGCAGCTTGCCGGTCGCGTCGATCACCGTCTCGGCGTCACGGCCCTGGTCACCCGTTGCGTGACCCTCGCCGTCGGCGCTGGTGACCGAGGTGATCACGCCGTCGTCGATCTCGACCGTGGCGCCGGTGAGGATCGTGTCGTTCTCGTCGACCGTGACGAGGTACTGCGCGTTCTCGATGCGGACTGTCGTCATACCTGGGGCTCGTCGTCGGGGAAGGTGGCTCGGGTGTGGACCAGCTCGTCGAGGATGGCGACCACGGTGGTGGCGCTGTCCGTGCAGGACCTGGTCGATGTCGGCCATGGTGATCGGCTCGGTGGAGTCGCCGACCCCGGTGGCGGGGTTCACGACCAGTGAGATGGCGGCATACCGTAACCCGGCCTCGGCGGCGAGGGTGACCTCGGGGACGCCGGTCATGCCGGCGACGTCGGCTCCGGCGAGGGCGGCCAGCCGGATCTCGGCGCGGGTCTCGAAGCGCGGGCCCTCGAAGCAGGCGTAGACGCCGCCGTCGCGCATCGAGTGGCCGGCCGAGGAGGCGGCCTCGAGGATCTCGCGCCGGATCGCCGGGTGGTAGGGCTCGAGCACGTCGGTGTGCACCACGCCCTCGGGCCCCGACCCGTCGAAGAACGTGAGCGCCCGCTGCCGGGTGAGGTCGAGGAAGTCGTCGAGGCAGAGCAGGTCGCCGGGGCGCAGGTCGGGGTCGATCGATCCGGTGACGTTGACGGCCACCACGTCACGCACGCCGAGGTCGGCCAGCGCCCGGATGTTGGCGCGGTAGTTGACCAGGTGCGGGGGCACCGAGTGCCCGGCTCCGTGCCGCGTCAGGAAGACGATCGGCACCCCGTGCCAGGTGCCGCGGGTGACCCGGGCGTCGCCGAACGCGGTGGCGACGGTCTGCGTGCTGGTGTCCTGCAGGGCCCCGAGGTCGTAGAAGCCGGTACCGGCGATGATGCCGAGGGGCGGGCGGGTCATGCGACGGCACGCTACCGGTCGAGTGCGCCTTCGCGGCAGGCCCGGCGGCGAGCCCGCGACCCCGGTGGCAGGATCACCCCCATGGGTGGACGCGTGGCGATCGCGGCGACCGGGCCGGTCTCGCTCGCGGCCGGGCGCGAGGTCGCCCTGGCCGGGGGCAATGCGGTCGACGTCGCGGTGGCCGCCGCGCTCGCCGCCATGAGCACCGAGCCGGGCATCGTCTCGCTGGCCGGCGGGGCGTTCGTGTCGGTGTGGCCGGCGGCGGGCGAGCCGGTGGTCATCGACGGCAACGTCGAGATGCCCGGTCGCGGGCTGCCGGCCGAACGCTTCGGGAGCGGCGTCGACGAGGTGCTCACCGACTACGGCGGCGGGGTGCGGCTGTTCGCGGGGCACGGCTCGGTGGCGACGCCCGGGGCGGTCACCGCGTGCGAGCTGGCGGTCGAGGAACTGGGGGCGCTGTCGTGGGCCGACGTCGTGGCCCCGGCGACCCGGGCCTGCCGCGACGGCTACCGGATC
>CAVOGG010000007.1:0-52232 GCA_963695175.1 uncultured Actinomycetota bacterium
TGGCTCGCGACGACGCTGCCCGGGTTCAGGCCCTGACGTGCGCGGCCCGCGCAGGCGCGTCCTCGTCGTCCTGGCGGCCCTTCTCGTGCTGGGAGCGTTCGTCGCCGTGGGTGTCACGGTGGATGCCGTGTACGCACCCGGCCGGGTAGGCGGGAGTGGCGCCGGGCCCACGACCGCGCGCCCCACGACCCCCCGTTCCCGCCGTTGCGACCTCGGCGGCCAAGCCCCCGCTGCGTGTCGTCGGGCTGGGCGACTCGGTGCCGGCCGCCGACACGTGCGGCTGCGCCGGCTTCCTCGAGCAGCTGGTGCCCGGCCTGCAAGACACCACCGGGCGCGACGTGGCCCTGCGCAACGACGCCACGAGTGGCTGGACGACGCAGGACGTGCTCGACGACCTCGCGGGTGGACACACGCATGCCGACCTCGTCGCCGGGGCGGACCTCGTCGTCGTCGAGATCGGGGCCAACGACTTCGACCTCTCGCGGTTGAGCGACACGTCCTGCGCGCCCGCCGGCACCACACCGTGCTTCCGCGCCACGCTCGCGGCGCTGCGGTCGGGCCTCACGAGCGTCGTCGACCGCGTCCGGGCCCTGTCACCGGGCGCCCGGGTGGCCCTGCTCGGGTACTGGAACGTCGGGGTCGACGGCTCGGTGGGGCGCTCGCTCGGCTCGACCTACGTCGCCAGCAGCGACGTGCTCACCCGGGCCGTCAACCACGTGGTGCTCGGCGTCGCCAAGGACACCGGCGCGACCTACGTGGACGCCTACACCCCGCTGAAGGGTGCCAGTGGGCACCTGGACCCGACCGAGGACCTCCTCGACGACGGCGACCACCCCAACGCCTCGGGCCACGCCCGGCTCGCCGACGCCGTGCTCGACGCCCTCCAGTCCAGCGGGGCAGTCGCCGGGTGGAAGGGGTGAGCGTCTCGAACGACGCACCGGCTCAGGCGACCGGCCGCACCGGCGCCGGGTAGGGGGTCAGCAGCTGGTCGACGGGGGCGTGGTCGTCGGTGAGCACCATCGCGCCACCGACCCATGCGTCGAGGTCGTCGCCGTCGAGCACCCCCCAGGTGAGGCCACGCTCGGTGAGCGCGGCCTGCAGCGCGACGACGTCGAGCGGAGCGTCGGAGCCGAGCGCGACGATGTTGCCACCCGCCGTGGGTCCGCGCTCGAGGGTGGCCGGGTCGGCCACGACCGCCACGTGCGGGAAGACCCCGCGCATCGTGGCCAGCTCGGCCCGGGCGAAGTCGAGCGGTGCGAAGTCGATCAGGTTGGCGGCGTAGACCCCCGAGGCGCCCAGCACGCGGCGCACCTCGGCGAGCGCCTGTGTGGTGGTGAGGTGCCACGGCACGCTGACCCCACCGAACGCGTCGCCGACCACGAGGTCACGCGAGTCCGTCGGCAGGCGACGCAGGCCGAGCCGGGCGTCCTCGACGCGCACCTCGAGCTGGGGGCCGGTCACCAGCCCCAGCCGCGCGGCATCCAGCTCGACGACGCCGGGGTCGATCTCGGAGACGACGCTGGTCGTGCCGGGGCGCACGGCCGCCAGGTAGCGCGGCAGGGTCAGCCCGCCACCGCCCAGGTGGAAGGCCGACAGGCGACGACCGGCGGGAAAGGCGGTGTCGGACACCGCCGCCATGGCCTTCACGTACTCGAACTCGAGGTGGGTGGGGTCAGCGAGGTCGACGTAGGAGTGCCGCAGCCCGTCGAGCACCAGCACCCGCCCGGTGGCCCGCTGCGGGTCGGCGACCACCTGCGCGCAGTGGTAGACCGTCTCGGCGTCGCACCGCCCCGGCCCGAAGACCGCCCCCAGCGCGCCCGGCACCAGCAGCACCACCGCGAGCAGCGCCACCCGGGCGCCGCGCACCCGCAGCTCGACGGCCACCGCCGCCGCGACGAGCAGGATGCCGAGGCCGACGAGCACCGTGCTCACCGGGATGGCGGCGATGAAGACGTAGCCGGTGAGCACCGTGCCCACGATCGCCCCGACCGTGCCGAGGCCCGAGAGCCGGCCGACCACGGTGCCGGTCTCGGCCAGGTCGGTGAGCCGCAGCTTGGTCACCATCGGCGGCACGGCCGACAGCAGGGCGCCCGGCACGAGGATGGCGACCATCGCCATGAGCAGGGCGCCACTCGCCCCGGCCGCCTCGCCGGCGCCCCGCACGAGGAACGGCATCAGGGCGACCGCCACCCCCGAGCCGGCGAGCAGCGGGCCCAGCGCGCGCCGTGGCGGCATCCGGTCGGCGGCCTGGCCGCCGGCCCACGCCCCGAGCGCGATCGCGGCCAGGGCCATGCCGATGACCAGCGTGCTCGTCTCGAGGGTGAGCCCGAGGTAGGGGGCGAGCAGCCGCAGGGCGGTGAGCTCGACCACCAGCACCGCCGCACTGGCGCCGAAGACGAGGGCGCCCGCGGCCACCGGGCCCAGGGTGTCGGAGGCGGCGGTCGTCGTCGGTGCGGTGCGTGGGCCCTCGGAGTTGGTCACCCGGTCATCCTGCGCGATGCCGGGCGTCGGCGGCGAGGGGCGGCGCGCCGCTCGATCGACCCTTGCTCAGCGTGCGGGGACGGCCCCGGCCCCCAGCCGGTGCGCCGTGAAGCCGTCGGTCGAGCGCGCCGCGACGCCGGAGCGGAAGACCAGGCTCAGCATCGTCTCCAGCGGCACCCGCCCGAGGCGGCCGGGGATCTTGGCGCTGCTGCTGCGGGCACCGGCCTTGACGATCGCCTCGACCCGGTCGCGCCGCGCTGCCTCGTAGGCGGCGAGCCCGTCGGCGCCGTGCGCCGCGACCGACCGGGCGAGCACCACGGCATCCTCGAGGGCCATGGCGGCGCCCTGGCCGCTGCTCGGCGACGGGGCGTGCGCGGCATCCCCGACCAGCACCGTGCGGCCGCGCCGCCAGGTCGGCACGTGCGGCAGGTCGAAGGTGCTGTCGCCCGCGAGCTCGAGCCGCCCCGCAGCCACCAGCTCGGATGCCGGCCCCGCGTCGTCGGCGACCAGCTCCGCCAGCCAGCCCAGCCACTGCTGCTCCGTGGTCGCCGCCCGCTCCGCACGACCGATCTCGGGGCGCGGCACGTTGACGAACCACACGACGTCGCCGGTGGGCAGCGGGTGGGCGCCGAAGAACGACCTGCGCCCGAACACGAAGTGCCAGGCCTCGGGGGTGAGGTCGGCGCCGAGCCGGGTGCCGCGGGTGATGCCGCCGAAGTTGGTGAGCCCCACGTACCTCGCGTCGGGGGCCTGCGGGTCGAGGCTCCGGCGCACCGGTGAGCGGACGCCGTCGGCGGCGACCAGGAGGTCGCCCGTGACCATGGACCCGTCGGCGAGCACGGCGCGCACGCCCTCGGCGTCGTCGTGCACCGAGACGACCTCGGCGCCCCGCCGCACGTCCGCGCCGGCGTGGCGGGCGGCATCCCCGAGCAGCACCGCGAGCGCGGACCGCTTCAGGGTGAGCGCGACCGTGCCGTCGTCGAGCGGCACGCCGAGCGACACGTCGCCCAGGTGGCGGCCGGTGGCGCCGTACATCCGGTTGAGGCGGCTCGGGTGGCCGATGGTCCTGACCGCGTCGAGCACCCCCAGCACGGCGAGCGCGTCGAGGCCGTTGGGGGCGACGGTGACCCACGAGCCCTCGTCGGGGTCGGCCACCGGGCGGCGCTCGAGCACCGTCGCGTCGAGCCCGAGCTGGCGGGCGGCGAGGGCGACGGCCGGGCCGGCGACGCCTCCGCCGACGACGAGTAGTCTCATGGCGAGTCCTTCTGTACGAGGTTCGTATATTTCGATTTTCGAAGGGTATGCGCAGTGGTGACGCGTCGTCAACTGGTGGCCGAGCTCGGCGGCGCCATGCAGCGCTACCAGCGCAGCGTTCAGGCCTACGACGACGCCGTCGGGCGCGCCCTGTCGCTCGGGCCGGCCGACCTGCGCTGCCTCGACTGGCTGGTCGACGGGCCCAGGACCGCCGGAGCGCTCGCCACCGCCACCGGGCTGCGGCCGGCCGCCACCACTGCGCTCATCGACCGCCTCGAGGCCAAGGGGCTGGTCGAGCGGGTGCGCGACGAGGCCGACCGGCGGCGGGTGCTCGTGCAGATGACCGAGGAGGGCATGCGCTCGACCTACGCGATGTACGCCCCGCTCGTCGACGAGGGCCAGGGGCTCTTCGCCGCGCACACGGTCGCCGAGCTGGCCGCGATGCGCGACCTGCTCGAGGCGATGCGCGAGATGACCGACCGGCACCGCGAGGGCATCTTGCGCGGGTGACTCCGGCGCAAGACCGACACCCTGATGCCTGAGCGAGTCGACAGCAAGGCCCTCGACGAGGGCCGGATCCGCCCCGAGGACGTCGCCCTGGCCGTGGCCGACGGGCCGGCCCAGTCATGGGTCATCTCGACGGTGAAGGGGACGTGCACCACGTCGGAGCGGGTCGAGGGACCGTCGGGAACCCCTCAGCACCCAGGTCCTCGACCGATGCCCCCAGCCCGTACTGACTGCCGTCGCGAACCGACCAGGCCGTGACACGCACCCCGGAGGCCTGCTCGAAGTCGACCCCGGTGACGGTCGCGGAGCCGGGCTCGGCCAGGCACAGGTTGATGTTCCCGAACGACCGCTCGGACCGTCCCTGCGGAAGCGTCGTCGTGACCCCAAGGTCGTGGGCTCGTCCGTGCCGCCGGCGTAGGGGGCATTTGGGGCGGACCAGACCACACCACACATCTCCCCGCGCACAAAGGGCAATGAGCCGGCTGTCGCCGGCTCATTGCCATTTTGTGCGCAAGGGGGGATTTGAACCCCCACGCCCTTTCGGACACTGGCACCTGAAGCCAGCGCGTCTGCCGTTCCGCCACTTGCGCGTGACCACTCGCGTGAGCCGTCCTAGTGTGCCCGATGCACCCGGCATCCCACAAAATGACCCCCGCCGCCGCCTCAGGTGATGCACGGCGCGCGCTCCACCGCGCCCCCTGCAGCACCCCACGACGGCGCAGACCCCTACGACACCGCCGGCGCCTCCACGCCCCCGCTGAACCCGGAGCTCCCGCGGTTGCCACGCGGCTTCAGCCGCACCCCCGGCAGGGCGGGCGCCGGGATGCGCGGCACCGACCCCACGTAGCCCTCCACCACCCCGAAGCGCTCCGACCCCTCGGCCTCCCACGCGCTCGCGCGCCGCCGCGACGTCGTCACCGGTGCGGCCGATGAAGTTCCACCACATGACCACCTCCTCGCCGAACGGCTCGCCACCGAGCACCAGCACCCGCGCACCCTCGGCCCCCGCGACCACCGACACCCCACCCGGATGCCGGCCCGCGCCGACCACGCCCAGCTCACCCCGTGCGACCGGCGAGCCCGCCGAACACCACCGACCCGGCATCGACGAGCACCGCCACCTCGAAGCCGTCGGGCACGGGCACCACCACCGACAGAACCGGCCTCGAGCACCACCTCAGCCCCCACCAGCGGCGTCTCGACCCGCACCGGCGACGACGACCCCCACAGCGACCCCACGAACACCTGCGCCCGCACCCCGGCCCCGGCCTGCACCACCTCGGGCACGAAGTGCTCGAAGCGCGGCTCCACGTCGGCCAGCGCTGCGGGCAGCACCACCCACAGCTGCGCCCCGTGCAGCACCGAGGTGGCCGGGGTCGACACCTCCGAGTGCGAGATGCCCCGCCCGGCCGTCATCAGGTTCACCTCGCCCGGGCGCACCGTGGCCACCGTGCCCAGCGAGTCGCGGTGCTCGACCTCTCCGCTGAACAGCCACGACACCGTCGCCAGTCCGCAGTGCGGGTGCGGGGCGACGTCCATCCCGCCGCTCGCCGACACGTCGTCGGGCCCGTAGTGGTCGACGAAGCACCAGGCCCCGACGAACGAGCGTTCCCGGGCCGGCAGGGTGCGCCGCACGGTCATGGACCGGGGACCCCCGAGCGGCACTTCTCGGGGCACGATGAGCTGCACGGCATCGTTCATCCGTCCACGGTACGGGTCGTGCCGTTCAGTGATCGCCCAGCCCCGGCGGATAGTCTTGCGAGACCGCTGCCGCCGCAAGACCCCCGTGGAGGAGGTGCACCGATGGGACTGTTCGACCGCCTCGAGGCCGGCCTCGAGCGAGCCGTGCAGGGCACGTTCGCCAAGCACCTGCGCTCCGCCGTGCACCCGGTCGAGATCGCCAGCCACATCCGGCGGGCGATGGACGACCGCGCGGTCACCAGCTCCGGCCGCGCCATCGTGCCCAACGTGTTCACCATCGAGCTCTCGCCCACCGACTACGACCGGCTCCACCCCGACCTGCCGAGCGTCGAGATGGACCTCGTCGCCGCCGCCGAGGAGCACTGCGACGGCCAGCACTACACGCCCGCCGGGCCGATCGACATCACCTTCGAGGAGCACGACGACCTCGAGACCGGCGTCTTCCGCATCCGCCCGTCGAAGGCCTCGCGCCCACGAGCGACCGGCAACACCGGCCAGGAACGCGTCCCGAGCCCTCGCGACCAGTCGCGGCAGGCACCGCCGGATGCCGGTCGCGCGGCTCCGCCCGCACCCCCCGGTCCGGGCGTGGTCCGGTCCGGGTCCGCCGGCGCGGCGGGTGCCGCCGCCGGCGCGGCTGCGGCCGGCTCCCCGCGCCGCCGACCCGGACTGGGCCAACGCCCCCGCCGCCGACGGGCTCGACGCGACCGACCGGCATCCGGCCCCACCGGCCCCGGCCCGGCCCAAGCGGGCCAACCCGGCCGACCGCCCGTGGCTCGACGTCGACGGCGAGCGCTACCCGCTGATGGGGGCCATCACCATCCTCGGCCGCGACGACACCGCCGACATCATCCTCGACGACCCGGGCATCTCGCGGCGGCACAGCGAGCTGCGCGTGACCACCGACGGGCCCCACTTCGTCACCACCATCCGCGACCTCGGCTCGACCAACGGCACCTTCGTCAACGGCGAGCGGATCACCAGCGAGCACCTGCAGGACGGCGACCGGGTCACGGTCGGCCGCACCTCGGTCACCTTCCGGGGCGGCCGGACGGTGACTGCGGCGTGTTGAGCGAGCTCACCCTGACCGTGATGCGGCTGGGGTTGCTGGTGCTGATGTGGTTCTTCGTCTTCGCGGTGGTCGGCGTGCTGCGCGGCGACCTCTACGGCACCCGCGTCAAGCGCCGCGCCGGCACCGGCCGGGCCGCCAAGGCCGCCGCCCGGGGCGCGAGCCCGGCTCCGCCGAGCGCCGCACGCCCGGAGAAGAAGTCGCGCGGCGGGCCGCGGCCGCAAGGGCCCCACCAAGCTCACCGTCACGGCCGGCCCGCTGTCGGGCACCACGCTGCCGCTGCGCCCGGCCGGCACCCTGATCGGGCGCAGCCCCGAGTGCGCCCTGGTGCTCGACGACGACTACGCGAGCGGCCGGCACGCGCGCATCTTCCAGGACGACGACGGCACCTGGCGGGTCGAGGACCTGCGCTCGACCAACGGCACCTTCCTCGGCGCGACGCGCCTCACCGAGCCACGCGAGGTGGCGGTCGGCAGCGTGCTGCGGATCGGCCAGACCGTCGTGGAGCTGCAGAGGTAACGGATGCCGTTCGCGTTCCACTACGCCGCCCGCTCCGACGTGGGCATGGTCCGGTCCAACAACGAGGACTCCGGCTACGCCGGCCCCCACCTGCTGGCCATGGCCGACGGCATGGGCGGCCACGCCGGCGGCGACGTCGCCAGCTCCACGGTCATCGGCGCCCTCGTGCGGCTCGACGGCGAGGCGCTCGGCGGCCGCGACGTCAGCTCCGCCCTGCTCGAGCGGATCAACCGCGCCAACGACCGAGATCGGCGACCAGGCCCACGCCGACCCCAGCCTCGAGGGCATGGGCACCACGCTCATCGCCCTGCTCCGGGCCGGCGACAAGATCGTGCTCGCGCACATCGGCGACTCGCGCGCGTTCATGGTGCGCGACGGCGTGGTCACCCAGATCACCAAGGACCACTCGTTCGTGCAGAACCTCGTCGACGAGGGGCGGATCACCGCCGAGGAGGCGCAGAGCCACCCGCAGCGCTCGCTCGTCACCCGGGTGCTCACCGGCGCCCACGACGACGAGCCCGACCTCGTCGTGCGCCAGGGCCGGATCGGCGACCGCTACGTCATCGCCTCCGACGGCCTCACCGACTACGTCGCGCGCGACACCATCTCCGAGGTGCTCACCGACACCGGCGACCCGGGAGAGACCGCCGACCGACTGGTCGCCCTGGCCCTGCGGGCCGGCGCCCCCGACAACGTCACCGTCGTGGTGGGCGACCTCGTCGACATCGGGAACGCCCCGCCCACCCAGCCGCAGGTGGTCGGCGCGGCAGCGGTGCGCGAGACCGGAACCCGGCCGATGCCGACCACCCCGGCCGCCAAGGCCGCGGCCCTCACCGCCGCAGGCCACCGGGGCGGCGGCGAGCCCGACGACGGGGTCACCCTGGCCGAGGAGGGGCCGCGCTCGCGCCGCGGCACGGCGCTGCGCGTGGCCGCCATCGCCCTGGTGCTGCTCGTCGTCGCCGCCGGCAGCTCGTACGCCGGGTACGCGTGGTCCCAGCGCCAGTACTACCTCGCCGAGCAGGACGGCGTCGTGGCCGTGTTCCGCGGGGTGGAGCAGAACCTCGGCCCGATCTCGCTGTCCCGGCCCGAGTTCGCCACGACGATCGCCATCGACGACCTGCCGACCTCCTACCAGGACAGCCTCAAGCAGGGCATCGAGGTGGACGACCGGGCCGCGGCCGACGTGCGGGTCGCCGAGCTGCAGCTGCAGGCGACGGCCTGCAGGTGGGCCCAGCTCAACGGCGAGGCGTGCCGCACCGTGCCGGCCACCTGGACCGCACCCACGCCCCACACCCGAGCCCCACGGCATCGCCCACCCCGTCGTCGTCCCCCACGCCGACCCCCACGGCCACCCTCTCTCGCCCGGGGCCACCCCGAGCATCGCGCCCACCGTCCCGCCCACGGTGCCCCCCAGCGCCGTCGCGACCGGCGGGCCGGTGACCTCATGAGCATCGTCTCGTCGCACTGCCCGCGCGCCGTGGCCGCAACGTCGAGCTGGTCCTGGTCGTCGGCGCCGTGGCGATCGTGCTGCTGGCCTACCTCAACGTCGAGCTCGCCACCAGCGGCACCATCCCGCCCGGCACGCTCACCCTCGTCGGCGGCTACCTCGCGCTGGCCATCGGCTTCCACCTCGTGCTGCGCTGGCGGGCCTCCTACGCCGACCCGCTGATGCTGCCGATCATCACCCTGCTCAACGGGCTCGGGCCTGGTGATGATCCACCGCATCGACATCGCCAACGGCAAGTCCATCGCCGACGGGGTGGCGCTGCGCCAGCTGATGTGGACCGCCGTGGCCATGGTCATCGCGGCCGTCGTGCTCCTCGTGCTGCGCGACCACCGGGTGCTGCGGCGCTACACCTACCTCGCCGGCGCCATCGGCTTCGGCCTGCTGCTGCTGCCGCTGTTCCCGGTCATCGGCACCTCGATCTACGGCTCACGGATCTGGATCCAGGTCGGCCCGTTCTCCTTCCAGCCCGGTGAGATCGCGAAGATCGCCCTGGCCATCTTCTTCGCCGGCTACCTCGTGCAGACCCGCGACGCGCTGTCGGTCGCCGGCCGCAAGGTGCTCGGCCTCACCCTGCCGCGCGGCCGCGACCTCGGCCCCATCCTCGTCGCCTGGCTGGCGAGCCTGGCCGTGCTCGTCTTCGAGCGCGACCTCGGCTCCTCGCTGCTGTTCTTCGGGCTGTTCGTCGCGATGCTCTACGTCGCCACCGAGCGGGTCTCGTGGATCGTCATCGGCCTCACCCTGTTCTGCGCCGGCGCCTACCTCGCGTACCTGGTCTTCGGGCACGTGCAGACCCGGGTGCTGCTCTGGCTCGACACCTTCAGCCCCGAGGCGCTGCAGGCGTCCGACCAGCTCGCCAAGGGCCTGATGGGCATGGCGTCCGGCGGCATGTTCGGCACCGGGCTGGGCCGGGGCCGCCCTGACCTCACCTACTTCGCGGAGTCCGACTTCATCGTGCCCGCCTTCGGTGAGGAGATCGGGCTGATCGGCCTGTTCGCCATGCTGATGCTCTACGTGCTGCTCGTCCAGCGCGGCCTGCGCACCTCGCTCGGCACCCGCGACGGCTTCGGCAAGCTGCTCGCCGCCGGCCTGTCGTTCTCCCTCGCCCTGCAGTGCTTCGTCGTGGTCGGCGGCGTCACCCGGGTCATCCCGCTCACCGGCCTGACCATGCCGTTCCTGTCCTCGGGCGGCTCCTCGCTGCTCGCGAACTGGACCCTGGTCGCCATCCTGCTGCGCATCTCCGACCACGCCCGCCGCCCGCTGCCCGAGGCGAACGCGCCGAACCCGGTGGCAGAGGCGCGCACCGAGGTGGTGAAGCTGTCGTGAACGCCCCCGTCCGCCGGCTCTCGCTCGTCGTGGCCGTGCTGTTCGCCTCGCTGCTGGTCTCGACGACCCTCATCCAGTACGTCTTCGCCGCCGACCTCAACGCGCGCCCCGACAACCGCCGCACCCTGCTGTCCACGTTCGCCCGCGAGCGCGGCGAGATCCTCGTGGGCCAGACGCCGGTCGCGAAGTCGGTGCCCGTCGACGACGAGTACAAGTTCCAGCGGGTCTACGACGAGCCGCGGCTCTACGTCGCACGTCACCGGTTCCTACTCGTTCTTCGGGGCGTCGGGCGGCCTGGAGCAGGCCGAGAACGCGTTCCTGTCCGGCTCGAGCGACAAGCTGTTCTACCGCCGGGTGTCCGACCTGTTCACCGGCCGCCGGGCGCAGGGCGCCAACATCGAGACCACGCTCGACCCCAAGGTGCAGGCGGCCGCGGCCGACGGGCTCAAGGGCATCAAGGGGGCCGCGGTCGCGCTCGACCCGAAGACCGGCGCCATCCTCGCCATGTACAGCAACCCGACCTACGACCCCAACGACCTCGCGAGCCACGACCTGCGGGTGGTCGAGCGCAACTCCAAGGCGCTCAACGCCGACCCCGACAAGCCGACCCTGAACCGCACGATCAACGAGCTCTACCCGCCCGGGTCGGTGTTCAAGGTCGTCACCGCCGCGGCCGCGCTGTCGACCGGCGAGTACACCGAGAACTCGATGCTGCCCGGCCCGGCCGTGCTCGACCTGCCCGACACCACGGCCGACCTGCCCAACCACGACGACCGCGCCTGCGGGTCGACCCCCGAGATCACGATGACCGAGGCGCTCGCGGTGTCGTGCAACACCGCCTTCGCCTACCTCGGGCTGCAGATCGGCGCCGACGCGCTGCAGTCGCAGGCCGCGAAGTTCGGCTTCGGCGACGGGCTCACCGTGCCGATGCGGGTCACGCCCAGCCGGGTGCCCGCCGAGATGAACAAGCCCCAGCTGGCGCAGAGCTCGATCGGCCAGTACGACGTGCAGGTCACCCCCCTGCAGATGGCCATGGTCGCCGCCGGGGTCGCCAACCGCGGCGTGGTCATGAAGCCCTACCTCGTGGAGTCGGTCATCGGCTCCGACCTCGCGGTCATCGAGTCGGCCGACCCGCAGGAGCTCTCGCAGGCGGTGACCCCCGAGGTGGCCGCCCAGCTCACCCGGATGATGGAGTCCGTCGTCGAGGACGGCACCGGCCGGCGCGCCCAGATGCAGGGCGTCGACGTCGCCGGCAAGACCGGCACCGCCCAGCACGGTGAGGGCCGCAAGGCGCACGCCTGGTTCATCTCGTTCGCGCCCGCGAACGACCCGAAGATCGCCGTCGCGGTGATCGCCGAGGACGGCGGCGTCGCGGGCAGCGAGGCGGGTGGCGGAACCGTCGCCGCCCCGATCGCCAAGCAGATGATGGAAGCACGGTTGAACCGATGAGGAGAGCAACACATGCCTGAGGTCCCGAAGCTGCTCGGGGGACGCTACGAGGTCGGTGAGCTCCTCGGACGCGGTGGCATGGCCGAGGTGCACCGTGGCTACGACTCCCGGCTGAGCCGCTCGGTCGCCATCAAGATGCTGCGCAGCGACCTCGCGCGCGACAACACCTTCCTCGCCCGCTTCCGCCGTGAGGCCCAGTCGGCTGCCGGGCTGAACCACGCCTCCATCGTCGCGGTCTACGACCACGGCGAGGACATCCTCACCGAGACCGGCGGTGCCCAGGTCAAGGTGCCCTACATCGTCATGGAGTTCGTCGACGGCAAGACGCTGCGCCAGGAGATCACCGAGCGGCGGCACGGTCGGCCCGATCGAGGCGGTGCGCATCACCGAGGGGGTGCTCGACGCGCTGGGCTACAGCCACCGCAACGGCATCGTCCACCGCGACATCAAGCCCGCCAACGTGATGATCGCCCCCGACGGCTCGATCAAGGTGATGGACTTCGGCATCGCCCGGGCGATGGCCGACGCCAACGCCACGATGACCCAGACCTCCGCCGTCATCGGCACCGCCCAGTACCTGTCCCCCGAGCAGGCCCAGGGCCACCCGGTCGACGAGCGCTCCGACCTCTACTCCACCGGCTGCATGCTCTTCGAGCTGCTCACCGGCCGCCCGCCGTTCCTCGGCGAGAGCCCGGTCTCGGTCGCCTACCAGCACGTCGGCGAGCCGCCCATCCCGCCGTCGCGGCTCGTCGAGGGCATCTCCGAGGACCTCGACGCCGTCGTGCTGCACTCGCTGGCCAAGCCGCGCGAGGCCCGCTACCAGAGTGCCGGCGAGTTCCGCGCCGACCTCGCCGCCGTGCGGCTGCGCCGAGCGATCAGCGACGCGGCCCGTGGCTCGGCCGCCGCCCTCGCCGGCGCCGGGGCCCTGGCCGCCGCCACCCAGATGCTGCCCGACCGGGGCCGGCGACGCGACCCAGGCCTACGGCATCGCACCGGTGCCCCGTGCTCGGCGCCGGGCCCGGCACCGAGACCATCCCCGGGCTCGAGGAGCCGCCGGAGAAGAAGCGCGGCCCCGGCGGCTGGATCGTGCTCACCCTGGTCGCCCTCGCGGCCCTGGCCGCCCTGGTCTACGGGCTGTCGACCTACTTCAGCGGCGACGAGGCCCCGAAGGTCGCCGTGCCGCAGGTCAACGGCCTGCCCCTCGATACCGCCACCGCCCGGCTGGTCCAGGCCAAGCTGGTGGCCGACCCCGTGCGCCAGCCCAGCGACGACGTGCCGGTCGACACCGTGATCAGCCAGAACCCCACCGCCGGCACCGAGGTGAGCCCGAACAGCACCGTGAGGCTGTACGTCTCCTCCGGCCCCGCTGCGGTGACCGTGCCCGACCTCAAGGGGCTCACCGTGCAGGAGGCCCAGAACGCGCTCAGCGACCAGAGACCTGGTCGTGGGCACCGTCACCGAGGTCGACGACCCCGACACCGAGGCCGGCAAGATCATCGACTCCAACCCCGGCGCCGGCACCTCGGTGTCGCCCGACACGAAGATCAACGTGCGGGTCGGCACCGGGAAGGTGACGGTGCCCAACGTCGTCGGCACGTCGCAGAGCGAGGCGCAGAGCACCATCGCCGGGGTCAACCTCAAGGTGCAGACCTCGTTCAAGCAGACCAACGACGCGCCCGAGGGCACGGTCGTCTCGCAGAGCCCCCGTGACGGCACGCTCGACATCGGCGGCACGGTCAAGATCACCGTGGCCCAGAAGCCCGCGCCGACCGTCACGCCCACGACGGCCCCCCGACCCCGACCCCGACGCCCACCCCGACGCCGAGCCCGTCCGACAGCAGCTCACCGACGGTGCCCCCGAGCCCCTGAGCCGGCGGTCTTCGGATGCCGGTCAGCCGGCGGCGACCATCCGGGCGACGCCGGCGGCGTCGTGCACGAGCGGGCTCAGGCCCGGCCGAGCGCGCGACGGCATCCGGCATCCCGCACAGCTGCAGCCAGTTGGCGAGCATCCGGTGGCCACCGTGGGTGAGCACCGACTCGGGGTGGAACTGCACGCCGTGCAGCGGCAGGCTCGCGTGCCGCACGGCCATGATGATGCCGCTCTCGGTGCGGCCGTTGGCGAGCAGCTCGTCGGGCAGCGTGGCGGGCTCGATGGTGAGCGAGTGGTACCGGGTGGCGGTGAACGGGTCGGGGGCGCCCTCGAAGCACGCCGGTGCCGTCGTGGTGCACCTGCGAGGTCTTGCCGTGCAGCAGCTCGGGCGCCCGGCCCACGGTCGCGCCGAGCACGACCCCGAGCGCCTGGTGGCCCAGGCACACGCCGAGCATCGGCTGCTCGCGCTCGGCGCAGGCCTCGATCATCGCCATCGACACGCCGGCCTCCTCGGGCGTGCCGGGGCCGGGCGAGACGAGCACGCCGTCGAACTCCGCACCGTCGGCCGGGGCGACCGCGTCGTTGCGCACGACCTCGCAGTCGGCCCCGAGCTGCTCGAGGTAGCCGACGATCGTGAAGACGAAGCTGTCGTAGTTGTCGACGACGAGGATGCGGGTCATGGCCTCAATGGTGCAGCATCACGACGCGGGCACGGAGGCGTGCTCGGGCACGATGGACCCGGCGTAGGCCGGGAAGGTGCGCTGGCCCGACGTTCTTCACGTCGTAGCCGAGCCCGACCGCGATCGACCAGTCGCGCAGGTTCCCGACCGACGGGTCGCTGTCGAGCGCCGAGCGCATCGCGCCCCGGTCGCCGATCGCGGTGATGACGTAGGGCGGTGAGTAGACCCGCCCCTGCAGGATGAGCGTGTTGCCGACGCACCGCACCGCGCTGGTCGAGATGACCCGCTGGTCCTGCAGCATCATCGCCTCGGCGCCCCCCTGCCACAGCGCGTTGACCACCGACTGCACGTCCTGCTGGTGGATGACGTAGTCGTCGGGATCGGCGCCGGCCGGCACGTCGCCGCCGGCGAGCTTGGCGTCGTCGAGGGTGACCTGCAGCGCGGGGCCGCGCACCGGGGTGCGGCCGGCGACCGCGGCGATCTCGTTGGCCTGGCGCTCGAGCTTCTGGGTCTGCAGGTCGCCGGGGGCGAGCGCGGCGGTGGCCTTGTCGACCCGGCCCTGCAGGGTGCCGAACTGGGCGGCGCGGTCCTCGTTGGTGCGGTTCTGGGCCCGGATCAGGTCGGGCAGCCGGGCCTGGTCGGTGCGCAGGTCACCACCGTCGGAGGCACGCACGCTGGAGGCGAACAGGGTGCCGGCGACCAGGGCGGCGACGGGCACCAGCTAGGGCCAGAAGGAGGGACGGTCGACCCGTCCCGCGTGCTCACCGGCCACGACGGCCACCTCCTTTCCCCGAACACCCTCTACGCTAGGCCAACACCATCAACGCCACGAGGAGACCGTTCGTGCCCGAGTCAAAGGGTCGCTCCAAACCCGCATACACCCCGCCGCGCACGGCGCAGAAGAACACGACGCCCAACCCGCGCTGGTTCGTGCCCCTCATGCTCGGCCTGATGATCGTCGGCCTGCTCTGGGTCGTCACGTTCTACATCTCCGGCGCGCACCAGTTCCCGATCCCCGCGATCGGCCGCTGGAACCTCGCCGTCGGCTTCGGCCTGATGCTCTCCGGCTTCCTGATGACGACCCGCTGGCGCTGACCGCACGTGCCGACCGGCATTCCCCCGCCGTCGAGAGTTGTCCACAGGAGTTGTCCCCACTGGGGACGAATGACAGCCGTGTAACCCACGCCCACCGGCTCAGCCGGCCAGGGCGTACTTCCCGATCGTCAGCACCACGAGCACGAGCAGGATGCCGCCCATCGAGAACCAGTGCACGCGCTCGGCTGGCCGGTGGCGCCATCGGCGCCCGGTCGCGGCCCGAGTAGGCGATGGCGCGGCCACGGCCGCGCCGGTGAGCAGGCCGCCGAGGTGGGCCTGCCAGGCGATGCCCGGGATGACGAACCCGATCACGGCGTTGATGCCGATGATCACGTACATGCCGGCCGAGGACCGGCCGAGCCGGCGCTGCAGCACGAGGAACGCACCGAACAGGCCGAACACCGCGCCGGAGGCGCCCACCGCGCCGGTGCGCCACATCCCGTAGTTGCCGGCCAGGGCGTCCTCGACGGTCGTGGGGCTGGACAGCAGCAGGTACATCACCGAGCCGCCCAGGGCGCTGAGCAGGTAGATGGCCACGAACCGGGCCCGCCCGAGCATCGGCTCGAGGTAGCTGCCCATCACCCACAGCGCGTACATGTTGAACGCGATGTGCGTGATGCCGCCGTGGGCGAAGGCCGAGGTGAGGAAGCGCCACGGCTCGCTGTTGGCCAGCGCCGGCACGAAGGCGATCTTCTCCTGCAGCCCGGGCACGGCGTACTGCGCGACGAACACGACAGGCAGATGCCGATGATCGTCATCGTCGCGACCGGCCGGCCGTCGGTGACCGAGCCGCCGAAGACGGTGCGCGCCTGGCGCACCGTCTTCGCGCCCTCGGCCACGCAGTCGACGCACTGGATGCCGACCGCGGCCGGCCGCTGGCACTCCGGGCAGGTGGGGCGCATGCACCGCTGGCAGCGCACGTACGACTCGCGGTCGGGGTGGCGCGGGCACACCGGGACCTGCGCGACGGCATCCGGGTAGGCCGGCTGCTCACTCACGTCGGATGTCTCGTTCCTGCGCCCGGAGCCCGCGGTGGCGGGGTCAGTCCTCGATCTCGACGCGCTCGATGACGACGTCGTCGAGCGGCTTGTCCATCTGGCCGGTGGGCACGGCGGCGATCTTGTCGACGACCTCGCGGCTCGGGCCGTCGGCGACCTCGCCGAAGATGGTGTGCTTGCCGTTGAGCCAGGAGGTGGCGCCGACGGTGATGAAGAACTGCGAGCCGTTGGTGCCCTTGCCCATGCGCTTGCCGGCGTTGGCCATGGCGAGCAGGTAGGGGCGGTCGAACTGCTTGTCGGGGTGGATCTCGTCGTCGAACGCGTAGCCCGGGCCACCCATGCCGCGGCCGAGCGGGCAGCCGCCCTGGACCATGAAGCCGGGGATGATGCGGTGGAAGATCAGCCCGTCGTAGAACTTGGTCGGGTTGGTGCGCCCGGCGTCGTCCTTGTACTGCTTGGCTGCCGGTGGCCAGACCGGTGAAGTTGGCGACGGTCTTGGGGGCCTCGTTCGGGAACAGCTCGACGACGATGGGCCCGTGGTTGGTGTGCAGGGTTGCCTTCATGGCGTCGATCCTCTCACGCCACGAGCGGGCTCCCACCGCCGATCCCAGCGACCCCGGATGGCTTGGAATCGCCCAAACAGGGCAGGATGGGGCCAAGACAAACGTCCAACACGAGGAGGACACGTGTTCCGCACACCGACCAAGACCGACCAGGCCAAGGACGCCGTGGCGGCCGGTGCCGAGAAGGTGACCGACGGCGCCCAGGTGACCGTCGACAAGGCCGCTGAGCTCAAGGTGAAGGCCGGCGAGGCCGCGACGGCCACCGCTGCCAGCGCCGTCGTCGCGAAGGAGAAGGCGGCCGATGCCGCCGAGGTCGCCCGCGAGACCGCCGGGGCCGTCAAGGAGTACGCGCACGAGGCCGCCGAGGCCATCGCCCCCAAGGTCGAGCACGCCCGCGAGACCTTCGTCGACGACGTGCTGCCCAAGGTCGCCAGCGCGCTGGCCACGATCGCCGCCGGTGCCGCCGCAGCCCGAGAGTCCGCCGCCGTGGCCGCCGACCGCGCGCCCGACGCCTACGCCGTGCTCAAGGGTGACGCCGTCGCGAAGAAGGGCGGCAAGGGCAAGTGGATCCTGCTGCTCGGCGCGCTCGCCGCAGGTGCCGCCGTCATGGCGTGGCGCAAGAGCAACGAGCGCCCCGACCCGTGGGCGACCGCCGGCTCCTACACGCCGCCCAAGCCGGTCTCCGAGAAGGTCAGCGACCTCGCCGCGGCCGCCAAGGACAAGGCCACCGAGGTCAAGGACGCCGCGGTCGACAAGGCCGGCGAGCTGAAGGACAAGGCGAGCGACGCCACCGACGCCGCCAAGGCCAAGGCCGGCGACGCGACCGATGCCGCGAAGGACAAGGCCGGCGACGCGACCGATGCCGCCAAGGACAAGGCCATCGACGCCGAGGTGGCGGTCACCGACGCGCGCCGACGACCTCGGGAACGCTGGCGACGAGGCTGCCGACGACACGTCCATCCCGTCGATCTCCGACGACCTCCGAGGGCGCCGACCTGTCGACCCCGCACCTCGACGGCGGCTCGACCGACAAGGCCTGACCCGCAGCAGCACCAGCACCAGCACGACGCCGGCCGTCCCCGCGTGGGGCGGCCGGCGTCGGCGTCTGCGGCGGTCCTTCGCGAAGTCAGGAGCACTTCGCCGAGTCAGGAGCTCATACGCCCCTGATCCCGCGAAGTGCTCCTGACTTCGCGGAAATGGCGGGTCACAGGGTCAGGCCGTGGCCGAACGGGAACAGCGGGTCGTCGTAGCCGGGCACGTCCTCGGGGTGGGCGCGCACCTGGTCCATCGAGCGCGGCAGGTCGAACGGCAGCCGTCCGCGCGGCACGATGCCGCCGGTGAGCGCCTCGAGCAGGGCGTCGTCGCTCGTGCCGTAGCTCGCCACCACGGCGGCGGCCACGGGCAGCAGCGGGGTGAGCACCGCCGGCCGGTCGAGCGTGACGTCGACGACGAGCGGGCAGGCGCCGCGATCCGCTGCATCCGCACGACGAGTCCCGGCGGGAAGTCGAGCGACCCGGCGTGGAACCACGACTCGAGGAACAGGTCCGAGCGCGGCTCGAACGGCGCGCTCAGCCGCACCAGCGCCACGTCGGCGTCCTCCGGGCGCTCCACCGGGATGCCGTGCCGCGCCACCACCTCGCGCCGCACGTTCTCGGCGTAGATGCGCAGGCCGGCCGCGAGCGGGAGGATCCGGCCGGCATCCGAGGACTCGGTTCGTCAGCACGGTGACCGAGCGGGCCTGCGCCTCGTAGCCCGCGGCGCGGAAGTCGTCGCGGCCGACGGTGCGCGCCGCGGCGTCCTCGTCGACGTACGGGTCGTCGAACAGCCCGAGCCGGAACTTCACCGCGAGGAGCCGCCGGGCCGACTCGTCGATGCGCGCCTCGGTAACCCGCCCCTGCGCGACGAGGTCGAGCAGCACCTCGACGCACTCCTCGCCGCCGAACTGGTCGGCGCCGGCGGCCAGGATGCGCTCCATCCGCTCGTGCGGGTCGAGGTGCTCGACACCCCACGCGCGCGCCGGCAGCACCTGGTCGCCGACGTGGTTGTCGTTGACCAGCTCCCAGTCGGTGAGCACCACGCCGTCGTAGCCGAGCTGCTCGCGCAGCAGCCCGGTGACGACCTGGGCGTTGTAGCCGAAGCCGACCTGCTCGATCGGCTCGCCGTCGACCTCGAGACCGACGGGCATGCCGTAGTAGGGCATCACGGCGGCGGTGCCGGCCTCGATGGCCGCGGGGAACGGGGCCAGGTGGTCGGCGAACCGCCCTCCGGGGTAGACCTGTTCGCGGCCGTAGGGGAAGTGGGCGTCCTCGCCGTCGAGCTGCGGGCCACCACCGGGGAAGTGCTTCGAGGTGCAGGCCACGCTGTCGGGGCCGAGCACCTTCTGCTGGAATCCCTCGAGGTAAGCCGCGCCGAGCTCGGTCACCAGCGCGGGGTCCTGGCCGAAGGTGCCGGCCTGGCGGGCCCACCGCGGCTCGGTGGCGAGGTCGAGGGTCGGGTGCAGGGCCGCCCGGATGCCGACCGCGACGTACTCCTGGCGGGCGATGTCGGCGAACTCGCGCACGGCGTCGGCGTCGCGCAGCGCGGCCAGGCCGAGCGGTTCCGGCCACTGCGAGAACGACTTCGCGGTGAACGAGACCCCGGCGTTCTCGATGAACGCGTGCCGGGGGTCGGTCGAGATGGTGACCGGGATGCCGTGCGGCGAGCGCTCGGCGAGCGCCTGGAGCGCGTTGTGCCACCGGGCGGCCATCCGCGGGTCGTCGAGGGCGTGCACGTTGAAGTGGTTCAGGTGCTTCTCGAGCACGACGACACTGGTCGGCGACTTGCTGATCGCCCCGGCCGTCTCGACGACCGTGCCGTCGGCACCGGCCTCGATCACGGTGTGGAACATCAGCCCCACCTTCTCCTCGAGCGACAGGCGCCCGAGCAGGTCGTCGACCCGGGCGTCGACCTCGAGCCGCGGGTCCTCGAACGGGTCCATCACCCCGTTGCCGTTCAGGTCGCGGTAGCGCACGCCGTCGCCGGTGGTCGCCCAGACATCCTTGCTCTTCTCGTTCACGGTAGGTCCCCCTCGTCGTGTGGTGCGTCCATCCTCGGTGATGGCCACGACGCGTGCTGCCGGGCCCAGGCGGCAGCACGCGTCGTGCGTCCGGGAAGGCGGCTCAGGCGCCGCCGGGGAGCCCCGCCCCGAACCGCTCGATGCCGATGACGGGCCGCAGTGCCTTCTCGACGCGCTTGGTGCTGAAGGCCTTTCGCAGCACGCCGTGACCCAGCACGTTGCCCAGGGCGCCCATGACCATGGCCTGGTCGAGCGAGAGGTAGCGCCGGGCGATGGTGCCGCTGCGGGTCGCGGCCGCGTCGAAGAAGCCGCCGGCGCCGTAGGCCCCGAGCTCGTCCTGGATGCGCTCGAGGTTGGCCGTCGCCGCCTCGCGCTCGAACATCATCGCGAGGAACGACGCGTGCGGGGTGACCACGCCGTCGCCGTAGGTCGGGTTCGGGTTGGTCGCCGGGCGGCAGTCGCCGAACCCGACGTCGAGGTTGGTGCGCTCCTGGTCGGAGAAGTAGCCCTCCGGGTTCAGCCCGAGGGCGTCGACGCCGTACTCGCGGTAGCCACCGGCCGGGTTGCTCGACGGCGAGAATCCCCAGTAGCCGTAGCGGGCGTCGAGCAGGCCGTGCTCGCGCTCGGCCCGCACGTGCAGCGGGTGGTTGACGCCCCAGCTGCGCGGCGCCCACTCCTCCTCGGGCACGAACACGGCCGGCATCAGCTCCTCGAACATGCTTCCGCCCCAACCGGGCACGATGTGCATGCCGCGGTAGGTGTAGGCACCCTCGAAGACGTCGATGCCCAGGTAGCGGCGGGTCTGGCCGACCGGCTGCATCTCGTGCCACGACCAGTCGCAGGTCGCCGGGAAGGTGCGCCACGGGGCGTAGTAGTGCCGGCCCGGCACCTGGCCGGTGAGGATGCCGAGGTAGCTCGTGATCCGGGTCTCGGACACGATCGTGTCGTAGTGGTGGGTGGTCAGCCAGACCGGGTCGCCGCCGATGTGGGTGCCGAGGAACGTGCTCGCCCGGGGCGACCGTCGGCGAAGACGTAGAAGCCGCCGTGCATCAACCCGCCGGGGCGCACGCCGGCGTGGCCCGTGATCTCGCCGGCGTCGTAGAAGGCGTCCCACCGCATCCGGTCGAACAGCCGGCGGGCGAGCCGGGCGGCCGGCCCGCCGCTGTTGCTCACCACGAGCAGGGCGGCGCCGAGCCAGCCGTTGTCGACGCTCGAGACGAACGGCTCGACATGGCTGCCGTCGTCGGGCCAGGTGTGCAGGGTGGCCCCGGTGGCCTCGTCGTACCAGTTGAAGTACATGCCGCTGGGTGCGTGGTGCTCCATCTGCGAGAGCGTCGTGAGCGTGCGGGTGAGCCGCCGGTCGGCGTCGCGCGGCGAGATGAGGTCGAGCTCGCGGGCAACCACCGTCGACCACAGGTAGCCGCCGATGTTCGTCGGCGAGGTGTAGCCGGAGCGGTCACCGGCCGCGAGCGACTCGGGGATGTTGTCGGCGGGCAGGCCGGTGGCCGGGTCGGTCATCGCGTCGAGGCTGTGCCACGTGTCGGCGGCCCACTGGTGCAGGCGCGAGGGAGAGCCGGGCTTCCCGGCCGGTGCCGCCGCAGGTGCGGATGCCGGGGCGGCGCTGGCCTCCGCGCGTGGGCTGAGCCCGAGCGCGGCGAGCATCGCGGCGCCGCCGACGATGACGTGCCGGCGCCCTGGGATGTTCGGGTCAGACATGGTCAGGCCTTTCGTTCGGGGTGGGGTCACTGGCACCCGGGGTGGCCGGGCGGCGCGTGACGGGAGGGGTCTACTTGATGCCGGTCGTGGCGATGCCCTCGATGAACTTGCGCTGGAAGGCGAGGAAGAGCAGCAGGATCGGCATGACGACGACCGTGGCCCCGGCCAGGAGCAGGCCGTAGTTCGTGGCGTTCTGGCCCTTGGAGAACAGGGCGAGGGCGACGGGCAGGGTGTAGGTGTCCTCGGTCTGTGCGACCACCAGGGGCCACAGGAAGTTGTTCCAGCTGCCGAGGAAGGTGAGGATGCCGAGCGTCGCCAGGGCGGGCCCGCACAGCGGCAGGATGATCCGCCAGAAGATCCTCAGCTCGCCGGCGCCGTCGACGCGTCCGGCGTCGAGCAGGTCCCGAGGCATGCCCTTGATGTACTGCCGCATGAGGAAGACCCCGAACGGTGCCACGAGGAACGGCAGGAACAGCCCCGGCAGGGTGTCGACGAGCCCGACGTTCGCGGCGAGCACGAACTGCGGGACGAAGGTGACCATCCCCGGGATGAGCAGCGTCCCCATGATGATGCCGAACAGCACGTTCCGGCCCGGGAAGTCGAGCATGGCCAGGGCGTAGCCGACCATCGAGCAGAAGAGCAGGTTGCCCGCGGTGACGACCACCGCGACGATCGTCGAGTTCATGAAGTACGCGCCGAAGCTCGCCTTGGAGAACAGCTGCCGGTAGTTGTCGAGGGACGGGTCCTCGGGCCACCACGTCGGCGGGCTCTGGCGCAGCTCGGTGGTGCTCTTGAAGCTGCCGAGCAACATCCAGATGAACGGTGCGGCGACCGCCAGGACGGCGATCGAGAGGATGGCGTAGAGCCACCAGCGACTCTTGGTTGGGTGGGTCATGTCGGCCTCACGTGTTCTCTCGCAGGGCGCGGAACTGGAGCGCGGTGATCACCGCGACGGCGACGAAGATGATGTAGCCCAGGGCCGCCGCGTACCCGTAGTTGCCGAAGCCGAACTGCTTGTAGGTGTACAGCGACATCGAGATGGTGCTGTCGAGCGGACCGCCGTTCGTCATGACGAAGGGCTCCTCGAAGAACTGCAGGTAGCCGATGATCGTCGTCACCGAGACGAAGAGGATCACCGGGCGCAGCAGGGGCAGCGTGACGTGGAGGAACCGCTGCCACGCGTTGGCGCCGTCGATGGCGGCCGCCTCGTGCAGCATCCACGGCACCGCCTGCAGCCCCGCGAGGAAGATGATCATCCCCGTGCCGAAGTTGCGCCAGGACGCCATCATGATCAGGCCCGGCATCGACCAGTTGGCGTCACCGAGCCAGTTCGGGCCGTCGATGCCGACCCAGCCCAGGGCGGTGTTGATCAGGCCGAAGTCGTCCTGCAGCAGGAACTGCCAGACCACGGCGACCGCGACGATCGAGGTCACGACCGGTGTGTAGAAGCCCAGCCGGAAGACCGACCGGAACTTCGTGATGCCCCGGTCCAGCGCGACCGCGGCGGCCAGCGCCAGGGTCATGGTCAGGGGGACCCCGAGGAGGACGAAGTAGGCGGTGTTGCGAATCGCGTGGAGGAAGGTCTCGTCGGACAGCGCCCGCGTGTAGTTCTCGATGCCGATGATGTCGACCGCGAACGGGCTCTTCAGGTCCTTGGCCTTGGTGTCGGTGAAGCTCATGAACAGCGACTGGAGCACCGGCCAGAGCGTGAAGACGAGGAAGAGCAGGCAGAACGGCAGCGCGAGGGTCCACGCGGCCCACCCCTCCCGCCGGCGGCCGGAGGTCCGGCGGCGGGAGGGGAGAACCGGCCCGGCGGTGCCGGGGGACGCGGCGAGCGCAGCGGCATCGCGCTCGGTGGCGGTGGACATGGTCAGCTTCCGGTCCCGATGGACTCGGCCTGCTTCTGAACGGTCTTCAGCGCAGCCGCCGGGTCGGCGCCGGTCTTGGTGACCTTCTCCATCTCGGTGTCGAAGGAGGTGACGACCTGCTCCCAGGTCGGGAACGACGGCGGGGCCTGCGCGGTCTCGAGCTGCTTGCCGAATACCGCGAGCTTCTTGTCAGCGGTCAGTGCCGGGTCCTGCCAGGCGCTCTTGACCGCGGGCAGGTCGGTGGACATGCCGTACCACTTGACCTGCGTCTTGGGGTCGGAGAGCCAGTTGACGAGCTTCCACGACGAGTCGCGGTTCTTGGTGTTCTTGAAGACGACGAGGTTCGAGCCGCCGACGAACGACGAGGACTGCTTGTCGGCCGGGATCTGCATGACGTCGTACTTGTCCTTGAAGCCCTTGCCGCCGGCCTTCTCGACCGCGGACATCATCCAGGGGCCGGAGATGAACATCGGCACCTTGCCGCTGGCGAAGTCGGGCTCGGTCGTCGGGGTGGCCGGGGCCGCCTTGTCGGAGATGCCGTCGGTGAAGAACGACTGGTAGTACTGCGAGGCCTTGAGCACCTCGGGGCTGTCGAAGTTGTAGGCCTTGCCGCCGTCCTTGGTGAGGTCGGCACCGGCGGACCACGCGAACGGCATCACCGACTGCCACGAGCCGGTGCCGCCGGCCTGCAGGCCGATGCCGTACTTCGCGCCGGCCTTGTCCTGCATCGCCTTGGCCATGTCCTTCAGGCCCGCCCAGTCGGTGGGCGGCGCGGTGATGCCGGCCTTCTTGGCGAGGTCGGTGCGGTAGAAGACCAGCCGGGTCTCGACGTACCAGGGCACCCCGAAGGAGGTGCCGTTCACCTCGGTGGTCTTCTGCGCGCCGTCGAAGAACGCCGATGTGTCGACGGTGCCGGGCGTCGGGTCGAGGGCGTTCATGCCGGCGAACTCGCCCATCCAGGTGGTGCCCACCATGGCGACGTCGGGCGTCTTGTTCGCCGTGATCGCGGTGGTGAACTTGTCGTGCGCGGCATCCCACGGGATCGCGGTGACCTGCACCTTGACGCCGGGGTTGGCGGCCTCGAACTCCTTGGTGAGCTGGGGCAGCTTCTCGCCCTCGGCGCCCATGGCCCACATGGTGATGGTGCCCGTGGCCGCGCCCGAGCTCACCGCCTTGCCGGTCTGCGCGGCGCCGCTGCCGGCGTCGGAGCGTCCACAGGCGGACACGGTCAGGGCAAGCGCGGTGACGCCGGCCAGGGTGATGGCGGAGGTGCGTCTCATCGGTCTCTCACTTTCTGGTGGGATGCGTGAATCGGTGGGGTGGGTGTGGTGTTGTGAACGGATGCCGTGGCGAGCCGGCGGAGGCCGGGTCGCTACCCGGCGGGGTGGCCCGGTGGGCACCCGCAGGAGCTGCGGATCACCACCTCGGTGGCCAGCACCCGGCGCTCGGCGCTCGGGGGGGCGCCGGAGACCAGGTCGTGCAGCCGGTCGGCGGCCAGCGCCCCCAGCTCCTGTACCGGCTGGCGGACGGTGGTCAGGCCGGGCCGCACGTAGCGGGCCGTCATGACGTCGTCCCAGCCGACGATCGCGATGTCGCCCGGCACGTCGACGCCGCCGTCGGTGAGGCGGGCCATCACGGCCAGGGCGAGCTCGTCGTTGCCGCAGACCAGGGCGTCGGCGGTGAAGTCGCCCGCGAGCAACCGGTCGGCGACGGCGGTGCCGTCGCGCTCGCGGAACTCCGCGCGCACCGGGTCGGCGGCGGTCAGCCCGCGCGCGCGTGGGCGGCGACGAACCCCTCGTAGCGCTCGAACAGGTCAGGAGCCGCGTCGGTGTCGCCGACGAAGAGCAGGTGGGTGCGGCCGTGGCCGAACAGGTGCTCGGTGAGCCGGCGCGCGCCCTCGACGTTCTCGGCGGCGATCGCCTCGATGCCGGCCCGGGCGTGGCCGGCGATGACCACGACCGGCTTGCCGATGCTGCCGATGTTGGCGGCGTCGGACCCGAGCACCGCGATGCCGTCGACCCGGCCGGCCAGGGTGCGCACCGCCCGGTCGCGGTCCTCCTTGGTGCCGGCCAGCACGAGCATCACGCTCTGGTCGAGGTCGGCGGCGCGGGTCTCGAAGCCGACGAGCAGCTCGGCGTAGTAGGGGCCGCTCAGCTCGGGCAGCACCAGGCCGTAGGTGGCGTGGTGGCGCACGGCCAGGCTGCGGGCGGCGCCCGAGGGCAGGTAGTCGAGCTGGGCCACGGCATCGAGCACCTTGCGGGTGGTGCGCTCGGAGACCAGTGAGGACCCCTGCAGCACCCGCGAGACGGTGGCGATGCTGACGCCGGCCTGGTCGGCGACGGAGTAGATCGTCGCTCCCCGGCGTGCGTCATCGGCGTCAGCCATGGTCCTGCCTTCGTCATTGAAAGCGCTTACATTTCTGACTCCAGAGTGCTGACCTCCGCGCGGCGGCGGGGATCTACCTACATCACAAAACGGTAACGGCGGCTGTGGCCGTGCTCCGGGGGCGGCTCAGAACGTGCGAACTCGGCGTCTGTGGCCCCCACCACTCCGCGACTCAGTGCGGATCTTCACCCGCGCTTCGGGTGGGAGATCCGCAATCAGTCGGCGTCGGGCCCCAGGCTGTCCGCGAGCGCCTCGCGGGCGCCCTCGAGGTGGGCGCGCATCCGCTCCTCCGCGAGCGCGGCATCCCCGGCCTCCAGCGCCTCGAGCACCTGCCGGTGCTCGCGGGCGATCCGGTCTCGACCGAGCACGTAGCGCGACTGCACCATCGAGAGGTGGATCTCGCCGGAGAGCGCGGCATACAGGCGGCTCAGCCGCGGGCTGGCCACCGAGGCGACCAGGGCGCGATGGAAGTCGAGGTCGGCGTCGACGAACACGCTGTGCGGCGCGTCGTCGGGCACTCCGGACAGGGCCGCGACGGCCAGGCCGGCGCCGGCCGGCGGGGCACCCTGCGCCACGACCGCACCGACCACGCCGATCTCGAGCGGGATCCGCACGAGGAACAGGTCCTCGACGTCGGCGCGCGAGAGCACCGGCACGTGGGCCGACTTGTGCGGCTGGCGGCGCAGCAGCCCCTCGTGCACGAGCTGGGTGATGGCCGTGCGGGCCGTGGGGCGCGAGATGCCGAACTCCGTGGCGATGTCCGCCTCCACCAGCACGGCCCCCGGCGGCAGGTGCCCGTCGAGCACCCGGGCCCGCAGGGTGTCGACGAGGGCGTCGACCACCGACACGGTGCGCAGCGTGCTCACGACCGGCGCCTCCTTCGTGGCTCGTCGGGCGGTTTCAGCCAAGCAGCGACCGGCCGTCAAGGCATCGCCGTGTGACACAGGGCACCCTGCCTACCGATTGCATGACAAGTATACGGGTCATATTGTCGGACGATACTCGGATCCGGACAAGGGAGTCCCACGTGTTCCAGCCAGAAGCAGCCCCCGTCGGCGGATCGTTGGCGCTCTCCGCGCTCGTCGCCGCCCTACCCCTCATCACGCTGTTCGTGCTCCTCGGAGCGCTGAAGTGGAAGGCCTGGCAGGCCGGGCTGACCAGCCTGGTCGTCGCCATCGTGGTCGCCGTCGCCTTCTTCGGGATGCCGGCCAGCCAGGCGCTGATCACCGCCACCGAGGGTGGTGCCTTCGGGCTCTTCCCCATCATCTACATCGTGCTGACGGCGATCTGGATCTTCCGGCTCACCGAGCTCACCGGCTACGACCTGGTGCTGCGCCGGGCGTTCGCGTCGGTGTCGCCCGACCAGCGGGTGCAGGCGATCCTGATCGCCTTCTGCTTCGGCGCCCTGCTCGAGGCGCTGGCCGGCTTCGGCACCCCGGTGGCCGTCACCGCGGTGATGCTGATGGCGGTCGGCATCCGCCCGGTCAAGGCCGCCGCGGTCGCCCTCGTGGCGAACACCGCACCGGTGGCCTTCGGGGCCGTCGCGGTGCCGATCACGACGCTGGGCAAGATCACCGGTCTCGACCCGGCCAGCCTGGGCGCCATGGTCGGCCGGCAGACCCCCATCCTCGCCCTGTTCGTGCCGCTCATCCTCGTGTTCATGGTCGACGGCAGGAGGGGCCTGCGCGAGGCGTGGCTCCCGGCCGTCGTCGCGGGGCTCGCCTTCAGCGTCGGGCAGTTCCTCACCTCCAACTTCTGGAACTACCAGGTGGCCGACATCGTCGCCTCCTTCGCCGGTGCCCTGGCCGTCGTCGCGCTGCTGCGGGTCTGGTCGCCCTCCGAGGTGCTCGGCACCGACGGCATCTCCTCCGCCGACACCGCCCGCACCCCCGGCGGCCGCCTCGCAGGTCGGTGTCGCCTCCGGCGCCGGCAGCACCGGTCGGCCGCCGGCACCACCACCCTCGTCGACGAGGACGACCCCGAGCCCCCGCCGCACCTCGGCGAGAGCGGCGGCCCGACCACCGGGCCGGTCTCCGGCCGCGAGACGCTGATGGCCTTCGCGCCCTACCTCATCGTCGTGGCCCTGTTCACCCTGGTCTCGTTCGGCCCGCTGAAGACCTACCTCGACACGCACTCGGGCTGGAAGTTCCAGTGGCCGGGCCTGGAGATCCTCAACGCGGCCGGCAAGACCCCGGCCGCCGCGACCTTCAACCTCAACGTGTTCACCGCCGCGGGCACCGTGCTGCTCATCGCCGGCATCCTCACCGCCCTCGTCTACCGGGTGAGCCCCGGCAAGGCGGTGCGGTCCCTCGGCAAGGTCATCGTCGACTTCCGCTACACCATCCTCACCGTCGTCGCCGTGCTGGCCCTGGCCTACGTCATGAACTTCTCCGGCCAGACCGGCACCCTGGGCACGGCGCTGGCCGAGACCGGCGCGCTGTTCGCCTTCCTCTCGGCGTCGGTCGGCTGGATCGGCGTCGCCGTCACCGGGTCCGACACCTCGTCGAACTCGCTGTTCGGCGTGCTGCAGGTGACGGCCGCCAAGGAGACCGGCATCAGCGAGTACCTCCTCGCCTCGGCGAACACCTCCGGTGGCGTGCTGGGCAAGATGATCTCGCCGCAGAACCTCGCCATCGCCGCCGCCGTCGTCGGCATGGAGGGCAAGGAGAGCGTGCTGTTCCGCAAGGTCATCTGGTGGAGCCTGGGCCTGCTGTTCGGCATGTGCTCGCTGGTCTACCTGCAGTCGACCGACGTGCTCGGCTGGATGGTCGTCACGCCGTGACGAGCCCGCTCACCCCGGCCGACCCGGTCGTCGTCGGCGCGTTCGCCGCGGCGCTCGGGGAGCCGGGCCGGTTGCGCACCCGGGCCATCGACCGGCTCAAGATGTCGCACGACGCCTCGCACTACGCCCTCGTGCCGCAGGCGGTGGCCGAGCCCGTCGACGCGGCCGAGGTCGGCCGCCTCCTGGGCGCGGCGGCGGCGCACGGCATCCCCATCACGTTCCGGTCCGGCGGCACGAGCCTGTCGGGGCAGGCCGGCACCGACGGCATCCTGGTCGACACCCGCAAGCACTTCCGCAGCATCGAGGTGCTCGACGACGGGATGCGGGTGCGCGTCGGGCCCGGTGCCACCGTGCGGGCGGTGAACACCCGGCTCGCCCGGCACGGCCGCAAGCTCGGCCCCGACCCGGCGAGCGAGATCGCCTGCACCCTCGGCGGTGTGGTGAACAACAACAGCAGCGGGATGGCGTGCGGCACCGCGGCCAACACCTACAACACCCTCGACTCGCTGGTGCTGGTGCTGCCGAGCGGCACCGTGCTCGACACCGGCGCGCCCGACGCCGACGAGCGGCTGCGGGCGCTGGAGCCCGAGCTGTACGCCGGGCTGGACCGGCTGCGCGAGCGGGTGCGCGGCAACGCGGCATCCGTGCGCACCCTCGAGCAGCAGTTCTCGATGAAGAACACGATGGGCTACGGCCTGAACTCCTTCCTCGACCACACCCGGCCGGTCGACGTGCTGGCCCACCTCGTCGTCGGCAGCGAGGGCACGCTGGCCTTCGTCGCGTCGGTGGTGATGCACACCGTGCCGCTGCTGCCGCACGCGATGACCGGGCTGCTGGTCTTCGACGACCTCAGCGCGGCGACCGGGTCGCTGCCGGCGATCCTCGAGACCGCCCCCGCCACGATCGAGCTGATGGATGCCGCGTCGCTGCGCGTCGGTCAGGCCGACCCGAAGGCCGACGAGGCGCTGCGGCGCATCACCGTCGACCGGCACGCCGCCCTGCTCGTGGAGTACCAGGCCCTCACGGCGGCCGAGGTCACCGCACTGGGCGAGGCGGCCCTGCCGGGGCTGACCCGGCTGCCGGTGAGCACGCCGGCGGCGCTCGCGTCCGACCCTGCCTCCCGCGCCCGGCTGTGGAACACCCGCAAGGGCCTGTACGCGGCGGTGGCCGGGGCCCGCCCGAGCGGCACCACCGCGCTGCTCGAGGACATCGTGGTGCCGGTGCCGGCGCTGCTGCCGACCTGCGAGACGCTCATCGAGCTGTTCGCGCGGCACGGCTACGAGGACCCCGTCATCTTCGGGCACGCCAAGGACGGCAACATCCACTTCATGCTCAACGAGCGGCTCGAGGGCGGCGGCCGGATGGACCGCCTGCTCGCGTTCACCGACGACATGGTTTCGCTGGTGCTGGGGCACGAGGGGTCGCTCAAGGCCGAGCACGGCACCGGGCGGATCATGGCCCCCTTCGTGCGGCTGCAGTACGGCGACGAGCTGCACGACGTGATGAAGGAGGTCAAGCGGCTGTGCGACCCGCGGGGGCTGCTCAACCCCGGCGTCATCCTCAGCGACGACCCCGACGAGCACACCCGCAACATCAAGGTGGCCCCGACCGTGGAGGCCGAGGTCGACCGCTGCGTCGAGTGCGGCTACTGCGAGCCGGTGTGCCCGAGCCGCGACCTCACGACGACGCCTCGCCAGCGCATCGTGCTGCGGCGCGAGATGCGGGCCGCCGAGCAGGCCGGGAACCTGGCCCTGCTGCGTGAGCTCGAGGGCGACTACGAGTACGACGCCATCGACACCTGCGCGGTCGACGGCATGTGCCAGACCGCGTGCCCGGTCGACATCAACACCGGTGACCTGACCAAGCGGCTGCGCGCCGAGGCGGCCGGCCCGGTCGCCGGCTGGGCCTGGCGCAGCGCGGCCCGCCACTGGGACGGGACCTCGCGGGCTGCGGCCACCGCGCTCACCCTGGCGCGCGCGCTGCCCGACCCGGTGGTGCAGGTACCGAACGAGCTCGCGCGACGTGTGGGCGACGCCGACGTCGTGCCGCGGTGGTCGGGCGAGCTGCCCGGCGGCGGGCGGCGCCGGCCCGACGCGAGCGCGGGCGGGTCGCCGACGTCGTCCGTGGTGGTGCGCGAGGTCGTGTACTTCGCCGCGTGCGTCGGGGCGATGTTCGGGCCGACCGACGTCGGCCCGGGGGTGCGCGACGCCTTCGTCGCGCTCTGCCGCCGCGCCGGCGTGCGGCTCGTGGCCCCGCCCGGCCTTCCCGGTCTGTGCTGCGGCACGCCGTGGCGGTCCAAGGGCATGCGCGACGGGGCGGCCGAGATGGAGGCCCGCGTGGCGCAGGCCCTGTGGGAGGCGACCCGCGGCGGCGAGCTCGAGGTGGTCAGCGACGCCGCGTCGTGCACCGAGGGACTGGTGACCAGCCTCGCGCACGCGGCCGAGAGCGACAGCCGGTATGCCGGCATCCGGGTCGTCGACGCCGTTGCCTTCGTGGCGGCCCACGTGCTGCCGTTGCTGCCGGCGCCTCGGCGGGTGGGGCGCGTCGCGCTGCACCCGACCTGCTCGTCGACCGAGCTGGGGATGAACGACGCGCTGCTGACGGTGGCTCGGGCCGTGGCCGACGAGGTGTTCGTGCCCGACTCGTGGGGCTGCTGCGCCTTCGCGGGCGACCGCGGGATGCTGCACCCCGAGCTGACGGCGTCGGCGACCGGGGTGCAGTCGGCCGAGATCGCGGATGCCGGGCCGTTCGACGCGTACGCGTCGTGCAACCGCACCTGCGAGCTGGGCATGACCCGGGCGACCGGCCACCCCTACCAGCACGTGCTCGAGCTGCTGGCCGCCGCCGTGGGATGACCGTCGGCTGACCTTGCCGGGGCCGGCGCCGCCGCGTCGGCGCAGTTCGGGGGCTACCAGGAGAAGACCGACCGCGAGCTGCCCGTCATCCGGCTGGTGCGGCAAGCGGCCCAGCCCGAGCGGTCCGGGCGCCGCGGAACCCACCGGTGTCGGTGGCCGGTGGCACGGTGGTCGGCATGGAGATCACCCGCCTGCAGCCCCAGGGGCTCGTCGTGAGCCCCGCCTTCAGCCACGTCGCCGTCGTCCCCGCCGGCGCGACCACGATCTACGTCGGCGGCCAGAACGGCGTCGACGAGACCGGTGCGGTCGTCTCCGCACGACGTCGGTGAGCAGTCGAGCCGGGCGCTCGACAACGCCGTCGTCGCCCTCGAGGCGGCCGGTGCCTCGCTCGCCGACGTCGTGCAGTGGACCGTGCTCATCCACGCCGACGCCGACCTCAACGCCGCCTACGGCGCCATCGCCCCCAAGCTCGCCGGCGGCGGGGCGCCGCCGCTGGTCACGGCGGCGCTCGTGGCCGGCATCGGCGTGCCGGGTGGGCTCATCGAGATCAGCGCCATCGCGGCCGTGCTTCCCGGCGGCACACCGGGCTAGGGGCCCGCCGGCACCAGGTGCTTGCGCCCGGTGAGCAGGGCGAGGCTGTAGCAGACGGCCACGACGACGAGCAGGGCGTTGAAGCCGAGGATGAGCGCGAGGTACTCCAGCGCGCCGCCGACCATGGCGCCCAGGAGGTTCGCGCCGAACGCGGTCGTCGACTCACCGACCCCCTTGAAGCGCACGGCGAAGATGAGGTTGGCCACGAAGATCGGCAGGAACGCGATGGTCACGCCAACCAGGAACCGGGGCACCGGCGAGAGGTCGAGCAGCAGGTCGCCCGGCACCAGCCAGGCGAGGGCGAGCGCCCCCAGCAGGGCGGGGTAGAGCAGCACCGGTCGCGAGATGCGCACCCGCCGGGCCACCTCGATGGCCGCCAGCACGCTGAGCAGCACACCGGTGAAGACCGCCGCGTTGACCGCCCAGGTGGTGCCGAAGAGCAGGGCGAACTGCACGACGTTCTTGGTCTCGAGCAGCAGGAACGCCACTCCCATGAAGAACAGGTCGGTGTAGGGCGCCATCTTCTTGAGTGGCCCGCCGACCCAGCGCACCAGCACGAGCGAGGCCAGCAGCACCAGCCCGAGCATGACCAGGTAGAACGACGGGATGGTGCGGGTGCCGAGGTAGGGGAAGGGCCGGTCGTCGACCGACGGTTCGAGGTTGCCGACCCGAGGGGTCCAGGTGGTCGTGCAGCCGCCGGTCGACGCGTCGGCGCGAAGCGTCATCACGGCCTGCTGGCGCGGGCCGTTGCTGGGGCCGAGCTGCAGGCAGGGAGCCGTGCCGTAGACGGTGCGGATGGTGTTGGCGTAGCGGTCGAGCAGCCACGGCTCGTAGTAGTTGTACATCGCGAAGGTGCCGCCGGGGGCCAGCAGCGAGCGCGCCCGGTCGAGGGCCTGGGTGGTGAACAGGTAGTTCTCCAGCCGCAGCGCCGACTGCCCGGTGACGATGGTGGCGGAGTCGGGCAGGGCGAACAGCACCAGGTCGTAGCGGTTGGAGGTGCGCTCCATGAAGGCGCGCCCGTCGTCGACGTGCACGCTCACCCGCGCGTCGGAGTAGGGCCGGTCCGGGTGCCGCTCGCGGCCGATCTGCACCAGGGCGGGGTCGATCTCGACCGCGTCGACCTGCTGGGCGCCCTTGCTCAGCGCCACCGCGACGTCGTTGCCCGTGCCCGCGCCCACCACGAGCACCCGGTCGTGCGGCCCGGCGTACGTGTAGGGGTACAGGTAGAACGGCGAGTCCTTGGTGATCTGCGCGACCGAGGCGGTGGTCTGCAGCGGGGTGTTGTTGACGTCGATGCGCACGTTGCCGCCCGACGCCGCGTCGGTGCGGATCTTGTAGTAGGGCGACCACTGGTAGGAGCCGAGGAACGACTCCAGCCCCAGCACCACCACGGTGACCGCGATGCCGGCCGCGGGCAACCAGCGCCACGACCGCACTCGCGGCCCGAGCAGCACGACGAACACCACGGCCGAGAGCACCGCCCAGGCGAGCGGCGGCATCCGCAGGAACGACAGCCCGGCGAAGGTGACGATGCCGAGCAGCGAGCCACCGATGTCGAGGCGGTAGGCGTCGAGCGGCTCGAAGCAGCGAGAAGGTGCGGGCCACCTCCTGCGCGATCGTGCCCAGGGTGGCGACGGTGAGCACGAAGATCACGGTGAGCGAGAGCCAGCGCGGCAGCGGCGCCATGCCGAAGTTCCCGACCAGGGCCCAGCCACCCGCGGTGTTGATGCCGGTGCGCACCGTGAAGGTGAGCACGAACGCGACGAGCAGCGCCAGCAGGGCCGGGGCCATCGGGAAGATGTCGCGCCCCCGGGTGCCGCGCAGGAACCCCAGGCCGATGCCGAGGAAGCTCGCCAGCAGCACGAAGTTGGTGAGGTGCACCAGGTAGAGGTTGTTCGACGACGTCCACCGGATCAGGGCGAGCTCGACGAACAGCATCAGCGCGCTGGCCAGCATCAGCCGGACCCGCGGCGAGAGCGTCACGCGCGCCACCCTAGGGGCAGCCCGCAGCATGGTGCCGCTGCCCTTCCGCGGCGATCTGGGCCAGAATCGGGAAACGCAACCCGAGGACGGACCATGCACTCCTTCGAGCACGACACCGGCGCGTCGCGGACCGTCTTCGGCGTCGGCACGCTCTCGCGGGTCGCGCCCGAGCTCGCGGCGGTCGGGGGCCGGCGCGCGCTGGTGCTCTCGACCCCCGGCCAGCGGGGTCTCGCGCAGCAGGTGGCGGCAGTGCTCGGCGGGGCCGCGGCCGGCATCTTCGACGGCGCCGCCCCGCACACGCCGGTCGAGGTGACGCAGGCGGCCCTCGCCCGGGTGGGCGAGCTGGCCGCCGACTCGGTGGTCTCGGTCGGCGGCGGCTCGACCACCGGGCTGGGCAAGGCGCTCGCCGCCCGCACCGGCCTGCCGCACCTGGTGGTGCCCACCACCTACGCCGGCTCCGAGGTCACCTCGCTGCTCGGCGAGACGGCCGACGGCGAGAAGGTGACCCGCACCGGCCCGGAGATCCTGCCGCGGGTGGTCGTCTACGACGTGGCACTCACCACGACACTGCCGTGGCCCGTCACCGTCACGAGCGCGGTCAACGCGATGGCCCACACGGTCGAGGCGCTGTATGCCCCGGACCGCACCGCGGAGACCGACGCGATGGCCGTTGAGGGTCTGGGCGCCCTGGCCGCCGGGCTGCGGTCGCTGCAGCGCGACCCCGACGACCTCGACGCCCGCGCCGACCTGCTCTACGGGGCGTGGCTGGCCGGCCGGTGCCTCGAGGCCGTGGGAATGGGGTTGCACCACAAGCTCTGCCACACCCTCGGTGGCAGCTTCGGCCTCCCGCACGCACCCACCCACACCGTGGTGCTCCCGCACGCGATGGCCTACAACGCCCAGGCCGCACCGGAGGCGATGAGCGCGGCCGCCGCGGCGCTGGGGGTGGATGACGCGCCATCGGGCCTCCAGGCGCTGGTCGCCGAGCTCGGTGGCCCGGTGCGCCTCGACGCGCTCGGGTTCGCCCTCGCCGACGTGGCGCGCGCCGCCGAGCTGGCCACCGCGCGGCCCTACCCCAACCCGCGTCCGGTCGACCGCGACGGCGTCGTCGGCCTGCTGACGTACGCGACCCGGGGCACCGCGATCGAGCACACCGGCATCCGCGTCGCTGCCGACGGTGCCGTGCCTGCCGACCCCGCCACCCCGTCACCCCACCAGATCGAGGAGAACCGATGACCACGACCGATCCCGCCGTGCCCAGCCCCGCCGAGCTCGAAACGCGCCGGCAGCAGATCCGTGAGGCCCACCTGCGCCCCGGCGGCGAGCGCCCGGCATCCACCGCTCGCGGCCTGCACCACACCGCCCTGGTCAGCAGCGACGTCGAGCGCACCGTGCGCTTCTACCAGGACGTGCTCGGCTTCCCGCTGACCGAGCTGATCGAGAACCGTGACTACCCCGGCTCGTCGCACTTCTTCTTCGACATCGGCAACTCCAACCTGCTGGCCTTCTTCGACTTCCCCGGGCTCGACGTCGGGCCCTACGCCGAGGTGCTCGGCGGGCTGCACCACATGGCCATCTCGGTGGAGCCCGAGAAGTGGCACGCCCTCGTCGAGCGGCTGACCGAGGCCGGGGTCGAGCACGAGGTGCACAGCGGGGTGTCGGTCTACTTCCGCGACCCCGACGGCGCACGTATCGAGCTCATCGCCGACCCGCTGGGCGAGATGTACGGCAACCAGGTGCTCTGAGAGCCGGTCGACGGTCGAGAACACTCCGCCCCGTCAGGCTGCCCGCGGCGCGTTGTCTACTCTCGACTGCCGGCGTGCGCGTCGGCGTCGGCCTCGACGAACCCGCGGTGCAGCGAGTACAGCGCGTCGGTGAGCACCTGCCGGTCGCCGGGCCGGGGCCGGGCGTGCCGGTGCAGGGCCAGCCCGTCGAGCAGCGCCACGACCATCGGCGCCCGCTGCGCGGCATCCGCGATGCCCATCGCCTCCAACGAGGCCGCGGCGCCGCCCTCGATGCTCGCCATGATCCGGTGCGCGGTCGGCTGCAGCTGCGGCCGGCGCCGGCACTCGAGGTAGATCTCGAACTGCGCCACCGTGTCGGGCTCGGGCTCGGACATCACCGCGTCGACGAACCGGTCGATCGCCTCGTGAGGTGCCAGCTCGGCGTCGACGACCTGCGCCGTCACGGCGTCGACCCGCGCCACGATGCGCTCGCCGACCACGTGCAGCGCGGCGGCGACCAGCTGGTCGAGCGAGGAGAAGAAGTAGCTCGTCGTCGAGGTCGACATGCCGGCCCGGGCCGCGATCGCCCGGTGCGTCACGCCGGCCACGCCCTGCTCGGCGATCTCCTCGACCGCGGCGTCGAGCAGGGCGGCCCGGCGCGCCCGGCCGCTGGCCCGGTGGGTGGCTGGTCGGATCGGCATGGGACGATTGTGCCAAGAGTCTGGACATCCGTCCAGACTTGCTGGCACCCTTGTCCCGGGCGACCCCGCCCGCGCGCCCGACAGGAGGACCCCGTGGAGCACGTCTCCGCCCGCCAGCACGTCATCGACATGTGTCGCACGATGCTCGAGCGCGGCTACCTCAAGGCCACCGAGGGCAACGTCTCGGTGCGCGTGCCGGGGCGGCGGCTCTACGCGGTGACCCCGAGCAACTACTCCTACGACCGGATGCGGGTCGAGGACGTCTGCATCGTCGACTTCGACGGCCAGCACGTGCCGGATGCCGACCGCGCCGCGGCCGCGCTGGCGCCGTCGATCGAGTGCGGCATGCACGCCAACATCTACCGCGCGCGCCCCGACGTGAACGCCATCGTGCACACCCACCAGCCCTACGCCTCGGCCCTGGCCGTGCTGCGCCGCCCCATCCCCGCACTCACCGACGAGCAGGTGCGCTTCCTGGGCCGCGAGGTGGCGATCATCGACTACGCCCCCTCCGGCACCGGCCTCCTGGCGAGGAACGTGCAGAAGAAGATCACCAGCGGCGACAACGCGTTCATCCTCGCCAACCACGGCATCGTGGCCGTGGGCACCGACCCCGAGCGTGCCGTGTTCAACATGGCCCTGCTCGAGAAGGTCTCCATCGCCTACCTGATGGCCCTGGCGACGGAGTCGGGCAAGGTCCACACGATCCCGACGGCGATCCGTGAGATCGCCTTCGCCAAGCTGCGCAGCGACGAGAAGCGCATCGCCGCCCAGATCACCAAGTCCGTTCCCGCGCAGCACGATTCGGATGCCGTGCCGCTCCCCAGCGCCGATGCAGCGGCGAGCGCTGTCGTCGCCGCCCGCGAGGCGTTCTCCGTCGCGGAGCCCGCTGCGGCCCTGGTGCCGGTCGAGGCGCCCGGCGCCGAGTCGGCCCGCCTCGGCTACGCGATCAGCAGCTACCCCGACGTCGACGACACCATGGCGCGGCTCAAGGCCCTGGTCGACCAGCCGGTGCGCGGCCTGCGCCACGACGCGCTCAACGACGTGCTCGAGTGGTTCGAGACCAAGTGCCAGGGCAGCAAGCAGCTCACCGACCGCGCCAAGTCGCGCATCCCCGGGGGCGTGCAGCACAACCTCGCCTTCAACCACCCCTTCCCGCTCGCCATCGACCGCGCCGACGGCGCCCACCTCACCGACCGCGACGGCAACGTCTACATCGACTTCCTCCAGGCCGGGGGGCCGACGCTGCTCGGCAGCAACTACGGGCCGGTCAACGACCGGGTCGCGGAGGTGGTGCGCGAGTCGGGGCCGGTGACCGGGCTGTTCCACGAGTACGAGCTCAAGCTCGCCGAGTCGATCCACCACTACATGCCGCACATCGAGATGTACCGCTCGCTCGGCTCGGGCACCGAGGCCGTCATGGCAGCCGTGCGTGCCGCGCGCGCCCACACGGGCCACTCGGTCGTCATCAAGGTCGGCGGCGCCTACCACGGCTGGTCCGACACCCTGGTCTACGGCCTGCGGGTGCCCGGCACCTTCCGGATGAACGCCAAGGGCATCCCCTTCGGCGCCACCAGCGCCACCCGCGAGGCCTTCCCGCACGACCTGAAGGCGTTGCGCCGCAAGCTGATCGAGAACCGGGCGCGTGGTGGCACGGCCGCGGTGGTGCTCGAGCCGCTCGGCCCCGAGTCGGGCACCCGCCCGGCCCCCGAAGACTTCAACGCCAAGGTGCGCGAGCTGTGCGACGAGTTCGGGGCGCTGCTCGTCTTCGACGAGGTCGTCACCGGCTTCCGGGTCGGGATGGGCGGCGCCGCAGGCTACTTCGGCGTCACCCCCGACCTCACCGTGCTCGGCAAGGCCGTCTCGGGCGGCTACCCGATGGCCGGTGGCGTCGGCGGCCGCGAGGACGTCATGGCGGTCTTCGGCTCTGGCCTCGACGGGAAGAGCGGCGCGCACGTGCAGGTCGGCGGCACCCTGTCGGCCAACCCGCTGTCCTGCGCCGCCGGCTACTTCGCCATCGAGGAGATGGCCCGCACCAACGCCCCCGTCGTCGCGGGCCGCGCCGGCGACCGGCTGGCCGCCGGGTTGCAGCGGCTCGTCGCCAAGCACGCCCTGCCCTACGTGGTCTACAACCAGGGCTCGATCGTGCACCTCGAGTGCAGCGGCGTGATGCTGCTCGACATGCACAACCCGGTCAAGCTCTTCAAGGAGAACAAGCCCCGCAAGCAGCTGATGGAGCAGATGGGCGCCGCCTACACCGCCAGCGGCATCATCACCCTGGCCGGGTCGCGGCTCTACACCTCGATGGCCGACACCGACGCCGTCATCGACGACGCGCTCGAGCGCTTCGACCGGGTCTTCTCGATGGTCGACGGTGTCTGAGGCGACGACGGCCCAGGGCCTGGGCCACCGCGTGCGCACCGCCCGCTGGGCCCTGCTGTTCGCCTTCGCCGCCCTCGTCGCCTCGACCCAGATCCTCTGGCTGTCGTTCGCACCGGTCACCACCCGGGCCGCCGACGCGCTCGGCGTCTCCGAGGGCGCGATCGGCGACCTCGCGGTCGTCAACCCCGTGCTCTACGTGCTGCTGGCCATCCCGGCCGGCCGGTGGGCCGACCGCCGGTTCGGCCTCGCCCTGTCGACCGGTGCCGCCCTGACCGCCGGCGGCGCGCTGCTGCGGGCGGTCAACCCCGACTCCTACGGCTGGGTGCTCGCCGGGCAGGTCGTGCTCTCGGTCGGCCAGCCACTGGTGCTCAACGCCACCACCAAGGTGGCCGCCCGCTGGTTCCCGGCGACCGAGCGCACCCGCGCCATCGCCGTCGGCAGCGGCGCCCAGTTCCTCGGCATCCTCATCGCCGCCACCACCGCGGGCTACCTCATGGATGCCGGTGGCCTCTCGCTGCTGCTCGGCGTGCACGCCGCCGTCGCCACCGTCGGCGCCGTCGCGCTCGTCGTCGCCCTCGCACTGGTGCCACCCGCCTTCGCCCCGGATGCCGGCCCGGCACCGTCGCTGAGCTGGCTGCGGCACGACCGCCTCCTGCTCAAGCTCGCGGCCATGCTCTTCGTCGGCGTCGGGCTGTTCAACGCGCTGGCCACCTGGCTCGACCCGATCCTGGCCGACCTCGGCATGCCCAACGCCGGCGGCACCATCATCGCGACGACCACCATCGCGGGACTGGTCGGCACGGCCGTGCTGCCCGACCTCGCCGCCAAGCGCGACCGGCGACGCACGGTGCTGCTCACCACCACCGTGCTCGCCGTCGTCACCTTCCCGCTGGTGTCGGTGCTGCCGACCCTGTGGCTGGTCGCGGCCGCCCTCGCGGTGGTCGGCTTCTTCCTGCTCGCCGGCCTGCCCATCGCGCTGGACTGGTCAGAGCTCGAGGCCGGCCCCGAGCGGGCCGCCACGGCGACCGGCTTCCTGCTGCTCGCCGGCAACCTCGGCGGCGCCATCCTGGTGCTCGTCGTACAGCTCGTCGTGGGCAACCCCTACCTGGCGCTCGGGGCCTTCGCGCTCCTGGCCGTGCCGGGCGTCATCGTGGCGAGCCGGCTGCCCTCGCACGGCGGGGCGCACCGCGACGACGAGAGTGCTGCCACCCGGGACGCAGCCACCCCATGAGCGACGTCGTGCTCGGTGTCGACCTCGGCACCGGAGGCCCGCGGGTCGCCCTCGCCGGCACCGACGGTGTGCTCATCGGGCACGAGAAGGAGACGGTCGGCCTGCGGCTGCTGCCCGGCGGCGGCGCCGAGCAGGACCCCGACGACTGGTGGCGAGCGATCGTGGCGGCGAGCCGGCGACTGCGTGACCGGCATCCGAGTGAGTACGCACGGGTCACCGCCATCTGCATGAGCAGCCAGTGGGGCGGGCTGGTGCCCGTCGACGCGCAGGGGCGGCACGTGCACCCGGCGCTCACCTGGATGGACGCCCGCGGAGCGGTCTACTCCCAACAGCTCACCGGTGGCGGGCTGCGGGTGCCCGGCGGCTACAACGCGCGGGCCCTGCGGCACTGGCTGTCCCTCACCGGGGGCGTGCCGACCCGCACCGGCAAGGACCCCGTCGGCCAGGCGGCGTGGCTGCGCCACGAACGGCCCGAGGCGGATGCCGCCGCGGCCTGGCTCCTCGACGTGCCCGAGTACCTCACCATGCGGCTCACCGGGCGGGCCGTCGCCGGCTGGGACACCGCCGTGCTGCGCTGGTGCACCGACAACCGCGACCCGTCCGCGGTGGTCTGGGACGCCGATCTGGCCGCCCGCTGCGGCCTCGACGTCGACCGGCTGCCCGAGCTGGTTCCCCCCGCGAGCGTGGTCGGCACCGTGCTGCCCGACGTCGCCGCCGAGCTGGGGCTGCCCGCCGGGGTGCGCGTCGTCGCCGGCACCGGCGACACCACCGCGGCGGCCGTGGGCGCCGGAGCCACCGAGCCCTACGACGCCCACCTCTACGTCGGCACCTCGGCGTGGCTGAGCTGCCACGTGCCGTTCAAGCGCACCGACATCCGGCACAACATCGCCTCGCTGCCCTCGGTCGTGCCCGGCGCCTACTGGGTCGCGACCGTGCAGGACGTCGCCGGCAAGGCCGTCGACTGGCTGCTCGACTCGGTGGTCTACGCCCAGGACGGCATGCTCGACGCCTCGCCCCGGCCGGCCGACGCCCTCGAGCGGCTCAACGCGCTGGCGCAGAGCGCGCCCCCGGGGTGCAACGGGGTCGTCTTCACGCCGTGGCTCAACGGCGAGCGCACCCCGGTCGACGACGAGACGGTGCGCGGCGGCTGGTTCAACGTGTCGCTGTCGACCACCCGGGCCGACCTGGCCCGCAGCGTCTTCGAGGGCATCGCGCTCAACACCCGCTGGATGCTGGAGGTGGTCGAGCGCTTCACCCGGCGCGGGCAGCCGGACGGGTTCTCCTCGCTGCGGTTCATCGGCGGCGGCGCCAGCTCGGCGCTGTGGTGCCAGACGATGGCCGACGTGCTGCAGACCCCCGTGCTCCAGGTCGCCGACCCGGTCGTGGCCAACGCCCGCGGGGCCGCCCTGCTCGCGGCCATCGGGGTCGGCGCGCTCGACTGGGCGGAGGTGCCGTCGCGGGTCGCGGTCGCGGCCACCTACACCCCCGACCCGGCTGCCCGGGCGGTGCACGACCGGCAGTACGCGGCGTTCCGCGACATCTACCGGCGCACGCACGGCCTCTACGCCCGGCACAACGCGGGCCGGGACGGTGGCGAGTAACACGTTTGCATCGGTCCGTTTGGGGGATGACAGGCTCGTGCGCCCGGGAGATGATCTGATAATGCGTCTGTCGCGTCCGGCCCGGATCGGTGCGGTGGTCGTCGCACTCGCGGTGGCCGTCGTGCCCTTCGGCGCGACCGCAGCGTCGGCCGCACCGGTGGCCCCCCCGGTGGTGCCCGTCGCGAACAAGCCCAGCCCCAGCAGCCCGACGCCGTCGGTGCCGACCGACGCGGAGGTCAAGAAGGCCAAGGCTGCCGCCGCCAAGGCGGCCAAGGAGGTCGCCGACATCACGGCGCAGGTCGCCAAGGCCGAGGCCCGGCTCGAGGCGCTCCAGGCGCAGGTCGCCCAGACGGTGGCCGCCCAGCAGCAGGCCCAGCAGCAGCTGGCGGATGCCGAGTCGGCGGTGGTGCAGGCCACGGAAGAGCTCGGCGAGGGCCCGCGCCGCCCGTGAGGTCGCCGACCGCTTCCTGTCCGGCACCGCGGCCCAGATGTACATGCAGGGCGGCGACCTGCAGGACATGACCACCTTGGTCCTGGCTCCCCCCGGCGTGATGTCCGACCTCGCCGTGGTGATCGACACGCAGTCCCACCGGGTGCGCGACGACCTCGACAACGCCACCGCTGCGGCACGCGATGCCGACCTCCAGGAGCGGGTGCTCGTCTCGGCCCGCAACGCCCGCGACATCGCCGCCTCGCGTGCCACCGACGAGCTGGCCACGGCGAAGAAGGACGCCGCGCAGGCCTCGGCCGAAGCGGCCACGCTGGGCCAGAAGCAGGAGGCCCTGACGGCGCGGTTGGAGGAGCTCAGGAAGGGCGCAGCCACCCTGGTCAACCAGCGCGAGGCCGCCGCCCGGCTGGCCACGACCAGCCTGGTGGGGGTGCAGGCCGCCAAGGGTGGCCCCCGGGCCGCCCAGCAGATCGCGCTGTCGAAGATGGCGTCGTTCGGCTGGGACCCCGCCACCCAGTTCCCCTGCCTGGTCGACCTCTGGAACGGCGAGTCCGGGTGGAGCTGGAGTGCCGCCAACCCGTCGTCCGGTGCCTACGGCATCCCGCAGGCCCTACCCGGCTGGAAGATGGCCAGCGCCGGCAGCGACTGGCTCACCAACCCGGCCACCCAGATCCAGTGGGGGATGGGCTACATCAAGTCGGTCTACGGCTCACCGTGCGCCACCTGGAGCACGTGGCAGTCCCGCTCCCCGCACTGGTACTGAGCTCACTCACTCGAGGGCGAAGCCGCCGACGGTGCTCGGGCGCTCGGCCTCGAGCGCCTCGGTGAGCAGGGCCACGAGGGCCTCGAGCTGCAGGTCGGCCGAGGAGCCGACCTCCTCGTCGGAGCCGTCGAGGGCCCGAGCGGCGAGCCCGGCCTTGTCGTCGATGAGCTGGGCGATCTTGGGGTCGATGGTCTGGGCGGCGATGACCCGCCAGGCCGTGACCGGCTCGGTCTGCCCGATGCGGTGCACCCGGTCGATCGCCTGGGTCTGCTCCGCCGAGGTCCACGACAGCTCGGCGAGCACGACGTTGGAGGCGACCTGCAGGTTGAGCCCCACCCCGGCCGCGGTGAGCGAGCACACCACGACGGCGACGTCGGGGTCGGTGAGGAACGCCTCGACGTTGGCCGCGCGCTGCTTGGGCGTCTGGTCGCCCCGGATCGAGGCGTAGCCGATGCCGCGCTTGGCGAAGGTCTGCTCGGCGGTGTCCATGACGTCGATGTGCTTGGCGAAGAACACCACCTTGCCCACGTTGCGGGCCAGCTGGGCGGCGTAGTCGGCGGCGAGGCCGGCCTTGGCCTGGCCGATCTTGCGCATCACCGTGAACACGTTGTCGCCGGTCTTGTCGGTGCCGGCGTTCTTGCGCTCGGCGGCCGCGACCTTGCGCACCAGGTCGTGGTCGATCGAGTCGACGTCGACGTCGACCGGGCGAGCAGCCCGGGCCGCCCGGTAGCGGACCACGAGCCGGCGCGCGAGCTCCTGCTCCGCCGCGCGGATGGAGCGCGACGCCTCGTCGTCGAGCTCGACCGGCAGGTCGGCCACGCGCCGGGCCGGGATGTCGGCGGCGACGTCGACCTTGCGCCGGCGCACGATGCCGAGGTCGATGACGCTGGTGCGCGCCGCGGCGTAGAACCCGCGGTCGGCGGGGCTGAGCCCGGTCTCTTCGAGCGCCGCCATCAGGGCGTGCCGCGGCTTCTTCTCGTCGATCCAGCCGAGGAACTGCCAGATCGCCTTGAAGTCCTCGATGTCGTTGATCAGCGGGGTTCCGGTGAGGGCCATGAACAGCGCGTTGGCGCTGCGGGCGCGGATCCGCTCCGACAGCTGCAGCACGTGCTGCGAGCGCTGCGAGGACTTGTTCTTGATGAAGTGCGCCTCGTCGACCACCATGCCGCGGAAGCCGTGCTGGCCCAGCCAGCCGACGTGCCGGTCGAGGATCTCGTAGTTGACGATGACGATGTCGGCGAAGCCGTCGATGCTCTCGCCGTCACCGTGGATGACGGTGGCGGCGCGGCGCGGGGTCCACAGCTCGGCCTCGTGCGCCCAGTTGGCCTTGACCACGTTCGGCACGACCACCAGCAGCGGGAAGGCGCCGGCGGCATCGGCGGCCAGCAACGCCTGCGCGGTCTTGCCCAGGCCGGGCTCGTCGGCGAGCAGGAAGGTGCGGTGGCCGGCGGCCGCTGCGGCCACGACCTGGGCCTGGTGGTGCATCAGCTCCAGGCCCTTGATGCCGTGCACCACGCTGTCCGGCTCGGGCAGCGGCATGCAGGTGGAGTCGCCGCCGTACTCGAACGCCCGGAACAGCGGGGTCAGCAGCTCCCAGCTGCCCAGCCGGTTGGTCTTCGGGCGGGGCGTCGGCACCGCCGAGAAGTCGGGCGCCAGGAAGGGGTTGGCCAGCTGGCGGGCGATGACCGTCGGGCGGCACCACGCGACGGGACGACGGGCGAGAGCCCGTCGGCCGGCTCGGCCTCCGGCTCGGGTTCGGGCTCCGGCTCGCGGCCGGCCGCCCGCAGCATGTCGTTCTTCAGGTCCACCGCGGCGGGCGACACGGTCGCGCCCTCGGCCAGCAGCTCGAGCAGGGAGGTGTCGCGGGCGGCGGTCTTGGCCAGGATGGTGGCGATGCCGTCGAGCCGGGTGAGCATGGTGGTGCGCTCGGCCTCGGACATGGTGGTGTCGCCCTTGACCCGGGCGCGCTCCTCGCGCACCAGCAGGGCCACGACCTGGTACGACGTGCGGCCGTTGGGTCGCACCTTCCCGCGCTGCGCTGCGGCCTCGACCTGGCGCACGGTCTTCGCGAGCACGGGGATGATGCCCTCGTCCTCACCGGCGCGCAGGGGATGCCGGTCGCGCGGCGTGGTGCGCGGCGCGCCGGCCCGGCGCGGACTTCGCTGTGCCAAGCGGTTCCTTAGTGCTGAGTCGGGCACGGCAGGGATGCCGGCATGGGCGCCGGATCCGCCGAGCTCGAGGCGAGGCGGGCGCCGCCCCGGGTGCACGGCATCCCGAGCCGACGCGAACGCGTGCAAGGGCCGAGTGACGGCCCCCGTGTCGCTGGTGCGTCCTCGCCGAAACGGCGGGGCGCAGGTCAATCGTACGGGGTCCGGCGCGCTGCCGGATGCCGGGCTGTCCAGATCGTTGACGATGGCCGATCATGAGGTGGTGCCCACGGGACCTGCCATCGACAAGGCCGCCGCGCTGCTGGCGCTGCACACCGGCCCCGGCTTCGTGCTCCCCAACGCGTGGGATGCCGGGTCGGCCCGGGTGCTCGAGCAGGTCGGCTTCCCGGCGCTCGCCACGACGAGTGCCGGGATCGCCTGGGCCTGCGGGGTTCCCGACGGCGTCGGGTTCGGCCGCGACCGGATGCTCGAGCACATCGGCGCCATCGTGGCCGCGGTCGGCGTCCCCGTGAGCGCCGACCTCGAGGACGGCTACGGCGACACCCCCGACGAGGTCGGCCGCACCGTGGCACGCGCCGCCGAGGTCGGCGCCGTGGGCGCCAACATCGAGGATGCCGGGAACGGGCGCCTGTACGGCATCGAGGAGTCGGTCGACCGGCTGGCCGCCGCCCGCGCCGCCGCGCCCAGCGGCACGTTCGTGCTCAACGCCCGCACCGACACCTACTTCGTCGGCGTCGAGGGCGACGCGTTCGCCGAGACGGTCGAGCGGGCCCACCGGTACCTCGACGCGGGCGCCGACTGCATCTTCGTGCCGGGCGTCGCCGAGGCCGACACGATCCGCCGGCTCGCCGAGGCCGTCCCCGGCCCGCTCAACGTGGTGGCCGGGCTGGCGAACACCATCGACGCGCCCACGCTCTTCTCGCTCGGCGTGACCCGGGTCAGCCTGGGCGGGAGCCTGGCCCGGGCCTCGCTCAGCCTCCTCGAGCGCGCCGGCCACGAGCTGCTCGAGACCGGCACCCTCGGCTTCCTCGACGGGGCGATCGGCTACGCCGACCTGCAGCGCCGCTTCGGCCCCTGAGCACGGGCCTCACCGGGCCGGCGCGACCCAGACCGTCGTCTCCGCAGGCACGACGCCCGGGCGCAGCGGCCCCGACGACAGCAGCACCTCGGCGCCCTCCAGCGGCACGTCGGTGACGCCGAAGTTCGTCACCACCTCCCACCCGGGGTGCCGCGCGAACCACAGCACGTCGGGGTGCGTGGTCTCGCGCCACTCGAGGTCCTCACCGGCGAGCAGCTTGCGGCGCAGGGCCAGCGCGTCGCGGTAGAGGCTCAGGGTCGATGCCGGGTCGTCGTCCTGCTCGGTCACGGCGTAGCGCGCCATCCACTCGGGCTGCGGCAGGTGCGCATCGGCGGTGCCGAACCCGAACGACGGCCCCTGCGTGCTCCAGGGCAGCGGTACCCGGCAGCCGTCCCGGCCGACGTCGAACCCGGCGCTGCGGGCGTGGGTGGGGTCCTGGCGCCGGGCGTCGGAGATCTCGGCCACCTCGTGCAGCCCGAGCTCCTCGCCCTGGTAGAGGTAGGCCGACCCGGGCAGCCCGAGCAGGAACAGCGTCGCGGCCCGGGCCCGCCGGATGCCGCCCGCGACGTCGAGCGGGTCGACGCCACCGGCGAGCAGCCACCGGCGGCCGTGCCGGTCGGCGGGGCGACCGTCGGGCGTGCGGCCGGGCGCCGGGAGCCCGTAGCGCGTGGCGTGCCGCACGACGTCGTGGTTCGACAGCACCCAGGTGCTCGACGAGCCGGACCGGGCGGCGAGGGCGAGGTTGTTCTCGACGACCTGCCGGAACTGCCCCGCCTCGAAGTCGGCCTCGAGCAGGTCGAAGTTGAACGCCTGGCCGAGCGAGGTGCGCGCTGGCGTAGAGGGGAACGCGCGCCGGGGCCACCCAGGCCTCGGCGACGGCCGTGCGCGGGGGGTCGTAGTCGTCGAGCACCGCGCGCCACTCGGCATACACCTCGTGCACGTCGTCGCGGTCGAGCACCGGGTGACTGCCGTCGAGCGGCATCGCGTCGAGTGCCGCCTTGGTCGGCAGGGGCTCGGTCATGTCCTTGGTCAGCATGTGCGCGACGTCGACCCGGAAGCCGTCCACGCCCCGGTCGGCCCAGAACCGCAGTGTCCGAACGAAGTCCGCGCGCACCTCGGGGTGTGACCAGTTGAGGTCGGGCTGCTCGACCGCGAAGTGGTGCAGGTACCACTGCCCGTCGTCGACGCGTTCCCACGCCGAGCCGCCGAACATCGACTCCCAGTCACTCGGGGGTTCGGTTCCGTCGGGGCCCGTCCCGTCGCGGAAGAGGTAGCGCTCACGCGCCGCCGAGCCGCGGCCGGCCGCGAGCGCCTCCTGGAACCACGCGTGCTCGTCGGAGGTGTGGTTGGGCACGATGTCGACGACCACCTTGATGCCGCGGTCGTGCAGCTGCGCGACCATGGCGTCGAAGTCGTCGAGCGTGCCGAGGCGGGGGTCGACGTCGCGGTAGTCCGACACGTCGTAGCCGCCGTCGGCCAGCGCGGAGGGGTAGAACGGGCTGAGCCACACGGCGTCGATGCCCAGCGCCCCGAGGTAGTCCACGCGCGAGAGGATGCCGCGCAGGTCGCCCAGGCCGTCGCCGTTCGCGTCGGCGAAGCTGCGCGGGTAGATCTGGTAGACCACCGCCTGGCGCCACCACGGCGCCGAGACGATCTCCTCGGTGACGTGCGTGGCCTGCTCGGGGGTCTGCGAGGGCACAGGGGTGGTCACGAGGGACCTCCTTGGGTAGAGACGGCAGATGGGTGGGCGCGTAGGGCAGGCGACCGCCCGGGCCCAACACGGGCGGTCGCCTGAGCTCAGCCCTTGACGGCGCCCTGGGTCACGCCGGCCATCACCCAGCGCTGGGTGAAGATGTAGACGGCGATCGCGGGCGCCATCGCCATCAGGTACGACGCGAACGAGACGTTGTAGTTGTTGCTGAACTGCGTCTGGAAGATGCTCTGCACGACCGGGAGCGTCTGCAGCGTGGGGTCGCTCGTGATCAGCGACGGCATCATGAAGTCGTTCCACGAGGCGAGGAACGCGAAGATGCCGACCGTGGCGCTCATCGGGGCGAGCAGCGGGAAGATCAGCTTCCAGAAGGTCTGCCACGTCGTGGCGCCGTCGATGCGGGCGCTCTCCTCGAGCTCCATCGGGATCGAGCGCAGGAACGCCGTGAACAGCAGCACGCTGAAGCTGAGCTGGAACATGATGTGCAGCAGCGTGACGCCGACCGGGTTGTCGAGGTTGGTGATGCCGGTGAGCCGGATCTGCGCCAGCGCCAGCACGGGGAACGGGATGAACATCGCAGCGAGCAGGTAGAAGAACGAGTACCGGAACAGCCGGTGCTCCCAGTTGCGGGAGATGGCGAAGGACGCGAAGGCCGCCAGGATGATCGTGCCGAAGACCGAGCCCGCGGTGACGAGCACCGAGATCACGAACGCCCGGGGGAAGTCGGTGAGGCTCCACGCGGTGGTGAACCCGTCGACGCTGAACGGCGACGGCAGCGAGAAGGCGTTGCCGGAGACGGCCTGCTCGGTGGTCTTGAACGCCATCGAGATGGTGACGTAGAGCGGGATCAGGATGCTGAGCGAGCAGAGCGCGAGGATCAGCGTGGTCGTCCACGACGGGTGGCCGATCCGGCGGCCGGGCGCACGCTTGGGGGTGCGCCGCTCGAGGATCTCGGCGCCTTCGACGTTCTCGGCGTTGAGCAGGGCTGGTTGCGTCGACATCAGAGGGTGCTCCTTCCGCGGGTGGCGCGGAGCTGGACGAGGGAGATCAGGATCGTGATGAGGAAGAAGAAGGTGGCGTTGGCCATCTGGTAGGCGTAGTCGCCGCCGGTGAAGCCGGTGACGATCGTCATCGCGATGCTGCGGGTCGAGGTGCCCGGGCCGCCGTTGGTGAGGCCGACGATGATGTCGTAGGCGTTGAGGAAGTTCTTGAAGCCGAGGATGACGTTGATGACGACGTAGCCCGCCACGAGCGGGAGGGTGATCTTCAGCAGCGCCTGCAGCTTGGTGGCGCCGTCGAGGTCGGCGGCCTCGTAGACGTCCTCGGGGATGGCGAGCAGCCCGGCGATGTAGATGAGCAGGGTGCCGGGGATGGCCTGCCACGCCGTCACGATGACGATGGCGACCCACGCGAGGTCGGGGTTGGCGAGGATGCTCTCGCTGAGCCAGCTGATGCCGAGCGCATTGCCCGCTGCCGGAACGGAGTTCGAGAAGAGGTAGTTGAAGACGTAGGCGATGATGATGCCCGAGATGACCATCGGGATGACGAAGATCGCCCGCAGCCCCGACTTCACCCGGATCTTCGCGGTGAGCCCCACGGCCAGCAGGAAGGCGATCACGTTGACGACGACCACCGTCACGGCGGCGAACCCGAAGGTGAACAGGTAGCTCTGCCAGATCGCCGGGTCGGAGAACATCGCCTTGTAGTTGATCAGGCCGACGAAGTCCCACTCCCCGAACCCGATCGAGTTCGTGAAGCTGTAGAAGATGCCCATGATCGCCGGCAGCGTGATGGCCAGCGAGAACAGCACCAGCGCCGGGAGCAGGAAGAGGTAGTAGATCGGCTCGACCTTGCGGCGCTTGCGCTCTGCGAGGTCGGGCCGTGGGGCGTCGCGGGTCTCGACGCGGGTCGCCGTGCTCGTTGCCATGTCGTCAGTCCTTCGTGGTCCGGGGCGTCACTGGCGCAGGGCCAGGCGAGCCCAGTCGGCGTCGAGGGTCTGCAGCGTCGGCTCGACGCCGGCACCGGTGACGATGCCCTGCAGGTAGTTCTCGGTGGGGATGGTCAGCGGGATCGCCTGTGACGCACCCTGGTAGAAGCGCGAAGCCTCGAAGTACGGCTTCATGCCGACGATCCGCGGGTCGGTGACCGGCGCGGCATCCGTGGTGGTGCCGTAGCCGAGCTGCGACGCGTTGTACTTGTTCATGACGTCGGGCTGGAAGAGGTAGGTGAGGAACGCGCGGGCGGCGTCCTTGTGGGTGGAGTCCTCGGGGATCCACGCGGCGAGGTCGATGTTGACCCGCACCTTGCGCTCGTCCGGGTCGTCGGTCATCGGCAGCGGGAAGGTGCCCAGCTCGAGGTCGGGACCGCTCTTGGCGATCTCGCCGAGCGACCACGGCCCCTGGAAGTACATCGCGCCCTCACCCTTGCTGAACGCGAGGTTGCCGTCGCCGTAGCCACGGCTCGCGGCATCCTGGTTGGTGTACTTCTGCGCGAGCATCTCCATCCGGCTCACCGGCTCGCTGAGGTCCTTGGTGAACGAGACGCTCGAGCTCGGCCCGACGTCGGTGCCCTCCTTGCGCAGCTGCTCGTAGAACGCCGCCACGTCGACCATCCCGCCGACGGTGTAGTCGAACAGGCCCTGCGAGACGGTCCAGGCGTCCTTGAAGGTCGAGTAGATCGGCGTGATGCCGGCGGCCTTGAGCTTGTCGCAGACGGCGATGAAGTCGTCCCAGGTCTCGGGCACCTGGATGTTGTTGTCGGCGAAGATCTTCTTGTTGTAGATGACCGAGGCGGCCATCACCGAGTAGGGCAGCACGCTCGTGCGCCCCGGGTAGGCGGCGAGGTTGTTCACCAGCTTCTGCACCTCGGGCAGGATGCGCTGCGCCTCGGGCATGTCCTTGAGGTCGCTCAGCGCGCCACGCGCCATGAAGCGCGCCATCTCCATGTTGTAGTTCAGCAACCCGAGGTCGGGTGGGTTGCCCCGCAGGAAGCCGGCCTGCAGGTTCGAGGACGTGTCGTAGATGACCTCGACGTCCTTCTGCGAGGCGTTGAACTTCGCGATGAGGTCGCGGAAGTAGGGGATGGCCTCGGGTTTGCTGAGCAGGAAGCGCACCGGTTCTCGTCCGCTCGAGCTGGAGCAGCCGGCCGCTCCGGTGGCGAGCGCTGCGGCGGGGATGCCTGCGAGGAGGCTCCGTCTGGTGATCTGTTGGGGTGAAAGCACGTCGATGTCCTCTCGAGCCCTGCTGGCCGGAGGGGGTGAAGTTCCGCCCAGTAGATTTTGTGACCGTATAAATGTCCCCACCGGCATGATGGCGCAGGTGAGGACGGAGGTGGGCCGCTAGTGACACTCGAGTTTCTGGAGCGGTCCGGTGGGCTCGGCGTTCCCGTTCCGCGGCGGGCCAGCCTCGACACGCTGTTGCGCTACGCCTGGGATGCCGAGGTGTTCACCGCGGGCGACGCGCTCTCGGCCACCGGGTTGTCGCGCTCGACGACGATCGAGGCGATCGACGACCTCGTCGAGCTCGGGCTGGTGCGCGAGCTCGCGAACGCGCGCGCCGGTGGGGACTACCGGAAGGGTCGGCCCTCGCGCCGGTTCGAGCTGCGCTCCGATGCCGCTGTGGTGGTCGGGGTGGATGCCGGGCAGGGCCACCTGGTCACCACGGTCGCCGACCTGCGCGGGCACTCGCTGGCGACCCGGCGGGAGGTGGTGGGTGAGGGGGATGACTCTGCGGCCCGGCGACGGGAGCTGGTGGTCGAGACGATCGACGCCACGCTGTCCGATGCCGGCGTCTCGCGGGCCGACGTGCTGTCGGTGTGCGTGGGGGTGCCGGCCCCCGTGGACTCGACGGGCGTCTCCCCGGTGCACCGCGACGGTTTCTGGCCGAGGATGAACCCGGACTTCCTCGGGCTGCTGTCGTCGTGGGTTCCGTTGGTGCGCATCGAGAACGACGCGGTGCTCGCCTCGGTGGCCGAGCACACCCGGGGTGCCGCGGTGGGGCTGCGGAACACGGTCACGGTGCTGGCCGGGCAGCGCCTCGGCGCCGGGGTGGTCATCGACGGCACCCTGGTGCGCGGCGCCCACGGCGGCGTCGGTGAGGTGGTCGTCATCCGGCACCTGCGCGGAGTCGACGCCGCTCACGGCATCGCGCACCACCTGGAGGCGTGGGCGGTCGAGGCC
>CAVOGG010000008.1:0-11268 GCA_963695175.1 uncultured Actinomycetota bacterium
GCCGGCTGGTCGCCCAGACCGCGGAGGACAACGTCGCGAGCAACACCGTGCTCGACCGGCTCGGGTTCACGATCTGGGGGCGCGAGACGGCGGCCGACGTGCTGCCCGACGGCCGGGCGGTCGACGCGCTGCACTGGGAGCTGCTCCGCGACTGAGGTCGTGGGACAACTTCGACCAATTGGTCGAACTTGCTACACCGGGCTTGGGGCAACTTTGACCTATTGGTCGAAGTTGTCACACCGGGGCTTGGGGCAACTTTGACCTATTGGTCGAAGTTGTCGCGGGCGACGGAGGACAGGTCCAGCCAGTCGGCCAGCAGGGCCAGCTCGGCGTCGAGCTCGGCGCGGTCCTCGGGGCCACCCCGGCCCGGCTCCCAGGTGCAGCCCCGCACCCGCAGCACGCCGGCAGCCCGGTCAGACTTCAGGTCGACCCGGGCGACGAGGTCCTCACCGAGGAGGAAGGGCAGCACGTAGTAGCCGTGCACCCGCTGCCCCTCGGGCACGTAGATCTCGAGCCGGAAGTCGAACCCGAAGATGGCCCGGGTGCGGTCGCGCTGCCAGACCAACGAGTCGAACGGGGACAGCAGGGCGCGGGCGCTGACCCGGCGGGGACGCCGGGCCTCACGGTGGAGGTACACCGGCCGGTGCCAGCCCTCGATGGTGGCCGGGAGCAGGGTGCCGTCGGCCACGAGCGAGGCGATCGCCGGCCGGGCCTGCTCGGGCGAGAGCCGGAAGTAGTCGCGCAGGCACTGCTCGGACCCCACCCCGTGTGCCCGCGCGGAGATCTCGACGAGCCGGCGGAAGGCCTCGTCCTCGCTGGGGCGGGCGGCGATGTCGAGGGCCGGGCCGCGCAGCGCCGGCGGGAGCACTCGGCTGGGCAGGGCGTAACGCCGCTCGAACTGGGTGGTGCGGCCGGCGCTCGACACCTCGCCCGCCCAGAAGAGGTGCTCGAGCGCGTTCTTGACGAGCGACCAGTTCCAGCCCCACTCGTCGCGCTGCCGGGGCAGGTCGTGGGCGAGGGCCACCTCCACCTCGCGGCTGGTCAGCGGACCTCGCCGGGCGACCTCGGCGAGCACGGCGGCGACGAGGTCGGGGTGGTCGCGAGCCACCCGCCGCATCCCTCCCCAGGCGTCCTCGCGGGCGCGGCGCATCCGGAAGTCGAGCAGCGGCCAGGTCGACGGCGGCACCAGCGACGCCTCGTGGGCCCAGTACTCCACGACCCGACGGGGCGCCACGTCGCGGGCGCGGTCGACCAGTCGCCGGTCGTAGGGGCCCAGTCGCGAGAAGAACGGCAGGTACTGGCTGCGGACGACCACGTTGACGCTGTCGATCTGCACCACGCCGACGGTGTCGACGACCCGTTGCACGTCGCGGGTGCCCGGCTCGGGTGGCCGGGGCCGCGCGAAGCCCTGGGCCGCGAGCGCGATGCGGCGCGCGGCCCGTGTCGAGAGGTGCACGCCGAGCGGCGGCTCACTCATCCGTGGGGAGCAGGTGCTGCCGGTGCGCGTAGACCGCGGCCTCGACACGCGAGTGCAGGTGCAGCTTCTCCAGGATGTTGCGGACGTGGTTCTTGACGGTGTTCTCGGAGATGACCAGCTCGGCGGCGATCTCGCGGTTGGCCAACCCGCGGGCCACGAGCCGCAGCACCTGGACCTCCCGGTCGGTGAGCAGGGGCGCGGTGCCGGTGACCGGCACCGGCTCCTGGCTGAGCCGGGTGAACTCGGCAAGGAGGGTGGACGCCATCCCCGGCGGGATGATCGCCTGACCGTCGTGGACCCGACGCACCGCCGCGGCCACCTCCTCACCGGGCAGGTCCTTGAGCAGGTAGCCGCTCGCTCCGGCCTTGATCGCCTCGAACAGGTCCTTCTCGTCGTCGGACATGGTGAGCATCAGGATCCGGGCCCCGGGCACCGCGTCACGGATGCGGCGGCACGCCTCGATGCCGCCCATGCCCGGCATCCGCACATCCATCAGGACGACGTCCGGGATGACCCGCGCGCACACGTTGACGGCGTCCAGGCCGTTGGCCGCCTCGCCGACGACCTTGGCGGTGCCGTCGAGCTCGACGACCACCCGCATCCCACGCCGGTAGAGGTCGTGGTCGTCGGCGATCATCACCCTGATGGGCGTGGTCGATCCCGGCGTCGCATCACCAGTCACAGCATCAGCCTGCACGGGCACATCGTCGCAGGTCGCCACCGTGCTGCCCAGAGTGGCCCCTGAAGTGGCTCTCAGGAAGCAGCGGCTTCGACATCGGCGGCCTCGGCCGGCTCTGGGACATCGGCCAGTGAGCCGTCCAGGTCGAGGTGCAGCACCCCGTAGCTCCAGCCGTGGCGGCGGTAGACGACGCTGGCCCGATCGGTGTCGATGTCGTGGAAGAGGTAGAAGTCGTGGCCGACCAGCTCCATCTCGCTCAGTGCATCGGACAGCGTCATCGGGGTGGAGCGGTGCACCTTCTCGCGGACCTCGACCGGGGAGTCGACGAACTGGTCACCATCGTCGGCGACACTGGCCGGCCCGCCCTCGGCGGGCGTGACGATGCGCGCAGTCGCACGGGCGACGGACTCGGGCGTACGACGTCCACGGTGCACCTGTCGCCGATCCTTCTGGCGCCTCAACCGCTCCATCAGCTTGTCGATGGCCAGGTCGAGGGCGGCGTACTTGTCCTCGACGCACGCCTCGGCCCGCACAACGGGCCCCTTGGCGTAGCAGGTGATCTCGACCTTGTCACAGACCTCGGCCTGGCGACGGTTGGGCTCGTGACTCACCAACACCTCGACCCGCCGCGTGCGGGGCTCGAGCTGGGTGATCTTTTCGAGCTTCTCCTCGATGTGCGCCCGGAAGCGGTCGGAGACGGTCAGGTGCCGTCCGGTGACGACGATGTCCACGTGGTCCTCCTCGTTGCTGGGGGTCTCGCTGCTCAGTGCCGAACCGGCGTCAAGGGCACCACCTCCGGAGGATCGGGGCTCATGCACTGACGCTAGTCGGAGGGCCTGTGGGCCACAAGGGCGGGGCCTGTGAGTGGCGCGGCGTCGTGGCACACGTGGCTGCGACGACGTGTCGCGCTCCCGCGTCGTGCAGCGCCCGAGCCGCCTCGGCGAGGGTCGCACCCGTCGTGACGACGTCGTCGACGAGCACGCAGGTGGCACCCCGCACCACTCCACGCCAGGCCGCACCCACCGTCATCGAGCCGGCGAGGTTGCGGGCGCGGGCCACCCGGTCGAGGTGGGCCTGGTCGGCCACCCGCCGGGTGTGCACCAGCGCGGGCACCACGACGAGGCAGCCCCCACGAGGTGGCGCCCACTCCCCCGGGCTGCGCAAGGGCCGGGTCGGGCGGAGCCGCACCGCCACGTTGACCGCCGCCGTCGCGGCGACGGCGAGGTCACCCACGGGGTCGTCGCCGCGCCTTCGACGGGATGCCCTCGCGGTCGGGACCGGCACGACGAGCACCTCCTCCCCCAACACGATCCGCCGGCGCAGTGCCGGGTCGTCCGCGGCGGCGGTCAGCGCCGCCCCGAGCAGCCGCGCCAGCTCGTCGCGCAGGTCGCGACGCCCCTCGTCCTTGTAGGCGGTGACCGCCAGCCGCAGCGGGCCCTCGAAGCGGGCGCCGGCCCAGCACGACGGCATCGCGGACGGTCGCGGACCCGGACCCACCGCGGCCGCCCCGACGCCCAACGTCGCCGAGCGCACGGCATCCGCGCACGGGCGGCACAGGGGGCCGACCGCGGCGCCGTGGCACGCGGCGCAGCGCGCGGGCAGCACCAGGTCCGCGGCCGCAAGAAGGCGCTGCCGCAGCGCCGCCCACACCGTCGACCAGAGGCTCGCCATGGCCACCACGATGCCCGCGGCACCGCCCGGATGCCGTCGCCGGCCGCGAGCTGTGGACGACGACCGCCGCCCTGACCCACCTGTGGACGAGTGGGGTCAGCCGGCAGCGACGGCGAGGTCGGTCGCCGGGCCGCTGTCGACCCACTGAGAGCCGGCCCGGCTGTGCAGGCGGCCGGTCGACGAGACGACCCAGAGGTCGCGCTCACCACCGGTCGAGACGATGCTCGCCGCGTTGGGGACCGCGGTCAGCCCACGCACGTCGCCGCCCACCGAGACGACCACCGGCTGCACCGTCTTGCCGTCGAGCGTGCCGAGGGCGGCGAGGGTGCGGTCGTCGAGCCAGGCGAGGCTCGTCGCCCGGGTCAGCGAGGCACCGATGCGCAGGGGTTCGGCAAGCCGTTGCGGCACACCGCCGTCGGTGCGCACGACACCGGCGATGTCGATGCGGGTGTCCGAGCCGTCGAGCTTGGTTGAGAGCACCGCGACCCGGTCACCGTCGGCGGCCACTCGCGCCTCGACGACGCGCCGCCCCTCGAGCCACCCGGCCTCGACGGCCGTGGCCGCCGCGCGGGGGTCGGCCGGGCTCGCCGACAGGTCGACCACCCACAGCCGCGGGGCCTTGTCCCCCTTGAGCCCGACGCCGCCCATCCAGAGGAACCCGCGCCGGTCGTAGGAGGGGTTGCCGACGTCAGTGGCATCGAGGGGCACCTCGTAGCGGTTGGTGCCGCGCCAGCGAGAGATGCCGTTGCCATCGGGGTCGACGCCGGCGAGCTCGGCGCCGTCGGCCGACAGCGCGAGCCGGTGGAAGGTGCTCGACACCTGGGGGTAGCGACCGGACACCGTGGGCTGGCGGGGCTCGGCGTCGCCGAGGGTTCTCGGGTCGAACACGACCACGTCGTCGCCGCGGCGCACGACCGGCCGAGCCAGGACGGGGGTGGGAGGCGTGGTGAACCCCACCTCGGCGAGGGTGCCGGCCGTTTCGGCGAGTCCGGCGATGTTGACCGGCACCCCGTTCACCGACAGCTCGACCCGGGTGACACCGGTGTCCTGGGTCAGCGTGCTGACGAACTGCGCCCAGAGGTTCTGCCGGGTGGTCTCCCCCGCGCTGAGCTTGTCCGAGATGAGGTTGACGGTCGCGACGCCGGAGTCGATGGACACGGCATCCCCGAGGAGGCGGGCGCCGGCCGGCACGGCCGTGGCGGCGGCGCCGGCGAGGTGGGCCGGCACGGGAACGAGCTGGGCCCGGGCGAGGCGGGTCGCGAGCTTGTCGACGGGGAACCAGCGGGTGTCGGACACCAGGGCCCGCCGGCTGGTCGAGACGTAGTGCACGTCGTAGGGCTGCACGAGCCGCGACACCTCGGTGCCGGCGATCCAGCGGCCGAACCCGTCGGGCAGCTCGCTGATCCGCCACTCACCGCCCACGGTCGACAGGCCGAAGTCTGCGGTGACCGTGCTGCCCGCGCGGGCCGCGGTGTAGCGACCTTCGGGGTCGACGGTGCCGGCCGCGCGAGCGGTGATGCGCACCGTCGCGGGGTCGAGCAGGGTCACCTTGGGTGCCCCGTCGTCGGCGAGCAGCACCAGGGTGCGGTCGGGGTTCCACTTCTCGCTCGTCTGCCCCGTGAGGAAGGCCCGGGCGTTGTCGTAGGCCCCGTCGCTGGCCGACCCGGCCCGCACGAAGCCGCGCACGATGCTCACCTGGTCGACCCCCGCGGCCGGGCCCGGGAAGAGCACCCGCAGGCCCTGGGGGTTGCCGCTGGCGACGTCGAGGCCCGGCTCGACCGGACCGCCGTGAGACAGGCCGCCGCACCCGGCCAGCAGCGAGCGCGAGGAGCAGCACGAGGGCGGCCCTGGTCCGCCGGCCGGTCACGGGTCCTCCGTCGGGCTGAGCGGCAGCGGCGACCCGTGCAGGGTGTCGCCCGAGCGCTGCGGCAGGGTGAGACGGAACCGCGAACCCACGCCACGCTCGCCCCAGGCCTGGAGCCAGCCGTTGTGCAGCCGGGCGTCCTCGAGCGAGATCGACAGGCCCAGACCGGTGCCACCGGTCGTGCGGGCGCGGGCCGGGTCGGCGCGCCAGAAGCGGGTGAAGACGTTGGCCGCCTCACCCGGGCGCAGGCCCACGCCGTGGTCCTCGACGACGACCGCGACGGCATCGTTTCCGACGGCGACGTGCAGGTCGATCGGCCGCCCGTCGCCGTGCTCGATGGCGTTGACGACGAGGTTGCGCAGGATCCGCTCGACGCGGCGCTCGTCGACCTCCGCCTCGGCCGGCTCGTCGGGGGCGTGCACCGTGACGACGCTGCCGCGGCGCTCGGCGAGGGGCCGGGCCGCCTCGACGACCTTGGCGATGGTGCCGCGCAGGTCGACCGGCTCGACGTCGAGGTCCGCAGCGCCCGCGTCGAAGCGGCTGATCTCGAGCAGGTCGGCGAGCAGGTCCTCGAACCGGTCGAGCTCGCCGGCGAGCAGCTCGGCCGACCGGCCCACCGTGGGCTCGAAGTCCTGGCGCGACTCGTGGATCAGGTCGACCGCCATCCGGATCGTCGTCAGCGGGGTGCGCAGCTCGTGGGACACGTCGGAGACGAAGCGCTGCTGCACCGCCGAGAGACCCTCGAGCTGGCGGATCTGCGACTGGAGGCTGTCGGCCATGCCGTTGAACGACGTCGCGAGGAGGGCGAGGTCGTCCTCGCCGCGCGTCGGCATCCGTTCGTTGAGCTTGCCCGCCGACAGACGCTGGGCGACCTCGCCCGCACGGCGCACCGGCTTGACGACCTGGCGGGTGACGACCCACGCGACGGCGCCGACGAGGAGGGTCAGGATGAGACCGGCGATGACGAACGAGTTGCCGATCAGCCCCATCGTCGCCACCTCCTGCTCCATCGGGTAGATGAAGTAGAGGTCGTAGGCGCCGGCGTTGGGCACCTCGACGACGCTGCCGACGATGACCGCGGGAAGGCTCTCGCCCTCCACGGTGACCTCGCTCATCTGGGTCTGCTGACGACTCGGGGATGCCGCGACCGCCGCCTGGAGCTCAGGGCTCACCGACTCCATGTCGAGGGCGCCGCTCGTCAGGCTGGCCAGCACCACGTCGCTGTCGTTGCCGGCGGAGCGGTTCATCACGACGTACCGGCTGGGCTGGGGGCCCGGCTCGGCGAGGATGCCCGACATGATGTCGCGCGCGGCCTGGTCGAGCTCGTCGACCGAGGTGGACGTCGAGTTGTCCCAGCGGTTCTGGGCCTGGGTGGTCAGGTTGAGCGACTCGTACGTGGCGGTCGCGACCCGGTCGCTCTCGAGACCGCTCGAGATCTGCTCGTGGAGCACGCCGCCCAGGATCGACACCACGAACAGGCCGAGCAGCATCGTCGTGGTGACGACGCGCAGCTGCAGGGACTGGCGCCAGCGGCGCCCGACGTACGTCACGGCATCCCGGACCGACCTGGAGGCGTCAGCGAAACCCCGGCGACCGCGGTTCCGACCGGATGCCAGGGCGGTCCGCACACCGAGATCGGCGGAACCGGACACGCTCAGGCCCGGCCTGCCTTGTACCCGACGCCGCGCACGGTGACCACGATCTCGGGGTGCTCCGGGTCGTGCTCGATCTTCGAGCGGAGCCGCTGCACGTGAACGTTGACCAGCCGGGTGTCACCGGCGTGGCGGTAGCCCCAGACCTGCTCGAGGAGCACCTCGCGGGTGAAGACCTGCCACGGCTTGCGCGCGAGCGCGACGAGCAGGTCGAACTCGAGGGGGGTCAGGCTGAGCGGCCCGCCGTCGCGGGTGACCGAGTGGCCGGCGACGTCGATGGCGAGGTCGCCGATGCTGAGCCGCTCGGGCTCGGGCTCGTTGTCGCGGCGCAGCCGGGCGCGCACCCGGGCGATGAGCTCCTGGGGCTTGAACGGCTTCACGACGTAGTCGTCGGCGCCGGACTCCAGGCCCACGACGACGTCGACGGTGTCGGTCTTGGCCGTCAGCATCACGATCGGGACACCGGACTCGGCCCGGATCTGGCGACAGACCTCGAGGCCGTCGATGCCCGGGAGCATGACGTCGAGGAGCACCAGGTCGGGGCGGAAGTCACGGAACGCGCCGATGGCCGACGGCCCGTCGGCGACGTGGTCGACCTCGAGCCCTTCGTTGCGCAGGACGATGCCGAGCATCTCCGCCAGCGCCAGGTCGTCATCGACGACCAACACGCGACCTTTCACGTCGGCCCCGATCCCTTCCCAGCAGTGTCACAAGTAGGAAACATCCTCCCACAGCAGTCTGGGAAGACGCTGTAAACGGCAGGTGCCCGGGTCCGGGGCAACTACGCTCAGCAGCGTGACCCGCTCCTTCCGGATTCCCGGACTCGACGCCTCGGCCCAGATCCGGCTGGCGTTCGCGTCCTGAGCGGGCTCCTCGCCGTGCAGAACGACACCGTCGCCGAGGTCCTGCCCTGGCTGCTGCTCGTCGTCGTCCTCGACCTGGTGATCGTCGCGCTCGACGGCATGCCGTCCTCCGCAGCGGCGTCATGAACACGATGGTGCTGACGTTGCTGTGCTGCTCGGCCGCGGCGGCCGGCGCCGGCTACGCACTGGCCGGCCCGGGGGCCGCACTGCTCATCCTCGTCCCGGCGTACCACGCGGGGTCGAGGTACGGCCGGTTCGGGTTCCTGCTCACCTGCGTCGTCGCGAGCGGGGCCTTCCTGGTGTCGGTCTGGCTGGGCCCCCTCCTGAGGATGCCGATCGCAGCGCCCGGCTGATCGCCTGGATCGGCGCGGCGATCACCCTCGGCCTGCTGGGAGCCTGGAACCGGCGGCTCACGGACGAGCAGGAGGAGGACGTCGACCCCGCCGCGCGCGAGGCGATCGAGCTGATCCAGCGCCTGCAGGACCTGTCCGGTCAGATGTCCACCGGCCTCGACGCGCCGGCCAGCGCCTCGCTGGCGCTCGACCTGCTGTCGGCCGAGGTGCCCTCGACCCGCAGCGCCGTGCTCGTCACCCAGGATGCCGAGCACCTCGTGCCCGTCGCCCTCCGGGGCTCGACCCGGGCCCCGTGGCACATCGCCGAGCACGTCGCCGACCTGCTGCGCACCAACCCCGCGAGCTGGATGCCCACCGAGGTCGTCTTCACCGACGAGCTCGGGCGGCGCCGCGCGCTCGTCGTGCCCTTCGCGCTGGGCAACGGCTCGACGACCGTGGTCGTGGCGGAGCGGCCCGACGGCAGGCCGTTCAGCGAGGCCGAGCGGCACATCGCGCGGAACGTGACCCGTCGCATCGCCCCGACCCTCCAGGCCGGACTGCTGTTCGGCACGTTGCGGCAGTTCGCCAGCCTCGAGGAGCGCAACCGGATCGCCCGCGACATCCACGACGGCATCGCCCAGGAGCTCGCCGCCCTCGGCTACCAGGTCGACGCCCTGCGGGCGCAGGCCGGCCCGCCCGGCATCCCGATGCGCGACGGGCTCGACCGGCTGCGCGAGCAGCTCAGCGACGCGATGGCCGACCTGCGCATGCACATCACCGACCTGCGGGTCGCGGAGCGCCCCGGCACCGGCCTGGGTGCGGTGCTCGGTGCGGCGGTGCAGAGCTTCGGCAGCGTCACCGGCGTGCGCACGACGGTCACGGTCAGCGAGGGCCAGCGGCGGATGGACCCGCGGGTCGAGATCCTCATCCACCGCCTCGTCATGGACATCCTCGCCGACGCCCAGGCGTGCGGGGCACGCAACGCCTGGGTCAGCCTGACGACGTCGGTCGTCGGCCCGGCCGTGCGTCGACGTCTCGCACGACGGCGACCCGACGTACGTCGCGCCGCGCGTTCAAGGACCCGGCCCTGGAAGGTCTGGACGCGACACTCTTCGTGCGCACCGAGCCGAACGGTCGCACCACGGTTAACCTGACGGTGCAGGAGCCGACCCCCGTCGGCGCGTTCAGGGAACTGCGTTGACGCAAGGAGGACACATGGGCATCAACGTCGTGCTCGTCGACGACCACGCGGTGGTCCGCGAGGCGGTCGCCGGCATGCTCGTCGCCCAGGGGGACATCGCGGTGGTCGGCCAGGCCGGCTCGCTCGCCGACGGCCACGCCCTGCTCGACCGCGTGTTCACCGCGCCCCCCGAGGGCAGCCTCGTGGCGGTCATCGACGTCACCATGCCCGACGGCAGCGGCCTGTCGCTCGTGCGCGCCGCCCGTGAGCGCAACAAGGACATCGGCCTGGTCGTGCTCACCATGCTCAACGACGACTCGACGCTGCTCGAGGCACTCGATGCCGGTGCCTCCGCCCTGGTGCGCAAGAGCGCGCCCTCGGAGCAGGTCATCTCGGCCGTGCGCCGGGCCGCCGAGATGCCGGGCGAGTTCAGCGCCAGCGGCCTGGCCGAGGCGATGCGCCGGCAGGCCGAGACCCCGCAGACCACCCTGACCACGCGCGAGACCGAGGTGCTCCGGCTCCTCGTCGAGGGCTCGTCGGTGGCCCAGGTCGGGCGTCAGCTGTTCATGAGCCCGTCGACGGTCAAGACCCACATCGGCAAGATCTACGACAAGCTCGGTGCGCACAACCGGGCGAGCGCCGTCATCGCCGCCGTGCGGCTCGGGCCTCGTGGCCGACGTCGACCGCTGAGCACAGGCGCACGCGGCGCGGCAGAGCGCAGCCTCGCGTCAGATGCTGCCGAAGGCCTCCGATGATGCGGATGGCGCCCGGGCCGATGATGACGATGAACAGCGCCGGGAAGATGCACAGCAGCAGCGGGAAGAGGATCTTCACGGTGACCTTCTGGGCCTTCTCCTCGGCCCGCTGACGACGGACGACGCGCATCTCCTTGGTCTGCTCCCGCAGCACCGCGGCGATGGGCAGGCCCATTCGGTCGGCCTGCACCAGCGCGCTGACGAAGGTCTTGACCTCGGGGCGTGGTGCGCTCGCCGAGGGACGCGAAGGCCTCGCCGCGCGACTTGCCGATCTGGATCTCGGACAGCACGCGGGCGAACTCGCCGCCGATCGGGCCGGTGACGGTCGCGCGCCACCTGGAGGATGGCCGCGTCGAATCCCTGACCGGCCTCGACACAGACGGTGAGCATGTCGAGCGCGTCGGCGAGCCCCTTGCTCAGCTCCTGCTGGCGCTTGGCCCCCGCGTTGTAGACCAGCAGGTCCGGCAGGAAGAAGCCGGCCGCACCGGCTGCGGCCGCGACGAGTAGGCCGCGCACGGTCGAAACCGAGGAGGACCAGAGCCACGAACGCGAAGATGACCATGGCGACGGCCTTGGCGGCCATGATCCGCTCGATGGTCCAGCCCGCTGGGTTGCCGGCCTTGTCGAGCGAGCGGGCGATCCGGGCACCGGCTCCGCCCGGCGACAGCCGCTCCCCCACGCGCCGCATCGTCTTGCACCACGGGTTCGACGAGCCGATCCTTGGCGGCGAGCTCGCTCTTGGCCACCGTCCTCGACGTCGGCTGGTAGTCGATGAGTTCCAGTGAGCGCGCTACG
>CAVOGG010000009.1:0-688228 GCA_963695175.1 uncultured Actinomycetota bacterium
TCGATGAAGTCGGTGCGCAACCTGGCCGACGTCCACGTCCTGGCCGTCGACCAGCTCAACACCTACGACGTGCTGTGCGCCGACGACATCCTGTTCACCCGGGCCGCCTACGAGACCTTCACCGGTCTCGAGGTCGCGGTCGACGCCAAGGCCGAGAAGCCGGCGAAGGCCGACAAGGCTGACGCTGACAAGGCGGAGAAGGCCCCCAAGGCCGAGAAGGCCCCCAAGGCTGAGAAGCCCGCCAAGGCTGAGAAGCCCGCCAAGGCCGACGAGCCGGCCACGGCCGACCTGGTCGACCTCCCCAAGGGCGCCGTCGCGGCGCTCGAGGACGGCTCGGCCCCCGAGGGCTACACCGTCAAGGGCAACGCGGACTCCGGTCTCTACCACGAGCCTGACGGCCAGTGGTACGAGCAGACCGTGGCCGAGGTGTGGTTCAAGACCGCCAAGGCTGCCGAGAAGGCCGGGTTCACCAAGGCCGGAAGCGCGAAGAAGTCGGAGGACGAGAAGTGAGCCAGGGCAAGAACCCCCGCGACATCCTGATCTCGCCGGTCGTGTCCGAGAAGTCCTACGGGCTGCTCGACGAGGGCAAGTACACCTTCATCGTCGACCCGCGCTCGAACAAGACCGAGATCAAGATCGCCGTCGAGCAGGTCTTCGGCGTCAAGGTCGACTCGGTCCACACCATGAACCGCAAGGGCAAGGCCCGTCGCACGCGGTTCGGCATCGGCAAGCGCAAGGACACCAAGCGCGCGATCGTCACCCTCCGCGAGGGCTCGATCGACATCTTCGGCAGCGCCGGCGCCTGAGGAAGCTGAGGACAAACACATGGGTATCCGTAAGTACAAGCCGACGACGCCTGGGCGTCGCGGGTCGAGCGTGGCCGACTTCGTCGAGGTCACCCGCTCCACCCCCGAGAAGTCCCTCGTCCGTCCGCTGACCAAGAGCGGTGGCCGCAACAACAACGGCCGCATCACCACCCGTCACATCGGTGGTGGCCACAAGCGTGCCTACCGCCTCATCGACTTCCGTCGCCACGACAAGGACGGCATCCCGGCCAAGGTCGCTCACATCGAGTACGACCCGAACCGCACCGCCCGCATCGCGCTGCTGCACTACGCCGACGGCGAGAAGCGCTACATCCTGGCCCCCAAGGGCCTGGAGCAGGGCATGCCGATCGAGAACGGCCCCGGCGCCGACATCAAGCCCGGCAACAGCCTGCCGCTGCGCAACATCCCGACCGGTACGGTCATCCACGCCGTCGAGCTCAAGCCCGGTGGCGGCGCGAAGATCGCCCGCTCGGCCGGGGTGCGTGTGCAGCTCGTCGCCAAGGACGGTCCGTACGCCCAGCTGCGTATGCCGTCCGGTGAGATCCGCAACGTCGACGTGCGCTGCCGCGCCACCGTCGGCGAGGTGGGCAACGCCGAGCAGTCGAACATCAACTGGGGCAAGGCCGGCCGGATGCGCTGGAAGGGCAAGCGCCCGACCGTCCGCGGTGTCGTCATGAACCCGGTCGACCACCCGCACGGTGGTGGCGAGGGCCGCACGTCCGGTGGTCGCCACCCGGTGTCCCCGTGGGGCAAGCCCGAGGGCCGCACCCGCCGCCCCGGCAAGCCCAGCGACAAGCTGATCGTTCGTCGCCGCCGTACTGGCAAGAAGCGCTGATAGGAGCCTGGAATGCCTCGTAGCCTGAAGAAGGGCCCCTTCATCGACGACCACCTTCAGAAGAAGGTGGATGTCCAGAACGAAGCGGGCACCAAGAACGTCATCAAGACCTGGTCGCGCCGTTCGGTGATCTCACCGGACATGCTCGGCCACACCCTCGCCGTCCACGACGGCCGCAAGCACGTCCCGGTGTTCGTCACCGAGTCGATGGTCGGCCACAAGCTCGGCGAGTTCGCACCGACCCGCACCTTCAAGGGTCACGTGAAGGACGACAAGAAGGGGCGTCGTCGCTGATGGCCACCGAGACCACCACCACCGAGGCACGGGCAGTCGCCCGCCACGTCCGGGTGACGCCGCAGAAGGCGCGCCGGGTCGTCGACCTCATCCGTGGCAAGAACGCCACCGACGCGGTGTCGATCCTGCGCTTCGCCCCCCAGGGCGCGGCGGAGCCGATCCGCAAGGTGCTCGAGTCCGCGATCGCGAACGCCCGGGTCAAGGCCGACAAGACCGCTGAGCGGTTCGACGAGCGCGAGCTCGTCGTGGCCTCCGCGTTCATCGACGAGGGCCCGACCATGAAGCGGTTCCGTCCGCGCGCCCAGGGCCGCGCCGGCCGCATCAACAAGCGCACGAGCCACATCACCGTGGTCGTCGCTCCCAAGCCCGCCAAGGCCACGAACGGAGGCAATCGCTGATGGGCCAGAAGGTCAACCCGCACGGCTTCCGTCTGGGTATCACGACGGAGCACAGGAGCCGTTGGTTCGCCGACTCCACCAAGGAGGGTCAGCGCTACCGCGACTACGTCAAGGAAGACGTGGCGATCCGCAAGCTCATGTCCGAGGGCATGGACCGCGCCGGCATCGCCCGCGTCGACATCGAGCGCACCCGTGACCGGGTTCGCGTCGACATCCACACCGCACGTCCCGGCATCGTCATCGGTCGCCGCGGCGCCGAGGCCGACCGCATCCGCGGCGAGCTCGAGAAGCTCACCGGCAAGCAGGTGCAGCTCAACATCCTCGAGGTCAAGAACCCCGAGGTGGAGGCCCAGCTCGTCGCGCAGGGCATCGCCGAGCAGCTCAGCGCCCGTGTGTCGTTCCGTCGCGCCATGCGCAAGGGGATGCAGTCCGCCACCCGCGCCGGCGCCAAGGGCATCCGTGTCCAGGTCTCCGGTCGCCTCGGCGGCGCCGAGATGAGCCGTACCGAGTTCTACCGCGAGGGTCGCGTGCCGCTGCACACCCTTCGCGCGCAGATCGACTACGGCTTCTACGAGGCCAAGACCACGTTCGGTCGCATCGGCGTCAAGGTGTGGATCTACAAGGGCGACATGACCGCGCGCGAGCTCGCGGCCCAGCAGGCCACCGCGCCGCGCCAGGGTCGTGGACCGCGCCGTGACGGCGCCGACCGTCCGGCCCGCGCCCGTCGCACCGACGCCCCCGCCCCCGTGGCCGAGGCCCCTGCCGCTGAGCAGGCCCCGGCTGCCGTGAGCACGCAGGAGTCCTGACCATGCTGATTCCCCGTCGAGTCAAGCACCGCAAGCAGCACCACCCGGGTCGCTCGGGCGCTGCCAAGGGCGGTACGACCATCGCGTTCGGCGACTACGGCATCCAGGCCCTCGAGCCCGCCTACGTCACCAACCGCCAGATCGAGTCCGCGCGTATCGCGATGACCCGCTACATCAAGCGTGGCGGAAAGGTCTGGATCAACATCTACCCGGACCGTCCGCTCACCAAGAAGCCTGCCGAGACCCGCATGGGTTCCGGTAAGGGTTCGCCGGAGTGGTGGATCGCGAACGTCAAGCCGGGCCGTGTCATGTTCGAGCTCTCCGGTGTTCCGGAGGACGTCGCACGTGAGGCCATGCGCCTCGCGATGCACAAGCTGCCGATGAAGTGCCGCTTCGTCCGGCGTGAGGGTGGTGACTTCTGATGGCTATCGGTTCCAAGGACCTGGCTTCCACGGAGCTGCGCGGTCTCGACGACGATCGTCTCGTCGACGAGCTCCGCAAGGCCAAGGAGGAGCTGTTCAACCTCCGGTTCCAGTCGGCCACCGGCCAGCTGGACAACCACGGTCGGCTGCGCGCCGTCCGCAAGGACATCGCCCGCATCTACACCGAGATGCGCGAGCGCGAGCTCGGCATCGGCGTGAAGGGTGAGGCCAAGTGAGCAAGACTACGAAGGATGAGACCGTGACCGAGGCTGCGGACCGCAACGACCGCAAGACCCGCCAGGGCTACGTCGTCAGCGACAAGATGGACAAGACCGTCGTCGTCGAGGTCGAGGACCGTGTCAAGCACGCCCTCTACGGCAAGGTCATCCGCCGCACCAGCAAGGTCAAGGCGCACGACGAGGCCAACACCGCCGGTGTCGGCGACCGCGTCCTCATCATGGAGACCCGCCCGCTGAGCGCCACCAAGCGCTGGCGCCTGGTGGAGATCCTCGAGAAGGCCAAGTAAGCAAAGCCCCAGTTCGGCAAGGCTCTGCCGCCCCCGGGCCCAGCGGAGAACCAGCACGACGTATAGGAGACAGATAAGTGATCCAGCAGGAGTCGCGACTTCGCGTCGCCGACAACACCGGTGCCAAGGAGATCTTGTGCATCCGTGTTCTCGGTGGCTCCGGTCGCCGGTATGCCGGTATCGGCGACACCATCGTCGCCACCGTCAAGGATGCGATCCCCGGCGGCAACGTCAAGAAGGGTGACGTCGTCAAGGCGGTCATCGTCCGCACCAAGAAGGAGCGCCGTCGCGCCGACGGTTCCTACATCAAGTTCGACGAGAACGCTGCCGTGATCCTCAAGAACGACGGTGACCCCCGGGGCACCCGCATCTTCGGCCCCGTGGGCCGCGAGCTGCGCGAGAAGCGCTTCATGAAGATCATCAGCCTCGCCCCGGAGGTGCTCTGAGCCATGGCGACCATGAAGATCAAGAAGGGCGACACCGTTCAGGTGTTGACCGGCAAGGACAAGGGCGCCACCGGCAAGGTCATCTCGGTCAACCGTGAGACCAACCGCGTGACCGTCGAGGGCGTCAACCGGGTCACCCGGCACACCAAGGCCGGCCAGTCCGCCCGCGGCAGCCGCACCGGTGGCCTGGTCGTGCAGGAGTCGCCGATCCACGTGAGCAACGTGGCCGTCGTCGACCCGTCCGACAAGAAGCCCACCCGGATCAAGACCCGCGTCGAGACCGTCGAGCGTGACGGCCGCCAGAAGGCGAGCCGTGTCCGCGTCGGCGTGCGCTCGGGCAAGGACCTGTGAGAGAGATGGCTGACACCGCTACCAAGCCGCGCCTGAAGGCGCGCTACCAGGACGAGATCAAGGGCTCCCTGCGCGAGCAGTTCGGGTTCGAGAACGTCATGCAGATCCCGGGCGTCGTCAAGGTCGTCGTCAACATGGGTGTGGGTGACGCCGCGAAGGACAGCAAGCTCATCGAGGGTGCCGTCCGCGACCTCACCGCGATCACCGGCCAGAAGCCGGTCGTGACCAAGGCCCGCAAGTCGATCGCCCAGTTCAAGCTGCGTGAGGGGATGCCGATCGGCGCCCACACCACGCTGCGCGGCGACCGCATGTGGGAGTTCCTCGACCGCCTCGTCAGCACGGCGCTGCCCCGCATCCGTGACTTCCGTGGCCTGTCGCCCAAGCAGTTCGACGGCCGTGGCAACTACACGTTCGGTCTGACCGAGCAGTCGATGTTCCACGAGATCGACCAGGACCGGATCGACCGTGTCCGTGGCATGGACATCACGGTCGTGACGACCGCGACGAACGACGCAGAGGGACGCGCGCTGCTCAAGGCGCTCGGCTTCCCGTTCAAGGAGAACTGAGCATGGCCAAGACTGCCCTTGTCAACAAGGCGAACAAGAAGCCGAAGTTCGCGGTTCGCGGCTACACCCGCTGCCAGCGCTGCGGCCGTCCGCACTCGGTCTACCGCAAGTTCGGCCTGTGCCGGATCTGCCTGCGGGAGATGGCCCACCGTGGCGAGCTCCCCGGTGTGACCAAGTCCAGCTGGTGATTGCCCGGGTGCGCCGGCCGACCCGGCCGCGCGTACCCACCCCGCCGCACCCCCGCGGCATCCGTACCAACCCAGACCATCTACAGCGCAGGTCCGCCGAGTGTTGCTCGGAGGAAACCGCGGTGAGAGAGGGCGGAGAAGCCCAATGACCATGACCGACCCGATCGCGGACATGTTGACCCGCGTCCGCAACGCCAACTCGGCGCACAAGGACGCAGTCTCCATGCCGTTCTCGAAGCTCAAGAGCCACATCGCCGAGATCCTCGAGGCCGAGGGGTACATCGCCGGTTGGACCGTCGAGGACGCCGAGGTGGGCAAGACGCTCACCATCAACCTCAAGTACGGTCCCAACCGCGAGCGCTCCATCGCCGGTGTGCGCCGCGTGTCCAAGCCGGGCCTGCGCGTGTACGCCAAGTCCACCAACCTGCCGAAGGTGCTCGGTGGCCTGGGTGTCGCGATCATCTCGACGTCGTCCGGCCTGCTGACCGACCGTCAGGCCGCCAACAAGGGTGTGGGTGGGGAAGTCCTCGCCTACATCTGGTAAGGGGTTACTGACATGTCACGCATCGGACGTCTCCCCGTCACCGTCCCCGCCGGGGTCGACATCGCCATCGAGGGCCAGACCGTCAAGGTCAAGGGCCCCAAGGGCGAGCTCAGCCACACCGTGGCCGAGCCGATCACCGTCGAGCAGGGCGAGAACGGCCTCGAGGTCAAGCGCCCCGACGACGCTCGCGTCTCGCGCTCGCTGCACGGCCTGACCCGCTCGCTGATCAACAACATGGTGCTCGGCGTCACCGAGGGCTACGAGAAGAAGCTCGAGATCCACGGCACCGGTTACCGCGTGCTGGCCAAGGGCTCCAACCTCGAGTTCGCGCTCGGCTACTCGCACTCCATCACCGTCGAGCCCCCGAGCGGCATCACGTTCGCCGTGGAGAACCAGACCCGGTTCGCCGTCCAGGGCATCGACAAGCAGCTCGTCGGCGAGGTCGCCGCGAACATCCGCAAGCTCCGCAAGCCCGACCCGTACAAGGGCAAGGGCGTCCGCTACGCGGGCGAGCAGATCCGCCGCAAGGTCGGAAAGGCTGGTAAGTAAGCCATGGCACTGATCGTCAAGCGCGCCAAGGGCAAGACCGCCGCCCGCAGCCGCCGCCACTTCCGCGTCCGCAAGGTCGTCACCGGCACCTCGGTGCGCCCCCGCCTGGTCGTGTCGCGTTCCGCGCGCCACGTCTTCGTGCAGGTCGTCGACGACACCGTGGGCAAGACCGTCGCGTCGGCCTCCACCATGGAGGCGGACGTCCGCTCCTTCGACGGCGACAAGACCGCCAAGGCCAAGAAGGTCGGTGAGCTCGTCGCCGAGCGCGCCAAGGCCGCCGGCGTCGAGGCCGTCGTCTTCGACCGTGGGGGCAACCAGTACCACGGCCGCGTCGCCGCCATCGCGGACGGCGCTCGGGAAGGCGGGCTCTCACTGTGACCGCCAACCAGACCACTTTCGTTGTCGAGATGAGGAACATCTGATGCCAGGACCCCAGCGTCGAGGCACCGGCGGGCCCGCCACCGCGGAGCGCGGTGGCCGCGAGGGCCGCGGCGGCCGTGACGGCGGCCGCGGTGGCCGTGACGCCCGTGAGCCCGAGAAGAGCCAGTACCTCGAGCGCGTCGTGACCATCAACCGCGTCGCCAAGGTCGTCAAGGGTGGCCGCCGGTTCAGCTTCACCGCGCTCGTCGTCGTCGGTGACGGTGACGGCACCGTCGGTGTCGGCTACGGCAAGGCCAAGGAGGTGCCCGCGGCGATCGCCAAGGGTGTCGAGGAGGCCAAGAAGGAGTTCTTCAAGGTCCCGCGCATCCAGGGCACCATCCCGCACCCCGTGCAGGGTGAGGCCGCTGCCGGTGTCGTCATGCTCCGCCCCGCCAGCCCCGGTACCGGCGTCATCGCCGGTGGCCCGGTGCGTGCGGTGCTCGAGTGCGCCGGCATCCACGACGTGCTGTCCAAGAGCCTCGGCTCGGACAACGCGATCAACATCGTCCACGCGACGGTCGCGGCCCTGAAGGGTCTCGAGCGTCCGGAGGCCGTCGCGGCTCGCCGTGGCCTCCCCGTGGACCGGGTCGCCCCCGCCGCGATGCTGCGTGCCCAGGCCGCCGGCATCGCCGAGGCCAAGGCTGGTGCGTGATGGCTCGTCTGAAGGTGACCCAGACCCGTTCCGAGATCGGTGGCAAGCAGAACCAGCGTGACACGCTGCGCAGCCTCGGTCTGAAGCGCATCGGCGACGTCGTCGTCAAGGAGGACCGTCCCGAGATCCGCGGGATGGTCAAGACGGTGACCCACCTGGTGGCCGTCGAGGAGGTTGAGTGAACATGGCTGACACCACGAAGGCTGCCAAGGCCGCCGAGGGTTCCGCTGCACTGAAGGTGCACCACCTGCGCCCCGCGCCGGGTGCCAAGTCCGCCAAGATCCGCGTGGGTCGTGGTGAGGGCGGGCGTCGTGGCAAGACCGCCGGTCGCGGTACCAAGGGCACCAAGGCCCGGTACCAGGTGCCGCAGGGCTTCCAGGGCGGCACCACGCCGCTGCACATGCGGTTCCCGAAGCTTCGCGGCTTCAAGAACCCGTTCAAGACCGAGTACCAGGTCGTGAACCTCGAGTGGCTCAACGCGCACTACCCGCAGGGTGGCGACGTGAGCATCGAGGACCTGGTCGCCAAGGGCGCGGTCCGCGACGGGCAGCTCGTGAAGGTGCTCGGCAGCGGTGAGATCACGGTGGCCGTCAACGTCACGGCCAACGCGTTCTCCGCCAGCGCCAAGCAGAAGATCGAGGCGGCGGGCGGCTCGGCGACCATCGCCTGACGCCCGACCCATGACCACGTGCCGCAGGGCAGGTTCCCGGGTTTCCTCGGGAACCGGCCCTGCGGCACGCGGCGTTAGTCCCGTTGGTGCCGGGTGCCTCGGCATCGACGGGTATCTTGTGACGGATCGTTGACGACGCGGCCACCATCCCGGCCGCACCTCTGGAGGACCTGTGCTCACCGCTTTCGGACGCGCGTTCAAGACGCCCGACCTGCGCAGGAAGATTCTGTTCACCCTGGCGATGATCGCCGTGTACCGGCTCGGTGCCCACGTGCCCACGCCCGGGGTCAGCTACCCCGCGGTGCAGAAGTGCATCTCCGGCGCCGACAACAGCAACGGCCTGCTCGGCCTGGTCAACCTGTTCAGCGGCGGTGCGCTGCTCCAGCTGTCGATCTTCGCGCTGGGGATCATGCCGTACATCACGGCGAGCATCATCATCCAGCTGCTGACCGTCGTCATCCCGCGGTTCGAGGCCCTCAAGAAGGAGGGCCAGTCCGGTCAGACCAAGATGACGCAGTACACGCGCTACCTGACCATCGGGCTGGCGATCCTGCAGTCCTCGACGCTGATCACCTTCGCGCAGAACCCGGAGTCGCTGTTCAGCAACCCGTCGTGCACGAACATCCTCACCGACAACTCGACCGTCACGCTCCTGATCATGGTGCTCACGATGACCGCCGGCACCGGCGTGATCATGTGGCTCGGTGAGCTCGTCACCGACAAGGGCATCGGCAACGGCATGTCGATCCTGATCTTCACCTCGATCGCCGCCCGGTTCCCGAGCTCGCTGTGGGCCATCCAGCAGCGCTCCGGCTGGACCGTCTTCATCGGCATCATCCTGATGGGCTTCGCCGTCATCGCCCTCGTCGTCTTCGTCGAGCAGAGCCAGCGACGCATCCCGGTGCAGTACGCCAAGCGGATGGTGGGTCGCCGCGTCTACGGCGGCACGTCCACCTACATCCCGCTCAAGGTCAACATGGCCGGTGTCATCCCGGTCATCTTCGCCAGCTCGCTGCTGTCGCTGCCGATGCTGCTCGCCCAGTTCAACCAGCGCTCCGACGGCACCAGCCCCGGCTGGGTCGACTGGATCAACACCCACCTGGTGCGCGGTGACCACCCGTACTACATGCTGCTCTACACCCTCCTGATCCTGTTCTTCACGTTCTTCTACGTGTCGATCACGTTCAACCCGACCGAGGTCGCCGACAACATGAAGAAGTACGGCGGCTTCATCCCGGGTATTCGAGCCGGGCGACCCACGGCCGAGTACCTCAGCTACGTCCTGAACCGCATCACGGTCCCCGGCGCGCTGTACCTCGCGTTCGTCTCGCTCATCCCGCTCGTTGCGCTCGTCCTCGTCGGTGCAGACCAGAGCTTCCCCTTCGGCGGCACCTCGATCCTGATCATCGTGGGTGTCGGCCTTGAGACCGTGAAGCAGATCGAGGCCCAGCTGCAGCAGCGTCACTATGAAGGGTTCCGTTGCCCGCACCGCCGTCCGCGCTCCCGGGGCCGCTGATGCGTCTGATCATCCTCGGGCCACCCGGTGCCGGTAAGGGCACCCAGGCCTCCCGGATCGCCGAGCACCTCGGCATCTCGCCATCTCCACCGGCGACATCTTCCGCTCGAACATCAAGAACGAGACCCCGCTCGGGCTCCAGGTCAAGGAGATCCTGGCGTCCGGCGGGTACGTCAGCGACGACGTCACCAACGCCATCGTCGAGGACCGTCTCGCCCAGGACGACTGCGCACGGGGCTTCCTGCTCGACGGCTACCCGCGCACCCTCGCCCAGGTCGAGGCGCTCGACGACATGCTCGCGACCAACGGCGCCTCGCTCGACCACGTGCTCGAGCTGACCGTCGACGACGACGCCGTCGTCGCGCGGCTGCTCAAGCGCGCCGAGTCCGAGGGCCGCGCCGACGACACCGAGGACGTCATCCGCGAGCGGATGGCCATCTACCACCGCGAGACCAAGCCGTTGTCCGACACCTACCGCGCGCACGGCCTGCTGGTGGAGGTCGACGGGCTCGGCGAGGTCGACGAGGTCACCAAGCGCATCCTGACCGCCCTCACCTGACCCCAGCTCAGACGAGAGTAGAGAACGCGCCGCCTGTCCTTCGGGGCAGGCGGCGCGTTCTCTACCTTCGACCGGGGCCGGGGGTGGCCTGTGGATGACCGCGGATGCCGTGCGCCGGTTTCGGCGACGCTGTCACCGTGCGCCCATCCCCGCTCCCGGTCGAGCTCGGGCCCGGACCGTTCAGCACGGCCGAGGCCCGGCGGCTGGGTGTGCCGGCGCAGCGACTGGGCCGCACTGACCTGGTGCACCCGACCCGGGGTGCCTACACGCTGGCGGAAGCCGAGACACTGGTCGAGAAGGCCATGGCCTTTCAGGTGGCCATGCCACGCGACCGGGCCTTTTCCCACCTCACCGCGGCTCTTCTCTGGGGGCTCCCGCTGCCCCGAGCCCTCGAGCAGCGGGCGACGGCGCAGGACGCTCCACTCCACGTCATCGCACCGACAAGCGGACGGGATGGTGCACCGAGCCGGCGTCGTCGGTCACCGTGGCCTCGAGGTGCGTGCCGTCGCCAGCCCACCCGGCGCGGGGCTGCGGGTCGTCGACGTGGCTGACACCTGGTGTGACCTCGGCGAGCTACCCCGAGGCTCGCTCTCGATCACCGACCTGGTGTGCGTGGGCGATGCCGTCGTGGCGGTCCTCGATGCCAGGGCCGGTCGCGCGATAGGCGTGGCGACGCTGCACGAGGCGTTGTCCGCGAGGAATCGGCCGCGAGGCGCGGTCGCGCTCAGGCACGCCCTGACCCTGGTTCGGCCCGGGGTCCGGTCGCCGATGGAGACCCGGGCGCGCCTGATGTTCGTCGACGCAGGCTTCCCCGAGCCCGAGGTGAATGCACCCGTGACGAATTCCGCGGGGGAGTGGCTGGCCGAGGGTGACCTCGTCTGGCGCCGCCAGCGCCTGGTGGGGGAGTACCAGGGCGAGGACCATGCCGATCGCCGCCGGCGCAGCACGGACGCGTTCCGCCGGGGCCTGGTCGAGGACCACGGATGGCGGGTCAAGGAGCTGTGGGCCGAGGACCTGCACCGCGGTCCGCGGCGGCGGTGGACCCTCACGAGCTTCGCGCAGGCGCTCGACCTCGACCCGTCGACCCTGCGCATCGCCTGACCCTCCGACCCGCCCGGTCGAAGGTAGAGAACACTCCGTTGGCACGGCATCCGGCACGGCGGGTTCTCTACGCTCGACGGCTGGGGTCGGTGGATGTGGGGGTGGGGGCTGCTCGCCGGTAGGGTTTTGCGCATGGGTCTGTTCAACCGTGACCGCTGCGAGGGCAAGACGCCCGAGCAGCTCGCCGGCATGCGCACCGCCGGCCTGCTCGTCGGGCGCACGCTCGAGCTGCTGCAGGCCTCCGTGCGGCCCGGCATGACCACCCTCGAGCTCGACACCCTCGCCGAGACCCACATCCGCGACCACGGCGGCATCCCGAACTTCCAGCTCGTCCCCGGCTACCGGCACACGCTGTGCACCTCGGTGAACGAGGAGATCGTGCACGGCATCCCGGGCTCGCGCGTGCTGGTCGAGGGCGACGTGCTCTCGATCGACTGCGGCGCCCAGGTCGGACTCTGGAACGGCGACGCCGCCGTCAGCGTCGTCGTCGGCGGCCCGCAGGCCGGCCGACCCGACGACGTGGCGCTCATCGAGGACACCGAGGCATCGCTGTGGGCCGGCATCACCGCGCTGCGCGTGGGCGAGAGCCTGTATGCCGTGGGCGCGGCCGTCGAGGACAGCCTCACCGAGAGCGGTGGTCGCCGCGGCCGCGAGTACGGCATCGTCGAGGACTACGTCGGGCACGGCATCGGCACCTCGATGCACATGGACCCGCAGGTGCCCAACTACCGGGTCTCCGGCAAGGGCCCGAAGGTCGTCGACGGCACCACGATCTGCATCGAGCCGATGGTGGCGCTGGGCGACCAGGACAACATCGTGCTCGACGACGAGTGGACCGTCGCCACCCGCGACCGGTCCCGCGCGGCGCACTGGGAGCACTCGGTGGCCGCGACCGAGCAGGGCCTGTGCGTGCTGACCGCGGTCGACGGCGGCGAGGCGCGGCTGCGCGCGCTGGGGGCGTCGTTCGCCCCGATCGCCCCCGCCTGACCCGATACCGGCGACCACTCGGGTGTGCCCAACGTCTCGGTGAGCCCCCGGACCGGCACGACTAGGCTGGACCCACGGGCTCGTGACGGGTTCGTCGCGACCGCTCACGGCCATCGACGGCCGTGTCGAGTCGGGTGCGTGGAAGGGCGGCCGCGCCGGCACCGCAGCCGGGGGCCGCAGGAGAGGGAGCACGATGACGGACGCGTCGGTCGCCCAGACCACCGAGCACACCCGCAAACCGACCCACCCCCTGGCGGCCGGCTTCCCGGAGCAGGGTCGCGAGGACTGGCAGGCGCTCGTCGCCGCCGTGCTCAACAAGGGCCGCGCCGAGGACGCCCGCCTCGACGGGCCGCAGGCGGAGGCCGCCCTGCGCCGCAGCCTCGAGGGCGGCCTCGAGGTCGACGCCCTCTACCTGCGCGAGGACCGCGAGCTCGGGGTGCCCGGCGCGATGCCGTTCACCCGTGGCCGGGCCCTGCGCGACGCGACGACCCCGTGGGACGTTCGCCAGCTGCACGACGACCCGGACCCCGCCGTGACCCGCGCGGCCGTGCTCGACGACCTCGAGCACGGCGTCACCTCGGTGTGGGTGCACGTCGGTGACGACGGCGTGGCCGCAGCCGACCTGGCCGAGGTGCTCAGCGACGTTCGCCTCGATCTCGCACCGGTCGTGGTCTCGTCGGTCACCGACCAGCCGGCCGCGGCCCGCGCCCTGCTCGACGTCGTGGCCGACCGCGAGTCGGTCGGCGGCAACCTCGGTCTCGACCCCTTCGGCGCCGCGGCCCGGCTCGGCACGACCCCCGACCTCGCTCCGCTCGCGGACCTCGTCCGCGAGTGCGCCCACCGCGACGGCTGGCGCGCGATCACCGTCGACGCCCGCGTGCTGCACGAGGCCGGCGCCACCGACGTCGACGCCCTCGCCGTGGCCGTCGCGACGGGGGTCGAGTACCTGCGCCACCTCGAGGCCGCCGGCATCCCGGCATCCGAGGCGTTCGGCCAGATCGACCTGCGGGTCGGGGCGACCGCCGACCAGTTCCTCACCGCCGCCGCCCTGCGCGCCGTGCGCCGGGTGTGGGCCCGGGTCGGGGAGGCCTGTGGTGTCGCCGAGGACCAGCGCGGGGTGCGCACCCACGCCGTGACGAGCCTGCGGATGTTCACCCGCGAGGACCCGTGGGTCAACGTGCTGCGCAGCACCCTCGCCGCGTTCGGGGCGTCCGTCGGCGGGGCCGACTCCATCACCGTGCTGCCCTACGACACCGTGCTGGGCCTGCCCGAGCGGCTCGGCCGGCGGCTGGCCCGCAACACCCAGATCCTGCTCGCCGACGAGTCCAACGTCGGCCGGGTCACCGACCCCGGTGGCGGATCCTGGTACCTCGAGTCACTCACCGACCAGGTGGCGGATGCCGTGTGGGCCCGCTTCCAGGAGGTCGAGCGCGCCGGTGGTGCCGTGCAGGCCCTCGCCGACGGTCTGCTGCACCAGTGGGTCACCGAGGCGACCCACCAGCGCGACGGCGAGATCTTCACCCGTCAGCGCCCGCTCACCGGGGTGTCGATGTTCCCCGTGTCCGGGCACCAGACCCTCGAGCGCCGGTCGCGACACGTCGTGCCAGCGGGAGATCGGGCTCTGGCCCCGCGCCGCGACTCGATCGTCTTCGAGCGGCTGCGTGACCGGGCCCAGGCGATGGTCGACCCGAGCGTCATCGTGCGCACCCTCGGATCGCGCCGTGACTACGGCGCCAGGCAGGCCTTCGTGAACAACCTGCTCGCCGCCGCCGGCATCCGGGCAGCCGAGGACGGCTCCCGGGTCGCGGTGCTCACGTCGAGCCCCTCGGCGTATGCCGGTGAGGGTGCCGCCGCGATCGCCGACCTGCGTGCCGCCGTGGAGCGGGTGCTCGTCGCGGGGCGGGCCAGCGAGCTGGGAGCGGCCGCCGACCAGGTCGACGGCGAGGTCCACGACGGCATGGACGTCGTCGCGTTCCTCTCCGACCTGCTCGACCGCCTGGGCGCCCCTGCCGCGCCCGCCGGCACGACCACCGCACCCGCCACCCCCACCGCCCCCACCACGCCGGAGGGTCCGCGATGAGCGCCGTCCCCGACTTCACCACCCTCGACCTCGGCGCGGGCCGCCCCGACGGCGCCCCGGTGCCCGACGGTGAGCCGTGGCTGACCCCGGAGCAGATCCCGGTCAAGCCGCTCTACACCGAGGCCGACCTCGCCGGCCTCGACTTCCTCGACACCGTGCCCGGCGCCCCGCCCTACCTGCGCGGCCCGTACCCGACGATGTACACCACCCAGCCGTGGACCATCCGGCAGTACGCCGGTTTCTCCACCGCCGAGGAGTCCAACGCGTTCTACCGGCGCAACCTCGCCGCCGGGCAGAAGGGCCTGTCGGTCGCCTTCGACCTGGCCACCCACCGCGGGTACGACTCCGACCACCCGCGGGTGACCGGCGACGTCGGCATGGCCGGTGTCGCGATCGACTCGATCTACGACATGCGCACGCTGTTCGACCGCATCCCGCTGGACCAGATGTCGGTGTCGATGACGATGAACGGCGCCGTGCTCCCCGTGCTCGCACTCTTCGTCGTCGCTGCGGAGGAGCAGGGGGTGGCGCCCGAGCAGCTCACCGGGACCATCCAGAACGACATCCTCAAGGAGTTCATGGTCCGCAACACCTACATCTACCCGCCCGAGCCGTCGATGCGGATCATCAGCGACATCTTCGCCTTCAGCAGCGCCAGGATGCCGCGGTTCAACTCGATCTCGATCTCGGGCTACCACATGCAGGAGGCCGGGGCGACGCAGGACCTCGAGCTCGCGTACACGCTGGCCGACGGGGTGGAGTACATCCGGGCCGGCAAGGCCGTGGGGCTCGACGTCGACGTGTTCGCACCCCGGCTGTCGTTCTTCTGGGCGATCGGGATGAACTTCTTCATGGAGGTCGCCAAGATGCGGGCCGCGCGCCTGCTGTGGGCCCGCCTCGTCTCCGACCAGGGCGCGACCAACCCCAAGTCGCTCTCGCTGCGTACCCACAGCCAGACCTCGGGCTGGTCGCTCACCGCGCAGGACGTCTTCAACAACGTCGTGCGCACCTGCATCGAGGCGATGGCGTCCACCCAGGGGCACACCCAGAGCCTGCACACCAACGCCTTGGACGAGGCCATCGCCCTCCCCACCGACTTCTCGGCCCGGATCGCCCGCAACACCCAGCTGGTGCTGCAGCAGGAGTCGGGCACGACCCGGGTCATCGACCCGTGGGCCGGCTCCGCCTACGTCGAGCGGCTCACCGCCGACCTCGCCGAGCGGGCGTGGCAGCACATCGAGGAGGTCGAGGCCGCCGGCGGCATGGCGAAGGCGATCGAGGCCGGCATCCCGAAGATGCGCATCGAGGAGGCCGCCGCGCGCACCCAGGCGCGCATCGACTCCGGCCAGCAGCCGGTCATCGGCGTCAACCGCTACCCCGTCGACGAGGACGAGCCGATCGAGGTGCTCCGGGTCGACAACGCCGCGGTGCGGGCCAGCCAGCTCGCCAAGCTCGAGCGGCTGCGCGCCGAGCGCGACGAGGACGTCACCCGCGCCGCGCTGAAGCGGCTCACGGATGCCGCGCGCTCCGGTTCCGACGGAACCCTCGACACCAACCTGCTCGCGCTCGCGATCGATGCCGCGCGGGCCATGGCCACGGTCGGCGAGATGTCGGCCGCCATGGAGGAGGTCTTCGGCCGGTACACGGCCCAGATCCGTACCATCGGGGGCGTGTACAGCGCCGAGGCGGGGGAGGACGAGACGGTGCACCAGGCCCAGGCGCTCGTCGAGCAGTTCGAGCGCGAGCAGGGTCGGCGCCCCCGCATCCTGGTCGCGAAGATGGGCCAGGACGGCCACGACCGCGGCCAGAAGGTCATCTCGACGGCGTTCGCCGACCTCGGTTTCGACGTCGACGTGGGCCCGCTGTTCCAGACGCCCGCGGAGGTCGCCCGCCAGGCCGTCGAGGCCGACGTGCACGTCGTCGGGGTCAGCTCGCTGGCCGCCGGGCACCTCACCCTGGTGCCGGCCCTGCGCGCCGAGCTCGACGCGCTCGGCCGTCAGGACCTGATGATCGTCGTGGGCGGCGTCATCCCGGCCCAGGACTTCGAGGCGCTGCGCGCCGCCGGCGCCGACGCGATCTACCCGCCCGGCACCGTGATCAGCCGGGCCGCGGTCGACCTGGTCGACGACCTGCGCGAGCGGCTCGGGTGAAGCAGGTCGACGTCGCGGACCTCGCCGCCGGGGTGCGCGCGGGCTCGCGCCAGCACCTGGCGCGCTCGATCACCCTGCTGGAGTCCTCGCGCGCCGACCACCGCGAGCAGGGCGCCGAGCTGCTGACCTCGATCGCCGACGCCACCGGGGGCGCCGTTCGGGTCGGCATCAGCGGTGTTCCCGGCGCCGGCAAGTCGACCTTCATCAACGCGATGGGATGCCGGCTGGTCGAGCGGGGCAACCGGGTCGCGGTCGTCGCGGTCGACCCCACCTCCCGGCGCACCGGGGGCTCGATCCTCGGTGACCGCACCCGGATGGCCGACCTCGCCGCCAGCGAGGCCGCCTTCATCCGGCCCAGCCCGTCGGGCAGCCAGCTCGGTGGAGTGGCCCGGGCCACCCGCGAGTCGATGCTCGTGCTCGAGGCGGCCGGCTACGACGTCGTCATCGTCGAGACGGTCGGGGTCGGCCAGAACGAGATCGCCGTCTCCGAGATGGTCGACACCTTCCTGCTGCTGACCCTGGCCGGCGCCGGCGACCAGCTGCAGGGGATCAAGCGCGGCATCCTCGAGCTCGCCGACGTCATCGCGGTCAACAAGGCCGACGGCGACGGTGAGGGGCCGGCCCGCGTCGCGGCCCGCGAGCTCGCCGGCGCCATGCGGCTGATGATGCCGGGGCCCTCGACGCGTCGCCCGCCGGTGCTGACCTGCTCCTCGCTCACCGGCGCCGGGCTCGACGAGGTGTGGTCGGCCGTGCTGGAGCACCGCGAACACCTGGCGGCCGAGGGCTCGCTCGAGGTGCGACGGGCCCGGCAGCAGCAGGACTGGATGTGGGCCATGGTCGACGCCCACCTGCACGACGCGGTGCGCGACGCGACCGGGGTTCGGGCCGAGCGCGCCGCGATAGAGCACGCCGTGCGGGCGGGGGAGCTCAGTGCCGTCGACGGCACCGCCCGCATCCTCGACCTGTACGTCGCCGACCTGCGCGGACCCACCGACCACTGAGTGCGGCCGGCTCGACCACGGTCGGGTGGACGAACGGCTGAGGCTCCTGTGACCGAAGGGACGGTTTCTCGGGGTTCAAGCCGCCGGCGTGTCGCGCCCGCAGGATGATGCGAACACGCCCGACAATGGCCCGCCCCTCTCGCCCTTGGGGTCACCACCGGTCTCGCCCCCGGTTGTCGAGCGCTGTACATCGAGTCCCCTGCAACCTCGAGGAGCACAGCGTGCGTTCATCCAACCCTGCCCTGCGGGCGACAGCAGTCGTCGCCATCCTGGCAGCACTCGCGGCCGGTACGGCCACCACGGCTCAGGCCGGCAAGACGTCCAAGGGAAAGCCCGGCGGCGGCATCGTCACCACTACGACCACGACCACGACCACCACCACGACCGCCCTGTCGGCATCGGCCATCAAGTCGGTCCACGACTCGGTCTGCCAGGCCGTCGCCGAGTACACCTCGTGCGCCGGCCTGAGCATCACGGTCGCCGACGCCGGCGCCACCGGCTGGACCGCCAACTCGTCGCCGGGCAACCGTACGACCTCCTACAACTCGTACTACGCGATGTCGAGCGCCAACTGGGCGCAGACGGTCTCGCACGAGATCGGCGGCCACCACGACGCCTGGAACGAGCTGGTCGCCAAGGTCGGCACGGCCCAGGCGTGGACCGACTACTACGACCTGGACTACTTCGGCAAGCTCTGGGCCGAGGGCCGCTACAAGGCCGTCGTGGGCACGGCTCGCACCTTCACCCTCAGTGAGGGCAAGGAGCTCTACCTCGACTGCGTCGGTCCGGTGGCCCACGGCTACCCGGGCAACTACCTCACCAACCGCGGCGTCACCGGCACCACCGCCCAGACGACGTTCTGCCAGGGTGCGGCCACCGTCATGTCTGACGCGATCAGCAAGGTCCGTCCCGCCTGACCCGCAGATCCACCGGTGACACGACGACCGGGCCGGCACTCTCGCTGCCGGCCCGGTCGTGTGTGTCCGTCGGGCGGGCGGCGTCGCCCACGACCGCCGATTTCGTGCTCAGGGCACGCCTCCCGTAGTATTGAACGTCGGTCACGTGTGCGTCCCTCGCATGGGTGTGTCCCTGCGTGAGCAGCACGGGGCCGATTTCCATGGGCGGCTCGACTCCACGAAAGAGCCACCCAACGGCGGATTGAGAGGGTATGGCCAAGAAGGACGGCGTCATCGAGATCGAGGGCACGATCGTCGAGGCACTCCCGAACGCGATGTTCCGGGTAGAGCTCACGAACGGTCACAAGGTCCTCGCGCACATCTCCGGGAAGATGCGCCAGCACTACATCCGGATCCTCCCTGAGGACCGCGTGGTGGTGGAGCTCAGCCCTTACGACCTGACCCGCGGCCGCATCGTCTTCCGCTACCGCTAGAACACCGCTAGAACACAGTCATCGACGAGACAGCAAAGGCGACATGAAGGTTCAGCCGAGCGTCAAGAAGATCTGTGACAAGTGCAAGGTGATCCGCCGCAACGGGCGAGTCATGGTGATCTGCGAGAACCTGCGCCACAAGCAGCGCCAGGGCTGACGCGAGTCAGACGCAGCACCGCCCCTCACCGGGCCGCACGGGTCCACAGGACTTCGAGCACACGCACAAGTGAATGCAGCACGCAGCACCCGACCCCCGACGGGTCACCTGGATGTCGCAGGTGGGCGCGGGACGTCACCCTCGGCCCGGAGGCCGAGGACCGGACCAGGATGGGCCGGACCGGTGTTTGCTCCAGACCTCCGGAACCACAGATAAGGAACCATCCTCAGATGGCACGTCTTGTTGGAGTGGACCTCCCGCGCGAGAAGCGCGTCGAGGTCGCACTGACCTACATCTTCGGAGTCGGTCGGACCAGCGCGAGCAAGGCCCTCGCGGCAACCGGGGTCAACCCGGACACCCGCGTCAAGGACCTCGGCGACGAGGAGCTCGTCTCCCTGCGCGACTGGATCGAGGACAACCTCAAGGTCGAGGGAGACCTGCGCCGCGAGGTGCAGGCGGACATCCGCCGCAAGGTGGAGATCGGCTCGTACGAGGGCATCCGCCACCGTCGCGGCCTCCCGGTGCGCGGTCAGCGCACCAAGACCAACGCGCGCACCCGCAAGGGCCCCAAGCGCACCGTGGCCGGCAAGAAGAAGGCCGGTAAGTGACCTGCGCCCCGCGCGCGTCACTGCCTCCGCTTCCGAAGAACTCGTAGGAAAGAGAACACATGCCTCCCAAGGGCCGTACCGCGGGCGCCAAGAAGGTGCGCCGCAAGGAGAAGAAGAACGTCGCTGTGGGCCAGGCCCACATCAAGAGCACGTTCAACAACACGATCATCTCGATCACCGACCCCGCCGGGGCCGTCATCGCCTGGGCCTCTGCCGGCCAGGTGGGCTTCAAGGGTTCGCGCAAGTCCACGCCGTTCGCCGCGCAGACCGCCGCCGAGGCCGCTGCACGCCGTGCCATGGAGCACGGGATGCGCAAGGTGGACGTCTTCGTCAAGGGCCCGGGTTCCGGTCGTGAGACCGCCATCCGTTCCCTGACCGCCGCCGGCCTCGAGGTCGGTTCGATCCAGGACGTCACCCCGAGCCCGCACAACGGTGTTCGCCCGCCCAAGCGCCGCCGCGTCTGAGCGCCACGAGACTTCGCGAAAGGTAAGAGAGAGCAATGGCCCGTTACACCGGACCCATCACCAAGAAGTCGCGCCGACTCAAGACCGACCTCGTCGGTGGCGACAAGAACTTCGACCTCCGTCCCTTCCCGCCCGGCCAGCACGGCCGTCGGCGGATCCAGGAGAAGGAGTACCTCACCCAGCTGCAGGAGAAGCAGAAGGCCCGCTTCACCTACGGCGTCATGGAGAAGCAGTTCCGCCGGTACTACAAGGAGGCGGCCAACCGCCCCGGCAAGACCGGTGAGAACATCCTGACGATCCTCGAGTCCCGTCTCGACAACGTCGTCTACCGCGCCGGCCTGGCCCGCACCCGCCGCATGTCCCGCCAGCTCGTGACCCACGGTCACTTCCTGGTCAACGGGGTGCGCGTCGACGTGCCGTCCTACCGGGTCGAGCAGTACGACATCATCACCGTCCGCAAGCAGTCCGTCGAGACCCTCCCGCTCCAGCTGGCGCGCGAGACCTTCGGCGACCGTCCGATCCCGGCCTGGATGCAGGTCGTGCCGGGCAGCCTGCAGATCCTCATCCACCAGCTGCCGACCCGGGCCCAGATCGACACGGTCCTGGCGGAGCAGCTGATCGTCGAGTTCTACTCCAAGAACTGACGTTCGCGCCGGATGCCGTCCGCTCACCCGAGCGGACGGCGCCCGGCGAGCGGTCCGCACCACGTACAGAGGTGGGGCGGACACCGGGCCACGCACCCGGCATTCACGAGGCGTCATATGGCGGTCGCCCGTGGGAAGGAAGAACCACCGTGCTCATCGCACAGCGTCCCGTCCTCTCCGAGGACGTCCTCTCCGAGTCCCGGAGCCGTTTCGTCATCGAGCCGCTCGAGCCTGGCTTCGGCTACACGCTCGGCAACTCGATGCGTCGCACCCTGCTCTCGAGCATCCCGGGTGCGGCCGTGACCAGCATCCGCATCGACGGCGTGCTCCACGAGTTCTCCACGATCCCCGGGGTCAAGGAGGACGTCACCGAGATCATCCTGAACATCAAGGGCCTGGTCGTCTCCAGCGAGCACGACGAGCCCGTCGTGATGTACCTGCGCAAGCAGGGCTCCGGCCCGGTCACCGCGGCCGACATCGCCCCGCCGGCCGGCGTCGAGATCCACAACCCGGGTCTGCACATCGCGACGCTCAACGACAAGGGCACCGTCGAGATGGAGCTGACCGTCGAGCGTGGCCGTGGCTACGTGTCGGCGCAGCAGAACAAGTCCGGCGACCAGGAGATCGGCCGCATCCCGGTCGACTCCATCTACAGCCCGGTGCTGACCGTGACCTACAAGGTCGAGGCCACCCGTGTCGAGCAGCGCACCGACTTCGACCGCCTCGTGGTCGACGTCGAGACCAAGAACTCGATGGCTCCCCGTGACGCGCTCGCGTCCGCCGGCAAGACCCTCGTCGAGCTGTTCGGCCTGGCCCGTGAGCTCAACGTCGAGGCCGAGGGCATCGACATGGGCCCGTCGCCGACCGACGCCGCGCTCGCCGCGGACCTCGCCCTGCCGATCGAGGACCTCGACCTCACCGTCCGGTCCTACAACTGCCTCAAGCGCGAGGGCATCCACACCGTGGGTGAGCTCGTGGGTCGCAGCGAGGCCGACCTGCTCGACATCCGCAACTTCGGTGCGAAGTCGATCGACGAGGTCAAGGCCAAGCTCTCCGGCATGGGCCTGGCCCTCAAGGACAGCCCTCCCGGCTTCGACCCGAGCCTCATCGCGGACCGCTACGACGACTTCACCTTCGGAGAGGGCGAGGACGACGCGGCGTACGCCGAGGACGAGCAGCTCTGACCAACGCCTCCAGGCCACCTAACCAAGGAGAACAGCAATGCCCACCCCCACGAAGGGTCCCCGTCTCGGAGGCGGTCCCGCTCACGAGCGGCTCATCCTGGCGAACCTTGCGACCTCGCTCTTCGAGCACGACTCCATCACCACCACGGAGGCCAAGGCCAAGCGCCTGCGCCCCCTGGCCGAGCGCCTCATCACCTTCGCGAAGCGCGGTGACCTGCACGCCCGTCGCCGGGTGATGACGGTCATCCGCGACAAGGGTGTCGTACACCGTCTCTTCGTCGAGATCGGGCCCGACATGGCCGAGCGCAACGGCGGCTACACCCGCATCACGAAGATCGGTCCCCGCAAGGGCGACAACGCCCCCATGGCGGTCATCGAGCTCGTCCGCGAGCCCGTCGCCAAGAAGGCCACCGTCAAGGAGGCCGAGGGCGCGACCAAGCGTGCGGCCAAGGACGACGCGGCCAAGCGCAAGGCTGCCCAGGACGAGGCCAAGGCGGCTGCCGCCGAGACCAAGGCCGACGAGGACGAGGCGAAGGCCGCCGACACCGAGGAGCCGACCGCGGTCGAGCTGCCGGCCGGTGCCGTCGCCGCGACCGAGGACGGCGCGACCCCCGAGGGCTTCACCGTCAAGGGCAACGCCGACTCCGGGAAGTACCACGTCGAGGGTTCGCAGTGGTACGACCAGACGATCGCCGAGTTCTGGTTCGCGGACGCCGAGGCTGCCGAGGCCGCAGGCTTCGAGCCGGCCGGTGGCCCCGCCAAGCAGGTCGAGGACGAGGCCTGAGCCCCGTCTGATCCGCAGGTCGTGAACGGCCCCCCTCCCCGCGCGGGAGGGGGGCCGTTCCGCGTGCGCGACCAGGATGCCGCGCGGACCTGGGTGCCCGGGAAGCCACCTCGGCACCCGACTCAGGGAGCCGGCACTACGCTGGCGCGGTGACGCTGCGGATCCGGATCGACCTGTCCTACGACGGGACCGCGTTCTCCGGGTGGGCTGCCCAGCCCGGCCGACGCACCGTCGAGGACACCCTCAGCGATGCCCTGACGACCATCCTGCGCAGCCCGACACCGGTACGCCTGGTCGTCGCCGGCCGCACCGATGCCGGGGTGCATGCCCGCGGCCAGGTGTGCCACGCGGACGTCGACCCCGCGGGCTGGGGGAAGGTGCGCGACCGCTCGGGTCGCTCGCCCGAGGATGCCGCCGCGACCCGGCTGCGCGGCATCCTCCCGGCTGACCTGACGGTCCGGCGGGTCAGCCTGGCCCCGGAGGGTTTCGACGCGCGCTTCTCCGCGCTGCGGCGACGCTACCTCTACCGGATCTGCGACGACCCGGCCACCCTGGACCCGCTGCGCCGGCACGACACGGTGCTGGTGCGTGGGCCGCTCGACGTCGAGGGCATGGACCGGGCGGCGCGCAGCCTGCTCGGCCTGCACGACTTCGCGGCCTTCTGCAAGCGCCGCCAGGGCGCCACCACCGTGCGCACCCTGCTCGACCACCGATGGGACCGCGCGCCCGACGGCACGGTCGAGGCCACCGTGGTCGCCGACGCGTTCTGCCACAGCATGGTCCGGGCCCTCGTCGGGGCGGTCGTGCCGGTGGGCGAGGGGCGCCTCGAGGCCGACGTGCCGCGGGCGGTCCTGGAGGGTGGGGTGCGCGACTCCCGGGTGCGGGTGATGCCGCCGCACGGGCTCTCGCTCGAGCAGGTCACCTACCCCCCGGACGACGAGCTCGCGGCGCGCGCCGCCGAGTCCCGGGTGAGGCGGGTGCTGCCGGGCTGAGCGGCGCGTCGTGGTCCCCAACTCCCGGGTCGGGGCCCCCGTGGGGGAGCATGGAGCGATCGCCGGTGGGAGCAACCCGCCGGCCGCGTCCCGGGAGAGGTGCACATGTCGGCCGATGACGACGAGTGGGCGAGCTCGGTCGGCGAACGGATGCGGATCTTCAACCGCGACGAGGAGGCCACGGCATCCGCCATCTACGGCATCATCGTCAGCGCGGCCGTGATGTCGGCGTCGCACGCCGAGAAGGCCTACACGATGATCGTCGCGGTGGTCGTCACCCTGACCATCTACTGGGGTGCCGAACGGTACTCCCGGGTCGTGGCCGAACGCATCCACGAGGGGCACCGCCCGAGCTGGACGACCGTGCGCCACCAGCTGACCCACGGGTGGGAGCTGGTGAGCGCGTCCGCCCTGCCGCTCATCACGCTCGCCGTCCTGACCGTCTTCGGTGCTGACCTCAGCACCGCGGTGCTCGGGGCGCTGACCTGCAGCACGCTGCTGCTGTGCGTGGCGGGCTGGGCGATCGGGCGGGGCGGCCGGCTGTCGACGGGGGAGCGGGTCGCGTCGACCCTGGTCGCCGGCATGTTCGGGCTCTTCTTCGTCCTGCTCAAGACCTTCCTGCACTGAGCCGCGAGGCCCGCGCGGAATCTCGGGTGAGTTCGTCGCCCGGGTCGGGGACACTGGTGCCTCGTGGGCCACCTCGACGTCAACGCCGTGAGCTTCTCCCTGCCCGACGGGAGGCGCCTGCTGCGTGACGTCACCTTCCGGGTGGGGGAGGGCGCCAAGGTCGCGCTCATCGGCCCCAACGGCACGGGCAAGACCACCCTGCTGCGGATCCTGGCCGGTGACCTCACGGCATCCGACGGTGCCGTGACCCGCAGCGGGGGCCTGGGCGTGATGCGCCAGTTCATCGGCAAGGTCCGCGACGACAGCACGGTGCGCGACCTGCTCGTCTCGGTCGCGCCCGACCGGGTGCGCCGGGCGGCCCTGGAGGTCGACCGCACCGAGCTCGCGATGATGGAGCGCGAGACCGAGCAGGACCAGCTCGACTACGCGCAGGCGCTCTCCGACTGGGGCGACGTCGGCGGCTACGAGTGGGAGACGCTGTGGGACGTCTGCACCGTCGCCTCGCTCGGCACGCCGTTCGAGCGGGCCCAGTGGCGCCAGGTGTCGACGCTGTCCGGCGGGGAGCAGAAGCGCGTCGTGCTCGAGGCGCTGCTGCGCGGGCCCGACGAGGTGCTCGTGCTCGACGAGCCGGACAACTACCTCGACGTGCCGACCAAGCGCTGGCTCGAGTCGCGGCTCGTCGAGTCGGCCAAGACCGTGCTCTTCGTCAGCCACGACCGCGAGCTGCTCGACCGGGTGGCCACCCGCATCGCGACGCTCGAGCCGAGCCGCGGCGGCAACACGGTGTGGGTGCACCCCGGTCGGTTCTCGACGTACGACGAGGCCAGGGCCAACCGCAACGCCAAGCTCGAGGAGCTGCTCAAGCGCTGGGACGAGGAGCACGCCAAGCTGAAGGCGCTGGTGATCATGTACCGCCAGAAGGCGGCCTACAACTCCGACATGGCCCCCAAGCTGCAGGCTGCCGAGACGCGGCTGCGGCGCTTCGAGGAGGCCGGGCCGCCCGAGGCCGTGCCGCTGCGCCAGAAGGTGACCATGCGGCTGACGGGTGGCCGCACGGCCAAGCGCGCCGTGGTGGCCAGCGCGCTCGAGCTGCGGGTCGACGGTGGCCAGCTGATGCAGCCCTTCGACACCGAGATCTGGTTCGGCGAGCGGGTCGGTGTGCTCGGAAGCAACGGCTCGGGCAAGTCGCACTTCCTGCGGCTGCTCGCGGCCGGCGGCAGCGACCCCGACCGCGAGCACCTGCCGGTCGGCGACATCCGGCCGACGCCGGTCGAGCACGACGGCCGCGTGGTGCTCGGGTCACGGGTGCGGCCCGGCTGGTTCGCGCAGACCCACGACCATGCGGCGCTGCACGGCCGCACCCTGCTCGAGATCCTGCACCGCGGCGACGACCACCGACCCGGGATGCCGCGTGACCTCGCCGCCCGCGCCCTGGACCGCTACGGCCTGGCCAAGGCCTCGGAGCAGACCTTCGACTCGTTGTCGGGCGGGCAGCAGGCCCGTCTGCAGATCCTGCTGCTCGAGCTGTCCGGGGCCACCCTGCTGCTCCTGGACGAGCCGACCGACAACCTCGACCTGCACTCGGCCGAGGCCCTGGAGGACGCCCTGGCGGCGTTCGAGGGCACCGTCCTCGCCGTGACCCACGACCGCTGGTTCGCCCGTGGCCTGGACCGGTTCCTCGTCTTCCGCGCCGACGGCAAGGTGGTCGAGTCCGACGAGGCGATCTGGGACGAGGGCCGGGTCAGCCGGCAACGCTGACGCCTGCTGACGTCCGCGACGTCACCCGGCGGTGCGCTTGTCGGGCCTTCGGGACGGCGCGAGACTTGGGCCATGGACCCGCAGCGGAACAAGGAACGCACCCTGGACGCCGTAGCCGCCCTCAACCGGGGCGACGTCGAGGGCTACCTCGCCATCTACGCACCCGGAGCCGTCGTCCACGGCCTGCCCGAGCACGTGACCCCCGACGCCTCGGGGCACCGTGACGTGCTCACCGACATCCGCCGCGCGCTGCCCGACTTCCGGGCCGAGGTGGCGGCCGTCGTGGCCGAGGACGACCTCCTGGCGGCCAGAGTCACCTACACCGGTACCCACGAGGGCACGATGAGGGGCGTGGCACCCACCGGGAGGGTGCTGACCTGGGCCGCCATGACCTTCCGACGCTTCGACGAGGAGGGCCGGGTCGTCGAGCGCTGGATCATCGGCGACGACCTCGCCCTGCTCCACCAGCTCGGCCTGGTCTGAGCCGGGGAGCCGGGCGCTGTGGGCCCGACCAAATTCGGTGTCAATCGGGATTGACGCGAAATATATTTGCCGTTAGTCTTCATTGTCATGAAAACAGGGCCGCGCGCCTACCGGATGACGGCCCGCGCCCGTGCGGTCGAGCAGACCCGGGACGCCGTTCTGGATGCCGTGATCGCGCTGCACGCCGAGCACCTCTCGTCCGACATCTCGCTTGCGGACGTCGCGGCCCGTGCGGGTGTGAGCGTCCAGACCGTGCTGCGCCACTTCGGCAGCCGCGAGAACCTGGTCGATGCGGCGTTGCGGCGCGCCTCGGCCGACGTGGAGGACGAGCGGCGGGTGTCCCCGGGGGACGTCGAGGCCGCCGTCCGGGCGGTCGTCGAGCACTACGAGCGCCGGGGCGACGGCGTGCTGCTGCTGTTGGCCCAGGAGGGGTCCGAGCCCTTCGCGGCCAGGGTCACCGGGCACGGTCGGGCCTTGCACCGTCGCTGGGTGGTCGACAGCTTCGGTCCGCTCCTGCCGCCGCCACCCACTCGCGAGGAGTGTCTCGACCTGCTCGTCGTCGCCACCGATGTCTACACCTGGAAGCTCCTGCGGCGTGACCGTGGCATGTCCACGGCCCGCACCCGGGCCCGGATGGAAGTCCTGGTACGCGCCGTTCTCGCAGCCCCGCCCGGTTGACCCGCCCCAGACCACCCCCACGGGTCACCGTGACCCCCGACCGAAGGACCGCCCATGGCCGAGATCATCGTCGTCACCTGGGACGGCGGCGGCAACGTGCCGCCGGCCCTCGCCATCGCCCACGAGCTCGCGACGCGGGGCCACGGCATCCGTGTGCTCGGCCACCGCAGCCAGCGTCGGGCGATCGAGGCCGCTGGGTTCGAGGCCGTCCCCGTCCGCGAGGCACGCGAGTTCGCTGCCGGGGACCCCCACTCGACCCGTGAGCTGCTCGCGACGTTCGGCGACCGCGGGATGGGTCGTGACCTGCTCGTCGAGCTGTCCCGCCGCCGGGCCGACCTGGTGATCGTCGACACGCTCATGCTCGGGGTGCTCGACGTCGTCCGTCGGGCGGGCGTGCGCTACGCCGTGCTGGAGCACTTCTACGACGGCTACCTCCAGGGGGCGCTGCGCGGCCCGCTCGGCCTGGTGCTGCGCGCGCGGGGCCTGCGTCCCGGCAGGTCGCTCGGCGAGGCGACGCTGAGGGTGGTCACCTCGCTGCCCGAGCTCGACCCCATGGCGCCCTCGCCCACGGTGCACCAGGTCGGCCCTGTGGTCACCTGGCTGCCGAGGGTGGAGTCAGGGACCGCCGTGCTCGTCAGCCTCAGCACCTTCGGGTTCCGCGGCATGGCTCAGGTGCTGCAGCGGGTGGTCGACGCCTGCGCCGGGCTACCGGCCCGGGTCGTCGTCACCACCGGCCCGCTGCTCGACCCGGCCGGGCTGGTCGTGCCCGCCGGCGTCGAGGTGCACCGGTTCGTGCCGCACGCCCCGCTGATGGCCCGCTCGACCCTGCTCGTCGGCCACGGCGGTCACGGCACCACCATGCAGGCGCTGGCGCACGACCTACCCGTGCTCGTGCTGCCCATGGACGACAAGACCGACCAGCCTCTCGTGGGGCGCAGCATCGAGCGGGCCGGCGCCGGCCGGGTCCTGCCGCGCACGGCGCCGGTCGACGCCGTCGCCGCAGCCGTCAGCGAGCTGCTCGCCGACGGCCCGCACCGCGAAGCCGCGGCGCGGCTCGGCGCCCGCGTGCGGGCCGCCGGCGGAGCGCGCGGCGGAGCGGACGCTGTCGAGCTCGCGCTCGCGGACCTCGTGCACCCCAGCGGAGAGTAAAGACATCGCAATTTTTCGGTTCCGGACCGCCATTTCTCGGTTCCGGACCACCATGTACAGCGTTTTCGCACCTACGTTTCTCGGCTGGACCCCCCACCCGGACGGCGTCCCGACCGGACACCCCGAGGAGCAACGATGCCCCGTTCTCGACGCCTGTACGCCGTCCTGCTGGGGTGCGCCCTGGTCGCGGTCCCCGGCGTGGCCACGGCCACCTCTGCCACGGCCGCGGCCTCGTCGGTCGCCCTCGTCGGCGACCTGCAGAGCGAGCTCGGCTGCTCGGCCGACTGGCAGCCCGAGTGCGCGGCGACCGAGCTGAGGCGGGTCGGTGACACCTCCGAGTTCCGGGCGACGTTCGACGTGCCGGGCGGCGAGTGGAACTTCAAGGTCGCGCTCGACGACTCGTGGGACGTCAACTACGGGGCGGGGGGCGCCTTCAACGGGGGCAACATCCCGCTGCTGCTCGCCGGCCCCGCGAAGGTGACGTTCAGCTACGACGACACCTCGCACCTGGTGACCTTCACACCGGTCGTCGACGAGGACACCACCCCGGCCGACGCGTCCCTGGCCCGTGCGTCGCTGCGCTCCTCGTTGACCCGCGAGCGGTTCTACTTCGTCATGGCCGACCGGTTCGCCAACGGCTCGACCGCCAACGACCGCGGCGGGCTCACCGGTGGACCGCTGAGCACGGGCTTCGACCCCACCGCCAAGGGGTTCTACCACGGGGGTGACCTCAAGGGCATCACGGCCAGGCTCGACTACATCAAGGGCATGGGCACGACGGCCATCTGGCTCACCCCGAGCTTCAAGAACAAGCCGGTGCAGGGCGCCCCGGGCGAGGAGAGCGCCGGCTACCACGGCTACTGGATCACCGACTTCACCCAGATCGACCCGCACCTCGGCACCAACGCCGACATGGAGCAGCTGATCGACGCCGCGCACGCCAAGGGGATGAAGGTCTTCTTCGACATCATCACCAACCACACCGCGGACGTCATCGACTACCAGGGCGGCCAGCACCAGTACGTCTCGAAGAAGGCCTCGCCCTACGAGAAGGCCGACGGCACCACCTTCGACGACCGTGACTACGTCAACCAGACCTTCCCGGCCATGGACCCGGCGACCTCGTTCCCGTACACGCCCTTCTTCCACGGTGACGACGCCACCGCGAAGACCCCGGCCTGGCTCAACGACCCGCTGATGTACCACAACCGCGGTGACTCGACCTTCGCCGGTGAGTCCTCGACCTACGGCGACTTCTCCGGGCTGGACGACCTGTTCACCGAGCGGCCCGAGGTCGTCGAGGGGATGGGCGACATCTACAAGAAGTGGGTCGACTTCGGCATCGACGGCTTCCGGATCGACACCGTCAAGCACGTCAACATCGAGTTCTGGCAGAAGTTCGTGCCGGACATCCTGGCCGAGGCGACGAAGGTCAAGAACGACGACTTCTTCGCCTTCGGTGAGGTCTACGACGGCAACCCGGCGGTGATGTCGCAGTTCACCACCGAGGGCAAGCTGCAGGCCACCCTCGACTTCGGGTTCCAGCAGCAGGGCGTCGACTTCGCCAAGGGCAAGCCGGCGAGTGTGCTCGCCGACTTCTTCAGCAAGGACGACTGGTACACCGACGCCGACAGCAACGCCTACCAGCTGCCGACCTTCCTCGGGAACCACGACATGGGCCGCGCGTCGATGTTCCTCACGGCCGACGGCCAGAGCGAGGCCGAGCACCTCAAGCGAGTGGAGTTCGCCAACTCGCTGATGTTCACCAGCCGCGGCAACCCGGTGACGTACTACGGCGACGAGCAGGGCTTCGTCAGCACCGGTGGTGACCAGGCCGCCCGCGAGGACATGTTCGCGAGCAAGGTCGGCCTGTACAACACCGAGGACGTCCTGGGCGGCCCCGAGGGCAGCATGGACCGCTACAACCCCTCACACCCGCTCTACCGGCACATCGCCGAGCTCTCTGCCCTGCGCGCCGAGAACCCGGCCCTCGCCGACGGTGCCCAGGTCAACCGCTTTGCGGCCGACGGCGCCGGCATCTTCGCCACCTCGCGGATCGGCGCCGGCAGCAAGGGCGGGAAGAACGCCGGCCAGGTCGAGTACGTGGTCGCCGCGAACAACGACACCAAGGCCGCGACGGCGACCTTCCCGACCTGGACCAAGGGCAGCGGCGCGGTCTTCACGCCGGTCTACGGCACCGACACAGCCGTCAAGCCGGCCGCCGACGGCTCGGTCAAGGTCACCGTGCCGCCGCTCACCGTGAGCGTGTGGAAGGCCAACAAGCCGATCTCCACCTCCGGTGCGGCCCCGACCGTCGAGACGGTGCTGGCCGACGGTGGCGCCTACGGGCGCACCGAGGTCAGGGCCGACGTGCACGCGAGCACCTTCGCGCAGACCACGTTCCTGTGGCGCAAGGTCGGCGAGACCCGTGGCACGACCTCGGTACCGACGACAACGCCCCGTTCCGCGTCTTCCACGACGTGTCCGGCATCCCGCTGGCCACTCCGCTCGAGTACCGGGCGATCGTCAAGGATGCCGCGGGTCGCGTCGCCGCGGACTCGTCCACGACGCAGGTGGTCAAGCCGCCGACCCAGACCGTGCCCGAGCTCGGCGACCCGCCGGCCACCCAGCCCGGCACGGTCGCGATCGCCGGCACGCTGAACTCGGAGCAGGGCTGCGCGGCCGACTGGCTGCCCGACTGCGACGCGGCGCAGATGGCCCTCGACGGCAACGACAAGATCTGGAAGAAGAAGGTCGCCATCCCGTCCGGCCCGTACGCCTACAAGGCCGCGCTCGACAAGGCGTGGACCGAGAACTACGGCGAGGGAGGTGTGCGCGACGGCGGGAACATCTCGTTCGAGACCGACGGAACGGTGACCTTCTACTACGACCCGACCACGCACTGGGCGACCTCGGACGAGCAGGGGCCGATCATCACGGTGCCCGGCTCGTTCCAGAGCGAGCTCGGCTGCTCGAGCGACTGGGACCCGGCCTGCATGCGGCCGTGGCTGCAGGACAAGGACGGCGACGGCGTCTACGCCCTCGTCACCACGAAGATCCCGGTGGGCACCTACGAGTTCAAGGTCGCGCACGGGCTGTCGTTCGACGAGAGCTACCCCACCGGCAACCTCAGCGTGACGGTCCCGAAGGACGGGGCGCGCACCACCTTCCTCTACGACAAGGCGACCCACGAGGTCACCGTCACCAGCGAGTGAGCCGGTGACGCCCGGCTCAGCGGCCGACGACCACGTCGGTGCCGCTGAGCTGGGCGTCGAAGCCCTGCGGGGTCACCGCCACCGCGTCGAGCGACATGCCGGTCGGCACGCCCGGCACGTCCTGCCGGATGGTGGCCAGGCTGCGGGCCAGGCCGCTGGCCGCCGCGTCGAGGAACGACGGGCCGCCGAGGTCGATGGTCTCCGGCTCGATGAGCAGCTGGCCGCCCTCGGCGGTCACCGTGCCCGTCGCCTTCAGGGTGATGTCGCGCCCGAGGATGGTGACCTTGCGCTCGACGCCCGTCTTGCCGTTGCCGGCGTCGTAGACCGTCACGTCCTGGCCGACCTGCTCGGCCACGGTGGCGAAGGGGATGGTGGCGTCGATGTCGAGCGTCTGCGCCTGGAGGCCCTTCTGCGAGAAGCGCACCCCTGAGCCGGTGGCGACCACGTCGACGAGGTCGCCCTTGGCCGAGACGACGTCCTGGCTGCGCAGGTCGACCGCGCCGAGCCAGGTCTCGTCGGCGGCCAGGTCGGTCGGCTGCTGGGCGACCGTCGGCGGAGCCGGTGGGCGCGAGGGGATGCCGTGGTGCCGGTGGCGCTGGACGCCCCCGAGCCGAGCGAGAGCACGAGGACGACGAGGGCGAGGGCGAGCACGGCGAGGGTCGCACCGACCCCGAGCAGGAAGTTCTTCACCCGGCGAGCGTGTCAGCGTCGGCTGGGAGGAGGCTGCGAGCCTTCTCGGCGCGGCGTGCGGGCAGGTAGAAGAACGCCCCGAGGATGCTGATCGCGCCGGCCGTCGTCATGGCGGCGGCGAGGCTGACCCGGTCGGCCATGATGCCGAAGAGCGGTCCGGCGATCCCGAAGGCGAGGAACGCCATCATCGAGTTGATCGAGAGCACGGTGGAGCGGTTCTTCGACTCCGCCTCGCGGTGGAGCAACGCCGCGTGCGGCGGGCCGTTCATGCCGTGCATCGAGTAGGTGAACAGGTAGGCCGCGATGAGGCCCGCGGGGCCGGTGACCAGGCCCATGACGACGGCACCGAGGGCGTTGAGCACCCGCCCGAGGATCGCGGCCCGGGCGACCCCGACGCGGGTCGAGGTCGTTCCGGCCAGCCAGGCGCCGACGCTGAACAGACCCCAGCCCGCGGCGGACACGGGGCCGACGAGGGCGCCGGCCTCCTGGGCCGAGCCGACCATCTCCTCGAGCCGCAGTGGCATGAACGACTCGAAGGTGATCATGCCGATCGACCAGAACACCTCGGCGAGCACGATGCCCATGAGCACCCGGTTGCGGCCGAGGAGCACCAGCCCGCTCTTGATGACCGTGGGGGTCTGGCGCGCCTCGCCCAGCGCGTGCGAGAGGCGGGTGCGCTCCGAGCCGACGAGAGGCCGGTTCTCGCGCATCACGACGGCCGACACGACGAGGTGCACCACGCTGAGGGCCACGGACACCCAGACCGCGATGTCGAGCGGCGAGGCGGCCTCGTGGCCGGGGATGTCGGCGGCCGGGTTCCACCAGATGAGCACGCCCGAGAGCACCGCCCCCACGGCGATCGCGACACCGAGGATCGAGCCGGCGCGGGACAGCTGGCGGTCGACGTCGGCCCCCGGGGTCGTCTCGTGGACGGCATCGACGAACCACGCCTCGAGCGGCCCGGAGTCCAGCGCCCGGAAGGCACCCATCAGTGCGCCGGCGACGACGAAGGCCCAGAAGCTCTGGGCGAGCGCGTAGCCGGTGATGGCGACGATGTTGATGATCGCGGCGGTGAGGTAGACCGGGCGACGGCCCACGGCATCCGCGAAACCGCTCGTCGGCAGCTCGAGGAAGAAGCAGGTGAAGCCCATGACCGATCCGATCGTGGCGGCCTGGGCGATCGTGAGCCCGCGGCTGGTCATCACCAGGATGAAGATGCCGACGACGAAGCCGACCGGCAGCCAACGGGTGGTCGTGAGCAGGTAGTAGCGACGCTCGGCGGCTCGTGCGGTCAGGTGCGTGGTCATCGCTGCTCCTGGATGCCGGGGGCCTTGTCCATGTCGACCGGGTAGAAGCACACGTAGGCCGCGACCCGCTTGGCCTCGGGGTTGCCCTGGCCGACCCTGCGGTAGCGCTCGAGGACCTCGTCGATCTCGGTGTGCATGGCCACGAGCTGCTCACTGGTGACGACGATCATCGTGTCGTTCATGCCGGCGGCGTCGATCCACGCGGCAGGCCAGCTGAGCCGCAGGTCGAGCCAGCGGCCGAACTTCTCGGTGAAGTGCCGCAGCCAGTCGCGCTCGAGCCACCCGAACGCCGACTCGGCGTCGTCATCGCCGACGAAGTCACTGGGGTCGAAGTGCGTCACGTCGGCCGCGGCGGCCCACAGCCGTTGCTTGCCCGCACCCTCGCCGGTGTCGGCGACCAGCCCCACGCTCTCGAGCTTGCGCAGGTGGTAGCTCGTGGCGCCGGAGTTGGTGTTGAGCTGCGCGGCGAGGGCGGTCGCCGTGGCCGGCCCGCTCAGCCGCAGCGCCCCGACCAGGCGGGAGCGCAGGGGGTGGGCGAGCACCTTGAGCTTGGCCGTGTCGAGCCGCACGTGGGTCAGTGGTTCGGTCATACATGCACAATACCTGTGCACACTTCCTTTGCACAAGATGTGTGCACGAAAAGTGTGGGTGGATGTCCGTGCAGGTCAGGGTGGGTGCGGCTGGGGGTGTGAGGCGATTTGGGGTGCCGACCATCGACCCGTAAACTTGAGGACTGTTGTGCCGTGCGCCTCCGACAGGGGTCGATGGTCCCTGACGGGAGCACGCGGCATACCGCTTCCCCATCCTCGAACGATTCAGGACACCTGATGCGTACCTACACCCCGAAGCCGGGCGAGATCACGCGCACCTGGCACGTGATCGACGCGACCGACGTCGTGCTCGGCCGCCTCGCGAGCCAGACCGCGATCCTGCTGCGCGGCAAGCACAAGGCGACCTTCGCCCCCCACGTCGACGTGGGCGACTTCGTCATCATCATCAACGCCGACAAGGTCGCCCTCACCGGCGCCAAGCTGCAGCAGAAGAAGGCCTACCACCACTCCGGCTTCCCGGGTGGCCTCAAGGCGACCTCGTACACCGAGCTGCTCGCCAAGAACCCGGAGAAGGCCATCGAGAAGGCCGTGCGCGGCATGCTGCCCCGCACCACCCTCGGCAAGGCCCAGCTGAGCAAGCTCAAGGTCTACCGCGGCACCGAGCACCCCCACGCTGCCCAGCAGCCCAAGCCCTTCGAGATCACCCAGGTGGCCCAGTGATGACCGAGAACGTGCAGATCGACGAGACCGCCGGCACCGACGTCAACGACGCGCTGGTCACCGAGTACACCTCCGAGTCCGACGGCGCCGTCGCCGGCGAGCCGGTCCAGCGTCCGCGCGCCACCGCGCCGGGTGCCGCCACCGGTCGTCGCAAGCAGGCCGTGGCCCGCGTGCGCATCGTGCCCGGCACCGGTGAGTGGACCATCAACGGCCGCACCCTGCAGGGCTACTTCCCCAACAAGGTGCACCAGCAGATCGTCAACGAGCCGCTCAGCCTGCTCGAGCTCGACGGCGCCTACGACGTGCTCGTGCGCGTCCACGGCGGTGGCCCCTCCGGCCAGGCCGGCGCGGTGCGCCTCGGCGTCGCCCGCTCGCTCAACGGCATCGACGAGGAGCTCAACCGCCCGGCCCTGAAGAAGGCCGGCTTCCTCTCCCGTGACGCGCGTGTCCCGGAGCGCAAGAAGGCCGGTCTCAAGAAGGCCCGCAAGGCGCCCCAGTACAGCAAGCGCTGACCCGGCGGCACCGGCACACCGTCGCGTGTGCCGGTGCTCGCACCGAAGGCGGCCCCGTGGATCGGGTGCCGCCTTCGGCGCGTTCGGGGGTAGGTTCGACTCCGCATCCGCTCCGAAAGGCACCACTCATGTCCCGACTCTTCGGCACCGACGGCGTGCGCGGCCTTGCGAACGGGCCGGTGATCACCGCCGAGCTGGCCCTGTCGGTCTCGGTCGCAGCGGCCCGCGTGCTCGGTCAGGTGGGCGTCGTCCCGGGCCACCGGCCCAAGGCCGTCGTCGGCCGTGACCCGCGCGCCTCGGGCGAGTTCCTCTCCGCGGCCGTCGTGGCCGGCCTGGCGTCCGCGGGGGTCGACGTCTACAACGCCGGCGTGCTGCCCACCCCGGCCGTCGCGTACCTGACCGCCGACGCCGGCGCCGACTTCGGGGTCATGCTCTCGGCCTCGCACAACGCGATGCCCGACAACGGCATCAAGTTCTTCGCGCGCGGCGGGCACAAGCTGCCCGACGAGGTCGAGGACCGGATCGAGGCCGCGATGCGCGAGAAGTGGGCCCGCCCGCTCGGTGCCGACGTGGGTCGTGTCGTGACGATGACCGAGGGCCACACCCGCTACATCTCGCACCTGCTGCGGGTGCTGCCCAACCAGCTCGACGGGCTCAAGGTCGTCATCGACGGCGCGCACGGCGCCGCCAGCATGGTCTCGCCCGAGGTGTTCCGGCTCGCCGGCGCGGACGTCGTCGAGATCGGCACGGCACCCGACGGCCTCAACATCAACGACGGCTTCGGCTCCACCCACCTCGACCCGCTCAAGGCGGCCGTGGTGGCGCACGGTGCGCACCTGGGCATCGCGCACGACGGAGACGCCGACCGCTGCCTGGCGGTCGACGCCACCGGCACCGAGGTCGACGGTGACCAGATCATGGGCATCCTCGCGGTGGCGCTCAAGGAGCGGGGGGTGCTGGCCCACGACACCCTCGTCGCGACCGTGATGAGCAACCTCGGGCTGCTCATCGCCATGGAGCGTGAGGGGATCCGGGTGTTGCAGACCGGGGTCGGCGACCGGTACGTGCTGGAGGAGATGCGTGCCGGCGGTTACTCCCTGGGCGGGGAGCAGTCCGGGCACGTCATCATGCTCGACCACGGCACCACCGGCGACGGCGTGCTCACCGGCCTCATGCTCGCGGCCCGGATGGCCGCCACCGGCCGCAGCATCGCCGACCTCGGCGCGGTGATGACCCGCCTCCCGCAGGTGCTCGTCAACGTGCGCGGGGTCGACAAGGGCCGGGTCGAGAGCGACGAGGGCCTGCAGTCGGCGGTGCGCCAGGAGGAGGCGGCGCTCGACGGCAGCGGCCGCGTGCTGCTGCGCAAGTCGGGCACCGAGCCGCTCGTGCGGGTGATGGTCGAGGCGCAGACCCAGGAGCAGGCGGATGCCGTCGCCACCCGTCTCGCGGGCGTCGTCCGGGAGCGACTGACCCCCTGACCCGGGACACGCGTCGGTGCGGCGGAATGGGCGCGCCGTGGGCGTGGTTGGCAGTCACTGACCTCGACCGTCCCCCGTGAGGAGCCTGCCCGTGCCGCTCGAGTCCCTGAACACCGTCCTGTACACCACCACCGCCAGCGCGCAGGGCGGGCGAGGAGGCCGCGTCCGCAGCGAGGACGGGGTCATCGACCTCGAGCTCGGCAAGCCCGGCAGCGTCTCGAACCCCAAGGCCAACCCCGAGACGCTGTTCGCGGCGGGGTGGGCCTCGTGCTTCAACAACGCGCTGGGCCGGATCGCCACCGCCCGAGGCCTGGACGGCGCCGCCGTCGTCACCGAGGCGTCGGTGAGCCTGGGCAGCACGGGCACGTCGGATGCACCCGGTGTCGGGCTGTCGGCGGTGCTGACCTCCCGGATCCCCGGCGTCGACGCCGACACGGCGCAGCAGCTGGCCGACGCAGCCCACCAGGTGTGCCCCTACTCCAAGGCCACCCGAGGCAACATCGACGTCACGGTGGTCGGCGAGCCCGCCTGACGTCTGGGCCGTTCCTGCTCCTGAGAGGGCTCACTCATCGCCCGGGTGCTCCCCACGACATGCAGTCGACCGCCTGCGGGCGGGACGGTGTGGGTGAGGAGAGCGTCCACGAGACCCATTGCCTGCCGCCGGGCGCACTCATCCGCAGGTGCCACGGGTGGAGCGTTCCATGGCGGTCGTCGAGCACCCTGACAGCCAGGGCCGGAGACGGGATGCCGGTCAGAGGCTCGCGACGACATGGCGCGCGATCTCGAGGGAGGCCGTCGCGGCGGGTGACGGTGCGTTGAGCAGGTGCACCACCCGGCCGTGCCGCTCGAGCAGGAAGTCGTCGACGAGGCTCCCGTCGCGCCGCACGGCCTGGGCGCGCACCCCGGCCGGTGCAGGCATCAGGTCGGCATCGGCGATCTCGGGCACGAGCCGGCGCACGCTGTCGGCGAAGCGCCGGTGCGACATCGAGCGCACCATCTCACCGGCGCCGCTGCGCACCTGCCGTCGGGCCAGCCGCCAGAAGCCGGCGTACCCGAGGGTGTCGACGAGGTCGCGTGCGTCGACCCGGCCCCAGGTGTAGCCCTCGCGGGCCAGGGCGAGCACGGCGTTCGGCCCGGCGTGCACGTGCCCGTCGATGCCGCGGGTCAGGTGCACCCCGAGGAAGGGCAGCTCGGGGTCGGGCACCGGGTAGACCAGGCCGCGCACCAGGTGGGCCGCGGCCGGGGTCAGCTCGTGGTACTCGCCGCGGAAGGGCACGATGCGCACCGACGGCTGGTGACCGAGCAGCCGGGCGACCCGGTCGGCGTGCAGCCCGGCGCAGCTCACGACCACGTCGGCGGCGTGCTCGCCCCGCGTCGTCTCCAGGACGACCTCCCGCGGGCCCTCGGCTCCGCTGACGACCTCGGTGCCCGGCGCCAGCTGCGCGCCCGCGTCGCGCAGCCGCCGCACGAGTACGGCGCACACCGCGCGGTAGTCGATGACGCCGGTCTCGGCCACGTGCAGGGCGGCGACTGCTGCCACGTGCGGCTCGTGCTCACGGGCCTGCGCGGCGGTGAGCCTCGTGACGGCCAGCCCGTTGGCCAGGCCCCGCTGCTCGAGGGCCGCCAGCCGCTCCAGCTCCCCGGCCGCGGTGGCGACGACCAGCTTGCCGGTGACCCGGTGGGGTACCCCCTCGGCGCGGGCCAGGTCGAGCAGCGATCCCGCCCCCGCGCGGCACCAGCGGGCCTTGCGGCTGTCGGGCGGGTAGTACAGGCCCGAGTGCACCACGCCGCTGTTGCGGCCGGTCTGGTGGCGCGCCCAGTCGTGCTCCTTCTCGAGCACCGTCACCTGCGCCGACGGGTCCTCCCGCAGCACGCGCTCGGCAACCGCGAGACCCAGGATGCCGCCGCCGATGACGACGACGCGCCGCCCGTTCACCACGGCAGCGGTCGACGGCTCAGCGTGCGTGGTGGTCGGCGAGGATTCGGGCGTACTCGAGCCCGGAGTCCTTCACCGTGCGCACCTGGGTGTCGTAGTCGACGTGCACGATGCCGAAGCGCTTGTCGTAGCCGTAGGCCCACTCGAAGTTGTCGAGCAGGCTCCACGCGAAGTAGCCGCGCACATCGGTGCCGCCCTCGATGGCGTCGGCCACGGCCCCGAGGTGCCCGTGCAGGTAGGCGACCCGCTCGGCGTCGTGCACCCCGCCGTCGGCCGAGAGGGTGTCGTCCCACGCCGAGCCGTTCTCGGTGATGTAGATCGGCAGCCCGCACTCGCGGGCCGACCGCTCGATGATCAGGCGGTGGCTCTCGGGCGACTGCTCCCAGCCCATCGCCGTGAGCGGGGGGCGCGGGGGGATGTCGACGACGCCGTCACAGCCCGGCATCGGGTTGGCGGTGTCCTCGCCCTCGCGGGTCGCACGCACCCGGGCCGGGAAGTAGTTGTTGACGCCGAGGTTGTCGAGCGGCACCGACATCGTCGCGAGGTCGCCGTCCTGGATGAAGGCGTGGTCGGTGAGGTGGGCGGTGTCGTCGAGGAAGCCGTCGGGGTAGGCGCCGTGGAACAGGGGGCCGAAGAAGATGCCGTTGAGCGCGTTGTCGGCCCGGCGCACGGCATCCGCGTCTCGCTCGTCGCCGTCGTCGGGGCCCCAGACCTGGGACGGGTTGAGCGTGATCGACACCTCGGCGCCGGGGGAGTGCTCGCGGATGACGGGCACGGCGGTGCCGTGGGCGAGCATCAGGTGGTGCGCGGCGACCATGCCCTCGACGGGGTCGTGGTGGCCCGGGGCGTGTGCGCCGATCGCGTAGCTGAGCACCGAGGAGCACCAGGGCTCGTTGAACGTCGTCCAGTTGGTGACCCGGTCGCCGAGCGCCGCGACGGTGGCGGCCGTGTAGTCGGTGAACCACTGCGCCGAGTCGCGGTTGAGCCAGCCGCCCTGGTCGTCGAGCACCTGCGGCAGGTCCCAGTGGTAGAGCGTGACGACGGGCCGGATGCCGTTCTCCAGCAACGTGTCGACGAGCCGCGAGTAGAAGTCGAGGCCCGCCGCGTTGACCGCCCCGGTTCCGCCGGGGATGACGCGGGGCCACGCCACGGAGAAGCGGTAGGCGTCGAGCCCGAGGTCCTTCATCAGGGCGACGTCCTGCGGCATCCGGTGGTAGTGGTCGCACGCGACGTCGCCGGTGTCGCCGTTCACGACCTTCCCGGGGGTGCGGCTGAAGGTGTCCCAGATCGACGGGCTGCGGCCGTCCTCGTCGTGCGCCCCCTCGATCTGGTAGCTCGCCGTGGCGGCTCCCCAGAGGAAGCCGTCGGGGAAGGTGCGCGCGAAGGTCTCCATGGCGGTCACGCTACCGGTCGGGCGTGACCTCATCGCCCACCCTGACCACACCCCGGGACTCGGGCACCAGCTGCACGGCGAACCACGTGGCCCCGTCCCACTTCCGGTGCCTCGCCAGGGTGCGGATCGGCTCGTGCCCGCGCTCGAGGGTGGTGGGCTCGATGGTGGTCAGCACGCAGCGGTCGACCGGCTTCACGACCCGGAACTCGACGGGGCCGACGCTCACCCGGCGCCAGCCGTCCTCCTCGAACGGGTCGAGGTCACCGTCGACGACCAGGTTGGGGCGGAACCGCTCCACGGCCAGGGGTGCCCGCGGCGCCTCGCCCCGCTCGAGCGCGGTCTCGGCCACCCAGTCGCGCAGCCGGCGCAGCGAGGCGGCGGAGGCGAGGGTCACGGGGTAGGCGTCCGCGAACGCGGTGGCCTCACCCGCTCTGGAGTGGGAGGGGTTCAGCGGTCGCGGCGAGTGCACGTGGACGAGCCGCAGGTCTTCGCGGCCCAGGACGTCGCCCAGCCACGCGCCGGCCACGTCGGGTGCGGCCACGCCCTCCAACCCGCGGCCGTGGACGCTCACCGGAAGCGCCGGGCCGACCGGCTCCTCGACGTCCAGCGGCTCGAGCCCGGGGGCGCTCAGCCGCAGCGCGACGGGCAGCCCCGGGTCGGTCGCCGCGGTGTCGGCCGTCACGGTGAGCAGGCGGTGCTCCTCGCGGGCCGTGACGCACTCACCCGTCGCGTCGACCACCATCCAGCGCCGGTCGCCGGCGAGCCCCCACGGCTCGACGTCGCCGTGCAGCACGGGCCGTACCGCGGTGCTCTTGACCGGGTGCAGGTGGAGGCCGTCGAGCCGGATCACGTCAGCTGGCCGACGTCGCCGATCGTCCGGACCACCTTGGCCTCGCCGTCGGCGAGGTCGTACTGCGCGCCGACGACACCCAGGGCGCCGGAGCGGATGCGGTCGGCGATGAGGGTGGAGCGCTCGCTGATCAGGTCGCAGGTGCGCTCGACGTGCTCGCGCTCGATCTGCTCGATGGTGGGGGTGCGGCCGCCGCGTGAGGCGGCGAGGACGCTGGGGGTGACCCGCTCGACGATGTCGCGCAGGAAGCCGCCCGGCACCTCGCCGGTGCGCACCGCCACCTCGGCGGCCTTGACCGCGCCGCACGAGTCGTGGCCGAGCACGACGACGAGCTGGCAGTCGAGCACGCCGACGCCGAACTCGAGCGAGCCGAGCACGCTGGGGTCGATGACGTGGCCGGCCGTGCGGACGACGAAGAGGTCGCCGAGGCCCTGGTCGAAGATGATCTCCGCGGCCACGCGCGAGTCGGCGCAGCCGAAGAAGATCGCGAACGGGGTCTGCTTGGCGGCGATCCGGTGCCGGAAGTGCACGTCCTGGTGCGGGTGGGCGCGCTCGTCGGCCATGAACCTGGCGTTGCCCGCGGCCAGCACGCGCCAGGCCTCCTCGGGCGTACGGGGCCGCGTCCCCGGCTGCGTGCGGTGCCGCTCGATCACGGTCCGGACGCTACCAGCGTGCCGGTCGGCGCCGGGGGCGCGCCCAGGGACGGATTCCGGCCCCCGCCCGCGTCGGGTGCTGAGACGGTTGCCCGGGCAGCCACCGGAGCACCCGACTCCGGTCAGAGGAGTCCCGTGCGCTTCTCGATCGTGAAGGCGACCGGCTTGGTGACCGAGGCGAAGAAGTCGTTGCCCTTGTCGTCGACGACGACGAAGGCGGGGAAGTCCTCGACCTCGATCTTCCAGATCGCCTCCATGCCGAGCTCGGGGTACTCGAGCACCTCGACGCTCTTGATGCAGTCCTGCGCCAGCCGGGCGGCGGGTCCCCCGATCGAGCCCAGGTAGAACCCGCCGTGCGCCTTGCAGGCGTCGGTGACCTGCTGACTGCGGTTGCCCTTGGCGAGCATGACCATCGAGCCGCCGGCGGCCTGGAACTGGTCGACGTAGGAGTCCATCCGACCGGCGGTCGTGGGGCCGAACGAGCCGGACGGCATCCCGGCCGGGGTCTTGGCCGGGCCCGCGTAGTAGACGGGGTGGTCGCGCAGGTAGTCCGGCATCTCCTCGCCCGCGTCGAGCCGTTCCTTGATCTTCGCGTGCGCGATGTCGCGGGCGACGACCAGCGGTCCGTTGAGCGACAGCCGGGTCTTGACCGGGTGCTTGGTGAGCTCCTCGAGGATCTCGGCCATCGGGCGGTTGAGGTCGATGGAGACGACCGCGCCCTGACCCGTCGACGACGCACCCACGGCATCCGCGTGCTCGTCGCCGAGGCCGGCGTGGGTCTGGTCGGGCAGGAAGCGGGCCGGGTCGGTCTCGAGCTGCTCGATGAAGACGCCCTCGGGGGTGATCTTGCCGAGCACCTGACGGTCGGCCGAGCACGACACGGCGATCGCGACGGGCAGCGAGGCGCCGTGGCGCGGCAGGCGCACGACGCGCACGTCGTGGCAGAAGTACTTGCCGCCGAACTGCGCGCCGATGCCGAACTGACGGGTCAGCTCGAGCACCTTCTCCTCGAGCTCGGTGTCGCGGAAGCCGTGGCCGGTGGCCGCGTCGCCCGCCTTGGGCAGCTGGTCGAGGTACTTCGTGCTCGCGTACTTGGCTGTCTTGAGGGCGAACTCGGCGCTCGTGCCGCCGATGACGATGGCCAGGTGGTAGGGCGGGCAGGCCGCCGTGCCGAGGCTGCGCAGCTTCTCGTCGAGGAAGCGCAGCATCGCGTCGGGGTTGAGGATCGCCTTGGTCTCCTGGAACAGGTACGACTTGTTGGCGCTGCCGCCGCCCTTGGCCATGAACAGGAACTTGTAGGTGGTCTCGTGCCCGGCGGCGGTGTCGGCGTAGAGCTCGATCTGGGCGGGCAGGTTGGAGCCGGTGTTCCGCTCGTCCCACATCGTCACGGGCGCCATCTGCGAGTAGCGCAGGTTGAGCCGGGTGTAGGCGTCGTAGACCCCGCGGCTGATCGGCTCCTCGTCGCGGCCTGGCGTGAGCACGTGCTGGCCGCGCTTGCCCATGACGATCGCGGTGCCCGTGTCCTGGCACATCGGCAGGATGCCGCCCGCGGCGATGTTCGCGTTCTTGAGCAGGTCGAGCGCGACGAACTTGTCGTTGTTGCTCGCCTCCGGGTCGTCGAGGATGTTGGCGAGCTGCTGCAGGTGGGCCGGTCGCAGGTAGTGCGCGATGTCGTGCATCGCGGTCTCGGTGAGCAGGCGCAGCGCCTCGGGCTCGACCTGCAGGAAGCGACGCCCGCCCGGGCCGTCGGCGACCGACACCCCCTGGGTGGTCAGCAGCCGGTAGGGCGTCTCGTCGGCGCCGACGGGGAGCAGGTCCTCGTAGCTGAAGTCGGTCATCGGATCTCCTCGCGGGTTGGGGCGTAGGCACCGGCGCGGCGCACCGTGAGGCCGCTCGTCGCCAGGGCGCGGTCGATGGCGGGGCGCACCTGCGCCAGGCCGGCGCGGTGCAGCCGGTCGCGAGCCTCGAGGCTGCCGAGCAGGCCGTCGTCGAGCAGCCCGGACACCAGCCCCGCCATGAACGAGTCGCCGGCGCCGACGGTGTCGACGACCGTCAGGGTGCGCGCCGCCTCGCTCTCCTCGTCACCCGACGCGGCGCCCCAGGTGACGCCTCGCGCGCCGAGGGTGACGACGGTCAGCCCGGCGCCGAGCGCCGCCCACCGGGCCATCACCTGCGAGGGCGACTCGCCCGGGTAGAGCCACTCGATGTCGTCCTCGGAGCACTTGACGACGTCGGACAGGGCCACGAGCTCCTCGACGCGGGGGCGCACGGCATCGGCGCTGCCCATGATCGTGGGCCGCACGTTGGGGTCGTACGAGACGGTGCCGGCAGCACGGGCCCGGTGCACGGCCGCGGTGACCTCGGCGTCGCCGGGGGTGAGCGTCGTGCCGATCGAGCCGATGTGCACGTGGGTGGTGCCCTCGGGCAGCTGCACCGGCGGGAGGTTCCAGTGCAGGTCGAAGACGTAGGTCGCGGCCCCCGACTCGTCGAGGGTCGCAGCGGCGGTGGACGTCGGGTGGTCCGGGTCGGTGCTGCCGGGGAGCAGCTTCACCCCGCCGGCCTCGACGTGCTCGGTGCACCGGATGCCGTGCTCGTCGGTGCCGACGAGGGTGGCGAACCACGTGTCGTGGCCCAGGCGGGCGAGCCCGAGCGCGACGTTGGCGGGTGACCCGCCGACGTGCTCGGCGGTCTGGCCGTCGGGGGTGTGCACGATGTCGACGAGCAGCTCGCCGATGACGACCACGGGTGCGGTACCGGCGCTCACGGCCGGGCCCTCGGGGTGCGCCGGGGCTGCGCGGAGGTCGAGGGCGTGGTGCTCATCTCGTCCTGTCTTCGATGACGTCGGGGCTGCGGTCAAACCCTATCGCCGGGGCGATTCGGCGTCCCGGGCGCCCGTCGGCGACGATATGGGGGTGACGACGCCCGCACCCCCCAAGAGCCGGTACTCCATGGGGTCCGCCAAGAACCTCGTGCTGTCCCTGGCCGCGGTGGTCGGCATGGTGCTGGTCCTGATCATGATCGTCCCCCGGGTCAGCTCGGTGAGCGGTCCGCCGGTGGACGTCCACGCGGTGGGGGTCGACACCTTGGCGCGCACCGGCTGGCCGATCGTCGAGGCCGTCGGCCTCCCCGAGGACTGGAACACGACGTCGGCCAGGTTCGTGCGCACCACCGACGGCTTCTCGACGTGGCACGCCGGCTACCAGACACCCTCGGGCACCTACGTCGCCGTCGAGCAGACGATGGACCCCACGCCGACGTGGGTCGAGGCGCAGACCAACCGCGCCGCCAAGACCGGCACGCTGGACGCCGGTGGGCGCACCTGGGTCAAGTACGTGCGCGACAACAAGGTGCAGAACAGCCTGGTCGACGACCCGCAGGCGCCCGGTCAGCTGACCACCCTCATCACGGGCACGGCGAGCTTCGAGGAGATGGCGCAGTTCGTCGACCACCTCCAGCCGGTCACCCCCTGAGGCTGCCGCCGGATGCCGGTCAGTCGCCGGCGCTGATCCGCGCCTCGGCGTGGTCGAGCCAGGTGGCGCAGCGCGCGGCCAGCGTCTCGCCGCGCTGCCACAGGTCCATGCTCTCCTCGAGGCCCGCCTGGCCGTTCTCGAGCCGGGCGACGATGTCGACGAGCTCGTCGCGGGCCTGCTCGTAGGACATCGCCGCGACGTCGGAGCTCGCGTCGCCCGGCGCCGGGGCCGGCGCGTCGGTGGTTGCGGTGTCGGGGGCGGCCAGGTCGGCCTTCTTCGCCATGGCGGGCAGTTTAGTCGAGCTGCGCCGCCTGGTCGGAGCTCGCGACAGGGCGCGCCGCGAAGTCGCCGCGGGCGACCCGCACCCGCAGCAGCTCGCCGACGTCGAGATCGGCCGGGTCGCTGACGACCGACCCGTCGACCTGCTGCACGATCGCGTAGCCCCGGTCGAGCGTCGACTGCGGCGACAACGTACGCACCTGGGCGCGCAGGTGGGCCGTGTGGTCGCGGGCCCGGTGCAGCCGGCTCTCGACGCACCGCCTTGCCCGGTCGCGCAGCGCCTCGACGACGTCGCGCTGACCGCGCACGAAGGCGCCCTTGTCGGTGAGCACCGGCCGGCTGCGCAGCTCGACCAGCCGGCGGCGCTCGTGGTGCAGCCGGCCGGCGAGCGCCCGCCGGGCGCGGTCGCGGGATGCCGTGACACCGGCACGCTCGGCGACGGCATCCGGGACGATCGCCTTGGCGGCGTCGGTGGGGGTGGAGGCCCGGTGGTCGGCGACGAGGTCGAGCAGCGGGGTGTCGACGTCGTGGCCGATCGCGCTGACGACAGGGGTGCGCGCCGCGGCGACCGCCCGCACCAGGGTCTCGTTGCTGAACGGCAGGAGGTCCTCGACGCCACCGCCGCCCCGGGCGATGACGATGACGTCGACCTCGGGGTGCGCATCGAGCTCGGCCAGGGCGGCGGTCACCTCGGCCACGGCCGTCGCGCCCTGCACCGCGACCTGACGGATCTCGAACCGGGTGGCCGGCCACCGGCGACGGGCGTTCTCGACCACGTCGCGCTCGGCGGCGCTGGCCCGCCCGCAGACCAGCCCCACCCGGCGGGGCAGGAAGGGCAGCGGGCGCTTGCGGTCGCGGTCGAACAGGCCCTCCTGGGCCAGGTGTCGCTTGAGGTACTCGAGCCGGGCGAGCAGCTCACCGACCCCGACGGGGCGGATCTGCCGCGCGTCGAGCATCAGCGAGCCGCGCTGGGTCCAGAAGGCCGGCTTGGCCTGGAGCACGACGCGGGCACCCTCGCCGAGCGGGCCCGGCATCGCATCGAGGGCGTTGACGTGGATCGACACCGACAGGCTCATGTCGACGTCCGGGTCGCGCAGGGTCAGGTACGCGGTGCGGGCGCCGGGGCGTCGGTTGAGCTGCACGACCTGGCCCTCGACCCACAGGGTCGACATCTTCTCGACGTACTCGCCGATCTTCATCGACAGCAGGCGCACCGGCCACGGCTGCTCGGCCGTCGTGTCGGCCGCCTTCTCGGGCAGCGGACCACGGCCCTGGGGTGCCGGCGTGCTCATGTGCCGCACTCTAGGCGGCACCACCCCCAAGCCGGCCGCGGTGACCAGCCGGTCGCGCGGATTCGGGGACGGTCGGGGCGCGACCTACGATGGAGGGCATGGCTGACTCCACGAAGCGCGTGCTCCTCGCGGCACCTCGCGGCTACTGCGCGGGCGTCGACCGAGCCGTCGTCACGGTCGAGAAGGCCCTCGAGCTCTACGGCTCGCCGGTCTACGTGCGCAAGGAGATCGTGCACAACAAGCACGTCGTGACCACCCTGCAGAAGCGCGGCGCGATCTTCGTCGACGAGACCGACGAGGTGCCCGAGGGCGCGACCGTCGTGTTCTCCGCACACGGGGTGGCGCCGGTCGTCCACGAGGAGGCCCGGGCCCTGTCGCTGCGCACCATCGACGCCACCTGCCCGCTGGTCACCAAGGTGCACCGCGAGGCCGTCCGCTTCGCCGACAGCGACTACGACATCCTGCTCATCGGCCACGAGGGCCACGAGGAGGTCGTCGGCACCGCCGGCGAGGCACCGGACCACATCCAGCTCGTCGACGGCCCCGACGACGTCGACGACGTCACGGTCCGCGACCCGGAGAAGGTCGTCTGGCTCTCGCAGACCACCCTGTCGGTCGACGAGACGATGGAGACCGTCCGGCGGCTGCGTGAGCGCTTCCCCTCGTTGCAGGACCCGCCCAGCGACGACATCTGCTACGCCACCCAGAACCGCCAGCTCGCCGTGAAGCAGATGGCCGCCGAGTGCGACCTCATGCTCGTGATCGGCTCGCGCAACTCGTCCAACTCGGTGCGCCTCGTCGAAGTCGCGCTCGAGCACGGTTCTCGCGCGGGCCACCTGGTCGACTACGCCGACGAGATCGACGAGTCCTGGCTCGAGGGCGTGTCGACCGTGGGCGTCACCTCCGGCGCGTCGGTGCCCGAGATCCTGGTCCGCGAGGTGCTCGACCACCTCGCCGCCCGCGGCTACGGCGACGTCACGCCGGTCGTAGCCGCCGAGGAGTCGATCATGTTCTCGCTCCCCAACGACATCCGCCGCGACCTCAAGGCCGCCGGCAAGTCCGACAAGATGCGGCACGACGCCAGCTTCGCCGAAGCCGGCTCGCTGCACTGACGAGACCGGGGGTGCGATGACCGAGGCGGATGCCGTGCCCGCGCCGGTCACGCTCGCCGTGGGAGCCGAGGCGCTCAGGGTCGCCGGACGGCTCCTGCACGACTTCAACACCGAGTACGACGACCCCACCCCGGGGGCTCCCGCGCTGGCTTCGCGGCTCGAGCAGCTCGTGGCGGACGGTGCCACCGAGGTGCTGCTCGTCGGGGACGGCGAGGGGGTGGCTGTGCTGCGGTTCCGGCCGTCGCTGTGGAGCCAGGTCGACGAGTGCTACCTCGCCGAGCTCTACGTCGTGCCCGCGCGTCGGGGGAGCGGGCTGGGGCGGCTGCTGCTGCGGGCCAGTGTCGACCGGGCCATCGTGCGCCGGTGCGACCTCATCGACCTCGCCACGAGCGAGGACGACGTCGCCGCGCGACACCTCTACGAGTCGGAGGGCTTCCGGCGCACGGAGGGCGAGGGTGGCCCGATGGCCTTCCACTACGAGCTCGAGCTCTGAGTCCGCGGCCGCTCACCCGGGCCGGGTGATGACCGAGCGACCCGTCCGTCGCGACGATCGCGGGGTAGGTCAGGGCGCTGCGCGTGTGGACGCCCCCGTCGTCGAGGAAGGGGTCGCCGGATGAGCGTTCCCACCTCCGCGCCGAAGGCGCCCCCTCGTACCAGCGCGCTCCAGCAGTTCGTCCCCGCGGTGGGCGTGTTCCGCACCTACCAGCGTGGCTGGCTGCCGAAGGACCTGGTCGCGGGGCTGGTGCTCTCCGCGCTCCTCGTGCCGCAGGGCATGGCCTACGCCGAGCTCGCCGGGCTCCCGCCGGTCACCGGTCTCTACACCTCGATCCTCTGCCTGCTCGGCTACGCGGTCTTCGGCCCGTCGCGCATCCTCGTGCTCGGACCGGACTCCTCGCTGGGGCCGATGATCGCCGCGACGATCGCGCCGCTGGCCCTGGCCGGTGGTGACCCGGCCAAGGCCGTCGCGCTGGCGTCGGTGCTGGCCCTGCTCGTCGGGGTGGTCATGACCGTCGCCGGGATCGCCCACCTCGGGTTCGTGGCCGACCTGCTCTCGAAGCCGACCCAGATCGGCTACATGAACGGACTCGCGCTGACCATCGTCGTCGGCCAGCTGCCCAAGCTGTTCGGCTTCTCGGTCGACGCCGACGGCCTGATCGCGGAGACGCAGGCGTTCTTCACCGGCCTGTCCGACCAGCTGTTCAACGGCACGGCGGCGGCCGTCGGCGTGGCCTCGCTGGTCGGCATCCTGCTGCTCCAGCGACTGCTGCCCAAGATCCCGGCGGTGCTCGTCGTGGTCGTCCTCGCCGCACTCGCGGTCAACCTCCTCGACCTCCAGGCCGACGGCGTGAAGACGATCGGGGTGCTGCCGCAGGGGTTCCCGCCGTTCACCGTGCCGACCGTCGCGTGGGGAGACCTCCCCGAGCTGTTCCTCGGCGCGGTCGCCATCGCCGTGGTCGCCCTGGCCGACACGATGTCGACCGCGTCGTCGTTCGCCGCCCGCCGGGGTGAGCGGGTGCACGGTGACCAGGAGATGATCGGCATCGGCGCCGCGAACATCTTCGCGGGACTGTTCCAAGGCTTCCCGGTGAGCACGAGCGGGTCGCGTACCGCCGTGTCGGAGCAGGCCGGCTCCCGGTCGCAGGTGACGGGGGTCGTCGGTGCGGCGGTCATCGCCTTCGTGCTGGTCTTCGCCACCGGGGTCATGCAGTACGTGCCGCAGCCGACCCTGGGCGCCATCGTGATCGCCGCGGCGCTGTCGCTGGCCGACCTGCCCGCCACGCGCCGGCTCTGGCAGCAGCGGCGCACCGAGTTCGGGCTCTCGATCGCGGCGTTCCTCGGCGTCGCCCTGCTCGGTGTGCTGCCCGGCATCCTGCTCGCCATCACGCTGTCGATCCTCAACGTCTTCCGGCGGGTGTGGTGGCCGCACCAGGCCGAGCTCGGCCGCGTCGAGGGGCTGGCCGGCCTCCACGACACCGACACGTACCCCCAGTCCGAGCTGCTGCCGGGTCTGGTCGTCTACCGGTTCGACGCACCCCTGATCTTCGCCAACTCCCGGATGTTCGGCGACACCGTGCGGGCCATGGCCGAGGAGCAGAGCGACCTGCGCTGGGTGATCGTGGCCGCCGAGCCGATGACCGACGTCGACACGACCGCGGCCGACATGCTGGCCGAGCTGGACTCATGGCTCAACGCCCGCGGGGTGTCGCTCGCGTTCGCCGAGGTCAAGGACCCGGTGCGGGAGAAGATCCAGCGCTACGAGCTGGAGCGCACCATCGACCCGGCTCACTTCTACCCCACCATCGACGAGGCGGTCGCGGCCTACATGGCCGAGACCGGCCACACGTGGCGCGACACCGTGGTGGAGCCGCAGGAGGAGCGACCGTGACCGAGCAGGTCGAGCGGCCTACCGGCCCGACCACCCAGCAGCAGGCTGCCGCGTGGCTCGCGTACGCGAGCCTGGGCCTCGCCATGGTGTTTCTGGTGGTCGTCACGTTCCGCCGCTGGGACGTGCTGCTCGCCGGTCTCGCGACCCTCGCCGTGATGGTGGTGGCCCTGTGGTTCGCCGTGTCGCGGCGTGGCACGACCCGGATGATGGCGCTGGGGGTCGCCGCCGCGTCCCTCGTGCTGTTCGCCGTCGTCATGGTGGCGAGCAGCAGCCTGCGCGTGCTCGTGGTGGGAGTGCTGCTGGGGGCCCTCTCGACCGGGTCGGCCAGGCTCGCCCTGCGGCCGCCCTCCGTCGACCCCGCGCAGGTGCCCGCAGCGCCCCCCGCGCGGCACGCCGTGCTGATCATGAACCCGTGGAGCGGCGGGGGGAAGGTGGAGCGGTTCGAGCTCGAGAAGCTGTGCCGCGAGCGGGGCATCGAGCCCATCGTGCTCGTCAAGGGCTCTGACCTGCTCGCGCTCGCCGAGGACGCCGTACAGCGAGGCGCGGACGTGATCGGCATGGCCGGCGGTGACGGCTCGCAGGCGCTGGTGGCGTCGGTGGCGAGCCGGCACGGCATCCCCTTCGTCGTGATCCCCGCAGGCACCCGCAACCACTTCGCCCTCGACCTGGGACTGGACCGGGCGGACGTCGTGGGTGCCCTCGACGCCTACACCGACGGGGTCGACCGGCAGATCGACCTGGCCGAGGTCAACGGCCGGGTCTTCGTGAACAACGCGTCGATGGGGCTCTACGCGAAGGTCGTCCAGTCCGACGACTACCGGAACGCCAAGGTTCGTACGGCGGCCGACACCCTGCCCGACCTGATCGGGCCGGCCGCGGTGCCGTTGGACCTGCGGTTCGCCCTCCCCACGGGAGAGCAGGCCACCTCGGCGAACCTGGTGCTGGTGTCGAACAACCCCTACCAGCTGTCCCACCTGCGTGGCGCGGCCATCCGGCCCCGGCTGGACGGGGGAGCGCTCGGCATCGTCTCGGTGCTGGTGCGCAACGCCGGGGACGCCGAGAAGTTCGCCCTGCTCGAGGCGGCCGGGCAGGTCAGCCGGTTCGCGGGCTGGAACGAGTGGAGCGCCGGCGAGTTCGAGCTGACGTCCGGTGGGCCGGTGGAGGTCGGCGTCGACGGCGAGGCCCTGATGCTGGACCCGCCGCTGCGCTTCGTCATCAGGCCGGGGGCCCTCACCGTGCGGCTGGCACGGTCGGTGCTCTCCCGACGGGTGGCCGCGCCGGCCGTGCGCGTCGCCTCGGCCCCGACGCTGGCCGCGCTGTGGCACACCGCCCAGGGTCGGCCGGCGGTGGGCGGATGAGCGGCGCCGTGCCGGGGCAGCCGGCTGAGCCGGTCCAGCCGGTCGAGGAGCGGCTCGCCCGGCTCCTGGAGCGGCGGGCCGCCGAGGGGCACCTGGCCGCGGCGCGGACCTCCAGCCTCCTGCACCGGCTCGGGCGCTGGGACCGGTCGGCCTACGTGGCGGTGGCACGGCTGTCGACGCCGGCGCTCGACGCCCCGCTGAGCCGGCTGTCGCACTTCGCGAACCACTCCAAGCCCTGGTTCCTCACGGCTGCGGCGCTCGCGGTCTTCGGGGGTCCCAGCGGCCGACGCGCCGCGGCGACCGGGGTCGCCGCGATCGGCGCGGCCTCACTCATCGTGAACCAGCCGATGAAGCTGGCCGGCGACCGCGCGCGCCCCGACCGCGCCGGGCACGACGTGCCCGAGCCGCGCTGGGTGCCGATGCCCACTTCGACGTCGTTCCCCTCGGGTCACTCCGCGTCGGCACTGGCCTTCGCCGTCGCGGTCGGCGACGTGCTGCCCGCCCTGCGTCTGCCGCTACGGGTGGCCGCGGGCACGGTGGCCTTCTCGCGGGTCTACACCGGGGTGCACTACCCGGGCGACGTGCTCGTCGGAGCCGCCACCGGCGCCCTGCTCGGCCGGTTGGCGAGCCGGCTGGGCCAGCGGCTCGCGAGCCGCTGAGGCATCCTCCACCATGGGTGGCATGACAGCGCCGACGCTGGTGGGGCCACGGGTGACGCTGCGCGCCTTCAGCGACGACGACCGGGCGGCCCGGCAGCGACACGGGTGGCACCGCGACATCGAGCGTGGTTACGGCGAGGACTGCGCAACGCGCGCGATGACCGACGACGAGGTCCGCTCCTGGGTCGACTACCTCGCCGCCAGGTCGGCCGCCGGCGCCTCGTGCTGGGCCATCGAGAGCGACGGTGAGCTCGCGGGAGCGGCGTTCCTCTACGACGTCAGGGAGGCCGGCCGCAAGGCGCGCCTGGCGATCGGCCTGTACGCGCCGCGGTTCCTGGGCCGCGGCTTGGGGGCCGAGTCGCTCCGTCTCGTGCTGCGCCACGCGTTCGGGACGCTGGGCATGCACCGGGTCGACCTGCGGGTGCTGGACTTCAACGACCGCGCCATCGCCGCCTACCGCGCCTGCGGCTTCGTCGAGGAGGGCCGCGAGCGGGAGAGCTGCTGGGTCGAGGGCCGCTGGCACGACGACGTCATCATGGGCGTGCTCGACCGGGAGTTCGCGCTCGCCGACGTGGAGCGCGGGTAGCCCGGCGCTTCGGCCCCCGCCGACCGGGTGCCATCGAGCCCCAGCAGGGCGCGCGGTCAGCCGGCGTCGCGGATGCCGTGCGCCCGCCGAGGTGTCGGAAGGCCCAGGTCGAGCAGCAGGTCGGGTCGCGAGTCCTCGGCGGTGGCTGCGTCGATGAGCTCCTGCGACGTGAGTGGCCGGGGCGCCGTCTCGACCGGGGTCAGGACGGGGATCTCGTCGCCGACGAGGTCGAGGTCGTGCATCCGCCGCGCGGTCACCATGACCCGAGACTCCAGGGCGCCGACCATGGCGTTGTAGGCCTCGACGCTGGACTGCAGGCTGCGGCCCACCTTGGCCGTGTGGGCGCCCAGGGTTGCGAGCCGTCTGTGCAGGTCGCGACCGAGGTCGAGCAGCTCGCGAGCACTGGCCGAGAGGGCATCCTGCTGCCAGGTGAAGGCCACCGTGCGCAACAGCGCCATCAGCGAGCCGGGGCCGACGAGCACGACCCGCTGGGCCAGGGCGCGCTCGTGCAGCGACGGCTGGGCCGCCAGCGCCGCCCCGAGCATCGCGTCGCTCGGCACGAAGCAGACGACCATCTCGGGCCCCTCGCGGAACGCCGACCAGTACTCCTTGGCGGCCAGGGCGGCGACGTGACGCCCCAGCACGGTGGCGTGGTCGACGAGCAGGGCTGCCCGCTCGTCGTCGGGGAGGTCCTCGGCCTGGGCGTCGAGGAAGGCGTTCATCGGCGCCTTGGCGTCGATGACCAGCACCTTGCCGCCGGGCAGCCGCACCACGACGTCGGGCCGGACGCCGCGGTCGTGGGCACTGACCGCGGTGACCTGCTCGTCGAAGTCGCAGCGCGACAGCATCCCGGACGCTTCCAGCACCCGCCGAAGCTGCACCTCACCCCACGCGCCGCGCACGGTGGAGGAGCGCAGCGAGCCGGCCAGTGACGCGGTCTGGCGACCGAGGTGCTGGGTCTCGCCCTCGACCCGGGACAGCAGGGCCCGCAGCGAGCCGAACTGCTCCATGCGATCGCGCTCGAGCGAGCCCACGTGGGTCTCGACGCGCACCAGGGCGTCCTTGAGGGGCGCGAGCAGCGCGGCCGTCTCCATGTCCTCGGCCAGCGAGGTCTCGAGGTCGAGCACCCGCTCGCGCAACAGGTCGCGTTCGGCCACCACGGCAGCCGAGCGCGCGGCGTACAGGAGGCGGCAGACCGCCACCGCGACACCGACGCCGACGACCAGACCCACCAGGCCCCACACCGTTGCGTTCATGGCGTGACCCTCCCACCCGGCACCGACAGGGGCCGCCGGTAGCCTCGGGACATGCCGCAACGCACGGAGTCCGAGCGGGAGCGTCTGCGGCGCATCTCGATCCTCAACGCCCGCCTGCCGAAGAAGCGCACCATCGCCCAGGGCGTCCTGCGCAACCCCGCCGGCGAGGTGCTGCTCTGCGAGCTCAGCTACAAGAAGGAGTGGGACCTGCCCGGCGGGGTCGTCGACCCGGGGGAGTCGCCCGCCACCTGCGTCGAGCGCGAGGTCGAGGAGGAGCTCGGCATCCAGGTCACCGCCGGGCGCCTGCTCGCCGTCAACTGGCTGCCGCCGTGGCGCGGCTGGGACGACGCGCTGCTCTACCTGTTCGACCTCGGCGAGCACGGGAGCGGTGAGCTCGATCCGGCGCTGTTCCTGCGCCGCGAGATCGCCGGGGCGCACTGGCGGACGGTCGCGGGTGCCGCGGCGCACGTCGCGCCGTACACCGCGCGGATGCTGGAGGTCGCCCACGACGCCGAGCACACGGCCTACCTGGAGAACAGCGAGCCGGCCGGCGGCTGAGCGACGCACCGCCGCGGCGAGGAGGGGCCCGTGGCGCCGGTAGACTCTCGGCCTCGTGGCCCTTCAAATCGGAATCGTCGGACTGCCCAACGTCGGCAAGTCCACGATGTTCAACGCTCTGACCAAGAACAACGTCCTCGCGGCGAACTACCCGTTCGCGACGATCGACCCCAACGTAGGCGTCGTCCCGCTGCCGGACGAGCGGCTCGCGCGCCTGGCCGAGATCTTCGGCAGCGAGAAGATCCTCCCGGCCACCGTCTCGTTCGTCGACATCGCCGGCATCGTGCGCGGCGCGTCCGAGGGGGAGGGGCTGGGCAACAAGTTCCTCGCCAACATCCGTGAGGCCGACGCGATCTGCCAGGTGGTGCGCGCCTTCGAGGACGGCGACGTCGTGCACGTCGACGGCAAGGTCTCGCCCAGCTCGGACATCGAGACGATCCACACCGAGCTGATCCTCGCCGACCTGCAGACCCTCGAGAAGGCCGTGGTGCGGCTCGAGAAGGAGGCGCGGATCAAGAAGGAGTCCAAGCCGCTGCTCGAGAACGCCCTCGCTGCCCAGAAGGTGCTCGAGGAGGGCTCGACCCTGTATGCCGCGGGTGCCGCCGCCGGTGTCGACCTCGCGCTCGCGTCGGGGCTGGGGCTGCTGACGACCAAGCCGTTCATCTACGTGTTCAACCTCGACGAGGAGCAGCTCGCCGACGCCGCCCTGCACGCGCGGCTGGGCGCCCTGGTCGCACCGGCCGACGCGGTGTTCCTCAACGCCAAGCTCGAGATGGACCTCATGGAGATGTCCGCCGAGGACGCCCTGGAGATGCTCCAGTCCTTCGGCGCCGAGGAGAGCGGCCTGGACCAGCTCGCGCGGGTGGGCTTCCACACCCTCGGCCTGCAGACCTACCTCACTGCGGGTCCGAAGGAGTCGCGGGCCTGGACGATCCACCAGGGCTGGACCGCCCCGCAGGCCGCGGGCGTCATCCACACCGACTTCCAGCGCGGCTTCATCAAGGCCGAGATCGTGTCGTTCTCCGACCTGGATGCCGCGGGCGCGATGGCCGCCGCGCGGGCCGCCGGTCGGGTGCGCATGGAGGGCAAGGAGTACGTCATGCAGGACGGCGACGTCGTGGAGTTCCGCTTCAACGTCTGAATGGGCACGTTTTTGCAGGTCAGAGGGGGTGCGCCCTGTCCCAGTCCGCGCACAGTCCGCAAGAAGTTCAGCGCGATGTGCTTGATCTGCTCGTTCTGAGGGCCCATGTCCGGACCCGCTGCGGCCATGTGATCCGCCCATGACGTGACCCTTTGGCGGCGACGTGAGACGTGCACCAAGTGGCTGGTTGTCCCATGCGGAGGACGCCGCCGTGGTCAGCGCAGGTTGTAGTACTCCCTGTGGACGTTGGCTGCCTTCACACCCTTCTTGACCAGGTCCTTCTGAAGTGCGTTGACCATCGACTCAGGACCGCAGAGGAAGGCCGACAGCTCAGATGGGCGGCCCTGGACGCTGGTCAGGATCTGGTCGACAGTCAGTCTTGGTGAGACCTGGGTGTCGATCAGGTGCAGGTGCAGTTCCTCATGGTGCCCCGCGAGATGGGTGACCTCCTCGACCAGTGGCGGGTTTCCGCGGGAGGTGTAGAAGAAGTCGACCCGGTGGGGCAGCTGTTCGGGTCGGGCCGACCGGAGCCAGCTGAGCATCGGGGAGACGCCGATGCCTCCAGCGACCCACACCTGGTGCTCGGTGCCGCGGCCGTAGTCGAAGTGGCCCTTCGGGCTGCTGATGACGGCCGGCATGCCGGGCTCCACCAGGTCGGCGATGTTCGAGGTGAAGTCACCCATGGCGCCGACCGTGATCCGGACGTTGTCCTCGGCGGGGGCGCTGGCGATCGTGAAGGGGTGCTTGTGCCAGCCGTCCCGCGCCTCGAGGTTGACCAGGGCGAACTGTCCCGGCTTGAACTCGAAGCGCCGCCCGAGCGGTCGAAGCCAGATCTCCACCGAAGCCTCGGTGATCGGGGCGACCGAGGCCACCTGGTAGTCGTGGGTGCGCGCGAAGCGGCGTGCGAGCAGTTCCCGGTAGGCGTAGAAGCCCAGGCCCACCCCGCCGGTGACCATGAAGGACCAGCGCAGCACCTGCGAGCCGAACACGGAGGCGTCCAGCAGTGCATGTGCGAAGCCGAGGGCGAGGAACAGCCCGGTCAGGCGGTGGAACCCGCGCCACAGCCCGTAGCTGCCCACCCACCGGTGAACCTGGGCGGCCGCCCGAGTCTCCATCAGGGCGTAGACCGGTCCGCGCAGCGCCCCTGGCACGATCGAGCGCCACCGCGGCGCGATCGCCCACACCACCAGCGTCGCCAGGCCGACGATGCCGACCGTCCCCAGCGTCGGGCCCAGCTGCGTGGCGTTGGGATTGCCGGTCGTGGCGATGTGGATTCCGATCAGCAACGTGCCGACGATGGCCACCCGACGGTGCCACACGGCCGCCTTGTCGACGCCGTCGAAGAACTGCTCGACGGCCCGCAGCGTGCTGATCAGGACGAGCCCGACCGAGAGGAGCAGGACGCCTTCGGCTCCCAGCAGCTGGCCGACAAAGGATCCGGCCGGCGGATCGGTCGGCCGGGCCACGACCCACACGACCGCCAGGCCGAGGGCAAGGGCGGCAATGGTCATCGGTCCCACGAGCCTGGTCGCGATGTGCGAACCTCGGTATGGGCGCCGGTGCCGTGTAGGGGTCCCAACGGTCAAGGCGGTCTCCGCATCCTGTCGGGCGGGTACGCAGCAACTCGTACGGTGACGTCTGGTGGTCCTTGCAGCGTAACGGCGCAGGCACCCCACAGGGTGAAGTCGGCCCAGCGGCAAACCCGTCGGCCTGGCGACGCCGCTGAGCACGAGGACCGCTACCACCTGCCCCCAGGCCCGTGCGCCAGACCGCTCCCCTTCGCGTCGTCCCCGCTGGCGGCCCAGTGCCACAACCCGATCCGCACTGTCATGCCGCCGTAAGTGCACGGGCTGGTGCCGGTGGTCGAAGGAGGAGTTCTACGTCGCGTTCGGCGGCGAGGGTGTGCGCTTGGCGATCTTCTCGCGACCAGGCATGGGCGCTAACACCCACGACCACCCCGACTATCGGACTGCGTGCACCGGCCAGGCGTTCGAACTGAACTTCCAGTGCGAGAGTCGTGCCGAAGTGGATGAGCGTTTCGCGTGGCTTACGGGGTCAGGGCTCAGGGGACGAGGTGTGCGTAGGCGACGACGTTGTCGAGGTAATGGCCGCTGTGCTGGTCGATGTCGCCCCCACAGGTGATGAGCCGCAGCTCGGCGCGTCCGCCGGTGTCGGCGTAGACCTCGGAGGTCGGGAACTGCGCCTTCGGGTAGCGCTTGACGCGGTCGACGACGAACGTGGCGGTGGAGCCGTCCTTGCGCTCGACCACCACTTTTGCGCCCTTCTTGAGGGCGCCAAGACGGTAGAAGACAGCCGGGCCGAGGTGGCTGTCGACGTGTGCAGCGATGACCGACGGGCCGAACTCACCGGGAGTCGGCCCGGCGGCGTACCACCCGGCCTTCTGGAAGTCCTTCGGGGCCTCGAGCTCGCCCTTGTCGTCGAGACCGAGGTCGACCAAGCCCTTGGTGGCGACCTTGATCGAGGGAATCCGCAGCGCCACAGGCGCACTGGGCACCATGATCGGACCGAAGTCGGATGCCGGCAGCCGGGCTGCCGCCGTCGTCGGGGCGGTTCGTGGTGCTGGTGGCGCCGAGCCGGACGTGGTGGGCTGCGCGACCTGCGTCTGGCTACTGTCCGGCTGTGGCGGCGGGCCGGGTGCGGTTAGAGCCCGAGCCACCAGACCGCCGCCCAGCACGAGCAGCACGACGGTGACCACCGCGGCAAGGACACCGCGGCGGCCACCGAACGTCGGCGAAATCGGCATCAGAGGCGGTTGGTCGCCTTGCGGGCGGCGAATGCTCCGGTGCCCAGGGCGGTGAGGATCAGGCCGCCACCGAGGGCGAGACCCAGCGACTCGTTCGGGGTGGAGGTGCCGCCGCCGCCGGTCTGGACGCCGCCGGCAGGCGCCGCCGCGAGGACGCCACAGATGGCGGGGTCGGTGGCCTCGGTCGGCAGGCTCGGGTCGAGGTCGCTCTTGGTGTCACCGTCGTACTTGCCGTTGTCGTTGTGGTCCACACCGTGGACGACGACGACACTCTGGCCCTTGACGATGGCCGTGGCCACGTCCGGGGACACCTTGATGCTGCCGCGCTCGTAGGAGATCTTGCCGCCGGGGGCGGTGTCGAAGCGGTCGACGGCCAGGCCGCTGTCAGGGGAGGTGTCGCCGGTCTTGGTCAGGGAGACGACGATCGGTCCGTAGGCCGGACCGCCGTCGGTGGTGTTGATGGTGCCGTCGCCCTCGGCGTCGTCCTTCGCAGTGGGGCACTCATGACGCGCGTCGGCACCGAAGTGGATGTGTGCCGCGTGCGGGTTGTCAGCCAGCAGACCCGAGGCCGCCATGGTGACGTCGATGCGGGTGCCGGTGACGGTGACCATCGCCGTCCCGCTGGCGTCGACCCCATTGAGGGCCACTGGACGCAGGGTGGCCATGGTGTTGCCGTCGGTCGCGGTGGCGGCCTGGGCCATACCGGCGCCGAGGGTGAGGAGGAGGGCCGACCCGAGGGTGGCGGTGCCGAGCTTCGTGGTGGTGCGCATGCAGGAACTCCCTTGTCCATGGGCCCGGTGTTGAGCCCGTCGTCGTGGTTGCGCAGACCGCAGAGGTTCGCGGCGGCGGGCCTGTCGGATTGGTCGGCCTGCGAGCCAAGTTCGGCACTCGCAGTCATCCGGGGTCGAACACCCCTGAGGCGCAAACCGATCGGCGCATCGTGCACGCATGCACTCCGTGATGGCAAAGGACCGACGTGTGAGCAGATATGGACATCCGCACGACTGGGTGGCGACTCCCAAGGGGGCCGGGTTCACCGCCGCAGCGCAGAGGCTGACAGACCCCGCTCCGGGACCCCGCTCACCTGTCGCGCGTCCAGACGCACGAGTCTTCCTGTCACTCTCTGCCAGCACACAGCTCATCAATCCGGTTGGGAGTCCGCACCGAACTCCCCACGGTGGATTCCCTCTGGGCCGCCCTATCGGGAGGCAACCATGACCCGCAAGATCACGCTCGTTGCAGGTGTCCTAGCCCTGGTGTGGGGCCTGTCGGCCTGTGGCTCGTCGGCTACGGACACCGCCGGATCGCCCTTGACCTCGACGACGTCGTCGTCGATGCCCATGCCGTCGACCCCAAGCACCACCACCGAGCCCGGGACCGAGTCCCCTTCGGCAACTGCCCGCACCGGGGAGGCGGTCATCTCGATCGCCGCCTTCACGTTCACGGTGCCCACCTCAGTGGCTCCAGGAGCGCAGATCATCATCAAGAATGGGGACTCTCAGGCGCACACCGTCACCTCCAAGACAGGTGGGTTCGACGTCAAAGTGGACCCGGATGGTATGGCCACGTTGACCGCGCCGAGCAAGCCCGGAAGCTACCCGTTCGACTGCTCCTTCCACGGGAACATGACCAGCACGCTGGTGGTGAAATGACCCAGTGGCGCCGGTGCATGCAACGGCGGGGGGTGATGATGGTGGCTGCCGATCCCCTGTGGTCCTACGAGATCACCTTCGCGCCGCGGCCCCGCAGCGTTGCCGCCGTTCGCCGGTTCGTCCAAGGGCATCTGGACTTCCATCAGCTGCCGATGCTCGTGGACGACATCTCGTTGGTGGCGAGCGAACTGGCGACCAACGCACTCAACCATTGCGGAACGCCCTTCGCGGTGACGCTCACGGCTTTCGCCGACCACATCATCCTGGCAGTGAGGGACGGTTCGGCCTCTTGGCCGATCCGCGTGCACGCCCAGCCCGACGCTGCCGCAGGTCGTGGGATGGCCATCGTCGACGTCGTGAGCCGAGACTGGGGCGTGGTCCTCGAGCGCGGCGTCGGCAAGACGGTGTGGGCTGCATTCGACGTCGGGTAGCTGCGTTCACCGAGCCGGCCCGGGCCAGGCCAGCATCAGGATGGTGGCGTCGTCGGTGAGGTGGGATTGTTGGTGGGCGAGCAGCTCGCGCCCCACCCGCCGCATGGACTCCGCGAGCGAGAGGTTGTCGGCGATCGTGCGGGTGAGGAGGTCCACCAGCCGGTCGACCCCGAACAGCGCACCCGACGGGGAGCGCGCGTCCGTCACGCCGTCGGTGTGGAACAGGACCTGGTCACCGGGTTCGAGCTGCTCGGTGCCGACGGCGTAGACGTGGTCGGTGTCCGTGAGTCCGAGCCCGAAGGGCAGGCCGGGGTCGAGGTGCAGGCTGCGCACGAGCTGTCCTTGGCGCAACAGCAGTGGTTCCGGGTGTCCGGCGTTGACCCACGACAGGTGGCCGGTGCCCGTGTCGAGCTCGGCAAGGACGGCCGTGGTGTAGGACTCCCCGCCGGATCCCTCCTCGACGGCCTGGTCGACCACCGCTGCCGACGCCGTCAGGGATCGACCGCCTCGGCGCGCGTTGCGGTAGGCCGCCACCGACAGGGAGGCCAGCTGGGCGCTACGCAGCCCGTGGCCCATCCCGTCGAAGATGGCGACCCGGACCAGGTCGGGGTCGACCGCGTAGTCGACGGAGTCGCCGGCGACGTCGTACGCCGGTTCGAGGAGGCCGGCGATGGACACCTGGGCCGAGGCGAAGGTCAGCGGGGGTAGCAGCCCCCACTGGATCTCCGCGGCCAGGCCGATCTCGGCGGTCCGCGTCGCGATGACGATGCTGTCGCCGTAGCGGGTACGCAGGGCGAGGAGGTGGCCGACGACGGATGCGAGCCGACGCAGCCACACGGACAGCGCAGCCTCTGGGGTGGCCACGTCCCGCTCGTCGGCGACGTCGACGGACAAGACGCCGAGGCGGGTGGCGCCGTCGCGCAACGGCAACCACACGGTGGCTCCGCTCTCGGGCCCGGGCTGCACGATGACCTGCTCGTGCTGGTAGGCCCGCCCGGCGACGGTGGAGTCGACCAGCAGCACCGTGGGGTGAGGGCCACTACCGGGCCCGTCCTGTCCAAGGAACGGTGTGAGCGACACCTGCTGCAGGTCCACCAGGTAGATCGTCGGGTCAAGAACCCCCAGGCGCGGCGCATGCTCCGCCAAGAGGCCGGGCAGCTCGTGCGGGGCCGCGTGCTCGGCCTGCTCGAAGAGCGCGTCGATGACCCGTTCACCCGTGCTCACGTCCGTGGCTGTGGGTTCTGCCCGCTCGGGCTCGCTCATCTGGGCAACCTAGCGCAGGGCCTGTACAACCCCAGCGCCGTCGGCCAGACCCCAGGGGACCGCGGCGGTGTTCTGGGAAGAGCCTGAATCGGGCGGAATGCGGCACTCGGCAGCCCAGGAGCTCGTGGCCCGGTGGACAAGCGGCGAAGTGACGCAGCTTGATCCGTTCGACTCTGCCGATGAAGCGCTAGAACCCCTAGCGCTTCGTGACGGTGACCGTGACCCTGTCGCCGATGTCCTTGCCGAGGGTCCTGCGGACCTTCGCACTCAGCGACACCATGTGCCCGCCGGTTCCGGTGACCATCGCCCCGACGTTCTCGAGCTGCACCTCGTCGACCGTCACATCGACCCTCACGGTCTTGCCGGTACCGAAGAACTCGGCCGAGTCGGGAATCTCGACGCAGCTCCAGGTGTCGCCCTTGACCTCGACGCCGATCGTTGCCTCGAAGCTCTTCCCCGCTGCAGCCATGCCAGCACCCTACTTACCTGCGCGACTCATTCGAGCCCAGCCATTCGTCAGGAGCCATCGCGCTCCTCCCCGACACCCCTACCGAACGCTGTCCATACACGTGCCGCCAGGGCCATAAGGGGTCCGCATGTGCCGCGCTCAGGGAAGCGCCGGCTCGTGGCAAAGAGACGGGATGATGCCCCACCCGATTTGCCGGAGCCGGAGCCGGAGCCGGTATTGACACCGCGCGCGTCCTCGCTAGCCTCGAATGGGTAGTTGGCGATGACAAGTCGCCAGTGCCAGACGGGGAGGTTGCAGATGCGACGAGCCACGGTATTGGCCTTGATGCTGCCTCTTCTGATGCTGTTCGGGACCGGACCCGCCACGGCCGGGGTGTCTTGCCACCAGATCAACGCGACGGGCTCGGGCAGCGGTGCTGCCCCCCAGGGCGGTGACCCCCCGGGCCTGATCCGGACCTCCGCCCAGATCCGTGGCGGAGGTCTCTTGCAGGGCACGACCGAGGCCGCCTTCCAAGTCACCGGCCCCACCCCCACCGGGATCACTTTCGCCGGCGACATCACGTTCACCACGAACCGATCCACCCTCACGCTCGACCTCGACGGCACGCTGGACCTGGCAACCGGTGAGTTCGCAGCGTCCGGAGACGTGCGCGAGGCCACCGGCAAGCTCGACGGTGCGACCGGCACGCTCACCCTTGCAGGAGTGCAGAACCTCCTCGACCCGGCAGGCAGCTTCACCGAGAACGTATCCGGCGAGATCTGCGTGGACCTGGGCGGGAACGGCAACCAGTAGGCCTGTGGACATTGACGGTGCTGTTTCGCCACTGAAGGGGATGGTGTCGGCGCCTCTGATTCGGCCCGGGTAGGCGCATGGGAGGGCTTACTGCTCCTACGACGCCCTTGCATGGACACGGTCCAAAGCTCGCTCGAAGTGGCCTCACCCAACTGCCCAGCCGGACCCGCGGAGACGCGCGGTTCAGAAGAACCGAACTGCTCGCCACGCGGCGTGGAGACGCGGCTCGGAGCCTGCCTTGGACGAGCGGGTCGCCGTAGGTTTCGCGCTTGATCGGAGGTCGGTTGTGGTGGCGGCCCCCGTCCTAGCCAGGGTTGAGCCGCCATAGCCGGTAGCTCCAAGGGACGTCGTAGCCAACTACCCAGAGGGTGTACGGCGTCAGGGCGATCATCGACGCCGGGTCCGGGGTGACGGACTTTTGCAGCGCCAGAAGCGGGACCAGGAAGACCAAGGTTCCGGCGAAGCCGTTGCGAGGACTGCGTTGGCCGATGAACGCGACATTCCACAGTTCGTTGCCGGCCAGAACGATCAGCGCTCGACGCCGCACCTGTGAATCATGGTTGAGGTATGCCCGGTACAGGACCGTCCCCAGTTGGACGTAGTAGAGGCCTCCTACGAGCCCGAAAGCAGGTAACGGGAGCTGAATCCGGGGTCGGTTCAACTGGCCAAACCAGCGCAGCGAGTCTCGGCTGATGAAGGCATTGCCTACAACCGCTGCGACCACCGGTGGTCCCACCGCGGCCGCGAGCCCCCTGATGTCGGGCCACCTGCTCACCGGCCCAGTCTGCGCGCCACCCATTCTCTTGGGAAGCAGCAATGGACGCGGAACCCTTGACCGTGGAGTTCACCAGGGCACCGTCAGTCCTGAAGACCTTCGTTCGCGCCCCAGGACAACATGTGCCCCCTCCCGGCGATATGACCCACCTCGTTGGCCCACCCAACCGAGCGGATCGCGGGCGGAGCAGGACGTATAGGCACTCGCCGTTAGTGTTGGGGGCCGACCGGGCTGGTGCCGTCGGTCGCTTCACGTGAAGTGGCTTTGCGAGAGGCGGTCTGCCGGTTCGAGCGGGCGGGGCGTTGCCCGGCGCAGGCATGGGCAGAGGGCAGAATCTGGGGCCTGCTGATGAGAGGGTCAGCGGCGCCGAGGTGTCAGTGGCGTGGAGGCCGCGAACCACGGAAAGCTCGTCAACAGGCGAAAGTGGGCGAGGTGCGAATGAAGCACATCGAAGCGGCCGAGCTGATGTCTCATGCCCTGCTGGGGGAATGGGCCGCCGAGGGCGGCGAGGCCCAGGCGGCAAGGAGGTGACGGCGAACGGGCTGCCATCCGTGCGTCTGCTGGTTCCGGCGTCCGCCTTGCTGTGGGGGCTGCAGTTCGCGTTCCTGAACCCAGCAATCGGCATCATTCTCGTCACGCTGTACGACGCGACCCCGGGCGAGGTGGGGCTGGCCTTGGCCGCCTACAACGTCAGTGGCTTCGTCTCCACACTGGTGGTGCCGACCCGCGCCGACCGCTCGGGTGAGTACCTCGTGCCGATGCTCTGGTGCGGGGTGTTCACGGTGGCGCTCACGACGGCTCTCGCCCTGTCGACCTCGCTGCCGCCGGCCGTTCTCGCTCTTGTGGCGCTCGGCGGGCCGGCCGGTGTCGGTATCGGATTGCTTTTCGCACACCAGCGATCCGCTGGCGCGGGTGTGCGAGAGGTGATGCGCACCCGGGCGGTGTTCTCGTTCTCGTGGGTGGCCGGTCCGCCGCTCGCGGCCTTCCTCATGGGTCTGCTCGGCAACCGCTCGGTCCTGTGGGCGATCGCCGGGGTGGCCCTGTTGGGCATGATGGTCACCGGCGCCATGATCCGCGAGCGAGCCCGCGCCACACCGGTGCCCATCACAGTCGACGTGCCCAACGACAGGCTCGTCGACGCGTTCCGTCGTGGGGGCGTTCCGCTGCTGATACTCGCACTGGTGCTACTCATGGCCGCGGGCAGCGCCTCCGTGTCGGCCCTGCCGTTGCTGGTGACACAGCAGCTTGGGCTCGACGTCATCTGGAGCGGCCTTGCCCTCGGCGTCGCGGCCGCCCTCGAGATCCCGGTTCTCCTAGCCCTTGGGCGGGTGGCGGCCCGCTACGGGCAGCGCCGGCTGATTGCGGGCGGCTGTGCGGCCGGCGTCGCCTACTTTGCGACGATGACCGTGTGCTCTGGTCCGGTGCTGCTCATCGCAGCCCAGCCGTTCAACGCGTTCTTCGTCTCGGCGGTGTCGGGCCTGGGACTAACCCTGGTGCAGGACGTGGTCGGCCGACCAGGGCTCGCGTCCGCGCTCTTCATGAACACCACCCGGATCGGTGCCATCATCGCTGGCCCGGTGCTGGCCATCGGCGGGATCCGCGGTCAGGGTTACGGCGGGGTCTTCGCCGCTTGCGCAGCCCTTGTCATTCTCGGGCTAGCCATGCTGGTGCTCGAACGCTCGCGCTCTCGGGCGCGTGCCGCGCCCACGGACGCATAGGCGGCTACCCAACGCGGCGGTGAGCGCATCTTGAAGTAGGCGCCCTTGTGCATGGTGAGGAGTCGCTCAGGGAGGGTCGGGTGGGTACTCCTCGTCTGGATCGCCTACCACTTCCTGGGGCTGTTCGAGCCGGTCGGTTTCGTTCACGTCCTGGGCTGTGTCGACTGGCCACTTCTGGTGGCGGCCGACCCTGGGGTCGGCTTGCTCTTCTTGTTCGAGCTGGTCGGCTTCCGAGATCGCGGTGCCGAGTTGGTCGTCTTTGCTGCGAGCCATGCTCGAGGCTCCTGTTCTTGACGCAGCTGGGCGTTCTCTCCCTCCAGGTCCAGGACCATGCCGATGCCGGCCAGGTTGAGACCGGCGTGGAGCAGGTCCCCGATCCGGCGGAGCCGGTCCAGGTCGTTCGCGCTGTAGCGGCGGGTGCCCCCGTCGGTGCGTTCGGGTTCGAGCAGGCCGCGGGCCTCGTACAGGCGCAGGTTCTGCACGCCCATGCCGACCAGGTCGGCGGCCACGGAGATGCCGTACACGCCGCGGTCACCGTCGGGTGCGGGCACTGCCATGGGTAGCGGGTCCTTCCTCCAGAAATTCTTGTACTTGCCTCTTGCATCAGTATGACGGTGGTGATACAAGAAATCTATAGCGAACGCCACAGGTCCTCGCGGTCCGTGGCATCGCTGGCACTTACAGGTCAACAACACCATGGAGGTGAACACGATGCTGATGCGCACCGACCCTTTCCGTGAACTGGACCGACTCACCCAACAGTTCCTTGGCCCGGACGGGACACTGGCACGCCCCTCGGCGATGCTGATGGACGCCTGGCGCGAGGACGACACCTTCCATGTCGAGTTCGATCTGCCCGGCATCAACCAGGACTCGATCGACATCGACGTGGAACGCAACGTGGTCACCATCAGGGCCGAACGCCCGGCCCGGGCCAGCGACGCGGAGCTTCTCGCCGCCGAACGCCCCCGCGGGGTGTTCAGCCGCCAGCTCGTCCTGGGGGACAACCTGGACACCGAGCACATCGAGGCCAGCTACAACGCGGGCGTCCTCACCTTGAAGATCCCGGTCGCGGAGCGGGCCAAGCCCCGCAAGATCGAGATCAGCCGCACGGACGAGTCCCAGCAGGCCATCAGCGCCTGACCCCGGTGGTGAGGTTCATGCCAACGGTCCCCGCTGCCCGCTTTGGTGCCGCGCCCAGTGTGGACGAGGAGTTCCTCGAGCTGGTGCACGCGGACGAGCAGCTGCTGCGAGCAGAGTTCGACGAGATCATCGCCCAGGAATGGCCCACCGGCCACCCCCCAGCCAAGCCCCCTTCGGCGACGCCGGGAACCGACCCCCGGCCCAGTAGGCAACGGAGGCCGCGCGGTGTTCGGGCGTCCCGTCGTCCACCCCGGCACCCGAGCGCCGGCCGGTGGCGCCGGCAACGCTCACCTCCGCGCTCGGCCTGACCTCCGCCCCAACCAGCACCCTCGAATGACAAGGGTTAACGAAGGCAGGTGATCGTCCGACAGTTCCCACGCATCAATGGAGCAACTGCTGAACAACTCTCGCCTGGGCCGCGTGCGTGCCACCGCGCCCGACGCATCCTGCGCGACGCCCACGCCTCGACGGCGTAGCAGTTCGCGGCCCAGGCGAGGCCCACGCCCACCACCCACCACGGCACCCAATGGCCCCGGGCCCTCCCACAGCGACCGGGCCCAGATCACCCAGGAAGGAACTCTCGGCGTAGCCATGGCAGATGAGCGCAGCGACCTGTACGCCGTCTTGGGCCTCACCCCGCAAGCGACCCAGCAGCAGGTCCGGCATGCGTACCGCACGCTACTGCGCCACAACCACCCCGACACCCGCCCCCTGAGCGACCCCGCCGACGACGCAGCCTCCACCACGACACTCCAACAGACCATCGCCGCCTACACCGTCCTGGGCGACCCGGCCCGCCGGGCCCGCTACGACCACCGCACCTCCCAGCAGACGACCACCTCAAGCCCGGTTCGCCCCGCGTGGCTCTTCACGCAGGACGAACCGGACCAGCCGCCAATCCAGGCCGGGCCAGTGCGCTGGCACCGCAGCCCCTGACCAAAGCCGACCGGGCTCTGCGACCGCCCGGCGAAGGAGTTGCCATGACCATCAACGCCACCGCGACCAGCCGGCGCCAGCGCGACCTCGACGACCTCCGCGCCGCCCTGCACGGACTGGTCTTTCCTGCGCGACAAGACGACATCCTCGCCGCACTCGTGGTCGGCCGCTCCCCGGCCAGGGTGCTGTGGCGCGCCGGCTGCCTTTCCCGGGAGCGGCTGTACCTCTCGGTCGACCAGGTGTGCGCCGAGCTCGCCACCCGTGCGCAGACCAGCCGACGGTAGGTCGCACGCTTCCTCACGCCCTCGGCCCCTGGGCGTCGGTTGATCATGCACGGGGTGGTTCCCACCAGGCGGGCCGCTGAACGTCCTTCGGTACCAAGCAGAGTGCCCGGATGGCGGCGCAGAGACGCGGCCGAAGCATGTGCTGACCCGCTACCTCGGGTTGGCCCTTTCAGGGTCCGATCAGGACAGCGAAACCAAGATCGGGCCACAGCCACGGTCCGAAATGCCCCAACCCCGGCAGGGCGATGATCTGCAGGTCCGCGACCATGGTTGCGAGTCGCTCCAGGTTCGCGTACGGCTCGAGGTCGTCGATCGTGCACAGCGGGGCGGCACTTCAGTCCAGCGCGGCCGGCTTGCACCCGCACACCGGCACTTCGGATCAGCCACTTCCCGGACCCGCGCCAACGACGCTACCCGCGCCCACGACAACGCGGAAGACCACCGCGCGAAATGCACTCCAACCCGCCCCTTGACGTCAGAGGGGTGCCGAAGAGACTCACGGATCGCCTACTGGGGTGTGGAGACGACATCGCCTCACAAACGAAGGGCTTCTCGGGACCGCCACACAGGAACAGCCCGTAGGTCGATTCTTTCCGCTGGTTGCTCTGTTAGCCGAGACCGGCGCCACCGCTATAGCGACCGTGTGTTCCAGGGTGGCGCTCGTCGACGGCTGCCACTTCGCCGACGTGACGCTTGGCGTAGGCCACGTCCTCGGCTCCCGCTTCGACGTGTGTCGGGTCCAGGACGCGCTGCAGGAAGACCTTGGTCCGCTCCTCTGTGGGCGTTCCAATCACCTGTTCGGGCACACCCTCCTCGACGATGACGCCAGCGTCCATGAAGATCACGCGATCGGCGACATCGCGGGCGAAGGCCATCTCGTGGGTCACGACGAACATGGTCATTCCCTCGCTGGCGAGCCGGCGCATGACCGAGAGGACGTCACCCACGAGCTCGGGGTCCAGCGCGGATGTCGGCTCATCGAACAGCATGAGTTTGGGGTCCATCGACAGAGCGCGGGCGATGGCGACGCGCTGCTGCTGCCCACCGGAGAGCTGGGCCGGGAAGGCTTCCTCCTTCTCAGAGAGGCCGACCTTCTCGAGGTTCTCGCGGGCCATAGCCCGCGCCTGGTCCTTGCTTCTCTTGAGAACCGTGGTCTGGGCGATGGTGCAGTTCTCGAGCACCGAGAGGTGCGGAAAGAGGTTGAACTGCTGGAAGACCATGCCCATGTTTCGACGGATGGCATCGATGTCGCAGTCGGGGTCGGTCACCTCCTCGCCGTCCACCTTGATGGAGCCACTCGTTGGCTGCTCGAGGAGGTTGATGCACCGCAGGAAGGTCGACTTGCCCGAACCCGAGGGGCCGATGACACACACGACCTCGCCCTGGTGGATGGTGGCGTCGAGCCCGCGGAGGACGTGGTTGCTGCCGAACGACTTGTGCAGGTCGGTGACCTCCACGACAGGTGCTCCGGGGGCAATCGCGGACACGCTCATCGCTCCTTCTTCTGACGGGCCTCCATGCGGCGCACGAGAATGGAGAGCGGGAGGGTAATGGCCAGGTAGCAGAAGCCGGCGATGACGAGCGGGGTGAGGTTGGCGTTGCTGTTGGCGAGGTCGCGGCCGTACTTCGTCAGCTCGTAGCCAGACGCGGACAGCCCCAGGACGTAGACGAGCGAGGAGTCCTTGACCAAGAGGATGACCTCGTTCGTCAGCGGCGGGGTGACCACGCGGAAGGCCTGCGGAAGGATGATCTTGCGGGTTGCGGCGCCGGCCGGCATACCGAGGGAGCGGGCCGCCTCGATCTGGCCCTTGGGCACAGCCTGGATGCCGGCGCGGATCGTCTCCGCCATGTACGCCGAGGCGACGAGGCCCAGCGCGACCCAGACGGTGCCGTAGGGGTCGTACGGGATGACCAGACCCTCGAAGGCCAAGGGGAGGAGGCCGAAGGCGATGAAGACCACGATCGCAGGCAGCCCCCGGAAGAACTCGATCCACATCGTCGAGAGCCATCGGTAGGGACCGATCGAGGACAGGCGCATCAGCGCCAGGACAGTGCCCAGCAGCAGGCCGATGACGAACGCCCCGGCGGTGTAGACGAGGGTGTTCTTGAAGGCGTTGGGCAGGCCCTCGGTGAAGGTGGCCTTGATCATGTCCGGGCGGAAGAACACCTCCTTGATCTGTTGCCAGTCGGCCGCGAGGGCAATCGCGACGGCCACAACGACAAGCAACGCGTACTGGATCCACCGGATCCGTTGAGCCCTCCTGCGTGGGGACAGCTTCTTCTTCGGGGCAGCTTCAGTGGTGGTGCTCATGGGTCCTCCTGAGGACCTGCGTGGTCATGGACCGCAACGCCGATGGGCGGCGGGCCGTCGAAACCGTACCGCCCGGACCACTCACCAGCGGGTCAAGCACGACGCCGGGGTGCCTCAGGACAAAGTGATGTCCCTGACCACCGAGTACCAGCGGCACAACCCCGCCCGAGTCCGCCGCAAGCTTCTTGCCGTGCAAGATGAGCTGCTGCACCTGGTCAAGGCCAAGCGCCCATCCCAGTGCCTCCCAGTGACAGCACTCCAGGCCGCCCCACGCCGGCAACGTCAGAGGAGGCAACGAAGCGGCCTGAGCCGGCATCCTGACGTGTGGCAACAGGGGTCACTTCGGGGCGTCGACTCCGAACCACTTCTTGTAGATCGAGTTGTACGTCCCGTCGGCCTGCGCGGTCTTGAGGACCTCGTTGGTCAACTCAGCCATCTTGGTGCCATTGTTGTCGTTCAGCTTGAACATCAGGCCGTACTGCTCGCCCGTGTCGAACTCCTTGACGACCTCGGTCGTCGGGTTGTCCTTGGCGTAGTCGAGCAGGGGGCCGTTGTCGTTGATCGCAGCATCCACGCGGCCGGAGAGCACAGCCGCGAGCTGAGTCGGCAGGTCATCGAAGACGACCGGGGTGAAGCCGTTGGCGGCCTTCTCCTTCTCGGCGAACTCCTGTCCGGTCGTGTCGGTCTGGACGCCGAGCTTCTTGCCCTTGAGGCTCGCGAGGTCGGTGACCCCGGAGTCCTTCTTGGCGAGCAATGCCGCGGTGGAGTCGAAGTAGGGGTCGGAGAAAAGGACCGCCTTCTTGCGCTTGTCGTTAATCGTCGTCGCACCGTAGCCGGCGTCGCACTTCTTGGCCGCGAAGGCAGCACCCGAGGTGATCGTGGCGAACTCGATGTCGACGACTTCCTGCTCGAGGCCGAGCTTCTTGGCGACGAGGTCCATGAGGTCGACGTCGAAGCCGACGACCTTGGAGCCATCCTTGAACTCGAACGGCTTGTAGGACAGGTGGGTGCAGGCCTTGAGCTTGCCGTCTGTAATCGTCGTGACGCCGCTCGAGTTCGTGGCAGCGGGGGTGTCCCCGTCACCGGAACCGCACGCGGCAAGGGCCAGAGTCGAGATGAGCGCGACGGCAGTGAGGGCGCTGGCGCGGCGAATTCGTATGGTGGTCACTTGGTACTCCCTAGGGGTGATGACGTGGTTACCCACTCTGACTGTCGCTGACCCTACCCACCGGTGAGGTGCATACAGCGCCTTGCCCTCATACGTCCCCCACCGCGCGTACCCGTATGCCTAGTTGCGCCAGTCTTTCGCCCCAAACTACGGGCGTCGGTGTCACCGGCAATTTCGGTTGATCGACTCGATGAATGGCTTGACGACCAGAAGCGCGATCATTTCTGATTCCCTGAGAAGAAGTGCCCGACGCCCTGGACCTTCTTTCAGCGATGGGAGGAGCCGCCCTTCGCGATCGCGTGCGCCTAGGCTCTTGGTCGCGATATTCCATGGGGCGGCTCGAGCGTGGACCTTTATGCTGACGAGGTGGCGCACACGGTCGCGAGCAGACCGGTCCCTGAAGGGGAGACGTGGGCGCGGTCCGCGCTCACGCAGCTCGCCGACGTGCCCGGTGTGCATCGGGCGGGCTTGGCACTGGTCGAAGGCGGTGGGCGACGGCTGCTGTTTGCCGCCAGTGACCGCGACAACGTGAGCAGCGTCCAATGGTGTGAGGTCGACGCCTACGAGGACGTCCCGCTGAACCACACCGTGCGCACCGGCGAGGCGGTCGTCGGCTCTCTGGCCGAGCTGGCATGCAGCTACCGGGCGTTCGCTGACCGCCAGACCGCGATGACGCGGGCGCTTGCGTCGCTGTCGATCTTCGCGGCTGGCCACGTCCAGGGCGGGTTCGTCCTGTTCTTCGACGCACCGCAGGGCTTCGACCGCCCGCAACTATCTGAGCTCGAGAGGCTGGGGGCACGGCTGGGCGCTGACCTGCGTCGCGTCCAGCGCGCCACCACCCGTTCCACCAGATCCCTCGAAGCCGAACTGGTGCCGCAGGGCGCGCATGTGGCTACTTACCTCGTCACTGCGGACCCTCGGGCGGTCGCCCCGGCACGCCACTTCCTGCTGAACACCCTCGCGAAATGGGGCGTCGACGAGGACACCGTCGACAACGCGGTGCTGTGCCTGAGCGAACTGATCACCAACGCGGTGATCCACACCGGTGCCGGTTGCGAGCTTCGCGTCGTGCTCGACGACGGCGTGCTCACCACAACCGTTCGCGACGGCGGTTCAAGCGTGGTCGTCGACCCCAGGCACGTCACGGTGGATCCGCTGGCCGTGCACGGTCGTGGGTTGCAGATGGTGGACGCATGCTCAACGAGGTGGGGCTCGGAACTGGACGCGGTCGGAATGACCGTGTGGTTCGTTCTCGAGCCAGCGAAGAGCCGCAGAATAGCCGTGCCGTGATGGAGAGAACTCCAGCGGCGCTGAGACGCACCTGCCGCAGCGATGAAATGAGCGGCTGAATGAATCGGTTCCTCAGCGGCGAGGACGCTGTGAGGCTGCGCTCGCCATGTGATGCCCGGGTGACTCGTGAATCCCGTAGCGCGACCGTAGTTCAGCTGGAGGTGGCTGCGTCGCCTCGGTGAGAAGGACCGCGACGATCAGCCCGAACAGCACTTCAGGTTGCTCGATGGAGGCCGCGCGATGAGGGATGCCGCGAGTGCGGCGAGAGGATGGTCCAGTTCTGCCGTTAGTGAGGCTGGATCTGGTCGCCAAACCTCAACCGATCAGCGGCTCGAAGACCTGACCGAACCACTCCGCGGGGTTGGTGTCGCGCAGGTGCTGAGTCAGCACCCACCGCTGGCCCCCGGGATCCACGACGACGGCTTGGCGGACCCCCCAAGGTTGTTCAACCGGCATGTCAACCAGCTCACCACCCGTGGTGACCAGCAAGGCGCACGTGGCGTCTAGGTCGACCACGAAGACCTGGGTCGTGCTAACGGTTCTGGCATCGGTGCGTCGACCAAGCAGAATCACGAATCCGTCTCGCTCGACCTCGCAGTGTCCGACCCACCCATCAGGCAGTGTTGCGCGGACCATCTCGCGAAAGCCAAGAGTCTCAAAGAGCCAGCGAGCAGCCGCAGGCACGTCGTCGTACAACAAGCAAGGGACCACGGACGGGTAGCCGCGTGAAGGGTCATACATCCGACAAACCTCTCTCAACGCGGCCCCCCGACTGCCGACGGGTCGCCCCGGCGACGCTACGCCTGGAAGGTCGGTACCGGACCTATCGCAATCCACAATCACCGGCTCCTATCAGCTCCACCCGGCGATGGCGGGCGCGGGACAGCGCACGCCAAGCGGCGATGGACGCAGGCTCGCGTTCAGACCGGCAGGCGGCCCCCCATTCCAGCGTCGCGTCAGGGACAGAAGCTGTTCGCAAGTGCCCTACCACACGATGCGCGTCGCTGCCGCTGACACCAAGGCGACGGGGTCCCGCTGGCACCGTGACCCACAGAGGCGTCGCGGGACCGGCGCGGCAATTGGGGACGCCACCGGGCTCCGGCGTCCACCGAAGAGGGCGCGCGCTTGCGGCGAAGTGGGGCAGGTCCGGACATCGAAGGATGCTCTCACCGCTTGCCCGCGTGCACGGGGCGATCTCATAAACTGGGCCCCTCTGGCGCAGAAGCACGACCTCCGCGTGCTCAGCGACCGAGAGCAACAGCAGGAGGGGCTCATTTCCGCATGGGATCCCACCCTCCCGAAGGGCGTGTCGTCGTCGTCGTCCCGACAGCGACCGAAGCGCCCCCGCTGATGGGAGACTCGCTGCCCAGCTGGCGATGAGACACACGGACCTCAGCTGGTGACGCTCCTTGTCTACCCCGCCGTGTCGAGGGACGCCGGTCTGGCTGGGCTTCGGTGCGTCCGGCCCGGGTTGCGCTCGGTCAGTCGCGAAGGAGGTCATCGAAGACGCGCTGGCTGACCACGCTGGGAGACACGCCCAGCTCCTCGCGGAGCAGCACCTGCAGGTCCGCATAGACCTTCAACGCCTCGGCGACATTGCCCTCACGGGCCAGCGCTTGCATGAGGACTTGGTGTCCGCTCTCATGGAGCGGGGCCAGCTGCACGAGGCGTCGACCTGCCCTCACGGCGGCAGGCAGTTCGGTCCCGCCACTTCGTAAGGAGGCCACCGCATACGCCTGCAGTGCGCGCAGCGCCACATCCGCCAGCTGCCGGCGCTCGTCCTCGACCCACGGGGCCGACTGCCCGGGGAGGAACTCCCGCTGGGTGATGAACAGGGCGACCTGTGCCGGCGCCCAGGCTTGTTTCCAGTGTTGGAGGGCGATCTGGGACTCTGCCGTGTGCACGGCGCTGTGAGCCGCCTCGACGTCGACCAGGGCGTTATCGCTCAGCCGGAGTCGTAGGCCCGACCGCCCCTCCAGCAGGTCTGCACCCAGGACCTTACGCATCTTGGAGATCAGCGGGTTGAGGCCCTTGGGGTGCGCCAATCCGTCCGCCCACAGCGCCCGTTCGAGCTCGTCGCGCCTGCTGAGGCGGTGACGATTGAGGATCAGGTACCCGAACAGCAGAACGCTCTGCTGTCCCGCGAGACGGTCCTCCAGGCGCACACCGTCCAGCTCGATCACGGGCGGCCCGCAGAGCTGGATCCTCGTCGCGATCGGCGACGCCAACGTCATGCCAACATTGTGGCAATACCGTCGGCGTACACCATGACAGGAGGACGAAGTGGCCAGAATCATCCGCTGCGAATGCGGGTACGTGGCTCACGGCGAGACCGACGATCTGGTGGTCGTCGCGATCCGGGAGCACATGCGCGCTGACCATCCCGACCTCTTGGACACAGTCCGTGACGAGGACCTACTGGGCTGGATCCACATCGAGTAGGTCCGTGGAGACCCGAGGTGGTCGGCATGAACGGTTCGCGAGCGGCATTCGACACCACCAGCATCACCCCGAGCGGCCGCACCCGCAGATCGTCGCTGGTCGACCCCGACTGGCTGGAGGATCACCTCGATGACCCTGGGGTGCGCATCGTCCAGGTGGACGTGACGGCCGCACGCTACGACCGGGCGCACCTCCCGGGCGCCGTGCTCTGGAACATCTACACCGACATGCGCGACCCGGAATTCCAGCTCGTCGACGCTGCGGCCGTCAACAGCCTCGTCCAACGTGCCGGCATACACGCCGAGACCCTCGTGGTGTTCACCGGCTATGCCCCGGCCCTGGGGTTGTGGCTCATGCAGGCTCACGGCCACCGGCACCTGGGGCTCCTGGACCTCGCCCTAGACACCTGGGAGGCAGAGGGCCTCCCGGTCGCCACCGCGGCCCCCCAACCACGATCCAGCGGATATCAGCTGGCTGAGGCGAACCCGGCCTTGAGGGCCCGCCGTGAGGACGTCATACGGGCGATCGAGGACCGAGACACCGTGGTCCTGGACGTCCGATCCGAGGCGGAGTACCGCGGCGACCAGTTCTGGCCCTCCGGGGGACAACAGGTCGGCGGACGAGCAGGGCACGTCCCAGCCGCCATCCATGTGCCCATCGACGGACTGGTGGACGGTCGGGGCGCATTTCGAGGAACGCGGCACCTGAGCCGGGCACTGGCAGCGGCCGACCCGCCGCGACCCGGAGGGGTCATCACGTACTGCACTATCGGTGCCCGGGCCGCCACCGCCTGGTTCGTCATGACCCATCTGCTCGGGCGTGACGACGTCCGCGTCTACGACGGGTCGTGGGCCGAGTGGGGACTTGGCGCAGCGAACCCCGTTGACCGTTGAAGGCCGGCTTCGCGGCTGACATCTGCACCATCAATCACACCAGACCGCAGGAGGTCGTCATGTCACAACTGATTCGCATGAGCCTGGACGCACCCGAGGAGACCCGCCCCTTCGAGGGGGGCACCGGTCAGCTCCAGCTCGTCAACCTGGCCGGTGGCCCCGTGGGGCGGGCGACGTTCAGGCCCGGCTGGCGTTGGTCACAGCACGTCAAGCCGATCGCCGGCACAGACAGCTGCCAGGCCGCCCACCTCGCGTACTTCGTCAGCGGGCGGATGAAAGTCGTGATGGACGACGGCGAGGAGATCGAGTACGGCCCCGGCGACTTCGCCGTCATGGCCCCCGGTCACGACGCCTGGACCATCGGTGATGAGGACTGTGTGATCGTCGACTGGCAGGGGTACGCCGACTACGCAAAACGCACCACCTGAGCGGGGGTGCGACGCAAAGCCACCATGGAGATGCCCGGGCCCCGTGGTGACCTGCCCCCAGTCGGAGCGCTGTAGCTCGCACACGATGAGGTACGCCGGCTGGCGGCTCTGAGACGCGGTTAGAGGAGCGTAGGTCAACGAGTTCTGGGGTGCTTGCCGTAGGTCACTCAGCAGGGAGCCGCGCCCCCTCAAGAGGGCCAGCCCTACCCTCTGATATGCCCCAGCCGGTGGACTGTCATTCACTGCCAGGCTTGTCCACTCCGCGTCAGAGGGGGCCTTAGTTATGTCCGTGTGGCCCTCCACAAAGGCGCGAATTTCATTTACGTCGTTGCGTCGCGATGGCTCGTCGTTGGTACAGCAGGCCAAGACGGCCCACTTGTAGACGGCGTTTTGGTATTTGAGCCAGCTTTCCGTCACCGCCGCATCTGCACCGTAGTAACTTTCAAACCGGGGCGTGATCGTGCCCTGTGTCGTCTTAACCCAAGTGTCGGCGGCCGCGTCCCTTGCCTTTTGCCTCGCCGCAAGATCGCCTTTCAACCGGCTGGCGATCTGGGCCATCGTACACAGTCAGTGCAGCCTGACTTGTTTCCTGCATCGATGATCCCCGATCAGCGCTGCCCAGGCTGCTGCGTGCAACATGGCAGCCCCCAGCCTGGAGGTTGGCGTGCTGTCGATGAAGAACTCGCCGTTAGTGTTGAGGCCGACCAGGTAGTTGCCGTCGGTCGTAGGTCCAGGTCCGCCAAGTGGCTTTGTCCACTCCTGCTCTCATATGGCTGGGCGGCCTGAGACCTTGACACTGCCCCACCGAGTGCGGGGTTCAGAGCGGAGTTTCCTCCAGCTGCCTTTTGAGGCTGTCCAGCGTGGCGGAAAGGTCCTTGCGGGCGCTCTTCCGGGCGAGCGGGGCGATCAGCCTGCCCACGCCGTGCCCTTCGAAGGCGATGCCGTATCTCAGCTGGGTGCCTGCCCCGTGGGTGTTGGGGCTCACGTCCATCGTGACGTGGGCACGCACCGGGCCGCCCAGTCCTCGGACGCCGTAGCGATGGTCCGGGCTGTACTCGGTGATCTCCCAGGTGAACGAGCGGTCAGACCCCATGACGTGCCGGACCTCGCGGCCCCGCGTTCCGACTCCGACCGCTGCCGGCTCGTCGAATGTGGAGCTCCGGACGTCGCGCTGCCACTCGGGGATGCGTGCCGGGTCGGCGATGTACTCGAATACCGCGTGTGGGCTCCTGGCGATCTCCACCGTCCCGTTGATGCTGTTGTCTTTCGTGTCCGACATGGCGTGCTCCTGGCTGCGTGGCGTCGTGGACGCCTGATATTGATGCCAGTATCATTCTCCTCAATGGTGGAGAAGGCAAGGGCTCGACGGCGCTATGACGCCACGCTCCGCACGCAGCGCGCGGCGCGCACGCGGGAACGGATCCAGGAGACCGCTCACCGCGTGTTCCTCGAGCGCGGCTATGCCGGCGCCACCATCCCGAGCATCGCCAAGCAGGCGGGAGTCGCTGTCGAGACGGTCTACCGTGCCGCGCCCGGGAAGGCGGGACTCCTTGCCACCGTCGTCGATGCCGCGCTGGCCGGCGGGAGCGAGAACGCCGCGCTGGCGGTCGAGGCACGGCCCGGCATCCGTCGGGTGATCGAGGAGGAGGACCCGGTCCGCAAGCTCCAGCTGTACGCGGCCACCCAGCCCGGCGTGTACGGCAGAGCCGCGGGGATCCTGCGAGTCCTCGACGAGGCAGCGCCGAGCACCCCCGAGCTCGCCGACCTGCGAGACGGCTATGCGGAACGCCGACTGGCGGGCATGCGGCAGCTGAGCTACCAACTGGCCGACAGGGGGGCGCTGCGGGCCGGCCTGTCGCCTGAGCGTGCCGCCGACATCCTGGTGACGGTGTGTGCGCGGGCCAATTACGACAGCTTGGTCACCGAACGAGGCTGGTCACCAAGGGCCTACCGGGATTGGCTGGCGGACACCTTGGTACGCAGCCTCCTGGATCCCTGAGCTCGCGGTCGTCCTTCCCTCCGCTGCGGACCCCGCATGACCGCCTGCGTGCGAGACAACCAAGCAGGTGCCGTGACGTTCCCGACGCATGCCAGAGGGGCTCGCAAGCGGAAGTGACGCACACCGATCCTTCCAGAACTGCCGATGAGTGTGCGTCACGGGCTGGCGCTGCGCTCACGTTCTAGCGGAGCGCAGCAGCCCTGCCGCCATGACGCGTCGCCGGACCGCTCTCTCCAGCCGAACGTGGCCAAGACCGGCAACAACATCTTCGTCATCTCTGGCGCCCCCACGGGCCACGCACGTGGCAAGCAGTCCCGCTGTGAATGAAGGTGGTAGGGCAGGAAGGTGAGGGATGCCGGTGAGGGATTTCTGGGACCGTGAAGAGCCAACGGTTGTAGACGAGGCGACGGTGGGAAGGGTCGCGAAGAGCCAGAAGATCAGGAGCCGGCAGAAGAGTCGTCGAGCGCGGCAACCACGGCCTCGAACTCGGCGAGTGCGGCGGTCAGGTCCTCGACGATCTCGCGAGCGATGACCTCCGGTGCCGGCAGGTTGTCGGCATCCTCGAGGGACTCGTTCCGAAGCCAGGTGGTGTCGAGGTTGGCCTTGTCGCGTTCCACGAGCTCGTCATAGGAGACAGACCTCCAACGCTCGGACTCCACGCGCTCCTGTGCTGCAGGAAGTTGAGTTGCTTGTTGCTCGTAGTGACGACGAAGTCCTGGCGCTCGCTGTCGTGGTCCTCGCGCGCGGTCCGTCCGTCCGCACCGACCATGGCGAGGGACGACTTCCGGCCTTCTCGACCACATCGAGACCAGCGGCGACCCCATCTTCTGGGTTGGCGAGCCGCTCGTTGACTATCGATATCATGGAGGATAACCTCAGTTATATGAGAACTGAGGCGCCCCTCCTCGCTCCGATCTTCCGGTCGGACGGTCAGGCACGTCTCCTGTCCACCTTGTTGCTCACCGGCGACGAGCTGAGTCTCACTGACCTGGCCGAGAGAGCCGGCCTGGCCTACCCGACCGCCCACCGCGAGGTCGGCCGCTTGCTGGACTCCGGCATCCTGAGCGAGCGACACGTGGGGCGCACAAGGCTGATCCGCGCCAACGACGAGAGCCCACTGGTGGAGCCCTTGCGCGAGATCCTCACGGTCGTGACCGGCCCGGTGGTGATCCTGGCCGAGGAGCTTGCCCGCATCGACGGGATCGAGGCCGCATTCCTCTATGGCTCCTTCGCCGCTCGGCTGCTCGGTCATGCTGGTCCGGCCCCGCAGGACATCGACCTCATGGTGCTCGGTGAGCCCGACGTGGACGCGGTCTACGAGGCGTGCACGCGCGTCGAGGCCGCGGTGCATCGTCCCGTGAACCCGACGATCCTCACTCCTGAGGAATTCGCAGCGTCCTCCAGTTTTCTGGACAACGTGCGCAGCGGCTCGGCAGTCGCCGTCATCGCAGAGCTGCCGTGGCACTGACCCCGCTCACCCGCGTCCAGCAGGCAACGGTCCTCGCCCTGGTCGAGGCGCGACGGCTGGACGCCGTGCCTGCAGACCTCGCGCGTGCGACCTCGTTCCTGCGTCAGGCCGAGGAGCGCCTGAACCAACTGCCACTCCTCACCAGTGTCGTCGTCAGGTACGGCATCGCCTACGACGCCTGCCACGACACCGGCGAGGCGCTTCTGGCGGCGTACGGCTTCCGGACGACCAACGGGCCCGGCCAGCACGAGGCGCTCGGCCGCTACCTACGCGCTGTGTTCGACAAGCCTCCGCCAGAGAAGGCGGCGCGAGAGTTCGACCGCCTGCGACGCGCCCGCAACCAGGACCGCTACGAGGCGAGGCCGGTGGGGGCAGCGGCGACCGAGAAGGCCGAACAGGTCGCGCGGACGCTGTTCGACGCCGCCCTCACCAGAGGCCTCTCGACCTGACCGGCGGTCCTGACGAGCCTGCGGCCGCGTGCAGAGAGTCGGGGTGCACCGGGGAGGGCGCGGTGAACAGTGCGCCCCGGGGTCGGTGCAGGCCGACCCCGGGACGCTTCGGCCACGCATCGGGGGGTGACCACGTGACCCTGACGCCGATCTTGGCCCAACCACCTTTGAGTTACCTTCGCGTCGGCCCCACGCGCGCACCGGCAAGGGCAGCGGGCCACCGAACCCTCGCACCTCCTGCACGACGCGAAGGCCCGGCAGCCCAACCAGGCCCTATCACGGCCGCAACGGCCGGGCCTTGACCGCCGTCCGTGGTACACCCCGTACCACGCACGGCGGACCGGTGACTCCCGTCCATTGGAACCCGATGACGAGACCCGTGTGCCCTGTTCCACAAAACCAGGGCCCCCAATATTGGGGATGTCAGCAGCGCGTCGAACCGCCCCAACCCCGGACGAGGTGGGGCGGTCCCGCGGCCATCCCGGCAGAAGCGCGTCCCGGGGAGGCGGGGGAGCCTCGACCCGGGACGCTGGGCCCACACACCTTGGGGGGGCTTGTGAGTGGGCCTGCCCCAGACTCTGGCAGCCCACTCTGAACACACTCCGTGCGGCGTCTGGGCGTCGCCTGAACGGCGCAGACCTGGCAACGCACCATGGTCGACGCCCGCCGTTGGTCACGTCGTTCGTAGCGTGGGGATGTTGTAGGGGGTCACGACCTGGATGGGGGAGGGCACCGACTCGATAGGCCCGTCGATGGCGCCCTGGGCCTGCATGACGACCTGACACGCGAGCCGCATGTCATACCTGAGGTCGTGGTGCAGAACGGCGGTGAGCCGCCTGTCGTGGAGCAGGCGCAGGTTGTCCCGGTCGAGGTCGTGGCCGACGAACACCTGGCAGGGGTGATCGGCGGCGTCGAACGCATCGAGGATGGCCCGGTTGCCGCCGCCGATGGAGTACACGGCCCTGATGCCGGGGTTTCGCCGCACCGTCTGCAGGGTCGACTCCTTGACGATGGCGTCGAGGCCGTCGGTGTCGGTCTGCTCGACGAGGGCCCGACCGGTCGAGAGGCTCCTCATGGTGGCCCGGAACCCGATCTCGCGTTCTTCCTCGCCCCTGAACACGCTGCGACTCAGCGCGATGAGCACGTCACCGGTGCGGTCGCCGAGGAGCCTGTGGACCAGGTAGGCCGCGGTCGACCCCGCGGCCCGGTTGTCGATGCCGACGTAGGCCACCCGTTGGCTCAGCGGGAGGTCGGTGACCAGGGTGACGACCGGGATGCCGGCGTCGTGCAGCCGGCCGATGGCGTCACTGACCTCGGGCTCGTCCGGAGCCTTGAGGATCACGCCACTCGACCCGCGGTGCCGGATGCCGTCGAGCGCCTTGACGAGCTCACCGTTGCGCGCCGACTCCCGGAAGTCGAACCTGGACCTCACGACCGCCGGCCGGAGCATCGGGAGCTCGAGCTCGAGGGCCGACTTCACGGCGGTGGAGAAGCGGTCGGGGGTCTGCATGACCAGGTCGAGGATGAAGGTGCGCCCGGTCAGCCGCAGCTGGCTGCGTTGCCGGTCGAGGTCGGCGATGGCCTGCGCGACGTTCGCTGCGGTGCTGGCCCGAACCCCGGGGCGCTTGTTGAGCACGCGGTCGACCGTCGCCTCGCTCAGCCCGGACTGACGGGCGATCTCACGGATCGGATAGGGGTGGCCCATGGCCGCGATCCTGACGGACTGATGAGGCCATCGTCAAGGAGCCGATCCCGGCCGTTCTGGGGATCTTCAGGCGCCCGGAAGGTTCCGAATGAGGTGTTTTTGATGGATGCCGACTGTTGACCCAGTGGAGCGGCTGGGCTCACGCTTGAGGCCTGGTCACCGGGAACCGCTCGTCCGCCGAACAGCCCGTCACCGTCCACGCCACCAAGGAGACACGACCACATGACCACCTCCACCACGACCCGCACGACCGGCTGGCTGTCACCGGCCGACTGCTCGGTCGACGACTTCCGGGCCCTGGTCGGCCAGCAGACCGACCTCGCGGACTATCCGCATGCCGACGCCGTCGAGCGCAACGTGCTCATCTACGGCGAGAAGCTCCGCGACGCGGTCGGCACGCCCGACGGTCGCACCGCGGCGCAGACCGAGCTCATCCGGGCCCTGACCGACGGCCCCGGCATCGTGGTGTTCAGGCAGGCCTTCGGTGACCTGTCGGTGGTCGACCGCGCCACCGAGGCCTTCCTCGCGCAGATCGCCGCCGAGAAGGCCGCCGGCACCGCGGCCGGGGACCACTTCGCCAAGCCCGGCGCGAACGACCGGGTCTGGGGCGCCCTGGACAAGCTGGCCCTCGCCGCCCCGGCCGTGTTCGCGGACTACTACGCCAACGACGTCATCGCGCTGATCAGCGAGGCCTGGCTCGGCCCGGACTACCAGGTCACCTCGCAGGTCAACGTGGTCAACCCCGGTGGCCAGGCCCAGACCGCCCACCGCGACTACCACCTGGGGTTCATGGACGCCGCGGCCAGTGCCCGCTTCCCGGCCCAGGTGCACCGGCTCTCGCCCGCACTCACTCTGCAGGGCGCCGTCGCGCACTGCGACATGCCGGTCGAGACCGGCCCGACCCTCTACCTGCCGTACTCCCACCAGTACGAGCCCGGCTACCTCGCCTTCCACCTGCCCGAGTTCACCGAGTACTTCCAGGCGAACTACACCCAGCTGCCGCTGGAGAAGGGTGATGCCGCGTTCTTCAACCCGGCCCTGTTCCACGGTGCCGGCACGAACGTCTCGACCGACGTACGCCGGATGGCGAACCTCCTCCAGGTCTCCTCACCGTTCGGCCGCGCGATGGAGACCGTCGACCGCGTGGCGATGTGCCGGGCACTGTTCCCGGTGCTGCTCGAGCAGAAGGCCGCCGGCGTGCCCGACAGCCGGCTGGACAACGTCGTCGCTGCCTCCGCCGAGGGCTACGCCTTCCCGACCAACCTCGACCGGGACCAGCCGATCGACGGCCTCGCCCCCCAGACGCAGGCCGACCTGGTGCGCCAGGCGCTCGCCGAGAGCTGGAGCCAGGAGTCCTTCGAGGCGGCGCTGGACGCCCAGGCCGCCCGCACCCGCCCGGGGCACGGCTGATCACCCATGCCCACCGAGCTGCTCGCCACCTGCTGGACCCACGCCGGTGACGCGCTGCCGGTGCCCGGTCGTCACCTCAGCCCATTGGACCTGCGGGTCCGGGCCGAGGCCGTCTCCGCCGCCGGGTTCACCGGAATCGCTCGAGGACTGGTGGACGAGCGGCGCACGCCGTGAGGGCTCGGACCGGAAACGGCGCGCGTTGCTGCGCGCCGCCGAGACCCTCGGTCGTCACGGCCGCCGACCACCCGGCCGTCGGCCTGGTCGGGGACATCTGGCACCTGGAGCGCGGACCCTCGTGCTCTGCGGGCCGGGAACCTTCGACGTCCAGGGCTTCGTCGCCACACTGCAGCAGATCGGCTTCACCGGACCATGGGGTGCCGGACGTGGATCAGTGCCCCATGTTCGACATCGTCATCGAGGGGGACGGGCTCGGGGTGAGCTCCTGGAGCGGCCGGCCGTCCCAGGGTGAGGTGCTCGAGAAGTTGTTCAGGTCGATGGTGATCGGCTCCGGGTCGTAGCTCGGCCGGAACAGCGTGTTGCCCGAGCGGTTGATGTCGGCACACTCTCGCGCGCCATTGAGGCACGTGGCCACCAGGGCGTTCTGGACCCGGTTGTCCCAGGCGTTGAAGAAGTCGCCGTGGAACGAGTAGATGCCGCCACTCGCGAGGAAGTACTCGGGTCCGCCGCCGAGGTTGACGTACTCCACCTCGATGTTCAGCTCGGGCAGCGACACCGGGTGGCTGGCGGGGCAGGCGCCGTTGCTCGCGGCATACGCCATGTGGGACTTGTGGTCAGCGCTGTCGAGGTGCACCCCGTCCCAGCAGCTGGGGAACGCGAGTGACACGACCATGGGCGCCGAGCTGCCACCTGCGCAGCGGAACATGTGCGGGCTCTCCGGCCCGCCACGGCCACAGCTCCACGACACGATCGAGGCAGGCTGGTCGGAGGTGGCCTTGGCGCTGCCGGCGATCATCCGTAGGCCGGGCGGGAACGGGTAGACCCCTGGGCCCCTGCCGCCGCCCGCGCGACGGTAGTAGATCTGGCTCAGCTGCTCGGACCCGACGATCGAGCTGGTTCCGTCGGCGTTCTGCTTCATCAGCGAGGGAACCCAGTACGCCGAGGGATCGCTCGTCCCCATGTTGCGTCCGCAGCTTGACGTCGTCGCCCTGAGGCTGGCGAGAGTGCTGGCTGCATTCGTCGACGTGTTGCCGAAGAAGGTGTGCATGTGGGACGCGCCGAACTGTCCCGGGAACACGATCGGGTCGTCTGCCGCGGTGTGGTCGTCGCTGCACAGCACGTTCCACTGCGCCACGTGGTCGGCGAAGGTGACCTTCCCCAGCGGAGGCAGGCTCGACGACGTGGTCGGTGCGGCACCGGGGAAGCCGAGGCCGTTCCACCCCGTGCCGATCGTGGGGTAGGGGGCGACCCAGCCGCCGGTGCCGTTGCCGCGGTACATCCGCAGGCTCCCGTCGCCCAGCCGGGCCAGGACGTCGCTGTGGCCGTCGCCGGACCAGTCCCCGACACCGAGCAGCCCGGTGAAGATGTTCCAGCCGGTGCCCACCACCCGCATACCGGCGAACCCGCCGGCGCCGGTGCCCCGGTACAGCCGCAGCTGCCCGGTGGCGGTGTTGCGGGCCAGGAAGTCGGGGGCGAAGTCACCATCGAAGTCCCCGGTCAGCATCAGCCCGTCGTAGCGGCCCCAGCCGCTACCGATCACCTTCATCCCCGAGAAACCGCCGCTGCCGTTGCCGCGGTACATCCGCATCGAGCCGTCGCTGCTGAGGATCGCCAGCAGGTCGTTGTGGCCGTCACCGTCCCAGTCGCCGGGAGAGAAGATCTGGCTGAAGACCTGCCAGCCGCTGCCGATCGTGCGCGCCGGCCCGAACCCGCCCGACCCGTTGCCCGGGTACAGCCACAACGCCCCCGTGCCCGGGTTGCGGGCCACCACATCGGTCCCGGCCACCCCGTCCCAGTCACCGACCATCCGGATCTGGTCACGCGAGCCCCACCCCGTACCCAGCCGGCTACGGGCCCCGCTGAAACCACCCACCCCGTCACCGCGGTACAACCACAAGACGCCGTCCGCGGTCGGCGCCACGACATCAGCCCGACCGTCACCGCTGAAGTCCGACGCGGCCGTGGCGTCGACCGGGCGGGCCGCCGCCCGCGCGGGCGCCGTGCTCGGCCCGAGCGCTCCCAGCAGGATCACCACCAGGCCAACTACCAGGGCTGTCGCCCACGCCGAACGGTTTCCGACAGACCAGGTCATCGCAGGCTCCCCGCGCACTCCTTGCAGCTCCGGCGGGGAATCCCACCGGATGAGCTGTGGCCGTGTGTGGACCCGCCCCTGCGCTGGCCGGCCACCAGGCATGATCGTGCCACCGGAGCCGCGGAAGTCAATGGATTCGGGCGCGTCTTCTCAGTCAGCGAGCACCGATCGGACGAGCCGGACGTAGACGTCGACCCCGGCGCCGAGGGCGTCGGTGCGGAAGCCGATGCATGAGAGGACAGCCGGGAGCGCGGGATCGACGTGCCTGGCCACGACGGTCTGCAGGGCCAGGACGACTTCGGCGCCGGCGACGAGGGGGTCGACCACCATCTGCGGCCTGGCGGCGTGCCCGCCCCGACCGGTGATGCGATCTCGACGTTGTCCTCGCTGGCCATGATGGCTCCGGTGCGCGTGTGAAGGTGCCCCACGGGCACGCCCGGCAGGTTGTGCAGGCCGAACAGGGCATCGACGGGGAACCGGTCGAGCAGGCCGTCGTCGAGCACCATGGCCATGTGTCCGTCGTGGCCACAGGCATGCATGGCGCCGGGGTTGCGGGAGGCATGGTCGTGCGTGCCCTGCTCGGTGAGCGGCAGCCCGTCCATGTCGGCGCGGAGCCCGATCGAGCGATCCGAGGCCCCGCGTCAGGGAGCCGACGACACCGGTCGTCACTGGAGCCCTTCGGTGCTGAGCAGGACGAGCACCGCGTCGGCCGGCAGGTCGAGCTGGTCGCGTCGAGCAGGGTCGGTGAGGACGGCGCGGATGCCGGCCAGCGTGGCGGCACCGCACGCGCCCGAGGACACGCCGAGCGCGCCGAGGTCCGCCGAGGCCCGCAGCGCCTCCTCGTCGGTGACGGACACGGCCGCGTCGCAGCCGTCGCGCAGGACGGGCCACGCCGCACTGGACACGGTGCCGCAGTTCATCCCCGCCATCACGGTGGCGGCCGTCTCGACCGGAGTCGGGCGTCCCCGGGTGAGGCTGGCCAGCACGCACGCCGCGGTGTCGGGCTCCACCGACAGGACGCTGGGGTGCGCGCGGCCGGGTCGACGGTGGTGCGCCACGACGGCCTGGGCCAGCGAGCCCACGCCCACGGGCACGGCGACCAGGTCGGGTGCCCGGCCGAGCGACTCGTCGATCTCGTCGAGGAGCGTCTCGTACCCGTCGACGATCCAGGCCGGCACGTCCTCGTACCCCGGCCACGCGGTGTCCTGCACCAACGCCCGCGCCGGGCTCTCGTTCGCGTGGAGGGCAGCCACCCGCACCGCCTCGTCGTAGTCCCCGTCGACCCGGACGACCTCGGCCCCTTCGGAGGCGATGAGCGTCGCGGTGCGCTCGAGCATCACGGCCGGGACGAACACCGTCGCGGTGGTGCCGAAGTGCCGGGCCATCCGCGCGACCGCTCGCCCGTGGTTCCCGTCGGTCGCCGTCACGAGCACGGCCGCCGGCCGGCGGTCCAGGACCTGCTTGCACGCCCACGAAGCCCCCAGCACCTTGAACGCGGGCAGGCCCAGCCGGGCGGACTCGTCCTTGACCAGCACCCGGCCCACACCCAGCTCGGCCGCGATCGAGGGCAGCGGGACCAGCGGGGTGGGCCGATACCCGGGGAGCGACTCGTGGAAGGGCCGTGCGGGCGGGCCGGCCTCGCCGGAGGACCAGGCGCGAGCGGACGGGTTGGCGTACCAGCTGCTCACCCGAGCGAGTCTGGCGGCGCGCCGACCCTGTCGTCCAGCGGTCCGGGCTCACCCGGTGCGGGTGACGTCAGCCGGCGTTTCGTGGCGACACAATTTTGGTGGTTTGAGCGTTGCCGGGACGGAGGCGCGGGGTCATGACCAACCGCGGTGGGACTGCGACCAGTGCCACGCGGCGCCGTGGCTTCCGTGCGGCACTCGTGGTGGTGACGGCCCTGGTGGTGCCGCTCCTCGGCGCGTGCGCGGAGGAGAGCAGCAAGCCCACCCTCACCTGGTACATCAACCCGGACAACGGCGGGCAGAAGCGCCTGGCGGAGAAGTGCGCGCCCCCGGACGGGCCGTACAAGGTCCAGATCCAGGTCCTGCCCAACGACGCCTCCCAGCAGCGTGAGCAGCTCGTGCGGCGCCTCGCCGCCCAGGACAGCTCGATCGACGTCATGAGCCTCGACCCTCCCTTCGTGGCCGAGTTCGCCAACGCCGGGTTCCTGCGCGTCTTCGACGAGCAGGAGCAGGCGGCGCTGACCGAGGGCGTCCTCGACGGCCCGCTGAAGACGGCGTTCTGGGACGGCAAGCTCGTGGCGGCACCGTTCTGGGCCAACACGCAGCTGCTCTGGTTCCGCAAGGGGGCGGTGGCCGCGGCCGGGGTCGACCCCACGTCGCCGGACTTCACCTGGGACCGGATGATCGCGGCGGCCGTGAGCCAGGACAAGGTGGTCGGTGTCCAGGCGAACCGGTACGAGGGCTACATGGTCTGGATCAACGCCCTCGTGCTCTCGGCCGGTGGGGAGATCATCACCAACGTGGACGCCGGCAAGGACGCCACGCCGGAGATCGCCTCGCCCGCCGGCAACGCGGCCGCCGAGGTCGTCGGGACGCTGGCCCGGTCGCCGGCCGCACCACCGGCGATGTCCACCGCGGGCGAGGAGGAGGCCCGGTCGGTCTTCCAGGGCGAGCGCGGGATGTTCATGGTCAACTGGCCGTACGTCTACGGCGCCGCCCAGGGCGACGCCAAGACCGGGGCCCTCGACCAGTCCGTCGTCGACGACATCGGCTGGGCCCGGTTCCCCGCCGTCATCGCCGGGAAGCCCAGCAAGCCCCCGCTGGGCGGCATCAACCTGGCGATCGGCAACTACACCAAGTACCCCGAGCAGGCCCTGGACCTGGTCAAGTGCGTCACGTCCCTCCAGAGCAACATCGAGTACATGCTCGACTCCGGGAACCCCGCTGCGAAGGCTGCCGCCTTCGACGACCCCCAGGTCCTCAAGGTCTTCCCCATGGCGCCGCTGATCCGCGAGTCGATCAACGAGGCCGGGCCGCGCCCGGTCACGCCGTACTACAACGACGTGTCGACGTCGGTCCAGATCACCTGGCACCCCAGCGTCGACGTCCACGCGCCCGAGACGCCACAGGAGACCGACACCTTCATGACCGACGTCCTGCACGGGGACCGGCTGCTGTGAGCTGACCCGCGACCCACCCCGAGCCGACCACCCACAGCCACCCCGAAGGAGGACCGATGGCCGTCCACGAGCAGCAGGCGACGGTGGCACCGCCGACGGCGCCTGCGCCTCCACCGATGTCGGAGCGCACCCGGCACGAACGGCGCCTGGGGCTGATGCTCTCGGCTCCGGCGTTCGTCGTCATGGTGCTGGTGACCGCGTACCCACTGGTGTACGCCGTGGTCCTGTCGCTGTACAACTACCGGCTGACCGACCCCGCGGGCAAGGAGTTCGTCGGCCTGTCCAACTACGCGACCGTGCTCACCGACCCGGTGTGGTGGACCGACTTCAGCACGACCCTGATCATCACCGTCGTCAGCGTCGCGGTCGAGCTCGTCCTGGGCTTCGGCTTCGCGTTCGTGATGTACCGGATCCTCCACGGGCGCGGCCTGGTGCGCACCGGCATCCTCGTGCCCTACGGCATCATCACCGTCGTCTCGGCGTACATCTGGCGTTACGCCTTCCAGCTCGACTCGGGCTTCATCAACCAGTGGTTCGGGCTCGGCGACTTCAACTGGTTCGGCGAACGCTGGTCCTCCCTGTTCGTGATCGTCCTCTCCGAGATCTGGAAGACCACGCCCTTCATCTCCCTGCTCCTGCTGGCCGGCCTGGTGCAGGTTCCGTGGGACCTGCAGGAGGCAGCCTCGGTCGACGGCGCGAGCGCCTGGCAGCGGCTGGCCCGGGTGACGCTGCCCAACATGAAGGCGGCCATCATGGTGGCCCTGCTCTTCCGCACCCTCGACGCCTGGCGCATCTTCGACAACCCGTTCATCATGACGGCCGGCGCGAACCAGACCGAGACCCTCTCGTTCCTGGCCTACCGCCAGAACGTCACCCTGCTGAACCTCGGTGTCGGATCGGCGATCTCGGTGCTGCTGTTCTTCACGGTGGTCATCATCGCCTTCGTGTTCGTCAAGGGCTTCAAGACCGACCTGTCGCAGGTGAGGGGTGACAGCTGATGGGCGGGCAGAAGGCCGGCAACCGCTGGACGGTCTACGGGGTCCTCATCCTCCTCTGGGCGCTGTTCCCGCTGCTGTGGATGCTGTCGCTGTCCTTCAAGGACCCGAGCACCTTCCGCAGCGCGAAGCCGACGTTCTTCCCCAAGGAGTGGGTGTGGACGAACTACAAGACCGTGTTCAGCGACTCGCTGTTCACCAGCGCGCTGCGCAACTCCGTGGGCATCGCGCTGATCGCAACGACGCTCTCGGTCATCGTCGCGATGTTCGCCTCGTACGCGATCGCGCGGCTGGACTTCCCCGGGAAGAAGGTCCTGCTGTCGATGGCCCTGGCGATCGCGATGTTCCCGCAGGCCGCCCTCGTCGGACCGCTGTTCAACATGTGGCGCAACCTCGGCATCTACGACACCTGGCTCGGCCTGATCATTCCGTACCTCACGTTCGCACTGCCCTTGTCGATCTGGACGATGTCCGCGTTCTTCCGCCAGATCCCCTGGGAGATGGAGCAGGCCGCCCAGGTCGACGGAGCCACGGCGTGGCAGGCGTTCCGCAAGGTCATCATCCCGCTGGCCGCCCCCGGGGTCTTCACGACCGCCATCCTCACGTTCTTCTTCTGCTGGAACGAGTTCCTGCTCGCGATCTCCCTCACGTCGACGGATCGTGCGCGGACCGTCCCGGCCGCCCTGTCGTTCTTCACCGGCGCGTCACAGTTCCAGTCGCCGGTGACCGCGATCATGGCGGCCTCCGTGGTCGTCACGATTCCCGTCGTGATCCTGGTGCTGGTGTTCCAACGCCGCATCGTGGCCGGTTTGACCTCAGGTGCCGTGAAGGGCTGACCGCCCTGCGGCGCACCAGGAAAGGAGAGAGCTCGCCGTGGCAGCCATCAGCATGAGGAACATCGTCAAGCAGTACTCCGACGGCTTCCTGGCCGTCAACGACGTCAGCCTCGAGGTCGCCGAGGGCGAGTTCGTCATCCTCGTCGGGCCGTCGGGGTGCGGCAAGTCGACCCTGCTCCGGATGATCGTGGGCCTGGAGGACATCACCTCCGGCGAGATGCTCATCGACGGAACACGCGTCAACGAGAAGGCGCCCCGCGACCGGAACCTCTCGATGGTCTTCCAGAACTACGCGCTGTACCCGCACCTGAACGTGTTCGAGAACATCGCGTTCCCGCTGCGCCTGAAGAACACCTCCGAGCAGGAGGTCAAGGAGCGCGTCACGGAGGCCGCGGAGCTGCTCGAGCTCACCGAGCACCTCGACCGCAAGCCGGCGAACCTCTCCGGCGGGCAGCGCCAGCGGGTGGCGATGGGTCGCGCCATCGTCCGCAAGGCGGACGCGTTCCTGTTCGACGAGCCGCTGTCGAACCTGGACGCGAAGCTGCGCGGACAGATGCGCACCGAGATCGCCCGGATGCAGCGCCGGCTGGGCACGACGACCGTGTACGTCACCCACGACCAGACCGAGGCGATGACGCTGGGGGACCGGATCGCGGTGCTGCGCAAGGGCATCCTGCAACAGGTCGGCTCTCCCCACGACCTGTACGACACCCCCGCGAACCTGTTCGTCGCCGGGTTCATCGGGTCGCCCCCGATGAACTTCATCCCCGGGCGGGTGCGTGACGGCGCGATCGAGACGCCGTTCGGCGAGGTCGCGACCACGCGCGAACGGTTGAGCGGCGCGGCCGGTCGCGACCTGGTCATCGTCGGCGTCCGCCCCCAGCACTTCGAGGACGCCTCCCTCGTCGATGCCGCGACCCGTGCCAGCGGGCAGACGTTCAAGGCCACGGTCGACGTGACCGAGTGGCTCGGGGACGAGCTGTACGCCTACGTCCCCTACGACGCGCCCGACGACGTGACCAAGCAGCTCAAGGAGCTGCAGCGCGAGCTGGACAGCGAGCAGATGCGCACCCAGCTCGTCGTGTCCCTGCACGCCGACAGCAAGATCACCGGCGGCACCCCCACCGAGCTGTGGTTCGACAGCAACCAGGCGCACCTCTTCGACCCCGCCACGGGCGAGAACCTCACCCGGTACTCCACCGAGGCGGACCGCGCCGTCACCTGACCGGACCCACTGTCAGTGGTGGACGAGACAATGGTTGCCGTGGTGAGGAACTCGGGCACGGCCGCCGCCGGTGCCGGTCCTTCCCACGTGAGAACCGGAGGTCTCGCGTGACGAACGCCGACTACACCCACCTGACCCTCGTGGTCGACCGCTCGGGCAGCATGAGGAGCGTCCAGGAGGAGGCGCAGAGCGGCATCAACGCCCTGGTGGCGGAGCAGTTCGCCCTGCCGGGGAGGCTGACGGTCACGTTGAGCCAGTTCGACGACGCGTTCGACACGGTGGCTCGGATGAGTGGCACTGCTTTCGACTTCGAGCTCAAGCCGCGGGGGATGACCGCGCTCTTCGACGCGGTGGGTATGGAGGTGGCCCGTACCGGCGAGGACCTCGCGGCCCTGCCGGAGGTGGAGCGCCCGGGTCGGGTGCTGCTGGTGGTGGTCACCGACGGGCACGAGAACTCCTCGCACGAGTACACCCTGGAACGGGTCAGGTCGATGCTGGCCGTGCAGCGGGAGCAGTTCGGCTGGGAGGTGCGCTTCCTGGGCGCTGACGACGCGGCCTGGCAGGGTGAGGCGCTCGGGGTGGGCACGACCCGCTACGCCAACACCGGTGACGGCAACCTGGCGGTGTTCGCCTCGATGTCCGCGTCGATGCGCACCTACCGTGATGCCCCGGTCGGCCAGGCGCTGGACATGCCGGACGAGATCGAGCCGGCCTGACCCCGACGTGGCCTCAATGCGGGGCTCAGGGCAGCACCTTCTCCGCGACGACGGCGAACTTGCGCACCCGACCCTCGTGCAGCCACCGGCTCCAGAGGCGGTGCGAGGCGATGAGGTCGTCGGCGGCCCGCCCGGCACCCGACTCGCGCAGCTCCGGTGCGGCCGCGGTGTACGCGTCGACCAGGGCGTCGACCGTGGCGCGGTGGGCCTGGCTGGTCTCCATGCACCAGCGGACCCGCAGGCCGGCGGCCAACAGGTCGGAGCGGAAGCGGGTCAGCGGGGTGAGCCACACCGTGTCGGACGCGGGCATCATCTCCGCCTCGGCCGTGGTGAGGGGAAGGCCCTCCTCCAGGGTGCACACGAAGCGACCCCCGGTGACGAGGGCCGAGGAGACCTCCTGAAGGAGGGCGGGCTTGTCGGGAAACGCGAGCACGGTCTCGAGCAGGAGCACGACGTCGAACGAGCCGGCCGGCAGCGGCGGCACCGTCGCGAGGTCGAAGCGGGCCTCGAGCCCCTCGTCGGCGGCCCGACGACGAGCCCGGGCGACGGCATCCGGGCTGGCGTCCACTCCCCGGTAGGTGCACCCGAGCTCACGGGTGAGGTGCAGGCCCGGGCCGGCCTCACCGCAGCACAGGTCGAGCACCCGCACCCCGGGCCCGATGGAGGCGTGGCGACCCAGCGCCAGCACCTCGCCGGCGCTCACGAAGCTCTCCTGCCCCACGAACTCCCCGGGCGCGAACGCCTGCGCGCGGGCCTGCCGGAGCCGCTGCTCCACCCCGGCCCGGTCGACCACGGTCACCGCGGAGCCCGAGCCTGCGCGTCGACCGCCGGTGCCGTCGGCGACGAGGTCGGTGCCACGGGTGGTGCCGAGCTGCTGAAGGCCGTCAGGAAACGGTCACGGAAGGTGGCCATCGGCCACAGCGGCGCCCGGGCGTCCGGCCGCAGCCCGGCCTGCCAGCCCCAGCCCGAGATCCGGGCCACCACCTGCGGGTCGCGCGCGATCACCGTCACGGGGACGTCGCGGTTGCCGCCGAAGCCGCTCACGATGGTCGACGGCTGGTGGTCGCCGAGCATCACGACCACGAGGTCGTCGTCCGCGTGCTGCTCCACGTACGAGAGCAGGCTGGTCAGCGAGTAGGCGATCGAGGCCCGGTACGCGCCGGGCACGTCGGCCCTGTTGCTCCACAGCTGGGCCGCCGTCACGGCATCCGCCTCGATGTCGGTGAAGACCGACCCGTCGCCGAGGGCCGTCGGGTCGACGGTCGTCGGCAGCGGCGCCCACGGCCCGTGGCTCGAGGTGAGCTCGACCTCCGCCATGACCGGGGTGCGGTGCGGGGCCGCCAGCTCCAGCCGGTCGAGCGCGGACAAGGTGAACTGGTCCGGCATCGCCGAGAAGCCGAACCGCGGCCCGGCGTAGCCCAGGGTCGACCCGTCGTAGATCCGGTCGAACCGGTAGAAGTCCTGGCCCTCGGGCCAGCTCCCGTGCGTCGAGGGCAGCACGGCCACCGTGCGCCAGCCGGCCCGGCCGAACGCCGAGGTGAGCGTCGTCCGCGGGCTCGCCAGCAGCTGGTCGTACCGGCCCTGGTCCCCGATCGTCAGCCCGGACTGCAGCGTGGAGTGGGCGAGCCAGCTGCTGCCCCCGAAGGTCGGCGAGGTGAGCCAGCCGCTCGCTGCCGTGTAGCCGAGCCCCTTCAACCGGTCCGTCCCGCTGTCCAGCAGCGTTCGCACGGCCCCCGACTCCGGGCCCTCGACGGCAACGCGGCCGTAGCTCTCGACGAAGGCGAGGATGACGTCCTTGCCCGCCAGGGCGGACAGGTCGGCGGATGCCGGGTCGCGGTAGACGTCGGCCGTGAGGGCGTTGTCGAACACCTCCTGGTCACGGTAGGCCGCCGTCGCGGCGCGCACCTTGCCGGCCACGAACGCCCCGGCGTCGGCGGCCGCGACGGGCCCACCGGATGAGACCTGGAACCCGGACAGCGCGCAGATCCCCCAGACGACGGCGACCGCCACGACGACCCGGGCGCTGCGGGCGCGGTGCCTGGACACCAGCGCCGACAGGCGGCCGACCGCCCAGGGCAGGCACACCACGGCGGCGCCGACCAGGGCGACGGCTGCGGCGGCGCCGCCCCACGCCGCCCACGGGCCGAGGGAGTCGCGCACGAAGGCGAACCCCGAGCCGAGCTCACCGCGGTCGGTCACCACGTTGAAGGGCCGGTCGAGCACCGTGAAGGTCCCGAGGTCGAGCACCTTGAGCAGGGTGACGACGCCCAGGAGGGTGCCGACGACGACGGTCACGGCACGCGCCGAGCGGGCGGACACCACCAGGGCGACCGCCGCGAGGGCCACGGCTTCCACCGGCAGCCGCAGGAAGGCGCCCGGGGTGAGCCGGTCGGGCCGGGTCGGGGCCACGAGCGCGAACCACACCAGCGCGAGCGCGAGCACGGTGCCGATGGCGGCCAGTCCGCGCCGCCAGGCGCTCGTGCTCCGGGTCGTCGCCGGCACCGACGACCGGTGCCGCCAGAGCCACCACACGTCGCGGCCGAACGACTCCAGGAGCAGGCCCAGCCCGACCACCACGACGGCCGTCGTCAGCCCGGCGGGCAGTACGTCCGCGACGCCCACGGTGAGCACGATCCCCACCGTCGCGGTGACCACCTTGCGCCAGTACCGGAACTCGAGGGGTGCGCGCATCCACGGCAGCCACCACCCCGCGACGGCGAAGGCGTAGCGCGCCAGGCCCGCGAGGAGCACCCACCACCCGACGGTGGGAGCGGCGGCGACGCTGAGCACGAGGATGAGGAACGCGTCGACCTCACCGTCGAAACGGCTCCCGAACGCCGTGACGCTGTCGGTGCGCCGGGCCACCCGGCCGTCGACGGCATCCAGGACGAGCGCGGGGACGGTGAGCGCGAGCACCACTGGCGTCACCTGGTTCCCGAGCAACAGCTCGACGGTGAGGGCGGCGACCGCGCAGGCCATCAGCCCCCGGCCCAGGGTGATGAGGTCGGCGGGTCCCAGGTGGTGGACGGTGCGGGCCAGACCGACCGTGACCGCGGTGGTGAGAACTGCGGCGCACCCCAGCCCGACGGCCCATGACGCGACGCCCAGGCCGACCGTGGTCGCCAGCAGGGCGAGCAGGGTCACGAGGGCGGCGAGGCCGACCAACAGCCGAACGACGTCGGCCGGCACGGGCGCGTGCGCCCTCGCCGGCTCCACCACCTGCGTGGCCTGGTCGGCGAGCCGGCTCACGCGGCGGCCCCGGGCGGCAGCGCCAGCAGGTCGAGGTGTGGCACCGTGACCGCGAGGCGGCCGTGCTCGAGGTCGGTGCGGCGTCGCTCGAGGTAGGCCGCGCCGTCGACCGCGAGCTCGGGACGCTGCTCGACGGCGGCCCCGACCCAACCGTCGAGCCACTCCGAGACCAGCGCCGCGTCGCCGGCTCCCAGCCGCCACGGGCTCGCTCCCACCTCGACCCGTGCCCCGAGGCCGCCGAACGCGTCGACGGCGGCCTGCGCCGCGTCCGGTCCGAGGAGGGTGCGACCACCCGTCGTCCGTCGCTGGTGGTCGTCGAACGCGCCGGCCAGCACGGCATCCAGTGGGTCCGTGGGGGTGAGCCGGGCGCCACCGGTGACCGACAGGGTCAGGAGCGTGGGACAGGCCGCCGCGGCGCAGGACCGCACGAACCGCCCCAGCTCCTCGGCGGTCAGCATGTCGAGCAGGGCGGACGCCGTGACGAGGGACGCGCCCGCGAGGTCGTCCGCGCCCAGCCGGGTGAGGTCGTCCTGCCGGGTCTCGACGGTGACGGGGGCCCCGTCGGCCGCAGCCCGGGGCGGGTCGGCCGCGGCGACATCGAGCAGGTCGCGGTCGCGGTCGTGGAGGACCCAGTGCTGCGGTCCCGCGAGCAGCGGGGCGAGCCACCGGCCCATCGAGCCGCTGCCGCAGCCGAGGTCGTGCACGACCATCGGGGCCGCGCCGTCCAGCAGCCCGACGACCCTGCTCGCCAGGTCGAGCGAGCGGGCAGCCGCGTCCGCCGGCTCGCGCAGCCGGAGCCACTGCGAGCTCACCCGAACCTCGACGGCGGTCACGCAAGGAGACACGGGCGGGGTGCGAATGCGGTTCAGGTGGGCGGTGGCCCCACGCGCGGGTGGACCGGCGGTGGATGCCGCCACAGCCCGGTGACCGAGGCGGCCCCGACCCTCACGACCACCGACGGCCGGGCCAGCGCGACGGGCGGCTCGACCAGGTTGACCACGCGGTTGAACGTGCGCGCCAGCGGCAGCGAGGTGTGGGTCGCCCGCACCAGCCGCTGGGTGTAGCGGTTCGCGAGGTCGGTGGCCGGCGGTTTCGGTCCGACCGTCTGCGGGTGCAGGAAGTCGGCACCCACGGCGATCGCCCACGGGGCGTCGATGACCCGCGCGGCCCTGCGGTGGAACCGCACCGGCAGCACGTCGGACCGCACGCCCACCTCCTCCACCGTCGCGGCGAGGGCCTTGGCCTGCAACGCGGCGCACGCCATCCCCTGCCCGTAGACGGGGTTGAAGCTGCAGGCCGCGTCGCCGAGGGTGACGAACCCCGCCGGCGGGGCGAGCACCCTTTCGTGGTGGCGCCGCTGGCTGGACGGGAACCGGTACGAGGCGGTCGATGACAGGGGGCCCACCCGCTCGACGAGCTGCGCCACGACCGGGGTCGGCAGGCTCTGGGCGAACGAGAGCACCTCGTCGGGTGCCGTCCCCGGCACGTCGCCGTGCACGCCGGACAGTGTCACCATCCAGCGGTCGCCCTCCACCGGCAGCACGGCGGCGGCCCGGAAGGAGCCCGGCGGCGACGTGCCGCACACGATGAAGCTGCCGTCGAAGTCGTCAGGTGAGCGGGGGAGGAAGCCGCTGGCGTAGGCACAGTCGATCTGCACCCGCGTGACCGCCGGCGCCAGGGCCCCGGTGGACTCGAGCTGGTGGGCGATGCGTGAGGACCGGCCGGAGCAGTCGACGACGAGGTCGCAGTGGTGTGCGCTGCCGTCGACCACGACCCCGTACACCCGGCCGTCACCGACCTCGACCCCCTCGGCGAGGACGCCGTCACGCAGGGCGACGTTGCCGAGCAGGGAGACCCGGCGACGCACCACCTGCTCGAGCAGTGGCCGGGTCATGCTGAGGACCGGCCGCCCCCAGTAGCCCCGGGCCCGGTACCCGCCGGACTGGTGCACGCAGGCGCGGGTGCCGTCGACCCGGACCGCGCCCAGGGACTCGAGCTCGTCGTCGATGCCGGGGAACCAGCCGACCAGCAGGTCCAGGCCGGCGGACAGCAGGAGGTGCAGGTGCCGCCCCTGGGGCACGTGCCCGCGGGGCTGCGCGGTGTCGGCCAGCCGCTCCCGTTCCAGCACGACGACGTCGTCGACGTGGTCGGCCAGCGCCCGCGCGGCCAGCAGTCCCGCGACGCTGGCCCCGATGACCGTCGCGGACGTCGTCCGGCGATCGCTGCTCATGGGGCGACAGCCCTGCGGGGACGGACCTCGTTGACCAGCCAGAGGTACCCGGAGCCGAGAAGCACGGTGGCGAAGCCGACCGGCAGAAGCCAGGCCAGGGCTCGGTCGGTGAGCAGCTCGTCGCGGGCCCGGACGAGCGCCACGCCCATCAGCACGACCATGACCACCTCCACCTGCAGCATCAGGCGCAGCGTGAGCCATCGCGGGTCGCGAACCACACCGAGACCGGCGGCGCCCAGGCAGAAGATCGCGCCGACCACCCGGCAGGTCAACGGGGTGAGCGCCCACGGCCAGAGGCCGATCATCGTCGTGGGTGCGACGAACATGGCGATGCCGGTGGCGAGGGCGCCCAGCCCGACCAGCCCGACAGCCCACCGGGCGACGTCGCCGATGCGCGGTTCGTCCTCCCGCGGTGGTGCGGCGACGGAGCGGTTGGCGACCCAGGCCGCCACCACCAGGAACGGGGCCGTGAAGTACAGGCCTGCCCACAACCAGAAGGTCACGTGCCCGTGGGTGAACCTGTCCCAGTGGATGACCGTCGCGACACCCAGCAGGGCGGCGAACAGGGCCACCGCCGGGAAGCCGAGCTTCACTGCCGCCCAACGCCGTTCGCGCAGCACTCGGACGAAGAAGTAGAAGCCGCCGAGGTAGGCCGAGGCCAGCACCATGGGTGTCATCGTCGGGTGGATCGGCCACGCGAACAGCCGCCCCGTCTCGCCGGGAAAGCCGTACAGCAGCACGAACGCCACCAGCAGGAACGGGGCGATGAACAGCGACAACCCGCGGGTGAAGCCGAGGATGCGGTCGTCCCGGGGTGTGCTGCGCCCGGCTCGTTCCGTGGAGACCACCGCCCTTCCGGCCGCGGTACCGATCCTCGGGCGGCCCCTGCCGGGGCTGGCACGCGATGGGTTCCGGGTCGAGGATAGCCGTGAGCAGCCCCCTCCATCCATCGTCAGGGGTCATCGTGGTCAGCGCAGACCGGGGCCGGGCGCCCACCATCGCGGACGTGCTGTCGACCATGCAGTCCCGGCTGGAGACCATGCCGGCCGGGCGGGAACCCCAGGCGGAGTTCCTGGGCACCTACCGCCGCACGACCCAGGCGGTTGCCGCCGCCGTGGAGGCGGGGTCGTTCGAGGACCCTGGCTGGGTGGAGTCGTGGGACGTCGCCTTCGCCGGGCTGTACCTCGACGCGCTGGATGCCGACCTCACGGGAGTCGGCCGCGTTCCCCGGCCGTGGCGCCTCGCGTTCCATGCGCCGTCGACGACGTCACCCCTGGTGCACGTGCTGCTCGGGATCAACGCGCACATCAACAACGACCTGCCGCGGGCCCTGCTGGCGGTGATCTCCGACGACGACTTCGCCGACCCCCGCGTCGTCGACCGACGGCGTCGCGACCACGAACGCATCGACGGGGTGCTCGCGACGCGGGTCGCCGCGGAGGACCGCAACCTCTCCCAGCACTCGGCACGCAGCCTGCTCGACCGGGCCCTGCAGCCGCTGAACCGGGTGAGCTCGAGGCGGTTCCTGCGCGAGGCGCGGCAGAAGGTCTGGCACAACACCCTCGAGCTGCAGCAGGCCCGCCTCGCCGGACCCGACCAGCTGGCCGTGCGCGAGGCCGAGCTCGAGCTGCTCAGCGCCGCCCGGGTGGCCGACCTCCTCCGCCCCGGCCAGGTGCTGCTGCGGCTGGCGGTGGCCGGCTTCGGTGTCGTGCTGCCACCGGCGGATTAGACCGACGGCGCGGCGGCCCGGGTCAGTCCACGAAGACCCGCCGCAGCGTCTCGACCGCTTCGTCGACGTCCCAGTCCATCGTCGCGGGGCCCACGACGAGCTCGGTCCACGACCACCCCGGCAGGTCGGAGGCCGACCACGGCGGCGAGAGCCGCACCTGCTCGCGCTCCATCGCCACGACCCGGCGCTCGTCGAGGTCGTCCACCTCGCGTTCGACGTGGACGCGGAACGCGTTGGTGTGCGGCGGCTGCGGTGTGACCCGGATGCCGTGTGCCTCCAGTCGCTGCGCCAGCAGCACCGCCCGCTCGTGGTACTCGGCCATCCGCGGGAGCTCTCGGTCGAGACCGCTCAGGGCCGCGACGGCGTACGGCATCAGGCTGAACAGGGTCCCGCCCATCCGGTGGCGCCAGACCCGCGCCTGCGCCACCTCGTCCTCGGGCCCCGCCACCGCCGCGCCGGACAGCCCACCGAGCCCCTTGTAGAACGAGACGTAGACGCTGTCGGCCAGCGCCGCGATCTCGGCCACGCTGTGGCCCAGGTGCGGGGCCGACTCCCAGATCCGTGCCCCGTCGAGGTGCAGCGGGACACCGCGTTCGCGGCAGGCCTGCGAGAACGCCACGAGCTCGTCCCACGACGGGAGGAGGTAGCCGGCATCCCGCAGCGGCAGCTCGACCAGGGCGGCGCCGAGCGGGCCGCGGACCGCCGCCAGGTGCTCGACCTGCGGCACGGTCGGGCCGTCGGTGAGCAGGGCGAACTCGAAGCCGTGCACCAGGCGCGGGCCGTCGCTCTCGTGCTTCAGCAGGTGGGAGAGCGCCGGGATCGCGACGCGTGGGGAGCCGCCCGCGTCGCACCACACCCGCAGGATCGCCTGCTGGGCCATGACCCCGCTCGGGAAGATGGCGGCGGCCGGCGTGCCGAGCAGGTCGGCGACGCGCCGTTCGAGGGCCGCGACCGGCCCGTGCTCGCCGTACCGGTCCCACGCGCCCGGATCGTCCAGGGCCGCCGCCGCGTCCGCGAGGTCACGCAGCTCGCCTGCCGGAGTGGGCGTCAACCTCCCCACGAGCGAGCGGGTGAGCGCGGGCTCGGCGGCCCGGGCGCGCTGCACGACTGACGGGGTGGTGCGGTCCTCGGTCATGGGGTCATCCTCCCCGGCCCGCACGCCGCGCGGGCCGAACCGCCCGACGCCGACGCCGGCGGGGCCTACGGTGAGGCCAGTGGCGTCGCAGGGTCCGAGGTGGCGTGGAGCGAGAGGTCGGACGATGAGCAGGCGCTTCGAGGAGCTGGACTGGCAGAACACCGAGATGGGCGAGATCAGCCTGCGCCGGCGGCTCGAGCGCACGCTCGAGGTCGACGTCTACGAGGTCAAGCTCGGTGAGGAGTTCCTCATGTCGAGCCTGTTCCCCGTCGCTGAGATCGAGCTGGCCCGCCTGGGGCTGGCCGCCTGTGCCGGCGCCGAGCTGGACGTCGTCGTCGGGGGACTGGGGCTGGGGTACACGGCGGTGACCGCCCTCGAGGAGCCACGGGTGCGCTCGCTGGTCGTCGTCGAGGCCCTCGGCCCGGTCATCGGCTGGCACGAGAAGCACCTGCTGCCGGATGCCGAGACGCTCACCCGCGACCCGCGGACCCGGCTGGTGCAGGGCGACTTCTTCGCCCTCGCCGCGGCGCCCGGTGGGTTCGGGGCGGACGGCCCGGACCGCGTGCACGCCGTGCTGCTCGACATCGACCACACCCCGCAGCACGTGCTGCACCCCAGCCACGCGGCGTTCTACACGCCCCAGGGGCTGCGCGCCCTGCACGGCCACCTGCACCCCGGCGGGGTCTTCGCGCTGTGGTCCGACGACCCGCCCGACGCCGACTTCGTGAACCTCCTGCAGGCCGAGTTCGGTTCGGCCGAGGCGCACGTCGTGAGCTTTGCCAACCCCCTCACCGGCGGCACCTCGGCGAACACCGTCTACGTCGCCGTCGACTGATCCGTCCGGCCGGGCCGCCGCCAGGTGGTGCCCGGCCCCTGGGTGCCGCCGGGCGGGTCGAGGAGCAGGTCGACGACCAGGGCCGTCCAGCCGGTCTGGTGCATGGCGCCCAGGCCGGCCCCGTCGTCGCCGTGGAAGTACTCGAAGAACAGCAGGTTGTCCTTCCAGGCCGGGTCGTCCTGCATCCGCTGCACCGCGCCGAACACCGGTCGCCGACCGCTGGCGTCGGGGAGCCAGATCGCCAGGATGCGGTCCGCGAGGTCCTGCGCGATGTCGCCGAAGGTGCGCTGGACCCCCGAGCCGGTCGGGTACTCCAGGGTGAAGTCGTCACCGAGGAACATCTGCCACCCCACGAACTGTCGAAGGGCCAGGTAGTTCAGCGGCATCCACACCGGGCCGCGCCAGTTCGAGTTGCCCCCGAACATCGCGGTGGTCGACTCGGCGGGCTCGTAGTCGATCACCGCGCCCGGCATCCCGGGAATCGAGTAGGGGCGCCCCTCGTACCGTTTGGACACCGACCGCAGGCCGTGGGGCGACAGGAACGCGTCCTCGTCGAGGAACTCCTTGAGGGCCAGCCGGATGTCGTCGGGGTGCAGCACCGAGACGAGCACGGTCTCCAGCCCGTCGAGCTCGCGCACGAGGCCGGGCAGGCCCCCGCCCTGCCGTGCCCAGTCGGCGCGGATGCTCGCGAACCCCTTCCCGAGCCGGGCGACGTCGGCGGCCTGCGGCCGGGGCAGCCCCACGGCGGGGAGCAGGGGGATGAGGCCGGCGATGGTGCGCACCCTCACGGGCCCCGACTCGCCCGACGCCTGGACGAGCCGGTCGTAGAAGAACGCGTCGTCGGCGTCGTAGAGGCCCTGTTCCTCCAGGGCGCGCCTGATCTGGAGGAACTGCTCGAGGAACTTGACGACCATGTCGTCGTAGACCGGGTTCTCTTCGGCGAGCTCGACCGCGATGACCAGCATCGACATCGCGTAGTAGGCCATCCACGCCGTGCCGTCCGCCTGCTCGAGGCGGGTGCCCTCGGCGAGGTTCGAGCGGTCGAGGGGGCTGATGTTGTCCAGGCCCAGGAACCCGCCCCCGAAGACGTTGTTGCCGTCGGCGTCCTGCCGGTTCAGCCACCAGGTGAAGTTGACGAGCAGCTTCTGGAACACGCGCTCGAGGAAGTCCCGGTCGCGCGAGCCGTCGAGGCGGTAGATGCGCAGGGCGGCGAGCACGTGTACCGGGGGGTTGACGTCGTCGAAGTTCCACTCGTACGCCGGGAGGGCCCCGTTGGGGTGCTGGAACCACTCCCTGAGCAGCACCAGCACCTGGTACTTCGCGAAGGCGGGGTCCAGGTGGGCCCAGGCGATCGCATGGAAGCCCAGGTCCCAGGCGGCGAACCACGGGTACTCCCACGGGTCCGGCATCGCGAGCACGTCGAAGGAGTCCAGGTGCCGCCAGCCCTCGTTGCGGATGCCGCGGCGCGAGTCCGGCGGTGGTGGCTCGCCCGGGTCGCCGTCGAGCCAGCGAGCGACGTCGTAGGGGTAGATCTGCTTGCTCCACACCAGCCCGGCGCTGGCCTGGCGGAGCACCCGCACCTGCTCGGGTGTCGTTCCCTGCGGCGCCAGGTGGGTGTAGAACTCGTCCGCGTCGGCCTCACGAGCCGCGACCACCGTGTCGAAGGGCTCTGCGGCCCAGCCGGTCTCGGTGGTCGTCGTCGGGTCCGGCCGGTGCAGCCGCAGGCGCAGCTCGGCGGTGCCTCCGGCGGCGACCGTGACCCGGTGACGCAGTGCGGCCTTCGTGCCGAAACCGCCCGGGTTGACCGTTGCGGCACCGCTGACGACGTGGTCGTTGATGCCGTCCTTCGGGTAGGGCGTGCTCGCCGGCGCGCCGAAGACCCGCGGTCGGTTGGTCTCGTTCTCGCAGAACAGGGCCTCGGGGGCACGGCCGTCGGGGCCGGGCGCGGCATCCAGCCGGTACCCGGCGAGCGCGTGGTCGGTCACGAGCAGCGACGTGCCGTCACGGGCGATGCGCGGCCGGGGCGCACCCTCCTCCCACGACCACGTGTTGCGGAACCACAGCGTGGGCAGCACGTCGATCGTCGCCTCGTCCGGGCCGTGGTTCTCGACGACGACCCGCATCAGCACCTCGGTGGGCGTCGCCTTGGCGTAGGTGACGTCGACCGACCAGTACCGGTCGTCGTCGAAGACGCCGGTGTCGAGCAGCTCGAGCTCGGGGTCCTGCAGCCCCCGGCCGTGCCGGGTCAGGGGTCCGTAGGGGAACTCGGCCTGCGGGTAGTGGTACCGCCAGTGCAGCAGGGCGTGGCTCGGCAGCCCCTCGAGGTACCACCAGTACTCCTTGGCGTCCTCGCCGTGGTTGCCCTCCGGGCCGGCCAGGCCGAACATCCGCTCCTTGAGGATCGGGTCCGTGCCGTTCCACAGGGCCAGCCCGAGGCAGAGCTCGTGGCGGATGTCCGAGATGGCGGCCATCCCGTCCTCGTTCCACCGGTACGCACGAGACCGCGCGTGGTCGTGGGGGAACGAGCGCCAGGCGTCCCCGTCGGCGGAGTAGTCCTCCCGCACGGTGCCCCAGGCGCGCTCGCTGAGGTACGGCCCCCACTCGTACCAGGGGTTCGCGGTGAACACGTCGGTCTCGGCGCGGCCGGTCGCCTCGGCCAGCCGCGCGTGCTCCGCGGTGGGTGGCGCCGCTGGGGAGTCGTCCATTGGTGCCATTGCACGCGCCGAGGGACGGGCGCGCATCATCCGGTGCGGGTGATGCCGGAGCCGGGGCGTCCCGCGAAGACTGCGGGGCAGGCACCCCCGACCTGCGGCAGGAAGGCCCCGACATGGACACTCGCACCCCAGGCGCACCCCGATCGCGGACATGGATCGTCGCGGCTTCCGGGCTCGCCGTGCTGCTGCTGAGCGGCTGCGGGGGTGACGGAGGGATCACCGTGCCGTCCCGCACCCGCACCCTGCCGTCCGTCTCCGTGTCGGTCCCCTCCGTGGCCCCGAGCAGCGAGGCCCCGGAGACCGCCACTCCCACGGAGGAGGCCTCGCAGGAGCCGACGCAGGAGCCCACCGAGACCGAGACGGCCACGCCGACACCTCGGCCGACCCCGTCACCGAGGCCGACGAAGTCCGTCATCGTCACCCAGACGGTGACCCCCACGCCTCCGGTGACCGAGACGGCGACCGCCACCGTGACGCCGACGCCCACCGAGACCCCCACCCCGACCCCGACGCCAACCGCCGCCGCGGCGCCGGCAGCCACCGACGCCGACGACGGCGGGCTCCCCGCGTGGCTGTGGTGGCTGCTCGCCATCCTCCTGGCCGGCCTGGTGGCCTACCTGATCCTCCGGGCCCGCCGGCGGGCCGCCTGGGACGCCGAGGAGGCCGAGGCGGAGGTGGAGGTGGGCTGGCTCGCCCGCGAGCTGCTTCCCCAGCTGCAGCAGTCGGGGACCCCCGAAGCCCTCGCCGGTGGCTGGCAGGTCAGCGCCGCGCGGGCAGGTGCCGCCGAGGACCGGCTCACCGGGCTCGAGACCTCGGCACCCGACGAGACCCGGGCCGCGCGGGCGCGCGACCTGCGTGACGCCGTGCGCGCCGCACGCTCCGACGTCGAGTCCCTGATCACCTCGCGGGACCAGCTCTCCACCCCGGTCGTCCTGGCGGCCTCCATCGCCCGGCTCCAGGACCTGCTGAACCCGCCCCAACCGACCCAGTGACCGGCCGCGCGACTGGCGGCGCGCCGGAACCAGATTCGACAAATGACCTGTTGAGCGGGGTCCTCAGGCGCTAAATTCGGCCCGGACCTCGGAGGTGTGATGACAGCAGCCGCGACGACGCGGGTACCGCCCTCACGCGTCCTCCTGGTCGCCAGCTTCGGCGCCTTCCTGGCCTTCCTCGACGCCACCATCGTCAACGTCGCGTTCCCCTCGATCCGGGATTCGTTCTCCGACACCACGATCAGTGAGCTGTCGTGGGTCCTCAACGCTTACAACATCGTCTTCGCGGCCTCGCTGATCCTCTGCGGGCGGCTCACCGACCTGGTCGGTCGCCGACGGTCGTTCGTGGCCGGCGTCGCCCTGTTCACCGTCGCGTCCGCGGCGTGCGGGTTCGCGCCGTCGGTCGAGCTGCTGATCCTGGCCCGGGTCTTCCAGGCGTTCGGCGCCGCGATGCTCGTGCCGGCCTCGCTGGCCCTGGTCATCGCAGCCTTCCCGCCGGAGCGGCGCGCCCACGCCATCGGCGTCTGGGGGGCGTCCGCCGCCGTGGCCGCGGGCGTCGGGCCACCCATCGGTGGCGCCCTGGTGCAGCTCGGCGGCTGGCGCTGGGCCTTCCTCGTCAACCTGCCCTTCGGCCTGGTCGCGGTGTGGGCGGCTCGCCACCAGCTCGTCGAGAGCCGGGCCCCCGGCCGGCGCGTCATGCCCGACCTCGTCGGCGCGGTCCTCCTCGTGGTCAGCCTGGCCCTGCTCAACCTCGGCATCATCAAGGGTGGGGACTGGGGGTGGACCAGCCCCCAGGTGCTCGGCTCCTTCGTCGGCGCCGCGATCGCGTTGGTGCTGTTCGTGGTGAGCTCGAGGCGACACCGGGCACCCATGCTCGACCCGACCCTGCTGCGCCTGCGCTCGTTCGACCTCGGTTCTGCCGCAACGGTGGCAGCGGGCTTCGGGTTCTACGCGTACCTACTGACCAACGTCCTGTGGCTTCAGTACGTCTGGGGCTACGACGTCCTGCGCGCCGGCCTCGCTCTCGTGCCCGGGGCGATCGTGGCCGCGCTCGTCGCGGCACGCCTCGGTCCGCTGGCCGAGCGCTACGGCTACCGCGTGTTCGTCGTCCCCGGGGCGATCGTGTGGGCGGCCGCCTACCTCTGGTACCACCAGCGCGTCGGGCTCCAGCCCGCGTTCTGGGCCGAGTGGATGCCGGGCCAGGTCCTCAGCGGCATCGGGGTCGGTGCGACCCTGCCCCTGCTCGGAAGCGCGACGCTCGCCGCGGTCCCCGGCGGGCGGTACGCCACGGCATCCGCGGTGGCCTCGAGCGCGCGCCAGCTCGGGGGCGTCCTCGGCATCGCGGTCCTCGTGGTCATCATCGGCGACCCCTCGCCCGCCACGGTGGTGGCGTCGCTGCACGAGGGCTGGGTGCTGTCCATCGTGGCGTTCCTGGTCGTCGCGGTGCTCGCCGCGCCGCTGGGCAGGATCCACTCCGCCCCCGAGGACGAGGAGGTCGCCGACGACCGGCCCCCGGTCGTCCTCACGCCGAACCCGCCGGCCGACTGGGCGGTTCCCTCCACCCTGGGCGCCACGGACGAGCTCGACCTCTCCGAGCTGCCCTTGTTCTCAACACTGCCCGACGCGGCCCGCCACCGTCTGGAACGGGCGACCAGGGTCATCGACCTGGCGGCCGGCGAGGTGTTGATCCGCCAGGGCGACCCGCCCGGCTCGGCGTTCGCCGTGCGCACCGGACGGCTCGAGGTGCTCGTCGACGACACGATGGTGCGCGAGCTCGGCCCCGGCCAGGTGCTGGGCGAGCTTGCGCTGCTGACCGGCGAGGAGCGATCGGCCACGGTGCGCGCTCGCCGCGACACGACGCTCGTCGAGATCCCCCGGGCGGCGCTCGAGGACGTGCTCGCCACCGACCCGTCGGCGGCACGGTTCGTGCTCGGCCAGGTGGCTCACCGGCTGCGCACCGCCGGGGGTGGCGGCGCGGCTCCGCCACCGCCCGAGCGGGTGTCGGTGGTCGCCGTCGTCGGCCTCGGCGCGGCGGTGTCGGCCGTGGAGGTCGCCGCAGTCGGCGAGGTGCTGGGCCGGCGCCTGCGCGAGCACCTCCGGGTCGCGACACCCGGGGTGCTCAGCCCCGACGGGCTGGCACGTGCCGAGCGCGACCACGACCGGGTGCTGCTCGTCGCGGCATCGTCCGCTGACGGCCCGGATGCCGCGTGGCGCGACTTCTGCCTGCGCCAGGCGGATGCCGTGGTGCTCGTCGCGAACGGCGGCGACGCCGTACCGCAGACGGGGCCGTCGCCGGCCCCGGCCCGTCGCCCGGACCTGGTGCTGCTGGGGGCGACGCCGACGTCCGAGCAGCGGGTGGCGTGGGTGGCCGTCACCGACGCCTGGCAGCTCACCATCGTCGCCGGCGACCGAGCGACCGCGCTGCGACCCGTGGCCGACCGACTCGCCGGCCGGTCACTGGGACTTGCCCTGGCCGGCGGTGGGGCCCGTGCGTTCGCCCACGTGGGCGTGCTGGCCGAGCTCGAGGAGGCGGGCCTGCACGTCGACCGGGTGACCGGTACGAGCATCGGTGCGGTGATCGCCGGCCTGCACGCGACGGGCATCGACGCGGCGACGCTCGAGGAGATCTGCTACGCGGAGTTCGTGCGGCGCAAGCCGTTCAGCGACTACCGGCTCTCGGGTCGTTCCCTCGCCGGTGGACGGCGGGTGCACGCCGCGATGGAACGCCGCTTCGGCGTCGACACCGTGATCGAGGGGCTTCCCCGCCAGCTGTCGATGGTCAGCGTCGACCTGGTCAGCCGCACCCGTCAGGTGCACCGGCGCGGCCGCCTGCTCGACGCGGCCCTCGCCAGCGCCCGGCTGCCCGTGCTCTTCGCCCCGATCGCCCGGGACGACGGACGGCTGCTCGTCGACGGCGGGGTGCTCGACAACCTGCCGACCGACCTGCTCGTCGAGCGTGACGAGGGCCCGGTCGTGGCGGTGACGATCAGTGCCGGCGGCGAGGGGCCGCGACGGCCCGGGCGCCCCCGGGTGCCCGGCCTCGCCGACACGCTGATGCGCACGATGATGATCGGCAGCGGCGGTGCGGCAGATGCCGCCCGCGCCCGCGGCGCCTGGGTCGTCGGCCCGTCGTCGATGGGGGTGGGGCTGTTGGAGTTCCACCAGCTCGACCGGATGGTGCAGTCGGGCCGCGCGGCGGCGCGGGCCCTGCTGGATCAGGCGTCCGGCGACCTGCGGCCCGCGGCCGACGAGTCGGACGAACCCGACGAGGCCGCCTGACCGAGGGACTCAGTCCCCGAAGGGCCAGCCCTGCTGCATCCCCGCGTCGCGGCCCGGCTCGATGTAGTGCTCGCGAGCGAAGAAGACGGCGAAGATCTCGGGCGGCATCGACAGCATCATCCCGACGTCCGTGGTCTGGCTGCGGTGCGCCTCGAGCGAGGCCCGGCGCCGCTCGAGCCACGGGCTGACGTCGACCTGCCAGTGGATGGCCGACTCGGGCTCGCCCAGCGGGTTCCCGTCGTCCATCGGCTGGTCGGGGTCGAAGGCCTCGTCGTCGGAGGCGCCGGCCGCCCTGGCCTGCTCGCCGAACCGGCGCATCGCGTCGCGGTTCATCGTCGACTCGAGCACCCTGGGGCGACGCACCGCGAGCTCGGCGCCCCGGTGCAGCACCCGGTGCACCTGCACGTGGTCGGGGTGCCCGTAACCGCCGTGCCAGTCGTAGCCCACCGCGATGTCGGCGTCCTCCTCGTCGAGCACCGCGGCGAACCTCGCAGCGGCCTCGTCGACCGGTGCCGCCGTGAAGGCGCCCTCGTGCGAGTTCTGGTCCCAGCCGGTCATTCCCGAGTCGGCGTAGCCCAGCCACACGACGCGGTGCAGCCCGATCGCCGCGGCGGACGCCTCGGCCTCGACGCGGCGACGGTCGACCACGCTCTCGCCCGGTGCCAGGTCGTCGGGGGACTCGCCGTGGTCGCCGTGCGTGGCGAAGACGACGACGACGCGATGGCCCTCGTCGACGGCCCGGGCCATCGACCCCGAGGTCTGCGAGGCCTCGTCGTCGGGGTGGGCGTGCAGGAACACGATCGTGGACATCCGCCCATTGTGCCCAGCCGCACCGACGCCCCCGGAGACCGGTCGCCCGCAAACCCCGCACGGCCCTGCGAAGTCCCTAGCGTGTTCGGTGGCCCGGCACCACCGCGTGCCGGGGGACCAAGGAGGAATCATGAGCTCAGCCGGAACCGTCGACCCCGATCACCCCGAGGCGGTCGACCACGACACCGTCCCACCCGCGCGCACGGGCCTGCTCGTGCTGGCCGGCGTGCTCCTCGCGCTCCCCATCGTCGCCCTGATGTGGGTGAGCAGCTACAGCCGCGACGAGCCGCGCCTGGGTGGCTTCCCGTTCTTCATCTGGTACCAGCTGCTGTGGGTGTTCCTGTGCTCGGCACTGACCTACACCGCCTACCGCATCGTGCTCGTCGCCCGGCCGCACCGACCGATGGACGACATCGGTGACGGCAGCGAGTGGGCCGCGGGAGACGCGCCTCGTTCCGCCGACGGCGAGCGGGGTGAGCGGGCATGAAGGACGTCAACGGAGTCGCGCTGTTCGTCCTGATCGCACTGTTCGCCCTCGTCACCGGGATGGGGTTCTGGGCCAGCCGGTGGCGCCGCCCGACGAGCATGGAGTCGCTCGACGAGTGGGGCCTGGGCGGCCGGTCGTTCGGCACCTGGATCACCTGGTTCCTGCTCGGCGGCGACCTGTACACCGCCTACACCTTCATCGCGGTGCCGGCGGCCATGTGGGCGGCGGGCTCGGTGTCCGGGTTCTTCGCGGTGCCCTACACGATCGTGCTCTACCCGATCATCTTCGTCTTCATGGGCCGGATGTGGTCGGTGAGCCACCGGCACGGGTACGTGACGACGGCTGACTTCGTGCGTGGCCGGTTCGGGTCTCGCGGGCTGTCGCTCGCCGTCGCGGTCACCGGCTTCATCGCGACCATGCCCTACATCGCGCTCCAGCTGGTCGGCATCCAGGCCGTGCTCGAGGTCGTCGGCCTCGGCGGCGGCGACAGCGCCATCGCCAAGGACCTGCCGCTGTTCATCGCGTTCGCCCTGCTCGCGGCCTACACCTACTCGGGCGGCCTGCGCGCCCCCGCCATCATCGCGTTCGTCAAGGACACCCTGATCTACCTCGTCATCATCGTGGCGATCATCTACCTGCCCACGAAGTTCGGCGGGTGGACGCACATCTTCGACGCAGCCCAGACCAAGATGGCCAAGCCCAACCCGGTCGACGGCAAGCCGACCGGCGTCTTCATCCCCGGAGGGGCGCAGTACTGGGCCTACGCCACCCTCGGCCTGGGCTCGGCGCTCGCGCTGTTCATGTACCCGCACTCGATCACGGCGAGCCTGTCGGCATCCACGCGGAACACCGTGCGGCGCAACGCGGCCATCCTGCCCGCCTACAGCTTCGTGCTCGGCCTCCTCGCGCTGCTCGGCTGGGTCGCGATCGCGGCCGGCACCAAGCCGATCGGCGCCGACGGCAAGCCCAACGCGCAGCTCGTCATCCCGCAGCTCTTCGAGGACGCGTTCCCGTCGTGGTTCGCGGGCGTGGCGTTCGCGGCGATCGCGATCGGGGCGCTGGTGCCGGCGGCGATCATGTCGATCGCGGCGGCCAACACCTTCACCCGCAACATCTACAAGGAGTGGCTCAAGCCCGACGCGACCGTCGAGCAGGAGGCCAAGGTCTCGAAGCTGGCCTCGCTGGTCGTCAAGCTGTTCGCGCTGGTGTTCGTGCTGCTGCTCGACAAGCAGAACGCGATCAACTTCCAGCTGCTCGGCGGCATCTGGATCCTGCAGACCTTCCCGACCATCGTGCTGGGCCTCTACACCCGCTGGATGCACCGCTGGGCGCTGCTGGCGGGCTGGGCGGTCGGCATGGTCTACGGCACCTGGCAGGCGTGGAACGTCGCCAACCCGCGCGGCGGCATCAACCACTTCGGTGGCTCGCTGGCGCAGATGCCGGTCATCGGCGAGCTCGGCTACATCGCCCTCACGGCGTTCGTGATCAACCTGGTCGTCGCGGTCGTGGTGACCGTGGTGCTGCGGATGACCAAGGTGCCCGACGGTGACGACGAGACGATCCGCGGCGACTACTTCGCGGATGCCGGTGACCCGCGGGTCGCCAAGGTGCAGCAGCCGATCCACCAGGAGGCCCCGAGCATCTGAGGCCCGGGCGGAGGCCGTGCCGGCCCACCCACGGGCCGGCACGGCCTACGCTCGCAGGATGCGCATCGCGGTGACCGGAGGGTCGGGCAAGCTCGGGCGGCACGTCGTGGAACGGCTCCGGGCCCATGGGCACGACGTCGTGGTCCTCGACACGCACGGCGTGCGGGGGAGCGGCTGGATCAGCGTCGACCTCACCGACTACGGGCAGGTGGTCGACGCCCTCGGCGGGGTGCAGGGCGAGCAGCCGGGCGCGGATGCCGTGGTGCACCTCGCGGCGATCCCCGCCCCCGGCCTGCACGCCGACGTCGCGACATTCCGGAACAACATGGTGACGACGTTCAACGTGCTGCACGCGGTGACCCGGCTCGGCATCACGAAGGTCGTCATGGCCTCGAGCGAGACGGTGCTCGGGCTGCCGTTCGACACGCCCCCGCCCTACGTCCCGGTCGACGAGGGCTACCCGGCCCGGCCGGAGTCGGTCTACTCGCTCGGCAAGCACCTCGAGGAGACGATGGCGGTCGAGCTGTGCCGGTGGCACCCGGAGCTGTCGATCACGGCCCTGAGGTTCTCGAACGTCATGGACGTGGAGGACTACGCCCAGTTCCCGGCTTTCGACGCCGACCCCTCGCTGCGCCGATGGAACCTGTGGGGGTACATCGACGGCCGGGACGGCGCGCAGGCGGTCGAGAAGGCCCTCGCACACACCGAGCCGGGGTTCGACCGCTTCGTCATCGCCTCACCCGACACCGTGATGAGCCGCCCCAACGCCGACCTCGTCGCCGCGCAGTTCCCGGGGGTCGAGGTGCGCGGGGACCTCGGCGAGCACGACACGCTGCTGTCCATCGACAAGGCTCGACGGGTGCTCGGGTTCGATCCGCGGCACTCGTGGCGTGACGAGGTCTGAGGCAGCCCCTGCGGCACGGCAGGATGGGGCGCATGGTCTCCGTCGCCCCGCCGCCCCGGCTCGTCGAGCTCGCCCACGCCCACGGGGTCGCGACGGAGTACTGGGACTGGCAGGGCCAGCACGTCACCGTCTCGGCGGCGGCGATCAGGGCGGTGCTCACCGCCCTCGGCGTCGAGGCCGAGGGCGACGACGCGGTCGAGCGCGCGCTCGCCGACGCCGAGCTCGCCCCGTGGCGCCGTACCCTCCCCGCGACCGTGGTCTCCCGCGACGGGTGGACGCCCTGGGTGCACGCCCACGTGGAGGCGGGCACCGGCATCCGGCTCGACGTCGTGCTCGAGGACGGCACCGTGCGCGAGGTGCCGCAGACGGACCGGTGGGTGCCCGACCGCGAGGTCGACGGGCGCCTGGTGGGGGAGGCGACCTTCGAGCTGCCCGGTGACCTGCCCGTGGGGTGGCACCGGCTCGTGGCCCACCTCGACGTGCCCGCGGTCGACGCCCGCACGACCGAGGCCACCCTCGTCGTGACCCCGCAACGCCTCTCGCTGCCTGCGGCCGTGGCCGAAGGTCGCGTCGTCGGCCTGATGGCGCAGCTGTACCAGGTGCGCTCGGCCGAGTCGTGGGGAGTCGGCGACCTCGGTGACCTGGCCGACCTGGCGACCTGGGCCGCGGCCGCGCACGACGCCGACTTCGTGCTCATCAACCCGCTGCACGCGGCGGAGCCGGTCGCGCCGATGGAGCCCTCGCCGTACCTGCCGACCACGCGCCGCTTCGTCAACCCGATCTACCTGCGGGTCGAGGACGTTCCCGAGCTGGCCCGGCTCGAGCACGCGGCGTACGGCCGGGTGGCGACGCTCGCCGCGGCCGCCCGGGCCCTCAACGAGGTCGACGGGATCGACCGCGACGCCGCGTGGAGCGCCAAGAAGGAAGCCCTGCGCTACGTCTTCGACGTCGGCCTGACCGGCCGGCGCGAGAAGTCGTTCGTCGACTTCTGCGACCGCGAGGGCGACGGCCTCACGACGTACGCCACCTGGTGCGCGCTCGTCGAGGAGTACGGACTGCCCTGGTCCGACTGGACCGACGAGCTGCAGGACCCCTCGAGTGCCGCGGTCGCCACGTTCCGGGAGCGGCACGCCGCCGAGGTCGACTTCCACTGCTGGCTGCAGTGGCTCCTCGAGCAGCAGCTCGCCACGGTGCAGCACGACGCCCGGGCCGCCGGCATGTCGCTCGGCATCGTGCACGACCTCGCCGTCGGGGTTCACCCGCTCGGGGCCGACGCCTGGGGGCTGGGCGACGCCCTCGCCCGCGGTGTCACCGTGGGGGCGCCGCCGGACCAGTTCAACCAGCTCGGCCAGGACTGGAGCCAGCCGCCGTGGCGGCCCGACCGGCTCGCCGAGCTCGGCTACGCGCCGTTCCGCGACATGGTGCGCGCGGTGCTGCGCGACTCCGGCGGCGTCCGGGTCGACCACATCATCGGGTTGTTCCGGCTGTGGTGGATCCCGGCCGGTGGCACGCCGGCCGAGGGCACCTACGTGCACTACGACCACGAGGCGCTGCTCGGCATCCTCGTGCTCGAGGCGCAGCGGGCCGGGGCCGTCGTCATCGGTGAGGACCTCGGTGTCGTCGCCCCGCACGTGCGCGACTACATGATGGAGCGTGGCCTGGTCGGCACCTCGATCCTCTGGTTCGAGTGGGAGGGCGACCAGCCCAAGCCCCCGGAGCACTACCGCGACCTGTGCCTGTCGACGGTGACCACGCACGACCTGCCGCCCTCGGCCGGGTACCTCTCGCTCGAGCACGTGGCGATCCGTGAGCAGCTCGACCTGCTGACCCGCCCGGTCGAGGAGGAGCGCGCCCACGAGGAGGCGTCCATCGCCAAGCTGCGCGACGCCTGCATCCAACGGGGTCTGCTCGGGCCGAGGGCCGGCATCGACGCGGTCGTCGAGGCGCTGCACCGCTGGCTGGCGCTGACGCCGAGCCGGATGCTCGCCGTGGCCCTGGCCGACGTGGTCGGCGACCACCGGGCGATCAACCAGCCGGGCACCAACGACGAGTACCCGAACTGGCGGGTCCCGTTGGCCGGGCCCGACGGCCGCCCGGTGTCGCTCGAGGAGGTCCGCGAGGCCGACCTCGCGCCGGTGCTCTTCGCGGCCCTGCGCGGCCGTTCTGCGGGATGACGGACGCACGACGTTGCGGGGCTGCGCGAAGTCAGGAGCAGTACGCCGAGACAGGGCCGTACATGATCCTGAATCGGCACAAACCTCCTGAGCCCGCGAGGCTCTCCTGACTCGGCGGGCGACCACCCCGGGAACAGATGCGCGGTGGTCGCCGGTCAGCGACCGAGCGCCTTGGCCAGGGCCTCGGCGAGGCGGCCGGGTTCCTGCTCGCGCAGGTCGTAGCGGGCCCGGGTCAGGGGCACGTCGACGGTGACGACCCGGGTGATGTCCACCGGGGTGCCCGACACGATCGCGTCGATGGCTCCCGCGTCGACCATCGCGCGGATCGTGGCCTCGAGGTCGCGGGTCTGCGCCTCGCCGTAGCCCATCGCCGGCAGGATGCCGCGCGCGTTCGGGTACTTCGCGTAGGTCGCGGCGATCGAGCCCACCGCGAACGGTGAGGGGTCGACGATGGCGGCGGCACCGGCATCCCGGGCACCGACCACACCGGCACCGAAGCTCATCGAGCCGTGGGTCAGCGTGGGACCGTCCTCGATGACGACGACCCGCCTCCCGGTGGCGACCGCCGGGTCGTCGAGGGTGACCGGGCTGTCGCAGCGCAGCACGTCGGCGCGTGGGTTGAGGGCGCGCACCGACGCCTCGACGGTCGAGATGTCCTGCGCCCGGGCCGAGTCGCACTTCGCGACGATGACCAGGTCGGCCATTCGCACGTTCGCCTCACCGGGGTGGTACCCCGCCTCGTCGCCGGGCCGCAGCGGGTCGACCAGCACGACGTGCAGGTCGGGCACGTAGAACGGCAGGTCGTTGTTCCCGCCGTCCCAGAGCACGACGTCGGCCTCGGCCTCGGCCTCACGCAGGATCCGGCCGTAGTCGACGCCCGCGTAGACGATGACACCGGCTTCGATGTGCGGCTCGTACTCCTCGCGCTCCTCGATGGTGCAGTGCTGCGTGACCAGGTCCTCGATGCTCTCGAAGCGCTGGCACGCCTGCGCGGCGAGGTCGCCGTACGGCATCGGGTGCCGCACCGCGACGACGCGAAGCCCCATGTCCTGCAGCAGCCGCGCGACGTAGCGAGTGGTCTGGCTCTTGCCGACGCCGGTGCGCACGGCAGTGACGGCGACGACCGGGCGGCGCGAGCGCACCATCGTGCGCCGTGTGCCCGGGACGACGAAGTCGGCCCCCGTCGCGATGACCCGTGAGCCGAGGTGCATGACCTGCTCGTGCGACAGGTCGGAGTAGGCGAGCACCACCGTGTCGACCCGGTCCCGTGCGACGAGCCCCTCGAGCTCGGTCTCGTCGACGATCGGGATTCCGTTCGGGTACAACGGCCCTGCCAGTTCGGGCGGGTAGGTGCGCCCTTCGATGTCCGGGATCTGGGTCGCGGTGAAGGCGACGACCTCCACACCAGGGTCGTCCCGGTACATCAGGTTGAAGTCGTGGAAGTCGCGGCCCGCTGCGCCGAGGATGACGACGCGTTCGCGGGACTGCGCCGAGGCCGATGCGCTCATGGCGTCACTCCGTCGTGGCTGGGTCGACCACGGGGTGCGGGACCCGCCACTCGGATGCTACGCCGGTGCGGCAGAGCCGGGCTCAGGAGGTGACGGGCGACGCACGCCGCGCCGCGGCATCCTCGGTCACGATCGTCGCGAACCGCTGGGCCAGCGGCTGCCACGCGGCCCGCAGCACCTCGCGCGCCGCGACCACCTCGTCCAGCAGGGCCACCTGCTCGGGGGTCAGGCCGTCGGGGGAGTCCCAGCGCAACCACGCGCCGAAGACCTCAGGGGAGGTCTCGGGGTGGAACTGCACGCCCCACGCCGCCGGCCCCAACCTCAGCGCCTGCGGCCGCCCGTCGGGCAGTGTCGCGAGCACGGTGGCGCCGCCCGGCGGCTCGAGCACGACGTCGTCGTTGTAGTGGATCGCCGGCAGCCCGTCGAAGCCGGCGAGCAGCGGGTCGGATGCCGCGGCGCCGGTCAGGTGCACCGGCACCGGCCCGATCGTGCGGCCCGTGGGGTTGCGCCCGACCGTGCCGCCGAGCGCCACCGCTGCGAGCTGGTGGCCAAGGCACACCCCGAGGGTCGGCACGCCGCGGGCGACGGCATCCGCGATGAGGGCACGGGTCGGGGCGAGCCACGGCGCGACGGCGTCGTCGCACGCACCCATCGCCCCGCCGAGGACGACCAGCCCGTCGGGCGCGTCCGTGAGGTCGCCCCAGCGCGGCGCCACCGGCTCGCCCAGGTCGCCCCGGACGACGTCCAGCTCCAGCCCGAGCGCGCGCCACCACTCGCCGAGCCACGCCACGGGGGCGTCGGGCTCGTGCTGGACGACGAGCAGGCGGGTACCTGGTGCCACCGGCGCCATCAGCCGAGCTGGGTGCCGACCAGGGCACCGATTCCGTAGGTCACCGCCATGGCGAGCAGACCGCCGACGACCACCCGCACGGTGGCGCGGCGTGCGTCCGAGCTGCCGAGCCGGGCGCTGACCAGGCCGGTGAACGCCAGGGCAAGGACGACGGCCACGACCGTCACGGGCACCCGTACTGCGAGCGGCGGCAGCACGATGGCCAGCAGCGGCAGGGTCGCGCCGATGGTGAAGGCCGCCATCGAGGCCCAGGCCGCGTGCCACGGGTTCGTGTAGTGGTGCGGGTCGATGCCGAGCTCGGCTTCGGCGTGAGCCCCGAGGGCGTCGTGGGCCGTCAGCTGGGTGGCCACCTCGAGCGCGAGGTCCGGGGTGAGCCCCTTGCCCCGGTAGATACCGGCCAGCTCGGCGAGCTCGGCCTCGGGCTCCTCGTCGAGCTCGCGGATCTCCTTGGCGATCAGCGCCTTCTCGGAGTCGCGCTGGGTGCTCACCGAGACGTACTCACCGACCGCCATGCTCATCGCGCCTGCGGCGAGCCCGGCCAGCCCGGCCGTGAGCACCGCGCCGCGCTCGGTCGTCGCCGCGGCCACGCCGATCACCAGGCCGGCGGTCGACACGATGCCGTCGTTGGCGCCGAGCACGCCGGCGCGCAGCCAGTTCAGCCGCCCAGCGATGGTGCCGTCGTGGGCCTCGTGGTGCTCAGGGGCGGTCGTCAGGGGGGCGTCACTCACGTGAAGGTCGCTCCGTGGGTGCCGGCCGCCGCCGAGATGCGGTGCGCCAGCTCGATGTCGAGCTGGGTGATGCCGCCGGCGTCGTGCGTGGTGAGCAGCCACCGCGTCGTGCGCCAGCGGATGTCGATGTCGGGGTGGTGGTTCATCTGCTCGGCCTCGTCGGCCACGGTGTCGACGATCCGGATGGCGGCCGGGAAGTCCGGCGCCTCCACCGTCGCCACGATGGCATCGCCCTCGCGCTGCCACCCGCTCAGTCCCTCGAGCTGCGTGGTCACCTCGTCGTCGCCCAGGAGTCGGCTCATGGCCCCATTGTGGTCCACCCACGGATGCCGTGGGGCACCGTGGGCCCGGCCCACGGGTGCGGCGTCGCTCAGAGCACCTCGTTGACCGTGGCGGGAGCCGCGAAGGGGTCGCCCTCGAGCCCGTCGTCGTCCGGAGCCACGAGGACCGGGGTGACGGCGTGCGGCAGGATGTCCCCGCGGTCGATGGCCTCGGCCCAGTGGCAGGCCACCCGGTGGCCGACCGGCACACCCGGCAGGTCGACGATGCGCAGCTGGGGGCGCTCCTCGTCGCAGCGGGTCTCCTGGCGCCAGGGGCACCGGGTGTGGAACCGGCACCCGGTCGGGGGGTTCGAGGGTGAGGGCAGGTCGCCGGTGAGCAGGATCTGCTCCCGGGTGTCCTCGACGGTGGGGTCGGGCACGGGCACGGCCGAGAGCAGGGCCCGGGTGTAGGGGTGCAGCGGCTGGGCGTACAGGTCGTCCGCGGTGGCCTCCTCGACCATGCCACCGAGGTACATCACGCCGATCCGGTCGCTGATGTGGCGCACCACGGCGAGGTCGTGGGCGATGACGAGGTAGGTGAGGTCGAACTCGCGCTGCAGCTCGTCGAGCAGGTTGATCACCTGCGCCTGCACCGACACGTCCAGGGCCGAGACCGGCTCGTCGGCGACGATCAGCTTGGGCTCGACCGACAGCGCCCGGGCGATGCCGATGCGCTGCCGCTGGCCACCCGAGAACTCGTGGGGGTACTTGGTCAGCGCGGCGGCGGGCAGGCCCACCGCCGAGAGCAGCTCACGCATCCGCTTCTTCGTGGAGGCGCCGTCGGTGGCGAGCCCGTGCGCCCGCATCCCCTCGGCGAGCAGCGACTCCACCGACTGGCGGGGGTCCAGGCTGCTCATCGGGTCCTGGAAGACCATCTGGAACTCCTTGCGGCGGCGCCGGAGCTCCTCACCCTTCAGGGTCGCGATGTCGGTGCCGTCGACGATGACGCTGCCCTCGGTCGGCGGCTCGAGGTTGAGGATCGCCTTGCCGAGCGTCGACTTGCCACAGCCGGACTCACCGACCAGGCCGTAGGTCTCGCCGCGGCGGATCTGCAGGTCGACCCCGTCGACGGCGTAGACGTGGCCGATGACCTTGTCGAAGATCACGCCCCGCTTGATGGGGAAGTGCACCTTGACGCCGCGCACGTCGACGAGGACGTCGCGCTCGCCGTCAGCGGCCGGGGCGGGGGTGGTGGCGGTGTCGGTCATCGGGTCACCTCACGGGGTTGTGGCAGCGCAGGGCCCGACGGGGGGTTTCCTCGAGCTCCGGGGTCGTGCCGGTGCACACGTCGATCGGCTGGGAGCAGCGCGGTGCGAAGGCGCAGGCGTGGTCCCACGGGAGGTTGTCGGCGACCGACCCCGGGATCGGGGTGAGCCGCTCCCCGCGCGGCGCATCGAGCCGCGGGATGGAGCCGAGCAGGCCGTTGGTGTACGGGTGGCGCGGGTCGGCGAACAGCTCGTGGCGCTCCCCGCGCTCGACGATGCGGCCGGCGTACAGCACGTTGACCTCGTCGCACAGCCCGGCGACGACGCCCAGGTCGTGGGTGATCATGACCAGCGCCGTGTTGGTCTCCTGCACGAGCTCCTTGAGCAGGGCGAGGATCTGCGCCTGGATCGTCACGTCGAGGGCCGTGGTCGGCTCGTCGGCGATGAGCAGCCGCGGCGCGCACGCGAGCGCCATCGCGATCAGAGCGCGCTGGCGCATGCCACCGCTCATCTGGTGCGGGTAGTCCTTGAGCCGACGGTCGGGGTCGGGGATGCCGACCCGCTTGAGCAGGTCGCGGGCCACCGGCTGGGCGGCTCGGCGCGACATGCCGCGGTGGCGCTCCAGCACCTCGGTGACCTGCAGGCCGACCGGGACGACCGGGTTCAGCGACGACAGGGGGTCCTGGAAGATCATCGCGATGTCGCGGCCGCGTCGCTCGCGCATCGCCTTCTCGTCGAGCGCGAGCAGGTTGGTGCCCTCGTAGGTGGCCTCGCCCTCGACGTGGTTGCCCCGCTTGGGCAGCAGGCCCATGATCGCCAGCGAGGTGACCGACTTGCCGCAGCCCGACTCGCCGACCAGGCCGACGGTCTGGCCGGGACGCACGTCGAAGCTGACGCCGTCGACGGCCCTGAACGGCTTCTCGCCCTGACGGGTGAAGGTGACCCGCAGGTCGCGGACGGACAGCAGCGGCTCCTGGCCGTGCGCCGTCGTGGGGGGTGGTGTCGCCGTGGCGGTCATCGACGGGTCACCTCCTGCTCTTGGGGTCGAGGGCCTCGCGCAGTGACTCGCCCATCAGGGTGAAGCCCAGCGCGACGAGGATGATGCACAGCGCGGGGTAGACCGCGAGGTGCGGGTTGTCCTGGATGTACGCCTGCGACCGGCCCAGCATCTGGCCCCACTCGGGCGCGTCGTCGTCGGGGTTGCCCAGGCCGAGGAAGGACAGCGCGGCGGCGTCGATGATCGAGGTCGCGAGCACCAGGGTCGCCTGCACGATGACCGGCCCCAGCGAGTTCGGCACCATGTGGCGGAAGATGATGGCGCTCCGCTTCACGCCCAGGGCCCGCGCGGCCAGCACGTGGTCGCTGGAGCGCTGGGCGAGCATCGAGCCGCGCAGCAGGCGGGCGAACACCGGGATCTGCACGACGGCGATGGCGACGATGACCGTCCACTGGCTGGGCTGGCGGGCCAGCGCGGCGATCGACACCGCGAGGAGCAGCGACGGGATCGACAGCAGCACGTCGACCACGCGCATGACGAAGGCGTCGATGCCGCCGCCGAAGGCCCCGGCCAGGATGCCGAGCACCAGGCCACCGATCAGGCCGATCAGGGTGGCACAGACACCGACGATGAGCGTCTGCCGGGCCCCGACGATCAGGCGCGAGAGCACGTCGCGGCCCTTGTCGTCGGCGCCCAGCGGGAAGCCTGGCTCCGAGCCCGGGATCGGGTTCGACTGGGGGCGCACCTTGTCGAGCAGCAGCCCGGCCGCCGGGTCGTGGGAGGCGACCCACGGCGCGATGACGGCCAGCACGACGAACCCGATCGTGATGGCGGCGCCGACGAGGAAGACCGGGTCGCGCCTGAGGCGGCGCCAGGCGCTCGCGATGAGCGAGACACCGGGCGCCTCGTCGACGCTTCCGGCGTCGTCGACGAGCACGTTGCCGGATGCCGGGCCGCGCCCTCGCGGGCCGACGCCGGCGCTCGAGGCGGCGAGGTCGTCGATCCGCTGCTTGCGGCGGTCCATCGGGTTCAACGGGTTGGGTGGGCGGGTCATCGGGTGCGCACTCTCGGGTCGATGACGGCATAGGAGATGTCGACGATGAGGTTGACGACCACGTAGATCGCGGCCGCGGCGAGGATCAGCACCTGCAGCACGGCGTAGTCACGGTTGGAGAAGGCCTGCTGCAGCGTCGAGCCGATGCCGCCGAAGTTGAACACCGTCTCGGTGAGCACGGCGCCGGCGAGCAGACCGCCGGTCTGCAGGCCGATCGTGGTGATGACCGGCAGCAGGGCGTTGCGCATGACGTGGCGGGCCCGGATGACCTGGACGGTCAGGCCCTTGGACTCGGCGGTGCGCACGTAGTCCTCGTCGAGCACGTCGAGCACCGAGGCCCGGGTGATCCGGAAGATGACGGCGAAGGGGATGGTGGCCAGCGCGATCGACGGCAGCACGAGGTGGCGCAGGGCGTCGGCCGAGCAGTCGAACTCGCGGGTCAGCAGCCCGTCCGCCACGAAGAAGCCGGTGACCCGGGTGCAGCCCAGTGCGGAGTCCTGCCGGCCCGACACCGGGAAGAGCGGGGTGTCGATGGCGAACCAGTACTTGAGCAGGAACGCGAGGAAGAAGACGGGGACGGCCACGCCGATCAGCGACAACACGATCGTGCCGTTGTCGAACGTCGAGCCGTGTCGTTTCGCGGCCAGGTAGCCGAGCGGGATCGCGAACACGATGGCGATGGCCATCGCGCAGATGCTCAGCTCGATCGTGGCGGGCAGGCGGGTCAGGAAGATGTCGAAGGCGTCGCGCCCGGGCAGCACCGACGTGGAGGCGCCGAACTCGCCACGGGCGGCCCTCTGGACGAACTTGAGGTACTGCACGTACACGGGCTGGTCCAGTCCGAACGCCTGGGTCAGCGCCGCGCGCGAGGCCGGCGTGGCCCGCTCGCCGAGGATCGCCGAGACCACCCCCCCGGGGAGGGAGCGGAGCCAGAAGAACAGGAGGAGGGAGAGGACGAAGACCACTCCGACCATCTGGATCAGTCGTCTGATGATGAATCTCGCCAAGGAAGGCTCCTAGCTGCTCCGTGAGACGACGGTGGCCGCCTCGGACCTTAACGGTTCGAGGCGGCCACCGTGCACTAGTGGTGCGATCGACGTGGGGCCGTGGCCCCGGTCGTCACTTGCCGGTCTTGACCGTGACGGTGTCGAACATCTCCGCGGTCAGGGGGCTCGGGACGAGACCCTCGACGTTGCCGCTGACCACGAGGGCCGGCGGAGAGTGGCTGATCGGGAGCCCGGGGAGGTACTCCTCGGCGATCTGCTGGTTGATCTTCTTGTACGCGGCCTCACGCTCGGCCACGTCCACGATCGCGTCGGCCTTCTTGAGGTCCTCCGAGAGCGTCTTGCCCCACGGGTACGCGCTGGTCTGCATGTCGTTCTCCTTGTAGTTGGAGAAGAACGTGCCCAGGAAGTTGTCCGCGGCGTTGTAGTCGCCGGTCCAGCCCAGGAGCCACGCGTCGTACTTGCCGGCGTTGGCGTCGTCGAGGTAGCCACCCTGCCAGGGCTTGCTCACGACGTCGACCTTGATGCCGACGGCCTCGAGGTCCTTCTTGAAGGCGGCGTGGATCTTCTGCGGGTCCGGCATGTACGGCCGGGTGACCTCGGTCGGGAAGGCGAACTGCAGGGTCATGCCCTCGGCGCCGGCCTCCTTGAGCAGGGCCTTGGCCTTCTCGGGGTCGTAGGCGTACGGCTTGAGGTCGGTGTTGTAGCCCGACACGGTGTCCGGCATGAACTGGGTCGCGACCGTGGCGCCCTCGGGCAGCTGGGTCTTGACCATCTGGTCACGGTTGAGCGCGTAGTAGAGCGCCTGCCGCACCCTGAGGTCCTTCAGCTTCGGGTTCGCGTTGGCGTTCAGCCCCATGTAGAGGATGTTGAACGCCGGGCGCACGGCGACCTGGTTGCCGTCGTCCTTCAGACCCTTCCAGTCCACCGGGTTCGGCAGGTCGTAGCCGTCGATGGAGCCGGCCTTCAGCTCCTGGCGGCGGGTGCTCTCGTCGGGGATGATCTTGAAGACGAGCTTCCCGGTCTTCGGCTTCTCACCCCAGTACTGGTCGTTCGCCACGAGGGTGACGGTCTTGTTGGCCTCGTCGTACTTGTCGAGCTTGTACGGGCCGATGCCGACCGGAGCCATCGCGTAGGCGGGGTACTTGAAGCCCTCGCCCTGGGCCACGACGTTGTTCGCGTCACCGGCCTTGAGGGCGGTGGGCGACTGCATCGCGAAGGAGTCGAGCGACAGGATCGTCGGGAAGCTCGAGGTCGACCGGGTGATGTTGATGACCGCGTTCGCCGCGTCCTTGACCTCGCAGGACTTGTACAGCGAGCCCTCCGGCTTGTCGCTGAAGGTGCCGAAGAAGTAGCCCCAGTACTCGGCCGCGGTCTGGCCTGCGGCCTTCTGGTTGTACATCCGGTCCATGTTGTAGCAGACGGCCGCGGCGTCGAACGGCGTGCCGTCGGAGAACTTCACGTTCTGGCGCAGCTTGAAGGTCCACGCGAGACCGTCGGCCGAGGGCTCCCAGCTCTCGGCCAGGTCGGGCTCGACGTCTGCGGTGCCCTCCTTGACCCCGAGGAGGCCGGAGTGCATCTGACGGGTGACCCGGAAGGTCTCACCGTCGGTGGCGTAGAACGGGTCGAACAGCTTGGGGGCGCCGGCAGCACCGAACGTGAACGTGTCCTTGACACCGCTCGTGCCGCTGGATGCCGTGTTGCCGGAGTCGCGATCAGAACTCGCGCAGGCGGTCAGGGTGAGTGCGGCCGCCGCCATGACGACGATGGGCACCTTCCGCGTTACCTTCATCGATAAACCTCGCTTGGGTGTGCGAACCTCGAGGCGTCCGGGTCGGATGCTCGAGCTGGGTCCGGCGACGGGGCGTGAAGGACCGCCATGTCCACCGTTGCGGGTGACCATAACGGCAAATGCGGCCGCTGAACCCTCGTGACGCGAGTGGTTATCCAAGTGATACCGAACGGCCCAGCAGATCCTCCGCGAGCCCGCGCGGGCGGGCACGCCAGACGGCGCCGACACCGCACCTGACGTGGGTGGATGTGGACGCGCTGGGAACAGGCTGAACGCACCCTGCAGATCCCCTCTACACCGATTGGGTCTGGAGCGCAATACCTGAGAGACTAGTTCTTATGTCTGTCTCCCACCGCGTCGACCTCCGTAACGTCGCCATCGTCGCCCACGTCGACCACGGCAAGACCACCCTGGTCGACAAGATGCTGTGGCAGTCGGGGGCGTTCGGCGAGCACGACCACATCGCCGACCGGGCGATGGACAGCGGTGACCTCGAGCGCGAGAAGGGCATCACGATCCTCGCGAAGAACACCGCCGTGCGCTACGCCGGGAAGGCCGCCGTCGAGGCCGGCATCCCCGGTGGGATGACGATCAACATCATCGACACCCCCGGCCACGCCGACTTCGGTGGCGAGGTCGAGCGCGGCCTGTCGATGGTCGACGGTGTCGTCCTCCTCGTCGACGCGAGCGAGGGCCCGCTCCCGCAGACCCGCTTCGTGCTGCGCAAGGCGCTCGCCCTGAAGATGCCGGTCGTGCTGTGCATCAACAAGGTCGACCGGCCCGACGCGCGCATCGCGGAGGTCGTCGACGAGGTCTACGAGCTGTTCATGGACCTCCTGGTCGACGCCGACCACCACCAGGACCAGCTCGAGTTCCCCATCGTGTACGCGTCGGCCAAGGCCGGCCGGGCCTCGCTGACTCGCCCCGTCGACGGTGGCATGCCCGACGGCGACGACCTCGAGCCGCTCTTCCGCACCATCATCGAGACGATCCCCGCGCCCTCGTACGACCCCGAGGCCCCGCTCCAGGCCCACGTCACCAACTTGGACGCCTCGAACTTCCTCGGCCGCCTCGCGCTGCTGCGCGTCCACAACGGCACCATCCGCAAGGGCCAGCAGGTCGCGTGGTGCCGCCGCGACGGCACGGTGGAGAAGGTCAAGATCACCGAGCTGCTGATGACCGACGCCCTCGAGCGCCGTCCGGCCGAGCAGGCCGGCCCGGGCGACATCATCGCCGTCGCCGGCATCCCGGAGATCACCATCGGCGAGACCCTGGCCGACGCCGACGACCCCCGCCCGCTGCCGCTCATCACGGTCGACGAGCCGGCGATCTCGATGACGATCGGCATCAACACCAGCCCGATGGCGGGTCGTGTCAAGGGCGCCAAGGTCACCGCGCGCCTGGTCAAGGACCGCCTCGACCGCGAGCTCGTGGGCAACGTGTCGATGCGCGTGCTCCCGACCGAGCGCCCCGACGCCTGGGAGGTCCAGGGCCGTGGCGAGCTCGCCCTCGCGATCCTCGTCGAGCAGATGCGTCGCGAGGGCTACGAGCTCACCGTCGGCAAGCCCGTCGTCGTCACCCGCGTGGTCGACGGCAAGGTGCAGGAGCCCATCGAGCGCGTCACGATCGACACCCCCGAGGAGTACCTCGGCGCGATCACCCAGCTGCTGGCCGCCCGCAAGGGCCGCCTGGAGCAGATGACCAACCACGGCACCGGCTGGGTCCGCATGGAGTACCTGGTGCCCTCGCGCGGCCTGATCGGCTTCCGCACCCAGTTCCTCACCGACACCCGCGGCACCGGCATCGCGAACCACGTGTTCGAGGGCTACGAGCCGTGGGCCGGTGACATCTCGACCCGGATCAGCGGCTCGCTGGTGGCCGACCGCTCCGGTGCGGCGACGGCCTACGCGATGGCCAACCTGCAGGAGCGCGGGTCGATGTTCATCGCCCCGACCACCGAGGTCTACGAGGGCATGATCGTCGGCGAGAACTCCCGCGTCGACGACATGGACGTCAACATCACCAAGGAGAAGAAGCTCACCAACGTGCGCTCCGCCGGTGCCGACGTCCTCGAGCGGCTCGCGCCGCCGCGCACCCTCTCGCTCGAGCAGTCGCTCGAGTTCTGCCGCGAGGACGAGTGTGTCGAGGTGACCCCCGAGGGCATCCGCATCCGCAAGGTCGAGCTCGACCAGACGCTGCGCGCTCGCGCCGCCGCCCGGGCGAGGAAGAGCTGAGACCTGGTGGGACGAAGGAACAACGCAGGCACACCCCCGGAGCCGATCCGCGAGAGCCGTCGTTCGCGGCGCCGTCGGCGGCTGCCCGGCCTCGTACCGACCCTCGTGGGGGCCTTCCTCGTGGTGGCCCTCGTCGTCGCCGGGGTGTTCGCCCTCGGGGGCACGGCTCCGGCCGACCCCGAGAAGGCCACGCCCACCTCGGCCGTCGGTGACCGCGTCGACACCGACGGCGGCACGCTGCACGCCCTCGCCCTCGGCCCGGTCGTCACCTGGGACCCGCAGCGGCTCGGCTCGCGCGACGACGTCGCCTTCGCCGGCCGCGTCTTCGCGCGCTCGCTGACCGCCTACGCACCGAACACCGACCCCGACGAGCAGGCCCGCCTCGTGGGTGACCTCGCGACCACCACCGGCACCGCCAGCAAGGACCTCAAGACGTGGTCCTTCACCCTGCGCGACGGGCTGCGCTGGCAGGACGGCAGCCCGGTGACCTGCCAGGACCTCGCGTACGGCGTCTCGCGCACGTTCGCCACGGACGTGATCAAGGGCGGTCCCACCGACGCGCTCGCCGTGCTCGCCATCCCGCGCCAGCCCGACGGCACGAGCACCTACACCGGCCCCTATGCCACCGGCGCCAAGGCCGCCGCCGCCCAGAAGGCGTTCGACAAGGCCGTCTCGTGCAAGGGCCAGACGATCACCTTCACGCTGAGCACCCCGCTCAGCGACTTCAACGAGCTGGTCAGCCAGCCGGCGTTCGGCCCGGTCAAGAAGACCGCCGACCGCGGCGCCGACGGCACCTACGACGTGTTCTCGGCCGGGCCGTACATGCTCAAGGGCACCTGGACGCCCGGCCACGGCGGCACCTGGGTGCGCAACCCGAACTGGAACCGGGGGAGCGACCCGGTGCGCCGGGCCCACGCCGACCAGATCGACTACCAGGAGGGCCTGGACACCCAGGCCGTCGCCCGGCAGGTCATGGCTGACGGCGACACCGGCCGGGTGTCGGTCGCACTCGGCTCGGCCCCGCCCGCGATCCAGCAGCACATCACCGCCGTGGCCAGCCTCGAGGAGCGCTCGGTCAACCCGCGCACCGGTGTCGTCGACTACCTGCTGCCCAACGCGCGCAGCAAGGTCTTCGCCGACGAGAAGGTGCGCCTGGCCCTCGCAGCCGCGACCAACCGCGACGCCTACGTCACCGCCATCGGTGGCAGCACGGCCGCCGACCCCGCGCTGTCCCTGGTGCCGAACTCGCTGCCGGCCGCCCACGACTCCGACCCGGTCGGCACCGGCACCCGCGGCGACGCCGCGAAGGCCAAGGAGCTGCTCACCCAGGCCGGGCTGAGCGCGCCGGTGCGGTTCACCGTGGCGTACCGGTCGAACCCGACGGCCGACAAGGCGATGGCCGCCCTCGTGGCGGGGTGGCGCCTGGCTGGGTTCGACCCGCAGACCAAGCCGATCACCGAGGACTACTTCACGGCGATCAGCGACCCCGCGCTCGTCGACCAGGTCGACGTGTTCTGGTCGAACTGGGCGCCGGCCTGGGCCTCGGCCTCGACCATCCTGCCGCCGCTGTTCGACAGCTCGATCAACATCACCAAGGTCGGCCCGGGGCGCGACTACGGCTACTGGGCCGACAAGGCCCTCGACACCCGGATGGCGAAGGTCAACACGATCGCCGACCGCGCCGCGCGCGAGAAGGCGTGGGCCGACATCGACGCCTCGCTCGTGGCGAAGGGCGCCTACATCGGCCTCGCCGAGCGCCGGGCCCTCTACGTCGCCGGCTCGGACGTGCGGAACCTGTCGGCCAACACCGTCGCCGGCGGCGTCGTCGAGTTCGCCGACATCGCGGTGGTCCAGTGACCGGGCTGCTCGACGGCCTGCGGGTCGACGACCGCGCCCCGCGACTGCTCTTCGTGCACGCGCACCCCGACGACGAGACCCTCGCGACCGGTGTGGCCATCGCCCACCACGTGGCGCGCGGCGACGACGTGCACGTGCTCACCTGCACCCTGGGTGAGGAGGGCGAGGTCATCCCCGCCCAGCTCGCGCACCTCGAGGGCGCCGCGGGTGACCCGCTCGCCGACCACCGCCGCGAGGAGCTGCGCGGTGCGATGGAGGTGCTCGGGGTGACCCACCACCTGCTCGGCGCGGCCGGCGACGGCGCGCACCCGACCTACCGCGACTCGGGGATGGCGGGCTCGCCGGCCGCCGCCCACCCGCGGGCCTGGGCGGGCGCCGACCTCGCCGATGCCGCGGCCGCCGTGCGCGCCACGCTCGACGAGGTGCGCCCCGACGTCGTCGTCACCTACGACTCCACCGGCGGCTACGGGCACCCCGACCACGTGCGCACCCACGACGCCACCTGCCGGGCGGTCGCCTCGTCGGCCGACGCCCCGCTGCTCTACGCCGTGCTGACGCCCCTGTCCTGGGCCGTCGAGGACCGGCTGTGGCTGGCGGAGCACGTGCCGACCGACCGCGGCCTGGTCGTGCCCGGCGACGACGACCCCTTCGCGTCGTCGGTCGTCCCCGACGCGGTGGTGACCCACACCGTGGTCGACCCGTCGGTCGTCCCGCTGCAGTCGCGGGCCCTGATGTCCCACGAGACACAGGTCGTGGTGGGCGAGGGCTGGTATGCCTTGTCCAACCACGTCGTGTCCCGTCTCGCCGGCCGGGAGGGCTACGCCCGGCTCGACGCGGCGACCGGCCGGCCGACCAGTGAGGACCCAGCGTGAGCGACGACCCCATCGACCCGGCCCGCTTCCGGCAGGCCATGGGCCGCCTCGTCGCCGGTGTCACGGTGCTCACCACGTTCGCCGAGGGGCACGACCACGCCATGACGGCCGACACCCTCACCTCGGTCTCGCTCGACCCCTTGCTGGTGCTCGTGTGCGCCGAGTTCGAGACCCGGTGGCACGACGCCGTGCTCGAGGCGGGCGTCTTCGGGGCCAGTGTGCTGGCGGCCGACCAGCGCCCGCTGTCGGAGTGGTTCGCCACCCGTGGCCGCCCGCTGCACGGCCAGCTCGACCGCGCGCCGCACCACCGTGGCCCGGCCACCGGCGTCGCCCTGCTCGACGGCGCGCTGATGCACCTCGAGTGCCGCACCACCGACATCCACCCGGCCGGTGACCACGCGATCGTCGTCGCCCAGGTGCTCTCGATCACCCTGCCGGACACCGTGGGTCCCGCCCTGGTGCACTTCCGCGGACGCTACGGGAGCATCGCATGAGCCTCGATACCCTGCGCGACGAGGTCGACTGGGACGAGACCCCGCCGGGCCCCCGCCGGTGGCCGCTCGTGGCGGCCGCCGTGCTCCTCGCCGTCGTGGCGGTGTACGTCGTGGCCGCCGTCTGGCTCGGCGACCGCGTGCCGCGCGGCACGACGGTGTCCGGGGTCGAGGTCGGCGGCCAGGGCGCCGGCGAGGCCACCGACACGCTCGACGCAGCCCTCGGGGCCAAGGCCACCCAGCCGGTCGTGCTGACCTCCACCGCGGGGAAGGTCCGGACCACCCCGGCGGCGCTCGGCCTGCGCGTCGACGTCCCCGCCACGGTCGACGGCCTGATCGGGTTCTCGCTGTCCCCGGCCACGATGTGGTCGCACCTCGCCGGCGGCTCGGCGCAGCCCGCGGTCGTCACGGTCGACGAGACAGCCTTCGACGCCACCGTCGACAAGGCCCGGGCCAAGCTCGACGCAAAGCCCGTCGAGGGCACCATCTCGCTCAAGGGCGGCAAGGTCACCGTCCGCCAGCCGGTCACCGGCACGACGACCGACGTCGCCGGCACCGCCGACGCCGTGCGCCGCTGGTGGCCCGGCGACAGCACCGTCGAGGTCGCGGCCACCGCCGTCGCGCCGAAGGTGACGGCCGACGAGCTGGCCCGGGTGCGCAGCGAGTTCGCCGACATCGCCGTCTCGGGCCCGGTCACCGTGTCCGCGAACGGCAAGTCCTTCACCGTGGCGCCCAAGGCGTTCGCCCCCGCGGTCGTCCTGACCGCCGACGACACGGGCACCATCACCCCGCGCGCCGACCCCAAGAAGCTGGCCGCCCTGGTGCACACCGCCGCCGAGGACGCCGGCGCCGAGGTCGAGGCGAAGGACGCCGTCGTGACGTTCGCCGGCCTCAGGCCCACGGTCCGGCCGCACGTGGCCGGCGTGGCGCTCGACGACGCCTCGATCGCCGGCGAGGTCTGGAAGGCCATCTCGACCACGACGCGCACCGCCACGGTCGCCACGAAGGCCGTCGAGCCGGAGTTCACGACCGCGATCGCGAAGGCGACCCTCCCCAAGGAGAAGATCTCCTCCTTCACGACGAAGTTCCCGGTCGGCCAGCCGCGGGTGCACAACATCGCGCTGGCCTCGCGGATCATCAACGGCACCTACGTCCCGCCGGGCGAGCAGTTCAGCATGAACGGCATCCTCGGTGAGCGCACCGCGGCCAAGGGCTACATCGAGGCCGGCATCATCCGCGAGGGGCGCGCGGCCACCTCGTACGGCGGCGGCATCTCGCAGGTGTCGACGACGATCTTCAACGCCGCCTTCTTCTCCGGGATGCAGCTCGACGCCTGGACGCCGCACTTCTACTACATCTCCCGCTACCCCGAGGGCCGCGAGGCGACGATCTCCTGGCCCGACCTGCACAACAAGTTCACCAACACCACCGACGGCGGGGTGCTGATCCAGATCGCGGTCACCGACTCGTCGATCACGGTGACCTTCTGGGGCACCAAGAAGTACGACGTGACGGCCACCAAGAGTGCCCGCTACGACATCGTGCAGCCCAAGAAGTTCACCGACCCGGGGCCCGACTGCCTCGACCAGAACCCGGTCCCCGGGTTCAAGGTCGACGTCGGCCGGATCATCAAGCAGGGCGGCAAGGTCGTGAAGACCCAGAAGTTCACGACCAACTACCGCCCCGAGGACGACGTCACCTGCACCAACCCGAAGCCCTGACGCCCGTCAGGCCTCCCACCACCGTCAGGTCGTCGCCCGGCGCAGGTTGACGTAGGCGTGGTGCCGCTCGAAGCCGTGCCGCTCGTAGAGCGCCAGCGCGCTCGTGTTGTCGAGGTCGGTCTGCAGGTGCAGCGAGGCGGCTCCGGCCCGGTCGGCGGCGCGGGCGAGCGCGGCCACCATCGCGGTCGCGATACCCCGCCGGCGCGCCGCCGGGGCGACCCACATGGCGGCGATGCCACCCCAGGCCGCGGCCAGGCCGAGCCGCCCGATGCCGACGACGGTGCCGTCCTCGTCGCGCACCGTCGCGAACGCCTGGGCCGGCGACCCGGTGAGGATGGCGCGGGCGGCCTCCTCGTCGACGTCCCGGTACGCCCGATAGGCGGTGAACCACTCGTCGGTCAGCTCGCCGCCGACGTCTGTCCCTGGTGGTTCCCCGGCGACCATCCGGGTCGGGGCGGTGAGGGTCAGGGTCTGGACGCGCGCGACGTAGCCCCGCCGCAGCGCCTCGACGCCGACGGCGTCGTCGGCGGGGTCGAAACCGACCGGTCCCGCCAGGGTGAGGTTCGCCGGGAGCCCGCGTGCGGCATACCAACCTTCGACAGCGTCGAGCGCGGCCGGAACCGGGATGCCGGGGCTGCCGGCGGTCATCACCGAGTTGCCCCGCTGGGTGAACCCGCGCGACGCGCGCAGCACCCAGTCGCCCAGCCGGGCGGTCTCCATGGCCGGCCAGGCGCCCACCATGACCCGCTGGAGGTCCTCGGTCGACAGGGCCCGGTGGGGCTTTCCGCGCCTGGACGGGGACGGTGGGACCTCCTTGAGGGCGGTCACCTCGACCCGGGGCACCCGCACCTCACCGCGTCGGGTACGCACCACGAGGATGCCGTCGTCGTCGGCCACGAGCTCGCCGACGACGTCGGTGAGGGTCGCCCCGGTCAGGGGGTCGGGCCGGTCGAGCCGGTGCCGCACGACCACCCGCGAGCCGACCCGCGGATCACGATCCGGCCTGACCTCCGGTGCGTCCATGGCCCGCATAGTATGTCCGCCATGACGTACGTGATCGCGCAGCCCTGTGTCGACCTCAAGGACAAGGCCTGCATCGAGGAGTGTCCCGTCGACTGCATCTACGAGGGCGAGCGCAGCCTCTACATCCACCCCGACGAGTGCGTCGACTGCGGTGCCTGTGAGCCGGTCTGCCCGGTCGAGGCGATCTACTACGAGGACGACGTCCCGGAGCAGTGGGCCGAGTACTACAAGGCCAACGTCGAGTTCTTCGACGACCTCGGCAGCCCGGGGGGCGCCGCCAAGCTCGGGGTCATCCCCAAGGACCACCCGATCATCGCCGACCTGCCGCCGCAGGAGCACGACGAGTAAGGTGCTCCGGCTCCCCGACTTCCCCTGGGACTCGCTCGCTCCGACCAAGGAGCGGGCGAGTGCGTTTTCGGACCCCGGGCTCGGCGCGGCCGGTGAGGGCCTGGTCGACCTGTCGGTCGGCACGCCGGTCGACCCGACCCCGGCCGTCGTCCGCGCGGCGCTGACCGAGGCGTCCGACGCCCACGGCTACCCGCTGACCTGGGGCACCGCCGACCTGCGCGAGGCGGTGGCGACCTGGTTCGCGGACCGACGCGGGGTGCCCGACGTCGACCCCGCGGGAGTGCTGCCGACGATCGGCTCGAAGGAGCTGGTCGCCTGGCTGCCCCTGCTCCTGGGTCTCGGCCCGGGCGACGTCGTGGCGTTCCCGCGGGTGGCCTACCCGACCTACGACGTCGGGGCACGGCTGGCGGGGGCCACCCCGGTGGCTGTCGACGCGATCACCGCGCTCGGCCCACTCACCACGGCGACGACGCCGAAACTGTTGTGGCTCAACACTCCCGGCAACCCCACCGGCAAGGTGCTCGGCATCGAGCACCTTGCGAAGGTCGTGGCCTGGGCGCGCCAGCACGGTGTCGTCGTCGCGTCCGACGAGTGCTACGCCGAGCTCGACTGGCGCCCTCGCGCTGCCGGGTCGAGCGAGCCGCCGACGACCCCCTCGATCCTCGACCCGCGGGTCACCGGTGGTTCGCACGAGGGCCTGCTGTGCGTCTACTCCCTGTCGAAGCAGTCGAACCTGGCGGGGTACCGCGGGGCGTTCGTCGCGGGTGACCCGGCCCTGGTCGGCCGGCTGCTCGAGGTGCGCAAGCACGCCGGGATGATGGTGCCGTGGCCGGTCCAGCGCGCCGTGCTCGCCGCCCTCACCGATGCCGACCACGTCGTCGCGCAGAAGGCGCGGTACGCCGCTCGCCGGGCCGCGCTGCTGCCCGCGGTCGAGGCGTTCGGGCTGCGCGTCGACGACTCCGAGGCCGGTCTCTACCTGTGGGCGACCGCCGGGGAGGACGGCCGGGCGACGATCGAGCGGCTGGCGAGCCACGGCATCCTCGCGGCGCCAGGCGACTTCTACGGGCCCGCCGGGCGACAGCACGTGCGGATCGCGCTGACCGCGACCGACGAGCGCGTCGGGGCCGCCGTTCGGCGCCTCGGCCGGTCCCGCGAGGTCTAGGTCACGTTCCTCGCGTTTCAGTGGCCGGATCGCTGGTTGTAGGGTCGATTCGATCCGTGCCCGAGCATTAAGGACCCCTGACATGACCGACGGTGCCACCCTGTCCGCTGCAGGCAAGCAGCTCGACCTGTCCCTCGTGAAGGCCACCGAGGGCAATAGCGGCTACGACATCTCCGCCCTGCTCAAGCAGACCGGGAACGTCACCCTCGACGGTGGCTTCACCAACACCGCGAGCTGCACGAGCGCCATCACGTACATCGACGGCGACGAGGGCATCCTGCGCTACCGCGGCTACCCGATCGAGCAGCTGGCCGAGCACTCGACCTTCATCGAGACCTCGTACCTGCTCATCTACGGGCACCTGCCCTCGGAGGCCGAGCTCGCCGACTTCGAGAGCCGCATCCGCGACCACACGATGCTGCACGAGGACCTCAAGGGGTTCTTCCAGGGCTTCCCGCGCGACGCGCACCCGATGCCGGTGCTCTCCTCCGCGGTCTCCGCGCTGTCGACCTTCTACCAGGACAGCCTCGACCCGTTCGACCAGGAGCAGGTCGAGATCTCGACCATCCGCCTCCTCGCGAAGCTGCCGACCATCGCGGCCTACGCGTACAAGAAGTCGATCGGCCAGCCGTTCCTCTACCCCGACAACAACCTCTCGCTCGTCGAGAACTTCCTGCGGATGACCTTCGGGGTACCGGCGACCGACTACGACATCGACCCCGACCTGGTCAAGGCCGTCGACCTGCTGCTCATCCTGCACGCCGACCACGAGCAGAACTGCTCGACCTCCACGGTGCGGCTCGTCGGGTCCTCGCAGGCCAACCTGTTCGCGTCCGTCTCGGCCGGCATCAACGCCCTGTTCGGCCCGCTGCACGGCGGCGCCAACCAGGCCGTCCTCGAGATGCTCGAGCGGATCCAGGGCGCGCACATCTCGACCGAGGAGTTCATGACCAAGGTCAAGAACAAGGAGGACGGCGTCCGGCTGATGGGCTTCGGCCACCGGGTCTACAAGAACTACGACCCGCGCGCCGCGATCATCAAGAACACCGCGCACACCATCCTCGAGAAGACCGCCGGTGGCGACCAGCTGCTCGAGATCGCGATGGGCCTGGAGGAGATCGCGCTCGCCGACGACTACTTCATCGAGCGCAAGCTGTACCCGAACGTCGACTTCTACACGGGCCTGATCTACAAGTCGATGGGCTTCCCGACCCGGATGTTCACCGTGCTCTTCGCCCTCGGCCGGCTGCCCGGCTGGATCGCCCAGTGGCGCGAGATGATCGAGGACCCCACGACGAAGATCGGTCGCCCGCGGCAGGTCTACATCGGCGAGGGCGAGCGCGACTACGTGCAGGTCGCCGACCGCTGAGTCAACCGGCGGTCGCGTCGGCACCGGCCGTGGTGGTGGGGGCCGGCGACGTGGTCGCAGGTTCGGGCGTCGCTGGGGGTGTGGACCCGACCGGTGCGGGTGTGGGTGCAGGGGTCGGTGCGGGCTCGGGCGGTGTGGGAGTCGGCCTGGGCCCGGTCGGCGCAGCCGGGACGGCCTTGGCCTGGGCCTTCTTTGCCTCGGCCGCAGCCGCGTCCTTCGCGTCCTTCGCCTTCTGGGCCTGCTGGTCGCGCTTCGCCTGCTCTGCCTCGAGCGCGGCCTGGGCCCGTTGGGCGGCCTCGATGTCGGGGTGCGGCACCGGGGTGATGAGCAGGTCGGGCACCCCGGCGGTGCGGGCCCTGGTGAACACCCCGAAGAACGACGCGGCCAGCCGGTCCCGGCCCGGGCAGAGCACGTTGCCGTCCAGTGGGCCGGTCAGCCACTGGGTGATCAGCACCGGCCCGCTGGTGAACGGGCGGGCGCAGGCCTGCCTGGCGGTCTCGACGCCGGCCAGGCCGACCGCGGGCCACTGCGGCAGCCCTGCCTGCCAGCGCCCGACGACCTGGCGCCAGTAGCCGCGCGTGGAGTACACCCCGACCGCCTTGCCGGCGCGGCGCAGCTCGTCACGCCAGCCGATGAGGACCTGCGTGTTGGCGTCGGTGTCGGTGCCCCACAGGGTGCGTGCGGCGACGTCCTCGACGTCGAGCCACCACCCGCGCGCGTCCAGGCCGGCGGCCTCGGCGCCGGCCAGCGCGTGCGCGGCATCGGCGGCACCGGCCGCCCGCAGCAGGCACGAGCGCTGACCACGGCAGGACCCGGCCCGGTCGGCGGCGGCGAGGTCGGCGGCGGAGGGCGAGCCGGGCACCACGTACGCGTTCACCGCGCTGCGCACCGACCGGGCCCAGGCCACCTGCTGCTCCAGGCACGGGTTGACGGTCCCCGGCCGCCCGGCGGTGACCTGGACGACGGTGAAGTCGACGTCGATGTCCGGAAGGGAATGACCGCACTGCGGCCAACCGATGTCGGTGCCCCAGCGGGCACCCACGACCGGCCCGGCGGGCAGGACGCCCTGGGTGCTCGCCGAGGTCGCGAGCCGGGGGTCGTGCGCCTCGTCGACCGTCATGGACACGGGGTGAACGGCGGGTGCGGCCACCGGGTGGGTGGTCAGCGGCGCCGCCGGGGCAGACGGCTCGGGCGACATGGCGAACCCGGCCAGCGCCAGCACGCCGACCCACGCGCCCACGGTTCTCGGGCGGCGGCGGGCCCGTGGCCGGGCGTGGCGGGGCCGCTGGTGGCGGGCGACGGCGTTCACGGCATGGGGCGCTCTCAGGTCGGGGCGGGTGTCCACCGCCACAGTCCGGGCTAGCCCCGGGCGCGTGAGCGCCCGACGGCTCCAACCGCTCGACAACGGCCCCGTTCCCCTACCGTGCGGGTCCTGATCCCCTGACGAGCGCGGCTCCAGCCACATCGACGTCCTGTGGCTGACATCGCGACCCTACGCCGACGCGGCGGCCCTGTCCGGCGATTCGCAGGTACCGGGGGTCGCACACCTCAGGCGAGGTGGATGGTGACCGTGCGGTCGTCGGCGCCGGGCGCGGCATCCACGGTCTGCCACTCCAACGCCGAGTCCTGCATGCCGCGGCGCCACTCCCGGTCACCGACGACGACCCGGGTGGCCCCGGTGTCGTTGGCCCGTGCGACGGCCCACGAGGCGACCGCCCAGGCCCGGTCGGCGCTGTCGGCCTGGAAGGTCACGGTGTCCTTTCCCTCCTCGGCCGATGCGCCGAAGTCCTTCTCGACCAGCGCCGCGACCTCGGCGGGGTCGCCGGGGGTCGCAGGGTCCTCCAGGGCGCACACGATGCCGTTGTGGGTCTGCCCCGACAGCGTCGAGGCGGTCACCCGCGCCTGGGCCTCGTGCTGGGCGTACGCGTCGCCGGCGGCTGAGCGCTGCACCTTCTGTGCCGCCTGGGCGATGTCCATCGTCTGGTAGCCCTTGATCTTCTCGAGGGCGTCGTAGAACTTGTTCGTCGAGTACTCGGGGTCGAGGATCTGCTCGGCGGTGCCCCAGCCCTGTGAGGGTCGCTGCTGGAACAGCCCGAGCGAGTCGCGGTCGCCGAACTTCACGTTGCGCACCTTCGACTCCTGCATCGCGGTCGCGATCGCGATCGTCGCGGCGCGCGGCGGCATCCCGCGCTGCACCGCGATGGCGGTGATCGCGGCAGCGTTGCTCGCCTGGTCGGGCGCCCAGGAGAACGTCGAGCCGGATGCCGTCACGAGACACTGCTCGCCCGACACCAGGCCACGCAGGTGCCGTACGCCGAGCACGGCGGCCGTCACGGTCACCGCGAGCACGACGACGACCAGCCCCGCCACGAGTCTGCGGTGGCCAGGTGTTCGAGGCTGCTCCTCGCTGAGGGTGATGGCGCCCCGAGGCGTGCGCGGCATGCGGTGGATGTCCTTCGTCGGTCGTCTGTCATCGGTGGGTCGTTCGACTGTGGCGTTGGGGCGGTACCTCGCCGTCAGTCGTTGGCGTGGAGCGCGGAGTTGAGCACGATGCCGTGCCCGTCGCGCGGGCGTGCCTCGACCGCTCCGGTCACCGAGTTGCGCAGGAAGAGCAGGTTGCTCTGCCCGGACAGCTCGCGGGCCTTGGTGACCGTGCCGTCGGGCAGGGTCACCTTCGTCCCGGCGGTGACGTAGAGCCCGGCCTCGACGACGCAGTCGTCGCCGAGGGCGATGCCCAGCCCGGACTCGGCTCCGAGCAGGCAACGCTCGCCGATGCTCACGCGTTCCGTGCCCCCACCCGACAGGGTGCCCATCGTCGACGCCCCGCCGCCGATGTCCGAGCCGTCACCGACGACGACGCCCTGGCTGATCCGGCCCTCGACCATCGAGGTGCCGAGCGTGCCGGCGTTGAAGTTCACGAACCCCTCGTGCATGACCGTGGTGCCGCTGGCGAGGTGCGCACCCAGCCGCACCCGGTCGGCATCCGCGATGCGCACGCCGGAGGGCACGACGTAGTCGGTCATCCGCGGGAACTTGTCGACGCCGAACACCTGGACGGTGCCGCGTGCCAGCATCCGCACCCGGGTCAGCTCGAAGCCCTCGACCGCACACGGCCCCTGCGAGGTCCACACGACGTTGGTGAGCACGCCGAACAGGCCGTCGAGCGAGACCGAGTTCGGCACGACGAGCCGGTGCGAGAGCAGGTGCAGCCGCAGCCAGCCGTCGGCGGCGTCGGCGGGCGGGGTGTCGAGGTCGGCGGTCACGAGGCGCACCTCGCGGGTCACCCGGCGGGCCTCGTCGCGCCCGGCGAGGGCCTCCAGACCCTCGGGGGCGGCGAGCTCGCCGGCGCCACCGGGCGCGCCGAGCGCCGGCGAGGGGAACCACGCGTCCAGGACGGTCCCGCCGTCGGTCAGGGTGAGCAGGGCATGGCCCCAGGCGGTGCGCGTCATGCCGACCAGCGTAGAGGGGAGACCCGGTCACTACGCTGACCGGTATGCCGTCGACGACCACCGCCCTCGACCTCACCACCGACGTCACCTCGCTCACCGCCGCGGTGTGCGACATCGAGTCGGTGAGCCTCGACGAACGCACCCTCGCGGATGCCGTGGAGGCCGCCGTGCGCGACCTCCCGCACCTCGAGGTCACCCGCGTCGGCAACACCGTGGTCGCCCGCACCGATCTCGGGCGTGACGAGCGCGTGGTGCTGGCGGGCCACATCGACACCGTTCCACTGACCGCCGACCCGGTGAACCTGCCGACCCGCCGCGTCGACTCCGCCGGGGGAGAGGTGCTGTGGGGCCGGGGCACCGTCGACATGAAGGGCGGGGTCGCCGTCATGCTGCGGATCGCCCACCAGGTGGCCGAGCCCAGCCGCGACATCACCTTCGTGTTCTACGAGGCCGAGGAGATCGACTCGCAGTACAACGGGCTGCTCCACGTCGAGCAGCAGCGACCCGACCTGATCGCCGACGCCGACTTCGCCGTGCTCCTCGAGCCCACCGACGGGCGGGTCGAGGGGGGCTGCAAGGGCACCTTGCGCGCCGAGGTGACGACCAAGGGCATCGCCTCGCACTCGGCGCGGCCGTGGAAGGGGCACAACGCCATCCACGACGCCGCCGACGTGCTCGCCCGGCTGGTCGCCTACGAGCCGGTCACCCGGGTCGTCGACGGGCTCGAGTTCCGGGAGGCGCTCAACGCCGTGCTCATCGACGGCGGCGTCGCGACCAACGTCATCCCGGACCGCTGCGTGGTCACCGTGAACTACCGCTACGCCCCCTCGCTGTCGGAGTCCGAGGCCGAGGCGCACGTGCGCCAGGTCTTCTCCGGCCTCCAGGTCGACGTCATCGACAACGCCGGCGGGGCCCGGCCCGGGCTGCACCTGCCCGCGGCCCAGGCCTTCGTCGAGGCGCTCGGCCTGCCGGTCGAGGCCAAGCAGGGCTGGACCGACGTCGCGCGCTTCTCGGCGATGGGGGTGCCGGCCGTCAACTTCGGTCCCGGCGACCCGAACCTGGCCCACATGGACGACGAGCAGTGCCCGGTGGAGCAGTACGTCGCCTGCGAGGCCGCCCTGCTCCGCTGGCTGGCCTGACGTCCGTCATACAGTGGCGCCGTGGATCCCACCTCGAACCCGCCGCGGCCGGCCGACCGTGACTACCACCAGGGCCCCGTCGTCATGCGGGGCTCGAAGGTGCCCGGCTCGACCACCGACGCACGCCTGCTCGACAGCGGGGGCTCGGCCGACTGGCTGCACACCGACCCGTGGCGGGTCATGCGCATCCAGTCCGAGTTCGTCACCGGCTTCGGGGCGCTGGCGGAGGTCGGCCCGGCGGTCAGCGTGTTCGGCTCGGCGCGGACCCGCCCCGACCACCCGACGTACCAGCTGGGCGTCCGGGTCGGCGCCGCACTGGTGGCGGCCGGCTACGCGGTGATCACCGGCGGCGGCCCCGGAGCCATGGAGGCCGCGAACCGCGGTGCCCTCGAAGCCGGTGGCACGTCGGTCGGGCTCGGCATCGAGCTGCCCTTCGAGGCGGGGCTCAACGAGTTCGTCGACCTCGGGGTCAACTTCCGCTACTTCTTCGCGCGCAAGACGATGTTCGTCAAGTACGCCCAGGGCTTCGTCGTGCTGCCCGGCGGGTTCGGCACCCTCGACGAGCTGTTCGAGGCGGTGACCCTGGTGCAGACCCAGAAGGTCACCAGCTTCCCGATCGTGCTGATCGGGTCCGAGTACTGGGGCGGGTTGCTCGACTGGCTGCGGGGCACGGCCGCCGCGGTGGGCACGATCAACCTGCGCGACCTCGACCTGCTGACCGTCACCGACGACGTCGACGAGGCCGTCGCGGCGATCGTGGCCGCCGAGACCCCCAGCGGCGGACTCGGCGGCGTGCGACAGCCCCCGACCGGCCCCGCCAGCCCCACTCCGGCCGCGACGCGCCCCGAGTAGGCACGGTCGGCCACCGTAGGATCGGGGGCGTGGTCCCGGACGTCATCCTCGTGCTCGTCGCCGTCGCGCTCGTCGCGGCGGTGCTCGGCGTGGCGAGCGGCCGGCTGCCCGCAGACCCCCTCGCCGAGGCCGTCCACTCCACCCCGGACCCGGGCCTGCCCGAGCTCCCGGAGGCCGTCGACGTGGATGCCGTGCGCTTCGACACCGCGCTGCGCGGCTACCGGATGGGCGACGTCGACGAGCGGCTCGAGGGGCTGCGAGACGACCTCGCCGAGCGCGAGCGCACCCTGGCCCGGTTGCGCGTGGAGCACCCGGCCGACGATGCCGAGAGCGGGTGAGGACGTGGCGTTCACCGTCAGCCGGCGCACCATCCTCGCGCCGGAGGCCGCCTGGTCGGCGCTGACCGACCTCGCCGAGCACACCCGTCACGTGCCTCTCACCGACCTCGACGTGCCCGAGGGCGGCCTGACCCTCGGCACCGAGGTCGTCGCCCGCACCCGGCTCGGCCCGCTGACCGCCGCCGACCACATGCTCGTCACCGCCCTGGAGCCCGGGCGCCGGCTGCGCCTGGTCAAGACCGGCCGGTTCCTGCACGGCTGGGCCGAGATCCGCGTCGACGCCGACCCGGTGGCCCCCACCGGCTCGCTCGTGAGCTGGACCGAGGAGCTCTGGCTTCCCGGCCTGCGCCGCCCCACCCGGGCGGTGGGCGACCGGCTCGGCGCCGTGCTCTTCTCGCGGGTCGTCGACGGCCTGCTGGCCCGGGCGGTCGCGGCTGACCGGAGCGTGCCGTGACCTGGGCGGTCGTCCTCGCGCTGCTCGGCATCGCGGTCGTCGTGGCCGCCGCGTGGCTGCTCGGCCGCCCGAGGTCACCGGAACGCTTCGCCGGGCTCGGTGAGCTCGAGGATGCCGGCCTGCCGGTCGGGCGGGCCCGTCACCTGTCCGGCGGCCCCGGGTTCGGGGCCCAGACGCGCGGCTACCGGATGGACCAGGTCGACACCGTCGTCGACTCCCTCGAGGCCCGCATCGCCGAACACGACCTCGAGATCGCGCTGCTGCGTGGTGAGGTGCCGGCCACGCCCGGCCGGCCCACCACCCCGCCGCCGACGCCGTCGGCGCTCGTCGAGCGCAGGTCGGGGGAGGACGAGCCGCCCCCTCGACCGGGTCCGGCAGCCGGCCGTGACGAGTCCCCGGCTGCCGGACGCCCCGTGCCGTTGCGCCGGTCGGACCTGTGGGCACCGCTGGCCTACCTCCTGCTCGCCTGCTGGGTGCTGTCCGGGCTGATCACCAACCTGCGCACCGGCTACCTCTCCCAGGGGGTGCAGGACCAGCAGGCGTTCGAGTGGTACTTCGGTGCCGCCGCACACAACCTCACCGACCTGGCCAACCCGCTCTTCTCCGACCTGCAGAACTTCCCCGCGGGCGTGAACCTGATGGCGAACGCCGCGGTCCTCGGCCTGGGCATCCCACTCGCCCCCCTGACCCTGCTCGCCGGCCCGTCGGCGACCTTCCTCGTCGTCGAGCTGCTCGGTCTGGCGCTCACGGCATCCGCGTGGTTCTGGCTGTTCCGTCGCCACCTCGCGGTGCACCCGCTCGCCGCCGCCATCGGGGCGGGCTTCGTCGGCTTCGCGCCCGGGCTGGTCTCGCACGCCAACGGGCACCCGAACTTCGTGGCGCAGTTCCTCGTGCCCCTCATCGTCGACCGCGTGCTGCGCCTCGCCCAAGGCCACCGCCCGGTGCGTGACGGCGTGGTGCTGGGCCTGCTCGCCGCGTGGCAGGTCCTCATCGGCGAGGAGGTGCTGCTGCTGACCGCGGTCGGCCTGGCCGTCGGGGGAGTGGTCTACCTCGCGCACGGGCGGCTGCCGCTGCGACGGATGCTGCCCGGCCTCGGTGCGGCCGCAGGGGTCTGCCTCGCGATCGTGGCCGTGCCGCTGTGGTGGCAGTTCGCCGGGCCGCAGAGCTATGGCGAGATCTTCCACCCCCCGGCGGGCAACGACCTCGCCCAGCTGTGGGGGAGGGCCACCCGCAGCATCGGCGCCGACCCGTTCGCCTCCGCCGCAGTGTCGATGAACCGCACCGAGGAGAACTCGTTCTTCGGCGTCCCGCTGCTGGTCGCGGCCGCGGCCGTCGTCGTCGTGCTGTGGCGCCGCGTCCTGGTTCAGTCCCTCGGCGCGGTCGTCGTGGTCTCGTGCTGGCTCTCGCTCGGCGAGGAGGTCATGGTCAACGGCAGGCCGACCGGCATCCCGGGTCCGTGGGCGCTGTTCGAGCAGCTGCCGGTGCTCGGCAACGTGCTGCCGACCCGCTTCGCCCTCGTCGCGGTGCCCGCTCTGGGGGCGCTGCTCGCGATCGGCATCGAGGAGGTGCGGCGGGTCACGACCCGGTATGCCGGGCACGCCGGTGCCGGCCTCGCCGTCGGCGCAGTGGCCGGGCTGCTGGTGCTGCTGCCGGTCGTGCCCACCCCGCTCGTCGTCGACCAGCGGGCGCCGCTGCCGGCGTTCTTCAGCGACGGCTCGTGGCGCGACTGGGTCGACGAGGGCGGCTCGGTGCTCGCGGCGCCGGCTCCGTGGGTCGCCGACACCCGGGCCCTGGAGTGGCAGGCGGAGGCGCGGTGGGGCTTTCCGGTGGTCGCGGGGTACTTCGTCGGCCCGGACTCGACGACGGAACGCGGCGGCCAGTACGGCTCCACGCCGACCGCGCTGACCCAGTGGATGTCCGACATCACCGAGAACGGGGAGGTCCAGGAGCCCGACCCCGGCCAGGTGGCCCAGTTCCGCGACGACCTGCGGGCCTCGCGCGTGGATGCCGTGGTGCTGCCCGACGCGCGCCCCGAGGCACCCGTGCTGCTCGCCTCGCTGACGTCGGCGTTCGGCGAGCCGACGCACACCGGGGGCGTGTACGTCTGGGACGTGAGGGACGTGACCGATGGCGCTGGCTGAGGCGTCGCGGCAGGCCTCACCGCCGCGACCGACACCCTTCACGTCCGCCGGGCGGCACGCCATCGGCGCCCGGGCCCTGGCGCACCCGGTCGTCACGGTGCTGGCCTTCTACCTCGCCTCGCGGGTGGTCTCGCTGGTCGCCGTGTGGGTGGCTGCCACCTACTTCCAGAACCCGGCCGGGGTGGGCCACGCGTCACCCGGCCTCGGCGACATGTTCGGGCTGTGGGACGGCGTCTGGTACGAGCGCATCGTCCACGACGGCTACCCCGTGCCGCTGCCGGTCGACGCCGACAACGGGAAGGTGACCTACAGCGCCTGGGCGTTCTACCCGCTCTACCCCTACCTGGTGAAGGGCGTGATGCTCACCGGGATGCCGTTCGCGGTCGCCGGACTCGTGCTCAACCTGGTGCTCGCCGGGGTCGCAGCGGTGCTCATCTGGGCGGTGCTGCGCTCGGGGGTGCACGCCGACCGGCAGCCACAGCGCGAGCGGCTCGCCCTGGTCGCGGCCTGCCTGTGGTGCTTCTACCCGACGACCGCGGTGATGCTCAAGCCCTACACCGAGGCGCTGGCGGTGGCCCTGGTCGCCGGGGCCGTGCTCCTGCTCATCCGGCGCAGCTACCTGCTCGTCGCCCTCGTGGCGCTGCCGCTGGGCTTCACCCGGGGCATCGCCCCGGCGTTGGGGGCGGCCGCGCTCATCCACCTCGTCGTGCGCTGGCGCGAGGACCGCGCCGCCGGTGCACGTCCGCTCCACGGGCAGCGGACCAGTGCGGCCGTCATGCTGGCCGCCCTCGCGGTGAGCGCGGTCGCCTGGCCGGTCGTGGCGGGTCTGGTCACCGGGGTGCCGTCGGCCTTCTTCGACGTGCAGGCCGCCTGGGGGCAGCGACCCGACAAGGGTCCGTTCGTGCTGTGGTTCGAGTGGGCCTGGCAGGGCAAGGGCATCGCCGGGGTCGTCGTGCTCGTCGCGCTCGCCGGCACCTACGTCGCGCTGGTGCTCGGTCGCCACGGCCGGTGGATCAGCGTCGAGGCGCGGGCCTGGGCGCTCGCCTACCCGCTCTACCTCTTCGCGGTGGTGCGACCGATCACCAGCATGTGGCGCTTCCTGCTCCTGGACTTCCCCCTGGCGGCGCTCCTGGCGTCGGTCGCGATGCGCAGCGCGAACGGCCAGGGCGTGGTGCCGCACTGGCGCCGCCGGGTCGCGGTGGTGCTCGTCGTCCTCGTCGCCGGGTTGTTCTGGTGGACCTGCTCGTTGCTCGTCTACACGCCGTGGGGGTCGTTCCCGCCCTGACCTGCCAAGAACCCGTCGTGGCGGATTTCTCTCTGTCGCACCGCTACGGGATAATGGGGCCCTACACCCGGCAGTCCGGCGCCGGGCTACACGCGGCGCGCACACGTGAAGCCGCGGAGATGAAGGGATTCAGCCATGGCGGCAATGAAGCCGAGGACGGGCGACGGCCCGCTCGAGGTCACCAAGGAAGGTCGCGGCATCGTGCTGCGCATGCCCCTCGAGGGCGGCGGCCGGCTCGTTGTCGAGATGACGCCTGATGAGGTCCGTGCCCTCGGTGAGGCCATCGACAACTGCGAAGGCCTGTCCTGACCCGCACCTGAGCACCGCCGACGAGGCCCCCACCGCGTGGTGGGGGCCTCGTCGCGTCCGGCGCTCCCCACCGCCCGGGTTCGTGGGTAGGGTCGCCGGGTGCCCCATGACGACGTCATCCTGAGCCCCCGCACCTCCGCGTGGACGGTGCGGGCCTCCCTGGCCGACACCCTGCGCGACCTCTCCCCGGCCGACCCGACGGCCTCGGTGCTCGTCGCCCCGGTCGCCGACGGCCCGGACGGTGACGTCACCGCCCGGGCGGCGCTCGTCGCCCTCGGCCTCGACGCCGACACCCTGATCGCCACCCACGAGCCCGCCAGCACCGCCGGCACGGTCACCGCCGTGCCCCTGCCGCCGGGCGCGCACGCGGTGCGGCGGGTCGTGCTCGTCGGTGTCGACGACGGGTCGGACCAGGCGTGGCGGACGGCCGGCGCGGCCGTGGGCCGAGCGACCCGCGGCGCGGGCGAGGTCGTGCACGCGGTCGGCGAGGTGGCCGCGCTCCCGGCCTACGTCGAGTCGGTCGTGCTCGCCTCCTGGGCGTCGCCGCGCTGGACCCGCGACGGCGCGGTGGCCGGCTGCGAGCCCGCAGCGACGGCGGTCGTGGCCGGCACGACGGATGCCGCGGTGGTGCAGCGAGCCGTGGTGCGGGCGCGGGCCCAGCTCGTCGCCCGGGGGCTGGCGGCGACCCCGTCGAACACCAAGAACCCCGCGTGGCTGGCGCGCCAGGCGCGCACCGCGGCCCGGCGCAGCGGCCTCCAGGCGCAGGTGTGGGACGAACGCCGGCTGCGCGCGGACGGGTTCGGCGGCATCCTCGCGGTCGGCCAAGGATCGAGCACCCCGCCGCGGCTGGTGCGGCTCGACCACGAGCCGGCAGGCGCAACGGCATCCACGCCGCGGGTCGTGCTCGTCGGCAAGGGCATCACGTTCGACACCGGCGGCCTGCAGGTCAAGCCGGTCGACGGCATGCTCGGCATGAAGACCGACATGTCCGGTTCCGCCATCGTGCTGGCCGTGCTGTCGGCCTGCCGCGAGCTCGAGGTCCCCGTGCGGGTGACCGGCCTGCTCGCCATCGCCGAGAACGCCTTCGGCGCAGGCTCCTACCGCCCGGGCGACGTCATCACGCACTACGGCGGCCGCACCGTCGAGATCGGCAACACCGACGCCGAGGGCCGCATCGTCATGGCCGACGCGCTCGCGTACGCCGACGCCCACCTCGACCCCACCTGGCTGGTCGACGTCGCGACGCTGACCGGCGCGGCCCGGATCGCCCTCGGCCGGGCCATGGCCCCCGTCTTCTCCACGGATGCCGGTCTCACCGCCGCGCTCGTGGCCGCCGGTGTGACGACTGGTGAGACGCTGTGGCCGATGCCCCTGCCGGACACCTACCGTCGAGCCCTCGACTCCGACGTCGCCGACCTCAACCACATCGCCCCAGGTGTGGGGGGTGGAGCGGTCACGGCGGCCCTGTTCCTTCGCGAGTTCGTGGGCGAGCGCCGCTGGGCGCACCTCGACATCGCGGGCACCGGCCGCTCGGACGTCGATGCCGGCGACTCCGTCAAGGGAGCCACCGGGTTCGGGACACGACTGCTGCTGCGGTGGCTGGAGGAGATGGCATGAACGCCGGGTACGGGCTGACGGTGCGCTGGTCGCTGGAGAACGCCCCGAACGACGCGGCCGACCAGCTGCGCGAGTACGTCGTCGGCACCTCGATCGCCCGGTTCATGTTCCTCGACGGCCTGGCCTTCAAGGTGTGGCGGATGCGCGAGGGCGAGTGGTTCGAGGGCACCTACGTCTTCGACAGCGAGCAGGACCGCACCCACTTCCGCGAGGGCTTCGAGCCCGGCGCAGCCAACGCCCCCGGCAGCACGATCATCGGCTCCTCGCCGGTGCTCCTGGAGAACTGGGAGGTCGTCGCGATCGCCGAGGGCCCCGCGGGCTTCCGGCGCGGCGCCGGTCCGGACGTGAGCTGAACCGCGTAGCGGGTCAGCGCTTGACGGCCACGAGCAGGCCGTCGCTGACGGGGAACAGCGCCGTCACGAGCTCGTCGTGGTCGCGCAGCGACTTGCCGAGGTCGCGCAGGGTGCTGGTCGTCGCGTCGCGCGCGGCCGGGTCGGCCACCTGGTCGTGCCAGAGCATGTTGTCCAGCACGAGCACGCCCCCCGGGCGTAGCAGCCGAACCGCGTGCTCGACGTAGACCGGGTAGCCGCCCTTGTCGGCGTCGACCACCACCAGGTCGTAGGCGCCGTCGGTCATCCGGGGCAGCACGTCGGCGGCCGGGCCGGTGATGACCCGGGTGCGCTGGTGGGCGTACCCGGCCTCGGCGTAGGCCTCGCGGGCCGCTCGCTGGTGCTCGGCCGAGGAGTCGATCGTGGTGAGCACGCCGTCCTCCGGCATCCCGGCGAGCAGCCACAGGCCGGAGGTGCCCGCACCGGTGCCGATCTCGGCGACGTGGCGCGCCTGGACGGCGGCGGCGATGAAGCGCAGGGCGGCACCGGCTCCGGTGCCCACGGGGCTGGCGTCGCCGAACTCGACCCCGCGCCGGCGGGCGGCCTCGACGACCTCCGGCTCGGGCACGAACTCCTCGGCGTAGGACCAGCTGGCCGGCTTGAGTTGGCTCATGGCGCCACCCTACGGCCCGGGGCCCCCACGTTCGCGCGGACACGGGCTCCCAGCGTTCGTTCAGGAAAACCGGGAACAATCAAGGGATCAGACGCGTATCGATGGGTGACATGAGCAGCCTGGTGAGGGAAGAGCCGATGACGACGACGTATGCCGCCCAGGGTGGCGAGACGCCGGCTGCCGGTTGGGTTCCCCCGACGTGGGAGGAGGTCGTCGAGCAGCACTCCGCGCGGGTCTACCGGCTGGCCTACCGGCTCACCGGGAACGTGCACGATGCCGAGGACCTCACCCAGGACGTGTTCGTCCGGGTGTTCCGCTCGCTGCACACCTACCAGCCGGGCACCTTCGAGGGCTGGCTGCACCGCATCACCACCAACGTCTTCCTCGACAAGATGCGCCGCAAGCAGCGGATCCGCTTCGACGCGCTGTCCGACGAGTCCGCCGCCCGGCTGCCCAGCCGTGGCCCGGGCCCGGAGCAGCGCTACCACGACGCTCACTTCGACGACGACGTGCAGCGCGCGCTGGACGCCCTCTCCCCGGACTTCCGGGCCGCGGTCGTCCTGTGCGACATCGAGGGCCTGTCCTACGAGGAGGTCGCCGCGACGCTGGGCATCAAGCTCGGCACGGTGCGCTCGCGCATCCACCGCGGTCGCGCCCAGCTGCGCGAGTCGCTGGCGCACCGCGCGCCGCAGCCCTCCACCACCACGGCGCCGACCAAGAGCCGGGGCCGGATCATCCGTCGCCCCGCAGCGGGGACCGTATGACCGACGCCATGCGGGTGCAGTGCCAGGGTGAGGAGCTGGCGGAGTACGCCGCCGGCCGCCTCCCGGTGGACCGACAGTGGGCGTGGGACCGCCACCTGGTCGCCTGCCAGGTCTGCGCCCACGAGGTCGCCCAGGAGCGCCGGCTGCGCAGTGCCCTCGCGGGTGCGCCGTCGATGCCGGGCGACCTGCGGTCGTCGCTGCTGGCTCTCGGCGCCGCGCTGGCGACCGACCTCGGCCCGCGACCGGCGTCCACCGGCCACGCCCAGCTGGCGCTGCTGCACCCCTCGGCGCCGCCGTGCCACCGCAGCGCCCTGCGCGCCACCGTCGTCGCCGCCGCCGCGGCCGGGCTGTCGGCCGCCGCTGCCTGGAGCCTGACGGTCGCCCCGACACCCGTGCAGGTGCGCACCGGGCTGGCGACGTCGACGGCACCGGTGGTGTCGCCCGCAGCCACCCCGACGCGCGCCGCGGCACCCGTGTCGATCGCCCAGGTGCGGTTCACCCGGACCGTCGTCGTCAGTCGCCTCGTCGAGCGGGCAGAATCCACCCCATGACCAGCGAGCACGAGCCCGGACGCGACGACTGGAGTCCGTGGGGCCGGCCCGACCACGAGACGCCCGATGAACCCGCGCTGACCGCCGAGATCCCGCAGACCCCGGCCCCGGTCTGGGCCAGCGCGGAGCCGACCTACGCTCCGTACGGCACCGAGGCTCGCCACGCCACCGACGCTCCGTACGCCGGATACGACCCCTACGCCGTCGACGCGCCCTACGCCACCGACACTCCGTACGCCACCACGCAGCCGGTGCCCACGCCGACCCCCGCGGCTGCGGCCTATCCGGGGTACCCCCCGCTGACCGCCCCGGACGCGACCGAGCCGGGCCGAACCCGGCGTGGCCCGGGCTGGGGCGCGCTCATCGGTGTCTCGATCGCGGTGGCGCTCCTCGCCGGGCTCGTCGGCGGCCTCCTCGGCGGCGCGCTCGCCGACCGCGGTCGCTCGGGCACCAGCGGCGCACCGGCGCCCAGCCCCGGAGCGGGAGCCACGACCCGGGCGAAGGGCACCCTCGCCAACATCGCGGCCCGCGCCACCCCGAGCGTCGTGACCCTGAAGGTCACCGGCGCCGACGGCTCCGGCACCGGCTCCGGCTGGGTCTATGACGGCGCCGGACACATCGTCACCAACAACCACGTCGTGGCCGGTGCCGCCGACAGCGGCAAGATCACCGTCGTCCTGGCGGACGGTCAGGAGGTGGAGGGCACGGTCGTCGGCCGTGACGGGTCCTACGACCTCGCCGTCGTCAAGGTCGACCGCACCGACCTGGCCCCGCTCACCCTCGGCGCGTCCTCGGACGTCGTGGTCGGCGACGAGGTGATCGCGGTCGGAGCCCCGCTGGGCCTCGACTCCACCGTCACCGCGGGCATCGTCAGCGCGCTCAACCGCCCGGTCACCCCCGGTGACGCCGACGACCAGTCCTACATCAACGCCATCCAGACCGATGCCGCGATCAACCCGGGCAACTCCGGCGGTCCCCTGCTCGACATGCAGGGTCAGGTCATCGGGGTCAACTCGGCCATCGCCACGGCGCCCGGCTCGTCCTCCAACGCGCAGAGCGGCAACATCGGGGTCGGGTTCGCCATCCCGAGCGACCAGGTGCGCACCACCGTCACCGAGCTGATCCAGACCGGTAAGGCCGTTCACCCCGTGATCGGGGTCTACCTCGACCCCGAGTACACCGGTGAGGGCGTGCGCATCGCGGACGAGGGCCCCAACGGCGAGCCGTCGGTCAACCCCGACGGCCCCGCCGACCGAGCCGGGCTCAAGGCCGGCGACGTCGTCATCGCCTTCGACGGCAAGCCCGTCTCCGAGGGCGGCGACTTCGTCGTCGCCATCCGGGCGCGCGCGGTCGGTGACAAGGTCACTGTCACCATCCGTCGCAGCGGGAGCGAGCGGGATGTCACGATGGTCCTCGAAGGTTCGGCGGGGTGACCACCCGCCGGGCGGTCTGGTCGACGAGAGGGCGGTGACGGCACGGTGTTCGGCGTGAACGGCTGGGAGATCGTGCTCCTCGCGCTGATCGCGGTGTTCGTGCTCGGCCCGGACCGGCTGCCCGAGTACGCCGCCAAGCTGGCGCAGGCCATCCGCAGGCTGCGGGTCATGGCCGAGGGGGCCAAGGACCAGCTCAAGGACCAGCTCGGGCCCGAGTACGAGGACATCAACTGGCGCCAGTACGACCCGCGCCAGTACGACCCGCGCCGTATCGTCAAGGAGGCCCTCCTCGACCCGCTCGACGAGGCCATCGCTCCGATCCGCGGCGAGATCGACTCGGTCCGCGGCGCGGCCTCGGGGCGCGGTGTCGCCGCGGCGGCCGCCGGTGGGGCGCTCGCAGCCGGGGCAGCCGACGGTGACGCCCCGACCTACAGCACCAGTGTCGACGACGGCGAGCCGGGTGCCCCGGCGCTCGGCGACCCGCGCAGCTGGGACCCGACGCGTCCCGTCCCCTGGGACGTCGACGCGACGTAGGCGGTCAGCGACCGGCGGTCAGCGACCGGCGGGGGTCAGGCCGAGCGATCGGCCGGCGAGGCCACGAGCGCGCGAGCCCAGCCCCTTGGCGATCCCTCGCAACGCGACGGCGGCGGGGGAGTCGGGCTCGCCGAGCACGACCGGCATCCCCTGGTCGGCGCCGATCCGCAGCCGGGTGTCGAGCGGGATCTGGCCGAGCAGCGGCACGTCGGCGCCGATCGCCCGGGTCAGCGAGTCGGCGACCTGCTGCCCGCCCCCGGAGCCGAAGATGTCCTGGCGGGTGCCGTCGGGCAGCTCGAGCCAGCTCATGTTCTCGATGACGCCGGCCACCCGCTGGTGGGTCTGCAGCGCGATCGCGCCGGCCCGCTCGGCGACCTCGGCGGCGGCGGCCTGCGGGGTGGTGACGACCAGGATCTCGGCGCCCGGGATCAGCTGGGCGGTCGAGATGGCGATGTCGCCGGTGCCCGGCGGCAGGTCGAGCAGGAGCACGTCGAGGTCGCCCCAGAACACGTCGGCGAGGAACTGCTGCAGGGCGCGGTGCAGCATCGGCCCGCGCCAGACCACCGGCTGGTTGCCGGGTACGAACATGCCGATCGAGATGACCTTCACGTCGTGGCTGAGCGGCGGCAGGATCATGTCGTCGACCTGGGTGGGCCGGCCGGTGACCCCGAGCATCCGGGGGATCGAGAAGCCGTAGATGTCGGCGTCGACGACGCCGACCCGCAGCCCCTGCTGGGCCAGGGATGCCGCGAGGTTGGCGGTGACCGACGACTTGCCCACGCCGCCCTTGCCGGACGCGACGGCGTAGACGCGGGTGAGCGAGCCGGCCCGCGCGAACGGCACCTCGCGCTCGGCGACCCCGCCGCGCAGCATCGTCTTCAGCTCGCCGCGCTGCTCGTCGCTCATCACCCCGAGCGTGACGGTGACCCCGGTGACGCCCTCGACGGCGGCCAGCGCCGCGGTGGTGTCCTTGGTGAGGGTCTCCTTGAGCGGGCAGGCCGCCACGGTGAGCAGGATGGTGACCGCGACGTGGCCCGCCTCGTCGGCGGCGACGCTCTCGACCATGCCGAGCTCGGTGACGGGCTTGCGGATCTCGGGGTCGATGACCGTCTCGAGCGCGGCGTGGAGGGCGTCGGAGCTGACCTGGGGCATGGGCCCAGTCTAGGTCGGCGAGCCGGTGCTCCGGTCCGGGGCCGAGGGCGGGGCGAACGGCTCGTCCGTCGGCCCGAGGTCCTCACGCCGCACGAGCACCAGCCCGCGCTCCTCCAGCTCGTCGAGCAGGTCGCGCAGCTCGCCGCGCACGAAGTCGCGGGTCGCCTGGTCGCGCAGCGCGATGCGCAGGGCGGCGACCTCGCGGGTGAGGAACTCGGTGTCGGCGAGGTTGCGCTCGTCGCGGCTGCGGTCCTGCTCGAGGGCGACCCGGTCGCGGTCGGCCTGGCGGTTCTGCGCCAGCAGGATCAGCGGGGCGGCGTACGACGCCTGCAGGCTGAGGATCAGGGTGAGGAAGATGAAGGCGTACGGGTCGAAGCGCAGGTTCTCGGGCGCCATGGTGTTCCAGAGCAGCCAGGCGCCCACGAAGGCGGTCATCCCGAGGAGGAAGTACGGGGTGCCCATGTAGCGGGCGAACTTCTCCGAGATCACCCCGAAGGTCTCCTCGGTGAACATCGTCGGGGCGTTCCAGCGGCGGCGTCCTTCGCGCGGCTGGTCGATGCGCGCCCGGCGCTCGCGCTCAGCCACGGCGCACCCCCTCGGGGGTCACGACGTCGTGGCGCTCCTCGCGCCAGTCCTCCGGGAGGATGTGGTCGAGCACGTCGTCGACCGTGACCGCGCCCAGCAGGTGGCCCTCGGCGTCGACGACGGGCAGCCCGACCAGGTCGTAGGTCGCCAGCATCCGGGCCACCTGGCCCAGGGTGGCGTCCGGCGCCAGCGGCTCGACGTCCTTGTCGAGGATGCCGCCGATCGGGGCGTGCGGCGGCTCGCGGAGCAGCCGCTGGATGTGGACCATGCCGAGGTAGCGACCGGTGGGGGTCTCGAGCGGGGACCGGCACACGAAGACGGTGGTGGCCAGGGCGGTCGACAGCTCGACCCGCCGCACGACCGCCAGCGCCTCGGCGATCGAGGCCTCGGGGCCGAGGATGACCGGCTCGGTCGTCATCAGGCCACCGGCCGTGTTCTCGTCGTAGGTGAGCAGGCGCCGCAGGTCGGCGGCCTCGTCGGGCTCCATCTTCTGGAGCAGCTCCTCCTGGCGCTCCTTGGGCAGCTCGGCGAGCAGGTCGGCGGCGTCGTCGGGCTCCATCGCCTCGAGCACGTCGGCGGCTCGGCCGACCGCCAGGCCCGCCAGGATCTCGACCTGGTCGTCCTCCGGCAGCTCCTCGATGACGTCGGCGAGGCGGTCGTCGTCCAGCGCCGCGGCGACCTCGGCGCGGCGGCGCGGGCTGAGGTCGTGGATGACCTCGGCGAGGTCGGCGGGCTTGAGGTCCTCGTAGGCCTCCAGCAGGCGGATCGCGCTCTGGCCCGAGGTGGGCTCACGCAGCCCGACGACGTCCTCGATCGGCACGAGCAGGGTCTCGCCGCGGCGGCGCCCGAGCCGGCCCAGGCCGCCGCGGCTCGCACCGGTGCGCACGAAGGCCCGCGCCACGCCCCACCCGCGGGTGCCGAGCTGCTCGATGCCGACGTCCTCGACGGTCGCGTCGACGACCACGCCCTCGTCGGTGCGCACCTGGACCGGGCGCTCGAAGAGCTCGGCGACGACCAGGGTCTCGTTGCCGCGCTGCTCGAAGCGGCGCATGTTGACCAGGCCGGTGGTGATGACCTGACCACCCTCGACCGAGGTGACCCGGGTCATCGGCACGAAGACCCGGCGGCGCCCCGGCACCTCGACGACCATGCCGATGACGCGCGGCCTCGTGTGGGCCAGGCTGAAGGTGACGACGACGTCGCGAACCCGACCGACCTGGTCACCGAGCGGGTCGAAGACGCTGAGCTCGGTCAGGCGGCCGACGAAGGCGCGGGTCGGCGTGCTCACCGGGACAGGCTATCGGGGGCGAGGCGCCCGGCCCGGTCACCTCGCGGGTGCGGTCACGGCCGGGTGTTGCGGCGGGCGTCGGCCCGACCGCGCCAGTGCCACGGCCGCCAGCCGCTGGTCGCCGTGGCGACCGGGCGCACCGGCGCCCGCCCCGAGCCGTCGCCGTACGACCCCGGGCCCTCGACGAGCCGGCCGTGCGGGGTGAGCAGGTGGATGGTGCACGACTGCCGCCACCGCTCGGCGGTGTCGCCCACCGCGTTGAGCCGCTCGGGCCGCAGCACCTCGACCGCGGCGTCCCACCCGGCATCCTCGGGGGTGACCTCGCGGACCGTCGCGTGCACGGTGACCAGGCGCCCGCCGGTGTCCTTGCTGCGCAGGATCAGCTCGACCTCGTCGGGCAGCCAGGGCAGTGGCTGCTCGCCAGGCCCGGACACGACGTAGGCCGCCGGCCCGGTGCCCCGGTCGTCCCCGTCGTCGTGCCAGACGTGCCAGACCGGGTGGGTGCCGCCGTCGGGCAGGCGCACCCAGAGCAGCCCGGACTTGGTGGCCGCCTCGTGGATCAGCCGGGTGACGTTCACGGGTGCCGGTGGCACCTCGGGCCGCTCCTCGCTCACCCTCGAAGCCTCCCACACCGCTTTCGCGGCTCACCCCGACGCGCGGATCGTCGTGTCGTCGCACGGGTCCGGGCGCTGCGAGCCCTACATTGCAGGCATGGCAGACATCATCCTTGGCCTCTTCGCGATCATCGCGGGGTTCGTCATGATCTTCGCTGGGCAGTTCGTGCTGCGGCTGGTGATCCCGATCTGGGGGTTCTTCGCCGGGTTCGCCTTCGGGGCGGGGCTCTTCGCCGGGCTCTCGGATGAGCGTTTCCTCGGCACCGTGCTCGGCTGGGTCACGGGGTTCGTCTTCGCCCTGATCTTCGCGCTGTTCGCCTACCTCTACTACGCGGTGGCCGTGATCATCGCCATGGGCGCGTTCGGCTTCGTGATCGGCTCCGGCCTCGTCGTCGCACTGGGGATCGACTGGAACTGGGTCGCCGTGCTCGTGGGCGTGGTGGTCGGTGCGGTGCTCGCCCTGGTGTCGATCTTCGGGAACATGCCGATGATCGTGCTCGCCGTCGCCAGCTCCATCGCCGGTGCCGTCAGCGTGGTCGCCGGCCTGATGCTGGTGTTCGGTTCGATGGACTCGGCCGACTTCACGCGCACCGGCTTCACCGACGCTGTCGACACCAGCTGGATCTGGTTCGTGCTGCTGCTGGTGCTGGCGATCGCCGGCATCCTCGCCCAGACCCGCCAGCGGGTCACGATGCGCCGCTCCGTCAGCGAGACCTGGTACGCCGAGAGCCGCTGACCCGCGACCACGCCCGTCGCGGGCCTCGCGGCCGGTTCAAGGACGCTGGTAGCCGAGGAAGACGCATCCGGTGACGGACCGCGTCGCCTTGGTGAGTGCGAGTCGCCGCAAGCTGGGCTGGTCGGTGAACAGACGGCGACCGGATCCGGCCAGGGTCGGCACGATGACCAGCTCGAGCCGGTCGACGAGGTCGGCCGCCAGCAGGCTCTGAGCCAGCCGGATGCTTCCGTGCACCCCGACGTCGCCGCCACGGCCGTGCTTCAGTTCCTCGACGTAGGGCACCAGGGGCACGTCGACGACCGTGGTCCCCGACCACGGCAGGCTCGGGCGGCTCGAGGTGAAGACGTGCTTGGTCGTGCCGTTGACGAAGTCGGCGAACGGCTGGACCTGCGAGGTCGGCCAGTACTCGACCCAGTAGTCGTACGTGCCGCGTCCGAGCAGGACGTCGTCCTGGGAGCGGATCACGCCGGCGAGGTTGGTGAACACGTCCTCGTCGGCCTCGAACATCCAGTCGCCCGGCTCCTCGGCGACGCCGTCGAGCGACAACAGGGTGTAGAGGACAACATCGCGCATGAGATCACCTGGTGCTCAGGGTACCGAGCCGACCGGGTCGGTGGCAGGCATCACGAACCGCCGTAACCTCGAGGCGTGATGTTCAGCCGGGAACTTCGCGACGGTGTGGCCGACGGCGACATCACCGTCTCGATCCGCCTGTGGAGCCGACCGCAGGTCAAGGTCGGCGGTCTCTACCGGACCGCCGGCGTCGTCATCGAGGTCGACTCACTGGAGATGCTGCCGTTCTCCGCCGTCACGGATGAGGACGTCCGCCAGGCCGGTGAGCGTGACCGGGAGGCGCTGCGCACGCGCGCGGCCCATGCCGGCCCCATCCACGACGACACCCTCGTGCACCGCGTCGAGTTCCACGTGGTGGGGCGCTAGTGGGGGCCCGCGGTCCGGCGGCAGCGATTGCCGCACAGCGCGTCGCCGACGTGCGCGACGACCCCTGGGAGCGCCTCGAGCTGCTGAGGTCCTCCTACGCGCCCCTTCCCGGCGCGTCCTCGGTCACACCGTGACGTGGCTCATGCGACGTGGCTGCACCGCGCTGCTAGCGTCCCCGGCAGACCCCATCTCGCCGACGAGAGGCCCCGCATGCGCAGCGCCAAGGACTTCTTCACGCCCCTCGCCGTGGGGGCGCCCGCGCCAGTGCGTGAGGTGCCGGCCCGGCCGAGCCGGATGATCCACTTCTTCGACCCGAGCAACCCCAAGATGGCCGCCAAGGTGCCCCAGCTCGTCGGGTCGGTCGACGTGCTCCTGGGCAACCTCGAGGACGCCGTCAAGGCCGAGAACAAGGAGGCCGCCCGCGCCGGGCTGGTCGAGATCGCCCGCAGCACCGACTTCGGCGAGCACACCCAGCTCTGGACCCGGGTCAACTCGCTCGACTCCCCGTGGGTGCTCGACGACCTGACCACCCTGGTCTCCGAGGTCGGCGACCGGCTCGACGTCATCATGGTGCCCAAGGTGCAGGGCCCCGAGGACATCCACTACGTCGACCGGCTGCTCGCCCAGCTCGAGGCTCGCGCCGGCCTGGCCCGGCCGATCCTCGTCCACGCCATCCTCGAGACGGCCCGGGGTGTGGCCAGCGTCGAGGAGATCGCCGGCGCCAGCCCGCGGATGCAGGGCATCAGCCTCGGGCCGGCCGACCTCGCGGCCGACCGCCGGATGAAGACCACGCGCGTCGGCGGTGGCCACCCCGGCTACCTGGTGCGGCAGGACCCGGTCGGCGGCGACCTCGCCGCGCACCGCGACACCTACCAGCAGGACCTCTGGCACTACACGATCGCCCGGATGGTCGACGCGTGTGCGATGCACGGGATCTTCCCGTACTACGGCCCGTTCGGCGACATCGCCGACGTGGTCGCGTGCGAGGACCAGTTCCGCAACGCCTTCCTCCTCGGCTGCGTCGGCACCTGGACGCTGCACCCGGTGCAGATCGCCATCGCCAAGCAGGTCTTCAGCCCGAGCGCCGAGGACGTCGCCCACGCCCGCCGGGTCAAGGAGGCCATGGGTGACGGCACCGGTGCGGTCATGCTCGACGGGAAGATGGAGGACGACGCGAGCCTGAAGCAGTGCCTCGTCATCCTCGAGCTCGCCGACCGGCTCTCGGCCAACGACCCCGAGCTGGCCGCGCTGTATGCCGTGCCGCCCACCGCGAGCGGGGAGGCACGCGCGTGAGCGCCGTCCCGGCCTTCCGGCCGCGGCGCTCGGTGCTCTACATGCCGGCCAACAACGAGCGCGCCCTGGAAAAGGCCAAGACCCTCCCGGTCGACGGGCTGATCCTCGACCTCGAGGATGCCGTCGGTCCGGACCACAAGGTCGCGGCGCGTGAGAACGCGTGCACGGCAGCGGCATCCGGTGAGTACGGCACGCGCGAGGTGACGATCCGGGTCAACGGCAGCGGCACCGTGTGGCACGACGACGACCTGGTGGCGGCGTGCGCGGCCGGACCCGACGGCATCGTCGTTCCGAAGGTGAACAGCGCCGACGAGGTCCGCTCGCTGGTGGGGGCCATGGAGCGCCACGGTGCCCCGGAGCACACCCGGCTGTGGGCGATGGTCGAGACGCCGGAGGCGGTGCTCTCAGTTGGCGAGATCGCCTCGGCCTCATCGCGACTGGCGGTGCTGGTGATGGGGACCAACGACCTCGTCAAGGAGCTCGGCGCGCGCCACGTGCCGGGCCGCGAGCCGCTGCTCACCGCTCTGTCGTTGGCGCTGCTGGCCGCCCGGCGGTCCGGTGTCGCGATCCTCGACGGGGTCCACAACGACGTCCTTGACCTCGAGGGGTTCGAGGCCGAGTGCCGTCAGGGGCGCGACCTGGGCTTCGACGGCAAGACCTTGATCCACCCCGGCCAGGTGGGCCCGTGCAACGAGGTCTTCGCGCCCTCGGCCGAGGAGGTCGAGGAGGCCCGTGGGCTGCTTGCCGCCTGGGAGGCGGGCGCCGGCGCGGGCGTGGTGACCCATCGGGGGAGAATGGTGGAGAGCCTCCACGTCGAGATCGCCCGCACGGTGATCGCGACCGACGAGGCGATCCGGAACCGAGGCTGACGCCGCCGGGTCGGCCGCCGGGCCCGGAGGCAAAGAGTCGGTCACGACCGGCGCGTCGACTGGCGCACACCGACTCGCATCCCTTCTGCTGGGGGCCGGTGGTTCCGCCAGTGCACGGGACGGAGTGGACGGATGGGTCGGACCAGGAGCACGCGGGCGACGACCGCTGCCGCGCTGACGGCAGCCGCGGTGCTGCTCGCCGGCTGCGGGTCGTTGGACGTCTCCTGGACCCCGGCCGCCGAGGCCGCGTCGACGCCGACCGAGAGCACCACCCCGTCGAGGACCCCCTCGGCACCGCCCTCGCCGGACACCGCGACCTCGACCCCCTCGGACACCGCGACCACGGCCGAGTCGGACACCGCGACACCGACCCCGTCGGACAGCGCAGCACCGACGCCCTCGACGACTCCCACCCCGTCGGCGACACCGACCCCGTCCCACACCGACGCCCTCCCCGACGCCGACGTCACCGCGAAGCCACGCACCAGCCTGATCCGGGGCGACTCCGGCCCCAAGGTGCTCGCCATGCAGAAGCGCCTCGAGGAGCTGGGCTACTGGCTGGGCACCCCCGACGGCGCGTACGGGTCGTTGACCCAGCAGGCCGTCTGGGCGTTCCAGAAGGCCGCAGGCCTCAAGCGTGACGGGGTGGTCGGGCCGCGGACGCTGCGGGCGCTCAAGGCCGGCGTCCGGCCGAAGGCCGCGCTCAGCGGCGACGGCGTCGAGATCGACCTCGACCGGCAGCTCCTCCTCGTCGTGCGCGGCGGCTCGGTGCGCACGATCCTCAACACCTCGACCGGCAGCGGCGAGGAGTACACCTCGACCACCGGGCACCGCGCGCTCGCGAAGACGCCGCGGGGCAGCTACACCGTCTACCGGGCGGTCGACGGCCCGGTGACCAACTCGCTGGGCGAGCTGTGGCGGCCGCGGTTCTTCAACCGCGGCATCGCGGTGCACGGTTCACAGAACATCCCGCCGTGGCCCGACTCGCACGGGTGCGCCCGGCTCAGCAACGCCGCCATCGACATGGTCTGGGCGGCCGACCTGATGCCGGTCGGCAGCCGCGTCCTCGTCCGCTGAACGTGCCGGGGCCGGGGAACGCGGAGAGGGCATTTTCGGTGGTTGGCGCCGTAGCGGGTGTCTCATCGGCCACACTCGCCCCATGACGGCTGAAGCAGGCGCGCCCGACGCCGGAGGGAAGGGCGTTGGATCTCCCGCTCGCGGCCGTCACGCGCTGGCCCGACGACGGCGCCGGTGGCCCTGGGTGGTCATGGCGGTGGTCGTCCTCGTGGGGCTCGTGGCCACGATCGGGATCGTCGTGCTGCGCGATCCGGCCGACGCGATCTCGGCGAAGGGCTGCGCCGGCGACGCGACCCTGCGGATCGCCGCCGCGCCGGAGCTCTCCTCGACGCTCGAGGAGTTCGCCGACGACTTCGACACCTGGGTGAAGGACCGGGCCGGGGTGCCGTGCACGACCACGAAGATCACCGCCGCCTCACCGCAGGAGCTCTCCGAGCAGGTGAGCCGCGCCCTCGACGGGGACACGGCGAACGCGCCGACGACCTGGGTGCCCGACTCCTCGCTGTGGAGCAGCGTGCTGGCCCGTGACCCCCGGGTGAGCGCTGTGCTGCCCCGTACGTTCCCGGTGGTCGCCGCCACGCCGGTCGTGTTCGCCGCCCCGCGCCCGATGGCCGAGGCCCTCGGCTGGCCGGACCGAGCAACCCTCGTGGGAGCAGCTCAGCGCCCTGGCCGCCAACCCCGCCGGCTGGGCCGCGGCCAAGCACCCCGAGTGGGGCGCCGTGCGACTCGACTGGCCGGACCCGCTGACCTCGACCGCCGGGCTCGGCTCGACGGTGGCGGTGTACCGCGACCTGGCGATCGGCGCCGAGGCCACCGACGACCTGCGCCGCCGGCTGGTCACCGCGCACAACGCCGTCAACGGCGCCACCGGCAACCTGGCCGGGGCCCTGGCCGCGCTGCGGGCCCCGGGCACGAACGCCGCCGAGGGCCTGCGCGACCTGCCGATCGTGCCGGCGACCGAGCAGGAGGTGGTCGCCTTCAACGCCGCCAAGCCGGCCGTCGAGGTCGCGGCCATCTACCCGACCGAGGGCTGGGTCGTCAGCGAGGTGCCGGTGCTGCCGCTGCGCGGTGAGTGGGTCAGCGACGCGCAGCGCACGGCATCGGAGGCGTTCGCCGACTTCATCGTGCGGGGTGCCCCCCAGGACGCCCTCCAGCGTGCCGGATGGCGGGCCGCCCGCCTCGGCGCGTCGGCGACGCCGGCCACCGGCGTCGTGCCGACCGAGCCGCGCTACACCCCGGCCCAGCCCAGCCAGGACGTGCTCGCCCGCACCCTGCAGAACTGGACCGCGCTGGACCGGCGGGGCTCCCTGCTCGTGGTGCTCGACACGTCCGGCTCGATGCGTGAGGAGGTCGGCACGACCGGCAAGACCCGGCTGACCGTCGCCAAGGAGGCCCTGCTCACGTCGCTGCCGTTCTTCTCGGACCAGGCGTCGGTGGGGTTGTGGACGTTCTCGCGCGCCGCGAAGGGCAACGACTGGAGGGCCGTCGTGCCGCTCGGCCGGCTCGACCGCCGGGTCGGGAGCGGCACCGCCCGCGACACCATCGCCTCGGCCGTCCCGCGGATCGTCGCCGACGGTGACACCGGGCTGTACGACACGACGCTGGCCGCGGTGGGGGCCGTGCGCTCGACCTGGCAGCCGGGCCCCAACACGGTCGTGCTGATCAGCGACGGCAAGAACGACGACCCGGGCAGCCCCGACCTGCGCACGACCCTCGACCGGCTCGTCGACGGCGCCGACCCGGCCCGCCCGGTGGAGGTCGTGACGATCGCGCTGGGGTCCGGCGCCGACGCCAGGGCCCTGAGGAACATCGCCGCGACCACCAAGGGCAGGGCCTACACGGCAGCGCAGCCCGAGGACCTCGAGTCGGTGTTCCTCGCCGCGCTGACCGGCTGACCCACCGACGCGGTCCTCGACACGGGTCGGTGACCCCCGATGCTGGTCGCGTGACCACCGCCCCGCCTCGCCTCCTGACCGCGCGCCACTGGCACAGCCGCCGGTCGGCCGCCGCGGCCGGGATCGCCTTCGGCGTGCTGATGCTGGCGGCCATGGTGATGCTGCGCATCGCGCTCGACGCGGGCGGCCTGGCCGAGCTGCGCACCGACCCGGGCCGGCTCCGGCTGGTGCGGTGGAGCCTGAACCTGGTCCCCTTCGCGGGCATCGCGTTCCTGTGGTTCGTCGGGGTGGTCCGCGACCAGCTGGGTGACGTGGAGGACCGCCTGTTCTCGACGGTGTTCCTGGGCAGCGGGCTGCTCTTCCTCGCGATGTTCTTCGGCGCGGCCGCCACCACCACCAGCCTGGTGCGGATCTCGGCGGACGTGGACTCCGACGTCGTGGTCTGGAGCTACGGCTCGAGCTCGGCGCACGCGCTCATGTCGATCTACGCGATGCGGATGGCGGCCGTGTTCGTGATCTCGGTGAGCACCGTGGGGCTGCGCACCGCTGCGCTGCCGCGGTGGGCGTCACTGCTCGGCTATGCCGTCGCCCTCCTGCTCCTCATCGCCGCCGACGCGCAGAAGTGGGTGCAGCTGCTCTTCCCGGCCTGGGTGCTGCTGGTCAGCGTGGTCATCCTGGTGACCCGCCCGCCGGCGCCGGGACGCCGAGCCCGGCTGACCCCTCAGCCGGTGGCGTTGCCCCGTTCGTCGCACGGGGCGGTGTCGGTGAGCCCGAGCGCGTTCAGCTGGGCGTCGATGATGCGCAGCGAGCGCTCCATCTCGGTCGGCTTCAGCTGGCCGAGGCCGTCACCGTGCGGGTTGTCGAAGAAGCCGAGGAGCAGCATGAGCACCGTGATGACCACGGTGACGCTGCCCATGAGCACCGCCTGGGTCAGGGCCCGCTCGGCGCTGTCGGCGAAGAACAGCAGGTAGACGAAGATCACGGTGCAGATGAGGTACAGCGCCAACCACAACGGCGCGGGGATGATGCCCTGCGCGGTGTGCACCCGGTCGTTGCGGGCCTGTTGCCGGTCCGCCGTCTGCTCCATCCACCGGTCGTAGGCCGACTGCTCGGTGGAGGTCTTCGGTTGCAGGGCGGCCACGGTGATGAACATCTTCGCCCCCCACGGGTTGATCGAGTCCTGGTCACCGCCACGGGCCACGGCGTCCCACTCGGTGCCCACGACCGAGCGGCCGTAGCAGACCAGCTCGCCGGTGAGCTCCTTCGACGAGCCCGCGGGCATCAGCTGCGCGGTCTGCACCATCTGGAAGACGACGGCGGCCTCGGTCTCGGCCCCGGCCCTGGTGTCGTCGTACGCCTGGAAGGCCAGGAAGATGATGAAGCCGAGCAGCACCGAGAACCCGGTGGCCAGCACCCCGAAGACTCCTGAGGCGCGGTCCCCGTCACTGAAGAAGCTGCCGGCCGGGGCCCGGCGACGCACGAGGAGCATCGAGGTGACCGTGACCGCCGTGACGCCCGCGACGACGAGCAGGGAGTGCAGGAGGTTCACACGCCCTCCGCCTCGCCCGGGTAGACGACCCCCACCTGGCGACGCACCTCGTCCATCGCGGCCATGACCCTGCGGGTGGCCGCCCACGGCATCGACCAGGTCTCGAGCCGGCCGGCGGCCAGGGCGCGGGCGACCTCGGCCGCCTCGAACCGGAACCCGTGCGTGGCCACCGTCGGCACGAACTCGTCCAGGACGCTCCCGTCGGGCCCGACCAGCCGCACCCGGCTCTGCACGTTGTAGAACCGTCCCTCGACCTCGAGGCGGGCCTTCGTGCCGACCACTCGGGCCGGACAGGACGTCGCGCCCGCCATCGAGCACCACACGTGGGCGAGGGCGCCGCTCGGCCCGCGGGCCGCGATCGTCGTGGTCGCGTCGACCCCGAGGTCGGTCAGCGTGGCGTGCGCCGTGACGCCCTCGAGGCCGCCGAGCACGTGGTCGGCGAACGAGACCGGGTAGACGCCGAGGTCGAGCAGCGCCCCGCCGGCGAGCTCGGGCTGCGAGAGCCTGGCCGGGCCGTCCGGCCAGAGCAGCTGGCCGTGGTCGGCGTCGACGAGCACGACCTCGCCCAGGGTGCCGGCCTCGACGGTGCGCCGGATGACGTCGTAGGTCGGCAGGTAGCGGCTCCACATCGCCTCCGCGGCCAGCAGCCCCGACGCCTCGGCCGTCGCCAGCACCTCGTCGGCCTCGCGCAGGCTGCGGGTGAACGCCTTCTCCACGAGCACCGGCTTGCCGGCGCGCAGGGCGAGCAGGGCGTGCTCGTGGTGCTCGCTGTGCGGGCTGGCGACGTACACGGCATCCACGTCGGGGTCGCCCACGAGGTCGGCGTAGGACCCGTGGGCCCGCTGCGCGCCGTGCCGGGTGGCGAACTCCTGCGCCCGCTCGACCGACCGCGAGCCCACGGCGACGACCCGCGAGCGGGTGCCCTCGTGCACGGCATCCGCGAAGACGTTGGCGATGCCGCCGGGAGCGAGCACGCCCCAACGGATCGGTGGTGCCTCCATCGGGTCGGGCACGGTGGGGGCGGCGAGTGCGAGGGGTGCGGGCGGCATACGTCGCAGCGTAGGGGGTCCGCCCCCATCAGAACCGGCTGGTCGCCTCCGCCACGAGGTCGCCGACGAGCTCGCCGGGGTCGACGTCGAGCCCCCGGCGCACGAACCAGGTCGCCATCGTGGTCGCGTCGCGCTCCAGGAAGTCGAAGCCCTGGGGGTTGCCGATGACGTCGACGATCTGGGGCCAGTCGATGAGCACGAGCCGTTCCTCGTGGACCAGCACGTTGTAGGGCGACAGGTCGCCGTGCGCCCAGCCGTGGTGCGAGAGAGTGAGCATCGCCGAGCGCAGCTGCTCGAACAGCTCCGCGAGCAGCGCCGGTTCGGGCCGCGTGGAGACCAGTCGCGGGGCGGCGACCGGGGTGTCGCCGGTGTCGTCACCGATGAACGCCATGAGCATCTCGGACTCGTCGAGCTGCACGGGGTAGGGCACCGGCAGGTCGAGCTCCCAGAGCCGCCCGAGCGCGTCGAACTCGGCTGCGGCCCACTGCCCGGCGATCACCTGCTTGCCGAAGTCGGTGCGCCGGGCCATCGCCCGCATCTCGCGGCTCTTGCGGACGCGACGGCCCTCGAGGTAGCCGGCGTCGCGGTGGAAGAGCCGGTGGTCGCCGTTGCGGTAGCGCTTGGCGGCCATCGTGCTGACCCGCCCGCTGCCCGGCACCCAGCGCCGCAGGACGTGGACGTCGGCCTCCTTGCCGGTCTTGAGGACGCCGAGGTCGCTCTCGACGGCGCCGAGCGATGTCACGACCCAGTCGGGGCGCGGCTTGGGTCCGTGGGTCGCGCCGTCCCAGGAGGACCAGCGGTCCCCCTCGGGAGGTGCGTCAGGTGAGGTGTCGATCGAGAAGAGGGCCTGCTTCTCGGGCAGGTGGAACGGCTGGTGTGCCACTGGTGTGCTCCTGGTGAAGGAAGGAAGGGGAGGGCTCGGTGAGGGCCCGGACAGTGGTGGACATGTCGGCCTCCTTCTTCGTTCGTTCCGGTTCACGGCGTGGCACGGCGGATGCCGTGTGCTCGCCTCCCAGCGTGACGCACCGGTGCGCGCGGGCGCCACCGGGTTTTCGCGGGGACGCGCGCCGGGTCAGGCGAGGCGCTCGACCCGGGCCAGCACGGGCTCGGTCGGGAAGAGCGTGATGAGCGAGCCGACCGGCAGCTGGTCGGTGTCCGCCAGCGCCGTGACCCGGTGCTCACGCAGGATCAGCGCGAGCGCGAGCACCGCCTCGACCATCGAGAAGTGCTGGCCGATGCAGGCGCGCGGGCCGCCGCCGAACGGCATCCACGCGTAGCGGTGCGTCGGCTCGGGGCGGGTCCCGGCGCCCGTGAAGCGGCTCGGGTCGAACACCAGCGGGTCGACCCAGAAGTCGGGGTGGCGGTGGATGGTCCAGGGCACGACGACGACGTTGGTGCCCGGCGGCACCCGGTGACCCATCAGCTCGTCCTCCTCGACCGAGAGCCGGCCGAGGATCGGGGCCGACGGGTAGAGCCGCATGGCCTCCTTCAGGGCGGCGGTGGTCTCGGGCAGCAGGGCCACGTCGCGCGCGGTCGGGTGCCGGTCGCCGACCACCTCGCGCACCTCGGCCCGCACCCGGTCCTGCACGTCCTGGTGGCGGCCGAGCAGGTGCAGGGCGAAGGTCAGCGCCGTCGAGGTGGTCTCGTGCCCCGCGAGCATGAAGACGAGCACCTGGCCGCGCACCTCCTCGTCGGACAGCCGCTCCTCGCCGTCGCGCGCGGCGATCAGCCGGCTCAGCAGGTCGGTCTCGCCGGTCGTGCGGCCCTCGCGGCGTCCCGCGACGATGTCCTCGCACACCCCGAAGAGGTCCTCGCGGGCGGCCCGCCCGCGGCGCACCCGACGGGTCGGGATGCCGGCCGGCAGCCGCAGCGCGCCCAGGCCGCGTCGCATGATCGTGTCGGAGACCGCGGGGAACGACTCGCGCACGTGGGGCACCACGTCGTCGGCGGAGTCGCCGAACAGGGCCTTGAGCACGACGCGCAGGGTGAGCCCCTGCATCTGCGCACCGAGGTCGACGGTGGGCTGGTCGCTGACGTCCCACTCGCCGACCACCGCCACGATCTCCTCGACCATGAGGTCGGCGTAGCCCTCGACGGCCACCTTGGTGAAGACCGGCTGCACGAAGCGCTTCTGGCGGGTCCAGTCCTCGCCCTCGGCGGTGAGCAGCCCCGGCCCGAGCCAGCGGGCGATCTCGTCGTGCACCTGGTCGCGCTTGGCGTAGGCCCGCCACGAGCTGCCGGAGAGCACCCTGGCGGCGCCGTCGGGGTGGTGCAGCCACCAGACGTCGCGGCTGGCGCCCGGCGGGCCGACGACCATGTGCACGAGGTCGCCGTGCCGTCGCCACATGCTCTCGGCGTAGTCGACCGCGTTGCGCCGAAGCCCCATGATCGGGGCGAACCGGCCACCGACGACCGGGGGTGGCTCGGGGCTGTGGGCGGTCGGGGCGTCGGTGCTCGCGACGGGCGGCGTCATCGCTCCATGGTGACCCCTGGGCGCGGCGCCGTCGAGGGGCGCTCGGCGGGGTGGGAGGACTCACACCCGTGCCGGGTCCATCGGCCGGCGGCCCGACGGCATACTCGGGAGGCAGACCCAGACCCCAGCCGAAGGCGGCGATCACGCGTGTCCCGACTCCAGACCACGGACGGCCTCACCGAGGAGCAGCACGAGCTGATCAAGCTCGTGCGCGAGTTCGTCGACGAGCAGATCATCCCGGTCGCGACCGAGCTCGAGCACAAGGACGAGTACCCGACCGACATCGTCGAGGGCATGAAGGAGATGGGGATCTTCGGCCTGATGATCCCGGAGGAGTACGGCGGTCTCGGGGAGTCGCTGCTCACCTACGCGCTGGTCGTCGAGGAGATCGCGCGGGGCTGGATGTCGGTGAGCGGCATCATCAACACGCACTTCATCGTGGCCTACCTGATCCTCCAGCACGGCACCGAGGAGCAGAAGCAGCGCTACCTGCCCCGGATGGCGACCGGCGACGTCCGCGGGGCGTTCTCGATGTCCGAGCCGGGGCTCGGGTCGGACGTCGCGGCGATCCGCACCAAGGCGGTGCGTGAGGGCGACGAGTGGGTCGTCACCGGCCAGAAGATGTGGCTGACCAACGGCGGCTCGGCCAACCTCGTCGCAGTGCTCGTGCGCACCGACCTCGGCGAGAGCGACAGCCCGTACAAGAACATGACGACCTTCCTCATCGACAAGGAGTCGGGCTTCGGCGAGACGGCCCAGGGCGTCACGGTGCCCGGCAAGATCGAGAAGATGGGCTACAAGGGTGTCGACACCACCGAGCTCATCTTCGAGGGGCACCGCACCACCGACGCCCAGCTGCTCGGCGGGGTGCCCGGCAAGGGCTTCTACCAGATGATGGACGGCGTCGAGGTGGGCCGCGTCAACGTCGCCGCCCGTGCCTGCGGACTGTCGATGCGGGCCTTCGAGCTGGGCATCGCCTACTCCCAGCAGCGCGAGACGTTCGGCAAGAAGATCGCCGAGCACCAGGGCATCCTGTTCCGCCTCGCCGACATGGCGACGATGGTCGAGGCCAGCCACCAGATGATGGTCAAGGCAGCACGGCTGAAGGACGCCGGGCAGCGCAACGACCTCGAGGCCGGGATGGCGAAGTACCTCGCCTCCGAGAACTGCGCGAACGTCGTCGAGCAGTCGTTCCGCATCCACGGCGGCTACGGCTACTCCAAGGAGTACGAGATCGAGCGGCTCTACCGCGAGGCGCCGATGCTGCTCATCGGCGAGGGCACGGCCGAGATCCAGAAGATGATCATCGGCCGCCGCCTCCTCGAGGACTACAAGGCCCGGTGAGCCCGCGCGGTCAGTAGCGCGGGGCGGGCGGCTCGTCGAGGAAGGCCTCGAGGGTGTGCCAGCCGCCCTCGTGGTACGCCCGGGCCAGCGGTGTGCCGACGTACCGGAAGTGCCACGGCTCGAAGCCGAGACCGACGGTCGAGCGGTACCCCTTCTCGTAACGCAGGATGTAGCCGTACCGCCACGAGGTGCGCGCGAGCCACCCACCCTGGGGCGTCTCGTCGATGCAGTCGTTGATGGTGCAGTTCGACTCGCCGACCGGCAGGAGGTCGACCGTCAGTCCCGTCTGGTGCTCGCTGTACCCGGGTCGGGCGTACCAGGTGTCGGCCCAGGTGCGGCCGCGTCGGGCCAACCACGTGTCGTACAGGGCGTCCTGCGTGGCGTACGACCGGAACGCCGTGTCGATGCCGATCCGTCCGGCGCCGGCCGCCGCTGCCGCGCCGGTCATCCTCGCCAGCGCGTCCGCGGCATCCGCACGCATCTGGTGGTCGCCGGCATTGGGCATTGGTGGCACCTTCAGGTCGGCGGGTGCGAACCTGTTCGGCGACAACGGGTTCCGGCGGTTGACGAGGACCCAGTCGCTGTTCGGGTCGGTGATGCTCCGGCAGGCCTCCAGCCGTGCGGCGGTCCCGCGGACCGAGCTCTCGCCGCCGACCGGGACCACCCGCGACACGCCCGCTGCCGTCACGGCGGGTCGGACCGGCGACGGCACGCAGTAGGGCAGCGTGTAGTAGAGCGGCCGCTGCGAGAGCCCCGCCAGGAGCGCCCCGGAGAACGCGGTGGTGACGGCGCGCCCGTTCGCCAGGTAGGCGACGCCCCGGGGGAGGTCGGGCCACGCGAGCGCGTTGACCCGCGCGGCGACGGCATAGCGGTCCGCGCCGCCGGCCCGCACGACGTGGTCCGCGCCGACGACCGCCGCCAGGTCGTCGACGATCCCCGCCGAGACCGCCGCGGAGGGCCCGACGACCGTCACGGAGGAGACGCCCAGCTCGCGCAGCAGGTCGGCGTGGCCGGCGGGGAGCCCGTCCGCCTCGCCGTCGACCACGAGGAGGGGCGAGCGGTGCGCGGCGGCCGCCGTCGCCGCCACGACCGCGTGCTCGGGGTGGTCCTGGGCGACGACCCACGCAGTGTCTGCGGACGGGAAGGCGTCACGGGTCAGGGCGAGGGAGGTGCCCACGCGTCCGCCGCCGTCGACCCGCTCGACGGTGGTGGCGTGGCGGGCGGCCTCCCGCGCCACGGCCGGTCGCACCGTGGTCGTGCCACCGACGAGGACGATGCGGTCGGGCGCGAGCCGGTCGACCTCTGCGGCGGTCACGCGAGGGATGCCGTCGGGCCGGGTCAGCAGGACCGTCCCGCCCCGCACGGCCGCCGCCGGCAGCGCGGCGTACCCCTGCGCCTGCGACTCACCGGAGACGAGGTAGACCACCGGGGCGTGCGCCGCTCCCGGGAACGCGGCCCGGGAGGCGGCCACCGCCAGGGCGTACCGGTCGTCGCCCGTCAGCCGGGCCCTCGGAGGGCGGGCCGTGGGCAGCGCGACCGTGGCGACCGGGGAGGGTGACCGGGAGGGGGTCGCCGACGGGGTCGGCGGCGCCGGGCTCGTGGCCGGCGCCGCGGACGCGCTGGAGGGTGTGGCCGGCTCTGACGGGGTCAGCGGCCCGGCCACGACCAGCCCGAGGGCGGCCACGGCCGTCACCGACACCGCCGCGAGGGCGAGGTGTCGGGGAGTGGGTGCCGCCATGACCACAGACCATAGGCGTTCCCGGCTCTACGGTCCGTGGCAGAACCCCCGCCCGCGGACGGGGATAATGGAGGCATGAGCACCCAGCCCATGCGCCCGGGCCTGCGAGCCAGCCTCTCGCTCGAGTACCCCATGTCGCTGGGCGTCTACGACTCCTACGACGACGCCCAGCGGGCCGTCGACTACCTCTCGGACCACGAGTTCCCGGTCAAGGACGTGCTCATCGTGGGCACCGACCTCAAGCAGCTCGAGCGGGTCACCGGCCGGCTCACCCGCGGCCGCGTGATCAGCGGGGGCGCCCTGTCCGGCGCCTGGCTCGGGCTGTTCATCGGCACGATCTTCGCGCTCTTCGAGCCGGGTGGGTTCAACATCGTCAGCGTCCTGGCGACGATGGCCTTCGGTTCCCTGTTCGGCGTCATCTGGACCGCCGTCGTCTACCGGTTCACCAGCGGCGGCCAGCGCGACTTCACCTCGGTGAGCCTGGTCGTCGCGGCGAAGTACGAGGTGCTCTGCGAGCACAAGCACGCGCACCGGGGGCGCGAGATGCTTGCCGAGATGGACCCGATGCGGGCGGCCGAGCAGGAGCTGCGGCGGGTCCGCGAGGCCGAGCAGGCCCGGGTCGCGCAACAGCCCCTTCGGCCGCAGGCGTGGGAGCAGCCCCAACAGCACCAGCAGACCCAGCCGCCCCGGCAGCCGCCACCGCCGCCGGTCGCCTGAACCGCCCGCGCGCCGGTCCGGGGGAGGCTGGGGGTCCACATTGGCCACTGACAGGTGGGGTTGGAGGGAGCACACTGCTTGGGGTAACCGGTGGGGGACGACCCGGTCCCCCTCGTGATCGGAGCCCCGTGATCGAACCCCCCGACCAGGCCAGCACCCCCGGTCGAGCCGCCGAGGCGGACGACCCGGTCTGGCTTGCCGCGCGGCTGGCCGAGGCGCAGGACCAGCTCGGCGCCACCCGGGAGATCCTGTCGATCCTCGCCAAGGCCTCGACGTCGGAGGACGACGTCTTCGAGGCGGTCGTCGAGTACGCCTGCCGGCTCTGCCGAGCGCAAGCCGCCCAGATCGCCATCGCCGACGGCGACGCGTTCCGCCTGGTGGCCTCCAAGGGCCTCAGGAGGGAGTACGCCGACCATCGTGGCCGACCACCCGGTCCCGCGCAACCGGGGGACGCTCACGGGCCGCGTCGCGATCGAGCGCCGGACCCAGCAGATCGACGACGTGCTGGCGGATCCCGACTACAACCTGCCCGAGTTCCAACGGCTGGCCGGCTACCGGTCGATCATCGGGGCCCCGATGATCGTCGACGACGAGGTGGTCGGCGTCCTCTCGGTGTGGCGCACGACGGTGGAGCCGTTCGACGAGCACACCCGCACCCTGCTGTCGACGTTCGCGGAGCAGGCGGCGCTGGCACTGCGCAACGTCGAGCTCTCCGTGGCCCTCCAGGCGCGTTCGGCCGAGCTGGCGCGCAAGGTCGACGAGATGGAGGCGCTGGCGGAGGTCGGGGAGGCGATCAGCTCGACCCTCGACGCGGACGAGGTCCTCACGACGATCGTCGAGCACGCCGTCGAGCTGTCCGGTGCAGATGGCGGGTCGCTCATGGAGTACGACGAGGAGAGCGGGCTGTTCCGCGTGCGCACGACCTACGGCACGAGCGACGACGTCCGTGCGCAGCTCAAGACGGTCCGCATCCACGTCGACGAGTCGTTCGTCGGCCGGGCGGCCACGTCGGGGATGCCGGTGCAGGTGGCCGACCTGTCCGAGATCGAGCTGGACCCGCACCTGCGCCTGCTGTTCGACTCGGGTTGGCGCTCGCTCGTGGTGATCCCGCTCGTGCGACCGGACCGGATCGTGGGGGCACTGGTGGTGCGGCGACTGACACCGGGCGCCTTCAGCGACGAGACGTGCGACATGCTCACGACCTTCGCCAGCCAGTCGGCGATCGCCCTGACCAACGCGCGGCTGTACCAGCAGCTCGAGCTCCAGAGCCGCGAGCTCGCCACGACCAGCCAGCACAAGTCCGACTTCCTGGCGAGCATGTCGCACGAGCTCCGCACCCCGCTCAACGCGGTCATCGGCTTCTCCGAGGTGCTGCTGGAGCGGATGTTCGGGGAGCTCAACGACCGCCAGGCCGAGTACGTGCAGGACATCCTCGACGCGGGGCGCCACCTCCTCGCCCTCCTCAACGACGTGCTCGACCTGTCGAAGGTGGAGGCCGGCCGGATGGATCTGGACATCACGACCTTCCCGGCGGGGGACTCGATCCAGAGCGTTCTCGCGCTGGTGCGTGAACGCGCCGGCCAGATCGGCGTGGAGCTCCGCTTCGACGCCGCGGACGCGCCGACCCACATCACGGCCGACGAGCTGCGGCTCAAGCAGGTCCTGCTCAACCTGATCAGCAACGCCGTCAAGTTCACCCCGGAGGGTGGGTCCGTCACGGTGCGGGCCTGGACCGGGGGCCCCGAGGTGATCATCACCGTCACGGACACGGGTATCGGCATCGCGGAGTCCGACCGGTCGCGCATCTTCGACTCCTTCCAGCAGGGCACGCGGTCGGCCTCGAGCTCGGAGGGAACCGGCCTGGGCCTGACCCTCACCCGGCGGATCGTCGAGCTGCACGGGGGCCGGATGTGGCTCGAGAGCGAGGTCGGCCTGGGCAGCACCTTCGGCCTCGCCCTGCCCCGTCAGGTGCGGCCGGGGCCGGTCGCCGGCTGGAGCGAGCCGGCCGTCGAGGACGCGCGTCGTGCGGTCGTCGTCATCGAGGACGACCCCAGCTCCGCGGAGCTCGTCGGCGTGCACCTCACGGCCGCGGGGCTGCGCACCGTCGCCGTGCGCACCGGCGAGGAGGGACTGGCCGCGATCCGGGCACTGCGGCCCACGGCGGTGGTCCTGGACATCCACCTTCCCGGGATGGACGGCTGGGACGTCCTCAGCGTCCTCAAGGGCGACCCGAAGCTGGCGTCGATCCCGGTCGTCATCGTGTCGGTGCTTCCCGAGCGCGGGCGCGGCTTCGCGCTCGGAGCGTCGGACTACCTCGTCAAGCCGGTGTCGAAGGAGGGCCTGCTCGGAGCCGTGTGGCGAGCGGTCGCCGAGCGGGTGGACCAGTCGAGCTCGCGGCGCGACATCGTCGTCATCGACGACGACCCGGCCGCGCTCGAGCTGGTCCGGGCGACCTTGGAGCCCCACGGGTGGACCGTGACGACGTGTGCCGGGGGCGCCGAGGCCATCTCCGTCATCCGCTCCCTGCGCCCGTCGGTGGTGCTCGTCGACCTGCTCATGCCCGACATCGACGGGTTCGCCGTCATCGACGCGCTGCACGCGGACCCCCGCACCACGGCGATCCCGGTCGTCGTCCTCACGGCGAAGTCGCTGACGGCGCAGGACCGCCGCCGGTTGAAGGGGCGCATCGAGTTCGTGGCGTCCAAGGGCGAGCTGGACCTCAGCTGGCTCGCCGACCGGTTGACCCAGGTGGCCGCCACCGGCGGCGCCGGAGAGGCCCGACCATGAGCGAGCTGTCGGTGCTGCTGGTCGAGGACAACCCGCGCAACCTCAAGCTGGCTCGCGACGTGCTGGAGTACGCCGGGTTCGCGGTCATCGCAGTGACCACGGGCGAGGAGGCGCTGCCGGCCGCGCTGGAGGCGATGCCGGACGTCATCCTCATGGACCTCCAGCTGCCCGGTATCGACGGACACGCCGCGCTCCAGCAGCTCCGCGGTGACCCACGCACGGCCGGCATCCCCGTCGTCGCGGTGAGCGCCTTCGCGATGCAGGCCGACCGGGAGCGAGCGCTCGGGTCCGGCTTCGACGGGTACCTCGAGAAGCCGATCAGCGTGCGCGACCTGCCCGACCAGGTGCGCCGGCACGCGCGCGGCCCGGACGGCGCCACGTGAACACCGACGACGCCACCGTCCTCGTCGTCGACGACCTGCCCCAGAACCTCCGGCTGATGGATGCCGTGCTGTCGCCGCACGGGTTCACCGTGCTCACGGCGTCGTCCGGCGAGGAGGCACTGAGGATGCTGGGCGAAGGCCTCCCGGACGTCGTCCTCCTCGACGTGATGATGCCGGGCCTGGACGGCTACGAGACCTGTCGCCGGATCCGGCAGGAGCCGACGACGTCCTTCGTGCCCGTCGTCATGGTCACCGCCAGCGGCGACGCCGAGAAGGTGCGGGCGACCGAGGCGGGGGCCGACGACTTCGTCACCAAGCCGCTCAACCAGGCCGAGCTCCTCGCCCGGGTCCGGTCCCTCGTGCGGGTCAAGCGCTACCACGACACCGTGACCGCCCAGGCGAAGGCGCTGGCGGAGTGGAACCAGGAGCTGGAGGCGCGCGTGCAGGCCCAGGTGGCCGAGCTCGAGCGGCTGGGCCGTCTGCGCCGGTTCCTGTCACCCCAGGTCGCGCAGGTCGTCGTCGACACCGGGGACGAGTCGTTCCTCAAGAGCCATCGTCGCGAGATCGTCTCCCTCTTCACCGATCTGCGGGGGTTCACCTCGTTCGCCGAGCGGGCCGAGCCCGAGGAGACCATGGAGGTCCTGTCGGCGTACCACCTCGCGCTCGGTGAGCTGATCTTCGCCTACGAGGGGACGCTCGAGCACTTCGCCGGCGACGGGATCCTCGTGTTCTTCAACGACCCGGTCCCGTGCCCGGACGCACCGGACCGGGCGGTGCGGATGGCCATCGAGATGCGGTCGCGGGTGGCCGTCCTGTCGCAGCTGTGGCGACGGCAGGGCCACGACCTCGGGTTCGGCGTGGGGATCGCCCAGGGCTACGCGACCCTGGGGCGGGTGGGGTTCCCCGGACGGTACGACTACGCCGCGATCGGCACCGTCACGAACCTCGCCGCCCGGCTGTGTGCGAACGCGGGGGACGGCCAGATCCTCGTGAGCCAGCGGGTCCGCCACGGGATCGAGGGGCCCATCGAGACGCGGGAGGTCGGGGCCATGGAGCTCAAGGGGTTCAGCCGTCCGGTGGAGGTGCACGAGGTCCTCGGGCCTTCGGAGGAGGTGGTCTCGTCGTGAGCGAGGTGGGCGTCAGCGGGTCGATCCTCGACGAGCTGGACGAGGACGGCCGCAACGCGGTGTTCGACCGGCTCCAGGCGCAGCTGCCGGAGGTGTGGAAGGCGATGCGCCGCGACGACCCGCGCGAGTCGGTGGTCGTCGTGCCGTCGATGACCCTCGACCGCGTCGTGGAGGGCAGCGGCGGCCTGAGCCAGGCGCTGGAGGAGCGCTTCCTGTTCTTCCTGCTGCTGCTGCGCCAGCCGAGGCTGCGGATGGTCTACGTCACCTCGCAGCCGATCAACCCGCTCGTCGTGGACTACTACCTCTCGTTGCTGCCGGGCGTCATCCCCGGACACGTGCGATCCCGGCTCTCCCTCGTCTCGGTCGACGACTCGGGCCCCGAGTCCCTCATCGAGAAGATCCTCAGCCGGCCGCGGCTCATCGCCCACATCCGCGACCTCATCCCGGAGCCCTCGCTGTCGCACCTGGTCCCGTACAACACGACCTCCCTGGAGCGCGACCTCGCGCTGCTGCTCGGCATCCCCATGTACGGCGCGGATCCCCGGCTCTTCCCGCTCGGCACCAAGACCGGGTGCCGGCGGCTGTTCGGCCGAGCCGGGGTGCGCTACCCGCAGGGTGTCGAGGACCTGCACTCGCGCGAGGACCTCGAGGAGGCGCTGCTCGCACTGCGTGCCCTGCGCCCCGACATCCGGGCGGCGATGGTCAAGCTCAACGAGGGCGTCTCCGGCTCCGGCAACGCGGTCGTGCACCTCGAGGACCTGCCGGGGCCGGGAAGTCCGCAGGAGCGCGCCGCGGTGGCCGCCAGGGTCGAGGGGATGGAGCTCGAGGACACCAGGATCGCGGTGGGTGCCTACCTCGCGAAGCTCCAGGAGCGCGGCGGCATCGTCGAGGAGCGGGTCGTCGGTGACGAGCTGCGCAGCCCGAGCGTGCAGATGCGGGTGACCCCGCTGGGCGAGGTCGAGGTGCTGTCGACCCACGACCAGGTGCTCGGTGGGCCGAGCGGGCAGTCCTACCTCGGCTGCCGTTTCCCCGCAGACCCCGCGTATGCCGGCCTCATCACGGCGGACGCACAGCGGATCGGGGTGCTGCTGGCCCAGGAGGGCGTCCTGGGCCGCTTCGCCGTCGACTTCGTCACGGTGCGGCGGGGGGCGGACTGGGTCGCCGACGCCATCGAGGTCAACCTGCGCAAGGGCGGCACCACCCACCCCTTCCTGACCCTGCAGTTCCTCACCGACGGACGGTACGACCCCGAGGCCGCGCGGTTCCTCACCCCCAGCGGTGAGGAGCGCCACCTCGTGGCCACCGACCACTTCGAGGACCCGAGCCTGCGAGGGCTGCGCGTCGAGGACCTGTTCGACCTGCTGGCCCGCACCGGGCTGAGCTTCGACCAGGCCCGGCAGACGGGCGTGGTCTTCCACATGCTCAGCGCGCTGACGACCTTCGGCCGGGTGGGGATGACCGCCATCGGCCACACCCCCGCCGCCGCCCAGGAGCTCTACGACACTGCGGAGCGAGCCCTGCTCGAGGAGGCCAGGGAGGCAGCGACCCCTCCGTCGCTACCTTCCTGACCGGGCCCTCAGGGCGCGAGTGCCTCCGCGTGGAGCAGCGCCTCGATGACGGCCTGCCGCCAGGTGCGCTGCTCGTGGCTGGTGCGGCACGACGCCCCGCCGCACCCGCAGTCCCACACCCAGCAGCCCTGCTCGCGGTGCACGGTCGGGTGGTGGTGCGCGGTGTCCCGGTGGTTCCGATGGGTCCGATGGGTTCGCATCGTCGGCCTCCTCTCGCCGGGTGTCGGAGTGGATCTCCGCTCACCACCCAGCGTCGTCGCGGGGGTGCCGCGGGTCTGTCACTCGCGAGCCCCTCGCTCTGTGCTGGCCGTGACACAGACGACGAGGCGTGCTGCACTGGCGGGATGGAGTGGGCACTGCTGCAGGGCCTGTCGGATGCCGACCGGCGGGTCGTGCTCGCCTCGGCCCACCGGCGGCGGTTCGCCCACGGCGAGGTGGTCTTCCACGAGGCCGACCCCGGCGACACGGTGCACCTGGTCGCCGAGGGTCGGCTCGCCGCCCGCCGCAGCACCTCCGCCGGGGACACCGTGACCTTCGCGATCCTCGGACCCGGCGACACGTTCGGCGAGATGGCACTGCTCGCGTCGCAGCCACGCCGCACCTCCACGGTCGTCGCCCTCGAACCCGCGGTGACGCTGAGCCTGGGGTTCAGCGAGGTCGAGCGTCTCCGGTCCGACCACCCGGCGATCGAGCGGCAGCTCGTCGAGATGCTCGCCCAGCGGGTGATCCGGCTCTCCGACCACCTGCTCGAGGCGCTGCACGTCCCCGCGGACGAGCGGATCGTCCGGCGCCTCCTCGACATCTGCGACCGCTACGACACGCCGGCGGGCGCCGGCACCGTGGTCGTCCCCCTGACCCAGGACGCGGTCGGCGAGCTCGCCGGGGCAGCCAGACCGACGACCAACCGGGTGCTGCGCCGGTTGGCGGCCGACGGAGTCGTTGCCCTGCACCGCGGTTCGATCGAGGTGCTCGACCGGAAGGCCCTGGCGCGTCGGGCCGGACCGTGAGCGCGCAGGCGGCACCGCCCGTTGCGGGTGTGTCGCCGTGGAGGGTCGACGGCATACCCTTCGGCCATGACCGAGCCAGCAGCCCCACCCCAGCTCGAGCCCTTCGACGGCTCCTTCGCGTCAGTGCTGTGCGTCGTGGCGCACCCGGACGACATCGAGTACGGCACCGCCGCCGCCGTCCACCGCTGGGTCGCGGAGGGTGCGACCGTCACCTACTTCCTGCTGACCCGCGGCGAGGCGGGCATCGACACGATGGCCCCCGACGAGGCCGCCCGGGTCCGCGAGGCGGAGGAGCGCGAGAGCGCCCGCCGGGTCGGCGTCCACACGGTCGACTTCGGCGAGCACCGCGACGGCGCCATCGAGTACGGCGTGCCGCTGCGGCGGGACATCGCCCGGGCCATCCGACGGCACCGCCCCGAGCTCGTCGTCGGGCAGACCTGGGGGGAGCGGTTCGTCGGCGGCATGGTCAACCAGGCCGACCACCGCGCGGTGGGCCTGGCCACGCTGGATGCCGTCGCGGATGCCGGCAACCGCTGGTTGCACTCCGACCTCACCGACGAGGGGCTCGAGCCGTGGGGTGGGGTCACCGCGATCGCCGTCGCGGGCAGCGCCACCCCCACGCACTTCGTCGACGTGTCGGGTGAGCACTTCGAGGCCTCCGTGCACTCGCTCGAGGCGCACGCGGCCTACAACGCCGCCCTGCCCCCGGAGTTCCCGACGCCGCGCCAGCTGCTCGGCATGATCCTGGGCGGAGGCGGCCAGGCCGCCGGCGTCGAGCACGCCGCGCTGTTCGACGTCATCAAGCGCGGCTGACCGACGGCTTGTCGGTCAGGGGTTCTGGACGCGGGCGATCCAGGCCTCGACGTCGGCCGACGACCTCGGCATCGCGGCCGACAGGTTCTCGCACCCGTCGGCGGTGACGACCACGTCGTCCTCGATGCGCACCCCGATGCCGCGGAACCGCTCCGGCGCGAGCAGGTCGTCGGCCTTGAAGTAGAGGCCCGGCTCGACGGTGAGCACCATGCCCGGCTCGAGCACGGCATCCATGTACTCCTCGCGGGTGGCGAGGGCGCAGTCGTGCACGTCGAGCCCGAGGTGGTGCGAGGTGCCGTGCACCATCCAGCGCCGGTGGTACTGGCCGTGCTCCTTGTCGAGGGTGTCGTCGACCGACACCCCCTCGGGCAGCAGCCCCCACGCGTGCAGGTGCTCGGCGATGACCCGGACGGCGGCGGCGTGCACGTCGGAGAACTTGTTGCCCGGCCTCACGGCAGCGATGCCGGCCTCCTGGGCGGCGAACACCGCGTCGTAGATCTCGCGCTGCGCCTCGCTGAAGGTGCCCGAGACGGGCAGGGTGCGGGTGATGTCGGCGGTGTAGAGCGAGTCGACCTCGACGCCGGCGTCGATGAGCACGAGGTCGCCGTCGCGCACCTCGCCGGTGTTCTTGATCCAGTGCAGGGTGTTCGCGTGGTCACCGGCGGCGCAGATCGAGTCGTAGCCGACCCCGTTGCCCCGGTGCCGGGCGTGCAGCCCGAAGGTGCCCTCGAGCCAGCGCTCGCCGCGGCCCTCCTCGACCGCCCGCTGCAGCTCGGCGATCATCGCCTCGAAGCCGTGGTGGGTCGCGGCCACCGCGGCACGCATCTGGTCGACCTCGTGCTCGTCCTTGCGCATCCGCAGGTGTGAGATGTCGTGCGCCAGGGCGTCGTCGGCCTCCTGGAGGGACTCCTCGGCGGCGCCGTTCTCGACCCGGGCGGCGTCCAGGCGCGCGGTCAGCTCGGCGTCGGCGTCGCGGACGAGGCGCACCGTGACCTCGCCGGCATCCTTGGCCGCTGCGGCGTCGAGCTCGTCGATGTGGCGGGCGGTCAGCCCGAGCTCGAGCTCGACGTCGGCGAGGGTCGGGCGGGCACCCACCCAGAACTCGCCGTACCGGGCGTCGGCGAAGAACTCGTCGGTGTCGCGGTCGGCGAGCGGGCGGAAGTAGAGCACCGCCTCGTGACCGGATGCCGTGCCGTCGTCCCCCGTGACCGGCTCGAGCACGAGCACGGCGTCCGGCTCGCGGTCGGCGCCGAGCCCGGTGAGCCACGCGAACGCGGTGTGCGGGCGGAACACGTAGTCGGTGTCGTTGCTGCGCACCTTCAGACCACCGGCCGGGATGATCAGCCGCTGCCGGGGGTAGGCGGCACTGAGCACGTCTCGGCGCTCGGCGGCGTGGCCGGCGGCCGGCGACCGGCCGGTGACCTGGCTGTGCCGGGGGGCCCAGCCCTCCTTGACGAAGGCGCGGAACTCGTCGGTCGTCGCGCGGGCGCGGTTGTCTGCCTGCTTCTGCTGCTCACTCACCCGCCCATGCTGCCACGAGGCCGTGGGGTGCCGTTCCTGTGCCAGACTCGAACGATGGGTCGGCACAGCGCAGCGCGCGGTCGCGGACCCGTCGTGGTGCTCGCGACGGTGGCCGTGATCGGGTCCGCGGGCATCGCATGGGCGGTCGGCGCAGGCCCTCAGGTACGACCGCGACCGAGTGCCACCGCGACCGCCTCGTCCGCGGTGCCCACCGCGGTCGGCAATGCCCCGACCCCCGTCGTGGTGTCCACGACCGCGCGGCCGGTGGTGCAGGTCGTGCCCGGCACCACCCCGTCCGGGACCTCCGTGGGACCCACCGCGGCCACGAGCACCACCTCGGCGCCGGCCCAGTCGCCGCAGCCGGCCGAGCAGTCGCCGCAACCGGCGCAGTCGCCGCGGCCGACCCGCAGCAACCCGGGCAAGGGCGTCGGGCCCAAGCCGCGTCCCACGAAGTCGCACAAGTAGCCTCGCCGGATGGGTGCGTTCGACGGCGAGACGCTGGCCGACCGGTTCCGGAACCACTTCGGCCACACCGACCACCTCTACGGGGCGCTGCTCGCCGAGATGGCCGACGACTGGGAGGTCGGCGGGGTCACCCGCGAGATCTTCGACGGGTGGGAGGACGCCCCCGCCCGCCAGTTCCCGCAGCTGCGGATGCTGGCCGGGCTGTTCCGCATCGTGCTGCGGGGGGACGCGCCCCAGCTCGAGGGCTTCTACCCGGCTCTCGGCGGCCACCTCGACCACCACGAGGCCTGGCCCGTGGTGCGCCCGGTGCTGGGGGCCCACGCCGAGGAGCTGCACGCCTCGCTGCGTGAGGCGCCGCAGACCAACGAGCCGGCCCGTACCGCGGCGCTGGTCGTCGGGCTCGCCGAGGCCGTGCGCCGCACCGGGCTTCGTCGGGTGCGGCTCCTCGAACCGGGCGCGTCAGCCGGTCTGGGCCTGCTCGTCGACCGCTACCGCTTCATCGGTGACGGCTGGTCGGCCGGTCCGCAGAGCTCGCCGCTCACCGTCGAGCGGTGCGGGGCGGCCGGGTTCGTGCCCGAGCCGGTCGAGGTCGTCGACCGGCGGGGGTGTGACGTGGCGCCGGTCGACGCGGCCACCGACGAGGGCGCGGCCTACCTGACCTCGTTCGTCTGGCCCTGGCAGCTCGACCGCCACGCGCGCCTGGCCGCCGCCCTCGAGGTGGCCCGGGAGCACCCGGTGGTCGTCGACCGCGCGCCCGCGTCGACCTGGGTGGCGCAACGCCTCGCCGAGCCGGTCGACGAGGGCGTGCTCACCGTCGTGTGGCACTCGGTGACCCGGCTCTACTGGCCGGCCGAGGAGACCGAGGCGATGACGGCCGCGGTCGCCGACGCGAGGGCCCGCATCCCCGTGGCGCACGTCGCCATGGAGCACCAGTGGTCGGGCACGCCCGGGGACGACGCCCGGATGCCGCTGCTCACCGTCGACGACGACGTCATCGCCACCTGTGACCACCACGGGCCGCCGATCCTGCTGCGCCGCTGAGAACGCCGATTCGCAGCTCGCGAGGTTCGCTCCGTACCCTGTTGCCGGTGACGCCACGCGCCCTCGACCGCCGCCGGCTGCTCGCCGGAGGCGGCGCGGCAGCCGGTCTCGCCGTCGTGGCGGGGTGCGCCGCCCCGGGGTCGCCCACGGCATCCAGCGCGCCGCCGAGCACGCCTGCGGTGACGACGTCCCGCTCGGTGACAACCCTTCCGGTGTCGCCGAGCCCGTCCCCGAGCCCGGCGACGGTCACCCACGTCGACGCGCCGAAGCTCGCTGACCGGCTCGACGACTACCTCGACGGCCGCAGCGGCGAGCTCGGCCTGGAGCTGGTCGACCTGCGCCGCGGCCAGTCCTTCCGCTTCGACGCGGAGGAGGGCTACTGCTACAGCACGATCAAGGTGCTCATCCTGACCACCCTGCTGCACCAGCGGCAGGAGGACGACAAGCAGCTGAGCGCCCGCCAGCGCTCCCTCGCCGAGCGGATGATCACCCGCAGCGACAACGCAGCCACCGAGGCGCTGCTGGCCGAGGTCGGCCGCGACGAGGTGCGGCGGATCGGGGACCTCGTCGGCATGGACCACACCCACATGGACGACGGCTGGTGGGGGCTGTGGCGCACCACCCCCGGCGACCTGAACCGGATGGTCGGCGCGGTGCTCTCCTCGGATGCCGTGCTCGACGGCTCCCGTCGCGCCGTCGCCCGCTTCCTCATGGCCGACGTCATCGCGGAGCAGCGGTGGGGGGTCTTCGCGCCGGAGTCGAGCCGGGTGCACGTGGCGGCCAAGAACGGCTGGGGCCCGCTGCCCGACGGCTACCGGTTGAACTCGGCCGGCTGGGTGAGTGCCGACGACCGTGAGTACCAGCTCGCCATCCTCTCGAACAGCCCGGACGGGTTCCGGTACGGCCGCCGCACGATCTCGGAGGTGGCGGACATCTGCCACCGGGCCATGGCCCGCGGCCTGGCCTAGGCCAGACCACGGTGAACCGGTTGTGCCGCATCGTGTTCGACGCGCTCGACGTCCCGCTGCGCTGAACCTCGGGTTGCCCCCGCTACTCGACGTCGACCCAGCCCAGGGTGCGCTGCACGGCCTTCTGCCAGCCGGCGTACCCGTCACGCCGCTGGGCGTCGTTCCACTGCGGCTCCCAGCGCTCGTCCTCGGCCCAGTTCGCGCGCAGCTCGTCGGTGCCCGACCAGAACCCCGTGGCCAGCCCGGCGGCGTAGGCCGCGCCCAGCGCCGTGGTCTCGGGCACGACGGGCTTGCTGACCGGCACGCCCAGCACGTCGGCCTGCAGCTGCATGCACAGCCGGTTGGCCGTGATGCCGCCGTCGACCTTCAGGCAGGTGAGGGCGACGCCGGAGTCGGCCGCCATCGCGTCGACGACGTCGCGGGACTGGTAGCAGATCGACTCGAGGGTGGCCCGGGCCAGGTGGGCGTTGGTGTTGAACCGGGACAGGCCGACGATCGCGCCCCGCGCGTCGCTGCGCCAGTAGGGGGCGAACAGCCCGCTGAACGCCGGCACGAAGTAGACCCCGCCGGTGTCCTCGACCGAGGCCGCGAGCGTCTCGACCTCGGAGGCGCCGGAGATGATGCCGAGCTGGTCGCGCAGCCACTGCACGGCGCTGCCGGTGACGGCGATCGACCCCTCGAGCGCGTAGACCGGTTTCGCGTCGCCGAACCGGTAGGCCACGGTGGTCAGCAGGCCGTTGCTGCTGCGGACCAGCTCCTCACCGGTGTTGAGCAGCAGGAAGTTGCCGGTGCCGTAGGTGTTCTTGGCCTCTCCGGGCTCGAAGCAGACCTGGCCCACGGTGGCCGCCTGCTGGTCTCCGAGCACTCCGGTGATCGGCACCGGAGCCCCGCCCCGGGGGGCAGCGGTCGTGCCGAAGGCGGTGGGGTCGCTGCTCGAGCTGATCGTCGGCAGCATCGAGCGGGGGATGCCGAAGAAGCCGAGCAGCTCGTCGTCCCAGTCCAGCGTGGTCAGGTCCATCAGCATCGTGCGGCTGGCGTTGGTGACGTCGGTGGTGTGCACGCCGCCGTCCGGCCCACCGGTGAGGTTCCAGACGACCCAGCTGTCCGGGGTGCCGAAGAGGGCGTCACCCCGCTCGGCCGCCGCGCGCAGGCCGTCGACGTGCTCGAGCATCCACTGCACCTTGCCCGCCGAGAAGTACGTGGCCGGCGGCAGGCCCGCCTTGCGCCGGATGACGTCGCCGCGCCCGTCCGCGTCCAGCGCCTTGGCGATCGAGTCGGTGCGGGTGTCCTGCCAGACGATGGCGTTGTGGAACGGGCGCCCGGTGTGGCGGTCCCAGACGATCGCCGTCTCGCGCTGGTTCGTCACGCCGATGGCGTCGAGGTCGGAGCTGGCGATGCCGGCCTGCCCCAGGGCGCTGCCGATGACGGTCTGGGTGCGGTCCCAGATCTCGAGCGGGTTGTGCTCGACCCACCCGGCGCGGGGGAGCAGCTGCTCGTGCTCGAGCTGGTGCTTCGCGACGGGTCGCCCGTCGTGGTCGAAGACGATGAAGCGCGTGCTCGTCGTGCCCTGGTCGACCGCGCCGATGAAGTCACCCATGGCCCGATCCTAGGGGCGCGCTGAAGCCCGCTCGGGCGAGGCTGAAACCGCGGTGAAGGCGAGGTGAAACCGCCGACCCGCACTGTGGTCCCATGACCACCAAGACCTCTTCCCCCACCTCCGACGCGGCGGTCCACGCCCGGGGGCTCGTCAAGACCTTCGGCGACGTGCGCGCCGTCGACGGCATCGACCTCGACGTGCGCCGCGGCGAGGTGTTCGGCGTGCTGGGGCCCAACGGCGCCGGCAAGACCACGATGCTGCAGATGCTCGCCACCCTGCTGCCGATGGACGGCGGCACTGCCGAGCTGTTCGGTGTCGACGTGCGCAAGCACCCCCACGTCATCCGCCAGCTGCTCGGCGTGACGGGGCAGTACGCCTCGGTCGACGAGAACCTCACCGGCCGCGAGAACCTCTGGCTGTTCGGCCGGCTGCTCGGCCTGTCGTCGCGCCAGGCGCGCACGACCGCCGAGGACCTGCTGGGCCGGTTCGGCCTCGAGGACGCCGGCGACCGCGCGATCGCGAAGTACTCCGGCGGCATGCGCCGTCGCCTCGACCTCGCCGCCAGCCTGATCAGCCGGCCGCCGCTGATCTTCCTCGACGAGCCCACCACGGGTCTCGACCCGCGAACCCGCGGCCAGATGTGGGACACCATCCGCGAGCTGGTGGCCGACGGCTGCACGGTGCTGCTCACGACGCAGTACCTCGACGAGGCCGACCAGCTCGCCGACCGGGTCGCGGTCATCGACCGCGGCCGCAAGGTGGCCCAGGGCACCCCCGACGAGCTCAAGGCGCAGGTGGGGACCTCCACCCTGCAGCTGCGGATGCTCGACGTGGCGCACACCGCGGCGGCCGCCGACGTGGTGCGTCAGGTCGTCGGCGAGGAGCCCGTGCTCACGCCCGAGGCCGGCGGGATCAACGTCGCCCTCACCGATGCCAACCTCGCGGCCGACGTGCTCATCGGCCTGCGCCAGCACGACCTGTCGATCAGCTCGGCGACCGTGCAGAAGCCCACCCTCGACGAGGTGTTCATGGCCCTCACGGGCCACGCCGCCGAGGACCACCAGCCCGAGCCCGAGATGGAGCCCGCACGATGACCACCACCCTCACCCCCACGACCGACGAGACCGTCAAGGCCGTCACCCACGCCGGTGTGCTCGACCTGCCGACGCGACCGACGGTGCGCGACACCGTGTCGCAGAGCCTGACCATGGCCTGGCGGGCGACCAAGAAGATGCGCCGCAACCCCGAGCAGTGGTTCGACGTGACGATCCAGCCGCTGCTGTTCACCGCGATGTTCGCCTACATCTTCGGTGGCGCGATCTCGGGCAGCGTCGCCGACTACCTGCCGATCCTCATCCCCGGCATCCTGGCCCAGACCGCGCTGACCGCCTGCATGGCCACCGGCATCCAGCTGCGCGAGGACATGGACAAGGGTGTCTTCGACCGCTTCAAGTCCCTGCCGATCGCGCGGATCGCACCCCTGGTGGGGCCGGCCGTCGCCGACCTGCTGCGCTACGGGACCGCGGCGTCGCTCACCATCTTCACCGGCATCCTGATGGGGTACCGCCCCGGCGGTGGCGTCCTCGGGGTGCTCGGTGGGTGGCTGATGACCGTCATCGCCGGCTGGTCGCTGGCGTGGATCTTCACCTGGTTCGGAACCGTCGCCCGCAGCGCCCAGGCGGTGCAGGGCATCTCGATGATGGTGATGTTCCCGCTGACCTTCCTGAGCAACGCGTTCGTGCCGGCCGACACCCTGCCGAGCTGGCTGCAGACGTTCGTGAAGATCAACCCGGTGAGCCATGTGGTCACCGCGGTGCGCACCATGATGGCCGGCGGTGGCGTGACCACCGAGGTCGCCTGGGCGCTGGGCGGCTGCGCCGCGGTCGTCGCGGTGTTCATGCCGCTGGCCGTGCGCTCCTACTCCCGGAAGATGTAGTCGGGCACCTGCGCGATCGCCGCCCGGGCCTCGGGCAACAGGCTCGGTGCGGTGCGGCCCGCGTAGCCGGCCCGCAGCCGGGGGCCGAGGCCGGGCGCGCGCTCCTCGGCGACCGGCTCGGTGCGCTCGGGCCGCATCGTCGGGGCGAACCGGGTGTAGCCGAACCGTTCGGCGAGCACCAGGAGCCGCACCGCGGTCTCGGTGGGCATCGACTCGCGCAGCAGGCCCCAGGCGCCCAGCCCGTGCAGCACCAGCCCGGCGACGGGGTAGTCCATGAACGGGCGCTGCGGGTCGAGGACGAGGAGTGCCTTGGCGAGCAACGCGAGGTAGAGGTCCCCGCCCTCTGCCGCGTCCTCGGGGGTGGTGCCGTGCACCGCAAGCACGGTGACGCCCAGGCTCTCGCCGAACAGGGCCCACGGCTCCAGTCCCGTGGCGTCGCCCATCCCCGGGAACCTGATCGCCTTGAGCTCGTCGACGGCGGCCCGGTACAGCGCCAGGCCCTCGGCCACCTGCCCACGGGCCAGGGCCATCTCGGCACGGGCGGCTGCCAGCGACGCACCACCGACGTCGCTGGAGCGGCGCCGAGTGCGCTCGATCTCGGCCAGCCACTTCTCGGCCTCGTCGAGCCGGCCCACCGACATGGCGTGGACGGCGAGCAGGGCCCGGGTCTGGGCCGCGTCGTCGGCGGCGTCGAGGCGGTCGAGCACCGGCAGGGCCGCACGGGCGTGGCGCACGGCGTCCTCGGAGTTGCCGAGCTGGGAGTGGAGCCCGCCGACCATGGTGTGCAGCATCGCCGCGATCCACGGACCGTCGGCATCCCTGACGAGCGTGAGCGCCTGGTCGGCCTGGGCGATGGCGCCCATCGGGTCGCCGGAGTTCTCGAGGTGGTGGGCCGCCCACAACCGGGCGACGACCGCCGCCTCGCGGTCGGACTCCTGTGCGATCGCCCCGAGCCGGGCCACCGTGCCCTGCGGGTCATGGAGCACCTGCGCGTGGACCACGGCGACGAGGCCGCGAACCCGCGACGACGTGGTGCGCGCGCCGTACGCGTCGAGCAGGGCCAGGCTGGCGGGGACGCCACCGATCTCGCCGCCCACGGTGTTGAGCGCGACGATCGCGGCGGCTGACACCGCCACGTCGACCTGCTCGTCGGCGGGCGCCCAGCCGGTGAGGGCTGCGTCGCTGGCGCCCGCGACGGCGATCACGCGAGGGTTCTCGCCGCGGATGGTCCAGAACGAGCCGAGCGCGGTGAGCAGTCGCACCACCGACCACGGGTCGGGCAGGGTGAGCGCCTCGCGCAGCGCGTCGGCGAGGTTGTTCTCCTCGACCGCCACCTCGCGCACCGCCTCGACCTGACGGCGTGACCACAGGTCGTCGCCGAGGTGCAGCGCGAACCCGCAGGCCCATTCCAGCTGTGCGGCACGGGCCGCCTCCTCCTCGCCGGCGGCGACGAGCTGCAGCCGCCCGAACTCCCGCACCGTCTCGAGCATCCGGTACCGCACCGTGCGACCCGAGTCGAGCACGGTCAGCAGCGACTGGTCGACGAGCGAGCGCACGTCGTCGAGCGCGTCGTGACCGAGCACGGCATCCGCGCCGTCGAGCGAGAAGCCGTCGTGGAAGGTCGACAGCCAGCGCAGGGCGCGACGTTCGGTGTCGCGCAACAGGTTCCACGACCAGTCGATGACCGCGAGGAGGGTCTGGTGCCGGTCGGGGGCGGTGCGGTCGCCACCACGCAGCAGCGCGAACCGGTCGTCCAGGCGTCGGTCGATGTCCTCGACCGACATCGCCCGCACCCGGGCGGCGGCGAGCTCGATGGCCAGGGGCAGGCCGTCGAGCCGGCGCACGACGCTCAGCACGGTCTCGGGGTCCAGGGCCACCTTGGGCCGCGCCGCCCGGGCGCGCTGGCCGAACAGCTCGGATGCCGCGTCGTCGCCGAGCTGGGCGAGGGGGAAGACCCGCTCCGCGGCGATCGCCAACGGTGCCCGGGTGGTGGTGACCACGCGCAGGCGCGGGCAGGACGCCACGAGGAAGGCCACCAGGTCGGCGACCGCCTCGACCACGTGCTCGCAGTTGTCGAGGATGAGCAGGGCCGGCGCCCCGGCCAGGGTCTGTGCGGTCCGCGCGCGCACGTCGTTGCGCTGCTCCGGGGTGAGGATCCGCCGCCCGCTGACCGAGTCGCGCACCCCGAGGGCCGAGCCGACCTCGCCGACGACGTCGTCCGCGGAGGCGACTCCGACCAGCTCGACGAAGTGCACGACCGGCTGCTCGGCCTCCTGGCCGAGCAGGTGCGCGAGCCGGGTCTTGCCCAGCCCGCCGGGGCCGAGGATCGAGACGACCCGCGACTCACGCACCAGCGCCCGCAGGGCCCGGATGTCGTCCTCGCGACCGATCAGGGACGTCGACTCGTGGTGCAGGCCCGACCGCACCGGGTTGTCCGCGGCCAGCAGCTCGGCGTGCACGGCGGCCAGCGCGGGCCCGGGGTCGACGCCGAGGCGTTCGGCGAGGTCGCTGCGAACCTGCGCGTACCGGTCGAGTGCCGCGGGGCTGCCGTGCACGGCCCCCAGGGAGCGCAGCAGGGCCGCGGCGGTCTCCTCGTCGCCCACCCCGGCCTCCTCGAGGAGTGGGAGCGCCTCGCGGTGGTCGCCGAGGGCCGACAGCGACCGGCCCAGCACCGCGCCCGCCTCGGCCCGCAGCCGGCGCGCGTCGTCGCGCAGGGCCGCGAGCGGGCCGTCGCCCCCGGATGCCGGTGCCGTGCCGGCCAGCGCGCGGCGGGCGTGGTCGCGGGCCGCCATCCGGTCGCCGCGAGCCTCGGCCGCGGCTGCGGCCACGACGTCGTCCCGCAGCGTGAGAGCGTCGACCGCTGCGGCGTCGAGGCCCAGGCGGTAGCCGCCGCCGGCCCGCTCGACCGCGTCGGGCGAGGTCTGCGAGCGGGTGCGCGACACGACGACCTGGAGCGCCTTGGAGGGGTTCGCGGGTGGCTGGTCCGGCCCCCAGACGTCGTCGACGAGCGCGTGCTCGCCGACGGTGCGGCCGGCTGCGTCGGCGAGCGACGCCAGCAGGGCGTGGGTGCGCCCGCCGTGGACCGGCGCGCCGTGCCAGGTGACCTCCCCCAGGAGGTGCAGCTCGCTGACCCGCGGGTCCCGACCCTCGGGGTGGGGCTGCGACATGCCCACAGACTAGGCGTCCCCGGTGGTGGGGCACGGCACCACTCGGGACGATGGTGTGGGCAAGGGCACGCGGCATCCCCCTGCCGGATGCCGCGTGCTCAGGCGAGGATGGGCACCCTGACTTTCGACCGAAGGAGAGATCGGTGCAGTTCGGGCGCAGCTACGAGGAGTTCGAGGTCGGCGAGACCTACAAGCACTGGCCCGGCAAGACGGTGACCGAGTACGACGACCACCTGTTCTGCCTGCTGACGATGAACCACCACCCCCTGCACCTCGACGGGAACTACGCGCAGCAGTCGACCCAGTTCGGGCAGAACGTGGTCGTCGGTAACTACGTCTACTCGATCCTGCTCGGGATGTCGGTGCCGGACGTCAGCGGGAAGGCGATCGCCAACCTCGAGATCGAGAGCCTGCGGCACGTGGCGCCGACGTTCCACGGCGACACCCTGTACGGCGAGACCACGGTGCTCGACAAGTGGGAGAGCACCAGCCGGAACGACCGCGGGGTCGTCCACGTCGAGACGATCGGCTACAAGCAGGACGGCACCGTCGTGTGCATCTTCCGGCGCAAGGTCCTGGTGCCGAAGCGGAACTACCTGGCCGAGCGCGGGGGCGAGCAGCCCAGCCGTCCGACGCCGGTGCCCGACCGGAACTGGCCCGGGCCGGGGGCCCCGACCGCCTGAGGGCCCATGCGGCTCAGGGTCGTTCGGTGACCTGCCGGCCGCCCGGTTCGGTCCACGTCACCGAGGAGTAGGTCGCACCCGGCGCATCGGCGCTGGTGTACGTAGCCCACACGACCGACCGGTCGGTGTCCGGGAGGTCGACCACCGCGAGGGGCCGGGTGACGGTCGTGCCCTTGGTCGGCACCATCGCCCCCGCGGTGGTGCCGTCCGGGACGACTGCCACGAACAGGCCGGTGAGGCTGCCTGCACCGCCCCGGGCCGTGGAGATGACGGGGCGACCCGAGCTGTTCCTCGCGGAGTCCAGGCTCATCATCGAGGCACCGCCCTCGCGGGCGAACGTGCCCATGCGGTCGAGCGCTGCCGCGAGGAACACGGTGGTTCCGTCGTCGTCGCCCAGTGCGACGGACGGCAGCAGGGCCCCGGTCTCGTCGTGGACCGTGCCGTCGACACCCCACCACACGAGGTGCCGAGCGGCGGCCGGGTCCGACGGGTCGGAGAACTGGGTGCCGAACGCCTTGCGACCGGTGCCGGGCAGGACCTTCTCGACCGTGGTCGACATGCCCCCGCCCTCGTCACGCATCGGGGTCACGAGGGAGAACGCCCGGGCCTGCTCGGGCACCACACCCACCACGACGTGCGACCCGTCTCCCGCGGTCCCCCAGGTCGCGGCGAGCGGGCCGACGCCGACCAGGCTCGAGCCGCCGAGCATCGAGCGGGATCCGTTCTCGGCCACGTCCCAGTAGACGAGGTCGGGCGTGCGGCTCGGGTCGACGGTGACGGCCACCCGGCGCGGACCCGGGATCGACAGCTCCGCGCCGGACGTGCCGTCCGTGAGGCCACTGAAGGTGTCGAGGACGGCGGTCACGGCACCGTGCGGGCGCGCGGAGGTCGTCCCAGCCGGGGTGGAGGTGCGGTCGACGCCGGTCCCGAGGGCCGACCAGCCGACGAGGCAGACGATGGCCGCCGCCGCGATGCCGACCCCAGCCACGGCGCGGCGGCGACGGACGACCCGGCGGCCCCTGACGAGCACGGCGTCGGGGGCGACGTCGACGTAGGCCGCGCCCTCGGCATCCGCCGTGTCCCGCAGCAGGGCTCGCAGCTCGTCCTCGAACGTGTCGGTGCTCATCGCACGCCTCCTTCGACGCCGGCCAGCTGGGTTCGCAGGGTGGCGAGTCCGCGCGAGGCGGCCGACTTCACTGCCCCGACGGAGATGTTGAGCGCGTCGGCCGTGGCCTGCTCGGACAGGTCGGCGTAGTAGCGCAGCACGACGACCTTGCGCTGCTGGTCGGGCAGGGTGGCGAGCAGGCGGACGACGGCGTCACGGTCCTCGGTGGTGCTGTCGAGTGCGGCAGCAGACTCGGGCGGGGTCGCGACGGCGAGCTCCGCCCCGTTTCTGCGCCACCGGTCGGTGCGCTCGTTGACCAGGATCCGGCGTGCGTAGGCGAGGGCGGTCTCGGGGCGGACGCGGGACCACGCGACGTAGGTGCGCACCAGCGCGGCCTGCACCAGGTCGTGGGCCGCGTGATGGTCACCGGTCAGCAGCCAGGCGGTGCGGAGCAACGATGGTGTTGCCTGTTCGACGAATGCCGTGAACGCGGCGTCGCGCTCGGCCTTGCCGGTCCGGTCCATCACACCCCCGAAAGTCGTGTCCACACCCTGCACTACGCCGGGATGCCGGGAAAGGTTGCCTCGCCGTGGACGCGACCTGACCGCCACTACGCTGGCGGCGTGGCGATCGACCTGCACACCCACTCGACGGCGAGCGACGGCACCGAGGCGCCGTCCGTCGTCGTGCAGCGGGCGGTCGAGGCGGGTCTCACCACGGTGGCGCTCACCGACCACGACACGACGCTCGGCTGGGCGGAGGCGAGCGACGCGGCGCGTGCACACGGCATCCGGCTGGTGCCCGGCATCGAGGTGTCGTGCAGTCGGCGGGGCAAGAGCATCCACCTGCTGGCGTACCTGCCGGACCCCCACGACGCCGACCTGGTCGCGGAGCTGGCACGTGCGCGCGACAGCCGCGACACCAGGCTCGACCGGATGGTCGCCCTGATGGCGGCGGACGGCATCCCGGTCACGGTGGAGTCGGTGCGCGCGGAGGTGGAGGACGGGGCCACGGCGGGCCGGCCGCACATCGCCGACGCGTTGGTGACCGCCGGAGTGGTCGACCACCGCGACGAGGCGTTCGCACGGTGGCTCGGCAACGACAGCCCCTACTACGTCTCGCACTACGCGCCCGACCCGGCGCGAGCGATCGGCCTCGTGCGGTCGGCCGGGGGAGTGCCCGTCATCGCGCACCCCTGGTCGGCAACGCGGGGGCGGGTCGTGGGGGACGCGTTGGTCGAGGAGCTGGCATCCGTCGGGCTGGCGGGGCTGGAGGTTCACCACCGCGACCACACCCCGGAGGCCGTGCGTCATCTCGCTGCCCTCGCCGGCTCGCTCGACCTGCTGGTCACCGGGTCGAGTGACTACCACGGTGAGGGGAAGCTGAACCGGCTCGGGGAGAACACGACTGACCCGGCGGTGCTGGAGGCGATCGTCGGGCTGGCGTCGGGGGCGGCCGTGGTGGAGCCCTAGTTTCGACCTCGCACTGTCTCGCGTCGACATTGGTCGCGCTCATCGTCATCGTCATCGTCGACGCGTCCGGCGCGTCCTGTCGCGCACTGAGTTGCGTTGTGGCGCAATCGGATCCGGCTTGTCGACCACCGAGTCAGGCCGTAGGAGTGTCAGTGGCGCTCGGTAGGATGGGCGTACCGAAACCGCAGGGGTGAAGGTGATGGTGCGGGGTCCTGGGGGTGTTCTGACGGCAGGCGAGGCCGCTGCTGGCGTGACCGCTCACGCGGCCGCGGGTGGCCAGCAGCGTCTGAGTCTGGTTGTGGTGCACCCGGATGCGGCGGCTCGGCTCCTGCGTGCGGTCCGGGGTCTGTCAGTGGTCGTCGGTAGGATCGGCGTAGCGAAACCGCAGGGGGTGAGGGTGATGGTCAGGGGTCCGGTGGAGGTTGCGGAGGCGTGTGAAGCCGCTCTGGTCGAGCTTGGTCGGCGCGTTCGCTGACGTCGGCGGTGTGCGGGTCGTTGGAGCAGTGGGCGGCGGCGGTGGGGGCCGCGCAGCGGGTGATCGATGTGGCGTCGGCGGTGCAGGACGCGGCGATCGCCCGGTTGGCGGCGATCGAGCCGGAGTACCTCGAGGACGGCACCATCGTGCAGTCGCACCGCGCCCTGGGGTATGCGTCGTTGGATGCGCCGGCGATCGTGTCCGGGGTGCTGGCCACCACGGCGGTGCACGCCCAGCGGCGGGTGCGCACCGCGGTGCGCCTGGCCGGCGACGGCCCGGCCGGGTCCGAGAGCGAGACGGGTCTGGGTGGGTTGCACGCGGCGATGGCCTGCGGCCGGTTGGACGCCTACCGGGCCTCGGTGGTCGCCGAGGAGCTCGAGCACGCCCCCGCCCAGGTGGCCGCCACCGTGGTCGCCGCCCTGGAGGCGCACTTCGACACCGAGGACGGCACCGCGTTGCGGCGCCGCTGCCGGCGGGTGCTGACCCGGATCAGCCCGGACCTGCTGCACCAGCGCGCCGCCCGCGCCCGCGCGGCGTGCGGGCTGCGGCGGTGGGTCGAGGAGCCCGGGGTGGACCGGTGGGAGGGCACCTTCCCCTCCGAGGACGCCGCCAAGGCCTGGGCCGCGATCGACGCCCTGGCCCACCAGTACGTGCACGACGGTGCCTGCTCGGGCATCGAAGGAGCCCGGGCCAAGGCGTTGACCGACCTGGTCGCCGGCAACGCCACCATCGACACCGTCATCACCATCACCGTCCCCGCCACCGCTCCTGGCGGCAGCCCCGACCGGGAGCCCGAGGCCATCGCCGATGCCGACGCCTCGGCCGAAGCCGGAGCCGACGGGCCGATGCCACGGTCGGACGCCCGGGAACCACGGGACCGAGCCGGTCGGGCCCAGCTCGGGCACGGTCATCGGCGGCGACGCCCTGGTCGAGGTCACCGGACCCGGCGCCGGGGAGCCGGTCCTGGTCTCCCACCAATGGCTCACCGACAGCATGAACGCAGCCTCCGCGGTGCAGGTCGCGACCTGCCACCCGGTCACCGGCGCCCTGCTCGACGACACTGCCGCACCAGCCCCGGTCGGCCGTGCCGGCGACAGCGCGAGGGACCCGGTCGGGAGACCCCACGGTGCGGACCCGAGACCGCAGAACACGACCGCCGAGGACTCGACAGCCGCAGGCGAGGCCGATCGGGGTACCGACCAACGAAGATGCAGAGGTCGCCGGCCGGGACGTGGCCGGTGCGGGGTCGCGCGGCGGCGGGTCGGCGCCGACCGGTACCGGCCCCCGAAACGGATGGCGAGACGGATCCGGGCCCGCGACCGGCGCTGCCGGTTCCCCGGCTGCCACGTCGCCGCCGTGTTCTGCGACCTCGACCACGTCAAGCCCTGGCCACACGGGCACACCCACGACGACAACCTGCTCTGCCTGTGCCGACGCCACCACCGGATCAAACAACGCCCCGGCTGGACGGTCACCCTCGCCGCCGACGCGGTGGCGACCTGGACCGACCCCACCGGCCGGACCCGCACCACCCACCCGGTCGACGCCCTGCGAACGGCCGTGCTGACCGGCCCCACCACGCCGACCGCCGACACGGCAGGCGATGGCAGCCGGGCCCTCACCGTGATCCCCGACGGCCCACACAGCGAGCTCGAGTTCCACCTCGAACACCACGGCACCCTCCCACCGGCCCACCAACGAACCCGAACACCGGTCACGGTCTGGCGCGACGACCACGGCCACCGCCACCGCACCGAGCTCCTCCCCCAGACCGGCACCCTCGTCATCGACCACGACGCCTGGCCCCACAGGCGTGAACGACATCCCGCCCACTGCCCCGACACCGACCTGCCCCCGTTCTGACCTGAGTCGGTCGCCACGTACGGTGGCGTGGTGCCCGACACCACCGCCGTCCCCACCGAGAACGTGCTCATCCTGTCCTGCCCGGACCAGCGCGGCATCGTCGCGACGGTGACGGCCCTGCTGTTCGAGCACGGTGCCAACATCGAGGAGAGCCAGCAGTTCCTCGACGTGCGCACCGACCAGTTCTTCATGCGGATCCGGTTCTCGGTCGAGGCCGGCGGTGCTCCGGCCGCGCGCTGGCGCGAGCTGTTCGCGTCGGTGGCGACCGCCTACGGCATGGACTGGTCGATCCGAGACGCGGCGACCCCCTACCGGGCACTGCTCATGGTGAGCAGGTTCGGTCACTGCCTCAACGACCTCCTGTTCCGCTGGCGGTCGGGGGCCCTCAACATGGACATCCCAGCCGTCGTCTCGAACCACCGCGACCTCGAGTCGCTGGTGACGTCCTACGGCATCCCCTTCCACCACATCCCCGTGACCGCCGAGACCAAGCCGGCGGCCGAGCAGGCGCTGCGCGAGGTCGTGGACCAGCACGACATCGACCTGGTGGTGCTCGCGCGCTACATGCAGGTGCTCTCGGACGACCTCACCCGCGACCTGTCCGGGCGGGTCATCAACATCCACCACTCGTTCCTGCCGTCGTTCAAGGGCGCCAAGCCCTACCACCAGGCGTTCGCCCGAGGCGTCAAGCGGGTGGGCGCGACCGCCCACTACGTGACGGCGGACCTCGACGAGGGCCCGATCATCGAGCAGGACGTCGTGCGCGTCGACCACCGGATGACGCCGGACGACCTGGTGCGTGCCGGCGAGGAGGTCGAGTCGCGGGTGCTCGCACGCGCGGTGCGCTGGCACTGCGAGTCTCGCGTCCTGCTCAACGGCGACCGCACGGTCGTCTTCAGCTGAGCGGCACAGGTATCGAGCTCGACCGGCGCGCCCCGACGACCGGGACGGTCAGGCGGACCGCTGGGGCAGGTGGAAGTGCGGGTGCGGCACGTGCAGCAGCACCTGGGGCACGCGCAGACGGCGCCGGGCCCTGGGGGCGGCCTCGGTGCGCTGGGTGCGCTCGACGGACTTGGGGGTGAGGGACGCGGCGATGCCGGGGGTGATCATGTGCATACCTGGAAGAGGGACGGCAACGGCCCCCTGATACATCGCGTTCTCGGGCGACAATCGACGGATGACCGAACGCGCCGCCAGCCGCACGGCGGTGCTCGTCTGCCAGGGCCGTGCGACGGCCGACGGGCGGTATGCCGTCGGCCGGTTCTCCGACCCGGTCGCGTGGCACCTGCTCGACCCCGGGGAGCGCACCGTCGTGGAGCAGGCCCGCGGGCGGCAACCGCCCGAGGGCGGGCCCGACCGGATGGCCTACGAGCTGGTCTGGCGCACCGGCATGTTGATGGTCCCGAGGACCCTCGCCATCGACGACGCCGTGCGCGACCACGGTGCCGCGCAGGTCGTCGTGCTGGGCGCCGGGCTCGACGCGCGGGCGTGGCGGATGCCGGAGCTCGGGCAGTCCACCGTGTTCGAGGTCGACCACCCGGCCTCGCAGCGTGACAAGCAGCGCCGCCTCGGCGACCGAGCCCCGACGGCCCAGCGGGTCGTGCCGGTCGCCGTCGACCTCGACGGTGAACCACTGCGGCCTGCCCTCGAGGCAGCCGGGTTCGACCCTGCACTCGAGACAACCTGGGTCTGGGAAGGCGTCGTGCCGTACCTGACCGAGGAAGCCGTCGAGGGCTCCGTCGGCCAGGTCGCCGAGCTGTCCGCCCCCGGCAGCCTCCTCGTCGTGAACTACCAGACCCGCTCGCTGACAGCACTGGTGATGCGTCGCGTGATGCGCATCGTCATGCGGCTCGCCCGGCAGTCCGACCCGCTCGCCGGCGAGCCGTGGCTCTCCACCTGGTCACCTCAGCGACTGCGAACGATGCTGTCCGCCAACGGTTTCGACGTGAGATCGGATGCCGACCTCCTCACCCTGGCCGGTGGTCTCGACCTACCGCCGGACGGGAACGCCTCCCTGCGCAACGGCCGCGTCGCCCTCGCCGTCCGCCGCTGACGCCGACGTCGTCGCGACCCCCCGGGCGGCCCCGGCCGGCTCCGCAAGGTCGTCGCCACCCGCGATCTGAGCCGACCCGAGCTGGTAGGGCACGTTGGTCACCATCAGGCCGGGGATGAAGAGCAGCCGGGTCTTGAGCCGCAGCGCGCTCTGGTTGTGCAGGAAGTGCTCCCACCAGTGCCCGACCACGTACTCCGGGAGGTACACCGCGACCACATCCCGAGGGCTCTGCCGGCGGATGTGCTTGATGTGGTCGATCACCGGCCGGGTGACGTCCCGGAAGGACGACTCCAGGATCATGAGGGGCACGGGGACGTCCAGCTCGAACCAGTCGCGTCGCAGCGTCTCGGTGTCACGGTCGTTCGTGCGCACGGTGACCGCGGTGAGCGTGTTCGGGCGGCTGGCCCGGGCGTAGGCGAGGGCGCGCAACGCGGGTGTGTTGAGTGTGGAGACGAGCACGATCACGTGGATGCGGCTGGGCAGGAGCACTCCGTCGCGCGTGGGGCGCAACTCGGCCGCGACCGCGTCGTAGTGCCGGCGGATGGCGGTCATCAGGAGGAAGACCAGCGGCATCGTGATGACGACGATCCAGGCACCGTGGGTGAACTTGGTGAGCAGCACGATGACGAGCACCACGGCGGTGGTGACCGCGCCCACCGCGTTCACCGTCATCGAGACCCGCATCCGATGCAGCGCCTCGCGGTCTCGGTTGAGCCGCATGAGGGTGAGCCAGTGCTTGACCATGCCGCTCTGGCTCAGCGTGAACGAGACGAACACCCCGATGATGTACAGCTGGATCAGCCGGGTCGTGCTTGCGTCGAACGCCACGATGAGCGCGATCGCGAGCACTGACAGGATGACGATGCCGTTGGAGAAGACGAGCCGGTCGCCGCGCCGGGCGAACTGGCGTGGCAGGAACCCGTCCTGGCCCAGGATCGACGCGAGGATCGGGAAGCCGTTGAACGCCGTGTTGGCCGCGAGCACGAGGATCGCTGCCGTGAACGCCTGCACGGCGAAGAACCCGACCGAGTTGTTGCCGAACACAGCCGCAGCGATCTGGGCGATGACCGTGCGCTGGGTGTAGCCGGCGGGTGCTCCCACGAGCTGCGAGGTGTCCGCCGCGACGTGCACGTGCGTCATCAGGGCCAGTGCGGTGATACCGATGAACATGGCGACCGTGAGGCCACCCATGACGGCCAGCGTGGACGCGGCATTGCGGCTCTTGGGCTTCTTGAAGTTCGGAACGCCGTTGCTGACCGCTTCGACCCCGGTGAGCGCGGTGCACCCGGACGCGAACGCCCGCAGGACGACCGCCACCAGGAGGAGACCGCCGGTGGCGTGCTCAGCCTTGATCCCGATCGCCGCAGACTCGGAGACCGGTGCGTTCGGCCCGATCATCCTGAGCAGGCCGAACCCGATCATCACCATGACGCAGACGACGAAGCCGTAGGTCGGCACGGCGAAGACCGTTCCCGACTCCTTGACTCCGCGCAGGTTCATCAGGGCCAGACCCACGACGAGCACCACTGACAGCAACACGACGTGCGGCGCCAACCGCGGGACGGCAGAGACGATGTTGGCCACTCCCGCGCACACGGACACGGCGACCGTGAGCACGTAGTCGACGAGCAGCGCGCTGGCCGCGACCAGGGCGGCGGTGCGCCCGAGGTTCGCGCGGCTGACGGCGTATGCGCCGCCGCCGTCCGGGTAGGCGTGACAGGTCTGCCGGTAGGAGAGCACCACGATGACCAACAGCAGCACCACGGCCGCGGCGACCCAGGGCGTGATGTGCAGGAGCGCCAGCCCGCCGAGGCTGAGCATGAGCAGGATCTCCTCGGTCGCGTATGCGTTCGAGGACAGCGGGTCGCTGCAGAAGACCGGTAGCGCGAGCTTCTTGGGCAACAACGTCTCGCCCATCCGGGCGCTGTCCAGCGGGGTCCCCACGAGGAGCCGCTTGGGCAGGGTTGCCAAGTTGGTCACGTCTTCACGCAAGCACGGCCCGGCGTGACGGACGACGATCTTGACGCGTTCTTAGCGCCTCAGGCCGCGACCTTGACGCGAGACGGAGGCCGCCAAGGAGCGGGCCAGCCTGACCGCGGGGGTCAGGGGGTGGTGTCGGCGCGACGCTGGTCGGAGGGCTCGACGCGCTCGACGCGCTCGTCGACGGTCTCGTCCGACCCGTCGGCGGGCGTGTCGTGGCGCTGGAGGGTGTCGACACCGCCGTCCCGGACGTCACCACGGCCCTCGAGGCTGCCCTGCCCGTCGCTGACACCGCCCTCTTCGAGCCGGTAGCCGTCCTTGTCGGTCTGCACGTCCGGGTCACGCAGGTCGGCCAGGCGGAGCTGCTCGTCGCGCTCCTGGCGAACCGCCTCCGCCTTCTCCGACCGGCTGTCCGCCTCGGCGGCGAGTCGCTCGGCCTCGAGCTCGCGCTTCTGGGCCTCCGCCCGAGCCATCTCGGACCGGGCGCTGGCCTCGGTCGCACTCGCCTCGCTCTCGCGCAGCTGGCGGTCGTGCTCGACGGCCTTCTCCCGGATCTCGGCGGCCTGGGCGCGCTCGGCCTCGACCCGACGCGCGCCGGACCGCGACATCACGAACGCGATGATGGCCCCCACGACGATCACCGCCACGACGATCCAGATGATGGTTTTCATGGTCTTCTCCTCACCGGCATGGGTGAGATGCACCCAGGCGCTTCGCGGGTGCTCGTACCCGCTGGGGCTCGCGAGCAAACGGTGACCGAGCCTGCGGGCTTGGCATCACCCCGGCGAGTACGGGAACGGTCGACCAGGAGGGTCCTCGCCGACCCGGCCGTCGACCGCCTCGCGCAGCAGGTCGGCGTGCCCGGTGTGCCGGCCGTACTCCTCGATCAGGTCGACCAGGAGGCGGCGCACCGTGCAGGGCCGGCCCCCGCTCTCGTAGGTCGCGTCGGGGCCACCGTTCGCCAGCACCTCGCTCAGGACGGCCCGCGACCGGATGACGGCCTCGTCCCACAGCCGGTAGAGCGTCGCCGCGTCGTCGTCGGCCGCCGAGCGCCAGACCACCTCCCCGCGCCCCTCCTCGGGCAGCGACGCCCAGGGCTCTGGCAGGTGGCGCCCGCCCAGGTCCCACGAGAAGTTCAGGTCCTCCATGTACGCGAGGTGCTTGAGCAGGCCGCCGATCGTCATCGCCGAGGCGCCGATCGTCCGGTTGAGCTGCTCGCGCGTCAGGTCGGCGCACTTGTACGCAAACGTCGCCCGTTGCCGCTCGAGCGAACCGAGCAGGGTGTCTGCCTCCGAGCCCACCGCCGGCGGCTCGGGGAAGCCGGTCACGGTGTCTCCCCGTGCGGGGTGGCCGCGTGCCCGGGTCGGCCGTGGGTTCGTCGGTCCTGCTTCATCTCCGCCTCGAAGACGTGCCGCTTGCCGTCCATCAGCTCGTCTCGGGCGGCCTTCTCGTGCTCCTTGAACGCCGCGTAGTAGCCGTCGTCGTACTCCTCGACCACCTGGAACGACCAGCGCCCGGTCAGGATGTTGCGCCCCACGAGGTCGGTGTCGATGCGCTCCGCGAGCTCGCCGTGGCCCGCGTCGCGCAGCATCTGGACCGCCTCGCCGAGAGCGAGGTCGGCCGTGCCGCACTTGCGGTGGAAGTCGTAGAGCTGGCCGCGGGCGTCCTCGACCACCTCCAGCGCCTCGGAGAGCTTCCCGAGGGCCGCGACGGTGGCGTCGCTGGTGCCGGTGGGGCGGGTGTGGGCGTCGTCGACGGACATGCCAGCCAACCTAGGTCGCGGATGCCGTGCCACGGCATCCGCGTGACGCACCGGTCAGCGCCACACTGGTGCTCGGCATCGGGGCCTGTGGAAAACTCCGCGGTCGGTTCCGCGATCCTCGGCAGGCTTGGGCCATGAGCTTCGACGACCTCCCCGACAACTGGTCCGACCTCCCACTCGACACCCGCGGCGTGCCGCTGGTCGGGGCGTTCCTCGCCACGCCGGCCGTGGTGCGGTCGTGCCCCGCGCCCTTCGATGCGACCGCTGAGGTCGCGTCGTGAGAGCCGGTTCAGCACTCGATGACGTTGACGGCGAGTCCGCCGCGGGCGGTCTCCTTGTACTTCACCATCATGTCGCGGCCGGTGTCGCGCATCGTCTTGATCGCCTTGTCGAGCGAGACGATCTGCTTTCCGTTGCCGCGCAACGCGATCCGGGCGGCGGTGATCGCCTTGACCGACGCCACGGCGTTGCGCTCGATGCACGGGATCTGCACCAGGCCGCCCACCGGGTCGCAGGTGAGGCCGAGGTTGTGCTCGATGCCGATCTCGGCGGCGTTCTCGGCCTGGTCAGGGGTACCTCCGAGCACCTCGGCAAGTGCGCCCGCCGCCATCGAGCAGGCCGAGCCGACCTCGCCCTGGCAGCCCACCTCGGCGCCGGAGATCGAGGCGTTCTCCTTGTACAGGCTGCCGATGGCGGCGGCGGTGAGCAGGAAGCGCACCACGCCCTCGTCGTCGGCACCGGGCACGAAGCGGGTGTAGTAGTGCAGCACCGCCGGGATGATGCCGGCCGCGCCGTTGGTGGGAGCCGTGACGATCCGCCCACCCGAGGCGTTCTCCTCGTTGACGGCCAGCGCGTAGAGGGTCACCCAGTCCATGGCGGCCAACGGGTCGCCGGGGTGCTCGCCGCGCAGCTGGGTGGCGAGGCGGGGGGCGCGGCGCTGCACCTTGAGCCCACCCGGCAGCACGCCCTCGGACCGGCAGCCGTTGTCGATGCACTCCTGCATCACCTGCCACAGGTGCAGCAGTCCCTCACGAACCTCCGCCTCCGTGCGCCACGACAGCTCGTTGGCCATCATCACGCCGCTGATCGGCAGGCCGGTCTCCGCGCACCGCTGGAGCAGCTGGTCGCCGGTGGTGAACGGGTACTTCACCGGGGTGTGGTCGGGCACGATGACGTTCTCGCCGACCTCGTCCTGGTCGAGCACGAAGCCGCCACCCACCGAGTAGTACTCGCGCTGGTACAACGGCTCCTCGCCCTCGAGCGGCTGGCCCGCGGCCCAGGCCGTGAAGCGCATCCCGTTCGAGTGGAAGGGCAACGTCTTGCGCCGGTGCAGCACGACGTCGGTGTCGACGTCGCAGGCGATCTCGTGGGTGCCGTCGAGCCGCAGCCGGCTGGTGGCGCGCACCTCCGCCAGGCGTGGGTCGGCGGCCCGGGGGTCGGTGGTCTCGGGTGCCTCGCCCTCGAGCCCGAGCACCACGGCCTTGACCGAGCCGTGCCCGTGGCCGGTGGCGCCGAGCGAGCCGAACAGCTCGGCCCGCACCCGGCCCACCTGCTCGAGCACGCCGGCGGTGCGCAAGCCGGCCGCGAAGGTGTGCGCGGCCCGCATCGGACCCACCGTGTGCGAGCTGGAGGGGCCGATGCCCACGGAGAAGAGGTCGAACGCGCTGATGGCCATCGCCGCACAGTGTGTCAGGTCGCGAGCCCTCGCGGACATCCCCGAACCGCCCTGTCGTGGCGGTTCGCCAGCGGCGTCGGCGGCACCCGCTAGCGTCGGGCCCATGAGTGTGCAGCCGGCCCAGGGGCAGCTTCCCGGGATGCCCGCGCCCCTGTATGCCGCGAGCCCCAGCAAGCTGCTCGCCTTCCTCGACTGCCCCCGCCGCTACCGGCTGCAGTACCTCGACCGACCCGCACCGGAGAAGCGCCGCCAGCGCGCGCACACCTCGCTGGGCAACGCCGTGCACAACGCCCTGCGCGACTGGTGGGACCTGCCCGACCGCACCCCCGCCGCCGGGGCCGGGCTGGTCGACCGGGCCTGGATCGACGTGGGCTTCCGCGACGGCGAACAGTCGCGCGAGTGGCGGGAGCGGATGCGCGCGGCGGTCTCGGCCTACCTCGTCGGCGTCGACCCGGCCAGCCAGCCGGCCGGCATCGAGCGCACCGTGTCGTTCGTCAGCGGCGACCTGCGGATGAGTGGGCGGGTCGACCGGCTCGACGACCGCGACGGCGAGCTCGTCGTCGTCGACTACAAGACCTCCCGGGTGCCGCCCACCGACGACGACGCGCGCACCTCGCTGGCCCTCGGGCTCTACGCGGCGGCGGTGTGGAAGATGTTCCGGCGCCGCACCCTGCGCGTCGAGCTGCACCACGTGCCGAGCGGCACCGTGGCCGCTCACGAGCACACGCCCGAGTCGCTGACCCGCAAGGTCGAGCAGGCCCGCTCGATCGCCCGGGACGCGCGCCGCGCCGACCTCGACTACGCCGAGCTCGGTCAGTCCTCGGCGCTCTTCCCGCCCCGGCCGGGCCCGCTGTGCGGGTGGTGCGACCTGCGCGCGCACTGCCCCGAGGGGCAGGCGGCCGGCCCGGAGAAGTCCGACTGGGCCGCACTCGAGGAACGCCCGCCGGTCGGAGGGTGGGTCGAGCGCGAGGGCTGACGACCGGCATCCGCTGGTTCGACGGTCTCGCGGGGCCGGTCTGTCGGAGCCCGGTGGCACCCTCGACCGCATGGAGCAACATGTGTCGTTCGTGACCCTGGCCGTGCGTGACCTCGACCGGTCGCGGTCGTTCTACGTCGACGGGCTGGGCTGGTCGCCCGAGCTCGACGTGCCGGGGGAGGTGCTGATGTTCGCCGCCGGCGACCGGCTGGTGCTCTCGCTCTGGGACCGGGCCGCGTTCGAGTCCGAGCTGGGTGGCCCGGTGGTCGACGGCGATGGCCTGGTGCCGATGACCCTGGCCCACAACGTGGCCACCCCGGCCGAGGTGAGCGACGTGCTCGACCTCGCGCGCGGTGCCGGAGCGCAGGTCTGGGGGCCCGTCGAGCGGGAGTGGGGCGGGTTCACCGGCTACTTCGCCGACCCCGACGGCTTCCGGTGGGAGGTCGCCTGGAACCCGGGGCCGATCGGGGTGCGGGTGGTGCCTGACACCGACGTCGACGCCCGCCCCTGAGGGGGCGGGGTCGACGAGCGGTCAGGCGCTGCGGCGCGCGTGGTAGCCGCGCAGGTTCTCGCTGAGGATGCCGCGGATCATCTCGGCCTCCGGGGTGTCCTCGTCGTCGACGCTGGCGAGCAGGTCCTCGATGTCCGAGGGGGTGCGGTACTGCTCGAGGTCGGCCCGCAGCTGCTGGAGGGCCGCACGACCCTCACGGCGCTCACGAAGCTCGTCCTTGACGGTGTTCCACAGTGTTGAGGTGGTCATGGCATCCAGTCTCCGCGCACCCGGTCCATGCGTCCAATGAAATCGGGACATGAGTCATATGCCGTATCGTCATGGGTATGGACACCGATGCGCTGCGCTGGTTCCAGCTCGTCGCCGACGGCTACACGGTGACCGAGGTCAGTGAGGTCTTCGGGGTGAGCCAGCCCGGTGTGTCGCGCGCCCTGGCCCGTCTCGAGCAGGAGGTCGGCACCCCGCTGCTGCGCCGTTCGGGTCGGGTGCTGCGGATGACGCACGCCGGAACGGCCTTCAAGCGACACGTCGACAACCTGGTCAACGACCTCGACGACGGCATGGCCGCGGTCGACGAGCTCGTCGACCCGGAAGGCGGCGTCGTGACCCTGGCCTTCCCGCTCAGCCTCGGGTCGTGGCTCGTGCCCGGCCTGATCCGGGTGTTCCGGCGCGACCACCCCCGGGTGCGGATGGTGCTGCAGCGCACGGCCGTGGGGGAGAGCGGGCGGGTGTCGCAGCAGCTGGCGACCCGGCGCGCCGACGTCGAGCTCACCACCCACCGGGTGACCGGTCCCGACGTCGAGTGGCGCCGCATCCTCGTGGAGCCGCTCGTGCTCGCCGTGCCCCCGACCCATCGGCTGGCCCACCGGGACGCGGTCGCCCTGGCCGACGTCGCGGACGAGCCGTTCGTCATGCGTCGCGGGCCCTCCGGGATGCGCACCCAGACCCTCGCCCTGTGCGAGGCTGCCGGCTTCGCCCCGACGATCGACTTCGAGGCCGACGACCTGCCGACCGTGCGTGGACTGGTGGCGGCGGGGCTCGGGGTGGCCGTGGTTCCCGCGATGGGGCTGCCGACGCCGACGACGTTCGCGCGCACCCGGCTGCTGCCGCTCACCGACGACGAGGCGCAGCGCGAGGTCGGCGTCGCGTGGGTCGCCGGGCGGCCCCTGCTGCCCTCGGCCGAGTCCTTCCGGCGCTTCCTGCTGACCGGCGAGGCCACCGAGAACCTCGGGTGAGAGAATCGGGGCCCGTCCCGCGGACCCCATGGAAGGCCCCCCGATGGCGCCCAAGCACAAGGCCACGATCATCGCCCTCGCCAACCAGAAGGGCGGGGTGGCCAAGACCACGTCCGTGGCGTCCCTCGGTGCCGCCTTCGCGGAGCAGGGACGCCGGGTGCTGCTCGTCGACCTCGACCCCCAGGCCTGCCTCACCTTCAGCCTCGGCGTCGACCCCGACGCGGTCGAGTCGTCGGTGCACGACGTGCTCGTGGGCGGCGAGTCCCTCACGAACGTCGTCGTCAGCTGCGAGGAGGGCATCGACCTGGTCCCCAGCACCATCGACCTGGCCGGCGCCGAGGCGGTGCTGCTCTCGCGGCCGGCCCGGGAGTACGTGCTCCAGGGCGCCCTCGCCGACGTCAAGCGCGACTACGACATCATCCTGCTCGACTGCTCACCGAGCCTGGGCGTGCTCACCCTCAACGCCCTGACCGCCGCACACGCCCTGATCATCCCGATGCCGTGCGAGATGCTCAGCCACCGTGGGGTCGGGCAGCTGCTCGACACCGTGCGCGACGTGAAGAAGATCCTCAACAAGAAGCTCAAGGTGCTCGGCATCCTCCCGACCCTCTACGACGGGCGCAGCCTGCACGCCCGGGAGGTGCTCGAGGACGTCGGCGGCCGCTACGACCTGCCGGTGCTCATGCCCCCGATCCCCAAGACGGTCCGGTTCGCCGAGGCTCCCGCCGTGGGGCGTTCGATCCTGTCGACGGCTCGCACGTCCAAGGGCGCCACGGCCTACCGCGAGGTCGCGGCCGGGATTCTGACCCGGCTCTGAGCGGCATAGAGTTGCCGGATGCCGACCACGACACCCGCACTCATCGCCGACTCCGCGACCTCCGGTTTCCGCCAGGGCAGCATCGAGCGCCGCGACCTGCGCCCCGACGACATCCGCATCGACATCGCCTTCGCGGGCATCTGCCACTCCGACATCCACACCGTGCGCGAGGAGTGGGGACCGGCCCACTTCCCGCTGACCGTGGGCCACGAGATCGCCGGCACCGTCGTCCAGGTCGGTGACGAGGTCACCCGCCACGCCGTCGGCGACCGGGTCGGCGTCGGCTGCCTCGTCGACTCGTGCGGCGAGTGCGAGCCGTGCAAGGACGGCATGGAGATGTTCTGCACCAAGCCCTCCGTCGGCACCTACAACTCGCAGGGCTACGACGGTGAGTGGACGATGGGCGGCTACTCCAAGGAGGTCGTCGTCAGCGAGCGCTTCGTGCTGCGCATCCCCGACGCCATGGACCTCGACGTGGCCGCCCCGCTGCTCTGCGCCGGCATCACGACGTACTCCCCGCTGCGCCGCTGGGGCGCCGGCACCGGCCGCTCCGTGGCCGTCGTGGGCGTCGGCGGCCTGGGCCACATGGGCGTGAAGATCGCCGCCGCGATGGGTGCCACGGTCACCACCATCTCGCGCTCCATGGCCAAGGCCGAGGACTCCGTCGGGCTCGGCGCGACGCGGCACATCGCCTCCTCGGACGCCGACGCGATGAAGGCGGCCCGGGGCAGCTTCGACATCGTGCTCAACACGGTGAGCGCCGACATCCCGATCGCCGACTACGTGCGGCTGCTCAAGCCGGCCGGGGTCGTGGTGAACGTCGGCCTGCCGCCGGCTCCCTACTCCATCCCGCCCGGCTCGCTGATCGGCGGCAACAGGGCCGTCGCCGGCTCGCAGATCGGCGGCATCGCGCAGACCCAGGAGATGCTCGAGTTCTGCGCCGAGCACGGCATCGCCGCGACCATCGAGGTCGTCGACGCGGCCGACGTCGACGCCGTCTGGGACCGGGTCGTCGACGGCGACGTGCGCTACCGCGCGGTCATCGACACGAGCACGATCACGGGCTGACACCACACCCCAGCGAACGCCGAAGGGCCGCACCGAGTCACGGTGCGGCCCTTCGTCATGCGCCTGAGCGCTGGAGGGGTCAGCTGGTGGTGGCGTCACCCGACGTGCTGCCACCACGGGTGCGCCGACGGTTGCGGTTGCGCTTGGGGCGGTCGGCGCCATCGGGGGCCGCGTCGCCCTCGCGCGAGGCCGGTCGCGAGGAGTCGGTACGCGAGTCGCCACCACGGCCACCACGGCTGTCGCCGGAGTGCCCACCGCGGCCACCACGGTCGCCGCCCGATGACGGGCCGCGCCGCCCGGCGCCCTTGCCGGTCTCGCCGAGGTCCTCGAGCACCTCGGCGCCCAGTCCCTCACGGGTGCGCTGGGCGCGGGGGAGGCGGCCCGTGCTGCCCTCGGGGATGTCGAGGTCGGAGTAGAGGTGCGGCGAGGAGGAGTAGGTCTCCTGCGGCTCGGGCATGCCCAGGTCGAGCACCTTGTTGATCATCGCCCAGCGGTGCAGGTCGTCCCAGTCGACGAAGGTGACCGCGATGCCGGTGTTGCCGGCGCGCGCCGTGCGCCCGATGCGGTGCAGGTAGGTCTTCTCGTCCTCGGGACACTGGTAGTTGATGACGTGGGTGACGTGCTCGACGTCGATGCCACGAGCCGCGACGTCGGTGGCGACGAGGATGTCGACCTTGCCGTTGCGGAACGCGCGCAGCGCCTGCTCGCGGGCGCCCTGGCCGAGGTCGCCGTGGATGGCGGCGGCGGCGAACCCGCGCTCGGCGAGGTCGTCGGCCACCTTGGCGGCGGTGCGCTTGGTGCGGCTGAAGATGATGGTCAGGCCGCGCTCGCGGGCCTGCAGCATGCGGGCCAGCATCTCGACCTTGTCCATCGCGTGGGCGCGGTAGACGAACTGCTCGACGGCCTTGACCGTGTGGGCGTTCTCCTGGTCGTCACCCATCGCCCGGATGTGGGTGGGCTGGCTCATGTAGCGACGCGCCAGCGCGACGACGGCGCCCGGCATCGTGGCCGAGAAGAGCATGGTCTGGCGCGAGGCGGGAGTCAGCGACAGGAGCCGCTCGACGTCGGGCAGGAAGCCCAGGTCGAGCATCTCGTCGGCCTCGTCGAGCACGACGATGCGGGCGTGGCCCAGGTCGAGGTGGCCCTGCTTGGCCAGGTCGATGAGCCGGCCCGGGGTGCCGACGACGACCTCGACGCCGCGCTGCAGCGCCTCGACCTGCGGCTCGTAGGCGCGACCGCCGTAGACGGTCAGCACGCGCACGCCGCGCTTCTTGCCGGCCCGCTCGAGGTCGCCGGCGACCTGCACGGCGAGCTCGCGGGTGGGGGCCACGGCCAGGGCCTGCGGCTTGCCGGCGAACGGCATCGTGGCGAAGCCGTCGTCCCTGGGGGAGGTGACCCGGTTCAGGATCGGGATGCCGAAGCCGAGGGTCTTGCCGGTGCCGGTCTTGGCCTGGCCGATGATGTCGTGGCCGGCCAGCGCGACCGGGAGGGTCATCGCCTGGATCGGGAACGGGCTGGTGATCTTGTGCTCGGCCAGTGCGTCGACGATGTCGGGGTGGATCGGGAAGTCGGAGAACGACTCGACCCGCACGGGCTCGGTCACGGTCTCGGGCACTTCAGTGGCGTCGGTGACGTCGGTCATGGATCTCTTCCGGTCGGCGGGCGCGCGTCGCGCCAGCGCAGGGGCTGTGGGCCGATCGGAGGTCTTCGGGGGGCGGGCCGCGCCGGGGACTCCGGGCGCTCGCCACGTCAAGGAACTTGGGTCATCGTGCCGACCGGGCACCGTGGGACGCTCGCCACTCTACCGTTAGGCTCCGAAGCCATGGAGCACACGTCGATCGATGACCCCACCTACCACGCCGCCGTCGTGGACCTGCTGGGCGTCCTCGCGTACGGCGAGCTGACCGCGTTCATCCGGATGGCCGTCGACTCCGACCTCGCACCGACGCTGCACCTGAAGTCGGCGATGGCCGGCCTGGCCAACACCGAGTACGTGCAGTACGGCGTGCTCGTCGAGCACATGCGCTCGCACGACATCGACCCGGATGCCGCGATGGCGCCGTTCGTCGTGCCGTTCGCCTCGTACCACGAGCGCACCAAGCCCCGGGGCTGGCTCGAGGGCCTGGTCAAGGCCTACGTCGGCGACGGCATCGCCAAGGACTTCTACCGCGAGATGTCGGTCTTCGTCGACGACGACACCCGTGAGGTGATGGCGCGCGCCCTCGACGACGCAGGGGAGTCCGAGTTCGTGGTCAGGGTCGTGCGCGACACCCTCAAGACCGACCGCACCGCGAGCGGACGGCTGGCCCTGTGGGGCCGGCGGCTGCTCGGCGAGGCGCTGTCGCAGGCACAGGCGGTGGCGGTCGAGCGCGACGCGATGTCGGCGCTGCTCGTCGGGGGAGGGGTCGACCTCGCAGAGGTGGGGCAGATGTTCACCCGGCTCACCGACAACCACTCCAAGCGGATGACGCGCCTCGGCCTGTCCGCCTGAGCCCGGCCTCGTCGATCTCCGGTCAGACCTGCTGCTTCTTGCCCGTGATCGACCCGTAGATGCTCACGAGGATCGCGGCTGCCGCGATGGAGATGAACCAGCGGATCCAGTCGATGCCAACGGTGTCGCCCTTGTCGCTGATCAGCCCCCACACCCAGTAGCCGATGAGGGCGCCGAGGACGCCGAGGATGACGGTGACGACCATGTTGATGTTCTGCCTGCCGGGGAGCACGATCCGGGCGAGGACGCCGATGACGGCTCCGAAGACGATGGTGCCGAGAATCTCCCAGATGTCCATTCCGACTCCTTCCGGGGTCCGAGGACCCACGAGTGCGAGATCCGACGACGCGGTGAGCGCCGTGTTCGGGCACCCGCAACTCGGGAGCCGCCTCGAAATCTAGTGCGTCATCAGCCCGAACTCGCGGACCGCTGACGTGCGGTTCTCCGCTCGTCGGTCGGCGTCACGGGGTGAAGCCGACCCGGCCCTTCTCGGAGTCGCCGACCTGGACCCAGCCGATGACGCCGGCCGGCACGAACACGGAGCGCCCGCGGTTGTCGGTGAGGCGCAGCACGGCCCCGTCGGCGAGCGCGGCCTCGACGGCCGCGGTGACCTCCGAGGTGGGGGAGTCGGTCTCGATCGTCAGCTCGCGAGCGACGTTCTGGACGCCGATGGTGACCTCCACAGGTGCACACCTTTCATCAGGGGGCGCGGACCGGCCGCGCTCACGGGCTCAGGCTAACCCGCGCTCGGCGGGCAGCATTCCGGCATCCGCCACGAGCGAACACGCGGCGGATGCCGTCGGGTCAGGAACCGATCTTGGGGAACGACCCCAGGCCGCGCCACGCGAGGGCGCTGATCATCGCCGCGGCCTCCTGCTCGGGCACGTCGCCGCCCTGCGCCAGCCAGTGCCGCGCGGCGACCTGCGCCATGCCGGCCAGGGCCGAGCCGAGCAGGAGGGCGCGCTCGTCGTCGGCCCCGGTGTCCTCCGCGATCACCTCGGCGATCGCCTCCGCGCAGTTCATCTCGACCGCGTCGAGGCGCGAGCGCACCTGGGGGACGCTGGTGAGGTCGGACTCGAAGACCATCCGGAAGGCGGCACCCTCGCTCGTGACGAACTCGAAGTAGGCGGCGATCGTGCGCTCCACCCGTACCTCGTTGTCGCCGCCGACCTCGAGGGCCGCCCGCACGAGGGACTCCAAGGTGTCGCAGTGCTTGTCGAGCAGCGCCAGGTAGAGGTCGAGCTTGCCGGGGAAGTGCTGGTAGAGCACCGGCTTGGACACTCCAGCACGGTCGGCGATCTCGTCCATGGCCGCCGCGTGGTAGCCGGACTGGACGAAGACGGCCTGGGCCGCGTCGAGCAGCTGGGCGCGGCGCTCGCTGCGCGGCATCCGCTGCCCGCGGGGCGTGGTGTGCGTGCTGGTCATGCCTGTCCTTCTGCCGGGTTACGCAGCATCCTACTAACGGGTAACGCCGGGGCCGGGGACGCGCCGCACCCCGGTTGTTAGGGTCGCGCCATGGCACGACCCCCGCTGGTGCCGCCCGGCCCCGAGCTCACGCCTGACGAGCGCACCCGGTACGCCCGCCACCTGCTCCTGCCGGACGTCGGCCTCGACGGGCAGCGACGGCTGCGCGCGGCGCGGGTGCTCGTCGTGGGTGCCGGAGGGCTCGGCTCGCCGGCGCTGCTCTACCTCGCCGCCGCCGGGGTCGGCACGATCGGGGTGGTCGACGACGACATCGTCGACACCACCAACCTGCAGCGCCAGGTGGTGCACGGGGTCGCCGACGTCGGGCGGGCCAAGACCGAGTCGGCGGCGGACGCCGTGCACGCCATCAGCCCCGACACCCAGGTCGTGCAGCACAGCGAGCGGCTCGACGAGGCGACCGCGCTCGCGGTGGTCGCCGACTACGACCTCGTGCTCGACGGCGCCGACAACTTCCCGACCCGCTACCTGGTCGGCGACGCCTGCGCCCGGCTCGGCGTGCCGCACGTGTGGGGGTCGGTCTATAGGTTCGACGGCCAGGTCTCGGTGTGGTGGGCCGGCGAGGGCCCGTGCTACGCCTGCGTCTTCCCCCACCAGCCGCCGCCGGATGCCGTGCCGTCGTGCGCCGTGGGCGGCGTGCTCGGCGCCGTGTGCGCGAGCATCGGGTCGGTGATGGCGACCGAGGCGGTCAAGCTCGTCACCGGCATCGGGGAGCCGCTGGTGGGCCGGCTGCTCGTGCACGACGCGCTGCGCCAGACCTGGGACGCCCTGCCCGTGGCCGCCGATCCCGGATGCCGGGTGTGCGGCTCGGGCGCGGACCCGACGCGCCCGCTCGGGTGGGCCACTGGCATCCCGGCCGACGTCGAGGACCCTGCGGACGCCGGGGCGGCGGCGCTCGCTCGGCCGAGCGTCGACGTCGGTGAGCTCAGCGCGCTGCTCGGGGCCGGCGAGCTGGACGGGTCGCGTGGCCTGCTGCTCGACGTCCGGGAGGAGGGGGAGCGGGCGATCGTGGCGCTGCCCGGCGGCGCGTGGCTGCCGGTGGGGGACGTGCGCACCGGTGCGTCCGTCCCGGGCCTCGAGCCCGGCGCCCGGGTCTACGTCTACTGCAAGACGGGGGTGCGCTCGGGAGAGGCGGTCGACCTGCTGCGCGCGCGGGGGGTCGACGCCGTGAACGTGGACGGCGGCATCCTCGCGTGGGTCGCCCGGGTCGACCCCACCCTCCCGACCTACTGAGCCCCCGGACGGCCGATGTCCGGAGGTCGTGGTGGAATCCCGGGGTGCTCGTCCTCCGTCGTCCCGCCACCGGCGCCGCCCCCGCGCCGGTGCTCGACCCGAGCCAGCGCGCGGTCGTCGAGCACCGCGGCCCGGTGCTGCGGGTGCTCGGGGCCCCGGGCACCGGCCTGTCGACGGTCGCCGTCGAGGTCGTGGCCCAGCGCGTGGAACGCGGCGAGGCCACGGCCGACGGCTGCCTCCTGCTGGCTCCGACCCGGCTCGCGGCGGCCCGGCTGCGCGACGCCGCCACCGCCCGGCTCGGTGGCACCACGACGACGCCGCTGGCCCGCACCCACCAGTCGCTCGGCTTCGGCATCCTGCGCGAGGCGGCCGCCCTGGTCGGTGACCCCACCCCGAGGCTGCTGAGCGGGCCCGAGCAGGACGTCATCCTCGGCGAGCTGCTCGCCGGACACGCGGCCGGGGAGTCGCCGGCGCCGCCCTGGCCGGAGTCGGTGCACCTCGCGCTGCCGACCCGCACCTTCCGCGGCGAGCTGCGCGACCTGCTGATGCGTGCGGTCGAGCTCGGCCTCGACCCCGAGGACCTCGCCCGCCTCGGGCGGGCCCACGACCGGCCCGAGTGGGTGGCGGCCGCCCACGTGCTGCTCGAGTACGACGAGGTCACGGCACTGTCGGCGCCTGGGGCGTTCGACCCGGCCTGGATCCTCGGCGCGGCGGCCGACCACCTCGAGGCCGACCCCGAGGCGCTCGACCGGCTGCGCGCCGGGCTGCGGCTCGTCGTCGTCGACGACGCCCAGGAGCTGACTCCGGCCGCCCAGCGACTGCTGCGGGTCGTCGTGGCCGGCGGCGGGGTCGACCTCGTGCTGCTCGGCGACCCGGATGCCGCCACCCAGACCTTCCGCGGCGCCGACCCACGGCTGTTCGTCACGTCCTGGCCGGACGCCGCCACCCGGCTGCTGTCGACCTCGTACCGGTGCGGGGGCGAGGTGCTGGTCGCCGCCACCCGGGTCGCGGCCCACGTCGGTGTCGTGGGTGGGGCCGCCCACCGCCAGGTGACCGCCGCCGCCCACGGCGGCGACGTCGAGGCCCACCTGCTGCGCACCGCTGCCCAGGAGGCCAGCTACGTCGCCGGCCGCCTGCGCGAGGCGCACCTGCTCGACGGCGTCCCCTGGTCACGGATGGCCGTCGTCGTGCGCGGCGGCGGCCGCACCGCCACCCTGCGCCGGGTGCTGCGCGGCGCCGGGGTGCCGGTCGACACCGCCACCGCTGACCTCCCGGTGCGCGACGAGGCGGCCGTGCGGCCGTTCCTCACCCTGCTGCGCTGCGCCCTCGACGTCGTCGCCGGTGCCGAGCAGCTCGACCCGGTCGACGTCGTCGACGTGCTCACCTCACCGGTCGGCGGCGCGGATGCCGTGCTGCTGCGCCGGCTGCGGCGCTCGCTGCGGCGCCTCGAGCTCGACGACGGCGGGGGCCGGCCCAGCGACGTGCTGCTCGCCGAGGCCGTGCTCAACCCCTTCCCGCTCGACCGCATCGGTCCCGAGGCGTCGCCCGCCCGCCGGGCCCACCGGGTGCTCGCGGCGGCGGTCGACGCCCTGCGCGACGGTGAGGGGGTCGAGGTCGTGCTCTGGCGGATGTGGAGCGCCAGCGGGCTGGCCGGCCCCTGGCGCGACGCCGCACTCGGGGGCGGCCCCGGCGGCGGCCGGGCCGACCGCGACCTCGACGCCGTGCTGGGCCTGTTCGACGCCTCCGCTCGCTTCGTCGACCGGCTGCCGGGCGCATCGCCCGCCGACTTCCTCGACCACGTGCTGGGGCAGGACGTCGCCGGTGACACCCTCGTCGCCCGCGCGCCCGCGGGGGAGTCGGTCGCGCTCGTGACGCCTGCGGCATCCGCCGGTCTCGAGTGGGACCTCGTCGTCGTCGCCGGGGTGCAGGAGGGCGTGTGGCCCGACCTGCGGTTGCGGGGTTCGCTGCTCGGGTCGACCGACCTCGTCGACCTGGTGACCGGCCGCGGCGGCGACCCGCGGGCCGCCCGGGCGCAGGTGCGGCACGACGAGACCCGCCTCTTCCACGTCGCGGTCACCCGGGCCCGCCACCGGCTCGTCGTCACCGCGGTGCGCAGCGAGGACGAGCAGCCCTCCCCGTTCCTCGACGTCGTCGACCCCCTGCCGAACGCGCGACCGTTCACGGACGTCGCCCGGCCGCTCACCCTGCCCGGCCTGGTCGCCGAGCTGCGCCGGGAGCTCGGCGGCGACGACCCCGCCGTGCGGGGCGCGGCGGTGACTGCGCTGGCCACCCTTGCGGCAGAGGGGGTCCCGGGTGCAGACCCCGCCCAGTGGTGGGCGCTGCGCGACGTCAGCGACGACCGCCCGCGGCGGGCGCCCGGTGTCCCGGTCTCCGTGTCACCGTCGACGATCGACCACTTCGGCCGCTGCCGCCTGCAGTGGGTGCTGCGCGCCGCCGGTGGCGACGGGCCGTCGATGGGCGCCCAGGACATCGGCACCCTGGTGCACGAGGTGGCGCACGACCTCGGCGACACCGACGCGGCCACCTACGCCGCCGAGCTCGAGGCGCGCTGGGGCCGGCTCGGGCTTGCCCCGGGGTGGCTCAGCCGCCGTGACCTCGTGCGGGCCCAGTCGATGACGACCCGGCTCGCCCGCTACGTGGGCGAGGCCGACGCGGCCGGGTGGCGCAAGGCCGCCTCCGAGGAACGCATCCGGGTGGCCCTGGGCCGGGCCGTCGTGGCCGGCCAGGTCGACCGGGTCGAGGTCGATGCCGGCGGCCGGGTGCGGATCGTCGACCTCAAGACCGGCGCGAGCAAGCCCACCCTCGACGAGGTGCGCCGGCACGGGCAGCTCGGGGCCTACCAGCTCGCCGTCGAGGAGGGTGCCTTCACCCAGCACGGCGAGCGGTCCGGCGGCGCGGCCCTGCTGCAGCTCGGCCGGGCCGCGGCGGCCAAGAGCACATCGCTCCAGCTGCAGCCGCCCCTCGAGCTCGACGACGAGCCGGCCTGGGCCCGCGAGCTCGTCGAGGAGGTCGCCGACGGGATGGCCGGCGCCGTCTTCGCGGCCACCCCCGGCCCGCAGTGCGGCACCTGCCAGGTCAAGGACTCCTGCCCCGCCTACGCGGAGGGGAGGCGGCTGTGAGCGGCGAGCACCCGGCATCCGGTCTCCTGGTGCCCGACGGCCCGCTCGCCGTGAGGTGGGGCGCGGTCGAGCTGGCCCACGCGCTCGGCCAGGCCCACGCGCCGACGCCCGAGCAGGTGGCGGTCATCGAGGCGCCGCTGCGGCCGCTGCTCGTGGTCGCCGGGGCCGGGTCGGGCAAGACCGAGACGATGGCCGCCCGGGTGGTCTGGCTCGTCGCGAACGACCTGGTGCACCCCGACGAGGTGCTCGGGCTCACCTTCACCCGCAAGGCCGCCGGTGAGCTCTCCGAGCGGCTGTCGGCGCGCCTGGCCACGCTGCGCGAGGCGGGCCTGTGGACACCGCGCGACGAGGCCGGCGCCGCCGTGCTCGACGACGTGCCCACCGTGTCGACCTACCACGCGTATGCCGGGCGCATCGTGCGCGAGCACGGCGTGCGGCTCGGGGTCGAGGCCGAGAGCCGGCTGCTCAGCGAGGCGGCGGCGTGGCAGGTCGCGCACGAGGCGGTCGCGTCCTGGGACGGCCCGATGGACGGGGTCGAGAAGGCCGAGTCGACCGTGACCACGGCCGTCGTCGACCTCGCCGGAGAGATGGCCGAGCACCTCGTCGGGGTCGACGACGTGGCCCGCCACCTCGACGAGGTCGTGGCTGCCCTCGAGGGCGTCCCGAGCGGGGTCACCAAGCGGCGCACCCTCCCGGCCGAGATCCGCGACGCCATCGTCGTGCTGCGCGAACGGCGGGCCGTGCTGCCCCTCGTCGAGCGCTACCACGACCTCAAGCGCAGCCGCGACGCCATGGACTTCGCCGACCAGGTCGCGCTCGCCGCGCGCATCGCCACGACCGTGCCGCAGGTCGGGGAGGCCGAGCGGGCGCGCTTCCGGGCGGTGCTGCTCGACGAGTTCCAGGACACCTCCGAGGCCCAGCTGCAGCTGCTGCGCTCGTTGTTCGTCGCCGCCGGCTCGCCGGTGCCGGTCACCGCGGTCGGCGACCCCCACCAGTCGATCTACGGCTGGCGCGGGGCGAGCTCGACCACCCTGCACCGGTTCCGCGAGGACTTCGTCGACCCCGAGCCGCCCCTGGTGCTCCCCCTGTCGACCAGCTGGCGCAACGACACGGCGATCCTCGAGGTGGCCAACCTCGTGGCCGAGCCGCTGGCGCGGTCGACGCGGGTGCCCGTCGCCTCGCTGGCGGCGCGCGTCGAGGCCGGTCGTGGGCACGTCGCCACAGCCCGGCTCGCGACCATCGAGGACGAAGCCGCCCACGTCGCCGCGTGGGTGCAGCACCGCCGCTCCCGGCCTGGTCGGCGCACCGCAGCGGTGTTGTGCCGCAAGCGTTCCCAGTTCGACCCGGTCGTGGAGGCGCTGGAGGCGCGCGGCATCCCCTATGAGGTCGTCGGCCTCGGCGGCCTCCTGCACACGCCCGAGGTGTCGGACCTGGTGGCCCTGCTCTGGGTGGTGCAGGACCCCACCCGTGGCGACCGGCTGATGCGCCTGCTCACCGGGCCGTCCTGCCGTCTCGGCGCGGCCGACCTCGACGGCCTCGGTGCCTGGGCGCGCGCCCGGCAGCGCACCGCGCGGCGCCGGGGTGCCGACCTGGCGCCCGACGCGAGCGAGCGCTCGAGCATCGTCGAGGCGCTCGACGACCTCCCGCCCGCCACCTGGGTCGGTGAGGAGGGCCAGTCGGTCGGGCCGGTCGCGCTCGAGCGGCTCGCCGGCCTCGGGGCGGCCGTGCGCCGGCTGCGTTCGCTCACCGGTCTGGGGTTGGCCGAGCTGGCCGTCGAGGCCGAGGTCGCCCTCGGCCTCGACATCGAGGTGCTGGCCAGGCCGGGCTGGTCGCCCGGCGCGGCCCGGGCCCACCTCGACGCCTTCGCCGACGTCGCGGCCACCTTCGCCGCGTCGGCCGACCGGGCCTCGCTCGGCGGGTTCCTCGCCTGGCTCGACGCCGCGGTCGACGAGGAGCGCGGGCTCGACCTGGGCTGGATCGAGGCCCGCACCGACGCCGTGCAGGTGATGACCGTGCACGCCGCCAAGGGGCTGGAGTGGGACGTCGTCGCCGTGCCCGGGCTGGTCGAGGGGTCCTTCCCCGCCCACTCCGGCACCCGCACCTCGCTCACCGACGACGGCCGCTGGGCGCACCCCGCACCCACCGACAAGGGCTGGCTCACCGGGCTCGCGACGCTGCCCTACGACCTGCGCGGCGACGCCGAGGGGCTGCCGCGGTTCGCCTGGCCCGGGCACACCTGCTGGGACGACCTCGCCACCGAGCACCAGCGCTTCCGCGAGGCGGTCGCCGACCACGGCATCGTCGAGGAGCGCCGGCTCGCCTACGTCGCGGTCACCCGAGCCCGCACCGACCTCCTGCTCACCGCCCACGTCTGGGGCACGGCGAGCACGCCGCGCATCACATCGCGCTTCCTCGAGGAGGTGCAGGGGTCCGGCCTCGTCGCGGCGCCCGGCCCCTGGGTCGACCTGCCACCGACCGACGACCCCAAGCCGCAGAACCCGCGCACCGCCGAGGAGGTCAGCGTCGACTGGCCCACGCTCGACCACCGCGCGCGCCGCGAGGCCCTGCTCGGGCCGGCCCGCGGGGTGGTCGACGCGATGGCGGATGCCGCCGCCGCTGTTCCCGCACTCCTCCCACCCACCACGGGCCGCTGGGACGGCGAGATCCGGATGCTGCTCGACGAGCGGGCGCGTCGGCGCAGCGGTGCACCGGTCGACGTCGCCCTGCCGCCACACCTGTCCACCTCGGCGCTGGTGGCCCTGGCCGAGGACGCCGAGCGGTTCACGCTCGACCTGCGCCGCCCGATGCCCACCCCGCCGGCGTTGGCCGCCCGGCGCGGCACGGCGTTCCACGCCTGGGTCGAGGAGCACTACTCGCGGGCGGCCTTCGTCGACGTCGGCGACCTGCCGGGCTCGGCCGACGACGATGCCACCGACACCGACCTCGCCACCCTGCAGGCCCGCTTCCTGGCCAGCGAGTGGGCCGACCGCACCCCGGTCGAGGTCGAGACGAGCGTCGAGACCGTCGTCGACGGCATCGCGGTGCGCGGGCGGATCGACGCGGTCTTCGAGGAGGTCACGGCCGACGGCGAGACCGGCTGGGTGGTCGTCGACTGGAAGACCGGCGCGCCCGCCAGCGGTGCCCGGGCGGCGGCGCGGGCGCTGCAGCTGTCGGCCTACCGGCTCGCGTGGGCCCGGGTGCGCGGCGTGCCGGAGCACCGGGTGCGCGGCGCGTTCTTCCACGCGGCGACGGGCGAGACGGTGTGGCCCGAGCTGCCCGGGGCGCAGGAGATCACTCGGGTGCTGGCGGCCGCTCGACCGACCTGAGGTCGATCTCGGTCGTCACCTGGTCGGCCTCGTCGTCCTCAGGCTCGTCCTCGGCGTCGGCGTCGGCGTCGGCGTCGGTCGTCGTCGTCCTCCGGCTCGGCCGCGGCATCCGGCTCGGCCGCGGCATCCGGCTCGTCATCCTCCGGATGGTCGAGCTCGAGCCAGGCCGGCACCTCACGCACGGCGTCGCCGGACACGGCCTGTGGATCGGCGGCCGCCGCCTCCGCACCGACCTCCGGCAGGTCCTCGTCGTCGTCGTCGACCACCAGGGCGGGTGGGCGGGCGGTGCGGCGGCGCAGGCCCACCGGGGCGAGCGAGGTGCGGCGGTAGTCGTCGGGCTCCTCGCTGGTGTGCACGGCGTCGTCGAGCCGCCGCAGCTGGGTGGTGAGCACCTCGACGGCGCCGACGTCCTTTCGGGCGAGCGCCACCATCATCGTGCTGAGCAGGCCGAGCTCGGCGACCAGGCGGGCCCGCACGAGCAGGTTGGGGTCGGGGCGCTCGACCCGCGTGTGCGAGTAGGCCTCGAGCACCGTCTCGACCGCCTCGGGCGGCGCGTCGGCGACCAGGGCGGCGAAGTCGTCGGCGGGGTCGGCCACCTTGGCGTCCTCCCAGCCGGTGACCGCGCGGACCTTGCCGGTGGAGGCGTCGGCGTCGTCGGTGAACACCGCGAGCACCTGGTCGCCGGTGAGGTCGCCGTGCGTCGCGGTGGGGGCGAACCGCCAGAGCGTGACGTCCTCGAGCGCGGTCTCCCAGCGGGTCAGCAGGGTGGTCGGCACGCGCCCGGTCTCGGCGGCCCGGTCGAGGTCCGCGAGGCGCCGGCTGCGGTAGGCGTCGGCGTCGTACGTCGGCAGCCCGGCCTCCTCGTAGACGGCCGGGTCGGTGTTGTGCAGGGCGGCGATGGCGCGACCGAGCTCGGCGGCGATGCCGGGGCCGGGCGGCAGCTCGGCGAAGTCGAGGTTGTGGCCGGGCAGGTAGGGGTAGACCGCGGCCCGGCCGCCCTCGGTGAGCGCGACGAAACCCTTGGGGGCCGGCACCGCGAAGGGCAGCCGGCGCCCGAGCAGCGCGAGCAGGGCCACCGTGCGGTCCATCTCGGCCCCCGCGACGTCGGTGCGCGGCGCCCGCACCACCCAGCGCCGGTGCTCGGCGTCCTGCACGAAGGCGACGTCGAAGCTCTGGTCGTCGGTGCTCGGGAGGGCCTCGACGCTCACCGGGTCGAGCCCGGGGACGGCGGCGCTCGCCAGGGCGGCCAGGAAGGCGGGGCTGCGGTCCACGAGCCCACGGTATGCCGTGCGCGCCCGAACGTCGGGGAGGTCGCGGCCCGGCGTGCGCCCCATAGGCTGGTCAGCGTGCCTGCCGCCGACGTGACACTGCCCGAGCTGGCCCTCAGCGCCTCGGTCCTGGACCGGCGGGGGGACCTGCGGGCCGACCCCCGGCTGCTGCCCGAGCTGCTGGCTGACCCGGCCACCGCGGTGCTGCGCCTCGTGGGCGACCGGGTGGCCGTCGAGCAGCGCGGCGACGGCACCACCGGGGCGGTGTTCACCCCGCCGGAGCCCGCGGACGCCGGCCGCCTCGCGCTCTACCTCGGCGAGGTCGGAGGTACGGCGCACGTCGGTGTGGTCGCCGACGACCTCGCGGATGCCGTCGACGGCGACCCGGCGTGGCGCACCCTGCGGCAGGTGGGTGCCGACCTCGACGACCTCGGGGCGTCGGCCTTCGCGACCACGCTGGCCCTGGCGAACTGGCACCGCACGCACGGGCACTGCCCACGGTGCGGGGCCGAGACCGCCCCCGTGCTGGCCGGCTGGACCCGCCGGTGCCCGGCCGACGGCAGCGAGCACTACCCGCGCACGGACATGGCCGTCATCATGGCGGTCGTCGACGCGGACGACCGCATCCTGCTGGCGCGCGGGAAGGGTTTCCGTGGCAACGGGATGTCCGTGCTCGCGGGGTTCGTCGAGCCGGGGGAGACGCTGGCCGCGGCGGTCGCCCGCGAGGTGGCCGAGGAGGTCGGGGTCGAGGTTGCCGAGGTGACCTACCTGGGCGACCAGCCCTGGCCGTTCCCCTCGTCGCTCATGCTGGGCTTCACGGCCACGGCGCTGAGCACCGACCTGCGGCTGCAGGCGGAGGAGATCGAGGCCGCCCGCTGGTTCAGCCGTGACGAGCTGGTCGCGGCGCTGGCCGACGGGTCGGTGGTGGTGTCCGGCCGGATCTCGATCTCACGGCGGATCATCGAGCACTGGTTCGGCGGCCCGCTCGACTCGCCGGAGATCCCCCTGCGCTGACCGCGAGCTCAGGCCAACCGGTCGCGGACCTGGGCGATCGACGGGTTGGTGGCCGCCGAGCCGTCGGGGAAGAGCAGCGTGGGCACCGTCTGGTTCCCGCCGTTGACCGACATGACGAACTCGGCCGTGCCCGGCTCGCGCTCGATGTCGACCTCGGTGAAGCCGATGCCCTCACGCTCCATCTGCGACTTCAGCCGTCGGCAGTAGCCGCACCAGGTCGTCGTGAACATGGTGACTGTTCCGGGGGCGGGCAGCGTCGGGCCGGTGGGCTCGGCGACGGACATCAGGGCTCCTCGTCGGGTCGGGGACTCGCCGGGGTGAACACCCGGCTCGCGGCGTTGCTTCCCGCGGGTCGTCCACAGGCCGGTCCGGTGACGTCGGCGACGTCACCCCCGACACCTAGGATCGTCGCGATGACCACCCTGCCCGTGCACCCCGGAGCCGACGCGGTCCTCGACGCCCTCGACCCCGAGCAGCGCGAGGTCGCGGCGCACCCCAGCGGCCCGATGTGCGTGCTGGCCGGTGCCGGCACCGGCAAGACCCGGGCCATCACCCACCGCATCGCCTACGGGGTGCTCTCCGGCGTCTACCAGCCGCAGCGGGTGCTCGCCGTCACGTTCACGGCCCGCGCGGCGGGCGAGATGCGCACCCGCCTGCGCGACCTCGGCGTCGGAGGGGTCCAGGCCCGCACCTTCCACGCGGCCTCGCTGCGCCAGCTGCACTACTTCTGGCCGCAGGCCATCGGCGGCGCGTCGCCCGAGGTGATGCCGCACAAGGCGAGCGCCGTCGCCGAGGCCGGGGGCCGGCTGCGGCTGCGGCTCGACAGCGCCGCCGTTCGCGACCTCGCCTCCGAGATCGAGTGGTCCAAGGTCTCGCTGCTCACCCCCGAGTCGTATGCCGCGGCCGCCACCGCCCAGCGCCGCGAGCCCCCCGCCGGGCTCGACGCCACGGCGATGGCGCGCCTCGTCGCGGCCTACGAGGAGGTCAAGACCGAGCGTGGGGTCATCGACTTCGAGGACGTCCTGCTGCTCATGGTCGGCATCCTGCGCGAGCACGACGAGGTCGCCCGGGCGGTGCGCAGCCAGTACCGCCACTTCGTCGTCGACGAGTACCAGGACGTCAACCGGCTCCAGCAGACCCTGCTCGAGCTGTGGCTGGGGGAGCGGCGCGACCTCTGCGTCGTCGGCGACCCGGCCCAGACCATCTACTCGTTCACCGGCGCCTCGCCCGAGCACCTCCTCGGCTTCCGCACCCGCCACCCCGAGGCCCGCACCGTCGAGCTGGTGCGCAACTACCGCTCCACTCCGCAGGTGGTCGGCCTGGCCAACCTCGTGCTCCGCGGCCCCGGCGGGCAGCGCCGCTCCGGCTCGGTCGAGCTGCGGGCCCAGCGCCCCGACGGCCCGTCGCCCGAGCTGGTCGTCGCCGACAACGACCCCGACGAGGCGGCGACCGTCGCCACCCGCATCGCGGCCCTGGTCGAGGCCGGCCACCCACCGTCCGAGGTGGCGGTCCTGTTCCGCACCAACGGCCAGAGCGAGTCCTTCGAGTCCGCGCTGGCCGAGCGCGGCATCCCCTACCTGGTCCGGGGTGGCGAGCGGTTCTTCTCCCGCAAGGAGGTCCGCGACGCCATCGTGCTCATGCGGGGGGCGGCCCGCTCCGACGACGGGTCGGTGCCCCTGCCCGACCTCACCCGCGACGTGCTGCTCGGGGCCGGATGGAGCCGCCAGGCGCCCACCAGCGGTGGTGCGGCCCGTGAGCGGTGGGAGTCGCTGTCGGCGCTGGCGGCGCTGGCCGACGACCTGTTCGCCCTCGACCCCCAGGCCCTCCTGCCCGCACTCGTGCGCGAGCTGGAGGAGCGCGCCTCCGCCCAGCACGCCCCCACCGTCAACGGCGTCACGCTGGCGTCGTTCCACGCGGCCAAGGGCCTGGAGTGGGACACCGTCTTCCTCGTCGGCTGCTCCGACGGGCTGCTGCCGATCACGATGGCCGACACCCCAGAGGCGGTGGAGGAGGAGCGCCGGCTGTTGTACGTCGGGGTCACCCGCGCCCGCGAGCGTCTCGTCATGTCGTACGCCGTGGCCCGCGCCCCCGGCGCCCGGGCCACCCGTCGGCCGTCGCGGTTCCTCGACGGCACCGCCGCCGTGCTCGGCGAGGCGGCCCGCTCGCAGCCCAAGCGCAGCCGCAAGGCCGGCGCAGGGGGCGGAAAGGCCGCCGCCCCGGTGCGCACGACCTGCCGCAGCTGCGGGTCCGACCTCGGCACCGCCAAGGAGCGCACCATCGGGCGGTGCTCGAGCTGCCCGCCCACCATGGACGAGCGGCTCTTCGAGGCGCTGCGCGAGTGGCGGCTCGAGACCGCCCGGGCCGCCGACGTTCCCGCCTTCGTCGTCTTCACCGACGCCACCCTGACGGCGATCGCCGAGAAGGTGCCGACCGACGTCGGGGCCCTGGCCCGGATCAACGGCGTCGGCCCCGCGAAGCTCGAGCGCTACGGCACCGACGTCCTCGATCTCCTCAAGAATTTTTCTGACATCGAAAATGGTTGAGCCGCAGGCGAACTCGCCCAACGAGCGCCTTGGTTGGCAAAATCAAGCAATTAATCCCGTTGCCCGGCCCGCGGGGGCTCCCCTAACCTGAACCGAACACCACGCGTGGTCCGACCGGGCCCGCGGTAGATGCGAGAACCTGTGAGGAGGGTTGGCCCAATGGAGACGTCGATGACGAAGGCGATGGCGGCAAGCGCTGTCCGCGAGATCTGCACGCGTCCCTGGCGCGGCACCAACCGCTCTCTCGCAGCCGGCTTCCGCTCCGTTCAGGGGACCACTGTGTCCTTCGCCGGTGATGACAACGGTCGCGACCTCCTGGTCGCGGACGTGCGCACCACAGGAGTCGACGCCATCGCCCCGTTCACGGGAGTCGTGTATCCACGCCTCGAGGCACCACCTGTCTGACAGCTCGACAGGTCACCTCGAGGCCGCGGATCCCGACACCGGGATCCGCGGCCTTTCTCGTACCCACCGCCAGCCACCAGACCTGAACAAGACCACGAGGCCACCGAGATGACGACCACCACGCAGCGGTTCCACACCGACCGCCCCCCGAGTGCCCCGCGCCACACCCGGCGCACCGAGATGACCGAGCGCCCCACCGGGCGCGCCGAGCAAGGAGGTGACAACCCGATGCAGCTGACCGAGCTCCTCGACCTGCACGAGGCGTCCGTGACGACCGGCGAGGGCATTCCCTGCCGCGAGAACGACGCCGAGATGTGGTTCGCCGACACCCCCGACGGTGTCGAGTTCGCCAAGGCCCTCTGTGGCACGTGCCCGGCACGTGTCGAGTGCCTCTCGGGTGCCCTCCACCGGCGCGAGCCGTGGGGTGTCTGGGGCGGCGAGCTCTTCGTCCAGGGCGAGATCGTCGCCCGAAAGCGCCCCCGTGGCCGGCCTCGCAAGACCGAGGTCGCCGCGTAGGCGCCACCCACCACCGATCACGACAGATCTGTCCAAGGAGACTGCGATGTACACGAAGCGGATGCACGAGATCCGCCGCACGATGCACCAGCGACGCGTCCACGAGGCGCAGCGCAAGGTGCAGGTCGCGGCGGAGCGCGAGCAGATGCGGGCCAGCATCCACGCCATCGTGCGATGAGACCCGCGCTCGACGAACACACCGCCCCCGGCCCCGCGTCGGGGGCGGTGTCGTTCAGATCCACCCACACCACCAGCGTCACCCACCCCGCCACCGCCCCCCGGTTGCGCGAGCGCGACTTCTGGCGCGCCGTGGCGGTGAGCGTGCTGGCTACCCTGAAGCCATGGCTGCGCTGACGATCGCCCAGGACCCCACGGCCGACCGCGTCCTGTCCGAGGACCCGTTCGCCCTCCTGACCGGGATGCTGCTCGACCAGCAGTTCCCGATGGAACGGGCCTTCGCCGGCCCCGCGAAGGTGCTCGAGCGGTTCGGCACGCTCGACCCCGGCGCGATCGCGGCGGCCGACCCCGAGGCCTTCGCCGACCTGTGCGCCACCCCGCCGGCCATCCACCGCTACGGACGCTCGATGGCCGCCCGCATCCAGGCGCTGGCCGTCATCGTGCGCGACACCTACGGCGGCGACGCCTCGGCCCTCTGGCGTGATGCCGCCACCGGTGCCGAGCTGGTCGCCCGGCTCAAGGCGCTGCCCGGGTTCGGCGAGCAGAAGGCCCGGATCTTCGCCGCCCTGCTCGGCAAGCAGCTCGGCGTGCGGCCCGAGGGCTGGCAGGAGGCCTGCGGCGCCTACGCCGAGACCGGGTCCTACCGCTCGGTGGCCGACGTCGTCGACGCCGAGTCGCTGCAGAAGGTGCGCGACTTCAAGAAGGCCGCCAAGGCCGCGGCCCGCGGCGGGAGCTGAGCGCCGTGGCCGCCGGCGGTGCCACGGATGCCGGGTCGACGGCATCCGAGCCGCGCCCGGTGTGCGCGACGTGCGGCACGACGCCGGCGGATGACGACGCCGCCGCGCTGGCCCGGATCACCTGGGCGCGCGGGGTCGAGAACGGCCGCGACGTCTGGACCTGCGACACCTGCAGCCGCACCCACCTGCGCAGCATCGAGGGCAAGCTCGACTCGGCCTGGTGGTGACCTGGGTCCCGGCTCAGTGCGGGGGCGGCGGCAGCCGTGACTCGTCGATGCCGGGCAGGTGCGCGCAGACCAGCTCGCGCAGCGGCACGGTGCCACCGATCTGGCTGAGCACCCCGATGCCGCCGAGCCAGACCCGGTGGATCAGGAGGTACTCCGGGGGCAGGTTGAGCTTGAGCCCGACGAGGAACTGTGGGCGCCGGGGGTCCTGGATCTTCGCCGCGGCGCCGCGCAGCCACTCGCGCGAGAAGGTGAACTCCTCCTCGAGCAGCGGCTCCACGAGGGGGGTGAGGAAGGCGAGCAGCTCGTCGGGGTCGATCTCGACGCCCTTGCGGATGAAGCCCTCGCGGCGCAGCCCGGCCTCGAGCGCGGCCGCCTCACCGGCCAGCGCCTCGGTGAGCACCCGGCCCATCGCCGGCGGCAGCCCGTTCGGGAGCCGGTTGACGGCGCCGAAGTCGAGCACGCCGAGCCGCCCGTCGTCGGTGACCCGGAAGTTGCCCGGATGCGGGTCGGCGTGCAGCAGCCGGGCCCGGTTCGGGGCGCGGAGCAGGAACTCGAGGTAGAGCGTCGCCGCCTCGTCGCGCTCCTCCTGGGTGCCCGAGGCGATGATCCGGGACAGCGGGGTGCCGTCGACCCACTCCGTGACGAGCACGTGGTGGGAGTCGACGAGCACGTCGGGCACGAGCACGTCCTCGTCGTCGCGGAACGCCGTCGCGAAGTGCCGCTGGTGGCGGGCCTCGAGGTGGTAGTCGAGCTCCTCGCTCATCCGCGCCTTGAGCTCTTCCATGATCGGCTTGACGTCGATGCCCGGCAGCCACGACCCGGCCATCCGGGCGAAGCGCGAGAGCTGGTTGAGGTCGGACATCAGGGCCTCGGCCGCCCCGGGGTACTGGATCTTCACGGCGACCTCGCGCCCGTCGCGCCAGAGCGCCTTGTGCACCTGGCCGATCGAGGCCGACGCCGCCGGCACGTCGTCGAACTCGACGAGCTTGGTGCTGGCCCAGCGCGGGCCGAGCTCGCGCGCGAGGATCTCGTGCACCCGGTCGGCGCCCATCGGGGGACCGGACTCCTGCAGCTTGGTGAGCGTCGCCCGGTAGGGGCCGGCGAGCTCCTCGGGCATCGCGGCCTCCATCACCGACAGGGCCTGGCCGAACTTCATCGCCCCGCCCTTGAGCTGGCCGAGCACCGAGAAGAGCTGCTCGGCCGTGCGGGCCTGCAGCTCGGCGGCGACCGCCTCCGCGGGACGGCCCCCGACCCGCTTCCCGACTCCGAGGGCCGCTCGCCCGGCATGCCCCAGGGGCAGGCCGACAAGCTTTGCGGTCCGGGCCAGGGAGCCTCGGGGGATGTCGGTCACCCGGCCATTGTCGCCGACGAGCACAAGCAGTCCGGCCGCACCTTCCACAGCCGGTGTGTCACGGCCACCTCGTCGAGGCCGATCTCGGTCGAGATGCCGCCCAACGAGGTGTCCCCGCGCAGGGTGGCCAGCACGGTCACCGTGGCGACCGCCGCGGCCAGCACGGCCGTTCCGGGCGGCACCGACTCGGCCCCGCAGACCCGGCTGGCCCGCCACGCGGGGCCGGCGCAGCGCAGGCAGGCGGTGCGCCCGGGCAGGACGAGCGGGCCGACGACCACCCCGGCCTCACCGAGGACCACGGGCAGGTGCGGGATGCCGCGCGCCTGCCACGGCGCGCCCGCCCACCACGGCGTGCGGCCCTCCGTGACGACGACCACGACCGCGGGTCGGGCCTGGGACGCGGCCATCGCGAGCTCGGCCCCGTCGGCCGCGTGCCGGCCTCCACGCACGCCGACCCTGCAGCGGCGCAGCTGGGCGAGCACCTCGTCGGCGAGCGGGCCCCAGCCGTCGACGACCACGACACCGTCCACCGTCACCCCCAGGCTCACCGTCCCGATGCAGCCATCCTGCCGCGCGGCCACGGCCCGCGGCGGCCGTCCACAGGGCCGGGACGGCGAACGGCCCCGATCCGCGGTGGGATCGGGGCCGTTCGGCTCGAGACTGGGGCTCAGGCCTTGCCGAGGATGCGGTTGAGGTTGGTGCCACAGACGGGGCACACACCCTTGGCCATCCGGCGGCCGTTCTCGGAGACGACGACCTTTCCCTCGGCCTCGCGCTTCTCCTTGCACTTCACGCAGTAGAACTCGCCCTTGTAGGTCTCGTCAGCCATGAAAGCTCTCCTTGTCGTCGACCCCGGCGGTGGGCCGTGTCGATGCCTGTGGTGCCGCACTGCGGCGGGGACGTCCACAACCCTAACCACGGCTGAGCACGAACGCCCGCGTGACGCGCCCGCGCCCGGGGCCGCCAGGCGCACCGCCCGCCACACCCGTACCATCCGCCACACGAGGCGGCCGGAGTCCTAGGCTCGTGCCGTGAGCAGCGAGGACGTCGAGGTCCGGCGCAGCCGCCGTCGGCGCCGTACCGTGAGCGCCTACCGCGACGGCGCGCGCACCGTCGTGCTCATCCCCGCGTCGTTCAGCGCCGCCGAGGAGGCCCGTTGGGTGGAGCGGATGCTGGCCCGGCTGACGGCCGGCGACCGGCGTCGGCAGTCCTCGGACGCGGCCCTGGCCACGCGCGCCGAGCAGCTCTCGCGCCGCTACCTCGGCGGCCACGCCCGCCCGACCAGCGTGCGCTGGGTGTCGACGATGGGCCGGCGCTGGGCCTCGTGCACACCCGCCGAGGGCACCATCCGGGTCTCCGACCGGCTGCGCGACGTGCCCGACCACGTGCTCGACTACGTGCTGCTCCACGAGCTCGCCCACCTGCTGGTGCCGGGCCACGGCCCAGGATTCTGGCGCCTCCTCGCGTCGTACCCGCGCCTGGAGCGGGCCCGGGGCTTCCTCGACGGGCTGGCCCACGCCGAGGGCCTGACCCCCGAGGAGGACGAGGACGCCGACCCGGTCGACGGCGGGTCAGCCGAGGCCCAGGGCGTCCCGGGCGAGTGACACCAGGGGGGCGAGCTCGGCGGCGGTCCCCTCGGGCAGCGCGTCGACCGCCCACCACCGCACGTCGTGCGACTCCGCACTGACCCGGGCCCGGGCACCAAGGGGCGCCACGGCGGCGTAGCGCAGGTCGAGGTGCTCGCGGCAGGCGCCGAAGGACCCCACGAGCCGGTGCCGGTCGAGCTGCACCGGGTGGGGGAGCGGCTCGAGGGTGTCGATGCCGGACTCCTCGCGGGCCTCGCGCCGGGCCGCCGCCCACACCGAGGAGTCCCCGGCCTCGAGGTGCCCGCCGAACTGGAACCAGGCGTTCGCCCGGCGGTGCAGGGTCAGCAGCACCCGCCCACCGGTGCGGTCGAGCACGACGCAGGATGCCGTGACGTGCGCCGGCGGCCCGGCCTTCGCCACGCCGTCGGGGTGGGAGGCGAGGTGGTCGAGGTAGTCGCGACGCAGCCGCTCCTGCGCCGGGCCCGGCGCCGCCCAGGCGTCGAGCACGGTCACCGCGTCAGCGTGCAGGGCCGCGTACGCCGCCACCACGGCCGGGTCCGGATCGTGGCGCTCCGCGTCACCCGGGCCGGGGACGGCATCGGTCACCCGTCGTCCTCGCCGCTCAGCAGTCGGTCGAGCGCGGCATCCATCTCGTCGGTCTGCGGGCTGGCCGCCCGCTCGACGTACCCCAGCGGGTCGTCGAGGTCGGCCGTGCTCGGCGCGAGGTCGGGGTGGCGCCAGGCGCCGTCGCGCGCGGCGGGGCCGGCGGAGTCCTCGAGCGCGGCGAAGAGGTTCGCCGCGTCCCGCAGCCGTCGGGGTCGCAGCTCGAGGCCCACGAGCGCTCCGAACGCCTTCTCCGCCGGCCCGCCCGTGGCACGGCGACGGCGCACCGCCTCACCGAGCGCGTCGGACTGGGGGAGGTGGTCGCGGGTCGCCCGGTCGGCGACGACGTCGACCCAGCCCTCGACCAGGGCGAGGAGCGTCTCGAGCCGGGCCAGTGCGGCCTGCTGGGCGGGGGAGTGCTGCGGCGCGAACATCCGGCCCTGCAGCGCCTGCTGCACGGCCTCGGGGTCGGAGGGGTCGATCGAGCCGACCGCCTCCTCGATCGCGCTGGTGTCGATGCTGATGTCGGCCGCGTAGTCGCGCACCGCGGCCAGCAGGGCCGGGGCGAGCCACGGCACGGCGCCGAACAGCCGCACCCGGGCCACCTCGCGCACCGCGAGGTAGAGCCGGGCCTGGGGCTCGTCGACCTCGAGGCCGGCGGCGAACTCGCGCAGGGCGACCGGCATCAGCACCACGGTCGGTGCGGCGACCAGCGGCAGGGAGACCTCGCAGCCGGTGAGCACCTCGCGGGCGAGCGTGCCGGTGCCCTGCCCGAGCTGCATCGAGAACATCGAGCCGTGCATCCGGCGGAGCATCGGGCCGGCCTGGTCGAGCATCCCCTCGGGCAGCCCGGACTCCCCGGACTCCCCGGACTCCGCGAGCTCGCCGAGCTGGCCCAGCTGACCCTCGAGGGCCGCGCCCACGGCGTCGGTGACGCCGGCCGCGACGGGCTCGACGAGGTCGGTCCACACCGGCATCGTGGCCTCGACCCACTCGGCCCGGCTCCACGCGGCGCCGGTGAGGCCGGGGGTGGTCAGGTCGGTGACGGCGTCCAGCCACATGCCGGCCACCTGCACCGCCTCCGCCGCGGCCCGGCCGTCGGCCGCAGTGGCGAGCGCGTCGCCCTCGGCGGCGACGGTCTTGCGGGCGATGTCGGTCGCGAGCACCGCGTTGACCGCGGTGTCGCTCTCGGGGGCCGAGAACATCGCCTGCACCTGGCCCATCACCATGGCGAGCATCTGCGGGTCGATCTTGTCGAGCCCCATGCCCTGCATCATCGACGCCAGCTGGGGGTCGACCTCACCGCCGGTGAGGCCGCGCAGCAGCTGCTCGAGCTCCGCGGGCAGGCGGGGGGTGTCGTCGTCGTCGGGCTGGGGGTCGGTCACGTCGGTCTCCTCGCGCGGGGTGAGAGGATGTCGTCTCGATACAGCCAACCACGATCCGGCCCGGAAGGTTCCGCCGGACCGTCACCGAGGAGCCCCATGCCGACCGACCACGACCCGGTCGCGCTCGTCGCCCTGCGCGACGTGCCGCTGTCCGTCGACGAGGTGCTCGACACCGTGCGACACCCCACCTGCGGCGGCATCGCCCTGTTCGTCGGCGTCGTGCGCGACCACGACCACGGCGAGTCGGTCACGGCGCTCGACTACGAGGCACACCCGAGCGCGGTCGAGACCATGCGCCGCACCTGCGAGGACGTGCTGGCGCGCTCGCAGGCGGTGCGGGTCGCCGCGGTCCACCGCACCGGCGCGCTGCGGGTCGGCGACCTCGCCGTCGTCGTCGCGGCAGCCGCCCCGCACCGCGGCCAGGCCTTCGACGCCTGCCGCGACCTCATCGACACCCTGAAGGCGCAGACCCCGATCTGGAAGCACCAGAGCCTGGGTGACGGCTCCACCGAGTGGGTGGGGATGCCGTGAGCCAGCCGACCCACGACGTGCTCCACGGCCCCGGCGACCTCGACGGCGGGAAGCACCCCCGGCGCCGGTCCACCCGCCCCGGCCTGCTTCCCGGGGTGCTCCTCACCGCCACCTTCGTCGCGATCGCGGTGGCGGCCGCCCTGACCTTCGTCGGCCTGCCGTACGTCGTCATGTCACCGGGGCCTGCGACCAACATCCTGGGCAAGGTCGACGGCAAGCCGCTGCTGTCGGTCGAGGGCGCCACGACCTACCCCACGAGCGGCACCCTCGACTTCACGACGGTGAGCGTCGACGGTGGCCCCGGCGTGCGGGTGACCCTCTACGAGCTGGCCCAGGCCTGGCTCAGCGGCTCGCAGGAGATCCTCCCCGAGGAGCAGGTGTTCCCGCCGCAGCAGAGCGAGAAGGACGCCCAGGAGGAGGGCGCGGCCGAGATGGCCGGCTCGCAGAGCGTCGCCACGGCCACCGCGCTGCGGGCGATCGGGAAGACCGTCGACGAGACCATCGTCATCGCCGGGGTGCCCGACGACAGCCCGTCCAAGGGTGTGCTGCAGGCCGACGACGTGCTGGTCACCGTCGACGGTGACCCGGCGACCTCGTCGGATGCCGTGCGCGCGGCCGTGCAGCGCCACGAGCCGGGCGACAGCTTCCCCGTGGTCGTGCGCCGCGACGGCAAGGAGCAGACCGTCACCGCCAAGACGGCCGACGCCGACGGCCGCACCGTGATGGGGGTCGGGCTGCGGCTCGACTACGACCTGCCCGTCGACGTCACGCTGCGCACCGGCAACGTCGGCGGCCCGTCGGCCGGGCTGATGTTCAGCCTGGCCATCTACGACGCCCTGACCCCCGGCGAGCTCACCGGCGGCAAGAACATCGCCGGCACCGGCACGATGGACGACAACGGCGTCGTCGGGCCGATCGGCGGCATCCGGCAGAAGCTGATCGGGGCACGTCGAGCCGGTGCCGACTTCTTCCTCGCTCCCGCCGACAACTGCGACGAGGTCAAGGGCAACGTGCCCGACGGCCTGCAGGTGGTCAAGGTGGCGACCTTCGACGAGGGGGTCGCGGCGGTGCGTGACATCGGCACCGGCAAGGCGGCATCCCTGGCGACCTGCGGCTGAGGCCGCGCAGGGCGAGCCGCTCAGTCGTCGCTGAAGGTCGCCCGCAGGGCGTGCACCAGCCCGGGCGCGATGTCCTCGCCGAGAGCCACCCGGTCGTCGCTGTCGTGGGCGCGCTGGCGCAGCAGGCAGCGCGCCGACCCGTCGCGGGTCACCGCCACGAGCAGCCGCACGTCGGCCCGGCCCGGGTGCTCGGCGACCGCGCGCAGGGCGTCGGCGTCGTCCTCGGGCAGCTCGCGCTCGGCCTCCGGGGGCACGACGATCCGCTCGACCGCGAGGGCGCACCCCGCCACCTGGTCGGGCCAGGCGATCCGGGCGAGCAGGTCCTCCAGGCCGGAGGCGTCCGGGAGATCCTCCTGCTCGACGGCGCTCAACGCCCCCTCGACGGCGTCGTGGGTGGCCATCCCGTCGGCGAGGTGGGGTTCGAGGGCGATCAGGTCCTGCGTCGGCACGAGGGCGAACAGCCGCACCGGCTGGTCCCACCCGGAGCGGGCCACGTGCCGCTCGGTGTCGAGGGCTGCGAGGGTGAGTGGGTCGGTCACGGGCTGGGGGGCGTCGGTCACCGGACCATGGTGCCCGATGGGTGCGCAGGTCGCCGGGGTACATTGCTCGCCACGGTCGACACGGGGGTTCCCCCGACGGCGGGACGAGGAGAGCAGTGAGTCGCTCGGAGTGGTTCGACGGACCCGCGGGTCCGGGAGACGGTTCGGCACGCCCCGAGGGGTCCGACGAGGGGTCCGGTCGGCCACCACGCGCCACCGGTCGGCGCCGGCGGGGACCATTGGGCACGACGCTGCTCGTCATGCTCGGCGTCGTCGTCGTGGGCGGGATCGCCGCCGACCTGCTCACCGACGTGTGGTGGTACGACTCGGTCGGTTTCCGTGCCGTGTTCGTCAAGGAGCTGTCGACCAAGCTCGGCCTCTTCGTCGTGGCGGGCCTCATCACCGGGGGCGCGGTGGCCTCCAGCCTGGTCATCGCCTACCGCACCCGGCCGCTGTACATCCCGGTCACTCCGGCCCAGCAGGTGCTCGAGCAGTACCGCCAGGCCATCGAGCCGCTGCGGCGGATCGCCGTGTGGGCGGTCCCGATCGTCCTCGGGCTCCTGGCCGGGTCGGGCTCGATGGGTGCCTGGCGCACCTTCCTGCTCTGGGCCAACCGTGAGCCGTTCGGGGTCAAGGACCCCCAGTTCGGCCTCGACGTCGGCTTCTTCGTCTTCAGCCTGCCGTGGCTGCGGTTCCTCGTCAGCTTCGTGACCGTCGTGCTCGTCCTGGCCTTCGTCGCGGCGGCGTTCACCCACTACGTCTACGGCGGGCTCCAGATCCCCGGCCGCGGGCCGACCACCCGCGCCGCCTACGCGCACCTCGGCATCCTCGGCGCGCTGATCGCGCTCACCCGCGCCGCGTCGTACTGGCTCGACCGCTACTCGCTGTCGACCCAGAAGGGCTCGCTGCTCACCGGCATCACCTACACCGACGACCACGCCGTCCTGCCGACCAAGGCGATCCTCTCGGTCGCCGCCCTGATGTGTGCCGGGTTCTTCCTCGCCGCGATCTGGAGCCGCAGCTGGCGGCTACCGATCACCGGGGTCGTCCTGCTCGTCGTCACCGCCGTGGTCGTGGGCGGCATCTACCCGGCGCTGATCCAGTCGCTGAAGGTCACGCCGTCGGCGAAGTCGCTCGAGGCGAAGTACATCGAGCGCAACATCAACGCCACCCGGGCGGCGTTCGGCCTCGACCGGGTCAAACGCATCCAGAACCCGACGCCGGCCGACACCGAGAACAAGGCGGTCCTGCGCGCCGCCGCCAACGACATCCCCGGCGTGCGGATCATCGACCCCAACGTCGTCGCGCCCACGTTCCGCCAGCTCCAGGCCCAGCGCGACTACTACGCGTTCCCCGACACCCTCGACGTCGACCGGTACACGATCGACAAGCAGACCCGCGACGCCGTCGTCGCGGTGCGCGAGATCAACCTCGACGGCCTGCCCGACGGCCAGCGCAACTGGCTCAACGACCACACGGTCTACACCCACGGCTACGGCTTCTACGCGGCCTACGGCAACCAGCGCACCACCGAGGGCGACCCGGTCTTCTTCGAGGGTGGCGGCCTCAGCGCGATCGGCGAGTACGAGCCGCGGATGTACTTCGGCGAGCTCTCACCCGCCTACTCCGTGGTCGGCGCCGAGGACAAGGCGGCCCCGCGCGAGTTCGACTTCCCCGCCGGTGGCGAGGGCGACGTCGCCGTGCACAACACCTACGCCGGGAACGGCGGCGTGCCGATCGGCTCCACCCTGCGGCGGCTGGCCTACGCGATCAAGTACCGCGAGGCCAACTTCCTGCTCTCGGATGCCGTCAACGGCGACTCCCGCATCCTCGACCACCGCTCACCCAAGGAGCGCGTCGAGCGGGTGGCCCCGTGGCTGCGGCTCGACGGCAACGTCTACCCCGCGGTGGTCGAGGGCCGCGTGCAGTGGATCGTCGACGGGTTCACCACCTCGGCGAACTACCCCAACAGCCGGCAGATCGAGCTCGCGGAGGCCACCTCCGACGCGGTCGCCCAACGGTCCAACGTCGTGACCGTCGGCGCCGGGCAGGTCAACTACGTGCGCAACGCGGTCAAGGCCACCGTCGACGCCTACACCGGCGCGGTCAAGCTCTACGGCTGGGACACCAAGGACCCGATGCTCAAGGCGTGGAGCAAGGCGTTCCCCGGCTCGGTGCGGCCGCTGTCCGAGATCTCGGGCGACCTGATGGCCCACATCCGCTACCCGCAGGACCTGCTCAAGGTGCAGCGCGAGCTGCTCACCGAGTACCACGTCACCAACCCGGGTGACTTCTTCTCGGGCTCGGACAAGTGGCGCGTCCCGCGCGACCCGTCGTCGACCACCCAGGACCAGCCCGTGGTGTTCCAGTCGATCGCGATGCCGGGTGAGGCCGAGGCCGCCTTCTCGATCACCTCGCCCTTCGTGCCGGCCAGCAACAACGTGGCCGGCCGCGAGATCCTGCGTGGCCTGCTGGCCGTCGACGCGGATGCCGGGAACCAGGCCGGCAAACCGGCCGCCGACTACGGGCTGCTCCGGCTGCTCGAGTACGGTTCCGCGACACCTGCCGGTCCGGGCCAGGTGATCAACCAGATCCAGAACTCGCCGGTGCGCTCGCAGAACCCGGCCGAGCAGCTGTCGCTGGCGCAGTACATCACCAACAACTCCGGCTCGGGCAAGACACTGACGTTCGGGAACCTGCTGACCTTCCCGCTCGAGGGGCGGATGTTCTACGTCCAGCCGATCTACGTCCAAGCGGCGTCGGGCTCGGGGTCGTTCCCGCAGAACAAGATCACCGTCGCCGTGTACGGCACGACGGTGTCGTGGGGCGACACCCTGTCGCAGGCCGTGAGCGGGCTGTTCGGCGAGGGCGACGGGGCCGACGAGCCCCAGGAGCCCGGCGGCACGGGCACGCCCACGACCACGGCCGCCGCCCAGCTGGCCGAGGCGCTCACCGAGATCCAGGACGCCTACCAGGCGGGCCAGGACGCCCTCAAGGCCGGTGACTTCGCGGCCTACGGCACGGCCCAGAAGCGGCTCGACACGGCGATCCGCAAGGCGCAGGCCCTGGCGCCGCAGCTGGTCGCGGGCAGTACCCACGCCGAGCCCGTCGGCCACCGGGACGGCGACACCGTCGCCGAGCCCGTCGGCCACGGCCTCACCGACCGGCTGACCGCCGCGCCGGCGGTGCGCCGGCCGGGGCTCGATTTGGCCGCGGCCGGGTCGGTCCCGTACTCTCGAGCCATACCGAGCACGGGTTCTCTCGAAGCCGTGACTCACTCGACGCGGGGTGGAGCAGCTCGGTAGCTCGCCGGGCTCATAACCCGGAGGTCGCAGGTTCAAATCCTGCCCCCGCTACCAGATGACGAAGGGCCCGCCCGGCGACAGCCGGAGCGGGCCTTCGTCATTTTGGATATGCGCACGACATGCGCCCGCTCCTAGCATCGGGAGTCCTATGCGTGTGCTGATCCTGGAAGACGAGCCCTACCTGGCCGATGCCATCCGCGACGGGCTGCGCCTGGCGGCGATCGCGTCGGACATCGCCGGTGACGGCGACACCGCGCTGGAGCTGCTGAGCATCAACGGCTACGACATCGCCGTCCTCGACCGTGACGTTCCCGGGCCCTCCGGTGACGAGGTCGCCCGGCGCATCGTCGCCTCGGGCAGCGGGATGCCGATCCTCATGCTCACCGCTGCCGACCGCCTCGACGACAAGGCCTCCGGGTTCGAGCTCGGCGCCGACGACTACCTCACCAAGCCGTTCGAGCTTCGAGAGCTGGTGCTCCGGCTCAGGGCCCTCGACCGCAGGCGTGCCCACAACCGGCCGCCGGTGCGTGAGATCGCGGGGTTGCGGCTCGACCCGTTCCGCCGCGAGGTCCACCGTGACGGTCGCTACGTCGCGCTGACCAGGAAGCAGTTCGCGGTGCTCGAGGTGCTCGTCGCTGCCGACGGCGGGGTGGTCAGCGCCGAGGAGCTCCTCGAGCGGGCGTGGGACGAGAACGCCGACCCGTTCACCAATGCCGTGCGGATCACCGTGTCCGGGCTGCGCAAGCGGCTCGGCGAGCCGTGGGTGATCGCCACGGTGCCCGGGGTCGGCTACCGCATCGAACCGGGCCCCACGGGGACGGGCGACGAGCGTGGCTAGGGCGCCGGGGCCGAGCGTCCGGCTCAAGCTCACCCTGAGCTACGCCGGCTTCCTCATGCTCGCGGGCACGTTGTTGCTCGCGACCGTGTGGGTGTTCCTCCTGCGCTACGTGCCCGACCGGGCGGGCTTCGCCCCCGGCCCGGTCCCCTTCAGCCCCACCCGATCCGACCTCCTCGACGCGTTCGCGCCGAGGGCAGCGCAGGCGCTGACCGTCCTGCTCGTCGTCGGCCTGGTCGGAGGGTGGCTGCTGGCCGGCCGGATGCTCGCACCGCTGACCAGGATCACCGAGGCCACCCGCATCGCCGCCAGGGGAGACCTGTCCCACCGGATCCGGCTCGACGGCAGGAGCGACGAGTTCCGCGAGCTCGCCGACGCGTTCGACACGATGCTGGCACGGCTCGAGGGACAGGTCGCCGAGCAGCAGAGGTTCGCGGCCAACGCCTCCCACGAGCTGCGCACCCCCCTCGCGATCACGCAGACCCTCCTCGACGTGGCCCGCACCGACCCGGACCACGACCACGGCGAGCTGGTCGACCGCCTCCACGACGTCAACGCCCGAGCCATCCGCCTCACCGAAGCACTGCTCGTCCTCGGCCGGGCCGACCAGCGGTCCTTCACCCGAGAACAGGTCGACCTGTCCCTGCTCGCGGAGGACGCTGCCGAGACGCTTCTTCCCTCGGCAGAGGAGCGCGGCATCACGATCGTGACGTCCGGCGACCCCACCCCGACCGTCGGGTCGGCGGCGCTCCTGCAGCAGCTGACGACGAACCTCGTGCACAACGCGATCGTCCACAACCTGCCCGACCACGGCGTCGTGTGGGTCACGACCGGCGCTCACCCGCAGTCCGTCGTGCTGACGGTCGAGAACACCGGTGAGGAGCTCACCCCGGAGCTGGCCGCCACGCTGGTCGAGCCGTTCCAGCGCGGCACCGGACGCGTCCGCACCCACCAGACGGGTGCGGGTCTCGGCCTGGCCATCGTCAGGAGCATCGCCCACGCGCACGACGGCACCCTGACCGTCGCCCCCCGGGCCGGCGGGGGGCTTTGCGTCACGGTGCAGCTACCCGCGCCGCCGGCACCGACCCCGCCCACGGGCGGGTGACGGCCCCACGCCCGGTCAGGGCGCGACGGGGGCGAACGGCTGCACGTCGTCGTCGGCGCCGTGCACCATGACGCTGGACGCCTCCGGAATCTCGCGCCAGGCCCCTTGAAGGTCACCCAGCGGCTCGGAGACCACGAGCCGGGCGTCGTCCGACACGCCGTGCAGCATCGGGTTGTCGGGGTACTGGGAGCGCAGCGTCGAGACGTCGGTGCTCTGGAAGAGCGAGCGGGACCGGCCCTCGCTGGAGTAGCGGAAGGCCCAGGTGGAGTCGCCGTCGGTGGTGGCGACCGTCATCTGCACCGGGAACTCGACGCCGTGGGTGCGGCCGACGTCTTCGACGAGCCCGACGGCACGTGCCACACCGGCCCGCGGGTCCTCGCGCAGACCGAAGCTCAGGGCGAGGTAGAAGAACATCTCGGAGTCCGTGGAGCCCTCGATGTCGGCGAACAGGGCCGGGTCGACCTCCATGGCCAGGTCGCGCTTCATCTCGTGGAACTTGGCGAGGTAGCCGTTGTGCATCCACAGCCAGTTGTCGTGGCGGAACGGGTGGCAGTTGGTCTGCTGCACCGCCGAGCCGGTGGAGGCGCGGATGTGGGCGAACACGCGCCCGGCCCGCGCATGAGCGCTCAGCTCACGCAGGTTGATGTCGTTCCACGCGGGCTCGGTGCTGCGGAACAGGCCCGGTGTCTCGTAGGCGCCGTACCAGCCGACGCCGAAGCCGTCGCCGTTCGTCGTCGTGGCCCCCATCTGCGAGTGCTTGCTCTGCACGACCAGCGAGTTGGCCGGTTTGTAGAGCAGGTCCTCGAGGAGCACCGGTGATCCTGAGTACGCCAGCCAGCGACACATGATGGCCTCCTGCCACGGGGGGAGCGTTCCGTCCAGCCAACCGCTGCCCGGGCGGCGCGGCATCATCCGCACCGGGTGAGTCCGAACCGCCCAGCCGCACCGAGTGAGCACCTCGACCTCACCGGCGCCACGGCATACCGGGCTGGTGGCCCGTGTTGCACCAGTCGTGACCACCCCCCACAGAGTCGTCGTCATCGGTTCCGGCTTCGGAGGCCTCTTCGGTACCCAGGCGCTGCGGCGCCGCCAGGACGTCGAGGTGACCCTCATCGCCCCGACCGCGCACCACCTGTTCCAGCCGCTGCTCTACCAGGTCGCGACCGGCATCCTCTCCGAGGGCGAGATCGCCCCGAGCACCCGTGAGGTGCTCGCGCGGCAGAAGAACGCGCGGGTCGTGCTGGGTGCGGTGACGCACGTCGACCTCGAAGCCCGCACGGTGACCTCGCGGGTGCTGGGGCGCGAGTCGGTGACGCCCTACGACAGCCTGCTGGTCGCCGCCGGCGCCGGGCAGTCGTGGTTCGGGAACGACCAGTTCGCCCGCCACGCGCCCGGGATGAAGTCGATCGACGACGCGCTCGAGCTGCGCGGCCGGATCTTCGGCGCCTTCGAGCTCGCCGAGCTGGCGCAGACGCCGGCCGAGGCCGAGCGGGCGCTGACCTTCGTCGTCGTCGGCGCCGGGCCGACGGGCGTCGAGATGGCCGGGCAGATCGCCGAGCTGGCCAACCGCACCCTGAAGAACGACTTCCGCCGGATCGACCCCACCCAGGCCCGGATCATCCTCGTCGACGCGGTCGACACGGTGCTGCCCTCCTTCGGCGAGCGGCTCGGCGGTGCTGCCCGCCGCCGGCTCACCGACATGGGGGTCGACGTGCGCCTGGGCACCAAGGTCACCGACGTCGACGCCACCGGCATCACCGTCACCGAGGCCGACGGTGGCTCGACCCGGATCGAGGCCCTCACCAAGGTGTGGGCGGCCGGCGTGCAGGCCAGCCCGCTGGGTCGGCAGATCGCCGAGCAGTCCGGCGCCGGCGTCGACCGCGCGGGGCGGGTGCAGGTGAGTCCCGACCTCACCGTGCCCGGCCACCCCGAGGTGTTCGTCGTCGGCGACATGATGGCGCTCGACGGGCTCCCGGGAGTGGCGCAGGTCGCCATCCAGGGCGCGCGGTTCGCCGCGCGGCAGATCACCCGCCGGCTCGACGGCGCACCGGTCGAGCCGCGGTTCGAGTACGTCGACAAGGGCTCGATGGCCACGATCTCGCGGTTCAGCGCGGTGGCCTCGATCGGCCGGCTGCGCTTCTCCGGCTTCTTCGCCTGGGTGCTCTGGCTCGCGATCCACCTCGTCTACATCATCGGGTTCAAGCACCGCGTCACGACCCTGATGCACTGGGCGGTCAGCTTCCTCGGCAGGGGCCGGTCCGAGCGGGTGGCCACCGAGCAGCAGGTCTTCGGCCGGCGCGCCATCGACGTCCTCCCGATCGGCGAGCTGCCCTACATCCCCACCGATCCGGCCGACGGTGAGGTCAGCGGTGTGGCCGAGCTCGAGGGCCGTAGGCGCACGACCGCCTGAGCGCCGTCGGTCACTGGACGTAAGGTGACCGCCATGCCGCTGGACTACCCCATCCACCGCCGGACGCTCCCCAACGGGATGCGGGTCGTCGTCAGCCCCGACCACACGGTCCCCAACGTCACGGTCAACATCTGGGTCGGCGTGGGCTCGCGCCACGAGACGGCCGGCCGCACCGGGTTCGCCCACCTCTTCGAGCACCTGATGTTCCAGGGCTCGCGCAGTGTGCGCAGCGGTGAGCACTTCGAGGCGCTGATGGCGCAGGGCGCGCGGCTGAACGCCACGACCTGGTTCGACCGCACCAACTACTTCGAGACCGTGCCGACCGGGGCCGTCGAGCTCGCGCTGTGGCTCGAGGCCGACCGGCACGGGTTCCTGCTCGACGCCGTCACCCAGGAGAACCTCGACAACCAGCGCGACGTGGTCAAGGAGGAGAAGCGCCAGCGCTACGACAACCAGCCGTACGGCAACGCCCTCATCGACGTCTACGCCGCGGTGTTCCCGCAGGGCCACCCCTACCACCACCCGACGATCGGCTCGATGGAGGACCTCGACGCCGCGAGCCTGGACGACGTCCACGCGTTCTTCCGCGCCCACTACGGCCCCGACAACACGGTGCTCACCCTGTGCGGCGACATCACGGCGGAGCACGGGTTCGCCCTCGTGGAGCGCTACTTCGGCGACCTGGTGGCGAGTGCGGCGCCGCGCCGACCCGACCACCCGCAGCTCGCACCGCTCGACCAGCCGGTGCGCGTCGAGCGGCGCGAGGTCGTGCCGAACGACCGCCTGCACGTCGCCTTCCGCCTGCCCGTCGACGAGACCGACGACTTCATCGCGGGGGCGGTGGCGCTCGACTGCATCGGCGGCCTCGCGACGTCGCGCCTGGTGCGTCGGCTGGTCCGCCGCGAGCAGACCGCGCTCGGCGCCCACGCCACGGCGTGGGGGTTCGTCGACGGGGCGTCGCTGGGCTTCGTCGTGCTCGACGTCGCGCCGGGCACCGACCCCGACGTGGTCGAGGCCGCCTTCGTCGAAGAGCTGGAGGGCTTCCTCGAGAACGGGCCCACCGAGGTCGAGCTGGAGGCGTCGCTCGCCCAGTCCGAACGGTCCTGGCTGTCCGCGCTCGCCAGCCAGGAGGAACGCGCCGACCTGGTCAGCCACCACCTGCTGCTCCACGACGACCCGGACGTCGTGAACACCCACCTCGACCGGCTGCGCGACGTCACGGCCGAGCAGGTGGTCGAGTCGGCGCGCCGCTGGCTGCGGCCGGACAGCCGGGCCACCGTCGCCTACCTGGTCGCCGACGACGCGTCGGATGCCGAGACCGCCACCACCGAGGACGTCGCATGAGCGCCCCCCGCCCCGACGTCACGCCACCGCAGCCCTGGACCTTTCCCGTGCCGGTCGAGCACGTGCTCGGCAACGGGGTGCGCGTGCTGGTCCACGACCTGCCCGGCCAGTACGTGCTGTCGCTGCGCGTCGTCGTTCCCGCCGCGCTGTCGGCGGAGCCCGCCGGCAAGGAGGGCATCGGCGCGATGACCGCGCGGCTGCTCGACGAGGGCACGGCCTCGCACGGCTCCGAGGAGTTCGCCGAGCTGATGGAGCGCCGCGGCATGGTGCTCGGCGCGGGGGTCTCCGACGGTGGCCTGCTCGTCGACGTCGACGTGCCCCAGCGCCACCTCGCCACCGCGGCGGCGCTGGTCACCGAGGCGCTGGCCGAACCGGTGTTCCCCGACGACGAGGTGCGCCGCATCCTGCGCAACCGGCTGGCCGAGATCGAGCAGGAGCGGGCCTCGTCGGCCCATCGCGCGGCCCGCGAGCTGGCCCGCACCCTGTGGCACGCCGACGACCGCGCCAGCCGGCCCACCGCCGGCACCACCGAGACCATCGGTGCCCTCACCCGCGACGACCTCGTCGAGTTCCACGCGACCGCGGTCGGGCCGCAGGGAGCGACGGTGGTCGTGGCGGGCGACCTCACCGACGTCGACGTGGTCGGCGTGCTCGAGGACACCCTCGGCACCTGGTCGGCGCCGCGGCACCGCCCGGCGCCGAGGCCGGTGGCCCCCGTGCCCGCGGCCGACGGTGCCCGCGTCGTCGTCGTCGACCGCCCCGGCTCGGTCCAGACCGAGATCGCCGTGGGCCGGCCCGGCCCCGACCGGTCCTCGCCCGACGGGTGGGCGCCCTACCCGGTGCTCTCCTTCGTGCTCGGCGGCTCCCCGAGCGCCCGGATCGACGCCGTGCTGCGCGAGGAGAAGGGCTACACCTACGGCATCCGCAGCTCGTTCCGCCCCCGGGTCGCGGGGGGCTCGTTCATCACGTCCGGCTCGGTGCGCTCCGAGGTCACCGGGGAGGCGGTCGAGATCCTGCTCGGCATCCTCGACGGCGCCCGCGAGGGGTTCACCGACGCCGAGGTCCGCTCCGGGGTCGACTACGTCGGCAAGACCGCGCCGGGCCGCTACGCCACCGCGGATGCCGTGGCCGACGAGACCGCCGCGCTCGCCCTGGAGGGGCTGCCGCTGGACTTCACGACCCGCAACCTGCGCGCGGTGGCCGACCTGGGTCGCGACGACCTGGACGACGCCTACCGCCGGGTCGCCACGGGGGAGTGGAGCGTCGTCCTCGTCGGGGACGCCACCACGGTGGTGCCGGCCCTCGACGGCCGGGTCCATGAGCCGGTGAGCACGGTTGCCCTCTGAGCACGGTGGTTCGCGGTCGGTCGTGATGGGCTCGCCCGTCGGCCGCCTCGAGCTCGTCGAGGACGGTGGCGCACTCGTCGCCATCCACTTCGACGCGCCCGCCGACGGCTCACCGCGGCACGAGCGCGGCGGGTCGGCCGTCCTGACCCGGGCGCACCGGCAGCTCTCGGAGTACTTCGCGGGCACCCGGCGGGAGTTCGACCTCCCGCTGCGCCCGGCGGGCACCGAGTTCCAGCGCCGGGTGTGGGACGTGCTCGCGACGGTGCCGTGGGGCACGACGACCACCTACGGCGCCATCGCCGCGTGCCTCGGCCTGCCGCCGGGCGCGTCGCGGGCCGTCGGCGCCGCGAACGGGGCCAACCCGTTGCCCGTCGTGCTGCCCTGCCACCGGGTGATCGGCTCCGACGGCACGCTCACCGGGTACGCCGGCGGCCTGGAGCGCAAGGCCCTGCTGCTCCGCCTCGAGGGCGTCGCCACCGAGGCCGACCAGGACGCCCTGTTCTGAGGCGGTCGGCTCACAGGCCGATGCGGCCCAGCACCTCGTCGTGCAGGATGCCGTTGGTCGCCACGGCGTTGCCACCGAACGGCCCGTCGACGCCGGCCAGCGAGGTGAACCGGCCCCCGGCCTCGGTGACGATCGGCACCAGGGCCGCCATGTCGTGCAGGCCGAGCTCCGGCTCGGCAGCGATGTCGACGGCGCCCTCGGCGAGCAGCATGTACGACCAGAAGTCGCCGTAGGCCCGCTCGCGCCAGCAGGCGCGGGCCAGGTCGAGCACCTCGTCCTGGCGGCCGACGGCACCCCAGGAGGTCCAGCTCGAGCAGGAGATGGACGCGTCCTCGAGCCGCGAGACCTGCGACACGTGGAGCTGCTTCGCCGAGGTCAGGCTGCGGCCGGCCCAGGCGCCCGAGCCCAGGGCGGCCCACCAGCGCCGGCCCAGGGCCGGCGCCGCGACCAGGCCGATGACGGGGATGCCGTCGTCGACCAGGGAGATCAGGGTCGCCCAGACGGGCACCCCGCGCACGAAGTTGTGGGTGCCGTCGATGGGGTCGACGACCCACTGCCGCGGGCTGGAGCCGGTGGGGGCGAACTCCTCACCGATGACGGCGTCGCGTGGCCGGGTGCGCTTGAGCTGGGCACGGATCAGCTCCTCGGCGTCGCGGTCGGCGTCGCTCACCAGGGTCAGGTCCGGCTTGGTGTCGACCCGCAGGTCCTCGGCCCGGAACCGCGCGACGGTGATCCGCTCGACGGCATCCGCGAGGACGTGGGCGAGGCGCAGGTCGTCGTCGTAGCCGGGCACGCGCCCAACCTAGCGGCCGACGGCCGGAGATTCTTCGGCCTGGCTTCGATCCGGTCGCGCTTCGGTCACAATCACATCTCGGCCGTATCTAATCCTTCCGTTGGGGGCAGCCATGGTCTTTCATTGACCACGCACGCCGGAGGGCGATGCACTCCGAGTTGCCCCCGGATCGGGAGCATCCCTCGGCACCCGGCCACCCGACCAACGGGTGGTGACACCACTTAACGTAGGAGGACATCCATGCGAGGAACCACTCGCACGGTCGCAGTTGCGGCTCTGTCCGCAGTTGCTCTGCTCGCCGCAGGTTGCGGCAGCGGCGACAGCGGCGACACCGCGACTTCGGCAGCTGGCGCCAAGACGGGCGGGGAGATCACCGTTCGCGGGTGCAACCCGCAGAACCCGCTCGTCCCGAGCAACACCACCGAGACCTGTGGTGGCAACGTCATCGACGCTGTCTTCGCCAAGCTCGTCCACTACGACGCCGAGACGGCCAAGCCGACCAACGACATCGCCCAGTCGATCGACACGACCGACAACCAGAACTTCACCGTGAAGCTGAAGCCGTACAAGTTCCATGACGGCACCGAGGTCACCTCCAAGAGCTTCGTCGACGCGTGGAACTACGCGGCCTACGGCCCGAACGCGCAGAGCAGCGGCTACTTCATGGAGCCGATCGAGGGCTTCGCCGACCTGCAGTGCGCCGGCACCACGAACCCCGACGACCCGTGTGAGGGTTACACCCCGAAGGCCAAGGAGATGTCCGGCCTGAAGGTCGTCGACGACAAGACCTTCACCATCAAGACCACCGAGAAGGTCTCGAACCTTCCCGTGCGTCTGGGCTACTCGGCCTTCGCCCCGCTGCCCGCGTCCTTCTACGCGGACCCCAAGGCCTTCGGTGACAAGCCGATCGGCACTGGCCCGTACAAGGTCGACGCGTGGACCAAGGAGCAGTCCATCGTCCTGTCGAAGTTCGCCGACTACTCGGGTGACTTCGGTGGCAAGGTCGACAAGGTCACCTTCAAGATCTACCAGGACCCCGACGCCGCCTACAACGACGTCATCGCCAACAACCTCGACGTCACCGACGAGATCCCGGCGAGCGCCCTGATCGACGACAAGTACAAGTCGGACCTGCCCGACCGCAACGCGCAGAAGGAGTCCGGAGTCATCCAGACGATCACCGCGGCGCCGAGCAAGGTCGACCCGAACTACGCCGACCCGCGCATCAAGCAGGCGATCTCGATGGCGATCGACCGCGACACCATCATCAAGCAGATCTTCAACGGCACCAAGGTGCCCGCGACGGGCTGGGTCTCCCCGGTCGTCGACGGCTACAAGGCCGACCAGTGCGGTGAGTTCTGCAAGTTCGACCCGGCCAAGGCCAAGGCGCTGCTCGCCGAGGCCGGCGGCTTCAAGGGCGACAAGATCACCCTCTCCTACAACGCTGACGCCGCTCACAAGGAGTGGACCGAGGCCACCTGCAACAGCATCAAGCAGACCCTGGGTGTCGAGTGCCAGGCCGTCGGGGTCGTCGACTTCGCGACCTTCCGCAGCCAGATCGCGGACCGCAAGATGAAGGGCCTGTTCCGCACCGGCTGGCAGATGGACTACCCCTCGATCGAGAACTTCCTCGCCCCGATCTACAAGACCGGCGCGTCCTCGAACGACGGCGACTACTCCAACCCGGAGTTCGACAAGGACCTCGTCGACGCCGCGGCTGCCACCGACCCGGCGGCTGCCAACGCGAAGTACCAGGAGGCCGAGGCGCTCCTGGCGAAGGACATGGCCTCCATCCCGATGTGGTACGGCAAGGCCACGATGGGCTGGTCGGACAAGGTCACCGGTGTGAAGATCACCGCCTTCGGGACGATCGACATCCCGTCGATCTCCCTGAAGTGAGGTAGCTGAACCACCCGGTTCACACCACGCGACGTCGGCCTGTCAGCGCCCGCTGGCAGGCCGACGTGCGTGTGGGGGCGAAAACCACCCGCGGATGCCGGGTCCGCAGGGTTGGGTGCCTCCGCACAGTGGGCTAGGTTCGACCCGGTACATCTACAGACGACGCCGTCTCTCCCCTCAAGCGACGGCCCGAGAAGCAGGGAGGTGACGTGTGGGCACTTACATCATCCGCCGGTTGTTGCAGATGATCCCGGTGATCCTGGGAGCGACGTTCCTCATCTTCGCCATGGTCTTCGCCCTCCCGGGCGACCCACTGGCCGGGAAGTGTGGAGAACGGCCGTGCCCGCCGCAGTACGCCGCGGCGTTCCGGGAGAAGTACAACCTCAACGACCCGCTGCCGGTGCAGTACGGCAAGTACCTCGGCAACCTCGCCAAGGGCGACCTCGGCGAGACCTACAACGGCATCAAGGTCTCGGAGCAGCTGAAGATCCGCTACCCCGTGACCGCCAAGCTCGCCGTCATGGCGATCCTCTTCGAGACGATCCTGGGCATCCTCGCCGGCGTCCTCACAGGGATCAAGAAGGACGGGTTCTTGGACAACCTCGTCCTGGTCTCCACGATCGTGGTGATCTCGATCCCCACCTTCGTCATAGGTAGCGTCTCCCAGTACTTCCTGGGCGTGAAGCTCGGCCTGTTCCCGGTCACCGTGACCTCGCTCAACCCGTCCGTCTACGAGCTGGCCCTGCCCGCGATGGTGCTGGGCTCCATCTCGCTGGCCTACGTCACCCGGCTCACCCGCACCAACCTCACCGAGAACCTGCGGGCCGACTACGTGCGCACCGCGGTGGCCAAGGGCCTGACCCGGCGCCGGGCCATCGGCCTGCACGCCATGCGCAACTCGCTGATCCCCGTCGTCACCTTCATCGGCTTCGACTTCGGCGCGCTGCTCGGCGGCGCCATCGTCACCGAGCGCATCTTCAACATCCCCGGTATCGGTGGCTACATCTACAACTCGATCCGGGCTCGTGACGGCGCCTCCGTCGTCGGGGCGGTGACCGTCCTCGTCATCGTCTACCTGTTCGTCAACCTGCTCGTGGACCTGCTCTACGGCCTGCTCGACCCGAGGATCAGCCATGACTGAAGTTGCCGCCGTTGCCGAGACCGGCCTCATGGAGCCCCACGAGGGTGGCGACTCCAGCGAGGAGCGCTCCCTCGCGTCGGACGCCTGGCGGGAGATGCGCCGCAACCCGCTGTTCTGGGTTGCCACCAGCCTGATCACGGTCTTCGTGCTCATGGCCATCTGGCCCAGCCTGTTCACCAACACCGACCCCACCAACGCGATCCTCGCCAAGTCGCGCGAGCGGCCCGGCACCGACGCGTGGTTCGGGCGCGACATCCAGGGCTACGACATCTACGCCCGCTGCGTCTACGGCGCCCGCGCGTCGATCCTCGTGGGTGTCCTGTGCACCGTGGGGACCGTGCTCATCGGCGGCACCATCGGTGTGATGTCGGGCTACCAGGGTGGCTGGGCCGACTCGCTGCTGTCGCGCATCGGTGACGTGTTCTTCGCGATCCCGCTGCTGCTCGGCGCGATCATCTTCCTGGTCTCGCTGCCCGACTTCTTCAACGACAACTACTTCCTGATCGTCCTGAAGGTGGTGCTCGCCCTGGTCATCCTCGGCTGGCCCAGCCTGGCGCGACTGACCCGAAGCAGTGTCATCCAGGTCAAGCCCAACGACTACGTGCAGGCCGCCCGAGCGCTCGGCGCCAGCCCGAACCGGATCGTGCGCTCGCACGTCCTGCCGAACTCGCTGGCACCGGTCATCGTCGTCGCCACCATCAACCTCGGCGCCTACATCGCCGCCGAGGCGACCCTGTCCTTCCTCGGGATCGGCCTGCAGCCGCCGGCCATCTCGTGGGGCATCGACATCAGCGCGGCGCTCGTCGGCCTGCGCACCACCCCGCACATGCTGTTCTTCCCCAGCCTCTTCCTCTCCTTGGCAGTGCTGGCGTTCATCATGCTCGGCGACGTGGTGCGTGACGCCCTCGACCCGAAGAACCGCTGACCCGACGGAGGAACGTTGACCACCCAGGACACCAAGCCCCGGTCGAAGAAGGCCTCGGGCAGCCAGTACACGTACACCCCCGAGGACGGCCTGCTGCTCGAGGTCGACGACCTCTTCGTCGAGTTCCACACCCGTGACGGTGTGGCCACGGCGATCAACGGCGTGTCGTTCAAGCTGCACCAGGGCGAGTCGCTCGCCATCCTCGGCGAGTCCGGGTCGGGCAAGTCGGTGACGGCGCAGGCCGTCATGGGCATCCTCGACATGCCGCCGGCCGTCATCCCCAGCGGGCACATCCGCTACTGCGGTCAGGACCTGCTCTCGATGCCCGAGGAGCAGCGCCGGCTCACCCGCGGGCCCGAGGTCTCGATGATCTTCCAGGACGCCCTGTCCTCGCTGAACCCGGTGTTCCCGGTCGGCTGGCAGATCGCCGAGATGTTCCGCACCCACCGGGGCATGAACAAGTCCGACGCCATCGAGCAGGCGATCCGGCTGATGGAGCGGGTCTCGATCCCGGCCGCGCGCGAGCGCGTCAAGGCCTACCCGCACCAGTTCTCCGGCGGCATGCGCCAGCGCATCATGATCGCGATGGCCATCGCCCTCGACCCGGCGGTGCTCATCGCCGACGAGCCGACGACCGCCCTGGACGTCACCGTCCAGGCGCAGATCATGGCCCTGCTGCAGGAGCTGCAGGAGGAGCGCCAGATGGGGCTCATCCTCATCACGCACGACCTCGGCGTCGTCGCCGACGTCGCCGACCGGATCGCGGTCATGTACGCCGGCCGGCTGGTCGAGACCGCCACGGTGCACGAGCTGTACGCCGCGCCGGCGCACCCCTACACGCGTGGACTGCTCGAGTCGATCCCGCGGCTGGACCAGAAGGGGCAGACCCTCGCCGCGATCGGCGGGCTGCCCCCGAACCTGATGCGGATCCCGCCGGGCTGCCCGTTCAACCCACGCTGCCGGATGGCGCAGGACGTGTGCCGCACGGATCGTCCCGAGCTGCGTGAGATCGTGCCGGGCCGCTTCTCGGCCTGCCACTTCGCCGAGGAGGTCATCGATGCCTGAGGTCATTCTCAGCGCACAGGAGCTGGTCAAGTACTACCCGATCAAGAAGGGGGTGCTGCGCCGCACGGTCGGCCAGGTCAAGGCCGTCGACGGGGTGAGCTTCGAGCTGCACAAGGGCGAGACCCTGGGCATCGTGGGCGAGTCCGGCTGTGGCAAGTCCACGCTGGGGCGGCTGCTCATGCGCCTGGAGGAGCCCACCGCGGGCAAGGTCATCTTCGAGGGTGCGGACTGGAGCAGTGCGTCGGGGCGTGAGATGCGCCGGATGCGCCGCGACATCCAGATCGTCTTCCAGGACCCGTACACCTCGCTCAACCCCCGGATGACGGTCGGCGACATCATCGGCGAGCCGTTCGAGATCCACAAGGACGTCGTGCCCAAGGGCGGGCGCCGGAAGCGAGTACAGGAGCTGCTCGACCTGGTCGGGCTCAACCCCGAGCACATCAACCGCTACCCCCACCAGTTCTCCGGTGGCCAGCGCCAGCGCATCGGCATCGCCCGCGGCATCGCCCTGAACCCCAAGGTGCTCGTCTGCGACGAGCCGGTGTCCGCGCTCGACGTGTCGGTGCAGGCGCAGGTCGTCAACCTGATGGAGAAGCTCCAGGACGAGCTCGGCCTGGCCTACGTCTTCATCGCGCACGACCTCTCGGTCGTGCGGCACATCTCGGACCGGGTCGGGGTCATGTACCTCGGCCGGATGGCCGAGCTGGGCGAGGAGGACGAGGTCTACAGCCGCCCGACGCACCCGTACACCCAGGCGCTGCTCTCGGCCGTGCCGGTGCCCGACCCGACCCTGCGCGGCAAGCGCGACCAGATCGTCCTGGTCGGCGACGTGCCGTCGCCGGCGAACCCGCCGTCGGGATGCCGTTTCCACACCCGCTGCTGGAAGGCCCAGGAGATCTGCTCGCAGGAGGAGCCGCAGCTCGAGATGCGCTCGGACGGCCACGGTGAGCACCTGTCGGCGTGCCACTTCGCCGAGGCGCGCACCATCGTCGAGACCGTCGACGTGTCCGGCCTGGAGCCCGACAGCAGGTTCACGACCACCGACTCCACCGACTTCGTCGACCTGGGGGCCGGCCTGGGTGCAGCCGGTGGTGGTGAGGACATCGACTCCTCGGCCGCCGACTCGGTGGCGGAGCGCTCGGACGCGCTGCACCCCGACCCCGAGCCACACGACGCCACGCGCCTCGTCGACGAGCAGCCCGGCGACAACCGACCGCCGAACGGCTGACCGAGCACGATGCACGACAGCGGCCCCGGGAACCTCCCGGGGCCGCTGTCGTCGGTCGGGTCAGTCGTCGGTCGTGGGGGTGCGCGCTCGCAGGAGGCGGCGCAGCGAGTCCAGGCGCGACGGCCCGGCGGGCCCGGCGGAACCGCTGTCCACCCAGGCGTCGAGGGCGCACTCCTCCTCGTCGTGCGTGCAGCCGCGCGGGCACTGCGCGGTGCCGGGCTCGAGGTCCGGGAAGTGCTGGATGATCCGGGCCGGGTCGACGTGGGCGAGCCCGAAGGACCGGATGCCGGGGGTGTCGATGATCCAGCCCTCGTCGTCGGGCAGCGCGAGCGCGACCGCTGACGACGAGGTGTGCCGGCCCCGGCCGGTCACGTCGTTGACCACGCCGGTGGCTCGTAGTGCCAGGGGCACCAAGGCGTTGACGAGCGTGCTCTTGCCGACCCCGGAGTGGCCGACGAGCACGCTGACCCGCCCCGCCAGCGCGTCACGCAGCGCGTCGAGCCCGTCGGTGGTGCCGTCGTGCCGCGCCGTGACCAGGTGGCGGACCGACAGCGCGGCGTACTGCTCGAGGAAGGGGGCGGGGTCGGTGAGGTCGGCCTTGGTGAGCACGAGCAGGGGCTCCATACCGGCGTCGTAGGCGGCGACCAGGCAGCGGTCGATCAGCCGGGGACGCGGCTCGGGGTTCGCCAGGGCCGAGACGACGACGAGCTGGTCGGCGTTCGCCACGAGGACCCGCTCGACCGGGTCGGTGTCGTCGGCGGTGCGCCGCAGCACGGTGCCGCGCGGAGCCACGCGCACGATGCGGGCCAGGCTTCCGTCGGCTCCGGTGGTGTCGCCGACGAGGTAGACGTCGTCGCCGACGACGATGCCCTTGCGGCCGAGCTCTCGGGCCCGCATGGCGATGACGACGTGGCGGTCCTCACCGTCACCGACCAGGGTCGTGTAGCGACCGCGGTCGACGCCGGTCACCCGGCCGGGCACGGCATCCTCGTGGGCAGGGCGGTCCTTGCTGCGTGGCCGAGTTCCCCTGCGGCTGGGGCGAATTCGCACGTCGGACTCGTCGTAGGAGCCCGCCGCTCGTGCCATCAGGCGCCCGCCGTGACCCGGCCGCTGAGCATGCGGTCCCACAGCTGCGTGAACTCCGGCATGGTCTTGGCGACGGTGCCGACGTCCTCGACGACGAGCCCGGGAACGACCAGCCCGAGCACCGCGGCGGCCATGACCATGCGGTGGTCGGCGTAGGTGCGGAAGGTGCCGCCGTGCAGGGGCCGAGGCGTGATCCGCAGCCCGTCGTCGGTCTCGTCGACCTCGGCGCCGAGCCCGGTGAGCTCGGTGCGCAGGGCCGCGAGGCGGTCGGTCTCGTGCCCGCGGATGTGCGCGACCCCCCGGATGACGCTGGGTGAGTCGGCGAGGGCGCACAGGGCGGCGACCACGGGGGTCAGCTCGCTGGAGTCGTGCAGGTCGACGTCGACGCCGGAGATGCCGTCGCCACCGCTGACCGTGAGCCCGGCCCGGTCGAGCACGACCTCGGCGCCCATCATGTCGAGCACGTCGCGGACGAAGTCACCGCCCTGGGTCGTGTACTGCGGCCACCCCGGCACCTGCACCGAGCCGTTGGTGACCAGCGCCGCGGCGAGGAACTGGGCGGCGTTGGACAGGTCGGGCTCGACCTGCACGTCGAGGGCGTTGACCTCGCTCGGCTCGACCCGCCAGGTGTGCACCTCGGCGTCGTCGACCACGACACCGGCGTCGCGCAGCGTCTCGACGGTCATCTCGATGTGCGGCAGGCTCGGAACGGCCTTGCCGTCGTGGTGCACGGTGACGCCCTCGTCGAAGCGGGCGCCGGAGAGCAGCAGCCCGGAGACGAACTGCGAGGACGCGGACGCGTCGAGGGTGACGGCCCCACCGCGCACCGACCCGCGGCCGTTGACCGTGAACGGCAGGCCGCCCCGGCCGTCGTCGTCGACGTCGACCCCGAGGGTGCGCAGCGCCCCGAGCACCGGTGCCATCGGGCGCAGCCGGGCGTGCGGGTCGCCGTCGAAACGGACCGGTGCGTCGGCCAGGGCGGCGACCGGGGGAACGAACCGCATCACGTTGCCGGCGAGCCCGCAGTCGACGGTGCCACCGCCGACCAGCCGCCCCGGCGTCACGAGCCAGTCACCGTCGTCGACGTCCTCGACCACGGCGCCCAGGGTGCGCAGCGCCTGCACCATGAGCAGCGTGTCGCGCGAGCGGAGCGGGGAGCGCAGCAGGGAGACGTCGCTCGCCAGCGCGGCGAGCACGAGGTAGCGGTTGGTGAGGGACTTGCTGCCCGGGAGGACGACGCGTGCGTCGACCGGCCCGGTGGCGGTGGGTGCGGTCCAGTCAGCCGATGGCATGCTGCGCCTGGACCGCCTTCAGCTTGGCCTCGCGGGCGGCGGCGTGGGCCACGTGACGCGCCTCGCGACGGGTCTGACGGGCGGCCCGGTGGGCGCTGGCGTTCACCATGTGGGCGCGATAGGCCAACCCGGGCTTTCCCTCGGTGTCGACGGCCGCGAGGAGCAGGCCGCCGAGCAGGCCGAGGTTCTTGAGGAACTGGACCTTCTGCTTGGCGCGGACCTCTGGGTCCTGCTCCTGCCAGAACGAGTGCGCCGCAACGGTGGTGGGCACCAGGCTCGCCGCCAGCACCGTCGACGCGAGGCGGGGGAGCTTGCCCAGCGCCAACAATGACCCCGCACCGACCATCACGGCGCCGTTGGCGCGCACGAGCAGCTCGGTGTCGTCGGGCAGCCCCACGGCCGGCGCGAACTTCTCGATGAGCGGCCGAGCGGTGTCGGCCTTGCGGCCCGGGTGCTTCAGCTGGTCGAGCCCACCGGCGACGAACATCGCGGCGAGCAGGGGGCGGGCGACGCGTCGCACCAAGGTCATCAGGGGTCCTCCCGGTCAGTGCCTGCTGGACTGATGTGAAGTCCCTACGGTAGTTGCTCGACGCCCGGGTAAGTAGCCTGACGTCCATGTGTGGTCGGTATGCCGCGACGGCGAACCCTGACGAGCTCGTGCTGGAGTTCGAGGTCGACGAGGACCGTACGGGCGAGCCCGGCCGCAGCGTCCTGGTCAACCCCCAGGACCCACCGGCCGGGCGGCCCGACCACAACATGGCGCCGACCAAACGGGCCCCCGTCGTGCTCGCGCGGGCCCCTCGCGAGGATCGAGACGCCCCGGCGCGCCGCCAGCTGCGGCTGCTCACCTGGGGCCTGGTGCCGAGCTGGTCCAAGGACCCCGGCGGCGCGGCCCGGATGATCAACGCCCGGGTGGAGTCGGTCGCCGACAAGCCCGCCTTCGCCCGCGCCCTGGCGTCGCGCCGCTGCCTGGTGCCGGCGCGCGGGTGGTACGAGTGGCAGGCATCGCCGACGGCGCTCGACCCCAAGGGCAAGCCGCGCAAGCAGCCGTTCTTCACCTCGCGGGTCGACGGCGGCAGCGTCGCGATGGCCGGCCTCTACGAGTTCTGGCGCGACCCCGCCGTCAGCGACCCCGACGACCCGCTGGCCTGGCTGACCACCTTCACGGTGGTCACCGGGCCTGCCGAGCCGGGCCTGGACCGCATCCACGAACGCCAGCCCCTGGTCCTCGAGCCCGAGGAGTGGGCCACCTGGCTCGACCCGGCCACCGGCGCCGCCGACGTGCTCGGCCTGCTCGAGCCGCGGCCGGCCGGTCGCTTCACGGCGTACCCCGTGTCGCGCGAGGTGAGCAGCAACCGGTCGAACGGTCCGCACCTGCTCGACCCCCTGCCGGCCGAGGACCTCGTCGGGGTGGTCGACCCGGTCAGCGGCGAGATCGTCGGGGACCAAGGATGAGTGGACCCGGGGTGGGCGACCAGGCGGCGACCGGCCCCGGTGAGGTGCGGCTCCTCGACACCCCGCTCGGCCCGGCGCGGGCCACGACGACCCGACCCGACGGCGTCCCCGCCGGCGCCCTCGTGCTCGGCCACGGGGCCGGCGGCCTGCGCTGGACCCTCGACGTGCTCGCGACACGCGACGCGGTCGTGGCCGCCGGCTGGACCGTCGTGCTCGTCGACCAGCCGTGGCGGGTGGCCGGAAAGAAGGTCGGCCCCGCCCCCGCCTCGCTCGACGTGGCCTGGCTGCCCGTGCTGGCGGCGCTCGCACCCGACCTGGGCCCGGGCCCGCTCGTGGTCGGGGGCCGCAGCGCCGGCGCCCGGGTGGCGTGCCGTACCGCCGCCGCGGTGGGCGCGCGCGCGGTCGTCGCGCTGTCCTTCCCGCTGCACCCCCCGGCCAGGCCCGAGAGCTCGCGCGCCGCGGAGCTCGCGATGCCGTCGGCACACGGCATCCCGGTGCACGTCGTGCAGGGCCGCACCGACCCGTTCGGCACCCCGGCGGAGGTCGAGGCCGTCCTGCCGCCCGCGGCCACCCTCGACGTGGTCACCGGGGCCCACTCGATCGGCGGGTCGGCGCAGGCGGTGGCCGCTCTGGTCGTGCAGCGGCTGCCCGCGGTCTGACCGCGGCCGGCCGCCTGCGGGGAATGCGGTCGCGGGGGAGGGCGTTGACCGACCTGTCCGCGCCGCGCCAGGAAAGGGTCACGATCTCAGTGTTCGTCCTCGACACCACAGCCCCCAGCCGGGCCCGGATAGGCTGGGAGACGATGACCACACCACCGACACCCGTCGACAGCCCCCCGGACGCCGAGGTCGACGTCGCGACCGAGACCACCGCCGATCGGCAGGCCCGCTTCGAGCGCGAGGCCCTTCCCCTGATCGACCAGCTCTACGCCGCCGCCATGCGCACCACGCGCAACCCGGCCGACGCCGAGGACCTGCTCCAGGAGACCTACGCGAAGGCCTACGCGGCGTTCCACCAGTACCGGCCCGGCACCAACCTCAAGGCGTGGATGTACCGCATCCTCACCAACACCTACATCAACACCTACCGCAAGCGGCAGCGTGAGCCGCTGCAGTCCGACGCCGCCGAGGTCGAGGACTACCAGCTCGCGCGGGCCGAGTCGCACACGTCGGTGGGCCTGAAGTCGGCCGAGGTGCAGGCGCTCGAGCACCTGCCCGACTCGGAGGTGAAGCGGGCGCTGCAGGAGCTGCCCGAGGACTTCCGGATGGCCGTCTACCTCGCCGACGTCGAGGGGTTCGCCTACAAGGAGATCGCCGAGATCATGGGGACGCCGATCGGCACCGTGATGTCGCGCCTGCACCGCGGCCGACGCCAGCTGCGCGGCCTGCTCACCGAGTACGCCAAGGACCGGGGCTTCGGCACCGGCACCCAGGAGGAGTCATGACCCAGGACGCCCACGCCGGACACGGCGACTGCTCCGAGGTCCTGCACCGCATCTACGAGTACCTCGACGGCGAGATGAGCGCCGACGACGTGAGGCGCGTCGCGGCTCATCTCAACGAGTGCCAGCCCTGCCTCGCCGAGCACGACCTCGACGTCGCGCTCAAGCAGGTCGTGCGGCGCTCCTGCTCGGGCGAGACCGCGCCCCTGGCGGTGCGGATGCAGATCATGCAGCGCATCACGATGGTGCGCCTGGACAACAACGACGGCTGAGTCCGTCGCGGGCGCACCGACAGCGGCCACACATGAGAACACCCGGTACGCCGCGAGGCCTACCGGGTGTTACTTCGTACGTACGTGCTCAGGCGTTGGGCTTGCGGCCGTGGTTGGCCTTGTTGCCCTTGCGCGAGCGGCGCTTGCGGGCGCGCTTGCTCATGGGGTGCCTTTCGTCGGGGACGGTCTGCCTGATGGTGCGTTGAGACGCACACGGCTCGCAATCATTGTCGCACACCGCCGTGCGTGCGAGACTCGACCTACCGGGCCCAGCCGTCCAGGGTCCGGTACCGCCTCTGAAGGGATTATCCATGCGCAAGTTCCGCACCGTCTTCGCCGTTTCCGCCCTGGCCGCCATCGCCCTGCTGGTCCCATCGACCTCCGCTCAGGCCGCGCCGGTGGACAAGTCCGCCCCCAGCCACGTGGTGCAGTACGCGTTCTCCTGGCAGGGCTGATCTGCTGAACTGCTGAACTGCTGACCCATGACCGATGAGGCCACGCAGCCGTCACGGAGAGCCTCACGACGGGTCGGTCTGGCCACCAATGTCTACGTCGGTGTCGTCGCCGCGGTCGGAGTCTGTCTGACCGCGGCGGCTCTGCGCGTCGACGGGCTCGCCTTCGACGCCACCTTCTGGGTCTTCGCACTCCTCGCCATGCTGACCTGGTGGTTCGGGTCCATGGAGGTCGACGCCGGGCGCGTCAACCTGTCGTTCACCGGCATCGTGCTGCTCGCTGCCATCGCCCTCGTCGGGCCCGCGGGTGCGGGCATCATCGGCACGATCATGGGCCCGTTCCAGCAGGGGCGTGCCCCCCTGCGTGCTCGGGTGTTCAACACCGGCATGTTCGCGATCATGGGTGTCGTGGGCGGCGTCGCCTACATGGCCGTGGGAGGGGTGCCAGGTGGCGACGCCCGCATCGGCACCCGGGAGATCGTCCGGCACATCGGGCTCCCGCTCCTGTTCGCCGACGTCGTGCAGTTCGTCATCAACCTCGTACTCATCGCCATCGTCGTGCGGCTCGCGGCGGGCCTGTCCATGCGCACCCAGATGGGGCGGCTCCTCGAGTCGGCCGGCCCGGCGCACCTCGGCTACGGCGTCATCGCGTTCATCATGGTCGTGCTCTGGGGCCCGGCCCGCCTGGGGGCGGCCAGCGTGTTCCTCATCCTCCCGCCCCTCCTCGTCGCCCAGTGGGCCTACGGCCAGTACGCGGAGGAGGTCAAGGGTCACGAGCGCGCCCTCGACGTCCTCGTGGCGGCCGTCGAGGCCAAGGCGCCGCACCTGGTGGGGCACAGCGGACGGGTGGCCGAGCTGAGTGCGTCGATGGCGCGAGCAGCTGGGGCTGCGCGCCCAGACGGTCGCCGATGTCCGGGTCGCCGGGATGCTGCACGACCTCGGCCTCACCACGCTGCCGACGGGGCTGGTCCGCAGCACCGGGGTGGCCGGCGGCCGCGGCCTGCGCGGCTACCCGGTCCGCGGGGCCCGGTTGCTGCAGGGGCTGAGCTTCCTCTCCGGGGCGCTCGACGCCATCACGCACCACCGCGAGGCGGTCTCCCCCGACTCGCCACCCGGTGATGAGCTGAGCCTGCCGGCCCTCATCGTCGGCCTGGCCGACGAGTACGACCTGCTCACCGAGGTGGGGACCCCGGACGGCGGCCTGGTCACCAGCGATGCGGCCGTCACGCTGCTCCGAGGCACGCGCGCCGGTCGCGACGACGTGATCCGAGCCCTGGAGCATGCGCTGTCCCGCCGGACCGGGGCGAACGCATCGTGAGGTCGCTGTTCCCGCAGGCCCACCGGTTCCGCGCCTGGACGGTCCTGGTCGTCGGCATCACCGTCCTCGCCGCAGCGTTCTACGCCGGCGGGGAGACGCTGCTCACCCAGCTCACCGAGCACTGGGTCACCGTCGCGTCTTCGTGGTCGCCATCGCAGTAGGGGAACTCTTCCGGCTCCGGATGCCGAGTGGGCGCGAGGCCGCTCCGCTGGCCTCCGCGTCCGCTCTGGCCTTCGTCTTCCTCGGGAAGGTCGACGGTGAGCCGAACCTGGACGTCCCGGTCGGGTTCGTCGTGCTCGTCGTCGCGGTGGCGCTGCTCATCGCCGCGGTGGTGCGGGGGTTCCAGGACCGCACGGTCGGGCTCGACCAGGTGGCGGCCCGGCTCATCGGGGTCGGCGTGGCGGCGGTGCTGGCCCGCGGTACCCGCCCCGGGGGGCGCTCGCTCTGGGACCTCCAGCACGACCGGACGGTCTCCCCGTCGCTGGTCGCCCTCGGCATGGTGGCGGTGGCCGGCATCGGCATCGGGGTCGAGCTCGTCCTGTCGTCCTCGGTGCGCTCGGAGCGCCAGCGCACCCCGTGGCTGGCCGCCCTGCGCGACGAGTTCGGTGAGGTGGCGCCGCTCACCCTCGCGGTCGTCGTCTCGGGCCCGATGGTCGCGCTGATGGCACCTGCCTTGGGGCTGCTGTCGCTGCCCGTCGCGCTCTTCCCGCTCGCGCTGACCTACGTCGCGGTCGGCCGCTACGCGCGCAACCGGGTGACGTACCGCCAGACGATCGCGACGCTGTCGCACCTCACCGAGCACGGTGGGTACACCCCCACCGGCCACGCGGAGCGGGTGGCCGACCTGAGCCTGCGGATCGGCCGGGTGCTCGGTATCGCCGACCGCGACCTGCGCGACGTGGAGTACGCCGCGCTGCTGCACGACCTGGGCCAGATCTCCCTGATCGAACCCATCCCGGACGGCGCCACCGTGCTCGCCGCGCCGAGCGACCAGCGGGACATCGCCGACGAGGGGGCCCGGATCATCCGGCACGCCGAGGGGCTGGAGCGGGTGGCCGACTACGTCGAGGCGCAGACGACGCCCTACCGGCAGGTGCGCGAGCTCGGCGAGGAGGTGCCGGTCGCGAGCCGCATCATCAAGGTGGCCAACGCCTTCGACGACCTCACCGGCGGTAGCGACGACCCGGCGTCGGTCCGGGCGGCGAACGAGCGCATCCACCTCGGCCTGGGCTACCAGTACGACCCCGAAGTGGTCGAGGCGCTGGCCGTCGCGACGTCGGACACGGCCGTGGGCCGGGTCGGGGAGCGCGAGCCCGCCGCACGTTAACATCGGGTGCCCCGCCCCACCCCGGAGAGGCCCCCGTGGATCGCCTGACGCCCGTCATCTTCACCGACCCGTGGGGATCGAACGTGTCCATCGCCAGCCTCCAGGGGCGCGACATCCCGAGCCCCGAACCGGAGTCCGAGCTGTGGATGGGTGCCCACGAGGAGGGCCCCGCCGGAACCGACCGCGAGGGCGGCCCGGACCTCGCCGCCGTGGTGGCCGCCGACCCGGTCGGCGAGCTGGGGGAGGAGTGCGTGGCGCGGTTCGGGCCACGGCTGCCCTTCCTGCTCAAGGTGCTGGCCCCGGGGCGGGCGATCTCGATCCAGGCGCACCCGAGCGCCGAGCAGGCCATGGCGGTCCGGGCCACCACCGGCAGCTCGGTCTACGTCGACGACTGGGCCAAGCCCGAGCTGCTGCTCGCGATCTCACCGTTCGAGGTGTTCGTCGGAATGCGCAGCCACACCGAGGTGGCCGACCTGGTCGACCAGCTGGGTGTGCTCCGCCTCACCGACATGGTCGAGAAGGCGGCCGTGTCCGACGACCCGACCCACGCCCTGCTCGGCGCGGTGCTCGACACCCCGGCCGGCGAGGTGGCCGACCTCGCCCGTGAGGTGGTGGCCGCCTGTGTGCGGCTCGAGGCCTCCGGTGACGAGATGGGCGACGCGGCCGCTGCCGTGGTGCGCGTGGCCGAGGAGCACCCCGACGACATCGGCATGGTCGTGCTCCTGCTCATGCACCACCGGGTGCTGCAGCCGGGGGAGTACATCGACGTCGCCGCCGGGGTGCTGCACTCCTACGTGCGCGGGCTGGGCATCGAGGTGCTCGCCAACTCCGACAACGTCGTGCGGGCCGGCCTGACCAGCAAGGCGGTCAACGTGTCCGAGCTGCTGCGCATCGTCGACCCGCTCGCCGACGGTGTCGCGGGCCGGGGCCGGGTCGTCGAGCCCGGGCTCGAGGCCTTCGACAGCGCGTCCGACCGGTTCCGGCTCTTCCGGGTGACCCCCGGGCGGGCGCTGCCGGGCGAGCACGGGCCGCGCATCGCCTTCTGCCTGCGCGGTCGGGTGACCCTGTCGTCGGCCGCCCGCACCCTCGAGCTGGGCGACGTCGACTCGGCGTTCCTGCCGGCCGGAGAGGGCGCGGTCGGCCTCGAGGGCGTCGGCGAGGTCTTCGTCGTCACCGTCCCCGAGGCCTGACCGCCCCAGGAGATCAGGCCTTCTTGGTCTCCGCGAAGATGCGGGCGATCTCGTCGATCTTGGCGAGCAGCTGGTCGGCCTTGGCGGCGTCGAGCTCACCCTTGGTGCCGGAGGCGCCCGCGAGCTTGGTGGCCTCGTTGACGAGGGTGTGCAGCTCGGGGTACTTCTCGAAGTGCGGGGGCTTGAAGTAGTCGGTCCACAGCACCCAGAGGTGGTGCTTGACGAGCTCGGAGCGCTGCTCCTTGATGAGGATGGCGCGGGTGCGGAAGTCGGGGTCGTCGTTGTCTGCGACCTTCGCGATGATCGCCTTGATCGACTCCGCCTCGATGCGGGCCTGGGCGGGGTCGTACACGCCGCACGGCAGGTCGCAGTGCGCCGAGACGTCGGTGATGCGGAACAGGGACAGCATGGGTCTCTCTCCTCGGGGTTCGGGACGTGCGGTCCTGCCAAACCTACCCCAGCGGCCGCCACACCGACCCGACGACCACCGCGAGGATGTCCTCGCTGGTCAGGGACCCCACATCGAACGACGTGACCCCCTCGGCGGCGTTGTCGCAGTCGATCCACCAGCGCTGTGGCGCAGCCGGATCCGGCCCGGTCACCCGCTTCACCGACAGCGGTCGGGGGCGTCCGCCGGCATCCGGGGGCAGGCGCACCACGGCCGCCCTCCCGGGTCGCGGGCGGATGCCGCGCAGCACCAGCAGGATGTCGCCGTCACGGTAGGTGGGCAGCATCGACCGGCCACGGACGCGCACGACGGCGGGCCACGGCATCCGGGGCCGAAGGCTCACCGCTGCTGGGTCGCGTCCCAGGCGTCGTCGCGCGCCGCCCGGGCGGCGTCGTCGGCCTCGGCCTCGGCCGCGGCGATCGCGGCGAGCGCCTCCGCGTTCTCGGTGACCGACGCGACGAGGGCCTCCGCGTGGGCGGCCTCCTCCTGCCGCATCCGGGACAGGAACGCCTTGGTGCGCTTGTGCTGGGGGTTGACGATGACCTGGGAGGGCGGGCCCTCCTCGACGACGACACCGGCATCCATGAAGACGACCCGGTCGGCGACCTCGCGGGCGAAGCCCATCTCGTGGGTGACCACGATCATCGTCATCCCGCGCTTCGCGAGGTCGCGCATCACCTTGAGCACCTCACCGACCAGCTCGGGGTCGAGCGCGCTGGTCGGCTCGTCGAAGAGCATCAGCTTGGGGTCCATCGCGAGCGCCCGGGCGATGGCGACGCGCTGCTGCTGGCCGCCGGAGAGCTGCGAGGGGTAGGCCGACGGCTTGTCACCCAGGCCCACCTGCTCGAGCAGCTCCAGGGCGGTCGCCGTGGCCACCTTCTTCTTGATGCCCTTGACCTGCACCGGCGCCTCGATGACGTTCTCGAGCACCGTCTTGTGCGGGAAGAGGTTGAACCGCTGGAAGCACATGCCGATGCCGCGGCGCTGGGCGGCGATCCGCTTGTCGGTGAGCCGGTGGAGCGTGCCGTCGCGGTCCTCGTAGCCCATCAGGTCGCCGTCGACCCAGATCCGGCCGCCGTCGATGGTCTCGAGCTGGTTGATGCAGCGCAGGAACGTGGTCTTGCCCGAGCCCGAGGGGCCGAGGAGCACCACGACCTCGCCTCGGCGCACGTCCATGTCGATGCCCTTGAGCACCTCGGTGCCCTGGAAGGCCTTGGTGACGTTGACCGCGTGGACGAGGGGGGTGCCCTCGTCGGTCGTGGCGGTGGTCGGCTCGCTCATCAGTGGTCAGCCCCGATCTCGGTGAGCTTCTGCTGCGTCTTCTTCGGCATCGCCCCGAAGCCCCGCCCGTAGTAGCGCTCGAGGCGCGCCTGTCCGACCATCAGGATGGAGCAGACGATGAGGTACCAGAGCGTCGCCGCGACGATGCCGGGCATGATCTGGAAGCTGCGCTGGCCGAAGAGGTAGCTCTGGTAGAACAGCTCGACGATGACGGGCACCGCCGCGAGCAGCGAGGTGTCCTTGACCATGGCGATCGTCTCGTTGCCGGTCGGCGGGACGATGACGCGCATGGCCTGGGGGAGCACCACGCGCCGCATGGTCTTGCCCGGTGGCATGCCGAGGGCCTGGGCGGCCTCGGCCTGGCCCCTGTCGACCGACAGGATGCCGGCGCGCGCGATCTCGGCCATGTAGGCGGCCTCGGAGAGCCCGAGGCCGAGGATGCCGACCCAGATCGTGCTCGAGATGGCGTTGTAGTCGAGCGAGAAGAACGTCATGTTCGTGTCGAGGCCGAGGAGGTTCGCGATCTGCTGGCCGAACGGCACCCCGATGTCGAAGGCGGGGTAGAGGAAGCCGATGCCCGTGCCGAGCAGCACCAGCAGGACGTAGCGGGGGATGGCCCGGAAGAACCACGTGTAGACGAACGCGACCCCGCGCAGCACGGGGTTGGTCGACAGCCGCATCACCGCGATGATGACGCCCAGTCCGATGCCCAGGATCATCGCGCCGACGGTGCCGAAGACGGTGCCCTTCCACAGGCCCTGGATGACCGGGGTCTGCTGCATGATCTCGAACGCGAACGGGAAGTTCCACTTCTTGTTGGTCACGAACGAGCTGATGATCATCGCGACGACGATCGCGATGATGACCACGGCCACCCAGCGTCCGGGGTGCCGGACCGGCCGGGCGTCGATGGCGCCCGGCCGGTCCTGCGACGACGCGGTCATGGCGTCAGCTGACCGTCGGGTTCACGGCGAAGTCGCTGATGGCGCCCTGCTGGGTCTTCCACTTGGTGAGGATCTGGTCGTAGGTGCCGTCGGCCTTGAGGCTCTTGAGCGCCTCGACGATGGCCGCACCGAAGTCGGTGCTGGGGGCGTCCTTGGGCAGGACGTAACCGTAGGGGGCCGAGTCGTACTGGTCGCCGAGCAGCTCGAGGGTGCCGCCGGTGGCGTCGACGGCCGCGAGGGCCGGCGGGAGGTCGACGAGCATGGCGTCGGCCTTGCCGGACTGCACGGCCGCGGTGACCTTGGCCTGGTCGGCGTCGACGAGGACGTTGATGTCGGGCTTGCCGGCGGCCTTGCAGGCTGCCTGGCGCTTGGGGATGTCGACGTCGGCCTGCACGGTGCCCTTCTGCACCGACACGTTCTTGCCGCAGGCGTCGTCGGGGTTGATGCCCTTGGGGTTGCCCTTCTGGGTGACCCACTGGGTGCCGGCCTTGAAGTAGCTGACCATCGTGGCCTGCTTCTCGCGATCGGCGTTGACCGAGAAGCTGGAGACGCCGACGTCGTACTTGCCGCTCTGCACGCCGAGGATGATCGCGTCGAACGCGGAGGGCACCCAGTTCGTCTTGATGCCGAACTTGGCCATCACCGCGTCGAAGAGCTCGACGTCCATGCCGATCACGGTCTTGCCGTCGGCGTCGAGGTACTCGTTGGGCTGGTAGGTGGCGTCGGTGCCGATGTTGATGGTGCCGGCGTCCTTGATCTTGGCCGGGAGCTTGGCGACGAGGGCGGCGTCGACGGTGGGAGCCTTGGCTGAGGTCGTGGCCGATGCGGAGCTCGAGCTGCCCGAGGAGAGCGAGTCGGAGCCGCAGGCGGTGAGGGCAAGTGCGGTCGTGGCGATGGCGGCCACCGCCAGGGCACGGGTGCGGAACATGGGGGTCCTTTCAGGGGGGTGCACCGAGGCAGGGGCGCCCTCGGCGCGGTGTACGGGCCGATCCTGCCACCGCCCCGGGTCATGCGCGTCACACCCCGGTAACTATCTGCCTGTGCGATGATGCACCCGCGGACACCCCCGCGCGCAGCGAACGGCGGAGCAGCACCCCTCTCGGCCTCGCGCACTGCTCGGCCCCCGCCTCGCGCTGGAGGGCCACCGCACCGCCCTCGAGGAGCCGCCCCATGGCTGCGTCGCCCCACGTCCCCTTCTTCGACCCGCAGAGCCCGGTCTTTCGCGCTCACGAGGGCGGGAAGCTGGGGGTACACGCGACGCAGCCGCTGCGCGACCGCGATGACCTGGCCCTGCTGTACACCCCCGGCGTCGCGGAGGTCTCGCTCGCGATCGCCGCAGACCCCACCTTGGCGACCCGCTACACCGCCCGGGGCAACACCGTGGCGGTCATCAGCGACGGCACCGCCGTGCTGGGCCTGGGCGACATCGGCCCGCTCGGGGCGCTGCCGGTGATGGAGGGCAAGGCGGTGCTCTTCAAGCACTTCGCCGGCATCGACGCCGTCCCGGTCGTCATGGAGACGGGCACCGTCGAGGAGCTGGTCGAGGCGATCGCCCGGATCGCGCCGACCTACGGCGGCATCAACCTCGAGGACATCTCGGCGCCGCGCTGCTTCGACATCGAGGACCAGCTCAAGGAGCGCCTCGACATCCCGGTGTTCCACGACGACCAGCACGGCACGGCGATCGTGGTGCTCGCCGGTCTGCTCAACGCCGCGAAGGTGCTCGGTCGGCAGCTGCCGGACCTGCGGGTCGTGGTCTCGGGTGCCGGGGCGGCCGGGGTCGCCGTGACCCGCCTGCTGCAGCGGGCCGGGGTGCGCGACGTCGTGGTGTGCGACTCGCGCGGCATCATCTCGGTGGAGCGCCAGGACCTCACCGGGCACAAGAGCCGGTTGGCGGCCTCGACCAACCCGCGTGCCGTGCACGGCCCACTGGGCGCGGCGCTCGAGGGCGCCGACGTGTTCGTCGGCGTCTCGGGTGGGCAGGTGCCGGAGGAGGAGATCGCGTCGATGGCGCCGCGCGGCATGGTGTTCGCGCTCGCGAACCCGACGCCCGAGGTGCACCCGGACGTGGCCCGTCGGCACGCCGCCGTCGTGGCCACCGGTCGCTCGGACTTCCCGAACCAGATCAACAACGTGCTCGCGTTCCCCGGCATCTTCCGCGGTGCGCTCGATGCCGGCGCCACCCAGATCACCGAGGCGATGAAGCTCGCGGCGGCCCACGCCATCGCGGACCTCGTCGTGGAGCCGACCGTCGACTGCATCGTGCCGTCGGTCTTCCAGGAGGGCGTCGCCGAGGCGGTCGCCGCCGCGGTGCGGGCCCTCGCGCCGAGCTCCGGCCACCGGGACCGTCCCACGTCGGCGTGACCTAGGCTGGCGGCGACATGGACGCCGCCGACCCCAGCCCCGAGGCCATCGAGAAGGTTCGCCTGCTCACCGTGTGCACCGGAAACATCTGCCGCTCGCCGTACGCCGCGGTGCTGCTGCGCGAGGGGCTGAACTGGGCCCGGCCCGGGGCCTTCGAGGTGACCAGCGCGGGCACCCATGCGCTGGTCGGCTGGCCGATGGAGGAGGGCTCGGCGGTGCGGCTGCAGGCGAAGGGCCTGGCCGACGACGCCTTCCGCGCGCGGTTGATCACGCCGCGCCTGCTCGCGGAGCAGGCCGCGATCCTCGTCATGGCCACCGAGCACAGGGAGCCGGTGCTCGACGAGGCACCCGCCGTGCACCGTCGCACCTTCACGATCCGCGAGCTCGCCCACGCCATCGCCGACATCGGTGAGCGGCACGACTGGCCGGGCCTGCTGGCCACGGAGGGCGCCGACGACGTGGTGTCCCGGTGGCGTGCGCTCCCGGGACTGGTGGCCGCCCACCGTGGGCGCGGTCGCGACAGCCGCCGCGACCGCGACGTCAGCGACCCCTACCAGCGCGGCGACCGGGCGTTCGACCAGATGATCGCCGAGGTCGACCCGGCGGTGCGCTCGATCGTGATGTGGGAGCGTCAGTTCCCGCGCTGAGCGAGCCCCTCCGCCCAGGCCGTGCACCCGGCCTGCGTCGGGAGCCGACCGGACGCCACGGCATCCGCGAGGGAGGGTGCGGCGTCGTCCTTGGGCGACAGCAGCGGGTCGATGCCGGGGGGCAGCACGAGCCCGACCTCGCTGTCGAGCGGGTGGATGCCGTGCTCGCCGGTCGGGTTGTACGTCGCCGTGCACAGGTACATCGCCGTCGTGCCGTCCTCGAGCGCGCAGAAGGCGTGGCCCAGGCCCTCGGAGAGGTAGACCGCCTTCCGGTCGACGGCGTCGAGGGTGACGGCCTCCCACTGGCCGAAGGTCGGTGAGCCGACCCGGATGTCGACGACGTAGTCGACGAGGGAGCCGCGAAGGACCGTGACGTACTTGCCCTGGCCGGGCGGGACGTCGGCGAAGTGGATGCCGCGCACCGTGCCGCGCGAGGACACCGACACGTTGGTCTGCACGATGTCCGGGCGGTGGCCGAGGTGCTCCGCGAGACGGTCTCCGCGGAACGACTCGAGGAAGACGCCGCGCTCGTCGGGGAACTGGCGCGGGGTGACGACGAACGCGCCCGCGATGGCCAGGGGCTCGATCTGCATCAGCGGCCGGACCTGCCGCGCGCCAGGCACGCGTGGATGTAGGCGCCGTACCCGGACTTGGCGAGCTCGTCGCCGAGCCGGCCGAAGGTCTCGTCGTCGACCCAGCCGGCCCGCCAGGCGATCTCCTCGACGCAGCCGATCTTGTAGCCCTGGCGGGCCTCGACGACGTGCACGAACTGGCTGGCGTCCATCAGGCCCTCGAAGGTGCCCGTGTCGAACCAGGCCGTGCCGCGGGGGAGCACGGTCACGGTGAGGTCGCCGCGCTGGAGGTAGGCGTCGTTGACGGCGGTGATCTCGAGCTCGCCGCGGTCGCTGGGCGTGAGGGTGCGGGCGATCTCGACGACGTCGTTGTCGTAGAAGTACAGGCCGGGCACCGCGTAGTCGGACCGCGGGTGCTCGGGCTTCTCCTCGATCGAGAGCACCGTGCCGTCGGCGTCGAACTCGACGACGCCGTAGGCGGTGGGCTCGCTGACGTGGTGGGCGAAGATGTGGCCGCCGCGCACGTCGGTCAGCTCGCGCAGGGCCGTGCCGAGCCCGGTGCCGTAGAAGATGTTGTCGCCGAGCACCAGGGCCACGGCGTCGTCGCCGATGAAGTCGGCGCCGATGACGAAGGCCTGCGCGAGGCCGTCGGGGCTGGGCTGCACGGCGTAGGTGAGCTCGATGCCCCACTGCCGGCCGTCGCCGAGCAGGCGCTCGAACTGGTCGGCGTCCTGGGGTGTGGTGATGACGAGCACCTCGCGGATGCCGGCCATCATCAGCGTCGAGAGCGGGTAGTAGACCATCGGCTTGTCGTAGATCGGCATGAGCTGCTTGGAGATGCCCCGGGTGATGGGGTGCAGCCGCGTGCCCGAGCCGCCGGCGAGGATGATGCCCTTCATGGTGGTCGAGCCTAGCGGCGCCCGAGGCCCCGCCCGACCGCGGTCGGGCCGCCCACCCGCGCCAGATAGCCTTGCGCGTAGCCTTGCGCGCATGAAGGTTCTCGTCACCGGTGGAGCCGGTTTCATCGGCAGCAACTTCGTCCACCTCACCCTCGCGACCCGCCCGGACGTCGAGGTGACCGTGCTCGACGCGCTCACCTACGCGGGATCGACGGCATCCCTGGACGGTGCGATGGAGCGGATCACCTTCGTCGAGGGGGACGTGGCGGATGCCGCGCTGGTCGACCGGCTCGTCGCCGACGCCGACGTCGTCGTGCACTTCGCGGCCGAGTCGCACAACGACAACTCTCTGGAGGACCCGAGCCCCTTCGTGCGCACCAACCTGATCGGCACCTTCACGCTGATCGAGGCCGCGCGGCGGCACGACGTGCGCTACCACCACATCTCCACCGACGAGGTCTACGGCGACCTCGAGCTCGACGACCCGAAGAAGTTCACCGAGGACACCCCGTACAACCCGAGCTCGCCCTACTCGTCGACCAAGGCCGGGTCCGACCTGCTCGTGCGGGCGTGGGTGCGGTCGTTCGGGCTGCGGGCGACGATCTCGAACTGCTCGAACAACTACGGTCCCCGCCAGCACGTCGAGAAGTTCATCCCCCGGCAGGTCACCAACGTCATCGACGGCGTCCGGCCCAAGCTCTACGGCGCCGGGCTCAACGTGCGCGACTGGATCCACGTCGACGACCACAACGAGGCGGTCTGGACGATCATCGACAAGGGCGTCATCGGCGAGACCTACCTGATCGGTGCCGACGGCGAGGTCAACAACGGCGACGTCGTGCGCCTCATCCTCGAGCTGATGGGTCAGGACCCGGACGCCTACGACCACGTCACCGACCGGGCCGGCCACGACCTGCGCTACGCCATCGAGGCCGGCCGGCTGCGCACCGAGCTCGGCTGGACGCCGCGGTACGGCAGCTTCCGCGACGGGCTCGCGGCGACCATCGACTGGTACCGCGACAACGAGGCCTGGTGGCGGCCGATGAAGGACGCCACCGAGGCGAAGTACGCCCGCACCCAGCGGGTCGTGACCCGCTGATGGCCCGCTGGTTCGTCGCCGGCGCCGCCGGCATGCTCGGCCGTGACCTCTGCGCGGTGCTCGAGGCCGCCGGTCACAGCGTGACGCGGGCCGACCTGCCCGGGCTCGACATCCTCGACCCCGCCCAGTGCGTCGAGCAGGTGGCCGGGCACGACGTCGTCGTCAACAGCGCCGCCTACACGGCGGTCGACGCCGCCGAGAGCGACGAGGCGCGGGCCTTCGCGGTCAACGCCGTCGGCGCGGCCAACCTGGCCCGGGCGGCGCACGGCGCCGGTGCGGCGATGGTGCAGCTGTCCACCGACTACGTGGTCGCCGGCGAGCGGCGCGAGCCGTATGCCGCCGACGCGCCGGTCGCGCCGGCCACCGCCTACGGCCGCACCAAGGCGGCCGGCGAGTGGGCCGTGCGGGCGGAGTGCCCGCGCAGCTGGGTCGTGCGCACCGCCTGGCTCTACGGCGCCCACGGCAAGAACTTCCCGGCGACCATGCAGCGGCTCGCGGGGGATCGTGAGCGGCTGACCGTGGTCGCCGACCAGGTCGGGCAGCCGACCTGGACCGTCGACCTCGCCGAGGGGCTCGTGCGCATCGTCGACGGCGGTGCGCCGTTCGGCATCTGGCACGCGACCGGCGCGGGGGAGTGCTCGTGGTTCGAGCTGGCCCGCGCCGTGTTCGAGGAGCTGGGGCTCGACCCCGAGCGGGTCTCGCCGATCTCGACCGACGACTTCCCCCTCCCGGCGCCGCGCCCGCCCTACAGCGTGCTGTCCCACGACATGTGGGCGGCCGCCGGCATCGAGCCGCTGCCGCACTGGCGCGAGGCGCTGCACCGTGCCGCGCCCAGCGTTCTGGGCCTCGACCGTCGGTAGGGTCGGGGGATGCTCGCCGTCACCTGCGTCAGCCAGTCCGACACCGACCCACTGTCCGGCCTCGAGGTGGGTGAGCGACCCGACCCGCAGGTCCCCGACGGGTGGACCACCGTGCGGCTGCGCACCGCGGCCCTGAACCACCACGACGTGTGGTCGCTGCGGGGCGTGGGCCTGCCCGCCGACCGACTCCCCATGGTGCTCGGGTGTGACGGCGCCGGCGTCGACGCCGACGGCAACGAGGTGCTCGTGCACGCCGTGATCGCCTCGCCCGGGTGGTCCGGGGACGAGACGCTCGACCCGCGGCGCAGCCTGCTCAGCGAGATCCACGACGGCACCCTGGCCGAGGTCGTCGCCGTGCCGCGGCACAACGTGGTCCCCAAGCCCGAGGGGCTGTCGTGGGAGCACGCGGCGTGCCTGCCGACGGCGTGGCTCACGGCCTACCGGATGCTGTTCACGAACGCCGAGCGTGCAGCCGGGCGGCACCGTGCTCGTCCAGGGTGCGGCCGGTGGGGTGGCGACGGCGCTGGTGCAGCTGGGCACCGCGGCCGGCATCCGGATGTGGGTCACCAGCCGGGATGCCGCCAAGGGCGAGCACGCGGTCGCGCTCGGCGCCGACCGGGCGTTCGAGAGCGGTGCCCGCCTGCCCGAGCGGGTCGACGCCGTGATGGAGACGGTCGGGGCGGCGACCTGGTCGCACTCGGTGAACAGCCTGCGTCCCGGTGGCACGGTCGTCATCTCCGGCGCGACCTCCGGCGACGCGCCGGCCAAGGCGGAGCTGACCAAGATCTTCTTCAAGCAGCTGCGGGTCGTCGGGTCGACGATGGGCACCCGCGACGAGCTCGCGCGGCTGGCCCGGTTCGTGGTCGACGCCGGCATCGAGCCCCGGGTCGACTCGGTGCGGCCGCTCGCCGAGGCCCGGGAGGGGTTCGAGCGGATGGTGCAGGGGTCCCTGTCCGGCAAGGTCGTCTTCACCCTCTGAGCCGGGCCCGCCGTGTGGCACCGGACACCACGTCGGGGCCACGGCCTACCGAGCGGTAACATGGAGCGGACCACCCGGCCACCCGAGGAGCCCTCGTGAGCGCGACGTCCGTCGAGCGCACCGTCACCCTGCACGGCCACGCGTTCTCGTACACCGACAGCGGATCGGGGCCGGTGCTGCTGTTCATCCACGGCCTGCTCGGCTCGCAGAAGCAGTGGGCCCACCTCGTCGACGAGCTCGACGAGGACCACCGGCTGATCGTGCCCGACCTGTTCGGCCACGGCCAGTCCGCGAAGCCGGTGGGTGACTACTCGCTGGGGGCCCACGCCGCCACCCTGCGTGACCTGCTCGACCGGCTCGGCATCGAGCAGGTGAGCCTGGTCGGCCACTCGCTCGGCGGCGGCATCGCGATGGTGTTCTCCTACCTGTTCCCCGAGCGGGTCGACCGGCTGGTGCTGGTCGCCAGCGGGGGCCTCGGCCGGGAGGTCAGCCCGCTGTTGCGGTCGGCGACGCTCCCGGGTGCGGAGTACGTGCTGCCGGTCATCGCGTCCGGGTGGATGCGCGACCGGCTGGCCTCTGCCGGACGGCTGCTCGGCTCGGTGGGGCTGCGGCCGGGTCGCGACCTGACCGAGGTCTGGGACGGGTTCACCTCGCTGGGCGACGCCGACACGCGTCGCGCCTTCCTGGCCACCACCAGGGCCGTCATCGACCCCGGCGGGCAGACCGTCAACGCGCACGACTACCTGCCGGACGCGACGCCCATCCCGACGCTCGTGGTCTGGGGCACCAAGGACCGGATGATCCCGGCGTGGCACGCGGCATCCGCGACCACGTCGATGGCGAACTGCCGGGTCGAGCTGTTCTCGGGGGCGGGGCACTTCCCGCACCTCGACGACCCGGACCGGTTCGCCGCGCTGGTGCGCGAGTTCGTCGGCGACCAGGCCTGACCGACGGCGCTGCCGCGCCGCCTGCAGGTCAGGAGATCTGCAGCCAGTCGCCCCAGCCGTTGTGCAGCACCAGCCAGGCGATCAGGCCGTAGCCGGCCTGGCCTGGGTGGTTCTCGACGCTGCTCGCTGCCAGGTCGGTGCGCCACTGGTCGTGACCCATGAGCGGGGCATAGCAGTCGACGAAGGGCACCCCGCGCCGGGCGCACACGTCGGCCTGGGCGTCGACGAGCACCTCGAGGCGCTCGTTGAGCTCGGCGTCGGCCGTGGGCGGCGGGCTGACGACGAACGCGCCGACGCCCGAGGAGGCCGCGTCGTCGAGGAGGTTGGCGAGGTTGAGCCGGTGGCGGGCGAGGGTGATGCCGTGCAGGACGTCGTCGGTGCCGACCGACAGCACCACCCGGCGCTCGGTGCGGTCGGCCCACCGCAGCGGCACCTCGGTGGCCCAGCGGTGCAGCACGTCGGCGGAGGTGTTGCCGCGAACGCCGAGGTTGTAGGCCGTCAGCTCGAGGTCGGGGTGCTGGGTGCGCCCCACGACGCGGGTCACCCAGCCCTGGCCCTTGGGGTCGCCGACGCCGGCGACCAGGGACCCGCCGAGGAAGACGATCGCGAGGTCACGGGGGCCCTCGGGCACCACCTGCGCGTCGAGGCTCGGCCGGAACTCGATCGGCGAGGTGGCGTCGTCGGGCTGCTCGTCAGGCATCTGCTCGTTCACTCGTCCTCGTCGTCCAGGCGGGCCAACCACGTGGCCAGCCGCTCCACGGGGACCTCGAAGTCGGGGTTGAGGTCGACGAACGTGCGCAGCTGCTCGGCCAGCCAGTCGAAGGTGACCTCCTCGTCACCCCGGCGGGCCTGCAGCTCCTCGATGCCGCGGTCCGTGAAGTACACGCTGCGAGGTTACCTGCCCGTGCGTCGCCACCACCGACGCCCCGCCGGTGGTGACGACGGCGCAGGTCAGCGGTTGAACGCCTGGGCGACGAGGTCGGCCTGCTCGGCCTGGTGCTTCTTCGTCGAGCCGGTGGCGGGGGAGGCCGAGGCCGCCCGCGAGATGACCCGCAGCGCACGCTGTTCGCCCTGCTCGGCCAGTGCCTCGGGCAGGTTGAGCGCGAGGAACGGCCAGGCGCCCTGGTTCTTCGGCTCGTCCTGCACCACGACGACCTCGGCGCCCGGGTACTTGGCCAGCTCCTTCGCCAGGTCGGACGCCGGGAGCGGGTAGTACTGCTCGAGCCGGAGCACCGCCGTCGTGGTGTCAGCGCGCTTGTCGCGCTCGGCGAGCAGGTCGTAGACCACCTTGCCGGCCGCGATGAGCACGCGCGAGACCTCGCCGGTGCTGCCGACGTCGGGGATGACCGGTCGGAAGGTGCCGGTCGTGAAGTCCTCGGGGGCGCTGCTCGCGGCCTTCATCCGGAGCATCGACTTCGGGGTGAAGACGACCAGCGGGCGACGCGGCCGCGCGTAGGCCTGGCGGCGCAGCAGGTGGAAGTACGACGCCGGCGTCGAGGGGTAGGCGACGGTCATGTTGTTCTCGGCGCACATCGTGAGGAAGCGCTCGATGCGGGCGGAGGAGTGGTCCGGCCCCTGGCCCTCGTAGCCGTGCGGCAGGAGGAGCACGACCGAGGAGCGCTGGCCCCACTTCTGCTCCGAGCTCGAGATGAACTCGTCGATGATGGTCTGCGCGCCGTTGAAGAAGTCGCCGAACTGCGCCTCCCAGATCACCAGGGCGTCGGGCCGCTCGACCGAGTAGCCGTACTCGAAGCCCATCGCCGCGAACTCGGACAGCAGGCTGTCGTAGACCCAGAACTTGCCCTGGCCGTCACCGAGGTAGAGCAGCGGGGTCCACTCGGCGGCGTTCTCCTTGTCGATGAGCACCGCGTGGCGCTGCACGAACGTGCCGCGCCGGCTGTCCTGCCCGGCCAGGCGCACCGGGGTGCCCTCGAGGAGCATCGACCCGAACGCGATGAGCTCGCCGGTGCCCCAGTCGATGCCGCCCTCGCGCACGCTGGTCGCGCGCTTCTCGAGCATCTGGAGCAGCTTGGGGTGCACCGTGAAGCCGTCGGGCACGTCGACGAACGACTCGCCGAGGCGCTGCAGCACCTCGGTGCTGATCGCCGTGTCGGTCGAGGAGTGCGCGGTGGCGTCGGCGTTGCGCGCCTGGGCGGCCGGCGGCTCCAGGCCGGTGTGGCCCTCCACGTCGGTGCCGGAGTAGCTGGCGTCGGCCTCCTTCTCGGCCTCCTTCAGGGCTGCCTTGGTCTCGACGAAGACCCGTTCGAGCTGCTGCTGGTAGTCGCGCAGCGCGGCCTCGGCGTCCTCGACGGTGATGTCGCCGCGGCCGATGAGCGACTCGGTGTAGAGCTTGCGGACGCTGCGCTTGGCCTCGATCAGGTTGTACATCAGCGGCTGGGTCATCGACGGGTCGTCGCCCTCGTTGTGGCCGCGCCGGCGGTAGCAGACCATGTCGACGACGACGTCCTTGTGGAACTCCTTGCGGAACTCGTAGGCCAGCTCGGCCACCCGCACGCACGCCTCGGGGTCGTCACCGTTGACGTGGAAGATCGGCGCCTGGATCATCCGGGCGACGTCGGTGGAGTAGGTCGAGGAGCGCGAGCTGCTCGGCGAGGTCGTGAAGCCGACCTGGTTGTTGATGACGACGTGCACGGTGCCACCGGTGCGGTAGCCACGCAGCTGCGAGAGGTTGAGCGTCTCGGCGACCACGCCCTGGCCGGCGAACGCCGCGTCGCCGTGGAGCAGCACGGGCAGCACGGTGAAGTCCTCACCGGCGAGGTTGAGGCGGTCCTGCTTGGCGCGCACGATGCCCTCGAGCACGGGGTTGACCGCCTCGAGGTGCGAGGGGTTCGCGGCGAGGTAGACCTTGGTGGTCCGGCCGCCCTCGGCGGTGAAGGTGCCCTCGGTGCCGAGGTGGTACTTCACGTCGCCGGAGCCCTGCACCGAGCGGGGGTCCTGCTTGCCCTCGAACTCGCGGAAGATCTGGCCGTAGGACTTGCCGGCGATGTTGGCGAGCACGTTGAGCCGCCCGCGGTGCGGCATCCCGATGCACACCTCGTCGAGCTCGTCCTCGGCGGCGCGCGACAGGATGCGGTCGAGCAGGGCGATCACCGACTCGCCGCCCTCGAGCGAGAAGCGCTTCTGGCCGACGAACTTGGTCTGCAGGAAGGTCTCGAACGCCTCGGCGGCGTTGAGGCGGCGCACGATGCGCAGCTGCTCCTCGCGGGTGGTCTTGGCGTAGCCGACCTCGATCTTGGACTGGATCCACTCCCGCTGCTCGGGGTCCTGGATGTGCATGTACTCGACCCCGATGGTGCGACAGTACGAGTCCCGCAGGATGCCGAGGATCTTGCGCAGCTTCAGGAACGGCAGGCCGCCGAACCCGCCGGTGGCGAAGGTGCGGTCGAGGTCCCACAGGGTCAGCCCGTGGCTGGTGACGTCGAGGTCCTGGTGGCGCCGCTGCTTGTACTCGAGCGGGTCGGTGTCGGCCATCAGGTGGCCGCGCACGCGGTAGGCGTGGATGAGCTCCTGCACCCGGGCGACCTTGTTGATGTCGTCGTCGTGCGAGGTGTCGACGTCGCGCACCCAGCGGATCGGCTCGTAGGGGATGCGCAGGCTCTCGAAGATCTCGTCGTAGAAGCCGTGCTCGCCGAGCAGGAGGGAGTGGACCGTGCGCAGGAAGTCACCGGACTGGGCGCCCTGGATGATCCGGTGGTCGTAGGTGCTCGTCAGCGTGAGGATCTTGCTCACGGCGTTGCGGTTGAGCGTCTCGAGGCTCGCGCCGAGCCACTCGGCGGGGTACTCGAGGGCGCCGACGCCGATGATCGTGCCCTGACCCTGCATCAGGCGCGGCACGGAGTGCACGGTGCCGATCGTGCCGGGGTTGGTGAGCGAGATCGAGGTGCCCTGGAAGTCCTCGACGGTCAGCTTGCCGCCGCGGGCCTTCTTGACCATCTCCTCGTAGGCGGTCCAGAAGTGGGCGAAGTCCATCGTCTCGGCGGCCTTGATCGACGGCACGAGCAGCTGGCGGGTGCCGTCGGGCTTGGCGAGGTCGATGGCCAGCCCCAGGTTGACGTGGGCCGGGGTCACCAGGACCGGCTTGCCCCGCTCGTCGAGCGCGAAGCCGTTGTTCATCTCGGGCATCCCGCCCAGCGCCTTGACCAGGGCGAACCCGATGATGTGCGTGAAGCTCACCTTGCCGCCGCGGCTGCGGGCGAGGTGGTTGTTGATGACGATCCGGTTGTCGATGAGCAGCTTCGCCGGCACCGCGCGCACCGAGGTGGCGGTGGGCACCTCGAGCGAGGACTCCATGTTGGTGACCACCCGCGCGCTGGACCCCCGGATGGGGGTCTGGCGGGCGTCGCCGAGCGGGCCGGACGCCTTCGGGGCCTCGGCCTCGCGCGGCTTCGGGGTGACGGATGCCGCGGGCTCGGGTCGGGTGCTCGGCGTCTCCTTGGCGGCCGGGGCCGGGGCCGGGGCGGGGGCAGCCGTGCCCGCTGCCGGAGCCGGGGCGGGCGGTGCCGGGGCCGGCGTGTGCCGGCGCCGACGCGGCGGGCGCCGGCGTCGTTGTCCGGGTGGCCGGTGCGGGGGCCGCGGCCCGGGCCGGCGCCTTGGTCGGGGCGTGGGTGCCGGAGCCGTTGGTCGCACGGCCGGCCGCGTTGCCGGCCGCACGGTGCGCGGCGGCCGCGTCGCGACCCAGGGCGCCCTCACCCGGGGTGTAGTCCTTGAAGAAGTCCCACCACGCCCGGTCGACGCTGTTGCGGTCCTTCGTGTACTGCTCGTACAGCTCGTCGACCAGCCACTCGTTGGGTCCGAAGGAGGTCAGGGGGTCGCTGGACGGGGACTGCTCGGCCACGGAGGATGCGCCTCTTTCTCGGCTCGTCGATAGTCGTGGGGTTCTCGGTCCAGCCTATCCCCGCCGACGTCGGTCCACCGGCCCCCGAGGGGTCCGCCGGTCAGCTGATGTCGGCCCGCGTCGTGCGCCAGATGCCGAAGCCGGCGAGTGCCACGGCATACACCGCCAGCACCAGGGCGCCGCCCCACCACTCGAGCCGCACGGCATCAGCACTCTGTGAGATGCCGTTGACCACGGCGTTGGTGGCCTGCGACGGCAGGTACTCGACGATGTGCTCGCGCCCGAACTCCCAGGCGGCCAGCGCCAGCCCGAGGAGCGGCTCGACGATCCAGGCCACACCGATGCCGATGAGCAGCGCCGCCACCTGGTTCGGGATGAGGATGCCGATGCCCAGGCCGATCAGCGCCCAGAGCCCCAGCACGAGCAGGCTGAGGGCCAGCGAGCGCACGACCAGCGAGGAGGGGAAGATCGGACGGTCGATCAGGGTCAGGCCCACGGAGCCGACCACCACGGACCCGACCAGGCTGATCAGGCCGTAGACCGCGCCGATGCCGATGAGGGCGAAGACCTTGGCCACCATCGCCCGGGTCCGCCGGGGCGTCGCGAGGAAGGTGGCGCTGATCGTCTTGTGCCGGTACTCCGAGCCGATCGACATCACGCCGATGGTCAGCATCAGCAGGTAGCCGACGCTGATTCCGGACGTGTAGACCGTGTTGGCGACCTGGGTGTCGTCCCCGATGATCGGCGTGCTCCCGGGTCCGCCGGTCGTGCCCTGGTGCACGACGAAGGCGAACAGCGCGGCGAAGGCGCCGCCGGCCACGAAGATCGCGATCGCCATGCCCCACCACATCCGGGTGGTGAAGAACTTGCGGAACTCGCTGCGGATCGCGGCGGTCACAGGTTCGCTCCTTCCTGGCCGGTCACGGCATCCGCCTCGGGGGGCGCGCCCCCGGACAGCTCGTTGCGGTTGGTGCCTTCGGTGAGCTCGAAGAACAGGGCCTCGAGGTCGGCCCGCTTGGGCTCCAGACCGTAGATCGGCAGGCCGGCGCGCAGGGCGACGTCGCCGACGAGGCGCAGGTCGGTGGTGTCGGCCACGAGCGTGTCGTCGTCGCCGGGCGCGCTGGTGACGTCGGCGACCCGCAGCGCACCCGCGAGGCGCTCGCGGTCGGAGGTGCGGATGACCGCCCCCGGCGTGCCGTGCAGCTCGCTCATCGCGCCGGCCCGCACCAGGCGGCCGTTGGCGATGATGACGACCTCGTCGACGGTCTGCTCGACCTCCTGCAGGAGGTGGCTGGAGACCAGGATCGTCTTGCCCTCGTGGCTGAGGTGGCGCAGGAAGCCGCGCAGCCAGCGGATGCCCTCGGGGTCCAGGCCGTTCGAGGGCTCGTCGAGGACGAGCACCTGCGGGTCGCCGAGCAGCGCTGCGGCCAGGCCGAGCCGCTGGCGCATGCCCATGCTGTACTCGCCGGCGCGCTTGCGGGCCGCGGCGGGGATGCCGGTGAGCTCGAGCAGCTCGTCGACCCGCGTGTGCGGGATCGAGCCGGCGTCCGCCAGCACCCGCAGGTGGTCGCGGCCGCTGCGGCCGGGGTGGAAGTTCGTGGCCTCGAGGGCGGCGCCCACCGTGGACTGCGGCGCAGCGAGGTCGACGTAGCGCTGCCCGTTGATCGTCGCGGTGCCGCTCGTCGAGTGGACCAGGCCGAGCAGCATCCGCAGGGTCGTGGTCTTGCCGGCGCCGTTCGGCCCGAGGAAGCCGGTGATCCGGCCGGGCTCGACGTCGAAGCTCAGGTCGTCGACCGCGACGAAGGTGCCGAAGCGCTTGGTGAGCCCTCGGATCTCGATCTTCGCCCCCGTCGCGGTGGCCGTGCTCATCGGGTACCTCGTCGTGTCATGCCCCGATCCTTGCAGCCCCGTGTGACGTCCGGGTCAACCCCCCGGTGGATGTGGCTCGCTGCGGCGAGGCACGCGGGGAACCGGAAGGAGGAAGCGTCCCCATACGATGGGCCGATCATGACCCCATGGCTGCTGCTGCTCCTCGGCGTCGTCCTCACCGTGGGGACAGCCCTGTTCGTCGCGGCCGAGTTCTCCCTCGTGGCCCTGGACCGGCCCGCCGTGCAGAAGGCCGTCGACGCCGGTGAGCCCGGCGCCCGGTCGGTGCTCACCTCGCACCGCCGGCTCTCGACCCAGCTCTCGGCCTGCCAGCTCGGCATCACCCTGACCACCCTGGTGCTCGGCTTCATCGCCAGCCCGTCGATCGGGACGCTGCTCCTGGGGCCGTTGCAGTCGCTGGGCCTGTCGGAGTCGACGGCCTCGTCGGTGGCCTCCGTGCTCGCCATGCTGATCGCCACGGTGTTCTCGATGATCGTCGGCGAGATGGTGCCCAAGACGCTCGCCGTGTCGCTGCCGCTGGCGACCGCCAAGGTCGCTGCCGGGCCGGTGCGCTGGTTCGGCATCGCGATGAAGCCGATGATCCTGCTGCTGAACGGGGTCGCCAACCGCACCCTGATCGCGCTCGGCATCCAGCCCCAGGAGGAGCTCTCCGCGGCCCGCAGCCCGGCCGAGCTGGCGTCGCTGGTGCGCTCGTCGGCCGAGGCGGGCACCCTCGACCGCAGCACCGCGCGGCTCGTCACGGCATCCCTCGGCTTCGGCGACCAGACCGCCGCCGACGTGATGACGCCGCGCTCGCGGGCGAAGGCGATCGAGCGCACCGCGACCGCGGCCGACCTCGTCGCCCTCGCGCGGCGCACCGGGCACTCCCGGTTCCCGGTCGTCGGGGCCGACTGGGACGACATCGACGGCATCGTGCACGTCAAGAAGGCCATCGCCGTGCCGTTCGACCGGCGCACCGACGTGCCCGTCTCCGCGCTGATGGTGCAGGCGGTGCTCGTGCCCGAGACGCTGCGGCTCGACCCGCTGCTGCTGCAGCTGCGCCAGGGCGGGATGCAGCTCGCCGTGGTCGTCGACGAGTACGGCGGCACCTCGGGCGTGGTCACCCTCGAGGACCTCGTCGAGGAGATCGTCGGCGAGGTCAACGACGAGCACGACCGCTCGCAGACCACCGGCCGGCAGCTGCGCGACGGGTCGTGGACGGTGCCGGGCCTGTGGCGCCCCGACGAGGTGCGCGCCCGGGTGGGGGTGGACATCCCCGACGGGCCGGCCTACGAGACCGTCGGCGGCTGGGTGATGTCGACGCTGGGGCGGGTGCCCACCGTGGGCGACACCGTGCCGGCCGACGGCTGGACCGCGCGGGTCGTCGACATGGACGGGCACCGGGTCGACCGGGTGCGCCTCGAGCGCGACGACCCACCCCCGTCGGCGGACGACGGCGACGACCGCGATGACGGCGCCGGCCGCGATGACGTGGGGGAGGAGCGGTCGTGAGCGGGTGGTCCGCCGTCTTCATCACGCTGGTGCTGCTGGCCGCCAACGCCTTCTTCGTCGGCGCGGAGTTCGCCGCGATGTCCGCCCGCCGCAGCCAGCTCGAGCCGCTGGCCGACGCGGGCAGCAAGCGCGCCGCGGTGGCGCTCGAGGCGATGCACCGCACCGGCCTGCTGCTCGCGACCGCGCAGCTCGGCATCACCGTCTGCTCCGTGCTGCTGGGTGCGGTGTCGGAGGCGGCGCTGCACCACGCCCTGGTGCCCGTCGCCCAGCGGCTCGGCGTCTCCGACGTCGTGGCCGATGCGGTGGCGCTGGTCGTCGCGCTCGCCATCGTGGTGTTCCTGCACGTCGTCTACGGCGAGATGATCCCCAAGAACATCTCCATCGCCCGGCCCGAGCGGTCGGCCGTGGCGCTCGTCCCGGCGCTGGTGACGGTCTCTCGGGTGCTGGCGCCCGTCATCCACGCGATGGACTGGCTGTCCAAGGCGGGCATCCGGCTCTTCGGGGTGGAGCCCAAGGACGAGGTCGCGTCGGCGTTCACCGCCGAGGAGGTCGCGCACATCCTCGACGAGTCGCGCGACGAGGGCCTGGTCGGGCACGCGCACTACGAGCGCCTCGGCGCCGCACTCGAGTTCAGCGACAAGGATGCCGCCGACGTCGGAGTGCCGCTCGCCGGGCTGGTCACGGTCACCAGCGCCGCGACCCCGCTCGACATCGAGCGGCTCGTCGCCAAGCACGGGTTCTCGCGGTACCCGGTGCTCGACGACCTCGGCGACCTCGGGGGCTACCTGCACCTCAAGGACGTGCTCTACGCCGACCAGGTCGAGCGGCTCGAGCCGGTGCCGGCCAAGCGAGTGCGCCGGATGGCCAACGTCCGTCGCGACGACGAGGTCGAGTCGGTGCTGCAGACCATGCAGCTGACCGGCTCGCACCTGGCGCGGGTGGTCGCCGACGACGGCGAGGTGGTCGGGGTGGTCTTCCTCGAGGACGTCATCGAGGAGCTCGTCGGCGAGGTGTCCGACTCCTCACAACGCTGAGTCGGTCGGTGCCCGGCAGCGGGTGTGAACGTGGCGACATCCGGCCTCCGCGGTGTTTCCGTCGCGCCAGCATGGTGGTGGCAGGAAGAGGTGGGCCGGATGACGACACTGACGCATCGCTGGGACGTGACCCCCGGTGGCGGCCTGGTTGGTCTGGCGCAAGGACCGGCGCGCGGGCGCCGTCGGGTTCGGTGCGGGTGGTGCCCTGGTCCTGTGGATCGCCGTGCAGCTGCTCGTCCTGCAGCGCTACTTCTTCCTGCAGCCGGTCATCGCGGTGCTCGGGGCGATCGAGATGGCGCTCGCCTGGTGGTGGGTCCACCGCTCACTCCAGGCCTGAGCCGCGTCCGGTGACGCCGTACGAGAAACGCCCGCCGGCCTGAATCTGCACAGGTCAACGGGCGTTTTCGGTGGTGCCCCCGGTAGGATTCGAACCTACGCTCCCGCCTCCGGAGGGCGGTGCTCTATCCCCTGAGCTACGGGGGCCTGGGTCGGCCTGCGCCGGAATCCACGGGGTGGTTTCCAGCGCTCCGCGAGGGTAGCAGCCTAGTCTGGCGTCCATGCAATCCGGGACCGGCGCCCGCGGTCCCGTACCGCGCGTGCTCGTCTGCGACGACACCGAGCCGATCCGGCGCCTCCTGAGGATCAACCTCGAGCTCGCCGGGTTCACCGTCGAGGAGGCCGCGGACGGGCACGAGGCGATGGCCCGCCTCATCGACCCGGAGCGCCCGATGCCCGACGTCATCGTGCTCGACTCCGAGATGGCCCCCTACGACGGCTGGTGGGCCATCGCCGCCATCCGGTCACACCACCGCCTCGACCCGGTGCCGGTGCTCCTGGTGACCGGGTCGGTCGTGGTGCACAGCGCGCCCGAGGCGAGCGGTGCGGGGTTCGACGGCTTCATCTCCAAGCCGTTCGACCCCGACGAGCTGGTCGAGGCCGTCTCACGACTCGCGGCGGCCGGCAGGACGCACCAGGGCGGCCCATAGAATTGCGGGGTGACCCCCGAACAGCTCTCGGCCGCGATCCGTGCCGCGCTCCAGTCCGCCGTCGACGCCGGTGACCTCTCGGTCACCGTGCCCGCGGAGGTCCGGGTCGAGCGTCCGCGCAACCGCGACCACGGGGACTGGTCGACCAACATCGCCCTCCAGCTCGCGAAGGGCGCCGGCATCCCGCCGCGCGACCTGGCCGTCTCGCTCGCGAGCCACCTCACCGGCGTGGTGGGCGTCAAGGCCGTGGACGTCGCTGGCCCGGGCTTCCTCAACATCACCCTCGAGGCCGCCAGCGCTGGCGAGCTGGCTCGCTCGATCGTCGACGCCGGCGCGGCCTACGGGCACACCGACGCCGAGGCGGGGCGCGTCGTCAACCTCGAGTTCATCTCGGCCAACCCCACCGGCCCGATCCACATCGGCCACACCCGGTGGGCCGCGCTGGGGGACGCGATGCGGCGGCTGCTCACCGCGGCGGGCGCCCAGGTCGCCGCCGAGTACTACATCAACGACGCCGGCACCCAGATGGACAAGTTCGGCGCGTCCGTGCTGGCGCGGGCCGCGGGCCAGGAACCCCCGGAGGACGGCTACCCGGGGGCCTACGTCGCCGACCGCGCGGCCGAGGTGCTCGCGCAGCGCCCGGACCTGCTCGAGCTCGACCCCGACGAGGCGCTCGAGGTCGCGCGCGACCTGGGCTACACCGCCCAGCTGGCCGCCATCCGCAAAACCCTCGACGAGTTCGGGGTGCACTTCGACGTCTGGTTCTCCGAGCGCAGCCTGCACGAGGGGCGGGCCGTCGAGCAGGCCGTCGCCCGGCTGCGCGAGCAGGGCCACGTCTTCGACAGCGAGGGCGCGGTGTGGCTGCGCACGACCGACTTCCAGGACGACAAGGACCGCGTCCTGATCCGCAGCGACGGCAGCCCGACCTACTTCGCCGCCGACGCCGCCTACTACCTCAGCAAGAAGGACCGTGGCTTCGACGAGAAGGTCTACCTGCTCGGTGCCGACCACCACGGCTACATCAACCGGCTCAAGGCGATCGCAGCCGTGCGCGGGTGACGACCCCGAGCACAACATCGAGGTCAAGATCGGCCAGCTGATCTCGATCGCCGGCCAGCGGATGGGCAAGCGGCTGGGCAACGCCATCTACCTCGACGAGCTGATCGAGTGGATCGGCAAGGACGCCGTCCGGTACTCCCTCGCCCGCTACCCCTCCGACAGCCCCCTCTCGCTCGACGGCGAGGAGCTGCGCAAGCAGTCCAACGACAACCCGGTCTTCTACGTGCAGTACGCCCACGCCCGCACCGCCAACGTCGCCCGGCTCGCGGGGGAGGACGGCGTGCGGCGGTCCGACGGCTTCGACGCCTCGCTGCTCGCCGACCCCACCGAGGCGGCCCTGCTCGCCGTGCTCGGCGACTTCCCGCGGGTCGTCGCCCAGGCCGCGCACCTGCTCGAGCCGCACCGGGTCGCGCGCTACCTCGAGGAGCTCGCCGGTCGCTTCCACAAGTGGTACGACACCTGCCGGGTGCGCCCGGTCAGCGTCGACGAGGAGGTCACCGACCTGCACCGCAGCCGGCTGTGGCTCAACGACGCCACCCGCCAGGTGCTCGCCAACGGCCTCGACCTCCTCGGGGTCAGTGCCCCCGAGCGGATGTGAGGGGCTGACCGATGCGTTCGCACGAGGCCGGGGTCCTCCATGCCGAGGGCTACGGCGGGCCGCCGCTGTACCTGCCCTACCCGACCGACGTCATGGAGCTGCTGCCGCAGCTCTGGCCGCGCTCGGTCGTCCGTGACGAGGCCGGAAGGCTGACCGTCGGCGGCGTCGACGTGGTCACCCTCGCCGGGGACCACGGCACCGCTGCCTATGTCCTGGACGAGGACGACTTCCGTTCTCGCGCAGCGGAGTTCCGCGACGGTTTCGCGTCGGCCTTCGAGCCCCTGGCCGGTGCGGACGTCTACTACGCGGGCAAGGCGTTCCTCTGCACCGCGGTCGCGCGCTGGGTCGCCGAGGAGGGCCTGTACCTCGACGTGTGCACCGGCGGCGAGCTGGCCGTCGCACGGCGCGCGCAGTTCCCCCCGGAGCGGATCGGGTTCCACGGCAACAACAAGACCACCGACGAGATCCGTGAGGCGCTGACCTACGGCGTCGGACGGGTCGTCGTCGACTCCTTCCACGAGATCGACCGGATCGCCGCCGTGGCCACCGAGCTCGGCGTCGTCGCGCCCGTCCTGGTGCGGGTGACGGTCGGCGTCGAGGCGCACACCCACGAGTTCATCGCCACCGGCCACGAGGACCAGAAGTTCGGCTTCAGCCTCGCCGGCGGCCAGGCGCTCGAGGCGGCGACCCGGCTGCTGGCCCGGCCCGACGTCTTCGACCTGCGCGGCCTGCACAGCCACATCGGCAGCCAGATCTTCGACACCGGCGGCTTCGAGATGGCCGCCCGCCGCCTGGTCGGCCTGCACGCCCAGATCGTCGACGAGCACGGCCACCACTGCCCCGAGATCGACCTCGGCGGCGGCTACGGCATCGCCTACACCTCGCAGCACACGCCGCTGTCCGTCGCGACGCTGGCGCAGGAGATGGCCGACATCGTCGGGCGCGAGCTCAAGGCGGTCGGCGACGGCGACAACACCCGCGTGCCGCGGGTGTCGGTCGAGCCCGGCCGGGCCATCGTGGGCCCGAGCACCTTCACCCTCTACGAGGTCGGCACGGTCAAGGACGTCGAGGTCGGAGGCGGGCACTCCCGCACCTACGTCTCGGTCGACGGCGGGATGAGCGACAACGCCCGCCCGGCGCTGTACGAGGCCGACTACTCGTGCACCCTGGCGAACCGCCGTTCGCAGGCCGCGCCCCGGCTGTCGCGCGTCGTCGGGCGGCACTGCGAGAGCGGAGACATCGTGGTGCTCGACGAGTACCTCCCCGCCGACGTCGTGCCGGGCGACCTGATCGCCGTGCCGGGCACCGGCGCCTACTGCCGCAGCCTGTCCAGCCAGTACAACCACACCCCCCGTCCGCCCGTCGTCGCCGTCCGTGGAGGCCGATCACGCGTGCTCGTGCGCCGTGAGACCATCGAGGACCTGCTCGCCCTCGACGTGGCGGACGCGTGAGGACCCACAGCGAGGAGATGGACCCCACCATGGCGCACGAACCCGGTGCCCCCCTGCGCGTCGCGCTGCTCGGCTGCGGCGTCGTCGGGTCCGCCGTCGCGACCAGGCTCGTCGAGAACGCCGACGACCTCGCCGCCCGGGTGGGGGCGCGGCTCGAGCTCGTCGGCATCGCCGTGCGCCGCCCGCAGCGGCCCCGCCCGGACGTGCCGGTCGACCCTTCGCTGTTCACCGCCGACGCTGCGGAGCTGGTCACCCGCGCCGACGTCGTCATCGAGGTGATCGGCGGCATCGAGCCGGCCCGCAGCCTGATCCTGCGCGCCATGGAGCACGGCGCCTCCGTCGTCTCCGCGAACAAGGCGCTCCTCGCCGAGGACGGCCCGACGCTCTACGCCGCCGCCGACGCCCACGACGTCGACCTCTACTACGAGGCCGCGGTGGCGGGTGCCATCCCGATCCTGCGCCCGATCCGCGAGTCGCTCGCCGGCGACGACGTGCGCCGGGTGCTCGGCATCGTCAACGGCACGACCAACTTCGTCCTCGACAAGATGGACACCACCGGCGCCGGCTTCGCCGAGACGGTCGAGCAGGCCCAGGCCCTGGGCTACGCCGAGGCCGACCCCACCGCCGACGTCGAGGGCTTCGACGCCGCGGCCAAGGCGGCCATCCTCGCGAGCCTGGCCTTCCACACCCGGGTCTCGCTGCTCGACGTGCACCGCGAGGGCATCACCGAGGTCACGGCCGGCGACATCCAGGCCGCGACCGAGATGGACTGTGTCGTCAAGCTGCTCGCCATCTGCGAGAAGGTCGTCGGCGCCGACGGCGGCCCCGCGGTCAGCGTGCGGGTGCACCCGGCGATGATCCCCAGGAGCCACCCGCTGGCCAGTGTCCGTGAGGCGTTCAACGCCGTCTTCGTCGAGGCGGCCGCCGCGGGCGAGCTGATGTTCTACGGGCGCGGCGCGGGTGGCGACCCCACGGCATCCGCCGTGCTCGGCGACGTCGTCGCGGTCGCGCGGCACAAGGTGGCCGGTGGGCGCGGCCCGGGGGAGTCGGCCTACGCGGACCTGCCGGTCGTCGACATGGGCCAGTCCCTGACGAGGTACCACATCAGCCTCGACGTGGCGGACCGCCCGGGCGTGCTCGCCCAGGTCGCGGCGGCGTTCGCCACGCACGACGTGTCGATCGAGACGGTACGCCAGCAGGTCGCCCCCGGCGGCGGCGAGCGGGCCAAGCTGATCGTGGTCACCCACCAGGCCACGGATGCCGCGCTCGCGGCCACCGTCGACGCCCTCGCCGCCCTCGAGGCCGTCGAGGACGTCGCCTCCGTCATGCGCGTGGAAGGAGCCTGAGCCGTGGCGCACCAGTGGCGCGGAGTGATCCGCGAGTACGCCGCCCGCCTGCCGATGCTGGAGGGTGCGCCGGTCGTGACCCTCCAGGAGGGTGGTACGCCGCTCATCCCGTGCGAGAACCTCTCCGAGCTGACCGGGGCCAACGTCCTGGTCAAGTACGAGGGGCTGAACCCGACGGCGTCGTTCAAGGACCGCGGCATGACGACCGCGATGTCGGTCGCGAAGCGCAACGGCGCCCGGGCGGTCATCTGCGCGAGCACCGGAAACACCAGTGCCAGCGCGGCCGCCTACGCGACCAAGGCCGGGATGACGTGTGCCGTGCTCGTGCCCGACGGCAAGATCGCGATGGGCAAGCTGAGCCAGGCCGTCGCGCACGGCGCGACGCTGATCCAGGTCGAGGGCAACTTCGACGACTGCCTCACCGTGGCGCGCAAGCTCGCCGAGGCGTACCCCGTCGAGCTGGTCAACTCGGTCAACCCGGCGCGCATCGAGGGCCAGAAGACGGCGGCCTTCGAGGTCGTCGACGCGCTCGGTGACGCGCCCGACATCCACGTGCTCCCCGTCGGCAACGCCGGCAACATCACGGCGTACTGGCAGGGCTACACCGAGTACGCTTCTGCGACACCGGGGCTCGGTGGAGAGGTGCTCGCACCTGTCGCCACGCGCACCCCGCAGATGTGGGGCTTCCAGGCGGCCGGTGCGGCGCCGATCGTGCTCGGACACCCCGTCGACGACCCCGAGACCATCGCCACCGCCATCCGGATCGGCAACCCCGCGTCGTGGCGCCAGGCCGAGGCCGCGCGCGACGAGTCCGGCGGGCGGATCGAGTCGGTGACCGACGAGGAGATCCTCGCGGCGCACCGGCTGCTGTCGTCCACCGAGGGCATCTTCGTCGAGCCCGGCTCGGCCGCGAGCATCGCCGGCCTGCTCAAGGCGCACCGCGAGGGTCACGTGCCCCCCGACGCCACCGTCGTCTGCACCGTGACCGGCCACGGCCTGAAGGACCCGCAGTGGGCGCTGCGCACCGAGGACGGGTCCGAGATCCAGCCGGTGCGGGTGCCGGTCGACGCCTTCAGCGTCGCGGCGGCGCTCGGCCTCGAGGGGTGACGTGAGCGCAGAGCGCCTGCGGGTCGGGGTCGGCGTCGAGGTCCGCGTCCCGGCGAGCAGTGCCAACCTGGGCCCGGGGTTCGACTCGGTCGGCTGTGCCCTCGGGGTCTGGGACACCTGCCGAGCCACCGTGACGGAGCGTCCCGGCCTCGTCGTCACGGTCTCGGGTGAGGGCGAGGGTTCCGTGCCCCTCGACGCCACCCACCTGGTGCACCGCGCCATGCAGGTGGCCTGGGCCGAGCTCGGCGTCGAGCCGCCCGCGGGCCTGGCGCTCGACTGCCGCAACGCCGTGCCGCACGGGCGGGGGCTGGGCTCGTCGGCGACCGCGATCGTGACCGGCATCGTCGCGGCCCAGGGCCTGCACGACCTCTCGCGCGGGCTGGCCGGCGACGACGTCGACCTCGCCTTCGCCAACAGCCTGGCGTCCCGGCTCGAGGGCCACCCCGACAACGCGTCCGCGAGCGTGCACGGCGGCGCCACCCTGTCGTGGGCGCAGGACGACGGTCCCGGCACCACGACCGTGCACCTGCGGGTGCACCCCGGCGTCGAGCCGGTGGTCTTCGTGCCCGACGTGCAGCTGTCGACCGCCATGGCCCGCTCGGTGCTCCCGCAGCAGGTGCGGCTGGCGGACGCGGCCGCCAACTCCGGGCGCGCGGCGCTGCTCGCGCACGCCCTCGGCTCCGCTCCCGAACACCTGCTGGCCGCCACCCGGGAGTGGCTGCACCAGGAGGCCCGGCGCAGCTCGTACGCCGGGTCGATGACCCTGGTCGACGCCCTGCGCGCCGCGGGCCACGCCGCCGTCATCTCCGGCGCCGGCCCCTCGGTGCTCGTCCTGGCGCTGCGCGAGCGGGTCGACGAGGTCTGCGCGTTCGGCGGTGACGGATGGCGGGTGCTGACACCCGGCATCCCACCCCACGGCGCGCACGTCGAGGTGCTCGCTCGCGGCTGAGCCGGTCCGCCGCGCAGGCCCTCCGGGTCCGAGCGAAATGGGCGTTCCGGCGCCTGCCCGGTGCTACTCTGGGCCTTGCGACCGCAGTCGATGCCGGGTATCTCCCGTTGCCTGCCGCGAGTCGCCCTCCACGATCTGGGCCGCCGGCCAGCCATGCGCTGCGGCGCCCGACGTGGGCTCCCAATGATCGGCCGTATCGAGGCCATCCACGAGCGAGGGGAAGGATCCTTCGTGACAGACACCACCACTCTCGAGGCGACGTCGGGCACCAGCCCGCGCCGCTCCGGAGCCCTGACCGCCATGCGGCTCGCAGAGCTCCAGGGGCTCGCCTCGAGCATGGGCATCAGCGGTACCGCCAAGATGCGCAAGGGCGACCTCGTCGCCGCCATCAAGGCTCGGCAGAACGGCGAGAGCGGTCCGGCCAGCTCCGCGCAGCCGCGCCGGGCCCGCCGTGAGCCCGACCAGGCCAGCGGTGCCAGCCAGGCCACCCGCACCGACCCAGGCCACCCAGGCCCCCCGTGAGGAACGCGCCCCGCGCGCCGAGCAGCCGGCGCTCCAGGAGCGCACCGAGCACCGCGACGACGCCCAGGTCCGTGGCGAGCGCCAGGAGCGCACCGACCGCCAGGAGCGCAGCGACCGCCAGGAGCGCACCGACCGCCAGGAGCGCAGCGACCGCACCGTGAACCGTGACGGCAACCGCGCCGACGGCCAGGAGCGCCAGGAGCGCACCGACGGCACCAGCCAGGACCGCGCCGACGGCAACCAGCCAGAACCAGAACCAGAACCAGAACCGCACCGGACAGCCGGCCCAGGGCGGCTTCGACGACGAGGACGGCCGCGGCGGTCGCCGCCGCCGCAACCGGGGTCGCAACCGCGACAAGCGCCGCACGCCCGGTGCGCCCGGCGAGAGCCAGGTCGAGGACACCCAGCCGCAGATCGCCGAGGACGACGTCCTGGTGCCCGTGGCCGGCATCCTGGACATCCTCGACAACTACGCCTTCGTGCGCACCACCGGCTACCTGCCCGGCAGCAGCGACATCTACGTGCCGCTGCAGATGGTCAAGCGCCACGGCCTGCGCAAGGGCGACGCCGTCACCGGCTCGATCAAGGCCACCCGTGAGGGCGAGGAGCCGCAGCAGCAGGCCGTGGGCGGGCGCAACAACCGCGCCAAGTTCACCCCGCTGGCGCGCCTCGACACGATCAACGGCCAGACCCCCGACGACGCCCGCAAGCGCCCGGAGTTCGGCAAGCTGACCCCGCTCTACCCGCAGGACCGCCTGCGGCTGGAGACCGAGCAGAACATCATCACGACGCGGATCATCGACCTCGTCGCCCCGATCGGCAAGGGCCAGCGTGGCCTCATCGTCGCCCCGGCCAAGGCCGGCAAGACGATGGTCATGCAGGCCCTCGCGAACGCGATCACGACGAACAACCCCGAGTGCCACCTCATGGTCGTGCTGGTCGACGAGCGTCCCGAGGAGGTCACCGACATGCAGCGCGCCGTCAAGGGCGAGGTCATCTCCTCGACCTTCGACCGGCCCGCCGAGGACCACACCACCGTGGCCGAGCTCGCGATCGAGCGCGCCAAGCGGCTCGTCGAGATGGGTCACGACGTCGTCGTGCTCCTCGACTCGATCACCAAGCTCGGACGCGCCTACAACCTCGCGGCCCCCGCCAGCGGGCGCATCCTCTCCGGTGGTGTCGACTCGGCCGCGCTGTACCCGCCGAAGAAGTTCTTCGGCGCCGCGCGCAACATCGAGAACGGCGGCTCGCTGACCATCCTGGCCACGGCGCTCGTCGAGACCGGCTCGCGGATGGACGAGGTGATCTTCGAGGAGTTCAAGGGCACCGGCAACATGGAGCTCAAGCTCGACCGCCAGCTCGCGAACCGCCGCATCTTCCCCGCGGTCGACGTCAACAACTCGGGCACCCGCAAGGAGGAGATCCTCCTCGCCCCCGAGGAGCTGCGGATCATGTGGAAGCTGCGTCGCGTGCTCGCGGCGCTGGACTCCCAGCAGGGCATCGAGCTGCTGCTGGACCGGCTGCGCAAGACGAAGACGAACTACGAGTTCCTCACCCAGGTGCAGCAGACCGCCACGATCAAGCTGGACGACGACAACGACATGTGACGTCAGCCAGACGACGGTAGAGAACACGCCGCCCCCCGTTCGCGGGAGGCGGCGTGTTCTCTACTCTCGACGGGTGGGTCAGCGGGGCACCGGCAGGCACATCGCCGGGAATCCGCGCGGCTCGAACCCGCGTGCGGTGTAGATGCGCGAGCCGCTCTCGGTCGCGAACAGGTCGACCCGGCCGACGTCGGTGTCGTGCTCGAACCAGCGCAGCAGGTCGTCGGTGCAGGCGGCGGCCAGGCCTCGGCCGCGCCAGGCGTGAACCGTCGCGACGTTCGAGATCAGCCCCACCGAGCCGTTGACCACCCGGGGGCCGGGGATGAGCGCGGTGACCTCACCGACGGCACCGCACACCACCTGCCCGCTCGCCTCGGCCACGACGATGCGCACCCCGTCGGCCGTGGCGCGCTCGGCGAACCAGTCGTGCGCCGCGCGTCGCCACCCGGCGTCGGCGATCGCGGCGGATGCCGTGCCCATCGCCTCGAACATGATCGCGCGCAGCTCGACCATCGCCGGTGCGTCGGCCGGCGTCGCGACCCGCACCACGGCATCCTCCGTCGTCATCGACGCGGACCCAGCTCGAGCCGGCGCCGGGTCTCGGCGCGGCCCTCGGCCGAGTCGGGCAGGTCCCACCACGACTCGACCCACCAGGTGGCGCCGGCGTCGGCCCACTGCTGCACCGGCGGGCGCACCACCCCGAACGACCCGTGGCTGTCGCCCTCGACGACCACGTCGTAGTCGTCCATCGTCGCGCCGGCCTCGGCGCGCAGCGCCCCGATCCGGTCGACGATCTCGCGCAGGGACTCGGTGGTCAGGTGCGACCCGGGGTTCTCGAGGGTGCCGCCGGCGGCCGCGGGGAAGACACCCTGCCAGCGGGCGGCGCGCTCGAGCGAGCGCTGCCGGGCCCGGCCCGGCACGAGCGCACCGACGCACCACACCGGCGGGTGCGGGCGCTGGGTGGGCATCGGCGGGATGAGCTCGGGAACCGGCCGGGCGCTGAAGTGCTCACCGGTGAACTCGAAGGGCTGGCCGCCCATCAGCCCGACGTACACCGCCAGCACCTCGTCGAGCTTCGCGGCACGCACCGCCCGGCCCTCGTCGGGCTCGAACGCCAGCCAGTTGCCGTGCAGGGCCCCGAGGCCGACGCCCAGGGTGACCCGACCGTGCGAGATGCGGTCGACCGAGGCCACCCGCGAGGCGAGGTCCCACGGCCGGTAGCGCGCGGCCGGGGTGAGCAGCGTGCCCAGGCGCACCCTCTCGGTGACCATGGCGGCGGCGGCCAGGGTGGCCCAGGCGTCCTGGCCCCACACGGCCTCCCAGGAGAAGACCATGTCCCACCCGGCGGCCTCGGCGACGGTCGCGAGCTCGGTGAACTCGCGCTCGTCGGCGAACGGGATGACGGCTCCGAACCTCATCCCCCGACCGTAGCGCCGACCGCGGACACCAGCCCGGGCACCAGCGACCCACACCTTCACGTGCCAGGCGGATCGGCCACGTGAACGATGGCCCTCGTCCGTTCGGCCAGCCGAGGACCTGCCGTTCGGTCCCATTGCGCACCAAAGCCTGTCGCGCGGCGTGTCGCCCTTCCTAGTCTGGCGGTGACCTGAACGAACGCTGAGAAGAGGAGGGCCTGGTGCAGACCACATCGCGTCGACCGCGCGTCCTCGTGGCGGACGATGACGGCGACATCCGCGACCTGGTCGCGTTCAAGCTGACCCAGGCCGGGTTCGACGTCACCTGTGTCGGTGACGGGCTCGACGCGTGGGACGTCTTCGTCGACTCGCCCCCCGACCTGTTCGTGCTCGACGTGATGATGCCGGGCATGTCCGGGCTCGACCTCCTCGTGAAGGTGCGCGAGGCCGCGCAGTTCCGGATCCCGGTGCTTCTGCTCAGCGGGCGCTCGCGGGACGCCGACGTCGACGCGGGGTTCGCGGCGGGAGCCGACGACTACGTGGTCAAGCCGTTCAGCCCGCGCGAGCTGGTGCACCGCGTCAACGGCATCCTGGCGCGACCCACCCCATGACCCCGACCCTCACCCTGGCCGGGCTGATCACCCTGGCCGCGGTCGGCACGCTGGTGGCGTGCCTCGCCATGGCCGTCACGGTGATCGGGGTGAAGTGCGAGCGGGCGCTGCGCGAGCGGGCCGTGGAGCGTCGTCTGGCGCCGCTGCGCCCGGTGGTCATCCTCGTCGCGGCCGGCGAGGACACCGAGGACGGCGAGGCCCTGCAGCGGCTCGTCGCCGTCACCGGCCGCTCCCGTCGCGACCTGCACGACCTCGTGGTCCAGGTGATCGGCAAGGTGCGTGGAGAACCGGCCGACCAGCTCGTCGAGCTGCTCCGCGAGCACGGGCTGCTCGAGGATGCCGTGCGCCGGGTCCGCAGCCCACTCACCTCCCGCCGGGTGCGGGCACTGCACCTCATCGGCTGCTGCCGTGACCTCGCCGGCCTCGACGCAGCCATCGACGCGCTCGAGGACCGGTCACGGCGGGTGCGCAGCCAAGCGGTGCGCACCGTCGGGCAGATCGGCGACCCGCGGGCCGCGCGCCCGTTGCTGCACGCCCTGCGGCGGGAAGGGGTGCACCTCGGTGACGCCGCGGAGGCCCTGGTCGGGATGGGGTACGGCATCTCCGACGCACTGCTCCACGCCCTGGCGGACGGGCACCCGCGGGCGCGAACCGTGGCGGCCCACCTGTGCGGCCTGGGTGGCGTGCGCGCCGCCGCGCCCCTGCTCGTCACCCAGCTGGAGTCGCACGAGGACCCGACCGTCGCGGCCGCCGCCGCCGCGGCGCTGGGCAAGGTGGGCCGGCCGCAGGACGTCGGGGCCCTGTCGGCCGCGGCGCTGCACTTCTTCGCGTTCCCGGTGCGGCACGCCGCGATCGAGGCGCTCGGCGAGCTCGGTGTCGAAGCCGCGGTGCCGGTGCTCACCGGCCACCTCGACGACCCGCGCTCGCAGATCGCCGAGGCCGCGGCCCGATCCCTCATCGCGCTCGGGCCCCGCGGCCGGCGGGCGGTCGTCGAGCACGAGCTGCTGCCCGCCGCCGGCACGGCACTGGCCCTGGCCCGGCTCAAGGGCGTGGCCGTCTGACCGGGACCGGGGCCTACGACGCGGTCCACCAGGGCCTCGAGCTCGTCTTCGCCGTCACGGCGCCCCTGGTGCTGGTGTACTTCCTGCTCATCAACAGCTCCTACCTGGTGCTCGTCGTCATCTCGGCCGTCGAGTTCCGGGCGCACATGGACCGCAAGGACACCCGCCGCGAGCAGACCGCCGGCGAGCTGGCCCCGGGGGTGTCGGTCGTCGTCCCAGCGTTCAACGAGGAGCCGCTCATCGTCTCGTCGGTGAGGGCCCTGCTGTCCCTGCGCTACCCCCAGCACGAGGTCGTCGTCGTCGACGACGGCAGCACCGACGGCACGCTGCGCGTGCTCACCGAGGCCTTCGACCTCGTCGCGGTGCCCAACCACCACCCCGGCGAGATCCCGGTGCGCGCCCGGGTGGAGCAGTACCTGGTGCCCCGCAACGGCCGCACCCGGCTCCTGGTCGTGTCGAAGACCAACTCCGGTCGCTCCGAGGCGATCAACGTGGGGGTGAACGCGGCCCGGGAGCACCTCGTCGCGATCATCGACGCCGACTCGATCCTGGAACCGGACGCCCTCGTCCGGGTGACCCAGGCGTTCATCGACGACCCGAGCCGCGTCGTCGCCGCCGGTGGCACCGTGCGGGCCATCAACGGCAGCACCGTCTCGTCCGGCCGCATCGTGCAGCTGCGGATGCCGCGCTCGTGGCTGGCCCGCGCCCAGGTCGTCGAGTACCTGCGCAGCTTCCTCATCGGGCGCACCGGCTGGGCATCGCTCGGGGCGCTGCTGCTGATCAGCGGCGCGTTCGGGGTGTACCGGCGTGACGTCGTCATCGACGCCGGCGGGCTCGACCCGGACAGCATCGGCGAGGACTTCGAGCTCTGCCTGCGGGTGCACCGGATGATGCGCGACCGCGGGCGCGACTACCGCATCGTCTTCGTGCCCGAGCCGGTCTGCTGGACCGAGGTGCCGAGCTCTCGCGCCGTGCTGCACCGGCAGCGCAGCCGCTGGCACCGCGGGCTGTGGGAGACGCTGTGGGCCTACCGCGGGATGCTGTTCCGCCGCCGGTACGGGCGGGTCGGCTGGGTCGGCCTGCCCTACTACTGGCTCTTCGAGCTGATGGCGCCGCTCATCGAGGCCGCCGGCCTGGTCCTCGTGCCCCTGGGAGTACTGTTCGGCGTCGTGAACGTGCAGTACGCCCTCGTGCTGCTCCTCGTCTCCTACGGCTACGCGATCTTCGTGAGCCTGGCGGCGATGTGCGCCGAGGAGTGGGCCTTCCACCGCTACGACCGGTGGCGCGACCTCGGCATCGCCGTCGCCGCCGCCGTCTTCGAGAACCTCGGCTACCGGCAGATGACGGTGCTGTGGCGCCTCGAGGGGTGGTGGGCCAGCCTGCGCGGGAAGCAGCAGGTGTGGGGCGTGATGACCCGCAGTGGTTTCGAGGAGGAGGCCGCGTGAGCGCGGACGACGTCTGGCAGGCCCGGCTCTCCACGGTCGGCCACGAGCTGCGGGCGCCGTTGACCTCCATCGAGGGCTGGGTCGAGATCCTGCTCGACGGCGCCCTCGGCGAGCTGACCCCCGAGCAGTCCCGGGCCGTCGAGGTCATCGGCCGCAACGCCGCGCGCCTGCAGGCCCAGGTCGGCGAGCTGCGGTCGACCGGCGCCCTGCCGTCCGGCCCACCGGCACCCGGTGACGGCGTCGTCGACGTGGCCGCCGTCGTGGGCGCCGCCATCGACCTGGTGCGCCCGACGGCCCGGCTCGGCGGCATCGTCCTGGACGAGCGACCCGCGGGCCGGCGGCTGACGGTGCTCGGTGACACGCTGCGCCTGGAGGGAGCGGTCGTGAACGTGGTCGGCAACGCCGTGAAGTACACCCGGCGCGGTGGCTCGGTGACCGTCGCAGCGTTCGAGGAGGGCGGCCTCGTGGTCGTCGAGGTGGCGGACACCGGGATCGGTGTGCCGTTCGACGAGCTCGCCCACCTGACCGAGCCCTGGTTCCGTGCGCGCAACGCCACGGCATCCGGCATCGGCGGTGACGGGCTGGGCCTGGCCCTGGTCCGTGACGTCGTCGAGGCCCACGGCGGCGAGGTGTCGCTGACCTCGGTGGACGGGGCGGGGACCACGGTTCGCCTGCTCCTTCCGGCCACCGGGTCCGTGGGGAATGCCGCCCCACCTGCGACCGTTTAGGTCACCGTGTGCCCGTTCTGGCACACTTGACCGCTGGACCGGTTCACGGCATTCGACGCGTTTCCTGAGCGCCTCCCTCACGAGGGGCGCAGGCGGGGCGCCACGGGTTTGCAGCATGGTGCTGAGCCCGCCGACCCGGACACAGCCAAGGAGAAAATCGTGAAGAAGGACATCCACCCCGACTACGTGGAGACCACGGTCACCTGTACCTGTGGCAACACGTTCACCACGCGCAGCACCGCGAAGAACGGCGTCATCCACGCCGACGTCTGCTCGCAGTGCCACCCGTTCTACACGGGCAAGCAGAAGATCCTCGACACCGGCGGCCGCGTCGCCCGCTTCGAGGCTCGCTACGGCAAGAAGGCCGCCAAGTAGCTTTCCCGACCGCGCCGGTCCGCCCTCACGGGTGGGCCGGCGCGTCGCGTTTTCCCCACCCGCACGACCATCGGAGAACACCGTGCTCCACTCCGCGCAGGCCCTCGTCGACGAGCACGCCGCGCTCGAGGCGCAGATGGCCGACCCAGCGGTGGCCTCCGACCCCGACCGCAGCCGCGAGCTGAACAAGCGGTATGCCGCCCTCGGCCCGACCGTGGCCGCCCACCACGCCTGGGTCAGCGCCCGCGACGACCTCGGCGCCGCCCGCGAGCTGGCGCGCGAGGAGCCGTCGTTCGCCGAGGAGGTCCCGGCGCTCGAGGCGGCCCTGGCCGAGGCCGAGGACCGGCTGCGCCGGCTGCTGATCCCGCGCGACCCCGACGACGACCGCGACGTCATCCTCGAGGTCAAGGCGGGGGAGGGCGGCGAGGAGTCGGCGCTGTTCGCCGGCGACCTGCTGCGGATGTACCTGCGGCACGCCGAGCGCCGGGGCTGGCGCACCGAGGTGCTCGACTCCACGGAGTCCGACCTCGGCGGCTACAAGGACGTGCGCGTCTCGGTGAAGTCGCGCGGCACCGCCGCGCCCGGCGAGGCACCGTGGGCGCGGCTGAAGTTCGAGGGCGGCGTGCACCGCGTGCAGCGGGTGCCGGTCACCGAGAGCCAGGGCCGCATCCACACCAGTGCCGCCGGCGTGTGGGTGATGCCCGAGGCGGAGGACGTCGAGGTCTCGATCGACCCGCACGACCTGCGCATCGACGTCTTCCGGTCCAGCGGCCCGGGCGGCCAGAGCGTGAACACCACCGACTCCGCGGTGCGCATCACGCACGTGCCCACCGGGGTGGTCGTCTCGTGCCAGAACGAGAAGTCGCAGCTGCAGAACCGCGAGGCCGCGATGCGCGTGCTGCGCGCCCGCCTGCACCAGATGGCGATGGACGAGCGGCACGCCGCCGACGCCACAGTTCGCAACAGCCAGGTGCGCACCGTCGACCGCTCGGAGCGGATCCGCACCTACAACTACCCCGAGAACCGGATCAGCGACCACCGCACCGGCTTCAAGGCCTACAACCTCGACGCGGTGCTCGACGGCGACCTCGACCCGGTGGTCCAGTCCTGCGTCGACGCGGACGAGGCCGCCCGCCTCGCCGCGATCGCCGACCGATGAGCGTCGCGCGCCCGACGATCCAGGCGGCCGTCGCGCTCGCCCGGGCCGCCTTCGACGACGAGGGCATCGCCTCGCCGGAGACGGATGCCGTCGAGCTCGCCGCCTTCGCCCTCGGTACGGACGCCTCGGACGTGCGGCGCCGGATGGTCCTGCGCGACCCCGCGGACGAGGGCTTCCTCGACACCTACGACGGGCTGGTCGAGGAGCGGCTCGCTCGCATCCCCCTGCAGCACCTCACCGGCCGGGCCCACTTCCGCCGGCTGACCCTCGCGGTCGGCCCCGGCGTCTTCGTGCCGCGGCCCGAGACCGAGGTGACGGCCGGGCTGGCGATCGAGGCGGCATCCGGTCTGGGGCCGGCCGTCGTGGTGCTGGACCTGTGCACGGGCTCGGGCGCCATCGCGCTCGCCGTCAAGGATGAGCTGCCGCACGCCCGGGTGCTGGCCGTCGAGCTGTCCGACCTGGCCCACGGCTGGGCGGTGGCCAACCGCGACCGGCTCGGGCTCGACGTGGAGGTGCGGCTCGGTGACGCGACGACCGCGTTCGGCGACCTCGAGGGTGACGTCGACGTCGTGGTGAGCAACCCGCCCTACATCCCGGTGGGTGCGGTACCGATCGACCCTGAGGTGAGGGACCACGACCCGGAGGTCGCCCTCTACGGCGGCTCGGCCGACGGTCTGGCCGTGCCGCTGGCGGTGGCGGCCCGCGCCGCGGTGCTGCTGCGGCCCGGTGGGGTGCTCGTCATGGAGCACGCCGACAGCCAGGGCGTGTCGTTGCCGCAGGCGCTGCGTGGGACCGGTGAGTGGGTCGAGGTCGTCGACCACGCGGACCTCTCGGGCCGGCCGCGCACGACGGTGGCCGTGCGAGCCTGACCACCTGACCGCCGGACCGCGAGCGGCGGCGGGAGCCCGGCCTCTTCTCGACCAGGGCCCGCGCGCGCTCGTCAGACGCGGTTGAGGATGAAGATCAGCAGCGCGATGATGAGCAGCACACCGACGATCGTCCAGATCAGGTTGGAACCACGCATGGGGGGCACACCTCTCGTTCGGTCCGTGCGGGCGGTCGCCCGCGCGAGACGACACTAGGGGCGACGGCGCCCGGTGAGCCGTGTCCGTGCACGCCAATCCGGAACCCTAGGCTGACCCCCATGAGCCCCGTCTTCGACTGCACCACCGACAACGGGCGGGCCGACGCGATCCCCAAGGCCGCCGTCGGCGTGCGGGAGGGCGGCCTCGTCGTGCTCCCGACCGACACGCTCTACGGCATCGGCGCCGACGCGTTCTCGCCGGAGGCCGTGCGTGCCCTGCTGGCCGCCAAGGGCCGTGGCTCCGACATGCCCCCGCCGGTGCTCGTGCCGGATGCCCGCACCGTCGACGGGCTGGCCACCGACGTGCCCGGCTACGCCCGCGCGCTCGTCGCGGCGTTCTGGCCCGGGCCGCTGACCCTCGTGCTGCGCGCCCAGCCCTCGCTGATGTGGGACCTCGGCGAGACCGGGGGCACGGTGGCGCTGCGGATGCCCGACGACCCGGTGGCCCTGGCGCTGCTGCGCGAGGTCGGCCCGATGGCCGTCAGCAGTGCCAACCGCACCGGCTACCCGGCCTCGCGCACGGTGGTCGAGGCGGCCAGCCAGCTCGGCGCGGCCGTGGAGTTCTACCTCGACGGCGGGCCGGTCGTCGGCGGGCTGGCCTCCACGATCGTCGACTGCACCCGCGACGAGCCGACCTTCCTGCGCGTCGGCGCGATCTCCGAGGCCGACGTCATGGACGTCGTCGAGCGCGCCCGGGCCGACGCCCTAGAGTTGAACGCCGTCGGGCCCGAGGAGACCGAGCAGACCGAGCAGGCCGAGGCCAGTGAGGCCAGCGAGGACACCGGGGCGCCTGACGCGTCCACCGCCAGCGAGCAGCGAGAGACCAACGACGATGACTGACACGTTCTACGGATCCGACTTCGGTGCCCTCGAGGCCTTCGACCCCGACATCGCGGGGGTGCTGCTCTCCGAGCTCGACCGCCTGCGCGGCGGCCTGCAGCTCATCGCGAGCGAGAACTTCTCCAGCCCGGAGGTGCTGACCGCGCTCGGCTCGACGCTGTCGAACAAGTACGCCGAGGGCTACCCGGGACGTCGCTACTACGGCGGCTGCAGCGAGGTCGACAAGGCCGAGACGCTGGCCATCGAGCGGTGCAAGGCCCTGTTCGGTGCCGAGCACGCCAACGTCCAGGCGCACTCCGGGGCCAGTGCCAACCAGGCGGTCTACGGTGCGTTCCTCAAGCCGGGGGAGAAGATCCTCGCGATGAGCCTGCCGCACGGCGGTCACCTGACCCACGGCACCAAGGTGTCGTTCAGTGGCAAGTGGTTCGACGCCGTCCACTACGGCGTCGACAAGGACACCGAGGACATCGACTACGACCAGGTCGAACAGCTCGCCCGCGAGCACCGCCCCAAGGTGATCCTCGCCGGTGGCTCGGCCATCCCGAGGCTCATCGACTTCGCCCGGTTCCGGGCCATCGCCGACGAGGTCGGTGCGATCTTCTGGGTCGACGCCGCCCACTTCATCGGCCTGGTCGCCGGGCAGGCCATCCCCAGCCCGGTGCCCTACGCCGACGTCGTGTCGTTCACGACGCACAAGGTGCTGCGCGGCCCCCGCTCGGGTGCCATCGTCTGCACCTCCGAGCACGCGGCGGCCATCGACAAGGCCGTCTTCCCGATGATGCAGGGCGGCCCGCAGATGCATGCGGTCGCCGCGAAGGCCGTCAACTTCAAGGAGTGCGCGACGCCCGAGTACGCCGCGTACACCCGCCAGGTGGTCGCCAACGCCAAGGTGCTGGCCGAGTCGCTCGGCGAGAAGGGCATCCGCCCGACGACCGGCGGCACCGACACCCACCTGTCACTGCACGACCTCCAGCCGGTCATGGTCACCGGGGTCGACGCCGAGGCGCGCTGCGACGCGGCCGGCATCACCCTGAACAAGAACGCGATCCCGTTCGACCCCCAGAAGCCGAACATCGCGTCCGGCATCCGGGTCGGGACCCCGTGCGTCACGACGCAGGGGATGGGCGAGGACGAGATGCGGGTCATCGCCGACCTCATCGCCCGGGCGGTCGTCGAGGGCGACGCCGACCCCGAGCACGCGGTGTCGCGCGCGGTGCGCGGCGAGGTCTCCGACCTCGTGGCCCGCTTCCCGGCCTACCCGCGTGCGGGTGCGGCGCGCGGCTGAGACGCGGGCGCCTGTGAGCGAAACGAGCCCCGAGCGGGGTCCCGTCACCCCGCTGCTCCGACGGCTCAACCGGCGCGGCTTCCGGCTCGTCATGCTGCTCGACGGCCTGGCGGTCTTCGGGCTGTCGCTGCTCAGCATGGTGGCGCGTGAGGGCGCCCCACCGTGGCCGACGTACACGGTGAGCGCGTACCTCCTCTCGTTCAGCATCTCCACCCTGATCTTCATCTTCGCCTTCTACTTCGGTGGGCTCTACGAGCGCGAGCCGCGCCTCGGTGGGGCGGCGGTCCTGCCCAAGGCCGCCCGGCTCTCCCTCGCCGCGGGCAGCTTCGTCGCCCTGCTCAACCTCGCGCTGAGCGGTCTGCTGCGCCAGCGGGGCTCGCTCATCGGCCGGGCCCTGCCGTTCCCCATCCCCAACCTGATCGCGGTGATCGTCCTCGCCGGGGTCGCGGTGGCCATCAACCGCGCCATCGTCCACGCCCTGCGCACCCGACGCGAGGGCCTGCCCCGAGTGGTGCTCGCGGGCGACGAGGCCGACCTCGACCTCGCCCGACGCCACCTCGCCGACAACGTCTCCGAGCTGGTCGTCGTCGCCGAGGTCGACGACCCCCGGGCGGTGGTGGAGGTGGCCAAGGAGTCGGGGGCCAGCGACGTGCTGCTCGTGACGGCGGGGTGGCTCGACGAGTGGTACCCCCGCACGATCGGTCGCCTCGACCGGCTCAACGTCACCACCCTGCTGCGGGTCACCGGGCGCGAGACGCTCTTCGGGCTCGACCGGCTGCGCGAGGTCGGTGGCCTGCCGTTCGTGCTCCTTCTCCCGCAGACCATGTCGACCTCGCAGCGGCACTTCAAGCGGCTGCTCGACCTGTTCCTCCTCCTGCTCACGGCTCCGGTCTGGGTGACGCTGCTCGGCGGGGTCGCCCTCTACCAGCTCGCCGTGGCCGGCCACCCGCTGCTCTTCCGGCAGGTGCGCGTCGGGGTCGGGGGAGAGACCTTCGAGATGGTCAAGTTCCGCACCATGCGTGTCGACGCGGAGTCCGACGGCGTGGCCCAGCTCTCGACCGAGGGCGACCCCCGCGTCATCCCCGCCTGCCGCTGGGTGCGGGCCACCCGGGCCGACGAGCTGCCGCAGATCCTGCACATCGTCACCGGCCGGATGTCGATCGTCGGCCCGCGCCCGGAGCGCCCCGAGCTGACCAAGGGCTTCGAGAAGGAGATCGCCGGGTACACCCGACGGCACGAGGTGCCACCGGGCCTGACCGGCCTGGCCCAGATCCACGGGCGGTACCACACCGACGCCGAGTACAAGCTGGGCTACGACCTGCAGTACCTCGTCAACTGGTCGCCGGTGCTCGACCTCGAGATCATCGCCCGCACCATCTGGGTCATCCTCGCCCGTCGCGTCTGACGCGTCGTCGGTCGGCCCGGATGCCGTCCCGCGTACCGGGTTTGAGCCTCGCCGAACGCTTGTGATAACTTTCACAAGCCGTCCCGGACCCCATCCGCCACGACCACCCGAAGAGGCCGATCACCGATGACCGACCCCACCCAGAGCACCGCGCCGCACGCCGGCGCCCCGTTCGGAGCGATGCTCCGCGGGGCCCTGCTGCCGTCGGTGCTCGCGGGTCTGCTCACCGTCATCGTGCTCGTGGCCGTGCGCGGTGTCGACGCCCTCGCCGGGGCCCTGATCGGGCTCGTCGTCGCGGTGGCCTTCTTCGCCTCGGGCATGTTCCTGCTGAGCAAGCTCGTGCGCAGCGCCAGCCCGCACGCGTTCGTCGCGGTCGCCATGGCCGTCTACCTCGGCCAGGTCTTCGTCCTGCTGGTCGTCATCATCGCGTTCAAGAACGCCGACTGGGTCGACGGCGTGGCCCTGGGCCTGGTGGCCCTCGTCGTGACGATCGCCTGGCAGGTCTTCGCGATGATCGCGCTGCGCAGGGCCCGTACCCCGGTCTACGACGAGCCCTCCGACCAGCCCGGAGATACCCGGTGAGCACGCCCTTCACCCCCGAGCCCGCCGTCGCGACGACCCGCAAGGGTCCGGTAGCGTACGTCCCGATCCCCCGGGCGCCCATTGAGGTTGCCTGTGAACTCCCCGAGGAGAGGCTGTGAGCCTGAGCGTGGTTCCCGCACACTTGCTGCAGGTAGGCATCGCCGCCGCCGAAGGCGACGGGGGCTTCCAGGCCCCCGGCACCGAAGACTTCTTCTGGCCCGTCATCGGCGGGGACAGCAGCTGGGCGATCACCCGGCCGGCGCTCGTCATGGCGATCTCGGTGGCCCTGCTCGCCTGGTTCTTCGTCACCGTGGCGGGTCGGCTCACGATCGTGCCGAGCAAGCGGCAGTGGGTGGCCGAGCAGGCCTACGGGTTCGTGCGCAACTCGATCGCCCGCGACGTCATCGGGGCCAAGGACTTCAAGCAGTTCGTGCCGCTGCTCTTCACGCTCTTCACGCTGATCCTGTTCAACAACGTCATGGGCGTCATGCCGTTCGTGCAGTTCCCGACGTTCAGCCGGATCGCCTTCCCGATCGTGCTGACCCTGGTCGTGTACGTCGTCTACCACACCGTCGCGATCCGCCGGAAGCACGGCGTCATCGGCTACCTCAAGTCGCTCGTGCCCCCGGGGCTGCCGCTGTGGCTGCGCCCGATCATGTTCTTCCTCGAGGTGCTGACCTACTTCATCATCCGGCCGCTGACGCTGGCCCTGCGACTGTTCGGCAACATGCTCGCCGGCCACCTGATGCTGCTCGTGTTCATCCTCGGCGGTGAGTACCTGCTGATCCACGGCAGCAGCATCTTCATCCAGCTCTCCGGCATCCTCGGGCTCGCCTTCGGCGTCGTCATGACCTTCTTCGAGCTCCTGGTGCAGTTCCTCCAGGCGTTCATCTTCACGCTGCTCACCGCGCTCTACATCTCCGACGCGGTGAGCGAGCAGCACTGACCCGCGGGCCACGGCCCGTCCGCACCACCAGTACGACCAACAGAACACCCGACGCCGGGACGGACCCGGCGGCCTCGAAAGGAAACGCAATGACTGGGAACATCACCTACCTCGGCTACGGCCTCGCCGCCATCGGCCCCGGTATCGGTGTGGGTCTGATCTTCGCCGCTTACCTCAACGGCGTCGCGCGTCAGCCCGAGGCCCGCGGCATGCTCCAGACCATCGCCTTCACCGGCATGGCGCTCACCGAGGCGCTCGCCATCCTCGGTCTGGTGTTCGTCTTCGTCTTCGACTCCACGCCCTGACGACTCCGACTCGACCGCTCCGTTTGACCGACAGATAAGGAAGCGACGTGGTTCTCGCATCCGTGAAGGCCGAGGGCTGGCCCGAAGCCCTGCCCCTGCTCCCGCACCCCGCCGAGCTCATCGTCGGGCTCATCGCGTTCGCGATCCTGTACTGGATCTACGCGACCAAGGTCGTCCCGAAGATGGAGACGATGTACGAGGAGCGTGCCGCCGCCATCGAGGGTGGCATGCAGCAGGCCGAGGACGCCCAGGCCGAGGCCAAGGCCGCCCTGGAGAAGTACAACGCCCAGCTCGCCGGCGCTCGCACCGAGGCCAACGAGATCCGGGAGACCGCGCGTGAGCAGGGCGCCTCGATCGTCGCCGAGATGCGTGGCCAGGCCCAGGCCGAGGCTGCTCGCATCACCGAGTCGGCCAAGCGCCAGGTCGACGCCGAGCGCCAGCAGGCCGTCGTCTCGCTGCGCCAGGAGGTCGGCGCCCTGTCGACCACCCTCGCGAGCAAGATCGTCGGCGAGTCCCTCGAGGACGAGGTGCGCCAGAACGGCATCGTCGACCGGTTCCTGGCCGAGCTCGAGGCCGGCGACGTCAAGCCCGAGAAGGTCGCCCCCGCGGGTCAGGACGCCTGATGCGCGGTTCGTCACGGGGATCGGCCAAGGCGGCGCAGGCGGCGTTCGACACCGCGCTCGCCGGCGACCCCGCGTGGGAGACCCTCGCGGAGGAGCTCTTCGCGGTGACCGGCGTCGTCGACGGCAGCGCGTCGCTGCGTCGGGCGCTGGCCGACCCCTCCCGTGAGGGGTCCGACAAGCAGGGGCTGGCCCGTTCGCTCTTCGGCGGCAAGATCGGTGAGACCACCACCGGCCTCGTCGCCGAGGTCGCGGGCCAGCGCTGGTCGGCCGAGCACGACCTGGCCGACACCCTCGAGAGCCTCGCCGTCCAGGCGCTGCTCGCCGCGGCCGAGCGCGAGCGGCGCATCGACCGGGTCGAGGACGAGCTGTTCCGCTTCGAGCGGATCGTCGCCGGCGACCCCGGTCTGCGCGACACCCTCTCCAGCCGCAACACCGACGGGGCCGGCAAGGCCACGCTGGTGCACGGGCTGCTCGAGGGCAAGGCCGCGCCGGAGACCGTCCGGCTGGTCGAGCAGGCGGTGCGCGTCCCGCGCGGCCGGCGGCTCGACCGGGTCCTGGAGGCCTACCTCCACCTGGCGTCGCAGCGTCGTGACGAGCTCGTCGCGCTCGTCACCGTCGCCGCACCGCTCACCGCGCAGCAGAGCGCCCGGCTCAGCAGCGCGCTCGAGGCCCACTACGGCAAGCCCGTCACCCTCCAGCTCGTCCAGGACCCCTCGGTCATGGGCGGCATCCGCATCCAGGTCGGCGACGAGGTCGTCGACGGCACGGTCCTGCGCCGCCTCGACGAGGCCCGCAGGCACGTCACCGGCGGCTGACCGGCATCCGGCCGCCCCGGCGACCACCCACCGAACTTCACACGCACCACCGACCACAGACTTCGGCCCCAGCGGGGGCCGGTGACCGAGGAGAAGATCAGAACATGACGGAGCTCTCGATCCGTCCGGACGAGATCCGGGACGCCCTGGACAGCTACGTCCGGTCCTACGAGCCCGGCGTTGCCGCGCGCGAGGAGGTCGGCCGCGTCACCGACGCCGGTGACGGCATCGCGCACGTCGAGGGCCTGCCCTCGGCGATGACCAACGAGCTGCTCCAGTTCGAGGACGGCACCCTCGGTCTGGCACTGAACCTCGACGTGCACGAGATCGGCGTCGTCATCCTCGGCGAGTTCTCCGCCATCGAGGAGGGCCAGGAGGTCAAGCGCACCGGGGAGGTCCTCTCCGTGCCCGTGGGCGACAACTTCCTCGGTCGCGTCGTCAACCCGCTCGGCACCCCGATCGACGGTCTCGGCGAGATCGTCAGCGAGGAGCGCCGCGCCCTCGAGCTGCAGGCGCCCAACGTCATGCAGCGCAAGTCGGTGCACGAGCCGCTGCAGACCGGCCTGAAGGCCGTCGACGCCATGACCCCCATCGGCCGCGGCCAGCGCCAGCTGATCATCGGTGACCGCCAGACCGGCAAGACCACGGTCGCGGTCGACACGATCATCAACCAGAAGGAGTTCTGGGACAGCGGCGACCCCGACAAGCAGGTGCGCTGCATCTACGTCGCCATCGGCCAGAAGGGCTCGACGATCGCGGCCGTGCGCGGCACGCTCGAGGACGCCGGCGCGATGGAGTACACCACCATCGTCGCGGCCCCGGCCTCCGACTCCGCCGGCTTCAAGTACCTCGCGCCCTACACCGGCTCGGCCATCGGCCAGCACTGGATGTACCAGGGCAAGCACGTCCTCATCGTCTTCGACGACCTGAGCAAGCAGGCCGAGGCCTACCGCTCCGTGTCGCTGCTGCTGCGCCGCCCGCCGGGCCGCGAGGCCTACCCCGGCGACGTGTTCTACCTGCACAGCCGGCTGCTCGAGCGTTGCGCGAAGCTGTCCGACGAGCTCGGCCACGGCTCGATGACCGGCCTGCCGATCATCGAGACCAAGGCGGGTGACGTCTCGGCGTACATCCCGACCAACGTCATCTCGATCACCGACGGGCAGATCTACCTGCAGGCCGACCTGTTCAACGCCAACGTCCGCCCGGCGATCGACGTGGGTGTCTCGGTCTCCCGCGTCGGCGGCGCCGCGCAGATCAAGGCGATGAAGTCGGTCGCCGGCCGCCTCAAGCTCGACCTCGCGCAGTACCGCGCCCTGGAGGCGTTCGCGATGTTCGCCTCCGACCTCGACCCCGCGTCGCGGGCCCAGCTCGCGAAGGGTGCTCGCCTCGTCGAGCTGCTCAAGCAGCGCCAGGCCTCGCCGTCCCCGGTCGAGGAGCAGGTCGTCTCGATCTGGCTCGGCACCACCGGCAAGCTCGACGACGTCGCCGTCGAGGACGTCCGCCGCTTCGAGGCCGACTTCCTCGACCACCTGCGCCGCAGCAAGAACGAGCTGCTCGCGGCGATCCGCGAGACCGGCAAGTTCGAGGAGGAGACCGAGCAGGCGCTCGACTCCGAGGTCACCACCTTCAAGCACAAGCTCTTCCAGGGCACCGGTGCCGACGGCGTGCAGGCCGGCGACGAGGCCGAGGACGACGCGGCGGCCAAGGCGCAGGAGTCCGAGCAGGAGCAGATCGTCAAGCAGAAGCGCTGACCCGGGACCGACGAGCACACAGCAGAACTCAGGAAGGCGGAAACGTATGGGAGCGCAGATCCGGGAGTACCGGAACCGCATCCGTGCCGTCAGCTCGACCAAGAAGATCACCCGGGCGATGGAGCTGATGGCGGCTGCCCGCGTCGTCAAGGCGCAGGAGGCGGTGCGCGAGTCGAGCCCGTACGCCCGGGCGCTGACCCGCGCCGTCTCGGCCGTGGCGACCTTCTCCAACGAGGAGCACCCGCTGACCTCCGAGAAGGAGGACGTCAAGCGCGCGGCGGTCGTCATCATCACCTCCGACCGTGGTCTCGCCGGTGCGTACAGCTCCTCGGTCATCAAGGAGAGCGAGCGCCTCGTCGCGTTGCTGCGCGAGGAGGGCAAGGAGGTCGTTCCCTACCTGCTCGGCCGCAAGGCGATCGGCTTCTACAAGTTCCGCCACCGCGAGAGCGCGGCGGAGTGGAGCGGCGACTCCGAGAAGCCCAGCTTCGAGACCGCCCGCGAGGTGGGTCAGCGGCTGGTCAACGACTTCACGACGCCGACCGAGGAGGGCGGCGTCGACGAGGTGCACATCGTCTTCAGCCGGTTCATCTCGATGGTCACCCAGGAGCCCGAGGTCATCCGCCTGCTGCCGCTCGAGGTCGTCGAGGGGCAGGAGTCGCCGGATGCCGATGACCTCCTGCCGCTGTACACCTTCGAGCCCAGCGCCGAGCAGGTGCTCGACGCGCTGCTGCCGAAGTACGTCAACGCCCGGCTCTTCAACTGCATGCTCCAGGCCGCCGCGTCCGAGCTCGCCGCCCGCCAGCGGGCGATGAAGTCGGCCACGGACAACGCCGAGGAGCTCATCAAGAAGTACACCCGCCTGGCGAACCAGGCTCGTCAGGCCGAGATCACCCAAGAGATCAGCGAAATCGTCGGCGGCGCCAGCGCGCTGGCCGAGAGCAAGTGAGCGAGAGAGAGACCATGACTGCATCTGTGAGCGAGCGGAGCGAGACCCACGCCGTCGGCGGCGTGGGCCGCATCTCGCGCATCATCGGCCCCGTGGTCGACGTGGAGTTCCCCGTCGACGGCATGCCCGAGCAGTACAACCTGCTCACCACCGAGGTCGAGGTCGAGGGCGTCAAGCGCCACCTGAACCTCGAGGTCGCGCAGCACATCGGCGACAACATGGTGCGCGCCATCTCCCTGCAGCCGACCGACGGCCTGGTCCGCGGTACCCCGGTGCAGGACACCGGCGGCCCGATCACCGTGCCCGTCGGCGACATCACCCTGGGCAAGGTCTTCAACACCACGGGTGAGGTCATGAACCTCGCCGAGGGCGAGACCTTCGAGGCCAAGGAGCGCTGGGGCATCCACCGCACCGCGCCGGCCTTCGACCAGCTCGAGTCCAAGACCCAGATGTTCGAGACCGGCATCAAGGTCATCGACCTGCTCACCCCGTACGTGCAGGGCGGCAAGATCGGCCTGTTCGGCGGTGCGGGCGTCGGCAAGACCGTGCTGATCCAGGAGATGATCGCCCGCGTGGCGCGCGACCACGGTGGTGTCTCGGTGTTCGCCGGTGTCGGCGAGCGCACCCGTGAGGGCAACGACCTGATGGTCGAGATGGAGGAGGCCGGCGTCCTCGGGCAGACCGCCCTCGTCTTCGGCCAGATGGACGAGCCGCCGGGCACCCGCCTTCGGGTGGCCCTGTCGGCGCTGACGATGGCGGAGTACTTCCGCGACGTGCAGGGCCAGGACGTGCTGCTGTTCATCGACAACATCTTCCGGTTCACCCAGGCGGGGTCCGAGGTCTCGACCCTGCTCGGCCGGATGCCGTCCGCGGTCGGCTACCAGCCGACGCTCGCCGACGAGATGGGCACGCTCCAGGAGCGGATCACCTCGACCCGTGGCCACTCGATCACCTCGATGCAGGCGATCTACGTGCCGGCCGACGACTACACCGACCCGGCCCCGGCCACGACGTTCGCGCACCTCGACGCCACCACCGAGCTGTCCCGCGAGATCGCCTCGCTCGGCATCTACCCGGCCGTCGACCCGCTCACCTCGACCAGCCGCATCCTCGACCGCCGGTACATCGCGGAGGACCACTACAGCACCGCGCTGCGCGTCAAGGGGATCCTCCAGCGCAACAAGGAGCTGCAGGACATCATCGCGATCCTCGGCATCGACGAGCTCTCCGAGGAGGACAAGGTCCTGGTCAACCGGGCCCGCCGCCTCCAGCGCTTCCTGTCGCAGAACACCTACGTCGCGAAGCAGTTCACCGGCATCGAGGGCTCCACGGTGTCGCTGGCCGACACCATCGAGGGCTTCACGAAGATCTGTGACGGCGACTTCGACCACGTCGGTGAGCAGGCGTTCTTCATGTGCGGTGGCCTCGACGACGTCGAGCGCCAGTGGGCCGAGATCCAGAAGAACCTCTGATGCCGCTCCAGGTCGAGATCGTCTCCGCGGACCGCAAGGTCTGGGAGGGTGAGGCGAGCCAGGTCAGCGCGCGCTCCATCGACGGCGACCTCGGCATCCTGCCCGGTCACACCCCGATCCTCTGCGTGCTCGCGGAGGGTGAGGTGCGGGTCAGCGCCGACGGGTCGTGGCGCTCGGCGCAGATCGACGGTGGGTTCCTCTCGGTCGACCACGACCGGGTGACGATCATCGCCGAGTCGGTCGACGCCAGCGGCATGGGTTCCTGACATCGAGGGCCGGGGACCGCTCGCATGACGCCGTTCGTCGCTGCTGAGCTGGTCCTCGCCCTCGTCGTCCTGCTCGTCGTCGGCGCGCTCACCTTCGTGTGGGCGCGCCGACGTTTCATCTCCGGCGACGGGCGCCCGGTGATGCTCTGCGCCCGGCGCGAGGGCGTGACCGACCGGTGGCGGCTCGGCCTGGCCCGGCTCAGCTCGGACCGCTTCGAGTGGTTCAGCATCGTCGGCCCCTCGCTGCGCGCGGAGGTCTCGTGGCTGCGCGGTGAGCTCGACTTCGGCACGGCCGTGCCGCTCAGCGACCCGATCCCCGGGCTCGCCGACCCGGTCGCCGTGCAGGGCCGGGCCGGGACGCAGTCGTGCGAGTTCGCGTTCGTGCCGGCGGCCTACACCGCGGTGCGGGCCTGGCTGGAGTCCAGCCCACCGGGCTTCAACGTCAACGTCGCCTGACCTCAGACTCTGCGTTCCACCTGGCGCCTCGCGTCCGGGGTGGGATCGCGACGGTGCTCGCGGGCCGCCCGCCGGGCTGCCACAGCACGTCGCCGCCGGGCAGGTTGGCGCTGCGGGCGAGCACGAACAGCAGGTCGGACAGCCGGTTGAGGTAGGTCGCCGTCACCGGGTTGACCCCGCCCTGCCCCCGGGACTCACCGGGTTCGGTGCCGTACGCCTCGACGGCCGCCCACACCGAGCGCTCGGCGCGGCGCACCACGGTCAGCGCGACGTGCAGGTGGGCGGCGCCCGGGGTGCCGCCCGGCAGGATGAAGGACCGCAGCTTCTCCAGCCGCTCGAGGTAGCGGTCGCAGTCGGCCTCGAGCTCGGTGACCCACTCCTCCTTCACCCGCAGCGGCGGGTACTCGTAGCTGCGCTGCAGCGGGGTGGACAGGTCGGCGCCGATGTCGAACAGGTCGTTCTGCACCCGGGTCAGCACCACCTGCACGTCCTGGGGGAGGTCGCCGCAGGCGATGGCGACACCGATGGCCGCGTTCGCCTCGTTGGCGTCGGCATAGGCCGCGAGCCGCAGGTCGGTCTTGCGGGTGCGGCTCAGGTCGCCCAGCGCCGTGCTGCCGTCGTCGCCGGTGCGGGTGTAGATGCGGGTGAGGTTGACCATGCGCACAGCCTTGCAGACGTGCCGCAGGCCCTCGCCCGTGGCACGAAGCGGACATTGTCCATTCTTTGCCCAGACTTTACCCGTTCGTTGCTGACGGGAAGGCACCGTGGTCTGTGTAATGGACTCACGACGACGTGGGAGGGGGCACCGTGGCCGAGCAGGTGAGCGCCATCGTGACGATGACGGAGTACCAGGACGACGGGGGGTGTCACGTGGCGCTGCGGGGACGCCTCGACGTGCGCACGGTCGCGGACCTGCGCCTGCCGCTGCACCGGCTGATCGCCACCGGCTCGACACCGGTGCTGCTCGACCTCGGCGAGGCCCACGTGGGCGACGCCACCGGCTTCGGGTTCATCGTCGAGTGCCAGCGACGGGCCCGCCGGGCCGGCCGCCCGATTCGCATCGTCGCCGCCGACGAGCGCACCCGTCGGCTGCTGCGCCGGGCCCGGCTGCACGCCCTGCTGAGCACCGTCCCCGTCGCCACGACGGGCGAGCCGGCCCTGGCCGGCGCCGCGGGCTGAGCGTCCCCTGACGCGTCGCAGGGCCGACGGCTCGCGCGTCATGGTGTGGGCACTCTCACCGTGCGGGTCGCTACCCCGGGCCACGCGCCGCGGCTAGCGTTCACGGCATGTCCGAGAGCAGCGATGTGGCACGCCCCGAGCGCGACCGCCCCTGGGTGATGCGGACCTACGCCGGCCACTCCAGCGCCGCTGCCAGCAACGCCCTGTACCGCCGCAACCTCGACAAGGGCCAGACCGGCCTGTCGGTGGCCTTCGACCTTCCCACCCAGACCGGCTACGACCCGGACCACGTGCTGGCGCGCGGTGAGGTCGGCAAGGTGGGCGTGCCGATCTCGCACATCGGCGACATGCGGGCCCTGTTCGCCGACATCCCGTTGTCCCGGATGAACACCTCGATGACGATCAACGCCACCGCGATGTGGCTGCTCGCGCTCTACCAGGTGGCGGCCGAGGAGCAGGCCGAGGAGGCGGGCGAGGACCCGGCCGCCGCGGTGCGAGCCCTGGCCGGCACCACCCAGAACGACATCATCAAGGAGTACCTGTCGCGGGGCACCTACGTCTTCGCGCCGGGCCCCTCGCTGCGGCTGATCACCGACATGGTCGCCTACACCGTCGCCGAGATCCCGCGGTGGAACCCGACCAACATCTGCAGCTACCACCTGCAGGAGGCCGGCGCGACACCGGTGCAGGAGGTCGCCTACGCGATCTGCACCGCGATCGCCGTGCTGGATGCCGTGCGCGACTCGGGTCAGGTGCCCCCGGAGCGCTTCGGCGAGGTCGTCGCCCGGATCTCGTTCTTCGTCAACGCGGGCGTGCGCTTCGTCGAGGAGATGTGCAAGATGCGCGCCTTCGTGCAGCTCTGGGACGAGCTGACCCTCGAGCGCTACGGCGTCACCGACGCCACCCAGCGCCGCTTCCGCTACGGCGTGCAGGTCAACTCGCTGGGGCTCACCGAGGCCCAGCCGGAGAACAACGTTCAGCGCATCGTGCTCGAGATGCTCGCCGTCACGATGTCCAAGGACGCCCGGGCCCGCGCCGTGCAGCTGCCCGCGTGGAACGAGGCCCTGGGCCTGCCCCGCCCCTGGGACCAGCAGTGGTCGCTGCGCATCCAGCAGGTGCTGGCCTACGAGAGCGACCTGCTCGAGTACGACGACCTGTTCGAGGGGTCGAAGGTCGTCGAGGCCAAGGTCGCCGAGCTCGTCGAAGGGGCCCGCGCCGAGATCGACCGGGTCCAGGCGATGGGTGGTGCGGTGCCGGCCGTCGAGGGCGGCTACATGAAGAGCGAGCTCGTGGCCTCGCACTCTCGTCGGCGCCAGCGGATCGAGGCCGGAGAGGACGTCGTCGTCGGCGTCAACCGCTTCGAGACCACCGAGCCCAACCCGCTCACCGCCGACCTCGAGACCGCGATCCAGGGCGTGGATGCCGGGGTCGAGGCCGCCGCGGTGGCCGCCGTTCGCCGCTGGCGGGAGGAGCGCGACGCGGACCCGGAGCGCAAGGAGCGGGCGGCATCCGCCCTGGCTCGTCTGGTCGCCGACGCGGGCACGGACACGAACCTGATGGCGGCGACGCTGGAGTGCGCGCGGGCCGGCCTGACGACGGGGGAGTGGGCCGGGGCGCTGCGCGAGGTGTTCGGCGAGTTCCGCGCCCCGACCGGGGTCAGCGGCTCGGTGGGCGTCGGCGCCGGGTCCGAGGCGCTGGTCGACGTACGGGCGATGGTGGCCCGCACCGGTGCCGAGCTGGGCGAGCGGCTGCGGCTGCTCGTCGGCAAGCCCGGCCTGGACGGGCACTCCAACGGCGCCGAGCAGATCGCCGTCCGCGCTCGCGACGCCGGGTTCGAGGTCATCTACCAGGGCATCCGGCTGACGCCCGAGCAGATCGTGGGTGCGGCCGTCGCCGAGGACGTGCACCTCGTCGGCATCTCGATCCTGTCCGGGTCGCACATGGAGCTGGTGCCCGAGGTGCTCGAGCGGATGCGCGAGGCCGGTGCCGGCGACGTGCCGGTGATCGTCGGCGGCATCATCCCCGAGGCGGATGCCGTGCGCCTCAAGGCCCTGGGTGTGGCCGAGGTGTTCACGCCGAAGGACTTCGGGCTCAACGACATCATGGTGCGCTTCGTCCAGGTCATCCGTGCCTCGCGCGGGCTCGGCGACGCGGCGACGCCCGCCCACACCTGAGGCGCGGCGGGCGTCACGGCGGGGCTCGCCGTGGTCGGTGCTAGGCGGTCACGGATGCCGCCAGCGCGGCGGTGAGCTCACGAGTGAACGCCGGGATGTCGTCGGGGTTGCGGCTGGTGATCAGGTTGTCGTCGACGACGACCTCCCGGTCCTCCCAGGTCGCGCCCGCGTTGCGCAGGTCGGTCTGCAGGCTCGGCCACGAGGTGACGTGGCGGTCGCGCACGACGTCGGCCTCGATGAGGGTCCAGGGCGCGTGGCAGATCGCGGCAACCGGCTTGCCGGACTGGACGAACTGGCGCACGAACGCCACGGCATCCTCGTCGGTGCGCAGCGCGTCGGGGTTGGCGACGCCCCCGGGCAGCACGAGCGCGGCGTAGTCGGCGACCTCCGCCGACGCGACGGTCGCGTCGACGTCGAAGGTGTCGCCCTTGTCGAGGTGGTTGTAGGCCTGCACCGTGCCGTCCTGCGTCGACAGGAGCACGGGGGTCGCGCCGGACTGCTCGACGGCCTCCCACGGGCCGGTCAGCTCGACCTGCTCGATGCCCTCGGGGGCGACGAGGAAGGCGACCTTCTGCTGCTCGCCGGTGGTCGTGCTGGTGGTGGTGTCGGTCGTGCTGGTCATGGTGGGGTCCTCTCGGTCCGACGGTTTCGGCGGCGCTCGGGTTCGGCGCCGGTGTGCGGCAACCAGACCCCTACCCACCCCATTCCCCGGTAAGCCGGGCGCCTGCCGACGTCGAAGGTTCGGCGGTAGCGTGCCCCGTATGGCTCTGCACTGTGCCGCGACCCTGGTGCTCGTGCCGGTCGGCACGGCGCCGGATGACGCCGCCGGTGCCGGCGCGGTCATGGTCGGCCCGCTGGTGCCGGGGGCGGACGTCGTCGAGGAGCTGCAGGCGCTCGCCGACCTGCACCGGGGCGAACGCGTCGTCGTGCCGGCCGGGCCGGAGCAGGTGGCGGCCGCCCTCGAGCACCTCGGCCGGGCAGCGCGCGCCGGCGACACCCAGCCGCTGTGGCTCGAGATCGGGGACGACGGCTGGGCGCTGGTCCCGGTGGGGGCCTGAGCGGGCCGGCGCTCTGAGGAGCCGGTGCCTCAGAACAGCCGGTGCCTCAGAACAGCCGGTGCTCGCTGGTGTCGATGCCCTTGAGCGAGTCGTAGTCGAGCACGACACAGCGGATGCCGCGGTCCTCGGCGAGGGTGCGGGCCTGCGGCTTGATCTGCTGGGCGGCGAACACGCCGGTCACCGGCGCGAGGTGCGGGTCGCGGTTCATCAGCTCGAGGTACCGGGTCAGCTGCTCGACCCCGTCGATGTCGCCGCGCCGCTTGATCTCGATCGCGACGGTGGCCCCGGCGCCGTCCTTGCAGAGGATGTCGACCGGGCCGATCGGCGTCATGTACTCGCGGCGGGTCAGGGTCCAGCCGTCGCCGAGCGTGGTGATGTGCTCGGCGAGCAGCTTCTGCAGGTGCGCCTCGACGCCGTCCTTGACCAGTCCGGGGTCGACGCCCAGCTCGTGCGCGCTGTCGTGGTGCACCTCGTGGATCTTGACCCGCAGCCGGTCCTCGGACTTGGCGTGCTGCACGACCCACACGGCCGTCGCGCCCTCGGCGGCCTCGGCCTCGTCGGGCTCGACCTCGGCCATCGCGCACGGTGGCGACATCCAGTTCAACGGCTTGTACGAGCCGCCGTCGGAGTGCACGAGCACCGAGCCGTCGGCCTTGACCAGGAGCAACCGGGTCGCCAGCGGCAGGTGGGCGGTGAGCCGCCCGTCGTAGTCGACGCTGCACGTCGCGATCACGAGTCGCACGATCGACCACCCTACCGTCGTGCCCCGCTCGAGCCATTGCCTGTCGGCCGGGGTGGGGCGCACACTCATCAGGAGAGGTGAGGCCAATGCGGGCAGCGCTGTGGACGGTGTTCCTCGTCGTGCTGCCCGGGCTCTGGTTCTTCGCCTCGGGCGAGGCGTTGGCGTGGTTCTGCGAGGGCGAGCCGCCGCGCGTGCTGCGCCCCCTGATCCGGCGGCTGCGCCCGCACGTCGAACGGCTGCGGGCCTGGCACCGGCGCGCGATGCGGCGCCCGGTGCCGCAGCCCCTGCCGCCGGTGCTGATCGGCCTGGAGCTGCGTCGCCTGGAGCTCGAGATCCGGCGGGTCGAGGACGGCGACGCTCCGCACCAGGCCGCGCGCCTGCGGGCCGTGCTGGCGGCCTACGACCAGCTGCTCCTCGAGCTGTGCGAGCGGGTCGACGTGCCCACCGACGACGTGGGGCTCCCGCCGTTGCCCTCGCGCGAGCGGCTGACCCTCGAGGCCGAGCTGGTCGCCGCCGGTCAGGACTGGTGAGCGGCCGACGCAGTAAGCAGCGTCACGCCCTCCGGGAGTCGTCGAGGGGGTGACGCTCTGGAAGGATCGCGGCCATGACGCGTGACTTCACCAGTGTGGGTGTGATCGGACTCGGGACGATGGGTGCGGGGATCGTGGAGGTCTTCGCCCGCAACGGGATCGACGTGGTCGCCGTCGAGGTCGACGAGGCCGCCATCGAGCACGGCAAGGCGGTGCTCGCGGGCAGCACCGGCCGCGCCCTGAGCCGGGGGAAGCTCACCCAGGAGGAGCACGACGCGCTGCACGCCAGGGTCACCTTCACCAGCGAGCTGGCCGACCTCGCGCCCTGCCAGCTCGTGGTGGAGGCCGTGCCGGAGCACCTCGACCTCAAGAAGGAGCTGCTCGGCAAGGTCGACGCGGTCGTCTCCCCGGATGCCGTGCTGGCCACCAACACCTCCTCGCTGCCGGTCACCGAGATCGCCGTCGCGACGTCGAACCCCAAGCGGGTCGTCGGCATGCACTTCTTCAACCCGGCCCCGGTGCAGCAGTTCGTCGAGGTGATCCGCACGGTGATCACCGCCGACGACGTCTTCGAGGACGTCAAGGCGCTGGCCGAGCGGCTCGGCAAGAAGCCGGTCATCGTCGGCGACAAGGCGGGCTTCATCGCCAACGCCCTGCTGTTCGGCTACCTCAACCACGCCGTGTCGATGTACGAGAGCCGCTACGCGACCCGCGAGGACCTCGACGCGGCGATGCGCTTCGGCTGCGGCTACCCGATGGGCCCGCTCGCGCTGCTCGACCTGATCGGCCTCGACACGGCCTACGAGATCCTCGACACGATGTACAAGCAGGGCCGCAACCGGCTGCACGCCCCCAGCCCGATCATCAAGCAGATGGTCAGCGCCGGGCTGCTCGGCCGCAAGAGCGGCCGGGGCTTCTACACCTACGCGGCCCCGGGCTCGCCCGAGGTCGTGGCCGACGCGCAGACGCCGGCGGGTGGCCTGCCGGCCGGGGTGTCGCTGCGTTCGGTGGCGTCGGTGGGCGTGGTCGGGTCGGGCACCATGGCCACCGGCATCATCGAGGTCTTCGCGAAGGCCGGGTACGACGTCACCTACGTCGCCCGCGGCGACGCCAAGGTGGATGCCGTGCGCGCCGCTTTGGCACGCAACACCGCGCGCGCCGTGGAGAAGGGCCGGCTCACCGCCGAGGACGCGGAGGCGCTGCTCGGCCGGGTGACCGGCGCGACCACGCGCGAGGCGCTGGCCGACGTCGACCTGGTCGTCGAGGCGATCGCCGAGGACCTGGCGGTCAAGCAGGAGCTCTTCCGCGACCTCGACCGGATCTGCAGGCCGGGCGCCATCCTCGCCACGACCACCTCCTCGCTGCCGATCATCGACTGCGCCAAGGTCACCGAGCGGCCGCAGGACGTCATCGGGATGCACTTCTTCAACCCCGCGCAGGTCATGAAGCTGGTCGAGGTCGTGCACACCGTGTCGACCTCGCCGGACGTCACCGCCACCGTGCAGGACCTCTGCGCCAAGGTCGGCAAGGTGGCCGTCACCTGCGGTGACCGTTCGGGGTTCGTCGTCAACGCGCTGCTCTTCCCGTACCTCAACGACGCCGTGCGGATGCTCGAGGCCAACTACGCCAGCGCCGACGACATCGACACCGCGATGAAGGCCGGCTGCGGCCTGCCGATGGGGCCCTTCGAGCTGCTCGACGTGGTGGGGCTCGACGTGTCGCTGGCGATCGAGCGCGAGCTCTACACCGAGTTCCGCGAGCCCGGCTACGCGCCGGCGCCGCTGCTCGAGCACCTCGTCACGGCCGGCTACCTCGGCCGCAAGACCGGCCGGGGCTTCCGCACCCACGCCTGACCGGTGGGTAGGGTCGCCGGGTGAGTACGACCGCAGCATCGAGCACCCCGTCCGGCAGCCGTACCCTCCCGCAGCGGGCGCGCGTGGTCGTCATCGGGGGCGGTGTCATCGGCACCTCGATCGCCTACCACCTGGCCCACCTCGGGGTCACCGACGTGCTGGTGCTCGAGCGCGACCGGCTGACCTCCGGCACCACCTGGCACGCCGCCGGCCTGATGACCTGCTTCGGCTCCACGAGCGAGACGAACACCGCGCTGCGGCTGTACTCGCGCGACCTCTACGCCCGCCTCGAGGCGGAGACGGGGGTCGCCACCGGGTTCAAGCGGGTCGGGCTGATCGAGGCGGCGGCCGATGCCGACCGGCTGCACGAGTACCGCCGGGTCGCCGCCTTCCAGCGGCACCTCGGCCTCGAGGTGGAGGAGATCGGCCCGCGCGAGATGGCCGAGCTGTTCCCCCTGGCCCGCACCGACGACCTGCTCGCCGGCTTCCACGTGCCCGGTGACGGCCGGGTCAACCCGGTCGACGTCACGATGAGCCTGGCCCGCGGCGCGCGCAACCTCGGGGTTCAGGTCGTCGAGGGCGTGTCGGTCGAGCAGGTCATCACCCGCCCGCGCGGACTCGTCGAGGAGGTCGTCGGAGTGCGCACGGATGCCGGTGACGTCGAGTGCGACCTCGTCGTCAACTGCGCCGGGATGTGGGCCCGCGAGCTCGCCGAGCGCAACGGCGTCGCCGTGCCCAACCAGGCCGCCGAGCACTACTACCTCGTCACCGAGCCGATCGACGGGATGAGCCCGGACGCCCCGGTCTTCGAGGACCCCGCCTCGTACGGCTACTACCGCGAGGAGGGCGGCGGCATGATGGTCGGCCTCTTCGAGCCGGTGGCGGCCGCCTGGCGGGTCGACGGCATCCCGCCTGACTTCTCGTTCGGCGAGATCACCCCCGACTGGGAGCGGATGGGGCCGTTCGTGGAGCGCGCCATCTCGCGCGTGCCGGTGGTCGAGACGGTCGGCATCCGCACCTTCTTCTGCGGGCCGGAGTCGTTCACGCCCGACCTGGCGCCGGCGGTCGGTGAGGCGCCCGGCATCCACGGGTACTTCGTGTGCGCCGGCCTCAACTCGGTGGGCATCCTCTCGGCCGGCGGGCTCGGCCGGGTCGTGGCGCACTGGGTCGCCGAGGGGCGCCCGGACGTCGACGTCACGGGGTTCGACGTCGCCCGGTTCCGCGACTGGCAGCTGAACCCGCGGCACCGGGCCGAGCGCACGAGCGAGGTGCTCGGCACGGTGTACGCCGCGCACACCCCGGGTATCGAGCTCGCTTCTGCGCGAGGGGAGTTCCGCTCGCCGGTGCACGACCGCCTGGTCTCCGAGGGTGCCCGGCTGCGCGACGTCAGCGGGTGGGAGTCGGCCGCCTGGTACGCCGGTCGCGGCCAGGTCGCGCAGGCCGAGCCGGGCTGGGGACACCAGCCGTGGTTCGAGAACTGGGCGGCGGAGCACCGTGCGGTGCGCGAGGCCGTGGGCCTGATGGACATGTCGTTCATGGCCAAGTTCTCGGTACGGGGAGCCGATGCCGGTGCGGTGCTCGACCGGCTCAGCGCCGGCGCGGTGAACGCCCACGACGGCGTCATCACCTACACCCAGTGGCTCGGCGCGGACGGCGGCATCCTGGCCGACCTCACCGTGACCCGGCTGGCCGCCGACGACTTCCTCGTCGTCGTCTCGGACACCGCCCACGGCCGAGCGCTGGGCCTGCTCCGACAGGCGGTTGGGGATGCCGCGGTGACGGTGGACGACGTCACCACCGAGCTGGGGCTGCTCACCGTCCAGGGCCCGGCGTCGCGCGACACCCTGGCCGCGGCCGCGCCGGGGGCCGACTGGTCGACCGAGGGGTTCCCCTTCCGGTCAGCACGTCGGGTCACCCTCGCCGGGGTCGACGTGCTCGCCATCCGGATCACCTACCTCGGCGAGCTCGGCTGGGAGCTGTACGCCCCGGCCGACCGCACGGTCGAGGTCTGGGACGCCGTGCTCGCCGCGGGTGAGGCACACGGCATCCGGCCGGCGGGGCTGCGGGCCCTGTCGAGCCTGCGGATGGAGAAGGGCTACCGCGACTACGGCCACGACATCGACAACACCGACGACGTCTACGCGGTCGGGCTCGGGTTCGCGGTCGCGCTCGACAAGCCGGGGGGCTTCACCGGGCTGGAGGCCACCCGGGCGGCCAAGGAGCGCGGCACCCCGCACCACCGGCTCGTGCAGGTGCTGCTCGAGGACCCCGAGCCGCTGCTGTTCCACGCCGAGCCGGTGCTGCGCGACGGCGTGGTCGTGGGCTACGTGCGGGCCGCGTCGTACGGCTGGACCCTGGGTGGTGCGGTCGGCCTGGCCTTCGTCGGCGGCGACGGGCCGGTCACCCCACAGTGGCTCGCCGACGGGTCGTGGGAGGTCGACGTGGCGGGCACGCGCCACCGGGCCCGGGTCTCGCTGCGCCCGATGTACGACCCGACCAGCGCCCGGGTGACCGCCTGACGGCATCCGGCGCGTGGCGGGGCCGGGCCCGCTGGTCTGGGACGATGGATCGCATGCCCCGTGCCAACCGCCGTCGTCGTGACCTGGAGTCGCGGCCGATGTCGGGGTCGGGTGAGGTGGCCACCGAGTCGTATGCCGGGAAGTCGTGGCACGTGCGCCGGCTCACCGGGGCATCGTCGTCGCGTGAGTACCGCTGCCCCGGGTGCCACCAGGGGATCGCGGTCGGCACGGCGCACGTGGTGGCGTGGCCCGCGCAGGGCGTCGGTGGCATCGACGAGCGCCGGCACTGGCACTCCCGGTGCTGGCAGTCCCGGCACGCCGCCCGGCCCTGAGCTCAGGCCCGGCGCTGTCGGGGGACGAGCACCTCTTCGTAGAGCAGCAGCAGGCCCGCGGCGACCGGGATCGCGAGCAGGGCGCCGAGCACGCCGAGCAGGGCTGCGCCGGCGAGGGCGGCGACGATCGTCACCGGGCCCGGCACCGACACGGTGTGCTGCATCACCCGCGGGGCCACGACGTAGTTCTCGAGCTGCTGGTAGACGAGGTAGTAGACCAGCGCGATCAGCGCCTTCTTCGGCTCGTCGAAGAAGGCCACGATGCACACGACCGCGGCCCCGAGCGTCGCACCGATCATCGGGATCAGCCCCAGCAGGCCGACCGTCACGGCCAGCACGGCGGCGTAGGGGATGCCGACGATGCGCATCATCACCCACGACAGGACCGCGTTCATCGTCGCGATGACGACCTGGCCGATCGCGTACGACCCGGTGCGCCGCATGATCTCCTCGGACAGCGACTCGACCCGGATGCGGCGGGTCGACGGCACCAGCGCGTAGGCGGCGTGCTTGGCGCGAGGCAGCGAGGAGAGGAAGTACAGCGTCAGCACGAGCACGGTGAAGACCTGGAAGACGCCGTTGAGCACCGCGCGCCCCGCGCCGAGGATGCCGCCGAGCACCCCTTCGAGGAACTGCTGGTCGGTCATCCGGGCCTCGAGCTCGGCCTTCACCTTGTCGATGACGTCGTAGCTCTTGTCGATCTGGCGCACCCACTGGCTGCCGAGGACGTTGTCGACGTAGGTCGGGGCCTGCTGGGCCAGCTCGGTGCCCTGCACGACGACCGGGGGGATGACGAGGGCGGCGATCAGCCCGAAGGCGACCAGCACACCGGCGAACACGACCCCGACACCGGCGGATCGTCGCATGCCGCGGGCGACGAGGGCGTCGACCAGGGGGTTGAGCGCGAGGGCCAGGAAGATCGACACGATGAGCAGGGTCAGCGTGGTCGTGAGCCGCCCCACGAGGCCCCACAGGCCGATCGCGAGCAGGGCGCCGATGGCGCCGAAGAAACCGATGTAGAACGGCGAGTGCCGGTTGAGCGGCCGCCCGACGGCGCCGTAGGGGGTGCCGGGGCCGAACGCGCCGCCCGGCACGGGCTCGGGCGAACGGGAGGCGCTCGCGGGGGAGTCGACCACGCCGGCCGGCGGCGCGTGGGTGCCGGGGGCGGCATCCGCACCGGCCACGACGTCGACCGGAGAGGCGGCGTCGGCCTGCGCGTCGTGCTGGCCCCGTGCCGCGATCCGGTTGCTCTCCTCGAGCGCGGCGAGCTGGCGACGCCGGAAGTCACCCCACCGCGTCACCGGGCTCCACACCCTGGACACCTTCACGATCGCACCTCCGCGCCACACCCTAGTGGCGGGCCCGGGCACGACCCCGGACCTGCGGCTCAGGCGTCGCGGAAGCGGTTGATCGCGCTCTCGAAGCGGGCGCGCTTCTCGGTGTCGGTCACGCCGAGGCCCTCCTCGGGGGACAGGGTGAGCACGCCGACCTTGCCCTGGTGCAGGTTGTGGTGCACGTCGAGGGCTGCCCGGCCGACGTCCTCGAGCCGGTAGGTGCGGCTCAGCGTCGGGTGGATCAGGCCGCGGTCGACGAGCGCGTTGGCCTCCCACGCCTCGCGGTAGTTGGCGAAGTGCGAGCTGACGATGCGCTTGAGGTTCATCCACAGGTAGCGGTTGTCGTACTCGTGCATGTAGCCCGACGTCGACGCGCAGGTGACGATGGTGCCGCCCTTGCGCGCCACGTAGACGCTCGCGCCGAAGGTCTCGCGGCCCGGGTGCTCGAAGACGATGTCGACGTCGTGGCCGCCGGTGAGCTCGCGGATCTTCTTGCCGAGCCGCTGCCACTCCTTGGGGTCCTGCTCGGTGCCCTCGGCGTTCCAGAACGCGTACCCCTCGGCGGATCGGTCGATGATCAGCTCGGCGCCCATCGCCCGGCAGATCGCGGCCTTCTCGGGCGAGGAGACCACGCAGATCGGGGTGGCGCCGCCGGCCAGCGCCATCTGGGTGGCGTACGAGCCGAGGCCGCCCGAGGCGCCCCAGATGAGCACCCGGTCGCCGAGCTTCATGTGGGCGCCGTTCTTGGAGATCAGCTGCCGGTAGGCGGTGGAGTTGACCAGCCCCGGGGCGGCCGCCTCCTCCCAGGACAGGTGGGTCGGCTTGGGCATCAGCTGGTTGGCCTTGACGATCGCGAGCTCGGCCAGGCCGCCGAAGTTGGTCTCGAAGCCCCAGATCCGCTGCTGCGGGTCCATCATCGTGTCGTCGTGGCCCTCGGCGTCCTCGAGCTCGACGCTGAGGCAGTGCGCGACGACCTCGGTGCCGGGCTTCCACTTGGTCACGCCCGGGCCGGTGCGCAGGACGACGCCGGCGAGGTCGGAGCCGACCACGTGGTAGGGCAGGTCGTGGCGCCGGGCGAACTCCGACATCCGGCCGTAGCGCTCGAGGAAGCCGAACGTCGGCACCGGCTCGAAGATCGAGGTCCACACGGTGTTGTAGTTGATCGCGCTGGCCATGACGGCGACGAGCGCCTCGCCCGGCGCAAGCTCGGGCGTCGGCACCTGCTCCACGTGCAGCGAGCGGCGCGGGTCCTTGTCGCGGGTCGCCATCCCCGAGAACATCTCGACCTCGTCCCGGTGCACCGTCGCGGCGCGGTACGTGTCCGGGACGGCGATCCCGGCATAGGTCTCGACACTGCGGTCCCCGGAGAGGATGGCCTCGCGGATCCGGTCCATGTGGTCGTGCTCCTTCGGCGGTGAGGGCGTGCTCGATGGGAGGTGGCGACTCCTTGCCCGGCGAACCTAGTCGCCCGGCCACCCCGGATCGGCGGCCTATGACGGCACTCACGACGTGATCCGGCTCACGGGCGACGAGGACGGCGCGCAGGCGCGCGGCATACAGTGCCGTCGTGGCACTCACCCCCCTCTCGCGCCGGACGGTGGTGCTCGGCACGGGCGGGGTGCTCACCTACGGGGCGATGGCGTGGTGGAGCCTGGAGTACCGCATCCGGCGGGCCGAGGTGCCGCTGTACAGCGAGACGGTGGCCTTCTCCGCGCCCGGCGTGCGCGAGCTGGTGCCCACGGGTCACACGGATGCCGTCGTGCCCGGCACCCGGGTGCTCGCCGCCCGGCCGCTCAGCACGATGCTGGTCGAGGACGAGCAGGCCTGGCTCGAGACCTGCGCCCCGTGGGTGCGCACGGCCCTGCTCGGTGGTGACGACGTGCTCCGCTCGGCGCTGCTCGACCTGCGGGCGCTGTCGGTGGGGTTGCCGGTCTCGGTGGCGGGCTGGAGCCGCGCACTGGCGCTACGCCTGGCCGCGCGACGTCTCGTTCGTGGCGACCGCCCTCGCCCGGGTGGGGCACCCCGAGCACGCCGCGGAGCAGCTGGCGTTCCTCCAGGAGGTGCAGCGCCACGACGGGTGGTTCGAGGCGCGCTACGACGTGCGCACCCGCCGGGCCCCGGACGACCGGATGGCCCAGCTCGACGGCTCCGCGTGGTCGGTGTGGGGGGCCCACCAGCTCGCCCTCGCAGCCCCGGACCGGGCGGCGGCACTGCTCCGGCCGCTGAGCCCGCTGCTCGTGCGCAGCGCACAGCGGCTGCTCGCCTGCGTCGACCCGGGCACCGGCCTGCCGGTCGCGGCCTCGGACTACTGGGAGCTGGTCGAGCGGTCGGTGACCCTGGGCACGGCTGCCTCGGTGCTCGCCGGGCTGCGCAGCGCCACCGAGGTGCTGCCGCTCGTCGGCGAGATGGCGCTCGCCGACCGCACGCGGGCGGCGGGCGACGCGCTGGCCACCCAGGTGCACGGGCAGTTCGGCGGCAGGGGCTACCCCCGGAAGCTGAACGACTCCGCCGCCGACGCCGCGGTGACCTTCCTCGCCGCACCGATCGGGGCCTCCGGTGCCGACGGCGACGTGCTGGCCGCGATGGGGCGCGCGCAGGCCGCGATGAGCCGCCCGGCCGGCGGGGTGGCGCCCGGCGCCGGGTGGAAGGACGACGGCATCAGCTGGACTCCCGAGACGGCGCTGTTCGCCGCCGCATGGGCGGCGTCCGGCGAGCGGGAGCGGGCCGAGTCGCTGCTCGGCTGGCTCGGCGACCACCGCACCGAGGCAGGCTCGTTCCCCGAGAAGGTGCTCTTCGACGGTCGCCCGGCCGCGGTGGCCCCGCTGGCCTGGACCGCCGCGCTGGTGGTCATCGCCCGGCACGAGCTGGTGCACGCGTGAGGCGATGGGCCATGGTGGCGGCGCTCGCCGTCCTCGCCGGGCTCGGCCTGCTCCCGGGCGCGGCGAGCGCGGCGGCAGCGGACGACCCGGCATCCCCCCGCTTCGTCGTCGTCGGCGCACCGGGGCTCTCGTGGTCCGACCTCGACGGGGGTGACCTCCCGGCGCTCGACGCCATGGTCGAGGAGGGCGCGGTCGGGTCGCTGACGGTGCGGGCCGTGCGCAGCCGCGCGTGCGCGATCGACGGCTGGCTCACCCTGTCGGCCGGACGCCGCGCCGCCGACCGTCCCGGGCCGTGCCGCGCACCGCTGCCCGTCGTGGGCGGGGTCGTGCCGCGCTGGGCTGAGTTCGTCGCGGCCGCGGCCGTGGACTCGTACGACGCGCACCCCGGCATGCTCGGAGAGGGGGTCACGGCATCCGGTACCTGCGTCGAGACGGTCGGGGCGGGCGCCGCGATCGGTGGCGCCGGTCGCACCGGGCGGGTGACGAACCACGAGGTGCAGCTGCCGGCGTCGTTCGCGTGCCCCGTGGTGCTCGTCGACGGTGGCGTGCTGCCCGCGTCGGGCGCCGAGCGAACCGCGGCGCTGGCGCGCCTCGACGCCCTCGTGTCGCAGGTTCGGGCGGCTGATCCGGGGGCCGACGTGGTCGTGGCCGGGGTCGGTGACGGTGTCTCTGCGGTGCGGCCGCGGGCGATCCTGGCCGCGGGGCCCTCGTACGGGCGTGGCCTGCTCACCTCGGCGTCGACCCGGCAGCCGGGGGTCGTGCAGCTGCAGGACCTCACGGCGACCGCGCTGACCCGGGTCGGGGCGTCCGACGCCGAGGTCACCGGGCGCCCGCTGACGGTGTCGTCGGAGACGGCTTCCGCGGCGTCGCTGGTGGCCGGGCGGGTCGGCTTCGAGAGCCGCGCCGCGACGCTGCGGGCCCTCAGCCCGCAGCTGACCCTGTGGCTCGCTGTCGCGTACGCCCTGTGGGCGGCGGTCGTCGCGCTGCTCTGGTGGCGGCGGAGCCCGAGCCAGGATGCCGTGCCGGCGTGGCTGCGAGCAGCCGGGGTCGCCGTCGCGGTGGCTCCGGTGTCGACGTTCGTCGTCAACCTGGTGCCCTGGTGGCGCTCCAGCGCGCCGCTGCCGCTGTTCCTCGCCGGCCTCGCCGTCGTGGTCGCCCTGCTCACCGCCGGGGCGTGGTGGGCGGGCGGCCGCCGACCGCTCGGCGCGCTGCGCCTGGTCGCCGTCGCCACCCTCGTCGTGCTCGCCGGGGACGTGCTCACCGGGTCGGGCCTGCAGCTCGGGTCGGTGTTCGGGCAGAACCCGGTCGTCGGGGGACGGTTCTACGGCCTGGGGAACACCAGCTTCGCGCTCTACGGGCTCGCCGTGCTGGTCGTCGTCGGGTGGGTGGCGGCGTCCGGGCGGTCGCGTCGCCGCTCGGCGGCGCTGGCGCTCGTGGTGCTCGTGGCCGCGCTCGCCCTCGAGGCGCTGCCCTCGCTCGGGGCCGACTTCGGCGGCCCGCCCGGGCTGCTGCTCGGTGGGCTGGTCGTCATCGCCACGGCCGCCGGGGTGCGCCTGACCTGGCGCCGGGTCGTCGCAGCGGTCGTCGGGGCCGTCGCGCTCGCCGCGCTCGTCGCGCTGCTCGACTGGCTGCGCCCGGCGGCGTCGCGCACCCACCTCGGCGAGTTCGTCGAGTCGGTGCTCACCGGGGAGGCGGGAGCGGTCGTCGGGCGCAAGGTCGCCCAGAACCTCAGCAACCTCGGCTCACCGCAACTGCTGACCATCGCGCTGGCGACGGTGGTGCTCGTCGCCGCCGCGTGGCGACTGGCCTGGCGCCCCGTGCGTGACGGTGCCGTGGTGCTGCGTGGCGCGGCGGTGATGGCCCTGGTCGCGTTCATCGCCAACGACTCCGGGCTGGTCATCCCCGCCTTCGTCGCGCTCGTGCTCGCGCCCCTGCTGGTGGCCGCCGGCCCGGCCGAAGCTCCTCGAGGTCAGTGAGCGGCGCCCGGCGCGGGCTCGACGAGCTCGACCAGGATGCCCCGGGCGTCCTTGGGGTGGATGAAGTTGACCCGTGAGTTGCTGGTGCCCCGCCGGGCCTCGGGGTAGATCAGGCGCAGACCGCGCTCGCGCAGGGTCGCGCTCACGGCATCCAGGTCGGCGACCCGGTAGGCGAGCTGCTGGATGCCGGGCCCGCTGCGGTCGAGGAACTTCGCGATCGTCGACTCCGACGACAGGGGCGCCAACAGCTGGATGCACGAACCGGAGTCGCCGACGGCCATCATCGCCTCGCGCACGCCCTGCTCGGCGTTGGTCTCCTCGTGCAGCAGGGTCATGCCGAAGGCCGACTCGTAGAAGGCGATCGCGTCGTCGAGGTCGGGCACGGCGACGCCGACGTGGTCGATGGCGAGGAAGAGGTCCGTGGGCAGGGCAGTCATGGGTACAAGCCTAGGAGCGCGTGCAACCCGCGAGGGTCCTCGGGTGGTGAGGGTCACCGCCCTTCGGGGGTGGCAGGACGCGCACCCGTGACTAGAGTCGAGGGCGATCACCGACCCCGACCTGGAGGGCTTTCCGATGTCCACCGACCCCACCGTCATCGTTGCCGGCGCCCGCACCCCGATGGGGCGGATGAGCGGCTCGCTCAAGGGCTTCAGCGGCTCCGACCTGGGAGGTTTCGCCATCAAGGGCGCCCTCGAGAAGGCCGGCGTGGCCCCGCAGGACGTCGACTACGTCATCATGGGCCAGGTGCTCACGGCCGGCGAGGGCCAGCTCCCCGCCCGCCAGGCCGCGGCCAAGGCCGGCATCCCGATGACCGTCCCGGCGCTGGGCATCAGCAAGGTCTGCCTGTCGGGCATCGACGCCATCGCCCTCGCCGACCAGCTCATCCGCGCAGGGGAGTTCGACGTCGTGGTCGCCGGCGGCCAGGAGTCGATGACCAACGCCCCGCACCTGCTCGAGAAGAGCCGCGACGGCTTCAAGTACGGCGACGTGACGCTGAAGGACCACATGGCGAAGGACGGCCTGTGGGACGTCTTCACCGACCAGGCGATGGGCCTGCTCACCGAGTCGGCCAACACCGGCGACCTCGCGTTCACCCGCGACGAGCAGGATGCCTTCGCGGCGCGCAGCCACCAGCTGGCAGCGCGTGCGTGGAAGGACGGGCTGTTCGACGACGAGGTCGTCACGGTCAGCATCCCGCAGCGCAAGGGAGACGCCCTGGAGTTCCGCACCGACGAGGGAATCCGCTCCGACACCACCACCGAGTCCCTCGGCCGGCTGCGCCCGGCCTTCTCCAAGGACGGCACCATCACCGCCGGCTCGGCGTCGCAGATCTCCGACGGCGCCGCCGCCGTGGTCGTCATGAAGAAGTCGCGCGCCGAGGAGCTCGGCCTGACCTGGCTCGCCGAGATCGGCGCCCACGGCGTCGTCGCCGGCCCCGACTCGACGCTGCAGAGCCAGCCGGCCCGCGCCATCGCGAGGGCCTGCGAGCGCGAGGGCATCGCCCCCACCGACCTCGACCTCGTCGAGATCAACGAGGCGTTCGCCGCCGTCGGCCTGGCCTCGACCAAGGAGCTCGGGATCGACGAGGACAAGGTCAACGTCAACGGCGGGGCCATCGCCCTCGGTCACCCGGTCGGCATGTCCGGCGCCCGCATCGTGCTGCACCTCGCGCTCGAGCTGCAGCGCCGCGGCGGCGGCGTCGGCGCGGCCGCGCTCTGCGGCGGTGGCGGCCAGGGCGACGCGCTCGTCGTCAAGGTCCCCGCGCAGGGCTGACCGGGCTCACCCCGATCGGGCCGCGCAGCGTCGACGTCCCCTCCCTCGTCGCCCAGGCGAGGGAGGGGCGTCCGCGTGCGGTGGCGCGGCTGATCTCCCTCGTCGAGGACGGCCACCCCGCGCTGCGCGAGGTGATGGCGCTGATCGCGCCGGATGCCGGTCGCGCGCACGTCGTCGGTGTCACCGGGGCGCCCGGTGTGGGCAAGTCGACGACGACCAACGCGCTCGTCGCCGCCCACCGGGCCGCCGGGCACCGGGTCGGCGTCCTGGCGGTCGACCCGTCGTCACCGTTCTCCGGCGGTGCGCTGCTCGGTGACCGGATCCGGATGTCGGACCACGCCGCCGACCCCGAGGTCTTCATCCGCTCGATGGCCTCGCGCGGCCACCTCGGCGGCCTGTCCTGGGCGGCGCCGCAGGCCCTGCGGGTGCTCGACGCCGCCGGCTGCGACGTCGTGCTGCTCGAGACGGTCGGCGTGGGGCAGTCCGAGGTCGAGGTGGCCGGCACGGCCGACACGACCGTGGTGCTGCTCGCACCCGGGATGGGCGACGGCATCCAGGCCGCCAAGGCCGGCATCCTCGAGGTCGCCGACGTGCTCGTCGTCAACAAGGCCGACCGCGAGGGCGCGGACCGCACGGTGCGCGACCTGCGGCACGCGGCGTCGATGGGCGCGGGGGCCGACCCGGGCGGCTGGCGGGTGCCGGTGGTGCGCACCGTGGCCACCGACGGCACCGGGGTCGACGACCTGCTCGCCGCGGTCGAGGCACACCGAGGGTGGCTCGGCGCCGAGGGGCTGCGGGGTCGGCGGGTCCGCCGCGCCGGCCGCGAGATCGAGGGGCTGGCGCTGGAGGCGCTACGAGCGAAGGTCGGTGGCCTGCGCGGCGACAGCCGGCTCGAGTCGCTGGCCGACGAGGTGGTCGCCGGCCGCACCGACCCCTATGCCGCGGCCGACCACCTCGTCGCCTCGCTTGCGGCAGGCTGAACCATGCCCCTCGTCCCCGACCTCGCCACGAAGCCGACGATCACCGGGCGCCTGGTCACCCTCCGCCCGTTCCGCGACGGCGACACCGAGGTCATGGTGCAGGTCCTCTCCGACCCCGAGGTGCGACGGCTGACCGGGAGCGTCGCGTCCTCGGCCGAGGCGCAGCGGCCGCAGCCGCTCGACGACCGCCTGCGCGACTGGTACGCCACCCGCAACGACCAGCCCGACCGCCTCGACCTCGCCGTCGAGGACGCCGCGAGCGGCACCCTCGTGGGCGAGGTGGTGCTCAACGAGGTCGACCTCGAGGAGCTGACCTGCAACCTGCGGGTGCTCGTCGGCCCCGAGGGCCGCGACCGCGGGCTGGGCACCGAGGCGGTGGAGCTCGCCACGACGTACGGCCTCGAGGTGCTCGGCCTGCGCCGGATCACCCTGGAGGTCTTCGACTTCAACCCGCGCGCCCGTCGGGTCTACGAGAAGGTCGGGTACGTCGTGACCGGGGTGCGTCCGGGCGCGTTCGTGTTCGACGGCGTCGCCGTCGCGGCCGTCGACATGGCGGTCGACGCCGAGAGCCGGCGCGGGGTCAGTCGGGAGCGGTGATGCTGGGCTCGGGCATGGTGCCCTCGAGCACCGTGGGATCGAGCAGGTCGGTGTCGGCGGCCGGCATCGGGTCGGGCACGCCCGCCGTGATCCGGCTGCCGTCGGACCGGGTGCCACCGGTCTGCGGCCGGTTGCCGAGGGTGCCCGAGCGGCGCGGGCCGTGGCCGTCGAGGGCCACGACGACGGGCTCGTCCGGGTAGACGGCGTGGCTCTCGCCGCGCACCTCGATCGGCACCGGCAGCTCGCCCTGCTCGACCTCCAGCCGCAGCTCGGATGCCGTGAGCGTCACCTTCATCCGGGTGCCGCGCCAGGTGATCCGGAAGGCGAGGCTGTCCCAGCCGTCGGGGAGCCGCGGGTCGAACCTCAGCCGGCCGCCGTGGTCGCGCATCCCGCCGAAGCCGTTGACCAGCGCAGCCCAGACGCCACCGGTGGAGGCGACGTGCAGCCCGTCGACGGTGTTGCTGTGCAGGTTGGCCAGGTCGACGAACAGGGCCTGGAGGAAGTAGTCGTAGGCGCCCCGGTGGTAGCCGACCTCGGCCGCCACGATCGACTGCACGACCGCGGACAGGGTCGAGTCGCCGGTGGTGATCGGGTCGTAGTACTCGAAGTCCTTGCGCTTCTCCTCGGTGGTGAAGCGGTCACCGTGCAGGAACAGGGCCAGCACGACGTCGGCCTGCTTGAGCACCTGGAAGCGGTAGATCACCAGCGGGTGGTAGTGCAGCAGCAGCGGGCGTAGCTCCTCCGGGGTGCGGCTGAGGTCCCACACCTCGCGGTCGAGGAAGAAGTCGTCCTGCGGGTGGATCTCGAGACCGTCGTCGAACGGGATGTGCATCCCCTCGGCACACCGAGCCCACTCCCGCACCTCGTCGTCGTGCAGGCCCAGCCGTTGCGCCAGCCGCTCGAACTCCTCCGGCTCCTGCTCGCGGGCCCACTCGACCCAGGCGACGGCCTGCTCGAGGTTGTAGCGCGCGGTGACGTTGGTGAACAGGTTGTTGTTGACGACCGTCGTGTACTCGTCCGGGCCGGTGACGCCGTGGATGTGGAAGGACCGCTCGCCGTTGTTGCGCCAGAAACCGAGGTCGGCGTACAGCCGGGCGGTCTCGATGAGGATGGCCAGGCCGTCGCGCACCAGGAAGCCCACGTCGCCGGTCGCGTTGACGTACTGCACGAGCGCGTGCGCGATGTCGGCGTCGATGTGCACCTGCGCGGTGCCGGCCGCGTAGTAGGCGGAGGCCTCCTCCCCGTTGATCGTGCGCCACGGGAACAGGGCCCCGCGCTGGGAGACCTCGCGGGCCCGCTCGCGCGCTGCCGGCAGCATCCGGCTGCGGAAGTGCATGAGGTTCCGCGACAGCTCGGGCCGGGTGTAGGTGAGGAACGGCGCGACGTAGATCTCGCTGTCCCAGAAGTAGTGCCCCTCGTAGCCCGACCCCGTGACGCCCTTGGCCGGCACACCCTGCTGGTCGGCCCGGGCGCTGGCCTGGGCGAGGCTGAACAGGTTGAACCGGATCGCCTGCTGCAGTGCGTCGTGCGCCGGGTCCGACGAGGCGACCTCGACGTCGCTGCTGGCCCAGAACCGGTCGTACCAGGCGCGCTGCTCGTCGAGGTAGTGCTTGACGTCGTAGCGCGAGGCCCGGTCCAGGGTGCGGTCGCAGCGGTCGGCCAGCTCACGCACCGGAAGCCCGCGGGACGTGTGGTACGCCACCGACTTCTCAAGGCGCACCGTGTTGCCCTGCGACGCGTCGATCCGGAAGACCATCTTGGTGAGGTCCGGGTCGTCGCGCAGGATCACCTCGGTCGGGTCGGCCGTGTGCAGGTGGTGGTCGGCGGCGACGGCGACGGTCATCCGCGAGTTGGCGCACTGGTAGCCGAGCATCATCCGGTCCTCGTGCGCCAGGTGCAGCTTGGGCAGCAGCACCCGCCCCTCGAAGGCGCCCGCCTTGCGGGGGTCGGGCAGGGACACCCGGCTCTGGGCCGGCTCGTGGTACTCGTCCTCGCCGTCCTGGCGGTTCAGCAGCTGCGAGGAGATGAGCACCGGGGCATCGCCGGACAGCATCGTCACCTCGAGGGTGAACTGCACCAGGTGCCGCTGGGTCATCGACACCATCCGGGTGGAGTCGACCCGCACCCGCTTGCCCGACGGGGTGCGCCACAGCAGGGAGCGGCGCAGCACGCCGTCGCGGAAGTCGAGACTGCGCTCGTAGTGCTCGAGGTCGGCCGTGCCGATGACGAGCGGCTCGTCGTCGACGTACAGCTTCATCAGCTTCGCGTCGGGCACGTTGACGATGGTCTGACCGGTGCGCGCGAACCCGAAGGCCCCCTCGGCGTGCCGGATCGGCCAGGTCTCGTGGAAGCCGTTGACGTAGGTGCCGTGCTCGTAGGCGTCGCGGCCCTCCTCGGGGTTGCCGCGCAGGCCGATGTAGCCGTTGGCGACGGCGAACAGGGTCTCGGTGACGCCGAGGTCGCGCGGGTCGGGGTCGCACTCGACCAGGCGCCACGGGTCGACGGGGAAGCGGCTGCGGTCGAGCGGGTCGGCCGAGGCGCGCCGGGGCCTCACGCGAGGTCTCCGAGGTCGCCGACGACGAGATCGGCCCCGGCGGCCGTGAGCGTGTCGACGCCGGCCCCGCGGTCGACACCGATGACCAGCGCGAACGCACCGGCGGCTCCGGCCCGGACCCCCGAGACGGCGTCCTCGACGACCACCGAGCGAGCCGGTGTGGTGCCGCACTCGGTGGCGGCGTGCACGAAGGTGTCGGGCGCGGGCTTGCCGGCCAGCCCGAGGGAGGTGGCGACCCGGCCGTCGACCACGGTGACGAACCGGTCGGCCAGGCCGGCGGCGGCGAGCACCGCGGGGGCGTTCACCGACGACGAGACGACCGCGAGCGGCATCCGCATCTCGCGCAGCACGTCGAGGAGGGCCACCGAGCCGGGGTAGGCGGTGACGCCGTCGCGGTCGAGCACGACGTTGAAGGCGTCGTTCTTGCGGTTGCCCAGCCCGCAGACGGTGTCGGCGTCGGGCGGGTCGGACGGGTCGCCGTCGGGCAACGAGATGCCGCGGGCCGTGAGCAGGTCGCGCACACCGTCGTACCGGGGCTTGCCGTCGACGTGGGCGTAGTAGTCGGCGTCGGTGTAGGCCGAGGTGTCGGCGCCGGGGGAGTCCCAGCGGGACAGGAAGGCGTTGAACATCTCCGCCCAGGCGCGCATGTGGACCTCTGCGGTCGGCGTCAGGACGCCGTCGAGGTCGAAGAGGACTGCATCGTGCTCCGACCAGGTCACCGGCATCGCTGTGCTCATACCCGAACGCTAGGGAGGGCGAGAGCGCTTGCGCAATCCACCATCCGGTCCTGCTCACCGCGTGGGCGACGGGCGGTGGGTCGCGGCACCTCGACTACCGTGCGAGGTGTGAGCCAGCCGGTGCGTCTGCCGTTCGACCCGATCGCCCGGGCGGGCGAGCTGTGGCGCGAGCGCTGGGGCGAGGACTCGCGGTCGGTGTCGATGGCGACGGCCACGTCCGTGATGCGCGTGCAGCAGCTGCTCATCGGCCAGTTCGACGCGATCGCCGGCCGGCACGGGCTCACCTTCGCGCGCTACGAGGCCCTCGTGCTGCTCGCGTTCAGCCGGGAGGGGCGGCTGTCGATGTCGCGCATCGGCGAGCGCCTGATGGTGCACCCCACCAGCGCCACGAACATCGTCCAGCGGCTCGCGGCGCAGGGCTTCGTCGAGCGGGTGCCCAACCCCGCCGACCGCCGCGGTGCCTTCGCCGTCATCACGGATGCCGGTCGCGCGGCGATGGAGGCGGTCACCACCGACCTGCAGGCCGTCGACTTCGGGTTGCCGATGCTCGACCGGGAGCAGCACGAGGCGCTGTTCGCCCTGCTGCGCGAGGTGCGGGTCGGGGCCCGCGACTTCGACCCCTGACCCTGCGGTGGAGGTGGCGTGCGTCACGTGATATCGGGGCGGGATTTGTCGGCACGGGGTCGGGTTTGTCATGGTGGAAGGCAGCCCTGAGCCCGGACCCGTGTCCGGGACGCCCCGAAGACAGCAAGGACACCCCCTGAGATGGCCACCATCGTGAAGCGCGTCATCGGCGTGCTCCTGGCGCTCGTCGGCCTGGCGCTCACCGTCGTCGGCGTCTGGTTCGCCGCCCAGCTGGGCACGTCGGGAACCGCCGAGTTCACCATGCACCCCGGCACGACCGACCCCGTGGTCGTCGGCCCCGACGTGCTGAACCGGGTCGACGCCGACGTCGTCGTCACCGCGACCCCGACCGACGGTGGATCGGTGTTCATGGCGCTGGCCAACCCCTCGGATGCGACCGCCGTGGTGGGTGGCTCGAAGCACGTCGCCGTCACCGGGGTGTCGGTGCGCGACTGGACGCTGCTCTCCACGACGACCGGCTCGGGCACCGCCCCCGAGCTGGGCGCCGCCGACCTGTGGCGCCAGCAGGACGACGGGAAGGGCCCGGTGACGCTCACCGTGCAGCAGTCCGGGGCCCCCGAGACCCTCGTCGTGAAGGCGGATGGCGGCCGGCTGAGCTCGCTGACCATGACGGTCACCGACAAGTCGTGGTTCGTCGAGGCGGTCGTCGCGGCCCTGATCGGCCTGTTCCTGCTCGTCGCCGGAGTCGTGCTCCTCACGGCGCGCCGCAGCCGTCACCACGGTGACGTCGCCGTGCCGCCGGTGCCGGACGTGCCGGCCGACGCGGGAACCATCGACCCCGACCAGACCGTTGGAGCCGGGGACGGGAGCGAACCGACGGTGCCCCTGGCCCACGCCGTGGTGAGCCCGCTCGAGGCCCCCGCAGCCCCCGAAACCACTGACCCGCACGACCCCCACGACCCCCACGACCCCCAGGAGGTCACCCGATGACCCCGCGCCCCGTGCCCACCCCGAGGACCTTGAGCCGCCTGGTCGCCTCGACCGCCCTGCTCGGCGCGCTCGTGCTCACCGGCTGTGGCACCCAGGACGCCCTCGTCGGGCTGCACCCCGCACCGGCCGAGCAGACCGCGGCCGCGCCGCTCGACGCCGAGGGTGCGACCGCCGTCGCCGCCCGGCTGCTCGCGGCGAAGGACGCCCCGGTCGAGGGCGACGCGAAGGCCGCCAAGGCCGCCCGGGCCGAGGTGCTCACGGGCGACGCCCTGCGCGTCGCCGAGGCGCAGGCCGCCCGCGCCGGAACCCAGCCCGCGACCACCGAGCTCGCTCCCGCGGCGAAGCCGACGATCGTGGCCCAGTCGCAGGGTCGCCAGTGGCCGCGCGCCATCCTCGCCTCGACGCTCGACGAGGCCACCAACACCCAGTGGCTGCACGTCATGGTGTCCGACAAGCCCGACCAGCCGTTCCGCATCGCCTCGAGCGTGCCGATGTTCGGCGGCGCCGAGCTGCCCGCGCTCGGTGAGCAGCTGGCCGGTGCGCCGCTGCTCGACACCGCCGAGAAGAACGGCCTGCCGGTCTCCCCGGCGGGTGCTGTCGCGGCGTACGCCGCGGCCATCGCGCAGCCCAAGGGCAAGGCCACCGACGTCGTGGCCACCGACGACCAGTTCGCGACCGGCCTGAAGACGGCCGCCGCCACCCAGGCCAAGGCCCTCGGCACCTTGGGCACCCTGGCGCAGACCCACGCACCCCAGCTCGACGACGCCATCACCTTCCAGCTCGCCGACGGCGGGGCGGTGACCTTCGGCCTGCTGCAGCGCACCGACACGATCTCGGTCAAGCCCACCGCCAAGGAGCTCGTCCTGCCCGCGGAGTACGCGAAGCTGCTCGGCAAGAAGAAGGTCGCGAAGTCGCTGGTCCTGAACAACCTCGAGCCGATCGTCATGGTGCTGCCGAAGACCGGCGAGGGCCGGGTCATCGGTGCGAGCGACCTGCTCGTCTCCGGCAGGGGCCGCTGAGCCCCCGCCGGTCACCCCTTTGACACAATCGGGACCATGAGCGAGACCACCCCACCCGCGGGCACCCGCGGCGCCGTCGACCTGTCCTCCGTCGCCGGGCTGACGGCACCCACCGCCGCGACCGCCGGAGCGGGCCTGCCGGCCGCGCCCGGTGACGCCGGCCAGCAGCAGCCCGCCGTGCCCGAGGGGCTGGTCGTCGAGGTCGACGCCGGCAACCTCCAGGAGGCCCTGAACCGCACCCTCCAGGTGCCGGGCGTGCTGGTGCTCTGGGGCTCGGCCTACCCGCAGACCCGCGAGCTGTTCGACACCGTGGTTCGGGTCGCCGCGTCCCTCGAGGGGCGGGTGCTCGTGCTCAGCGCCGACCTGTCGACCTCGCCCGACCTGCTCCAGGCGTTCCAGCCCCTGCTCGTGCAGGCGTTCGGCCAGCCGAGCGTGCCCGCGACCTTCGGCCTGCTCCAGGGCCAGCCGGTGCCGCTGTTCCCCGGTGTCGTCCCCGAGAGCGAGGTGCGCGCGGTGCTCGACCAGCTGCTCCAGGCCGCCGTGCAGAACGGCATCACCGGCCGGGTCCAGCTCGAGGCCGTGGAGGGGGCCGACGACGCCGACACGATGCCGCCGCTGCACGAGGAGGCCTTCGAGGCCATCGAGCGCGGGGACCTCGACGGTGCGGTCGCGGCGTACCAGCAGGCGCTGGCCGAGGACCCCAACGACCAGGACGCCGAGATCGGGCTCAGCCAGGTGCGGCTGATGCAGCGCACCCAGGGGGTCGACCTGGCCGCCGCGCGGGCCGCCGCTGCGGCCGACCCGGCCGACGTCGAGGCCGCCATCGTCGTGGCCGACCTCGACCTGCTCGGTGGTCACGTCGAGGACGCGTTCAGCAGGCTGCTCGACCTCGTGCGCAGCTCCGCGGGCGCCGAGCGAGACCGCGCCCGCACCCACCTCCTCGAGCTGTTCGCGATCGTCGGCACGCAGGACGAGCGCGTGCGCAAGGGCCGCACGGCCCTGATGAGCGCGCTGTTCTGACCCGGTGCCCCCCAAGCTCCTCGACGACCACGTCCGGTTCCGCCTCGACCTCGCCGAGCCCGCGGTCACCGGCGTGGTGCTCCAGTGCGACCGAGTGGTCGCGGGGCCGCGCGAGTTCCGGCGCGACGCCACCGGGTGGGTGCTCGACGTGCCCCGCCCGGCGCTGAACCGGCTCGAGTACCGCTTCGCCGTGGCACGCGGTGACGAGGTCGAGGTGGTGCTCGACCCGGCCAACCCGGTGAGCGTGCGCACCGCCTTCGGCGACCGGTCGGTGCTCGAGCTGCCCGCGTACGCACCGCCCTGGTGGTTGTCGGCGCCGACCGTCGACGGCCGGCTGGAGGTGCTGTCGCTCGCCGGCGAGACCGCCGACGAGGTGCCCGTCACCGTCTGGAGCCCGACGGACCTCGCCGACGACGAGCCGGCCCCGCTGCTGCTCGTGCACGACGGCGCCGAGTACGACCAGCTCGCGCGCATCACCACGTACTGCGCGGCCCTGGTCGCCGGCGGGCAGCTGCCGCCGCACCGCGTCGTCCTGGCCCACCCCGTCATCCGTGACGCGTGGTACTCCGGGTCGCCGCAGTACCTGCGCACCATCGCCGACGCCGGCCTGGACCGGCTGGGGGAGCGGTATGCCGTGCGTGGGCCGGTCGTCGTGGTCGGGGCCAGCCTCGGCGGCCTCACGGCGCTGCTGCTCGGCCTGCTGGCGGCGCCACGGGTGGGGGGCGTCTACTCGCAGTCGGGGTCGTTCTTCCAGGTGCGCCACGACGACTCGGAGAGCGGCTACCGCTACTTCGGGCGGATCTCCCGACTGGTGCAGAGCGTGCTCGACATGCGGCACGCCGAGCACCCGCTCGTGGTCGGGATGTCGTGCGGTGCACTGGAGGAGAACGTCGCCAACAACCGCGACATGGCCGCAGCCCTGCGCCGCGCCGGGCACGACGTCACCCTGCGCGAGGTGCCCGACCTGCACAACTACACCGCGTGGCGCGACGCGCTCGACCCCGGCCTCACCGAGGTCCTGCGTCGCGTCTGGGGGTAGCGCCGGGGCGTCGTGGTTGCGGGGCGGGATGCCGACCGGCAGGGTGGGGTCGCATGGAGACCACCAGCGTTCGACTGCCGGTGCCGGGTCATGACGCCGACCTCGCGGTGGTCCGCTACGGGTCGTGGGGGCGGCCCGTGCTGCTCTTCCCGTCCGAGGGCGGGTCGGCCCGCGACGCCGAGCACAACGGCATGCTCGACGCCGTCCGCTTCCTGGTCGACGCCGGCCGGATGAGCCTGTTCTGCGTCGACTCGCTCGACCGGTGGTCGTGGTCCGACGGCGACCTCCCCACCGAGGAGCGGGCCCGGCGTGGGCAGACCTACACCGCCTGGCTGTCCGAGCAGGTGCTGCCCTGGCTGCTCGACCAGGTGGGTGGGGGACAGGAGGTCATCACGGTCGGTGTCTCGCTCGGCGCGTACCACGCCGTGCACCTCACCCTGCAGCGCGCCGACGTCGCGCCACTGGCCATCGGGCTGTCCGGCAACTACGACCCGTCGACGTGGAACGGGTGGGGCGAGCTCGGCGATGCGACCTACTTCGCCAACCCCACGGCCTACCTGTCGAACATGGACGGCGACCACCTGCAGTGGGTGCGCTCGCGGGTCTCGGTGCTGCTCGTGGTGGGGCAGGGCGCCTTCGAGGAGTCGCCGACCCGCTCGCTCTCCTCGACTCGAGCATTCGCAGACCTGTTGGAACGCAAGGGAATTCGCCACGACCTCGACGTGTGGGGCCATGACAGCGCGCACGACTGGCCCTGGTGGCAGCGCCAGCTGGCCCATCACCTGCCCCGTTTCGTCTGAACCGAAGGAGACCTGATGGCCCCCACGACCGATCACCTGGTCGGGCTGCTGCTCGGCGCCGAGGAGGACTGGCCCACCGCCTTCGAGGCGCTCGCGCGCCGGCTCGGGGTGCTGCGTGCGCCGGACGGCGGGCAGCACACGGTGACCACCGAGCGGCTGACCATCGAGCCCTTCAACCTGCGCGACAAGGCCCGGCACGAGCTGGTCATCGACCGCCTCGCGCACTGGTACTACCACCCGCGCGAGTGGCTGAAGAAGGTCGCGCTGATGGACGACGTCTACCTGCTCAACAGCCCGTTCACGTTCCAGTCGATGGAGAAGCACTCGGCCTACTGCGCCCTGATGCGGCTCGGCATGAACGTGCCCGAGACGGTGCTCGTGCCCTACAAGCACCCCGTCGACAACGCCCGCTGGGCCTACACGTCGGCGCGGTACAACCGCGGGTTCGACCTGGAGCAGGTGGCCGAACCGCTGGGCTACCCGCTCTACATGAAGCCGTTCGACGGTGGCGGCTGGCGCGGTGTCTCGCAGGTGCACGACCGCGCCGACCTGCACCGCTCCTACGACGACTCCGGCGAGATGCTGATGCACCTGCAGTCGTCGGTGCCGGACTACGAGCACTTCGCCCGCTCGCTGACCATCGGCCCGGAGACCATGGTGATGAAGTTCCGCCCCGAGCAGCCGATGCACGAGCGGTACGCCGTGGCACACGGGTTCCTGTCGGAGGAGGTAGGTCGCGAGACGATCACCATCTCGCAGACCGTCAACGCGTTCTTCCGGTGGGAGTTCAACTCCTGCGAGATGCTCGTCAAGGACGGTGTCGTCTACCCGATCGACTACGCCAACGCCTGCCCCGACGTGGCGGTGACCTCGCTGCACTACTACTTCCCGTGGGCGATGAAGGCCCTGCTGCGGTGGACCGCCTACTGCGTGGTCACCGGACGGTCGGCGCGCACCCAGGTCGACACCGGGCCGTGGTTCGCGATCGCCGACGACGACCACCTCGACTACCAGGGCAAGCTCGCCGCCTACCAGGCCCTGGCCGACGACTACTTCGAGACCGAGCGCTACCGCGCGTTCTGCGAGTCGGCCCTGCCGCACGTCGACGAGATGGTGCTCGAGTGGATCGACGGGCCGGACTTCGCCACCCTGCTGCACTCGACGATCCAGCAGACCTACCCGCCGCACGAGTGGGAGCGCTTCGAGGCGCACTTCGGCGGCCTGCTCGGGATGTGGGTGGGTGACGAGCGACGACTCCGGGGCGCGCAGGCCTCCACGGGCTGAGTGCCCGGGTGAGTTCACCGCAACGGCGCCCGCGGTGGACCCCCGATAGGCAATGATCCTGCCGAGCCGGGCGCATCCCGGCGCGGACGAGGGCGTCCGAGGATGCGACGCCCGGACAGGAGAGCCAGCGGTGAGCAGCAGCAACGGCGAGGATGGTCGCGACCTGGGGCTACCGCCCGGCTTCCGCTTCGGGACCAGCACGGCGTCGTACCAGATCGAGGGCGCCGCGCACGAGGACGGCAAGGGCGCCAGCATCTGGGACACCTTCACGGCCGAGCCGGGCCGCGTCGTCGACGGCACCAGCGGTGACATCGCCTGCGACCACTACCACCGCTGGCCCGAGGACCTCGCCCTGATGACCCGCCTGGGCGCCGACGGTTACCGGTTCTCGATCGCCTGGCCACGGGTGCAACCCGAGGGCAGCGGCCGCGTGAACGAGGCGGGGCTCGCCTTCTACGACCGGCTGGTCGACGGCCTGCTCGAGGCCGGCATCGCGCCGATGGCGACCCTCCACCACTGGGACCTGCCGCAGCCGCTCGAGGATGCCGGCGGGTGGCTCAACCGGGACACCGCGATGCGGTTCGGGGAGTACGCGACGGTCGTCGCCGAGCGGCTCGGCGACCGGGTCACGCACTGGTGCCCGGTCAACGAGCCGAACGTCCTGACCCTCGTCGGCTACGCCCAGGAGGAGCTCGCCCCGGCTCGGGGGCTGATGTTCGGCGCCCTGCCCGCGGCCCACCACCTCCTGCTCGGCCACGGGCTCGCCGTGCAGGCCCTGCGGGCCGGCGCGACCGGCCAGGTCGGCACCGCGACCAACCACATCACCGTCTGGCCGAACACCGACGGGCCGGCGGACCAGGCCACGGCGGGCCTGGTCGACACCCTCTGGAACCGCCTGTTCGCCGACCCGATCCTGCTCGGTCGCTACCCGGAGCCGTTCGGCGACACCATGCCCGGCCCGGTCGAGGCCGACCTGGCGCTGATCGGCCAGCCGCTCGACTTCTACGGCGTCAACTACTACAACCCGATCGGGGTTCGGGCCGCTGCCGAGGATGCCCCGCTGCCGTTCGAGTACAGCGACATCACCGGGTACCCGACGACCGACTTCGGCTGGCCCGTCGTCCCCGACTCCATGACCGACCTGCTCGTCGAGCTCAAGCGCCGCTACCCCGGCATCCCGCCGATCATGATCACCGAGAACGGGTGCTCCTACGGGATGGGGCCGGACGAGACGGGCGTGGTCGACGACCAGCCGCGGATCGACTACCTCGACGCCCACCTGCGCGCCGTCGCGGCCGCCGTGCGGCAGGGCGTCGACGTCCGGGGCTACTACTGCTGGTCGCTGATGGACAACTTCGAGTGGGCCGACGGGTTCACCCAGCGGTTCGGCCTCGTGCACGTCGACTTCGACACCCAGGTGCGCACGCCGAAGCGGTCCTTCGACTGGTACGCCGACGTCATCCGCACCCACCGTGCCCAGCGCGCGGGCCGCGGGTGAGCACCCCCACCCAGCCGGTCGACCGGGCGCTGCGCGAGCCCACCGAGTCGGCGCCACGGCTGTGGGTGCTGTGGCTGGTGCTGGCCAGCATCGGCCTGTGGTCCGGGTTCTTCGGGCCCATCCAGGTGCTGTTGGCGCAGCAGTCCGAGGCCGTCTCGCCCGAGCACAAGGAGGCCGTGCTGGCCCTCGTGACCGGTGTGGGAGCCCTCGTCTCCACCGTGCTGAACCCCGTGTGGGGCGCGTTCTCCGACCGCACCACGCTGCGCTCCGGCCGTCGCCGGCCCTGGGTCCTCGGTGGTGCGGCCGTGGGGGCGGTCGCGATGCTGCTGCTGTCCGGGGCCAACTCGATCTGGGTGCTGGTGCTCGCGTGGGCGCTCGCGCAGGCCGGCCTCAACGCGATGCTCGCGGCCATCACGGCGACGGTGCCCGACCAGGTGCCCACCGGCGAACGCGGTGTCGTGGGAGGCGTGCTCGCCATCGCCCAGACCCTCGGGGTGATCGTGGGGTCGGGCATCGCGGCGGCCACCGGCAGCATCGCGGCCGGCTACGTCACCATCGCGCTCGTGCTCGTCGCCACGACGGTCCCGTACGCCCTCGACTCGCGGGACATCCCGTTGCCGGTGGAGCTGCGGCCGCAGTTCCGCTGGTCGGCCTTCCTGCGGTCCTTCTGGGTGTCGCCGCGCCAGCACCCGGACTTCGGCTGGGCGTGGGTCACCCGCTTCCTGATGAACCTCGGGAACGCGCTGCTGGTGCTCTACCTGTTGTTCTACCTCAAGGATGCCGTGCACCTCTCGGACGACGAGGCCGAGGATGCCGTGTTCACCCTGACCGCCGTCTACGGCCTCGTCACCGTCGTCACCGCCTTCGTGGGTGGCTGGTGGTCCGACCGGGTCGGCAAGCGCAAGGTGTTCGTCATCTGGTCGGGCCTGATCGCCGCCGCGGCCCTGGTGCTCTTCGCCTTCGTCCCCACGATGCCGGCCGCCTACGTCGGCGCCGTCGTGCTCGGCATCGGCTTCGGGGCCTACACGGCAGTCGACTTCGCGCTGATCACCGAGGTCCTCCCGGCCGCAGCCGACCGCGCCAAGGACCTCGGCGTCATCAACATCGCCAACGCCCTGCCGCAGGTGCTGGCCCCGGTGCTCGCCGCGGGGGTGCTCGGGCTGGGCCTGGGCTACCCGGGCCTGTACCTCGTGGCGGCCGCCGTCAGCGTCCTCGGCTCGGTGCTCGTGCGCCGGATCAGGTCGGTGGACTGACCCGTCCCGGCGCGGCGACCGACCTCGTCAGTGGAGGAGGGCGTCGACGTCGGGGGAGGCCGCGCGGTACCCGGCGAGCAGTCGCCGTGCGGTCGAGACCGAGTCGACGAGGGGGTGCAGCGCGAAGGCGCGCAGGGCGGCATCCGCCGACCCCGTCGTCGCCGCCTCGATGACGGCCCGCTCCACGGCCTTGACCTGCTGCATCGTGCCGAGCTGGTGGCCCTGCGCCGGCGCCAGGGTCGCCGCCCGCGGCCCGTCCCGGTCGACCGTGCACGGGACCTCGACCACGGCGTCCTCGGGCAGGCCCGGCACCGCCGAGCCGTTGCGGATGTTCAGGATCATCGTCGAGGCCTCGCCCCGGCTGATCGCCGCCATGATCGCCAGCGCCACCGCCTCGTAGCCGCCGCCCGCGACGTCGGCCGCGTCGCGCTCCTCGCCCTCGGCCCGCGCCTCGCGCAGGTAGGTGGCGTCGCGCTGCTCGCGCACCCGGCTCCACTCGGCGGCGGCCTGCTCGGGGTGGCGGGCCACGGTGTCGTAGAAGGCCGACTGCTGCTCGAGGAGGAACTCACCGCGGGTCTGTGGCGCCTCGAGGATCGAGGCCACCGCCTCGCGGGTGAAGTAGTAGTAGTAGAGGTACTCGTTGGGCAGGGCGCCCAGGGTGCGCAGCCACTCCGGCCCGAACAGGCGGCCCTCCTCGAGCCGCTGCAGTGCCGCCGGGTCGGCCAGCAGGCGTGGGAGGTGGTCGACGCCGTCGACCCGCAGGGCGCGCAGCCAGCCGAGGTGGTTGAGCCCGACGTAGTCGATCTCGGTGGCCGCCGGGTCGAGACCGAGCGCTCCGATCGCCCTGCGCGCCAACGCGATCGGGGAGTCACAGATGCCGATGACACGGTCGCCGAGCACCGACTGCATCGCCTCGGTGACGATGCCGGCGGGGTTGGTGAAGTTGATGAACCACGCGTCCGGGGCGAGCCGACGCGTGCGTTCGGCGATGTCGACGGCCACCGGCACGGTGCGCAACGCGTAGGCCAGCCCACCCGGGCCGGTCGTCTCCTGGCCGAGCACCCCGAGGTCGAGGGCGACCCGCTCGTCACGGGTGCGGCCGGCGAGACCACCGACCCGGATCGCCGAGAAGACGAAGTCGGCGCCGGTCAGGGCCGTGTCGAGGTCGTCGGTGGTGACGACCAGCGGGGGGTCGGCGTGCTCTGCCCCGAGCTGCCCGAGGACCAGTGCGACGGCCGCGAGCCGACCGGCATCCGGGTCGTGGAGCACGACCTCGGTGACCCGGCCGGGGGAGTGGTCGCGCAGGAGGGCGCCGTAGACGAGCGGCACGCGGAACCCCCCACCGCCCAGGATCGCCAGCCTCATGGCCACCATCCTTGCGGACCCGTCGCGACCGGTCCACGATGGCGACGTGCCGCCCCACACCTTCGACCCGCTTGCCGGGGTCCGCGACGGTGGCGACCCCCAGTTCGACGTGTTCGTGCAGGGCATGGTCTTCCTCGACATCGTGTTCACCGGGCTGCCCGAGCTGCCGAGGCCCGGCACGGAGGTGTGGGCCGATGGGATGGGCTCGTGCCCCGGGGGCATCGCGAACCTCGCCGTGGCCGGGTCCCGCCTCGGGCTGCGCACCGCCCTCGGGGCCGCGTTCGGCGACGACGACTACGGCGACTTCTGCTGGCGGGTGCTGCAGGAGCAGGAGCGGGTCGACCTGTCGATGTCGCGGCGCTACCCCCGCTGGCACACGCCGGTCACCGTGTCGGTGTCGCTCGCCGGCGACCGGACGATGATCACCCACGGCCACGCCGCGCCCGAGGACGCCACGACGATGCTGGGCGCCACCCCGAGCGCCAGGTCGGTGCTCCTCGACCTCGACGGGGACAGGCCGCTCGGTGTCGGGCACCCGGAGCGGGCCTGGGCGGAGCGGGCGCACGAGGCCGGGGCGCTGCTCTTCGCCGACGTCGGGTGGGATCCCACCGGCGCCTGGTCACCGACCGTGCTGGACCAGCTCGCGCTGTGCCACGGCTTCCTCCCGAACGCCGTCGAGGCCATGGCCTACACGCGCACCGACTCGCCCCACGACGCCCTCTACCTGCTGGCCGACCGCGTGCCGCTGGCCGTCGTGACCACCGGTCGCGACGGCGCCCTCGCCATCGACTCCACCACCGGTGAGGAGGCGTCGGTGCCGGCCCTGCGGGTCGAGGCCATCGACGCCACCGGAGCCGGCGACGTCTTCGACGCCGGCGTCCTCGTGGGCACGCTGGCGGGCTGGCCGCTGCTCCAGCGGCTCAACTTCGCGGCGCTGTGCTCGAGCTTGGCGGTCCAGGAGTTCGGCGGCTCGCTCGCCGCCCCGGGCTGGGGAGACATCGCGGACTGGTGGCACCGCGTTCGGGCCCGTCCGACGGCGAACGCGGCCGCCCGGTCCGTGCAGCGCCGGTTCGCCTTCTTGGACGACCTCGTCGCCGAGGTCCCACCGGGAGCGGTGCGCCGGGCGGCTGCGACGATCGCCAAGCTGTCGGACGTCTGAGAGCGACCACACCCCACCACGGGGTCTCGGCGAACCGCGGGGTCAGTGGACCGTGTCGATCACGCGGCCGGCCGTCGTGTGGCCCAGCCGGTAGCCGTCCTCCATCGCGCGGCGGAAGTGCAGGCCGCCCCAGATCCGGGCGTGGAACGCGTCGAACTCGAGCGCACTGAGGCTGTCGTAGGTGCGCGTGACCCCACCGGACCTCAACACGAGCGGGATGCCGTCGCCGAGGGTCCGGCGCAGCACCTCGGCGAACGGCGAGGTCGCCGCGGCGTGCCCACTGGTGTACTCGGAGTAGGCCGGGGTCGGCACGAGGGACGCCCACGCCACCGGGTGCGGGTTGGTCCCCGGGTTGCCGTCGACCGCGGCAGCGGCGACCGCCTGGAACGGGCGCCAGAAGCCGACCTCGAACTTCAGCCGCCAGGTCTGGATGAACGAGTTCGCCACGGCGGCGTCGATCCGGGCGAGCAGCCGGGTCGTCGGCAGCAGTCCCAGCGGCTCGGCGTCGAGGAAGTCGCACAGGGCGTTGCGGTAGGTGAGCACGGGGTTGCCGCCGAAGAACAGGGCGACGGCCGTCTGCTCCGCGGTCCGGTCGGTCCCGGCGATCGAACCCAGCGTGCGCACCTCCTCGAAGTCCACCGCGTAGGCCGCGCTCGTGATGGGGTCGGGGCCGCCGACGGGCACCGGTGGCACGTCGACGACGCGGTCCACATAGCCGAGCCACGGCAGGAGCATGCCGGTGGGGGGCGGCTGCCAGACCCCGAGGGCCGGGGCCTTGCTGTACACGATGGAGGTGTCGTTGCGGCCGTCCCCGACCCGGGAGGCGATCATCGCGGCGGCGGCGGCGGCGCCGATGACGACACCGGCATCCTTCTTCGTACCGTCCGGGACCCGGGCCAGGCTGGCGGCGAGGTCGGCATCCAGGGCGACACCGGAGGCCGGGAAGTACTCCAGCAGCACGTCGTGGGCGGCCGTCGCGACGGCCGCGGCGGCTGCGTGCGTCCCGTGCTTCTGGGCCTTCGACGCGGCGTCGTGCACCGCGAGCGAGGTGAACGCGAGGTACAGGGCGCCCAGTGCGGGGGCACTTCCGCGCTCGACGTAGATCGTGCGGGCCGCGCTGCGCTGCCAGCCGACGGCGACCGAGGCGGCCAGGGGGCCTGCGGAGGCCGCGGCGAGGGGACCGTCCACGAGGGGGAGGAACAGGACGGACGCGGTGGCCGCGAGAACTCGACGACGTGTTGGCATGGTGCGCACCTTTCGAGTCGGCGTTCGCCCCCAGTGTCGGCACGTCGCAGCGCGGCGACCATTCGCTTTCCGGCGTATCTTTTCGCCGCCCGGTGCGGTGGTGACCCGGTAGCACGAAGTGACTATTTACCGCTCGCTCCGGCCGGCGGGAGACTCGGGAGGAACACCGCTCCGGGTCGGGGGCGGTGGGAGGACATATGAGCGATCTTCTGCTCGGCGACAGGGAGCAGGCCGCGGTGCGCGCCATCATCGGCTCGGCCCCGTCCCCCGGGGCTGGTCTACCCGGTGAGTCCGTGCTTGCGGACCTCGCCCGGTTCATCGACTGCGACGACATCGGGATCGCGCTGTGCGACGGCGCTGGTTCCGCGGTGGGCGGGGCCGCGATGGGTGCCGAGCGGGGTGCCGCCGTGCTCTCCCTGGCAGTGCGCAACGGGCCCGACCGGGTGGTCACGCTCTGGCTGGTGCGTCGCACGAGCGACTTCACGGAGCGGGACCGGGCGCTGCTGGCACTCGTCACCCCGGCGCTGGAACGACGGCTGCGGGAGCGGGTGACCTCGGGACTGCCGGCGTCGATCACCCTGCAGGAGCGACGGGTGCTCCACCACGTGGCCGCCGGCCTCAGCAACGCGCAGATCGCCGAGCGGCTCGTCGTCGCCCCGGCCACGGTCCGCAAGCACCTGGAGAACGCCTACCGCAAGCTCGGGGTGACCAACCGGCTGGCCGCGGTCAACGCCATGGAGGGGATCCGTGCCGTCGCGCCCGATGCCCCGGGTCACCTCGGTACGCCCGCCTGACCCGGGGCCACGAGGCCGAGCCTCAGCCGAGGGCCGCGGAGACCACGTCCTTGGCCTCGGCCTGCACCTGTGCGAGGTGGTCGGGCCCGCGGAAGGACTCGGCGTAGATCTTGTAGACGTCCTCGGTGCCGCTCGGCCGGGCCGCGAACCAGGCCGACTCGGTGACCACCTTCAGCCCGCCGATCGCCGCGCCGTTGCCGGGTGCCTCGGTGAGCTTGGCGGTGATCGGCTCACCGGCGAGCGACTCGGCCGTGACGTCGTCGGGGGACAGGGCGGCCAGCTTGGCCTTCTCCTCCCTGGTCGCGGCGGCGTCGATCCGGGCGTAGGCCGGCTCGCCGTGCCGCTCGACCAGCGAGCGGTAGTGCTCGCTCGGGCTCTTGCCGGTGCGCGCCTGGATCTCCGAGGCGAGCAGGGCCAGCAGGATGCCGTCCTTGTCGGTGGTCCACACCGACCCGTCGTGGCGCAGGAACGACGCCCCGGCCGACTCCTCGCCGCCGAACGGGCCCGACCCGTCGAGCAGCCCGGGCACGAACCACTTGAAGCCCACCGGCACCTCGACGAGCCGCCGGCCCAGGTCGGCCGCCACTGCGTCGATCATCGAGCTCGACACCAGGGTCTTGCCGATGAAGCCGTCGTCGCGCCACTGCGGGCGCGCACCGCCGTAGAGGTACTGGATCGCGACGGCGAGGTAGTGGTTGGGGTTCAGCAGACCGGCATCCGGGGTGACGATGCCGTGCCGGTCGGCGTCGGCGTCGTTGCCGGTGGCGATGTCGTAGACGTCGCGCTGCGCGATCAGGCTGGCCATCGCCGACGGGGACGAGCAGTCCATCCGGATCTTGCCGTCCCAGTCCAGCGTCATGAACCGCCAGGTGGCGTCGACCAGTGGGTTCACGACGGTGAGGTCGAGCCCGTGGCGCTCGCCGATGGCGCCCCAGTAGTCGACCGACGCGCCACCGAGCGGGTCGGCTCCGATGCGCAGCCCGGACCCGCGGATCGCCTCGACGTCGATCACGTTGGGCAGGTCGGCGACGTAGGTGCCGAGGAAGTCGTAGCCGGATGCCGCGGCCCGGGCCCGCGCGAACGGCACCCGCTTGACCCCCGCCAGCCCCGCCCGGATCAGCTCGTTGGCGCGGGCGGCGATGACCTTCGTGGCGTCGGAGTCGGCGGGGCCACCGTGCGGCGGGTTGTACTTGAAGCCGCCGTCGCCGGGCGGGTTGTGCGACGGGGTGACGACGATGCCGTCCGCGAGACCGGTGTGGGCCGGCATCCCGTCGACGCCGGTGACCTTGCCCCGGTTCGCGGTGAGGATGGCGTGCGAGACCCCGGGCGTGGGGGTGTAGCGGTCGGCCGAGTCGACGAGCACGGTGACGTCGTTGGCGACCAGCACCTCGAGTGCCGTGGCCCAGGCGGGCTCGGACAGCCCGTGGGTGTCGCGGCCGATGAACAGCGGCCCGTCGAAGCCCTGGGCGCGCCGGTACTCGCAGATCGCCTGGGTCGTCGCCAGGATGTGGGTCTCGTTGAACGACGTCCGCAGGCTCGAGCCCCGGTGGCCCGAGGTGCCGAACACGACCTGCTCGTCGACGTTGTCCGGGTCGGGCTCTCGCGTGTAGTACGCCGTCACGAGCGCGGCGACGTCGACCAGGTCGGAGGGTTGGGCGGGCTGTCCGGCACGGGGCGCGTTCATGTCGTCGATCCTGTCAGAGGTGTCGCGCGCATCACACCTCCAGGGTGGCCCGGGTCACCCTCCCCGTATACCCATAGGGGTATACCTGAAGGATGACCTCCACCGCGAAGAACCTCGTGGTCCTGGGTGCGGGAACCGCCGGAACCATGGTCGTGAACAAGCTCCGACGTGACCTGCCCACCGAGGACTGGACGATCACCGTCGTCGACCGCGACGACATCCACGACTACCAGCCGGGCTACCTCTTCCTGCCGTTCGGGATGACGGCCCCCGACCAGGTCCGCCGCCACACCCGCCCGCTCATCGCCGACGGTGTCGAACTGGTGCTGGCCGAGGTCGACCGGGTCGACGCGGCGGCGAAGGCGGTGCGCCTTGTCGGCGGTCGAGTGCTTGCCTACGACCAGCTGGTCATCGCCACGGGCACCACCCCGCGGCCCGACCAGGTCCCCGGCACGCTGGGCCCGCAGTGGCACCACGAGGTCGGCGAGTTCTACACCTACGAGGGCGCGCTCGCCCTTCGTCGACGGCTCGCCGGGTTCAGCGGCGGGCGTCTCGTCGTGCACATCACCGAGATGCCGATCAAGTGCCCCGTCGCGCCGCTGGAGTTCGCCTTCCTCGCTGACGACTTCCTCACCAGGCGTGGCCTTCGCGACCGCACCGAGCTCGTCTTCGTCACCCCGCTCGACGGCGCCTTCACCAAGCCGGTCGCGAGCCTGGCCCTCGGCTCCCTGCTCGCGGGGAAGGGCATCACCGTCGAACCGGACTTCATGATCGAACGGATCGACCAGGACCGGAAGGTCATCGTCTCCTACGACGAGCGCGAGATCGCCTACGACCAGCTCGTGACCGTCCCGCTCAACATGGGTGCTGACTTCGTGGCCCGCTCCGGCCTGGGGGACGAGCTCAACTACGTGCCGGTCGACAAGCACACCATGCAGTCCACCGCCCACCCCGAGATCTGGGCGCTCGGCGACGCGGGCAACCTGCCCACCTCGAAGGCCGGCTCGGTCGCGCACTTCTCCGTCGAGGTCTTCGTCGAGAACTTCCTCGAGCAGGTCGCCGGCCGCCCGATGACGCACTCCTTCGACGGGCACGCCAACTGCTTCGTGGAGTCCGGGCACGGCAAGGCCCTGCTCCTCGACTTCAACTACGAGACCCAGCCGCTGACCGGCCACTTCCCCTTCCCCAAGGTCGGCCCGATGACGCTGTTGGGGGAGTCGCGCGCCAACCACCTCGGCAAGCTCGCCTTCCGGCACGTCTACTGGAACGCCCTGCTGCCCGGTCGTCCGCTCGGCCTGCCCGCCGACATGTCGATGACCGGCAAGAACCCCGTGTGACCCCACGTCAGGAGAGCAGATCACCATGACCACCACCACGATCGCCGGCCACGACGTCGACGTGAACGAGGAAGGCTTCCTCACCGAGCCCGCCCAGTGGGACGAGTCGCTCGCCCCTGAGCTCGCGAAGCTGATCGGCCTCGAGCTCACCCACGCGCACTGGGTTCTCATCCGCTTCCTGCGCGACGACTACGCCGCCCAGGGCCAGACCGCGACCCTGCGCCGCGTGTCGGCCGGGACCGGCGTCCCGGTCAAGGAGCTGTTCGCCCTCTTCCCCGGCAAGCCCGCCAAGAAGCTGGCCTACGTCTCTGGCCTGCCGAAGCCGAAGGGATGTGTCTGACCATGACCACCACCGATGCCGCACGCAGCGTCGCCCCGATCATCGTTCCGGCGTTCGACACCCCGAGCAGCGAGGGGCGCAAGCTCGCCATCATCTGCTCCAAGGGCAACCTCGACATGGCCTACCCCGGCCTGATCCTCGCCAACGCGGCCCTGGGTGAGGGGGTCGAGACCCACCTGTTCTTCACGTTCTGGGGCTTCGACATGATCAACAAGGCGACGATGGGCGACCTGAAGTTCTCCTTCGTCGGCAACACCGCGATGCACCCGCCTGGCCACAGCGGCATGGGCATCCACCACATGCTCGGCGCCCTGCCCGGCGCCACGGCCGCGGCCACGACGATGCTCAAGAAGCAGATCGCCGAGCAGGACGTGCCCGAGGTGCCCGAGTTCCTCGAGCTGCTCTCGGCCTCGGGCGCCCACCTGTGGGCCTGCCGGATGTCGGCGGACATGAACCACCTGACCCTGGACGACCTCTACGACGGGGTCGAGGCGATCATCTCGGCGAGCGACTTCATCGACCTCACCGAGGGCGCCCAGCTGCTCTTCATCTGACTGACCTTCGTCCCTCTCCTCGGGACAAGATCGACCAATAGGTCAAAGTTGTCCCACCCCGGAGCGGGGCAACATTGACCTATTGGTCGATTCAGGCACGCGGGTGGCTCAGCCGGCGGCCGGCGCGAGGTAGATGGTGGACAGCTTCGCGACCCGCACGGTGACCGACCACGGCTGGTCGTGCCACGGCGAGGCCTCGGCCTCGAGCACGGCTCCGGCCTGGGACGGGCTGCTGGCCTCGTCGAACCCGCTGGTGTCGAGCACGACCTCCCACTGGCCCTGTCGGGGCACACCGACCCGCACCCACGCCTTGTCGTCGCCGCTGTAGTTGACGACGGTGACGACGACGTCCCCCTGCTGGTCCGGCTGCGCGAAGCGCAGGTAGGACAGCACGTTGCCGGTGTTGTCGTCGGCGTCGAGCCAGCGGAAGCCGGCGGGCTGGGAGTCCAGCGCCCACATCGACGGGTGCTCCTGGTAGACCCGGTTGAGCTCCTTGACCAGGGCGTGCACGCGGTAGTGGGCGGCGTGGTCGAGCAGCCACCAGTCGAGTGAGCGGCCGTCGGCCCACTCGCCGGGCTGCGCGAACTCGCAGCCCATGAACAGCAGCTGCTTGCCCGGGTGGCTCCACATGTAGGCCAGGAACGCCCGCAGCGTCGCGAGCTGCTCCTCGCGCGACCCGGGGATCTTGGTGAGCAGCGAGCCCTTGCCGTGCACGACCTCGTCGTGGCTGATCGGCAGCAGGTAGTTCTCGCTGAAGGCGTACATCAGCGAGAAGGTCAGCAGGTTGTGGTGGTACTGCCGGTGGATCGGCTCCTCCTTGAGGTACCGGAGGGTGTCGTTCATCCAGCCCATGTTCCACTTCAGCCCGAAGCCCAGGCCGCCACCCGAGGTCGCCCCGGTGACTCCGGGCCACGAGGTCGACTCCTCGGCGATCGTGACGATGCCGGGCACGCGCTTGTACGCCGTCGCGTTGGCCTCCTGGAGCAGGCCGATCGCCTCGAGGTACTCGCGGCCGCCGTGCACGTTGGGGATCCACTCGCCGTCCTTGCGCGAGTAGTCGAGGTAGAGCATCGAGGCGACGGCGTCGACCCGCAGCCCGTCGATGTGGAACTCCTCGAGCCAGTACAGCGCGTTCGCGACCAGGAAGTTGCGCACCTCGAGCCGGCCGAAGTCGAACACGTGGGTGCCCCAGTCGGGCTGGTCACCGCGGCGCGGGTCCGGGTGCTCGTAGAGCGGCAGGCCGTCGAACCGGGCGAGGGCGAACGCGTCGCGGGGGAAGTGCCCAGGCACCCAGTCGAGGATGACGCCGATGCCGGCCTGGTGCAGGGTGTCGACGAGGTACTTGAAGTCGTCGGGGGTGCCGAACCGCGCGGTCGGGGCGTAGTACCCGGTCACCTGGTAGCCCCACGACGGGCCGTAGGGGTGCTCCATCACCGGGAGGAACTCGACGTGGGTGAAGCCGAGGTCGGAGACGTAGTTGACGAGGTGCTCGGCCAGGTCGCGGTAGGACAGTCCCTGGCGCCACGACCCGAGGTGCACCTCGTAGACGCTCATCGGGCCCTGGTGCGGGTCACGACCGGAGCGCTCGTCCATCCACGACGTGTCGGCCCACTCGTGGCCGGAGTGGTCGACGACCGAACCGGTGTTCGGCGGGCGCTCGGTGCGCCGCGCCATCGGGTCGGCCTTGGTGCGCACGACGTCGTCGGCGCCGCGGATCTCGTACTTGTAGACGTGGCCGACGCCGACGTCGGGCACGAACAGCTCCCACACCCCCGAGGCGCCGATCAGCCGCATCGGGTGGATCCGGCCGTCCCAGTCGTTGAAGTCGCCGATGACGCGCACCGCCTTGGCCCGCGGCGCCCACACCGCGAACGACACCCCGTGCACCGCGCCCATCGGCCCGTCGTACTGGTGCAGGCGGGCACCGAGCACGGTCCACAGCTGCTCGTGGCGACCCTCGTTGACCAGGTGCAGGTCGACCTCGCCGAGCGTCGGCGCGAACCGGTACGGGTCGTCCTGGACGTGCTCTATGCCGTCGGCCCACGCGACGACGAGGCGGTAGTCCATCGTGCGCGTGGCGTCGGGGCGCACCGCGGTCCACACGCCCTCCGCCTCGTGCGCGAGCTCGAGCTCCTCGCCGTCCTCGAAGCGCACCCGCACCGAGCGGGCGAGCGGCTTGAGCACCCGCAGTCGCAGACCCCCGGGCTCGAGGTGCTGCCCGAGGAGGTCGTGGGGCTGCTGGTGGCGACCCTGGACGAGCGCGGTGATCGCGCCGCTCACCTCAGGGCTGGGCGTGGGGGTCACGACGGGTCTCCTTGCGTGGTGGGGTCCTGCGAGAAGTGGGCGGTGAGGCGGCGGACGGCGCCGAGCGGGATGGCGACCCAGCCGGGCCGGTTGCGGGCCTCGTAGACGACCTCGTACATGGCCTTGTCGAGCTCGAACGCGGCGAGCAGCGCCCCCAGCGAGCGGGGGTCCTCGCCGGCGCGGGCGGCGTAGCCGTCGAGGAAGGCCTGCTGCGCCGAGGTGACCCAGTCGCGGGCCGAACCCCCGTCGGCCTGCTCCCGCGTGCCGCCGACGTAGTCGAAGCTGCGCAGCATCCCGGCCACGTCGCGCACCCACTGGTCGGGCAGCGAGCGCTCGGACAGCGGCCGCAGCGGTTCGCCCTCGAAGTCGAGCAGCACCCAGCCGCGCTCGGACGAGTGCAGCACCTGGCCGAGGTGGTAGTCGCCGTGGATGCGCTGCAGGGGAGGCCAGTGCGCGTCGGCGGCAGCGCGCAGCACCGCGTCGACCGGGCCGCGCACGTCCTCGAGCTCGGGTGCCTCGGCGACCGCCGCCTCGAAGCGGGCCCGCATCTCGTCGACGATCGTCACCGCCTGCTCGTGGCTGGTCGGCTCCGTGCCGAGCGCATCGGCGAGGGTGCCGTGCACCTCGGCCGTGGCCTCGCCCAGCGCCCGGGCGGGCTCGGCGAAGTCGGTGCCTGCCTCCGCGGCGTGCAGGGCCACCCGCCAGGCGTCCTCGACGCCGGCCAGGAACTCCTGGGCGAAGGCCAGGTGCCCGGATGCCGGCTGGTCGCCCTCCGTACCCGGGTGCGGCCAGTGCGCGGTCACCGACCCGACGACCGCGGGCACCCGGCGCGACCCGGCGTCGACGAGCGCACCCTGCAGCACGACGTCGGGGTTGTCGCCGGGGGACAGCATCCGGAAGACCTTGACGATGAGCGGGGTGTGGTGGCCGTCGGGCAGGTCGCCGTCGAGGATGACCGAGGTGTTGGACTGCTCGCCGGACAGCACGCGGGAGCTGCGCACGTGCACCTCGGTACTCCAGCTGGGCTGCGGCACACCGGCGACCGACTCCTCGACCGCGCCGGAGACCTTCGAGGACGCAGCCCGGGCCCGGCCCTGGATCAGCTCGAGCAGCTGGGCGGCGTAGACCGGGTCGTGCGGGCCGTCGTACACCCACCGCCGGCCGAGCACCGAGTGCTCCATGGTGCCGACGCAGGGCGTGGTCGGCGCTGCCGAGCGGCTCACCGCGGTAGGTGAGGGGCACCTGGTAGACGATCGGCTCCGGGCCGGACTCGTCGGCCACGATGAGCGTCTCGACGCCCACCTCGCCCTCGGGGTCGTCGAGCCGCCAGCTGGCGAGCCGGCGCAGCTTCGGCTGCTGCCCCTTCGCGGCGTACCAGCGCTGCGCGCCCATCCAGCCCTGGACGAGCTCGATCTTCGAGCGGGCTCAGGGAGGCGCCGGTGTGGATCTCAGCCACGGGTCTCACCGCGTCGCGGCGCCAGTGCCAGCCAGAAGAAGTCCCGCGACCCGAGCGTGATCGTGATCGTGCCGTCGGGAGCGATGTCGGGGAAACCGCTGCCGCCGAACAGGTCTCGGGTCTCCCAGTCCCACAGCTCCTCGGGCACGGTGATGGTGGTCGACTGCGGTCGCGACGACAGGTTGTTGACGCAGAGCACGGCCACGGCCGAGCGGTCCTCGCTGTCGCGCTCGCGCCGGTCGACCCGCGCGAACGACAGCACCCGCTCGTGGGTCGACTCGCACACCTCGAAGTCGCCGAGCCCGAACACGGGGTGCTCGCGGCGCACCGAGAGCATCCCTCGGACCCAGTGCAGGCGCGAGGATCCGCTCGCCATCTGGGCCTCGACGTTGACGTGGTTGTGGTGGTAGACGAGCGACTGGATCACCGGCAGGTAGAGCTTGCCCGGGTCGGCCGTCGAGAAGCCGGCGTTCCGGTCGGGGGTCCACTGCATGGGGGTGCGCACGGCATCGCGGTCGTTGAGCCAGATGTTGTCGCCCATGCCGATCTCGTCGCCGTAGTAGAGGCACGGCGAGCCCGGGAGCGAGAGCAGCAGGGCGTGGATCAGCTCGAACTCGGGCCTGGAGTTGTCGAGCAGCGGCGCGAGCCGGCGGCGGATGCCGACGTTGGCGCGCATCCGCGGGTCGGGGGCGTACCAGCCGTACATCGCGGCGCGCTGCTCGGGCGTGACCATCTCGAGGGTCAGCTCGTCGTGGTTGCGCAGGAACGTGCCCCACTGCGCGCCCTTCGGGATCGCCGGGGTGTCGGCGAGCACGTCGATGATCGGCGCCGCCTTCTCCTCGCGCAGCGAGTAGTAGAGCATCGGCATCACCGGGAAGTGGAAGCACATCTGGCACTCCGGCGCGTCCTCGGTTCCGAAGTAGTCGACGACGTCGCGGGGCGGCTGGTTGGCCTCGGCGAGCAGGATGCGGCCGGGGTACTCGGTGTCGACCATGGCCCGCAGCTGGGCGAGGAACTCGTGCGTCCTCGGGTGGTTCTCGCCGTTGTGGCCCTCCTCCTCGAAGAGGTACGGCACGGCATCCAGCCGGAATCCGTCGATGCCCATGTCCATCCAGAACCGCACGATGTCGTACATCGCCTCGTGCACCTTGGGGTTCTCGAAGTTCAGGTCGGGCTGGTGGCCGAAGAACCGGTGCCAGAAGAACTGCCGGCGGATCGGGTCGAAGGTCCAGTTCGAGGTCTCGGTGTCGACGAAGATGACGCGCGCGTCGGTGTACTTGTCGTCGGTGTCGGACCAGACGTAGAAGTCGCCGTACGGGCCGTCCGGGTCGCTGCGCGACGCCTGGAACCAGGGGTGCTGGTCGCTGGTGTGGTTCATGACGAAGTCGGTGATGATCCGGATGCCGCGCGCGTGCGCCTGGGTGATCAGCTCGCGGAACTCCGGCAGGGTGCCGAACTCGGGCAGCACCTGGGTGTAGTCGGAGATGTCGTAGCCGCCGTCGCGCAGCGGGCTCGCGTAGAACGGCGGCAGCCAGAGGCAGTCGACGCCCAGCCACTGGAGGTAGTCGAGCCGGTTGACGATGCCGGCGAAGTCGCCCTCGCCGGAGCCGGTGCTGTCGCCGAACGCGCGCACGAGCACCTCGTAGAAGACCGCGGTGCGGAACCACTCGGGGTCGTGGCGCAGCCCCGGCTGGTTGGCGCCGAGCCCCGGGGTGGAGTGACCCATACCGAGGATGGCCGTCACCAGGGCCTCCGCACGGCGACGACGTGCACGGGTTCGACCTCCGGGCCGAGCCGGACGTAGACGTCGCGCTGCCAGGTCCAGCGCTCGTCGGTGACGAGGTCGTGCGCCTCGAAGGTGTCGCTCGGCTCCAGGCCCAGGGCGCCCATGTCGAGCCGCAGCGTGGTGGCGCGGGTCGAGTGCGGGTCGAGGTTGGCGACGACCACCACGACGTCGACGGTGCCGTCGGGCAGCCGGCGGCGCTTGGAGAAGGCGAGGAAGTTCTCGTCGTCGACGTGGTGGAACCGGATGTCGCGCAACCGGTGCAGCGCCGGGTGCGCGCGCCGGATGTCGTTGATCATGGTGAGCCAGCCGGACAGCGAGCGCCCGGCCCTGCTGCCGCCGGGCTCGTAGTCCTCCCAGTGCCGGTTCTTGTACTCGTACTTCTCGTTGTCGATCTGTTCCTCCGCGCCGGGGCGCGCGACGTGCTCCATGAGCTCGTAGCCCGCGTAGATGCCGTAGGTCGGAACCAGGGTGGCGGCGAGCACCGCGCGCAGCTTCCAGGCGGCCGGCCCGCCGAACTGCATGTACGGCGTGAGGATGTCGTGCGTGGTGGGCCAGAACGACGGGCGCATGTAGGCCGCGGCGTCACCGGACAGCTCGGTGAGGTACTCACGCAGGTCGTACGCGCTGTTGCGCCACGTGTAGTAGGTGTAGCTCTGCTGGAAGCCGACCTTGCCCAGGGTGTGCATCATCGCGGGCTGGGTGAAGGCCTCGGCCAGCCAGATCACCTCGGGGTGGTCCTTCGCGACGTCGGCGATCAGCCACTGCCAGAACTCCACCGGCTTGGTGTGCGGGTTGTCGACCCGGAACAGGGTGACGCCGTGGTCGATCCACACCTGCACGACCTTTCGCACGGCGGCGTACACGCCGGCGGGGTCGTTGTCGAAGTTCAGCGGGTAGATGTCCTGGTACTTCTTCGGGGGGTTCTCCGCGAACGCGATGGTGCCGTCGGCGCGCGTGGTGAACCACTCGGGGTGGGTCTTGACCCACGGGTGGTCGGGGGAGCACTGCAGGGCGAGGTCCATGGCGACCTCCATCCCGAGCTTGCGGGCCTTGGCGACGAAGGCGTCGAAGTCCTTGAAGGTTCCGAGGTCGGGGTGGATGGCGTCGTGGCCGCCGTCCGCCGAGCCGATCGCGTAGGGGCTGCCGGGGTCCTCGGGGCGGGCGTCGAGGGTGTTGTTCGGTCCCTTCTTGGCAGCCTGCCCGATCGGGTGCACCGGGGTGAGGTAGACGACGTCGAAGCCCATCGCAGCGATGGCGGGGAGGCGCTTGGCCGCGGTGCGGAGCGTGCCGGTGGTCCAGCGGTGCTCCTTCTCGTCGTAGGTCGCGCCCTCGCTGCGCGGGAAGAGCTCGTACCAGGCGCCCGACAGGGCCAGCTCGCGCTCGACGAGCAGGGGCAGGTCGGCCGAGGGGGAGACGTACTCGCGCAGCGGCCGGGCGGCCAGCTCCTCCTCGACGGAGCGGTCGGTGCCCGCCTTGAGCCGCACGGCAGCGGGGCGGGTGGTGTCGCGCAGGCCCCGGACGGCGTCGGCGAGCACGGCCCGCTGCGCCGCGGTGCGGGGCACCTCGGCGCCGGCCCGCTCGAGCACCAGGGCGCCCTCCTCGAGCATCAGCGCGGTGTCGACGTCGGCCTGGACCTTGATGGTGGCGTCGTGCTCCCAGGTTCCGTAGGGGTCGGACCAGCCCTCGACGCGGTAGGACCACCAGCCGGTGGTGGGGGCGCTGACCCGCGCCGCCCAGGTGTTCAGGCCGGGGTTCGTGCAGGTCATCGGCTGCACGTGCTCGACACCCGCGGGGTCGGTGAGCACGACCGAGGCGTTGACGGCGTCGTGGCCCTCCCGGAAGACCGTGGCCGTGACGTCGAACTCCTCGTCGACCACCGCCTTGGCGGGGCGGGCGCCGCCGTCGACGCTGGGTCTGACGTCGAGGACGGGGATGCGGCCGATCGGATGCTGGGGGGCACGGGTGCGAGGGGCAGCAGTCACACGCCGCACGCTACCGGCCACGGGCGGCACGGGACACGCCGCACGGCATCCCGGATCTCGCACTGCAAGATCTTGACGACGCCGTGAAAGTTCGTGATGAAAGCGTTTAACCACGTGCCCTACGATGTGCCCTCGTGAAGGCCATCCGTCGGTTCAGTGTCCGCCCCGTTCTACCCGCCCGCATCGCCGCCCTCGGCGACCTGGCGATGAACCTGAGGTGGAGCTGGCACCCCCCGCTGCGCGACCTCTTCGAGTCGATCGACCCGGCCCGCTGGGCCGCCGTCGGCCAGGACCCGGTCGCGATGCTCTCGGCGGTCGGGCCCGACGAGCTCGAGCGGCTCGCCGCCGACGCGACCTTCGTCGAGCGCGTCGACACCGCCAAGGAGGCCCTCGACCGCTACGTCGGCGAGGACCGCTGGTACCAGCAGTGGGGCCGCGAGCAGGAGGAGGGCGTGCCCTCGGCGATCGCCTACTTCAGCGCCGAGTTCGGCATCACGGCCGCGCTGCCGCAGTACTCCGGCGGGCTGGGCATCCTCGCGGGTGACCACCTCAAGGCAGCCTCCGACATCGGCGTGCCGATCGTCGGCGTCGGCCTGTTCTACAAGACCGGCTACTTCCGCCAGAGCCTGAACCGCGACGGCTGGCAGCAGGAGGACTACCCGGTGCTCGACCCCGACGGGTTGCCCCTGTCGCTGCTGCGCGAGGCGGACGACACCCCCGCGCTGGTCACCATCGAGCTGCCCGGCGGCCGCGAGCTGCACGCCCACGTCTGGCGCGCCCAGGTCGGCCGGGTGCCGCTGCTGCTCCTCGACACCGACGTGCACGGCAACGACGACGCCGGCCGCAGCGTCACCGAGCGCCTCTACGGCGGCGGCGGCGAGCTGCGCCTGCAGCAGGAGATGCTGCTCGGCATGGGCGGCGTGCGGGCGCTGCGCCACTGGTCGCGCCTCACCGGTGCCCCGACCCCGGACGTCTACCACGCCAACGAGGGCCACGCCGGGTTCCTCGGCGTCGAGCGGATCAGCGAGCTCGTGCGCGCCGAGAGCATGTCCTTCGACGAGGCGCTCGAGGCCGTGCGCTCCGCCACCGTGTTCACCACGCACACCCCGGTGCCGGCCGGCATCGACCGCTTCGACGGCTCGCTCATCGAGCTGTACTTCGGCGGGGCCCAGGCCCTCGAGGGCGTGCCCGTCGAGCGGCTGCTCCAGCTCGGCGCCGAGACCTACGAGGGTGGCTCGGCCGGCATGTTCAACATGGCCGTCATGGGCCTGCGGCTCGCCCAGCGCGCCAACGGCGTCTCCCAGCTGCACGGTGTGGTCAGCCGCGAGATGTTCGACGGGCTCTGGCCGGGCTTCGACGACGACGAGGTGCCGATCACCTCGATCACCAACGGCGTGCACGGCCCGACCTGGGTCGACCGCAAGGTCTTCGAGCTGGCTCGCACCCACGCCGACGTGCACGAGCTCGACACCCAGGAGTCCTGGGAGGCCTTCGCCACCGTCCCCCGGGATGCCGTGTGGGCCACCAAGCGCGAGATGCGTGCGCAGCTCGTCGCGGAGGCCCGGCGCCGCACCCGCCAGTCCTGGCTCGAGCGCGGCGCCTCGCCGGCCGAGCTCGGCTGGACCGACGAGATCCTCGACCCCGACGTGCTCACCATCGGCTTCGCCCGCCGGGTGCCCACCTACAAGCGGCTCACCCTGATGCTGCGCGACCCCGACCGGCTCAAGAAGCTGCTGCTGCACCCCACGCGGCCGATCCAGCTGGTCATCGCCGGCAAGTCGCACCCGGCCGACGAGACCGGCAAGCAGCTGATCCAGCAGCTCGTGCGGTTCGCCGACGACCCCGAGGTGCGTCACCGCATCGTCTTCCTGCCGAACTACGACATCGCGATGGCGCTGCACCTCTACCCGGGGTGCGACGTCTGGCTGAACAACCCGCTGCGCCCGTTCGAGGCCTGCGGCACCTCCGGCATGAAGGCCGCGCTCAACGGCGCGCTCAACCTGTCGATCCTCGACGGCTGGTGGGACGAGTGGTTCGACGGCAAGAACGGCTGGGCGATCCCGACCGCCGACGGCGTCGAGGACCCCGAGCGGCGTGACGACATCGAGGCCAACGCGCTCTACGACATCGTCGAGCACCAGGTCGCCCCGCGGTTCTACGACACCGACGAGAACGACCTCCCGCAGAACTGGCTGGCGATGATGTTGCACACCGTCACCACCCTCGGGCCGAAGGTCCGGGCCAGCCGGATGGTGCGCGACTACACCCAGAAGCTCTACGTGCCCGCGGCCCGCTCGGGCTGGGCGCTGAAGGAGGGCGACTACGCCGGGGCCCGCGACCTCGCGACCTACAAGGCCAAGGCACGCGGCGCGTGGGGCGAGGTGCACGTCGACCACGTCGAGTCCTCCGGCGTCGGTGACAGCCCCGAGCTCGGCGAGACGCTGCACGTGACGACCTACGTCTCGCTCGGCGACCTCACCCCCGACGAGGTCGAGGTGCAGGTCGTGCACGGCCGCACCAACCACCACGGCGACGAGCTGCACGACGTGTCGTCGGTGCCGCTGGCCCACGTGGAGTCCTACGAGCACGGTCGCCACCAGTTCTCCGGCGACCTGCTGCTGCGGTCCTCCGGCGCGTTCGGCTACACGGTGCGCGTCCTGCCGAAGCACGCCGGCCTGGCGCACCCGAGCTCCCTGGGCCTGGTCGCCAACGCCTGACCCCAACCTTCTCGGGTCAGTGGGGGTTGGGCGCCTCCACGAGGCGGTCGCGGGTGATCTCGGCCAGGGTGCGGCACCCGGTGAGCGCCATCGTGAGGTCGAGCTCGGCCCGGATGTTGCGCAGCACCTCCGCCACGCCCTCGGCGCCGGCCAGCGCCAGGCCGTAGACGTGCGGCCGCCCGATGCCGACGGCATCCGCGCCCAGCGCGAGCGCGACGAACACGTCGGCGCCCGAGCGGATGCCGCTGTCGAAGAGCACCGGCACGTCGGAGCCCGAGAAGCGCACCGCGTCGACGACCCCGGGCAGGGCGTCGAGCGCGGCCACCGATCGGTCGACCTGCCGACCGCCGTGGTTCGACACGAGGATGCCGTCGACCCCCTCGTCGACCGCGCGGCGTGCGTCGTCGGGGTGCAGCACCCCCTTGAGCACCACGGGCAGGCTGGTCAGCTCGCGCAGGCGGGGCAGGTCGGCCCAGCTCAGCGAGGGCTTGGAGAAGACGTCGAGGAAGGTCTCGACCGCCGCCCGCGGCTCCGGCGCGGTGAGGTTGCGACGGGTGTCGCCGGGGTGGTTGCGGCTCAGCGACACCAGGGTGCGCACGGCCGCGGGGGTGGGTCGCGGCTGCGGCCCCGGCTCGTCGTGCGCCGCGGCGGCCACGCGCTCCTCGACGAGCCGGTTGAACACCGGGTCGGAGGTGTACTGCGCGATGCCCTCGCCGCGCGCGAACGGCAGGTGACCGAGGTCGAGGTCGCGCGGCCGCCAGCCGAGGTAGGCCGTGTCGAGGGTGACGACGATGGCCTCACTGCCGCACGCCTCGGCCCGGCGGACCAGGCTCGCGACGAGGTCGTCGTCGCGGCTCCAGTACAGCTGGTACCAGTGACCCGCGCCGCCGAGCGCCGCTGCGACGTCCTCCATCGGCACCGACGCCTGGGTGCTGAGGATCGGGGTGACCTGCTGCTCGACGGCCGCCCGGGCCACCGCCAGGTCGGCGTCGTCGTGGGCCGCGGACAGCACCCCGATCGGGGCGACGAGCAGCGGTGACGCGTGCCGGCGCCCGAACAGGTCGACCCCGAGGTCGCGCTCGGTGGTGTCGACGAGCATCCGCGGGACGACCCGCCAGCGGTCGAAGGCCGCCCGGTTGGCCGTCGCGGTCGCCTCGCCCCCGGCCGACCCCGCGACGTAGGCGAAGCCGCGCCGGGACATCACCTTGCGGGCGGCTTCCTCGAGGGCGTTGCCGTCGGTCGGCACCTTCGGATGCCGGCCGAACGTGCCCGCCCGGTAGATGGCGGACTGGGCGGCCTTCCCGATCTCCGTGAACGGCATGCGGGCTCCTTCGTGGGCGGCGGCCGGCGTGCTGCGGCTGCCGCCTGTCTACCGGATCGCACCGGTGGGCGGAAGGTCGACCCGACCCGGTCCCGACGCGCCTAGGGTGTGCGCCATGCCGCGTTTCGCCTGGGCCGCCTGGGGCCTCCTCGTCGTCGTGCTCGACCTCCCGCTGGCCGGCTGGGACGTGCTGCCCGACCTCGTGGGCTACGTCTGGCTGTTCATCGGGCTGGCCGGCGGCGCCGCGCTGCACCCGGGGTTCGCGCGCGCCCGGGCGGCCGCGCTGGTCGGCATCCCGGTCTCGGTCATCACGGGCACGCCCTTCGCCAACAGCAGCACCGGCGTCGAGTGGGGGGCCGCCTTCGCCGGCATCCTGGTCAACGTGGTCGTCCTGCACCAGCTCGGCACCGCCATCCGCGACCTCGACCCCGTCGCGGGCGACAGCGACCAGCGCCGGTGGGCGAACGGCATCCGGATCTCGGCCCCCATCGCGGGCGGCGTGCAGCTCGTCGGGCTGGTGCTCATCGCCACGGTGCTCGCCGTCCTCTACGTCCTGGGCCTGCTCGCCCTCGTCGTGGTGGGGATCATCGCCGTGGTGCTGCTGCACCGGGTCAACCGGGCCGGCTGGATCGACACCCTGACCCCGGCGACGCCCGGCGAGCCCGCAACGCCCTGAACCGGACCGGTCGAGAGTAGAGAACACGCCGCCCCCGGACACCGGGGAGCGGCGTGTTGTCTACGGTCGACGAGCGGTGTTCAGCGCAGGAAGGGCACGTCGCGGTCGAGCAGGCCGCGCTCCTTGAGCTCGGCGCGCAGCGGGATCTCGTCGTCGATCCAGCCGGTCTGCTTGATGCCCCAGAACGACGCGTGGTCGGGGCCGTAGCCGAGCAGCTGCTGCTGCAGCGGGTTGAGGCCCTTGAACCAGTCGGAGGACTGGTCGGCGACGGCCTCGTCGAGCGGGCGGATCCAGCGGTAGGTGTAGCCGATGAACATCAGCTTGCGGATGCGCTCGCTCTTGTTCATCGAGCGGCTGTGCCAGAGGCGCCGGTCGAAGATGAACGCGTCACCGGGGTTGAGCAGCACCTCGACGGCGCCCTCGGGCTCGATGATCGGGTCGCCGGGCTTCTCGGGGCGGCCGGAGAGGGTGTTGTTCTTGTGGCTGCCCGGGATGACCTTGGTGTTGCCGTAGCCCGGCTCGGACAGGTCGGTGAGGGCGTAGCTGATCTTCGTCATGAACATCGGACGCACGTCCATGTCGATGTCGGAGTTCTGCCGGTACCCGTCCTGGTGCCAGTTCCAGAAGGGCGGCTCGTCCTTCGGCGGGTTGACGTCGATGTGGTTGTGGTGCGTGTAGATGTTCCAGCCCATCGTCCCCCAGATGTACGGGAAGGTCCGCGGCCAGGTGAGCAGCTCGATGAAGCGCGGGTCGCGGTGCATCCAGCCCATGACGTGGATCGACCGGTCGGGGCGCAGCTCGCCGGCGGCCTCCTCCTCGCCGTAGATCCGGTCGACGGCGTCCTCGAAGTAGGCGCGGTCGTCCTCCGGCAGGGCGTTCGGGATGACGACGAAGCCGTCGCGGTCGTACTGCTCGCGGATGGCCGGGTCGAGGGGCTCGAAGCCGGTGGGCGCGGGCACGGTGGCGGTCATGCGGTGGTGCTCCCAACTGGTGCCGACGGTCGCGGGGGCACCGACCCGCTGCGGGCTGCCCGTGTGGCAGCTGCCGCCTCCTTGCGAGCCAGTCTAGGTCGGCGACCTCGCCCGTCGTCGGACCCGGTGCCCCGCGCCGCGCCCCCGGCGGGTCAGGTGACGTCGGCCGCCGCGTAGACGCGCAGGCTCGTCGCGGACACCGTCACCGGGCCGGGCGGCTGGGCTCGCCCGGCCGGCTTCGGGCGCTCCCAGTCGCTGTCCCAGAGCAGCCGGTAGGCCGTGACGCCGGGTGCCGCGGGCAGCGTCACCACGTGCTCGTGCGCGCCGCCGTTGACCACCAGCAGGGCCGACTCGGCGCCCATCCAGGCGCCGGCGACGTACATCTGCACGATCCGGGTCCCCGGGTGGTCCCAGCGGTCGCCCATCGCGGTGCCGTCGGCGGCGTACCACTCCATGTCGCGGCTGCCGTCGTCGTTCACCTGGCGGCCCAGGGCCCAGACCCGCTGGCGCAGGGCCGGCAGCTCGCGACGCACCGTGACGAGGTGCTGCGCCGTCGCGAGCAGGTCGGCCTGCCAGGGCGCGAGGTCCCAGTCGAGCCAGCTCGTCTCGTTGTCCTGGCAGTAGGCGTTGTTGTTGCCACCCTGGCTGCGGCCCATCTCGTCGCCCGCGTTGACCATCGGCACACCGGTCGACAGCAGCAGGGTGCCGAGCGCGTTGCGGATGGTGCGGGCCCGCGCGGCGAGGACGCCCTCGTCGTCGGTCGCGCCCTCGACCCCGTGGTTCCACGACGTGTTGCCGTCGCTGCCGTCGCGGTTGTCCTCGCCGTTGGCCTCGTTGTGCTTGTGGTCGTAGGACGTCAGGTCGGCGAGGGTGAAGCCGTCGTGGGCGGCGACGAAGTTGACCGACGCGGTCGGCCCCCGGTCGCGGTGCCCGAAGAGGTCGCGCGACCCCGCGAGCCGGGTGGCGAGGTCCTGCAGGCCGTGCGAGTGCTGGCCGTGGGCCTGGGCGCGCACGTCGCCGATCCAGAACCGCCGCACGGCGTCGCGGAAGCGGTCGTTCCACTCCATGAACGGCGGGGGGAACTGGCCGGTGCGCCAGCCGTGCATCCCGAGGTCCCACGGCTCGGCGATGAGGGTGACCCGGGAGAGCACCGGGTCGGTGCGCAGCGCGACCAGGAACGGGTGGTCGGGGTCGAACTCGTCACCTCGGCCACGGCCGAGCGCCACGGCGAGGTCGAAGCGGAACCCGTCGACGTGGAACTCCTGCACCCAGTACCGCAGCGAGTCGAGCACCATCCGGCAGACCACCGGGTGACGCAGGTCGAGGGTGTTGCCGCAGCCGGTGACGTCGATGTCGCGGCCGCGCTCGTCGAGGCGGTAGTAGGCACGCTGGTCCAGGCCGCGCCAGGACAGCGTGGCGCCGGTGCGGTCCTGCTCGGCGGTGTGGTTGTAGACGACGTCGAGGATCACCTCGATGCCCTCGCGGTGCAGCAGCTTGACCATGCCCTTGACCTCGTCGACGACACCCTGCGGGTCGCTGGCGGCGGCGTAGGCGGCGTGCGGTGCGAAGAAGCCCAGGGTGTTGTAACCCCAGTGGTTGGTCATGTCGCGCCGCGCCAGGTGCGGCTCGTGCGTGAAGGCGTGCACGGGGAGCAGCTCGACGGCGGTGACGCCGAGCTGGGTGAGGTGGGCCACCGAGGCGGGGTGGGCCAGCCCGGCATACGTGCCGCGCAGCTCCTCGGGCACGTCGGGGTGCAGTGCGGTCTGGTTGCGCACGTGCGCCTCGTAGACCACCGTCTCGCTGCGGGAGCGGTTCGGCGGGCTGTCGTCCTCCCAGTCGAACCCGTCGTCGACGACGACGCAGCGGGGCATGTTGCCCCGGCTGTCGAGGTCGGAACGGAGCTCGCCGTCGCCGTGCCAGGTGTCGTCGACGACGTGTCCGTAGACCTCCGGCCCCCAGGTGACCCCGCCCTCCACCGCCCGGGCGTACGGGTCGAGCAGCAGCTTGGCGGCGTTGTGCCGCTGCCCCGTGTCCGGGCTCCACTCACCGGCCACCCGCAGGTTGTACCGCTGCCCCGGGCCCATGCCGGGGACGAAGCCGAACCACCAGCCGTGGGCCCGCTCGACGAGGGGGACGCGTCGCTCGGACGTGCCGTCGACGTCGCCCGCGTCGAAGAGGCAGACGTCCACCCCGTCGGCGTGCCCGGCGTAGACGGCCACGTCGGCGCCGCCCTCGACCAGGGTGACCCCGGGGGGCGGCGGCAGGTCGCGGCCGAGGGTCCCGGGGGCGGCTGCGGGGCGGGGCGGGCGAGGCATGGAGGCGAGCCTAGTGAGTGGTTAGGTTGGACCCATGACTGATCCCACGTCGCTGCCGAACTTCCCCCCGCCGCCGGACGAGCACCCGCTGCGCGGCCGGGTCCTCGACGTGCTCGTCGACCTCGGCCTGCAGCCCAACCTCGACAACGACGGCGACGTCGCGTTCACCGTCAGCGACCAGCAGCTCTTCGTGCGGTGCTCCGAGGGCGAGGTCGAGATCATGCGGGTCTTCGGCCAGTGGCAGATCCAGGACGAGCTGCTCGCCGACCGGCTGCACCTGCACGAGACGTGCAACGAGCTCAACCTCAACATGAACTGCGTCAAGACCGGCGTGGCCGGCTCCACGCTCGTCGTCATCGGCGAGCACCTCGCGACGCCCGGCGCAGACATCAACACGATGCTGCAGGTCTCGATCCAGGTGATCCTGTCCGGCGTGCGCATCTGGCACCAGCGGGTGCTCGGGCTCGACCCGAACGCCGATGGCGACGCACCGGCGGGAGGCGCCCAATGAGCGACCTGGTGCGTCTCGAGGTCGAGGACGGCCTCGGCACCATCCGCCTCGACCGGCCTCCGATGAACGCCCTCAACGCCGAGATCCAGCGCGCCCTGATCGCGGTGTGCCAGGAGGCCACCGAACGCCGCGACGTGTCGGCGGTCATCGTCTGGGGTGGCGAGAAGGTCTTCGCCGCCGGCGCCGACATCAAGGAGATGGAGACGATGTCGTACACCGACATGGTCGACCACTCCGTGCTGCTCCAGGGCTTCACCCGTGCCCTGGCCCGCGTCCCCAAGCCGACCGTGGCCGCCATCACCGGCTACGCGCTCGGCGGCGGGTGCGAGGTCGCGCTCGCGTGCGACTTCCGCATCGCGGCCGACGACGCGCGGCTCGGTCAGCCCGAGATCCTGCTCGGCGTCATCCCCGGAGCCGGCGGCACCCAGCGGCTCGCCCGCCTGGTGGGGCCGTCGAAGGCCAAGGACCTCGTGTTCACGGGCCGGTTCGTCAAGGCCCAGGAGGCCCTCGAGATCGGCCTGGTCGACGAGGTCGTGCCCGCCGCCGAGGTCTACGCCGCGGCCCGGGCCCGGATGTCGAGGTACGTCGGCGGCCCGGCCTTCGCCCTGCGCGCGGCCAAGGAGGCCATCGACCGCGGCCTGGAGGTCGACCTCGAGAGCGGCCTGGAGATCGAGCGGACCCTCTTCGCCGGCCTGTTCGCCACCAAGGACCGCGCCAACGGGATGCGCAGCTTCGTCGAGCAGGGGCCCGGCAAGGCGACCTTCGAGGGCGCCTGACCCCGGGTGAGGGTCACCTATCCTGCGGGGTGTCGGGCATCACGCCGCTTCGATGGTGAACAAGCGCTCACCGGCTGAGAGAATCGACGGCACGCCCTGCGCCGGAAGACGGGGCTCACCAGCCACCACGAATGGAAGAGGCCGAGGCACGCATGAACATCGTCGTCTGCGTCAAGTACGTGCCGGACGCGCAGTCCGAGCGCACGTTCCGCGACTCCGACCGGACCGTCGACCGCGACGGGGTCGACGGCCTGCTGTCCGAGCTCGACGAGTACGCCGTCGAGGAGGCCCTGAAGATCGTCGAGGCCGCGGGCGAGGGTGAGGTCACCGTGCTGACGGTCGGCCCCGACGCCGCCGCCGACGCGATCAAGAAGGCCCTGCAGATGGGCGCCCACGCGGGCGTGCACGTCAACGACGCCGCGATCCACGGCTCGGATGCCGTCGCCACCTCGCTCGTCCTCGCCGAGGCCGTCACGAAGGCCGCCGGCGGCACCCCGGAGCTCGTGATCACCGGCATGTCGTCCACCGACGGCGTCATGGGTGTGGTGCCCGCGATGCTCGCCGAGCGGCTCGGCCTGCCCCAGGTCACCTACGCCTCCGAGCTCACCCTCGGCGACGGCACGGTGACCATCCGTCGCGACGGCGACACGGCATCCGAGACCATCGAGGCGAGCCTGCCGGCCCTGGTGTCGGTGACCGACCAGATCAACGAGCCGCGCTACCCCTCGTTCAAGGGGATCATGGCCGCGAAGAAGAAGCCGGTCGCGCAGTGGGGGCTCGCCGACCTCGGCATCGACCCCTCGCTCGTCGGCCTCGACGCCGCGTGGACCTCGGTCGTCGCGTTCGCCAAGCGCCCCCCGCGCGACAAGGGCCAGATCGTCGCCGACGAGGGCGACGGCGGCACCAAGCTGGCGGAGTTCCTCGCCGGCCGGAAGTTCATCTGAGCGATCGACGACTGACAGGTAGGACGGAAAACCCATGGCTGAAGTACTCGTTCTCGTCGACCACACCGACGGGCGGCTGCGCAAGGCGACCGCCGAGCTGCTGACGATCGCCCGCCGCCTCGGCGAGCCCTCCGCCGTGCACATCGGCGTCGGTGCCGAGAAGGCCCAGGTGACGCTGGCCAAGTACGGCGCGCACAAGGTCTACGTCGTCGACGACGCCGATGCCGCGGCGTTCCTCGTCGCGCCGCAGGCCGAGATCCTCGCCGCGCTGGTCGCGAAGGTCTCCCCGGCGGCCGTGCTCATCTCGAGCAACGCCACCGGCAAGGAGGTCGCCGCCCGGCTCGCCATCAAGACCGGCTCGGGGCTGATCACCGATGCCGTCGACGTGCGCCGCGGCGACAACGGCATCGAGACCACCCAGTCGGTCTTCGCCGGCTCGTACACCGTGACCGCGACGGTCACCACCGGCACCTCGATCATCGCCGTCAAGCCGAACTCGGTGCCGCTCGAGGCGTCCCCGGCCGCGGGTGCGGTCGAGGCCTTCGAGGTCACCCTCAGCGACACCGCCCGGGCCGCCCGGATCACCGACTCGCAGCCCAAGAAGGCCACCGGTCGCCCGGAGCTCACCGAGGCCGCGATCGTCGTCTCCGGCGGCCGTGGCACCGGTGGCGACTTCAGCCCGGTCGAGGAGTTCGCCGACTCGCTCGGCGCCGCCGTCGGTGCGAGCCGCGCGGCCGTCGACGCCGGCTGGTACCCGCACAGCAACCAGGTCGGCCAGACCGGCAAGCAGGTGTCGCCGCAGCTGTACGTCGCGGCCGGCATCTCGGGTGCGATCCAGCACCGCGCGGGCATGCAGACCTCCAAGACGATCGTCGCCGTCAACAAGGACCAGGAGGCGCCGATCTTCGAGCTCGTCGACTTCGGTGTGGTCGGCGACCTCTTCTCGGTGCTGCCGCAGGCCACCGCGGAGGTCAAGAAGCGCAAGGGCTGACCCCGGCACACCACCGGCGCAGTGGTGGCGGTGCAGCGCCGGTCCAGCGGGCCGCTGCATGATGGTCGCCATGACGTCCAGCAGGTCGGCGGTGCCGTGGTCGTCCACGCTCGTCTGGGCGAGCGTGGGGGCGCTCGGCGCCTTCGGGATCGCCGGGCTGGCCACCATCGGGCTGTTCCTCCTGGCCGGTGCGGCGCTCGTCGCGGGGGTCGCTCTGGCGGTCCCCGCCCTGCGGCCGCCGTCCCTGCCGGGCCTCCTCGTCGGGCTGTCGACGGCACCGCTGTACATCGCCTGGCTCAACCGCGACGGGCCCGGTCTGGTCTGCACGACGACGGCCGACTCGATGTCGTGCAGCGACCAGTGGAGCCCCTGGCCGTTCGTGGCGCTCGGGGTGCTCTTCGCCGGCGCCGGTGTGGCCCTGCTGGTCGTGAGCCGCCGCGGCCCTGACGAGGAGTCCGAGGGCTCTGCCGAGGCGGCCGCCGGAAGGCCACGGACGTAGACTCGACGACCGTGACGGCCTACCTCGACCACGCGGCGACGACCCCGATGCTGCCTGCCGCGCTCGAGGCCCTGATGGAGCAGTCCGCCGTGGTCGGCAACCCCTCCTCGCTGCACACCTCGGGGCGTGCGGCGCGCGCCGTCGTGGAGGAGGCGCGCGAGCGGATCGGCGCCGCCCTGGGGGCCAGGCCGTCCGAGGTCGTCTTCACCTCCGGTGGTACCGAGTCCGACAACCTCGCCGTCAAGGGGGCCTGGCTCGCCCGCCGCGCGATGGACCCCGCCCTGGACGGGGTCGTCGCCAGCGGTATCGAGCACCACGCGGTGCTCGACCCGGTCGAGTACCTCGCCCAGGCCCGCGGGGTCCGCGTCACCTGGCTGGAGCCCGACCACTGCGGCCACATCGGCGTCGACTCCCTCCGTGAGGCGCTGGCGCCGGGCGGCGTCGCCGTGGCGAGCGTCATGTGGGCCAACAACGAGGTGGGCACCGTTCAGCCGGTCGCCGAGCTCGCCGCCGTCGCCCGCGAGCACGGGGTGCCGTTCCACACCGACGCGGTCCAGGCCGTCGGCCACCTCCCGGTGCGCTTCGCCGAGAGCGGCGCCGACCTGATGACGGTGAGCGCCCACAAGATCGGCGGGCCCGTGGGCGTCGGCGCCCTCCTGGCCCGCCGCGACGCCCCACTCGTCCCCATCGCCCACGGTGGCGGGCAGGAGCGGCAGGTGCGCAGCGGCACCCTCGACGCGGCCGGCATCCACGCCTTCGCCGTGGCCCTCGACGCCACCGTGGCGGGCCGGGACGTCGAGGCCAAGCGCGTCATGGCGCTGCGCGACCGGCTCATCGAGGGGGCCCTGGGGCTCGGGCTGGGCATCACGGTGAGCGGCTGCTGGACCGCCGGTGACGGCACCCGCCGGCTGCCCGGCAACGCGCACCTCGTCGTGCCCGGGTGCGAGGGCGACTCCCTGCTCTACCTGCTCGACGCCGCCGGGGTCGAGTGCAGCACCGGGTCGGCCTGCCAGGCGGGCGTCCCCCAGCCGAGCCACGTGCTCCTGGCGATGGGCCTGTCGGAGGCCGAGGCGCGCGGCGCGCTGCGGCTCTCGCTCGGCCACACGTCCACCGAGGCCGACGTCGACGCGTTCCTGGCCGCCCTGCCGGCGGTCGTCGAGCGAGCCCGGCGGGCGGGAGGCCTGCTCTGATGCGAGTCGTCGCCGCGATGTCGGGCGGGGTCGACTCCGCGGTCGCCGCCGCCCGGATGCTCGACGCGGGCCACGAGGTGGTCGGCGTGCACCTCGCGCTGTCGCGCTCGGCCGCCACGCTGCGCGAGTCGGCGCGCGGCTGCTGCACGATCGAGGATGCCGGTGACGCCCGTCGCGTCGCGGACCGGCTCGGCATCCCGTTCTACGTCTGGGACCTGGCGAGCCGCTTCGAGCGCGACGTCGTCGAGGACTTCGTCGCCGAGTACGCCGCCGGTCGCACGCCCAACCCGTGCCTGCGGTGCAACGAGCGGATCAAGTTCGCGGGGCTGCTCGACAAGGCGGTGGCGCTGGGGTTCGACGCCGTGGCGACGGGCCACTACGCGCGGGTCGTGGAGGGAGCCGCGGGGCGCGAGCTGCACCGGGCCGTCGACGCCGCGAAGGACCAGTCGTACGTGCTCGGGGTGCTCGACGCCGAGCAGCTGGCCCGTGCCTTCTTCCCGCTGGGCGACTCGACCAAGCCGCAGGTGCGTGAGGAGGCCGCGGCGCGCGGGTTCTCGGTGGCGAAGAAGCCGGACAGCCACGACATCTGCTTCATCCCCGACGGCGACACCCGCGCCTGGCTGACCCGCCGGCTGGGGGAGCGCCCCGGCGAGCTCGTCGACGCGGTGTCGGGCGAGGTGGTGGGGGAGCATGGTGGGGCGCACGGCTTCACGGTGGGGCAGCGGCGCGGGCTCGGTGTGGACCGGTCGGCGCTCGACGGTGAGCCGCGCTATGTCGTGTCGGTCGACGCCCCGACCAACCGGGTGGTCATCGGCACCGCCGACCTGCTCGGGGTCGACCTCGTCGAGGGCCACCACCTGCGCTGGTGCGGGCCGGCCCCCACGGGGGAGGTGCGCGTGGGAGCCCAGGTGCGCGCCCACGGTGCGGAGGTGGCCGCCACGGCGACGGTGGACGGTGCGGATGCCGTGCGGGTCGTGCTCGACGAGCGCGTGCGCGGCGTCGCCCCGGGCCAGTCGGTCGTGCTCTACGAGGGCACCCGGGTGGTCGGGTCGGCGACCATCAGCGGCACCGGCCGCGCCTGAGCGCCAGGCGTCAGTCGTCCAGCAGGCTGGTGTCGTGCGTGGCCGTCAGGTCGCCGCCGGCCTCCCCGGTGTTGACGACTCCGGCCGGCTCGATGAGCAGGATCGAGGCCTCATCCGCCGCGACCGGGCAGTGCTCGACCCCTCGGGGCACGACGAACAGCTGGCCCGCACGGAGGATGACGTCGCCGTCAGGGAGCTGGATCGTCAGCGTGCCGTCGACCACGAGGAAGAGCTCGTCGGTGTCGGCATGGGAGTGCCACACGAACTCACCCTTGACCTTGACGACCTTGACCTCGTAGTCGTTCATGGTCGCGACGACCTTGGGTGACCAGTGCTCGGAGAAGAGGGACAGCTTGTCCCGGAGGTCTACAACAGGTGCCATGACCACACGCTACGGCGAGGGGCGCGGTGGTCGCCGGCGGGAATGATTGAAGGGTCAACTATCGTTGGACGTGCTGCCTCCCGCATCGGAGGATTGGACCACCCGAAGGAGCTGATCACCATGCCGGCCGTGACTGTCGACAACATCCTGACCCTGCCGCGAGTCACCGAGCCCGTCGCCGAGGCCGTGTCGCGCCCGGTGCGCTCGGTGACCACCGCACCCTCGGGCTTCGAGGGGGAGGGCTTCCCGGTGCGCCGCGCCTTCGCCGGCGTCGACCTCGCCGCGCTCGACCCGTTCATCCACATGGACCAGATGGGTGAGGTCGAGTACGCCCCGGGCGAGCCCAAGGGCACCGCGTGGCACCCCCACCGCGGCTTCGAGACCGTCACCTACATCATCGACGGCACCTTCCTGCACCGGGACTCCAACGGCGGCGGTGGCACCATCACCAACGGCGACACCCAGTGGATGACGGCCGGCTCCGGCCTGCTGCACATCGAGGTGCCGCCCGAGTCGCTGGTGGTCTCGGGTGGGCTCTTCCACGGCCTGCAGCTGTGGGTCAACCTGCCCAGGTCGATGAAGATGTCGCCCCCGCGCTACCAGGACATCCGCGGCGGCGACGTCGCGCTGCTGTCCAGCCCCGACGGCGGCGCGCTCGTGCGCGTCATCGCCGGTGAGCTCGACGGGCACCCGGGCCCCGGCATCACCCACACCCCGATCACCGTGCTGCACGCGACGGTGGCCCCCGGTGCGAGGGCTCGCCTGCCGTGGAACCAGGACTACAACGCCCTGGTGTACGTGCTCAACGGCTCGGGCACGGTCGGCCCCGACCGCCGCCCGATCCGGATGGGGCAGCTCGCCGTGCTCGGCGCCGGCGACGTCATCGAGGTGGGCGCCGACGAGAGCCAGGAGAGCCGCAGCCCGAGCCTGGACCTGTACGTGCTCGGCGGGCGCCCGATCCGCGAGCCCGTCGCGGCGTACGGCCCGTTCGTCATGAACACCCGCGAGGAGCTCGTGCAGGCCTTCGAGGACTTCCAGGCCGGCCGGCTGGGCACCATCCCGACGGAGCCGCACCCGGGGCACGACGTCCTCTGACGCCGACGTGGGGCGACATCGACCTGTGGGTCGGTGTCGCCCCACCGTCCGTCCGGGTCAGCGTGGGGCCGCCGGGGACCCCGGGGTGAGGGTCTCGGCCAGTCGGCGCACCGCCGCATCGGCCTGGGTCTCGGGCAGCCCGGCGTAGCAGAGCACCAGGCCGCGCACGGTCGCCTCGACCGCGTAGGCGGACAGCGGGCTCGCGGCCAGGCCACGCTCGGCGAGCCGCGTCACGACCTCGAGGTCGTCGAGGTCGTCGGGCAGGCGCAGCACGACGTGCAGGCCCGCGTCGACGCCCTCGAGCCGGGCGCCCGGCAGGTGCCGGGTCACCGCGGCGACCAGGGCGGCCCGGCGCGCGGCGTAGGTGCGCGTCACCCGGGCGTGGTGGGTGGCCAGCGCGCCGGACGCGACGAACTCCGCCAGCGCGAGGCCGGTGGCCTCGTTGACGACCAGCCCGCGCAACTCGAGCTCGACGCGCAGCCGGTCGCGCAGCCGCCGCGGCGGCGCCACCCACGCGACCCGCAGCGACGGTGCGACCAGCTTGGATGCCGTGCCGATGTAGACCACGTGCTCCTCGGCCCCGGGGAGCGAACGCAGCGCCGGCAGCGGCGAGACGTCGTAGCGGAACTCGCCGTCGTAGTCGTCCTCGAGCACCAGGGCGCCGCTGCGCCTGGCCCACTCCAGCAGCTGCACGCGGCGGGTGACCGGCATCCGGGCGCCGAGCGGGTACTGGTGCGAGGGCGTCACGTAGGTGGCGACCGCACCCCGGGGGAGGAGCGCGGGGTCGAGGCCGTCGCCGTCGACGGGCACCGCCGCCACGCGCACTCCCTCGGTCGCGAACGCCGTCCACGCCTCGATGTAGCCGGGGTCCTCGAGGGCGACCGTGCCTCCGACGAGCCCCAGCGCGGCCGGCAGCGCGCGCAGCGAGGCGCCGATCCCCGGCACGACGAGCAGGTCGTCAGGCTCGACGGCGACCCCGCGGCTGCGGCGCAGGTGCTCGGCGAGCACCCGGCGCAGTCGGTCGTGGGAAGGCCCGGCGCCGGCGTCGTTGCCGGGCGCCGCCGACCCCGCGGCGCGCCAGGCGCGGCGCCACGCGGCCGGGTCGACGAGCGAGGTGTCGGGGCGGCCCGGGCGCAGGTCCCAGCGAGCCGGCTCACCGCTGCTCCGCTGCGGGCCCGCGTCGGAGCCACGCGGGGTGTGCACGTGGGTGAGCGCACCGGCCGCGGCCGCCCGGTCGGCGCCGGGCGCGACGACGGCTCCCGAGCCGGCCCGGCTCACGACGAACCCGGCCGCGGCCAGCTCGTCGTAGGCGGCGACGACCGGGCCGCGGGACAGGCCCAGTGCGCTCGCGAGGGCCCGGGTGGAGGGCAGTGCGTCGCCCGGGCGCAGCCGCCCGGCCCGCAGCTCGGCGACGACAGCGTCGGCCAGCCGGTGGCGCAGCGGCGCCGGCCCGTCGGCGACGTCGAGCACGAGGTCGACGGGGCGGGTGGTGCGCGACATCCCGACACGATACTGGTCCTGCGAAAACGGGGCAACTGGATCTCGGCGTGGACCAGTTCGTGCGGTGAACTGGTGGCGGGGTGGACGTCCGGCGCGGCCGGACGACGCCCGCGGCACGACCGATGACGCCCCTGTCGGGGGCAAGAGGGAGGATGACGCGGTGAGCGGGCTCGAGATGCGACCAGGGTGCGAGTGCTGCGACGTCGACCTGCCCGCCGACGACGTCGGCGCGGTGGTCTGCTCGTTCGAGTGCACCTTCTGCGCGGGCTGCTCCGAGCATCTCGACCGCACCTGCCCGAACTGCGCCGGCGCGCTGATGCCGCGACCCACCCGGGTGGGCGACGCGCTGGCCCGGCACCCGGCATCCACGACCCGCGTCGTGTCGGATGCCGCGTGCCCGGGGCCCGGCTACGCCGGCCGGGTGGGCCGGGACGCCCCGGTCGAGCGGCTGGGCCGGCACGCCGAGCGCGGGCGCACCGAGCGCGAGGCGCTCGACGCCCTGCTCGACGAGGTGCTCGCCGGCACCCTGTCGACGGTCGTCGACGGCCGCCCGTGGGTGGTGCCGATGCTCTTCGCCCGCGACGGCGACCGCGTGCTGCTGCACGGCTCGACCGGGGCCGGGGCGCTGCGCCAGGTGGCCGCGGGCGCGCCGGCGGTGCTCAGCGTCACGGTCGTCGACGGGCTCGTCGTGGCCCACACGACCTTCGAGTCGTCGGCGAACTACCGCTCGGCCGTCATCCACGGCGAGCTGACGCCCCTCGGCGACGCCGAGCGCACGACCGCGCTCGAGCTGCTCTCGGAGCGGCTCATCCCGGGCCGGACCGCCGAGGTGCGCGCCATGAACCGGCGCGAGGAGGTCGCGACGCTCGCGATGGAGCTGCCGATCACCCCGGGCCGGTGGCTGCTCAAGGAGCGCTCCGGCGGGGCCTCGGTGCCCGAGGAGGAGACCGACGCCTGGTCGGGGGTCGTGCCGTTCCGGGTCGTCGCCGGGTCGCCCGAGCCGTCGCCCTGGTCGCTCGAGTCCGGCACGCCGGTGCCGCCGTCGGTGACGGCGCTCGTCGGGAGGTGGGCGCCGTGACCGATGCCGTTGCCACCGAGGTCGCGGTCGCGCCGGTGCGCGCGACCGGCATCGGGTCGTGGCCGGGTACCTCCGCGCGCGAGGCGGTGCGCACGGTGCGCGACCTGCTCGTCGACGGCGAGGGCGTGGGGCTTCCGCACTGCCCCGAGACCCCGGGTCGCGGCCCGGGCGCCGACATCATCGGGCGTGCCGCCGGGCTGCTGGTCGACCTCCATGTCGACCTGCAGCCGAGCGGGTGGCGCTTCGTCGACCGGCCGGGCCGCGACGCGTCGCGCACTGCGGCACTCCACCGGGAAGACCTCGACGAGCTCGCCGAGGCCTATGACGGCTACGCCGGGCCGCTCAAGGTGCAGGTCGCCGGGCCGTGGACGCTGGCAGCATCGTTGCGGCTCAACCGAGGTGAGCGGGTCGTCGCCGACCCGGGTGCGGTGGCCGACCTCGTCGCGTCGCTCGCCGACGGCATCCAGGGGTACGTCGCCGACGTCCGGCGGCTGGTCCCCGGGGCCGAGGTCGTGCTGCAGGTCGACGAGCCGTCGCTGCCGGCCGTGCTCGACGGGTCGCTGCCGACGTCGTCCGGGTTCGGGCGGGTGCGCGCGGTCGACCCGCAGGTCGTCATGCGCGGCCTCGAGTCGGTGCTCACCGCACACGACGGTGCGACCGCCGTGCACTGCTGCCACCCGTCGGCGCCACTGCCGCTGCTTCGGGCCACCGGTGCCGGAGCGCTGGCGATCGACCTGACCGACGCGACACCCGCCCGCTGGGAGTCGGTGGCGGCCACCCTCGACGCCGGCACGGGTGTGTGGGTCGGGTGCCTGGCCACCGACGGCTCCGGCACCGACGTGGACGCCCGGGCGTTCGTGCTCGAGGGCTTCGAACGGTCGGGGCTGGGCAGCGACGCGCTGCGTGGGCTGGTCGTCTCGCCGACCTGCGGGCTGGCCGGGCTCACACCCGAGGGGGCCCGCAGCGTTCTCCGTACGGCGCTCGACACCGCGCGCCGACTCGCAGAGGAGGTGGCATCGTGAGGCAGCAGCCACGCGTGCCCTGGCAGGTGAAGTATCTGGCGCTCGTCCTGATCTGGGGCTCGAGCTTCCTGCTCATGAAGGTGGGGTTGGAGTCGCTGTCGGCCGTGCAGATCTCCGGGCTGCGCATCCTGTCCGGCGCGGCGGTCCTCAGCGTGCTGCTGTTGGCCAAGGGCGGCCGGCTGCCGACCGGTGCGCGGGTCTGGGGGCACATCTTCGTCTGCGGGTTCTTCCTGGGGGCGTTGCCGTTCACGTTGTTCGCGTTGTCCGAGACCAGGATCAGCTCGGCGCTGGCCGGTATCGGCAACGCCACGACACCGATAGTCGCGGTCCTGGCGACCATGGCGATCCTGCCGGGCCAGCGGGTCACCGGCAGCCGACTCGTGGCCGTGCTCGTGGGGTTCCTCGGCGTGGTGACGATCATGCAGCCGTGGACCTCGGTCGACCGGCCCGACCTCGTCGGCTTCTCGATGGCCCTGGCGGGCGGGGCGAGCTACGGCATCGGCTGGACCTACAACCGGCGCTTCCTCAGCGGGGTCGACCTCGGTGGGCTGTCGCAGCCCACCGCAACACTCCTCACGGCGCTGGTGCTCATGGTTCCGGTGATGCTCGGCTGGGCGGCGTTCCAGCCGGAGGGCCTGGCAGCCATCTGGTCCTACGACGCACCCGACACGGGGACGTGGTTCTGGCTGCCGCTGGCATGCGTGCTCGTGCTCGGGCTGGTCGGCACCGGCTTCGCCTACATGCTCCAGTTCGACGTCGTGCGTGGCGCCGGCCCGGTGATCGGCTCGACCATCACCTACCTGATCCCGGTGGTGTCGGTGCTGCTCGGGGTGTTCGTGCTCGGTGAGTCGCTCGGCCCCTGGCAGCTCGTCGGGTTCGCCATCGTGCTGAGTGCGGCGTTCGTCGTCAACCGCAAGCCGCGCACCCCGGAGGCGGCCGCGGTCAGCGAGCAGGAGCAGCCGGTCAGCCCCGGTCGCTGACGTCGTCGGTGGTGGCCGTGTCGTCGACCGCGTCGGCCGCGGCCCAGCTGCGCCGCGCCAGCACGGCAACGACGACGGAGACCAGCCCCAGCGCGATGACGGCCAGCAGGCCGCCGACGATCTCGCGCGGCGGCCCCGAGGTGGTGGCGCCGTTCGCGGTGCTCGACGACGTGGCGAACAGGGTCCGGGCGGTCAGGATCGCCTGGGCGACCGAGACGCCCCCGAGCACGAGCAGCAGCGTCCAGCCCTCTCGCCGGCCCTCGCGCAGCGCTCGCGACGACCACCACGCCCACCACAGCAGGCCCACGGCGACGAGCACGAAGGGTGCCCCCACGACGCGCACCAGGCCGCGGTCCCCGGTGTCGGTTCCGGACAGGAACGCGGCGCGCACCCAGAGCCCGATGGCGACCACGAACAGGGCCGACCAGGTGCCCAGGAGCACCAGGCCCGGCACCCGCCAGCGGTCGCCCGGGCGCGCAAGGTGAGCGTCGGGCGCGACGGACGCGGACGGCATCCGGGACGGGGACGAGGCGCTCACCCCTGCGCCGGGGCGTGAACCTCGCGGCGCAGGATCTTGCCGGTGGGGCCCTTCGGCAGGGCGGGCACGACCCACACGGTGCGGGGGTACTTGTAGGCGGCGATCCGCTCCTTGGTGAACGCGATGATGTCCTCGGGGGTGGCGGTGGCGCCCTCGCGCAGCGCGACGGCGGCGCCCACCTGCTCGCCCATCAGGTCGTCCGGCACCCCGACCACGGCGACCTCGAGGACGTCGGGGTGGGTGTAGATGACCTCCTCGACCTCGCGCGGGTACACGTTCATCCCGCCGCGCAGGATCATGTCCTTCTTGCGGTCGACGATCGTGAAGTAGCCCTCGTCATCCATGGTCGCGAGGTCGCCGGTGCGGAACCAGCCGTCGGGGATGGCCTCGGCGGTCGCCTCCGGCTTGCCCCAGTAGCCCTTCATCACGTTGTCGCCGCGGATCGCGATCTCACCGACCTCGCCGTGCGGCACCTCGGTGCCGTCGAGGTCGACGCACCTCATCTCGCAGCCGGGGATGGCGACGCCGATGGTGCCGGGCTTGCGCTCGCGGTCGGGCATGTTGAAGCTCGCGACGGGGCTGGTCTCGGACAGACCGTAGCCCTCGAGGATGATGCAGCCGAACTTGTCCTCGAACGAGCGCATGACCTCCAGCGGCATCGCGGAGCCGCCCGAGGCGCAGACCCGTAGCGCCGAGGTGTCCATGCCGTCGGACTGCGGGTGGTTGAGGATCGCGGCGTACATCGTCGGCACGCCCTGCATGATCGTGACGTGCTCCTTCTCGATCACCTCGATGGCGGCAGCGGGGTCGAAGCGGGGGATGAGGGCGAGGCTCGCGCCGGCGATGGTCGCGGCGTTGAGGCCGACGACCAGGCCGAAGACGTGGAACAGGGGCAGGCAGCCCATGACGATGTCGTCGGGGGTGATCTCCTGGATCGACGTGCACGAGCGCCGTGCGTTGAGGTTGATGTTGCTGTGGGTCAGCTCCGCGCCCTTCGGCCGGCCGGTGGTGCCGGAGGTGTACAGGATGATCGCGGTGTCGTCGTCGGCGCGCTCGTGCGGCTCGGCGATCGGGTCGCCGCCCTCGAGGCTGCCCTCGACGGGGCCCATCGGGCCGCACTCGATGATCGTGGTGCCGGAGTTGGCCGCGCCCTTGGTGGCCTCGGCCACGAAGTCGGGCCACACGAAGGCGATCTTCGCGCCGGAGTCGCTGAAGAAGTAGTCGATCTCGCCGGCCTTGAGCAAGGGGTTCATCGGCACGACGATGCCGCCCGCGAGCAGGATGCCCCAGTAGACGACGGGGAACGCCGGCACGTTCGGGAGGATGATCGCCACCCGGTCGCCGGGCTGGATGCCGTTGGCGCGCAAGGCTCCCGCGACCTTGGCGGCCATGGCGTGCAGCTGGGCGTAGGTGATGCCCTGGCCGCTGACCCGCAGCGCGGCCTGCTCGGGGTGCCCCGCGGCGGTCGTGGTGAGGTTCGTCGCGAGGTTGGTCATCGAGAGCTCCTGAGGGTCCGGCGTCGGTGGCGGCTGACCCATCCTGACGCGGGATGCCGTTGGCGCGCCAGAGAATCGCCGGCCGACGTTCTGGGACGTCGCTCGGGCGTGGAGCCCCGGGTCGCGGTGGAGGGGGCGAAGTCGTTCTGCTGTGGGCGAACCGGGGCTGTGGATCTCTTGTCTGATCGAACGGGTGTTCGGTTATGATGGAGTATGGACAGCGCGGGGGTTGGGTCTGGCGGAGCGTCGCTCCAGGATCCGGGCTGCGCGTGAGGCGTTGGCGGGGTTGTCCGAGGTGCTGGTGGAGGGGTCGGGGGAGGACCTGGCCGAGCTGATGTCCGAGGTTGATGCGGTGGCGGCGCAGGGTGCGGCGGCTCGGGCGGTGGTCGCCGTGGAGGCGGTGCGTCGGGGGGTGGTGGCGGCCTCGGATCTGAACGCGCATGCGTGGGTGCGGGAGTTCGCGCCGTCGTTGCGGCAGGGCGGGGCGGGTCAGGTCGCCAGGCTGGCGGTGGAGGTGGCCGGGGCGGGTCGTGCCGGCGGGTCGTTGGCGCCGGATGCCGCGGGTGAGCCGGAGCCGGGCTCGCCGTTGGGGTTGGTGTGGGCCGGGGTGAAGGACGCCCGGGTCTCTCCCGGTTTGGCGGTGAGCGCGTTGGGTGAGGTGGCCCGGTTGGGGCCGGTGCTGGTGGCGGAGGCGGTGCCGACGGTGACGCAGGCCCTGTTGGACCTGGGCACGCAGGTGGGGGCCGGCGCAGATGCGCAAGCTGCGGCCGTTGATGGTCGCGACCTACGGGGCGGCCGGGGAGTTCGAGGATCTGCAGGCCAGGTTGGCGCCGGCGGCGCGGTTGTCGCAGCCGTGGGTGCAGTCGGGGGACCTGACCGAGTACCAGCTGGTGATGACTCCGGAGCAGGCCGCGACGCTGGAGGCGGCGATCGGGCCGATGTCGAGGCCGGTCCCGAACGAGGTGACCGGGGAGCGTGACCTGCGCCCGGCCGGGCAGCGGCGGGTGGAGGCGCTGACCGAGGCCTGCCGACGCTCGTCGGGGTTGGACGCGGACGGCAAGGGCGCCGACGGGGCGGCCGGGAGCTCGGCGGCGTTGCACGTGACGATCGCGTTGACCGATCTGGAGGCGCGCACCGGGGCCGGTGAGGTGCTCGGCTCGACCGCGACCGGGGTGCTGCTCTCCCCGGAGGTGCTGCGCCGGGTCGCCTGTGACGCGGCGCTGGTCCCGCACGTGCTCGGCACTGCGGGGGAGGACCTGGACCTGGGTCGGGTGGTGCGGTTGTTCACCCGGGCCCAACGGCGCCGGTTGTGGCGGCGGGACCGCTGCTGCACCTACCCCGGGTGCGCCGCCCCCGCTTCCTGGACTCGCGCCCACCACGTGCTGCACTGGGCCGACGGTGGCGCCTCGGACCTCGACAACGCCGCGCTGCTCTGTCAGCGGCACCACAGCGTGGTGCACCACCGAAGGCTGTGGGCGCAGGTGCGCTCGGCACCCGACGAGCTGGGCCGGTACGTGCTCTGGGACCTGGACCCCGGCAGCTACGACCGGCACCTCGAGGCGAAACGACGAGAACGGGCCGAGCACGACCCGCCACCACTGACCCGTCAACGACTGCTCGAGCTGGCCGCCGCGATCACCGGCGACGACGACGCCGACCGCCGCCTGGCTGAACGCGACCTCACCGAACACGCCGACGCCCGGTACTGGGCTGAAACCGCGGAAGACCTCGATGACCCGGCCTACCGGGATTGGGCCGAGCAGCGACTCGGGTCGCTCGACGCCCTCGGCCACGATGCCGCCTGAGGCACCCAGAACCAGTCGCCGGCCGGGTGCCTCCTCAGGCGTCGGCCGTGCTTCCGCGCAGGATCGACGTCATCTTCTTGCCCCTGGCCACCTCGTCGACCAGCTTGTCCATGTAGCGGATCTGCTGCATGAGCGGGTCGTCGATCTCCTCCACCCGCATGCCGCAGATCACCCCGGTGATGAGCGAGGCATTCGGGTTCATCTCGGGAGCTTGCGCAAAGAAGGTCTCGAGGTCCACGTCATCGACAATGACCCGCTCGAGGCCGGCGTCGTCGTAGCCGGTGAGCCAGCAGATGACCTGGTTGACCTCCTCCTTGCTGTGGTCCTTGCGCTCGGCCTTCGCCACGTAGTGCGGGTAGATGCTGGCGAAGCTCGTGGCGAAGATCCGGTGTCCCGGCATCGGCTGTCTCCTGGTCGCAGGGGTTCGGTGACTCCCATTCTGCGGCAGCCGCCGGCGTTGGCGCCCCTACGACGGACTGGTCTGGCTGCTGCCGACTGCCCAGCCAGCATCCGGCGCGAAGCACCGGTGGACACACCGGGTCGACCCGGCGAACATCGACGGAGTCATCGCCGACAGGAGCACCCATGCGAGTCGTCCGAATCACGACCAACCTTCCCGTGGCCGACATCGAGGCTGCCAAGGGCTTCTACACCGGCTTCCTCGGCCTGAGCACGGAGGAGTTCAACCTCGGATGGGTGGCGCGCTTCACCGATCCCGAGTCGGGGGCACACGTGCAGCTCGTGACGGGCGACGCGACGGCACCCGAGGACGCGGCCATCTCCGTCCACACCGACGACGTCGAGGCTGCGTACCGCGAAGCGCAAGAGCGCGGCTACGAGATCAGCCACCCGCTGACCACGGAAGCGTGGGGGGTGCGCCGCTTCCACGTCCGCGCGCCGGACGGCACCGTCATCAACGTCGTCGCCCACCGCGACTGACCCGCGACAATCGGCACGTGCGACGGCACCGGCGACAGCCGGCGCTCTCCTCGCTACCGTGGCGCGATGATCACCGTCGACGAGTACCTCGGCTACTGTGACCGCGCCCTCGACGCGTTTGCCGAGATCGTGGAGGAGCTCGGTGACGATCTCGTCAACGCTCGGCTCGACGGCATCCCGGGCTCGAACTCGGCCTTCGCGCTCGTCACCCACGTGCAGGGGATGACGACCCGCTGGGTACGCACGGTCAACCGCGGCATCGTCGTGCCTCGCGACCGCCCCGCCGAGTTCACTGCCACCGGGACGGTCGACGACGCGCTGCGGATCGTCGACGCCACCCGTGCCGTGCTCCGCGAGGACGCCCGGGCGGCCTCCCTGCGGGAGCTTCCGGCCAACCCTGCGCACGAGAAGGACGGCTCGATCTCGTACGCGACCCAGGGTGACGTGCTGCTGCACGTCTACGAGGAGCTGGCCCAGCACCTCGGCCAGCTCGAGGTGACCCGCGACGTGCTGCTCGCGACCCGCGCCGGAGGCAGCGCGGGAACTGCCTGAGTGTCGGTGGGCTGCGGCAGGATGGGCGGGTGAGCGAGACGCCGACCGACCCCGCCGCGCAGCAGCCCAGCGACGTCGTGCCCGACGAGAACCGGCACGAGTGGGAGACCCTCGCCGAGGAGGCGCGGGGGCACCAGTTCGCCTACCACGTGCGCGACGCCCCGACGGTCAGCGACGGCGAGTACGACCGGCTGATGCGTCGCCTCAATGAGCTCGAGGACGCCCACCCGAGCCTGCGCACGCCCGACAGCCCGACCCAGCAGGTCGGCGGCGCGATCTTCTCCACCGAGTTCCAGGCGGTCGACCACCTCGAGCGGATGCTCAGTCTCGACAACGCGTTCTCGACCGACGAGATGCTCGAGTGGAACGCGCGGGTCACGCGTGACGCGGGCGGTGCCGAGCTGCACTACCTGTGCGAGCTGAAGATCGACGGGCTGGCCGTCAACCTCCTCTACGAGAAGGGGCGCCTCACCCGTGCGCTGACCCGCGGAGACGGCCGCACGGGCGAGGACGTCACGCTCAACGTGCGCACGGTGCGCGGCATCCCGACCGAGCTCGCGGCGACCCCCACGTACCCGCTGCCCGACCTCGTCGAGGTGCGCGGCGAGGTCTACTTCCCGATCGAGGCGTTCGGTGAGCTCAACGCGCAGCTCGTCGAGGCGGGCAAGCCGCCCTACGCCAACCCGCGCAACACGGCGGCCGGATCGTTGCGGCAGAAGGACCCTCGCGTCACCGCGAGTCGTGAGCTCCGCATGCTCGTCCACGGCATCGGCAAGCGCGAGGGGTTCGACCTGACGCGGCAGAGCCAGGCCTACGCCGCGCTCGAGGCGTGGGGCCTGCCGATCTCCACCCACTTCCGGGTCGTCGACTCCATCGAGGAGGTGAACGCCTTCATCGCACACACGGGGGAGCACCGCCACGACGTCGAGCACGAGATCGACGGGGTCGTCGTCAAGATCGACGAGATCTCGGTGCAGCGCCGGCTCGGCTCCACCTCGCGCGCACCGCGGTGGGCCATCGCCTTCAAGTACCCGCCCGAGGAGGTCAACACCACACTCCTCGACATCCAGGTCAACGTGGGTCGCACCGGCCGGGTCACGCCGTTCGGGGTCATGGAGCCGGTCGTCGTCGCCGGGTCCACTGTCGAGCGCGCCACGCTGCACAACGCGACGGAGGTGCAGCGCAAGGGCGTCCTCATCGGCGACACCGTGGTGCTGCGCAAGGCCGGCGACGTCATCCCCGAGATCCTCGGGCCGGTCGTCGACCTGCGCGACGGGACCGAGCGCGAGTTCGTCATGCCGACGACCTGCCCGGCGTGCGCGACGACGCTCGCTCCCGAGAAGGAGGGCGACAAGGACATCCGGTGCCCCAACAGCCGGTCGTGCCCGGCGCAGCTGCGCGAGCGGCTGTCGAGCCTGGCCGGGCGCGGGGCCTTCGACATCGAGGCCCTCGGCTACGAGGGCGCGGTCGCCCTGCTCGACTCGGGGGTCCTCGACGACGAGGCGACCCTGTTCAGCCTGACCGCCCAGGACATCGCGCGCGTGCCGCTCTACACGAGGGCGGCGAAGAAGACCGACCCCGACGATGCCGTCGTCGAGGGCCGCGTCCTGTCGGCCAACGGGCGCAAGCTCGTCGACAACCTCGGTCAGGCGAAGCAGCAGCCGCTCTGGCGCGTCCTCGTGGCACTGTCGATCCGCCACGTCGGCCCCACGGCGGCCCGGGCCCTCGCCCAGCACCTCGGGTCGATGCAGCGCATCCGTGAGGCGAGCGTCGACGAGCTCGCCGGCGTCGAGGGCGTCGGCTCGGTCATCGCCGAGGCGGTGCGCGACTGGTTCGACAAGCCCGGCAACGAGTGGCACGTCGCGATCGTCGACCGCTGGGCCGCCGACGGGGTACGGATGGTCGACGAGCGCGACGAGTCGGTCGAGCAGACCCTCGCGGGGCTCACCGTCGTCGTCACCGGCTCGCTCGAGGGCTTCTCGCGCGACGAGACCAAGGAGGCCATCCTCGCCCGTGGCGGCAAGGCGTCCGGGTCGGTGTCGAAGAAGACCGACTACGTCGTCGTCGGTGAGAACGCCGGCACCAAGGAGGACAAGGCGCGCGAGCTCGGGCTGACCATCCTCGACGAGGCCGGGTTCCGCCGACTGCTCGAGACCGGAAGCGCCGACTGAGCGGCCTCAGTCCTGGCCGGTGCGCAGCGGCTTGGGTGCGTTGAGGTCGAGGGCCACCGCCAGCACGCGGATGACGAAGACCAGCAGCACCGTGCCCCAGATGGTCCACCGCGACGTCACCCCGTAGTAGTCGGCGAGCACGACCAGGGCCGCCCCGAACAGCGCCGGCAACGCGTAGAGCTCGCGTTGCAGCACCTCCGGCACCCGCCCGGCGAGGACGTCGCGCATCACCCCGCCGCCGACCGCCGTGATGCCGCCGATCAGCGTCGCGGCGAGCGCCCCGGCATCCACGCTGAGCGCCACGAGGGCACCGTTGACCGCGAAGATGGCGAGGCCGCCGGCATCGAGGAGGCGCACGGCATACGGCAGGCGGCGCCAGCGGACGTCCGGCTCGCGGGCCGTGACCTCCTCCCAGCGGCCGTGGAGGAGGAAGACGAGCACGGCGGCCGCGACCGCGGCGGCGAGCAGCTGCCAGTCGTCGACGGCGACCGGCGGGGTGATGCCGAGGAACAGGTCGCGGATGATGCCGCCGCCCACGCCGGCGACCCACGCCAGCACGAGCACGCCGAACAGGTCGAGCCCGCGCCGCACCGCGACCACGGCCCCCGAGAGCGCGAAGACAAAGACGCCGAGGACGTCGAGGACGGCCTGGATCGTCGCGGTGTCGGTGAGCACCGGCACATCCTTCCAGCCCGCGCATCGCCCGGCGTCCGACCGCCGGAAGGCGGCTCCACCCCGGCCCATAGACTGGCGCGCATGGCCGACCTCACCCGTGACGACGTGGCGCACCTCGCCGGTCTCGCCCGCATCGACCTCTCCGACGCCGAGCTCGACAAGATGGTGGGCGAGCTGGGGGTCATCCTCGAGGCGGTGGCGACCGTTCAGCAGGCTCCGATCGCCGACGTCGAGCCGATGAGCCACCCGATGCCGATCGTCAACGTGACCCGCCCCGACGTCGTGCGCCCCTCGCTCTCCCCGCAGGCGGCCCTGTCCGGGGCCCCGGAGAGCGAGCAGCAGCGTTTCGCCGTGCCCCGCATCCTCGACGAAGACTGACCGCGACCACCTGACCACAGGAAGCCACGACGTGACCACCGACCTCACCCGGTCCACCGCCGCCGAGCTCGCCGACCTCCTCGCTCAGGGGAGCGTGTCGGCGCGCGAGGTGGCCCAGGCCCACCTCGACCGCACCTCCGCCGTCGACGGCGACGTGCACTCCTACCTCCACGTCGACGCCGAGGGCGCCCTCGCCCAGGCCGACGCCGTCGACCGCCGCCGTGCCGCGGGCGATTCGCTGCACCGGCTCGCCGGCGTGCCGATCGCCGTCAAGGACGTCATGGCGACCCAGGGCCTGCCGACGACCTGCGGCTCGAAGATCCTGCAGGGCTGGGTGCCGCCGTACGACGCGACCCTGGTCGCCCGGCTGCGCGACGCCGGGATGCCGATCCTGGGCAAGACCAACATGGACGAGTTCGCGATGGGCTCCTCCACCGAGCACAGCGCCTACGGCCCGAGCCACAACCCGTGGGACCTCGACCGGATCCCCGGCGGGTCCGGCGGCGGGTCGTCATCCGTCGTCGCCTCGTTCCAGGCCCCGCTCGCGATCGGCACCGACACCGGTGGGTCGATCCGCCAGCCCGCGGCCGTCACCGGCACGGTCGGCACCAAGCCGACCTACGGCGGTGTCTCGCGCTACGGCCTCGTCGCACTGGCGTCCTCGCTCGACCAGGCCGGCCCGTGCACCCGCACCGTGCTCGACGCCGCCCTGCTCCACGAGGTCATCGCCGGCCACGACCCGATGGACTCCACGTCGATCGACGCTCCCGTTCCGCCCGTCGTCGACGCCGCTCGCCGCGCTGACGTGACGGGGCTGCGCATCGGCATCGTGCGCGAGCTCACCGGAGAGGGTTTCCAGCCCGGGGTGCAGACCCGCTTCGACGAGGCCGTGCAGCACCTCGTCGACGCCGGCGCCGAGGTCGTCGAGGTCTCCTGCCCGAGCTTCACCTATGCCCTGGCTGCCTACTACCTGATCCTCCCGAGCGAGGCCTCGAGCAACCTCGCCAAGTTCGACGCCATGCGCTACGGCCTGCGCGTCACGCCGGCGGGCATCGAGGCCCCCAGCGCCGAGCAGGTGATGGCCGCCACCCGCGACGCCGGCTTCGGCGACGAGGTCAAGCGCCGCATCATCTTGGGCACGTACGCGCTGTCCAGCGGCTACTACGACGCCTACTACGGCTCGGCGCAGAAGGTGCGCCGGCTCATCGCGAACGACTTCACGGCGGCGTTCGAGCAGGCCGACGTGCTGGTCAGCCCCACGGCACCGACGACCGCGTTCAAGTTCGGCGACAAGCTCGACGACCCGATGGCCATGTACCTCAACGACATCGCGACCATCCCGGCCAACCTGGCCGGCATCCCCGGAATGTCCGTGCCGAGCGGCCTCGCCCCCGAGGACGGCCTGCCGGCCGGCTTCCAGATCCTGGCTCCGGCGATGCAGGACCACCGGCTGTATGCCGTGGGCGCGGCCCTCGAGGCGCGGCTCACCGCCGCCTGGGGCGGGGCGATCCTCGACCGGGCCCCCGCGCTCGGTGTCACGGCCGGCTCGACGACGAAGGAGGCCTGAGCGATGACCGTCGAGGCGACCCTCCCGTACGACGACGCGATCGCGGCCTTCGACCCCGTGATGGGGCTCGAGGTGCACGTCGAGCTCAACACCGCCACGAAGATGTTCTGCGGCTGCCCGACCGAGTTCGGCGCCGAGCCGAACACCCAGACCTGCCCGGTCTGCCTCGGCCTGCCCGGAGCGCTGCCCGTGGTCAACGTCAAGGCCGTGGAGTCGGCGATCCGCATCGGGCTGGTGCTCAACTGCGAGATCGCCACCTGGTGCCGGTTCGCGCGGAAGAACTACTTCTACCCGGACATGCCGAAGAACTTCCAGACCTCGCAGTACGACGAGCCGATCGCGTTCAACGGCCACCTCGACGTCGAGCTCGACGACGGCACGGTCTACCGGGTCGAGATCGAGCGCGCGCACATGGAGGAGGACACCGGAAAGTCGCTGCACGTGGGCGGCTCCACGGGTCGCATCCACGGCGCGACGCACAGCCTCGTCGACTACAACCGCGCCGGCATCCCGCTCATCGAGATCGTCACCAAGCCGATGATGGGTGCGGGGGAGCGGGCGCCGGAGATCGCGCGCGCCTACGTCGCGACGCTGCGTGACCTGCTCAAGGCGCTCGACGTCTCCGACGTGCGGATGGAGCAGGGCTCGATGCGCTGCGACGTCAACCTGTCGCTGATGCGCAAGGACGCCACCAAGCTCGGCACCCGCTCGGAGACCAAGAACGTCAACTCGCTGCGCTCGGTCGAGCGGGCCGTGCGCTACGAGGTCGGTCGCCACGCGGCGGTGCTGACCTCCGGCGGCACGATCGTGCAGGAGACCCGGCACTGGCACGAGGACACCGGGGTCACGACGTCCGGCCGGGTGAAGTCCGACGCCGACGACTACCGCTACTTCCCCGAGCCGGACCTCGTGCCGGTCGCGCCGTCGCGGGAGTCGGTCGACGCCCTGCGCGGCACCCTGCCCGAGCCGCCGGTGGCCCGCCGCAAGCGGCTGCAGGCCGACTGGGGCTTCGCCGACCTCGAGATGCGCGACGTGGTCAACGCCGGCCTCGTCGAGCTCGTCGAGGAGACCGTCGCTGCGGGCGCCTCGCCCGGCGGCGGCCCGCAAGTGGTGGTCGGGCGAGGTCGCCCGTCGCGCGAACGCCGAGGGCCAGGACGTGCCGACGTACGCCGCGGGGCTGGGGGTGGGCCCGGCATCCGTCGTCGAGCTCGAGGGCCTGGTCACGTCGGGCCGGCTCAACGACTCGATGGCCCGGCAGGTCTGGGAGGGCGTGCTCTCCGGCGAGGGCGCCCCGACCGAGGTCGCCGACGCGCGCGGGCTCGAGCTGGTGCAGGACACCGGCGCGCTCGAGGCGGCGGTGGATGCCGTGATCGCCGCCAACCCGGACGTCGCCGACAAGATCCGCGACGGCAAGGTCGCCGCCGTGGGTGCGCTCATCGGCCAGGTCATGCGCGAGATGAAGGGCCAGGGCGACGCCGCCGCGGCCCGCGCGCTCATCCTGGGCAGGCTCGGCCAGTCCTGACCCCTCGTCCGGTATCGGTTCGGCATACGCCGAGCCGGTCGCGGGCGATCTACCAGCCGGCGCGGTTACCCTCCCCGCTGTGACGACGGCTCGCAGACCCGCCTGGCGCGCGGCCGTGGCGGTCGTGGCGCTCCTCGCCGTCGGCCTCGGTGTGGCGCTCGGGGTCGGCAGTGCCCTGGGCATCAGCGCCGAGCCGGTCGCCGGGATGGATGCCGTGCCCGCGGTGGTCGGCACGGTCGCGGCCGCCGTGCCTCCGCCGACCATCGAGGTCGTCGACGCGCCGCGGACCGAGCGCACCACGGTCGCCCTCGCGGAGCTCTCGGATGCCGTGGCGTCCGCCTCGAGCCGACGCGGCAGCGCCACCCTGACGCTGCGCCCCGGCGCCGGCGACCCCGACGACGACACCTACCGCCTCGGCGGGGACGCCTCGGCGATGGAGGTCACGTCGGCGAGCGAGAGCGGCGCCGTTAGAGCGGTCTACGACCTCGCGGCATCCGTGCGCAGCGGCCGCTCGGTGACCGAGCGCCTCGGCCAGGAGGTGCGCTCGCGCCTGCCGTTCCGGATGGTCGACCTCGGCGCCGTCGGGGTGACGCCCGACCCGGCGGAGTGGGCCAGTGGCACGGACTACTCGCACGCGTCGAAGGCGTTCGCCGACGTGATCCTGCCGACCGCGCCGTACGTCGACCAGGCCGCCCTGGCCAAGGCCTACACCGACTTCGACACCTTCCTGCGGCACAGCCTCGCCAACGGGTACACCGCTGTGGCCTTCCCCGGGTTCATCGAGTTCGTCACCCTGCAGAACGCCCCCGACGGGCCGGTCTACCCCGCCGGCGACGAGCACGTGGCCCGGGCGCTGGCCATGCGCAACGCCTTCACACCGTTCTGGAACCGCGCGCAGGAGCTCGGCATGAAGGTGGTGCTGCGCACCGACATGCTCACCCTGACCACGCCGCTCGAGCAGTACCTGACCGAGCACGTCGGCTCGCTCGACACCACCAGCCCGGACCTCTGGGCGGTCTACACCGCCGGGCTCGACGAGCTCTACGCGGCCGCCCCCTCGCTCGACGGCGTCCTCGTGCGGATCGGGGAGGCCGGCCGGGTCTACGACGTGGACGGCTGGGACTACTACTCCTCGCTAGCGGTCACGACCGTGGATGCCGTGCGCGCGATGCTCACCGCGCTCACCGGCCAGGCCGAGCGCACCGGTCGCGACGTCATCTTCCGCTCCTGGAGCGTCGGGGTCGGGGCCGTCGGCGACATGCACACCAACCCGCAGTCGTACGCCGCCGTGCTCGACGGCATCGACTCGCCGGCCCTGGTGGTCTCGACGAAGTACACGCTCGGCGACTTCTACAGCCACCTGCCGCTCAACGAGACGCTGCTCTCGGGCAGCCAGCGGCGGATCGTCGAGTTCCAGAGCCGCCGCGAGTTCGAGAGCTACGGGGCGTTCCCGAACGACCTCGGCGCGGAGTACCGGGACGCGCTGCAGCGGCTGCTCGCCGCGAACCCCCACATCGAGGGTGTCTGGGTGTGGACGCAGGACGGCGGGCCGTGGCGCGCCGGCCCGATGACGCTCTACCTCAAGGCCGGGTTCTGGCAGCTCTACGAGCTGAACACCTGGCTGGCGGGTTCCCTCGCGCGAGACCCGGGCGCCGACGTGGGCGCCCTGACGGCGGACTGGGCCCGCCGCTGGTTCTCCGACGACCCCGCGACGGTGCGAGCGGTGCAAGCGGCGATGGCCGGGTCGCGGGACGCCGTGACCAAGGGCCTGTACATCGGCCCCTTCGCCGAGCAGAAGGTCCGGGCCATCGGGCTCGAGCCGCCCCCGATGATGTGGATCTTCGAGTGGGACATCCTCACCGGCGACTCCGCCGTGCTCGACGTCATCTCGTCGGTCACCGGCGACCGGGTCGACGAGGCGGTCACCGAGGGCCACCAGGCCGTCGCGGCCGCCGAGCGGATGCGCACCCTCGTCGCCGGCACCGACCCGACGACGTGGCACGACCCGGCGATGCGCCAGGCCTTCCTCGCAACCCTCGACTACGAGGTCGACACCCTGCAGCTGCTGGCCGAGTACCGCGAGCTCGTGCTGCGCCAGGGCCAGTGGCACGCCACCGGGTCGACGCGAGCCCGGTCCCAGTGGTCCGCGGCGCTCGATCGCTACCGGGTGCTTGCTGCAGCCCACCTCGACCGCTACCAGGGCGATGTCGACCACCCGGCCTACAACCTCACCGCCGCCGAGCTCGGCATCGCCCGCAGCGAGCGCGACCCCGCGATGGCCTGGCTGGCGCGCGGTCTGCTCGCGCTCGCGCTGGGCTGGCTCGTCGCGGGGGCGCTGCTCGCGTTCCGCCGTCGCGGCGAGGCACCACGCTCGGCGAGCGCCGCGTCCTGGCTCGCCGCGACCCGCCCCTGGCGCGCGGCCGAGGTCGGGCCGGGGATGCCGCGTGCGCAACGGGTGCTGCTCGTCGCCGTGCCCGGTGCCCTGCTGCTCGCCACCAGGGCGGTGCAGACCTCGTTCCTCGCCCCGGTGCACCTGCTCGTCGTGCTCGGCGCGTGGCTCGTGCTGCTCGGCGTGGGCTGGGCGCTGCTGCGCGGCCGGGTCCCCTGGGGTGTCGTCGCCGCAGCCGGAGGCGTTCTGGTGGCGCGCTGCGCCCTGGCCCTGCTCGCCATGTCGTCGACCGGCCCCGGCGGGTACTGGTACGCGTTCTGGACCGAGCCGGGCCGGCGCACCGTCTACGTCACCGTCGCGGTGGCGCTCTTCCTGTGGCTGCTCGTGGCGGCCGGGTGGGCGCTCTCGGTCACCATCGGGCGCCGCCGGGCGACCGGCACCGTGCTCGCCGCAGTCGGGGCGGGCCTGGCCGTGCCGGCAGCCGTGATCGGCGTCGTCGGCCTCGAGCGGGCCCTGACCGCCTGGAACGACCAGGTCGGGCTGCTGCCGTGGGGGCTGTCGCGCATCCTGGGCATCACCGTCTACCTCGGCATCCCCGCCGACACGGCCTGGTGGGCCGCCGGGGTGGGCGCCGCACTGCTCGTCGTGGGCCTGGTGCTCGCGGTCCCCGGCACGCGGGGCCGTCGCCTCGAGACGGGTGCCGACGTGGCTGCCGGGGCCACCACCTGAGCACCCGACTCCGCGCGCTGCGGCAGGGCGGCTGGGACAGGACACCGGATATCGGGTGGGTGCATGATCGGGGGTATGACCCGTGCAGCGCAGGACCGAACCCTCGTCCTCCTTCGCCACGCGAAGGCCGAGCAGCGGGGCTGGGACGACGACCACGAGCGCGACCTCACCGGGCGGGGCCGGCGCGACGCCACCGCCGCCGGTCACTGGCTGGTCGAGCACGGCATCGGCGTCGACGAGGTGCTCTGCTCCACGTCCGAACGTACGCAGCAGACCACGGAGGGCGTGTGGGCGAGCGGCTGCCCCGAGACCGAGGTGCACCTCGACCGGCGCATCTACCTCGCGACGCCGGAGCGGCTGCTCGAGGTCATCCACGAGGCCGACGAGGACGCCGACGTGCTCATGGTCGTCGGGCACGCGCCCGGCATCCCGTCGCTCGCCGAGCTGCTCTGCGACGGGGAGGGGAGCGTCGAGGGCCATCGCAAGATGGCCGAGGGGTTCCCGACCTGCGCGGTCGCGGTGATGCAGTACTCCGGTCGCTGGTCCGACCTCAGCTTCGGGGGGGCCCGCCTCGAGCGCTTCCACGTCTGCCGCGACACGGTGCCGGTGTGAACCCCGCTGCCGGGCGTTAGGCGGGGGCTCCCGGCGCCGACCCGCCGGCGTCGGGCACTGCGTCTTCGCTTGGGGCCTCGCCGCCCCACCGGCGCAGCACCTCGACGACGGTCAACGCGACGGCCGTGAGCACGGCGATCACCAGCACGGCTCCGGCGCTGGGCCGGTCGCCGACGAGCACCGCCAGCACGGCCAGACCGCCCACGGCCGCCCGCAGGGGCACCGTGTAGCGGGCGACGAACCGGCTCACCGAGCCGAGCGCACCGGTCGGCTGGCGGGTCATCCCGGACAGCCGGCGGGGAACCGACCGCACGGCGACCGCGGCGCTCGACGGGCCGGCCAGCCAGGCCCCGAGGGCGATGACGAGGAAGAGCATCGCGGTCGAGCGGACGCCGAGCCGCAGCGGCGTGGTCACGGCGTCGAAGAGCACCGTGGCGACCTCCGGCACGAGGAGCACCTTCTCGAGGTCGTCGAGGTAGAGCGCGCCCAGCAGCTGGATGGCGAGCAGCAGGAGCACGAGCGAGCCGACCACCATCGAGGCACCGATGACGAGCGCGCGCCGACGGGCCGGGGCGAGCGCCACGCCCGCGACGAGCGCCAGGATGGCGATCACCGGCAGCACGTAGCGGCCCAGGTCGAGCAGCCGGATCGCCGTCTGGGCGGTGCCGAGGTTGTCGCTGTTGAGCACGACGAACGAGGCGTTGACCACGGGGATCCGGTCGGCGAAGGGCACCCCCCGCTCGACCAGCACCGGCTTGATCGCCGTGATGAACGGACCGAGGTTGACCGACACCTGGCCCTGGCTGACCGTCACCGTGGCGTCGGGGTTCTCGCCGGTGAGTGCGGAGACCAGGGCCGCGTGCGCCTCACGGTTCGCGGCGACCCAGGCGTCCTGGAAGGTGCTCGACGCGACCAGGTTGCTCACCTGGTCCTGGGTGAACCCGTGGATCGCGTCGGAGATCGGCTCGGCGAAGGTGGACAGCTGCACCGGGAGGTTCTCGGTGACCCCCTCCACCCGCGGTCGGGCGGCGATGGCGTCGAGGGTCTGGCTCGTGAGCTGCTTGACCTTGAGCTGTTCGAACACCGCATCGGTGATCCGCAGGGAGATCTCCTGCTGCACCGCCGGGTTCTTGGCCAGCGGCGCCACCATCGCGAGGTACTTGTCGGTGTCGAGCACCGTGGACCGGGTGAAGGTCGCCAGCGCCGACAGCGGTGCCAGCAGGGCCGCGACGAGCAGCAGCACCATCGAGCCGGCCCACCGGCCGCGGTGGGTGCGTCGCGGCTCGGGCTGGGCGACGGCGACGGTCTGCGGCAGGGCCTGGGTCGCCGCGACCAGGGCCCGCAGGTGCTCCAGCTCGGCGCGTTCGTCGAGGGTCAGCTCGGCGCCGGGCCCGGGCTCCTCGCTCGGGCCCTGGCTCTCGTTCTTCCTCGGAGTGGGGCTCATGACCGTCCTTGTCCGTCGCGGCACGTGCCGCATCACCCCCCTGAATGTAGGGACGGCGGCCCCCGGGCCTCGTCACCCAGCGCGGGTGAACGGGCGCCGGACCGGGAGGCCGTGCGCTTGACTGGCGCCCATGACGACAGTGGGCAGGGTCGAGATCACCGACCTGCTGTGGTGCCGGGACGAGCACCGCGTGCGGCAACCCGTCCTGCGCTCGCAGGTCGTCGCCCGGCTGGAGGCCTCCGGTCAGCGCCGGGCGGCCCGGATCGTCGCGCGGATGCCGGCATCCGACGACGTGCTCGACCCGGAGCACGTCGACGTGCTGGCCGTGCGGGTGCACTGCGAGCTGCAGCGGCTCGCCGAGGAGCTGCAGTTCGGCCGGCGGGTCGCGGCTCTGCTGCGCCCCGAGGTGCAGCGGCTGCGCGAGCAGGCCCTGGGGCCGGGTGTCGAGCTCGTGGGGGTCGACCTCAACGACGCCCTCGTCGACGAGGCGGCAAGGCTGGCCGTCGTGGAGCGGCTCGACTGCCGGTTCGTGCACGGCGACGCGTTCACTCCCGGGACCGCGGTCGACGACGGGGCGCGCACCCTGGTCATCTCGACCGGGCTGCTCCACCACCTGGACCGCGACCAGCTCGTCACGTTCTTCCGGGCCCAGTCCGACCTCGGGGCGGCTCGACCGCTGTGCTCGAGGGTCCGCGCTGGCAGCCACGGGCCCTCGACGTGGTGCGGCCGATCGTGGGGCGGTTGCCGTGAGGGTGGTCGCGGTCGCCGTCGGTCTGGTCGTGGTCGGGCTGCTCGACGGGTCGTTCGCCGGCTTCCGCGCGTCACTCGGCCGCACCGGCCTGGTCGACCACCGCCGTAGCGACGTCGTCGCGGCCGCCCGGGGGCTCGGGCTCGTCGCCGTCCTCCTCGTGCCGGCCGTGGCTGTCGTCGCGGTGGCCGCCGCAGCCGCCACGTGGCCCGCCGGGGCGTACGCGCGCGCCGGCACGGCCATGCTCACCGTCTAGCTGAAGTACCTCGCCTCGGCCGTCATCCTCGGCCCGTTCACGTTCGCGCGCCCCCTCGTGGCCGTGGCCGGCGCCGTGGCCGGCGCCCTGTCGGGGGCCGACGCCGTCGTCACGACCACGATCGTGCTCGCGACGGCCGCCGTGCTCACCGTGGAGCCCCTCGCCGGGCGGCTCTGGTACGAGCCCGTGCCGCTCAGGCCGTGAGGCCGGTCGCGCCGGCGACCCACCGCCAGAACGTTGTCCGCTCGGCATCGCTCGGCCGGGTGCGCCCGAGCACGCTGGTGGGCCGTGGTCGTCGGTCGTGCCACAGCAGGCCGGATGCCGGTGCCGGCTCGGTCGCGACCAGCCACGTCGTCGTGTCGGTGCCCACGGCGTCGGAGCGCAGCACCGGGCGCAGCGCGGCAGAGAACCGGGGGAGCGAGGCGTCGAGGCCGGGGGTGCTCGCCCACCCCGGGTGCGTGGCGTGCACGGACACGCCGGATGCCGTGGCCCAGCGCCGCGTCAGCGCCGGCAGGAGCTCGACCTGGCCGCGCTTGCTGCGCGCGTAGGCGACCGCTCCGGTGTACTCGCCCCGCTCGAAGTCGGGGTCGAGCACCGGCAGTGCCTGGGTGTACATGCCTCCCGAGGTCACGAACACCACCCGCCCGGCGTCGGCCGTGAGCGGAGGCAGCAGCAGCTCGGTCATCAGCACGGGCCCGAGCACGTGCAGCGCCATGGTCATCTCGTGCCCCTGCGCCGACGTCGTGCGCGTCTCCGGCAGCGCGCCGGCGTTGTGCACCAGCGCCCGCAGTGGCAGCCCGGACGCGACGAAGGCGTCGCAGAACGACCTCACCGAGTCGAGGTCGGACACGTCGCAGACCCACACCCGGGCGGCCCCGGCACGGCCGACGGCGACATCGACCTCGGCGGCGACCCGCCCCCCGCGGCCGGCATCTCGCACCACGAGGTGCACGGTGGCGCCCAGCGCGGCGAGGTCGAGCGCGGTGCGCCGCCCGAGGCCGGACGACGCCCCGGTCACGGCGACGTGCCGGCCGGCCAGGGCCTCGGGGCCCGGGTCGGCCGGCCAGGTCGGCAGGCGCCGGCGCACGGCGTAGCCGACCCGGCTGAAGCCGGGCACGACGGTGCGGTCGAGCGCCGTGTCGAGGGCGCGGGAGGCGGTGCGGGGGAGGCCGCTCACATCAGGGCGCGCATCGCGGCGGTGGCGCCGCGCAGGTAACGCTCGACGACGACGCGCTCGTCGTCGGACAGCGATGAGTCGAGCTCGGAGAGCCCCGCGAACATCGGGGCCAGGAGGGCGAAGACCTCGACCCGCCCCGACTCGGTGATGACGACCTCGGTGCGGCGCCCGTCGTCCGGGTGCGGCCGGCGCTCGGCGTGACCCCGCCCGACGAGCCGGTCGACGACCCCCGACGAGGCGGCCGACGTGACGCCGAGGGCGCGGGCCAGCTCGACCGGGCCCATCGGGGTGTCCATCAGGTGGCGCAGCGAGTGCAGCTCGGACGTCGACAGCCCGGCCTGCCGGGCCACCTCGTGCGGCACCTGCGCGGCGACGTCGACGAGCTCCTGCAGGGCGTCGAGCGAGCCGGAGGGCCGGTACCCGGGCACGACCGAGCGCACGTCGGTCGGAACCTTCGACAGGTTTGCGTCCGCGGGTCGGGTGTCCCTAATATCGCTCACCTACTGAGTAACTTGGTGAATCACTAATTGAATCACCATGTGAACCACCACTCTACCAAGGAGAGCAGGACATGAGCCGCCTCGCGCACCTCATCACGCGGAAGTGGGTGGCCGGGCTGCTCGCCCTGTTCGCCATCCTCGGCACCGGCGCCGTCATCGGGCTGGTCGGTCAGGCCGAGTCGCCGGCCACCGGGACGGCCGCCCTGCCGACCGGTACGGACAGCCGGCAGGCCGCCGAGCTGCGTGACCAGCTGCCGCAGGCCGAGGGCTCGGCCGCCGTCGTGCTCTACAGCAGCGACCAGCCGCTCACGCCGGACGAGCTCGCCCTGGTGGAGGAGCGTGCCCACAGCCTGCCCGGTGCGACCGGTGCCCCGCCGGTCGTCGCCGACGACGGAACCGCCGCAACGGTGGTCATCCCGGTCACCACCAAGGATGCCGTCGAGACGGCCGACGTCGTCACCGACCTGCGCACCGCCGCCACGGCAGACCTGCCCGACGGCCTCACCGCGCAGGTCACCGGCCCGGCGGCCATCCAGGCCGACCTCGCGGCCGTGTTCGACGGCGCGAACTTCCGCTTGCTGGCCGCCACGGCATCCGTCGTGGCGATCCTGCTGGTCATCACCTACCGCAGCCCGTTCCTCTGGCTCGTGCCGCTGACGGTGGTCGGTGTCGCCGACCAGCTGGCCGCGGTGCTGGCCACGCACACCCTGGCCGCGCTCGACGTGCTGTGGGACGAGTCGACGATCGGCATCCTCTCGGTGCTCGTCTTCGGTGCCGGCACCGACTACGCACTGCTGCTGATCAGCCGCTACCGCGACCAGCTGCGGGTCACCCCCGACCGCCGTGAGGCCATGGCCATCGCCCTCACCCGCACCGCCGAGGCCGTGCTCTCCAGCGCCACCACCGTGGTGCTCGGCCTGCTCACCCTGCTGCTGTCCCTCTTCCCCGCCACCCGTGGGCTCGGCCTGGCCTGTGCCGTCGGCGTCGTCGTGGCCGCGACCTTCGCGCTGGTGGTGCTGCCCGCCGCCCTGGTCGTCTTCGGACGCTGGATCTTCTGGCCGAAGGTGCCGCACGTCGGCGAGACCGGCCTGGCCGACGGCCACTCGTTCTGGCGCCGGGTCGGGGACGCCGTCGCCAAGCGCCCCGCTGGGTTCGTCACCGTCACGGTGATCGTCCTCGGCGTCATGGCCGGTGGCATCACCCAGATCCAGACCGGGCTCGACCAGGCCGACCAGTTTCTCCAGAAGCCGGAGGCCATCGCCGCGAGCGAGCGGCTGGCGCAGTCCTTCCCGGCCGGCGCCGCCGACCCGGCCTACGTGATGACCCGGGGCGACGGTGACGCCGTCGCGGAGACCGTGCGCCAGGTCGACGGGGTCAGCGCGGTGCGCGTGGCCGCCACCGGCAACGGCGTCACCGAGGTCGACGCCGTCATCGACGCCCAGCCCGGCTCGGACGCCGCCTCCGACACCGTGCTCGCCCTGCGCGACGCCGTCGCCGACACACCCGACACGCACGTGGGGGGCACCGAGGCGGTCGCCCTGGACGCCTCGGACGCCCACCGCCGCGACCTGCAGGTGATCCTGCCGGTCATCCTGCTGCTCGTGCTCGTCGCCCTCGGCGCCCTGCTGCGCTCGCTCGTCGCTCCGGTGGTGCTCGTGGCCACCGTCGTCGCGACCTACCTCGCCAGCCTGGGGCTGTCCTGGGTCATCTTCACCAACGTGCTGGGCTTCGAGAAGCTCGACGACGGCGTGCCGCTGCTCGCCTTCGTCTTCCTCGTGGCACTCGGCGTCGACTACAACATCTTCCTGGTCACCCGGGCCGCCGAGGAGGCCCGGGGGCACGGCGCCAACCAGGGGATGCTTCGTGCGCTCGCGGCCACCGGCGGGGTCATCACCAGCGCCGGCATCCTGCTCGCCGCGGTCTTCGCCGTGCTCGGCGTGCTGCCGCTGGTGGTGCTGGCCCAGCTCGGCGTCGTCATCTGCGTCGGGGTGCTGCTCGACACCCTCGTCGTGCGCACCGTGCTCGTGCCGGCCCTGGCCCTCATCCTCGGCGACCGCTTCTGGTGGCCGCGGCGCGCCGGCGACGCGCAGCTGCCGACCGCGGCCGACGACGTCGAGGGCACCCCGGTGGGCGCGGGCGCCCGATGACCGCGGCGCGGGTCGCCGTCGCGGCCGGCGTGCTCGTCGTCGTGGTCGGCTACGCCACCCTCGCGGCCCGGTGGACCGCTGCGGAGTCCGAGTGGTACCGCTCGCTCCCGCGCCCGCGCTGGCAGCCGCCGGACCTCGTGTTCGGCGTCATCTGGCCGCTGAACTTCGGGGCGCTGGCGGTGGTCGGCCTCGCCGTGGCACTGGAGTGCCCGCCCCGCGACGGGCTGCGCTGGCTGGTGCTGTTCACCGCCTCGGTGGCCCTCGCGCTCGGCTGGGCGCACGCGTTCTACCGGCGGCACGACCTCGGCCGGGCGGCCGTGCTGCTCGCCGGGGCGGCCGTCGCTCACCTGGGCGCTGGTGGTGCTGACCCACTCGCTGCTGCCCTGGGGCGGCTGGGCGCTGGTGCCGTATGCCGGCTGGCTCACGATCGCCACCAGCCTGGCCGTGGGCTACTGGCGGCTCGCCGGCCGCGAGACCACGACCGCGTCGTGAAGTTCTCCCGCCCGGGTGCATCCGGACCCGGGGTCCTGGCGGAAGTAGGTGGTGAGGCCGCAGCGTCGCGGTCGCACCCCACGAGAGAGGAACGCCCGATGAACCTCCGTCGCCTCGGCGTCATCGCCACCACCGTCGGCCTGGCCGCCACGGCTGCCGTCGCAGCCCCGGCCGCCACCGCGAGCGGTACGGCCACCGGCACCCGCAGCCTGGCCGCAGTGCTCACCTCGGACGGCAACCGCTTCGACCGCAACTGGTACGACTACGACATCGTCACCGAGGCCGTGCTCGCGGTGCTGGCCGCCAAGCCCACCAGCCCGGTGGGCCTGCTCACCGACGGCACCGTGCCGCTCACGGCGTTCATCCCCAACGACCGTGCCTTCCAGGTGCTCGCCCACGACCTCACCAAGAAGTGGCCGAGCACCGAGCAGAAGACCTTCACCGCCCTGGTCGACGCCGTGGGCGTCGACGCGATCGAGCAGGTGCTGCTCTACCACGTCATCCCCGGGGCCACCCTCACCAAGAAGGATGCCGTCAACGCCAACGGTGCGGTGCTCACCACCGCGCAGGGCGGGACGATCAAGGTGCGGGTCTACAGCAAGTTCTTCCCGATCGTCGAGCTGCGCGACCAGGACCCCAACGACGTCAACCCGTTCCTCAACCCGCAGTCCCTCGACATCAACAAGGGCAACCGGCAGATCGCCCACGGGATCATCTTCGTGCTGCGTCCCCTCGACCTCTGAGTCGCGCGGCGTCCCGTGACAAGCATCGGCGGTGGCCTACGACCTAGGGTGGGCGAGGTGAGCACGGGCGAGCAGGTCGACGTCGACGACCTCGCCGCGCGGCTGCGCGACGGGTCGCGCGACGCCCTCGCCGAGGCCTACCGGGAGTGGTCCTCGCTGGTGCACACCCTGGCCCTCCGGTCGCTCGGCAACCACCACGACGCCGAGGACGTGACCCAGCAGGTGTTCGTGTCCGCGTGGCGCAGCCGGCACACCCTGCGACCGGACCGCGGTTCGGTCGCAGGGTGGCTGGTCGGCATCACCCGGCACACCCTCGCCGACGCGCACGCGCGACGGGCGCGACAGGCCCGAGATGCCGCGGCCGTCGCGGCGCACGCCGCCCCGGAGGCGCTGGCCGCCCCACCCGACGACCAGCTCGCCTCGCGGCTCGTGCTGCACGACGAGCTCGGTCGGCTCGGGGAGCCGCGGGGCACCGTGGTACGGATGGCCTTTCTCGAGGACCTCACCCACGAACAGATCGCCGAGCGGCTCGACCTGCCGCTCGGCACCGTCAAGAGCCACGTCCGGCGAGGACTGACCCGACTGAGGAACCGCCTGGAGGAGGTGAACCGTGACCCATCCTGACGACGACGCACTCGCCGCCATCGCCCTCGGCGACCCGGCACCGTCCGGGGTCACCGAGCACGTGCGCAGCTGCCCGCAGTGCTCCGAGGCGCTCGCCGCGCTCCGCCACACGATGACCACCCTGCGCGCACCGGTTCCCGAGCTGGTGGCACCGCCGTCGTCGGTGTGGGACGCGGTCACCGCCGAGATCGACCGGGAGCCGGGCGCCGCGGCGCCCACACCGCGGCACCCGGCGGCGTGCGCCGAGGTGGCACCGGCATCCGTCGTGGATGCCGCTGACGACCTCGCGCGGCAGCGCGCCACCCGCACGGCTCGGCGTCGCTTCCCGGTGGCCTGGGTCGCTGGCGCGGCCGCGGCCGGGCTGGTCGTCGGCGCCGTGGGCGCCCGCCTCGTCGCCGGGGAGCAGGCCGCCGCACCGGTCACCGTCGCGAGCACCACCCTCGACACCCTCGACACCCGTCAGGCCCGGGGGACCGCCGACGTCGTGCGCCAGGACGGCCGGCTCGACCTGTCCGTGAGCACCCAGCCGATCGACCCCGGCAAGGGCTACCTCGAGGTGTGGCTGATCAACAAGGACCTCAAGCGGATGGTGTCGGTGGGGGTGCTGCCACCCGGCGACACCGACCAGTCGTTCGCGATCCCGCAGAGCCTGCTCGACCAGGGTTACGTCATCGTCGACATCTCGCGCGAGGGCTACGACGACTCGCCGCAGCACTCGGGCGACAGCGTGGTGCGGGGCACCCTGCCCACCTGATCGAGCCACCCAGCGGGACAACCACCGCAACGCCCGGTCGGCGCGGTGGGCAGGTACCTAGGATGGGCGGCATGACGACGTCCCCCGACATCAAGCCCCGCAGCCGCGACGTCACCGACGGTCTCGAGAAGACCGCCGCGAGGGGGATGCTGCGCGCCGTCGGCCTCGGCGACGACGACTTCGCCAAGCCCCAGATCGGCGTGGCGAGCTCGTGGAACGAGATCACCCCGTGCAACCTCTCGCTCGACCGCCTCGCGAAGGCGGTCAAGGACGGCGTGCACGCGGGCGGGGGCTACCCGCTCGAGTTCGGCACCATCTCGGTGAGCGACGGCATCTCGATGGGCCACGAGGGCATGCACTTCTCGCTGGTCAGCCGCGAGATCATCGCCGACTCGGTCGAGACCGTGATGCAGGCCGAGCGGCTCGACGGCTCGGTGCTGCTCGCCGGCTGCGACAAGTCGCTGCCCGGGATGCTGATGGCCGCAGCGCGCCTGGACCTGTCGTCGGTGTTCCTCTACGCCGGCTCGATCCTGCCCGGCATCGCGAAGATGTCCGACGGCTCGGAGCGCACCGTCACGATCATCGACGCGTTCGAGGCCGTCGGCGCCTGCGCCCGCGGGCTGATGAGCCGTGAGGACGTCGACGCCATCGAGCGCGCGATCTGCCCCGGTGAGGGTGCCTGCGGTGGCATGTACACCGCCAACACGATGGCGTCGGTCGCCGAGGCGATCGGCATGTCCCTGCCCGGATCTGCCGCCCCGCCGGCCACCGACCGGCGCCGCGACGGGTTCGCCCGCAAGTCGGGTGAGGCCGTCGTCGAGCTGCTCCGCCAGGGCATCACGGCCCGCGACATCATGACCAAGGAGGCCTTCGAGAACGCCATCGCCGTCGTCATGGCGTTCGGCGGCTCCACCAACGCCGTGCTGCACCTGCTCGCCATGGCCCACGAGGCCGACGTCGACCTGACCCTCGCCGACTTCTCGCGGGTCGGCGCCAAGGTGCCGCACCTCGCCGACGTCAAGCCGTTCGGGTCCTACGTCATGACCGACGTCGACCGGGTCGGTGGTGTGCCCGTCGTCATGCGTGCCCTGCTGGATGCCGGTCTGCTGCACGGCGACTGCCTCACGGTCACCGGAAAGACGATGGCCGAGAACCTCCGCCACATCGCGCCCCCCGACGTCGACGGCAAGGTGGTGCGGGCGATGTCGCAGCCGATCCACCGCACCGGCGGCATCACCATCCTCAAGGGGTCGCTGGCCCCCGAGGGCGCCGTCGTGAAGTCGGCCGGGTTCGACTCCGACGTCTTCGAGGGCACCGCACGGGTCTTCGACGGCGAGCGTGCCGCGATGGACGCCGTCGAGGACGGCACGATCGCGGCCGGCGACGTCGTCGTCATCCGGTACGAAGGCCCCAAGGGCGGCCCCGGCATGCGCGAGATGCTCGCCGTGACCGGTGCGATCAAGGGCGCCGGGCTCGGCAAGGACGTGCTGCTGATGACCGACGGCCGGTTCTCCGGTGGCACGACGGGGCTGTGCGTGGGCCACGTCGCGCCCGAGGCGGTCGACGAGGGGCCGATCGCGTTCGTCCGCGACGGCGACGGCATCCGGCTCGACGTGGCGCAGGGGCTGCTCGACCTGCTCGTCGACGACGCCGAGCTGGAGCACCGCCGCACCGAGGGTGTGACCCACCCCGAGCCCAAGTACACCCGCGGGGTGCTCGCGAAGTACCGCCGCCTGGTCGGCAGCGCGAGCACGGGCGCCGTGTGTGACTGAGCCGCTGGGGGAGGGGCCGGCGCTGGAGCTGGTCGACCTCGTCAAGGAGTTCCGGGGGAGAAGGGTCGTCCACGGCCTGTCGCTGGTGGTTCCCCGCGGCTCGCTCTACGGACTGGTCGGCCCCAACGGCGCCGGCAAGACGACGACGCTGTCGATGGCGACCGGGCTGCTGCGGCCCGACGGCGGCACCGCCCGCATCCTCGGCCACGACGTGTGGGCCGACCCGGCCGCCGCCAAGGCGGTCATGGGCATCTCGCCCGACGGCATGCGGCTGTTCGAGCAGCTCTCCGGGCGCGAGCTGCTCACCTACGTGGGCGCCCTGCGCCGGATGCCGCGTGACGTGACGGCCGAGCGCGCCGCCGAGCTGCTCACCGTGCTCGACCTCGCCGACGACGCGAGCACCGTCGTGGCCGACTACTCCGCCGGCATGGTCAAGAAGATCAGCCTGGCGGCCGCGCTCATCCACGCCCCGCGGCTGCTCGTGCTCGACGAGCCGTTCGAGGCGGTCGACCCGGTGTCGGGGCAGACCATCCGCACCATCCTGCGCCGCTACGTCGCGAACGGCGGCACGGTCGTGATGTCGAGCCACGTCATGGAGCTCGTCGAGGGGCTGTGCGACCGGGTCGCCGTCATCGCCGGCGGGCGGGTGCTCGCCGAGGACACCACCGCGGGGATCACCGGTGGTGGGACCCTCCACCAGCGGTTCCTCGAGCTGGTCGGTGCGTCCGACGCCGCCGGCGAGGGGCTGACGTGGTTGGGCTGATCGTCCGCCTGCGCTTCGCCATGTGGCGCACCGCGATGACCCGCAGCCCCCTCCACCTCGTCTCGTCGATCGTGGGCGGGCTCGCGGCGCTCGGGGTGCTGGCGCTGCTCGGCCCCGGCCTCCTGCTGCTCTCGCAACGCCCGCTGCGGATCACCGCGCTCACCGTGCCGCTCTTCACCGTCATCACGCTGATGTGGACCGTGCTCAGCCTGATCGCCACCGGTGTCGACTCGATCCTCGACCCGGCGCGCTTCTCGGTGCTGCCCCTGCGCGCCGGCGAGCTCGCCCGCGGCCTGCTCGCCGCCGCCTGCACCGGCATCCCGGCGGTCATGCTGATCGGGCTGGCGCTGGCCCAGGCGGGGGCGTGGCTCGCCCACCCGGCCGCGGTACCGGCCGCGCTGATCGGTGGCGTGCTCGGGGTGCTGACCGCGATCCTGCTCTCCCGCGCGGTCACCAGCGCGCTGGCCCGGGTGATGACCACGCGGGTCGGGCGTGTCCTGGGGGCCTCCGTCGTCTCGGTCGTCACGCTCATCCCGCTCGCGATGAACGCGCTGTTGACGACCGGCACGCTCGGCACCGACCTGAGCTCGTTCGACGCGACGCGCTCGGCCGTCGTCGCGTCGTGGACCCCGTTCGGATGGGCGTGGGCGCTGCCGTTCGACGTCGCCACGGGTCGTTGGGTGTCGTTCGCCGTGCACCTGGCGCTCGCGGTGTGCTTCGTCGCGGGCCTGCACGCGGTCTGGGTCCGGCTGCTGGCGCGCACCCTCACCTCGCCGCTCACCAGCTCAGGCGGCCAGCGGATCGGGCGGGGGCGGCTGCTGCCGGTGCTGCTGGGCACGTCACCGACGGCGTCGATCGCGGCCCGCCGGGTGCGGGCCTGGTACCGCGACAGCCGGCTCGTCGGCATCGCGCTGCGGACCGCCGTGCTGCCGATCTTCTTCGTGCTCCAGGCCGTGTTCACCGACACACCGGGGCTGGCCGGCATCGGCATCGTCACCCTGGCGGTGTTCGCCGGGCTGACCCTGATGAACGACCTCGCCTTCGACGGCCCCGCCTGGTGGCTGCACGTGGCCGTCGGCGTGCGGGGCTGGGAGGACCGGCTGGGTCGCGCGATCGCCTCGACCGTGGTGTTCGGGCCGGTCGTCGTGCTGACCTACGTCGTGAGCGTGCTGCTGGGCGTCATCTCGCACCCGGTGTCCTGGCTGACCGTGGTCGTGGTGTCGTTCCTCGCCAGCCTCGGCCTGGCCGTCGGGGTGGGCGCGGTGCTGCCGGGCACGGCGCCCCGCACCGGGGGCAACCCGTTCGCGGCGACGTCCGGCGGGGCCGCCCAGGGCTGCCTGACCGCGATCGTGTCGTTCGTCGGGCCGGTGCTGCTCACCCTCCCGGCCGTCGTCGTGGTGATCCTGACGTCCGGCTCGGGGGTCGGCCGGTGGGTGGGGCTGGTGGTCGGCACGGTCTACGGGTTCGGCCTGCTCGCCACCGGGGTGGTGCTCGGCGGCGCCCGCATCGACCGGCACGCGCCCGAGCTGCTCGGCCAGCTCGCCACCGCCCAGATCTGACCCGCCCGGCCGGCCCCAACTTTCCCGCCCGGTGCTGGAACCTTGACCTTCGCACCAGTTCAGTACCCCTGCGGTGGTGAAGGTTCCTGCGTCAGGCGGCGACGGGGGCGGCCGGCTCGGGGTCGGTGCGGTCGTGCTCGGCCCGCACCGCGGCGACCGGTGCGTACCGGTCGTGCATCGTGACCAGCAGCGAGACCAGCAGCACGAAGAAGACCGTGGCCGACAGGTCGAGCGCCCCGGCGCCGAGGACGAGCCGCGCCAGCAGCACCAGCCCGACGTTCACGACGACGCGCACCCCGAAGTCCGCGGCCAGGCCCTCACGGGTGCCGGCGCGCTTCGCGAAGGCGATCGAGATGGCGGCGTTGATGACGACGTAGACCGCGATGCCGACGAACATCTGCACGTCGGACACGTCCAGCCCGGGCAGGATGCGCGCGTAGATCGTCGACAGCAGGCCGATGAGCACGACCTTCTCCAGCGTCGATGACGACAGGACGCGCACGTGGGCGGCGGTCCACGCGTCGCGCTCCGCGGCGGTGTCCATCTCCGCGGGCAGCGGGTCGGCGGCCACGCGCCACGGCCAGTCGGCAGGCATCAGGCGGGGCCGCACGGCGAACCACAGCAGGGCGAGCGCGACCAGCACCAGGGTCGACACCAGCGGAGCGAACCACGGCACGTCGTTCCACGTGTCGGTGAAGTCGAGCTGGGCCACGTGGATCCAGTACTCCTGGGGCAGCTTCACGACGATCCAGATGGCGGCCGCCGTGATGACCCAGGAGCGGGTGCCGAACCGCCGCGGGTCCCAGCGCAGCCGCACGGCCTCGTACGCGATGAAGAAGTACTCGAAGGTGTTCGGGAAGACGAGCAGCAGGGCGCGCACCCCGGTGATCTCGAAGAGCATCACCCCGACCATCCGGTAGAAGAACAGGAACCGCGAGATGCCGACCGCCGAGCTGCGCGTCCAGTTCTGCAGCGAGGCCAGGAACGCGATGGACAGGTAGAACAGGTCCATCGCCTTGTCGTAGTTCTGGTAGCCCGGTGGGTCGAAGCCGAAGGCCTGGAAGATGCTCTGGTCGATGCCGTCGAGCGCCAGGCAGGCGAGGACCGCGGGCAGCGGCCACCTGGGGATGAACAGGGGGAGGAGGAACCGCAGGCCCACCACGACGACGAAGACGGCGCTGGCCTCGGTGGTCATCCGGTCCTCCTCGTGGGTGGCCCGTCGACGAGGGCGTTCGGCGGGAACGCTAGCGGAGGACCGCCACCAGGGGTGAGCGACCTCACGGTTCCGGATCGTGGGATCGGCCGTCTCGCCGGTTGACACGGCATACGGGCGGGGGGAGAGTGCACGTGTGGCCCTCGTCCTCGTACTTTCACGGCGCGCCTGATCGACTTCAGATCTGGCGCGCTCCCTCCGTCGTCCCGCACAGGGACTGGAGGGTTTTTTTGTGCACGGACGACGGCCGCCAAGAGAGCGGTTGACCCAGAGAAACGGTGACAGCAGTGAGCGAGACCAGGCCGGCGCCCCCGGTTGTCCCAGTGGCCCCGAGTGCCCCCAGCCCCGCGCAGGTGGCGCAACAGGCGAAGGCCCGCACCCCGATCGAGGTGACCGGTGCGCAGAGCCTGGTGCTCTCGCTCGAGGCGATGGACGTCGACACCGTCTTCGGCATCCCCGGTGGCGCGATCCTGCCCGCCTACGACCCGCTCCTGGACTCGGTCAAGGTGCGGCACATCCTGGTGCGCCACGAGCAGGGTGCCGGCCACGCCGCCGAGGGCTACGCGGCGGCGACCGGCAAGGTCGGCGTGTGCATGGCGACCTCGGGCCCCGGCGCCACGAACCTCGTCACCCCCCTGGCCGACGCCCACATGGACTCGGTGCCGATCGTCGCGATCACCGGGCAGGTCAGCTCGGCGTCCATCGGCACGGACGCCTTCCAGGAGGCCGACATCCGCGGCATCACGATGCCGATCACCAAGCACAACTACCTCGTGACCAACGCCGACGACATCCCGCGCGTCATCGCCGAGGCGTTCCACATCGCCGCCACCGGCCGCCCCGGCCCGGTGCTCGTCGACATCTCCAAGGACGCCCTGCAGGCCCGCACCCACTTCTCCTGGCCGCCGCGCATCGACCTGCCCGGCTACCACCCGGTCACCCGGCCGCACAGCAAGCAGATCCGCGAGGCCGCGCGGCTGATCGCCGAGGCGCAGCGCCCGATCCTGTACGTCGGCGGTGGGGTCATCCGGGCCCGCGCCAGCGAGGAGCTGCGGCGGTTCGTCGAGCTGAGCCAGATCCCGGTCGTCACCACGCTGATGGCGCGTGGCGCGCTGCCGGACAGCCACCCGCTCCACCTCGGGATGCCGGGCATGCACGGCTCGGTCTCGGCCGTCACCGGCCTGCAGAAGTCCGACCTGCTCATCACCCTGGGCGCCCGCTTCGACGACCGGGTCACCGGCCAGCTCAAGACGTTCGCCCCCGACGCCAAGGTGATCCACGCCGACATCGACCCGGCCGAGATCAGCAAGAACCGCAAGGCCGACGTGCCGATCGTGGGCGACTGCCGCGCGGTGCTCACCGACCTCATCGAGGCCGTCGACGCCGACATCGACGCCGGTCGAGGCGGCGACTACACCGAGTGGCGTGAGCGGGTGGCCGGCTGGAAGGAGATGTTCCCCGCCGGCTACACCGTGCCCGAGGGCGGCACCCTGGCCCCGCAGTACGTGATCGAGCGGCTCAGCGCGATCGCCGGGCCCGAGGCCTGCTACGTCGCCGGCGTCGGCCAGCACCAGATGTGGGCGGCCCAGTTCGTCCAGTACGAGCGCCCCAACGCCTGGCTGAACTCCGGTGGCCTCGGCACGATGGGGTACGCCGTGCCGGCGGCCATGGGTGCGCAGGTCGGTGAGCCCGACCGCACGGTGTGGGCGATCGACGGCGACGGCTGCTTCCAGATGACCAACCAGGAGCTCGCCACCTGCGTCATCAACAACATCCCGATCAAGGTCGCGATCATCAACAACAGCTCGCTCGGCATGGTGCGCCAGTGGCAGACGCTGTTCTACAACGAGCGCTACTCGGCCACCGACCTGCACACCTCGGTCGGCTCCCGGGTGCCCGACTTCGTCAAGCTCGCCGAGGCCTACGGCTGCGCCGGGTTCCGGTGCGAGCGACCGGAGGACGTCGACGCGACGATCCGGGCGGCGATGGAGGTGAACGACCGGCCGGTCGTCGTCGACTTCGTCGTGCACCGCGACGCCATGGTCTGGCCGATGGTGGCCGCCGGGGTCAGCAACGACCTGATCCAGGTCGCCCGCGACACCGCTCCGCAGTGGGACCGCGAGGAGTCCGAGGCGCTGGAGCAGGGGCTCGACCCCGACCACGACGGGTCGCCCTCGGGCTCCCATGAGAACTGAAGGCGGCACGTCCATGTCCAAGCACACCCTGTCCGTCCTCGTCGAGAACAAGCCCGGCGTCCTGGCCCGGATCGCGGCGCTGTTCTCCCGCCGCGGGTTCAACATCGACTCGCTCGCGGTGGGGGAGACGGAGTACCCGGACGTCTCCCGGATGACCGTCGTCGTCGACGTCGAGGACCTCCCGCTGGAGCAGGTGACCAAGCAGCTCAACAAGCTCGTCGAGGTGCTCAAGGTCGTCGAGCTCGAGCCGCAGTCCGCGGTGCAGCGCCAGGTCATGCTCATCAAGGTGCGGGCCGACGCCGGCACCCGCAGCCAGGTGCTCGAGATGGTGCAGATGTTCCGCGCCAAGGTCGTCGACGTCGCCACCGACTCGCTGACCATCGAGGCCACCGGCAACACCGACAAGCTCAAGGCCCTGCTCGACGTGCTCGAGCCCTACGGCGTCAAGGAGCTCGTCCAGTCCGGGCTCGTCGCCATCGGGCGCGGGCCGCGCTCCATCACCGACCGGGCCCTGCGCAGCGCCTGAACACCAACCGCGGCGCGTGACCGGACAGCGGATGCCGGCCACCCGGCATCCGACCTGAGACCGCACCGCGCGAGGCCGGCGGCACCGCATACAGTCCACGACCGAAGCACCACCACCCCACACAAGGAGAGGCCGACACGATGGCCGAGATGTTCTATGACGACGACGCCGACCTGGCCGTCATCCAGGGCCGCAAGGTCGCGGTCATCGGATACGGCAGCCAGGGCCACGCCCATGCGCTGAACCTGCGCGACTCCGGGGTCGACGTGCGCGTCGGGCTCGCCGAGGGCTCGAAGTCCCGCCCGAAGGCCGAGGCCGAGGGCCTGCGCGTGCTCAGCGTGGCGGACGCCGTCAAGGAGGCCGACCTCGTCGTCATCCTGACGCCCGACCAGGTGCAGCGCACCGTGTACGCGAACGACATCAGGCCCAACCTCGCCGAGGGCGCCGCGCTGCTCTTCGGGCACGGCTTCAACATCCGCTTCGGCTACATCCAGCCCGAGGCCGGCTCCGACGTCATCATGGTCGCGCCCAAGGGCCCCGGCCACCTCGTGCGCCGCGAGTTCGCCGACGGGCGCGGCGTGCCCGTGCTCGTCGCGGTCGAGCAGGACGCCTCCGGGCAGGCCTGGGCGCTCGCCAAGTCCTACGCGAAGGCGATCGGCGGCCTGCGCGCCGGCGGCATCCAGACCACCTTCACCGAGGAGTGCGAGACCGACCTGTTCGGGGAGCAGGCCGTGCTCTGCGGCGGTGCCTCGCAGCTGGTCATGTACGGGTTCGAGACGCTGGTCGAGGCCGGCTACCAGCCCGAGGTCGCCTACTTCGAGTGCCTCCACGAGCTCAAGCTGATCGTCGACCTGATGGTCGAGGGCGGCATCGCCAAGCAGCGCTGGTCGGTGTCCGACACCGCGGAGTACGGCGACTACGTGTCCGGCCCGCGGGTCATCGACCCGTCGGTCAAGGAGAACATGCAGGCGGTGCTCGCCGACATCCGCAGCGGCAAGTTCGCCCAGCGGTTCATCGACGACCAGGACGCCGGCGCCCCCGAGTTCAAGGCGCTGCGCGAGAAGGGTGCCCAGCACCCGATCGAGGCCACCGGCCGCGACCTGCGCAAGCTGATGGCGTGGGTCGACTCCGACCGCGACCAGGACTACGTCGAGGGCTCCGCCGCGCGCTGACCCTCAGCACCGCTCGTCGAGAGCAGACAACACGCCGCCTCCGGTTCGCCGGGGCGGCGTGTTCTCTACTCTCGACCGGCTCCGGCCGGCTGGGCTCGTACCCTGCGGGGGTGGTCGTTCCCGTGCAGGTGCCCCGGTGGTCGAGCGACCAGTGGGGGAGCCGCGGCGGCTGGGGGCTGATCCTCCTCGGTGTCCTTCCCGTCGTCCTGGCCGTGGTGGTCGCAGCGACCGTCTGGTGGCCCGGTGACCTGAGCCCGGGGCCCGATGGTGCGGACCTCCTCCCCGCGGCGGTCCTCGGTGTCGTGGCGCTCGCCTGGGTAGTGCCTGCCGTCGTCCTCGGGCGGCGGTTGCTGCGCGCACCCGAGGTGGATGCCGGGCACGTCGCCTTCGTCGTGCGCGACCCGGCCCTGCTCACCCAGCCCCTCGTCATCCCGTGGGCCGAGGTCGACCGGGTCGAGCACCTGCGTGAGCTGGACCCCTGGGGGTCGCCCGAGGGGCTGAACTGCTCCTTCACCGGGGTCACCAGCGGGCCGCGCCCCCGGTTCCCGAACCTCCTCGTGCGGGTCACCGAGCCGCGCCTGGTGCCCGAGGCGCGGTCCGGCTGGCTCGGCGTCTGGCCCCTCGCCGTGCTGACGGTTCCGAGCCCCTACCTGATGCCGCGCCCCAGCCGCAGCCACCCGACCAAGGGCTTCTTCGTGGTCGTCCCCGACCCGGAGGCGGTCATCGCCCGGCACGCCGAGGTCCGTCGCGAGCAGCCCTGACCCCGGGCCCTCGCCACCGGGACCCGGGCACGACGCGACACGACAGCGACGAGGCTCACATCGTGGGCAGTGGCGTCCACATGCTGGCACGCATCTATCATGGAGACCCGGCCCAGCGGCGTGCCGGAGGCCCCCGTGCACCACCTCGGTGAGGGGTCTGCCCACCCGGGCACCGGCATCCGGCCGACCGGCGGATGACTGACCGCAGCACCGAAAGAGGGACCTTTCGTGACCAAGCCCGTCGTCCTCATCGCCGAGGAGCTCTCACCCGCGACGCTCGACGCCCTCGGCCCGGACTTCGAGGTCCGCCACGTCGACGGCGCCGACCGCGGGGCACTGCTCCCGGCCCTCGCCGACGTCGACGCGGTCCTCATCCGCTCCGCGACGAAGATGGATGCCGAGGCGATCGCCGCCTCCAAGAACCTCAAGGTCATCGCCCGCGCCGGCGTGGGTCTCGACAACGTCGACGTCGACACCGCCACGAAGGCCGGTGTCATGGTCGTGAACGCACCGACCTCCAACATCACCAGTGCCGCCGAGCTCGCGGTCGGCCTCCTGCTCGCCTGCGCCCGCAACATCGCGCCGGCCAACGAGGCCCTGAAGAACGGCGCCTGGAAGCGCAGCAAGTACGGCGGCGTCGAGCTGCTCGAGAAGAAGGTCGGCATCGTCGGGTTCGGGCGGATCGGCCAGCTCGTCGCCGAGCGGCTCAAGGGCTTCGGCGTCGAGATCCTCGCCTACGACCCCTACGTCTCGGTGCAGCGCGCCGGCGTGCTCGGCGCCCGCCTGGTCACCCTGGACGAGCTGCTCGCCGAGAGCGACTTCATCACCATCCACCTGCCCAAGACCCCCGAGACGATCGGCCTGATCGGCAAGGAGGCGCTCACCAAGGTCAAGCCGACCGTGCGCGTCATCAACGCCGCCCGCGGCGGCGTGCTCGACGAGGAGGCCCTCGCCGACGCCATCGCCGAGGGGCGCGTGGCCGGCGCCGGCCTCGACGTCTTCGCGACCGAGCCGTGCACCGACAGCCCGCTGTTCGCCCACGAGTCGGTCGTCGTCACCCCGCACCTGGGCGCCTCGACCGAGGAGGCCCAGGAGAAGGCCGGTGTCGCCGTGGCGAAGTCGGTGCGCCTGGCTCTCGGCGGTGACCTCGTGCCGGATGCCGTGAACGTCGCCGGCGGCGCCGTCGCCGAGGAGGTGCGGCCCGGCATCGACCTCGTCGAGAAGCTCGGCCGGGTGTTCACCGCGTTCGCGGGCGCGGTGCCGGTGCAGCTCGACGTCGAGGTCCGTGGCGAGATCACCACGCACGACGTGTCGGTCTGGGAGCTCGCCGCGCTCAAGGGCCTGTTCACGGACGTCACCGAGGACCCCGTCACCTACGTCAACGCCCCGCTGCTCGCCAAGGACCGCGGCTGCGAGTCGCGCCTGGTCACCGACGAGGTCTCCGAGGACTTCCGCAACGTCACCACGTTGCACGGCACCCTCGCCGACGGCACCACGGTGTCGGTGGCCGGCACCCTGACCGGGCCGAAGATGGTGCAGAAGCTGATCGGCATCAACGGCTACGACCTCGAGATCCCGATCAGCACGCACATGGCGTTCTTCGCCTACGAGGACCGCCCCGGTGTCATCGGCGCCGTCGGCAAGCTGCTCGGCGAGGCCGACGTCAACATCGCCGGCATGCAGGTCTCACGCGACGACGACGCGGCCAAGGCCCTGATCGCGCTCACCGTCGACCAGGCCATCCCGCTCGACGTCGTCGCCGCCATCGAGAAGGAGATCGGCGCCGAGACGGTGCGGGTCGTCGACCTCGTCTGACGGTCGCGCCGGCGCGCTCACCGGCCGAGCGAGAGACCTCGGGCGTCGCCGAGCGTCTCGAAGAGCTGCTCCCACTGCCGTGCCCGGGTGGCGGGGTCGTAGTCGAGGGCCCGCTCGGCCGCGGCATCGGCGAGCCGGCGCCGCTCCGGTTCGTCGGAGACCAGGCGTCGGATGCTGTCCGCCAGCGCCGCGCTGTCGCCCGGCGGTACGAGCACACCGCACCGACCGCCGTCGAGCAGCTCGGCCGGGCCGGTCGGGCAGTCGAACGCGACGACGGGCAGCCCGGCCGTCATCGCCTCGATGACGACCATCGGCAGGCCCTCGCCGCGCGACGAGAGGACGAACAGCGAGGCCTCGCCCAGCTCTGCCATGAGGTCGGCCGTGAACCCCTCCAGGGTGACCGTGCCGGTGAGCCCGTAGCGCTCGATCTGGGCGACGAGGGCGTCGTGGTCCTCGCCGGTGCCGTAGATCCGCAACCGCCACTGCGGATGCTCGGCGGCCACCGACCGCCAGGCGTCGATGAGCAGGTCGAAACCCTTGCGCCGGGTCAGCATGCCGGCTGCGACCGCGACCGGCGCAGTGAGGGCGGCGCGGCGCAGCACCGTGCCGTGCGGGAGGGCGTTGGGCATCAGGACGACCGGGCAGGAGTCGCCGAGCAGCTTCCGGTAGGCCGCCGCGTCGCCCTGGGTGAGCACGGCGAGGGCGTCGAGCGAGGGATACACCGCCTGGTAGTCGCCCCTGATCACCCGGTTGCGGGCGAGGTGGTTGTGCTCCTGTCCGATCGCGACCTGGCGGTCCGTGCGCAAGCGCGCCAGCGTCAGGTTGAGGGAGAGCCGGGTGGCGACCACGACCGAGTCGTCCTGCGCCGCGAGGTAGCGGCGCAGCCAGTGGTCGTGGGCCCGGGTGAGCACGGCGGCCCGGCGGTCGAGGGGGTGGGCAAGCCGGCTGTGAGTGCGCCGCAGGGCCCTGGCTGACGCCCAGCGCACCGCATCCGACGCGGTCCCGGGGTGCGAGCGGCGCGGCCGGGCCCCGGTGAGCGGGACGACGCGCACCCGCGGGTCGACCGGGAACACCGGCACCGCTCGCGAGGGGTGCAGCAGGCTCGCGACCTCGACGTCGTGGCCGCGCGCCGCCAGCGCCCCGGCCATCGACAGCGTCGTCCGGATGGTGCCGCCGCGCCCGTAGGCGTTCAGCAGCAGGTAGCGGATGCGCACCCGTTCCTCCCTTCGTCCGAGCCCTCCCGAGCCCTCCCCGACCCGGTGCCAGTCTCTCATCGAGCCCGTCGCTCACTGCCAGGGGGCGGTCGACCGTCCGAGGGAGCCCGGCGGGCAGGGCCGCAGGCGATCGTCGGTACGGATTCCGGTGCTCGGGCCCGGTTCTGGCCGCGGATTCCCTCGCTGGACCGGGGGATGTGGCGCACGTCTCGTCCGTGGGGCGTCCGGATGGTGAGAGGGGGGCTGACGGGTACTAGGACGTCCACGTACCGTCGAAGGCATGCAGCGGCTCGAGGTACTCATCCTCATTCCGAGCCGCGGCGAGGTCCGGTAGTCAGCACCCTCGCCGCGGAGATCCCGCGACGTCGCTGACCGGTTCGCCGAGACATCTCTCGGCTCGAGCCACCCGAACTTCACGATCGACCGGCCCCCGTGGCCGTGGAAGGCAGATGCGACGATGAACGAGAACAGCACCCTCGACGAGGCCACCCTCGCCCGCCAGGCCCTGCAGGAGTCGATGGACCTGCGCGACCAGGGACACAGCGACGACTGAGTGACCGGGGTCCTACGCCCTGCGTGGGCCTGACCCGCGGGGTCACCCGCCCGCACGACCGGCCGTCCCGCCCATCCACGGGCTGGGACGGCCGTCCGCATCCCGATACCTGCTCCCTAGGCTGGACACCATGACCGAGACCGCATCGCCGTCCCTGGACATCGCCGTCATCGGTGGGGACGGCATCGGCCCCGAGGTCGTCGCCGAGGGCCTGAAGATCCTCGAGGCGGTCGTCGGCGCGGCCGGCCCGAAGGTCACCACGACCGAGTACGACCTCGGCGCGAAGCGCTGGCACGCCACCGGCGAGACCCTGCCCGACTCCGTGCTCGACGAGCTCAAGCAGCACGACGCCATCCTGCTCGGCGCCATCGGCGACCCGACCGTGCCGAGCGGAGTGCTCGAGCGGGGGGTGCTGCTGCCGCTGCGCTTCGCGATGGAGCACTACGTCAACCTGCGCCCCGCCAAGCTCTACCCCGGCGTGCTGAGCCCGCTGGCCGTCGAGCGGGTCGCCCCGAACGGCATCGACTTCGTCGTCGTGCGCGAGGGCACCGAGGGGCCCTACGTCGGCAACGGTGGCTCGCTGCGCACCGGCACCCCCAACGAGATCGCGACCGAGGTCAGCGTCAACACCCGCTTCGGTGTCGAGCGCGTCGTGCGTGACGCCTTCGCCCGCGCCCAGGCCCGCCCGCGCCGGCACCTCACCCTCGTGCACAAGCACAACGTGCTCACCCACGCCGGCCACCTGTGGCGGCGCACGGTCGAGGAGGTCGCCGTCGAGTTCCCGGACGTCGAGACCGCCTACCAGCACGTCGACGCGGCCACGATCTTCCTCGCCACCGACCCCGGTCGCTTCGACGTGATCGTCACCGACAACCTGTTCGGCGACATCATCACCGACATCGCCGCGGCGATCGCGGGCGGCATCGGGCTCGCGGCCAGCGGCAACATCAACCCCGAGGGCCGCTACCCGAGCATGTTCGAGCCGGTGCACGGCTCGGCGCCGGACATCGCCGGCCAGGGCAAGGCCGACCCCACCGCGACGATCCTGTCGGTCGGGATGCTGCTGGCCCACCTCGGGCGCGCCGCCGAGGCCGAGCGGGTGGAGCAGGCGGTGGCCGCCGACCTCGCCGAGCGTGGCAGTGCGCCGCGCTCCACGGTCGCTGTCGGTGACGCCATCGCCGCCCGTCTGTGACCGCGCCCGAGCACGGGTAGCCTTCGCGGGTAGCACTGACGCTCCCGAGGAAAGGACCACGAGTCCCATGAGCCTGACCTTCGACCTCCACCGCAACCCCACGACCGCGAGCGACGAGCGACGTGCCGCGATCCACGCCAACCCGGGGTTCGGGGTCTTCTTCACCGACCACATGGCGCGTGCGGTGTGGACCAAGAGCGGTGGCTGGGGCGACGGACGGGTCGAGCCCTACGGCCCGATCCAGCTGATGCCGAGCGCCGCGGTGCTGCACTACGCCCAGGAGATCTTCGAGGGCCTGAAGGCCTACCGGCACGCCGACGGCTCGGTCTGGTCGTTCCGCCCCGAGGCCAACGCCGAGCGGATGCAGCGCAGCGCCCGCCGCCTGGCGCTGCCCGAGCTGCCGACCGACGACTTCGTCGCGTCGCTGCGCGCCCTGGTGGAGGTCGACAAGGCGTGGGTGCCGCCGGCCGGCACCGGTGAGACCAGCCTGTACCTGCGGCCGTTCATGTACGCCTCGGAGGCCTTCCTCGGCGTGCGCCCGGCGAACGAGGTCACCTACTGCCTGATCGCCTCGCCGGCCGGGGCCTACTTCGCCGGCGGGCTGAAGCCGGTGACCCTCTGGATCTCCCAGCACTACGCCCGCGCCGGCGCCGGCGGCACCGGCGCCGCGAAGACCGGCGGCAACTACGCCTCGTCCCTCGCGGGCCAGCTCGAGGGCATCGAGAACGGCTGCGACCAGGCCGTCTTCCTCGACTCCTCGACGCAGACCTACATCGAGGAGCTCGGCGGGATGAACCTGTTCTTCGTCACGCGCGACAACCGCCTGGTGACCCCCGAGCTCACCGGCTCGATCCTCGAGGGCGTCACCCGCAGCTCGATCCTCGAGCTGGCCAAGGGCCTCGGGCTGGAGCCGGAGGAGCGCCGCATCCCGATCCAGGAGTGGAAGGACGGCGTGGCGAGCGGCGAGATCCGCGAGATCTTCGCCTGCGGCACGGCCGCCGTGGTCACCCCGGTCGGCGAGCTGCGCTGGGAGGGCGGGTCCGCGCCCTCGACCGCGGGGGAGGGCGGTGGCGAGGTCACCAACACCATCCGCGGGGCCCTGCTCGACATCCAGTACGGCCGCGCCGACGACAGCCACGGGTGGTTGACCCGGCTCGCGTGACTAAAGGTTCACATGCGAACCATTTACACGGCATACTCGCTCGCATGACCCCGGAGCAGTCGCGCTCGCAGCCCTCACGGCTGCCGGATGCCGTGCTTCGCCCGGCGGTCGGCAACGTCTTCGAGACCACCGTCGAGCAGCTCGCCACCGCCATCCGGCTGGGCGTCTTCGTCGCCGGCGAGCAGCTTCCGGCCGAGCGCGACCTCGCCGAGCGGCTGGGTGTCTCGCGCAACACCCTGCGCGAGGCGATCGCCGCGCTGCGCGACGCCGGCCTGGTCACGACCCGGCGCGGCCGCGGTGGCGGCACGGTCGTGACCTATGCCGGTCGCGGCAACGGCGACGAGCCCGCCGTGCTGGACGGGCCACCGGTGCGCACCGGCGCCGCCCTGGAGGACGCCCTGGACTTCCGCCGGGTCGTCGAGCCGGGCAGCGCCAGGCTCGCGGCCACCAGGCCGCTCTCGGGCGACCAGCGCGACTGGCTCAGCGAGTCGTGCCGCGCGGTGCGCGAGGCCGACATCGACAGCCACCGGATCGCCGACTCCCGGCTGCACCTGGCCATCGCCACCCTCACCGGCTCGCCGATGGTGGTCGAGGCGGTAACCCGGGCACAGGCTGCGCTCGGCGAGCTGCTCGGCCAGATCCCCGTGCTGCGCATCAACATCGAGCACTCCCACCAGCAGCACGAGGCGGTGGTCGCGGCGATCCTCGCCGGTGACCCCGACACGGCCCGCACGACCATGGAGGAGCACTGCGACGCCACGTCCGCGCTCCTGCGTGGACTCATCGGATAGCGACACGAAGGAGCACCATGCCGAGCTCGATGCACCCGGGGGGACCCCCGCCGTTCACCGTCGACCAGCTGCGCGCGGCGGTCCTGGCGGGCGAGGTCGACACGGTCATCGTCGCCTTCACCGACATGCAGGGGCGCCTGCAGGGCAAGCGGCTGCACGGCCAGTTCTTCATCGACCACGTGCTCGAGCACGGCACCGAGGGGTGCAACTACCTCCTCGCGGTCGACGTCGACATGAACACCGTCGACGGCTACGCGATGTCGTCGTGGGAGCGTGGCTACGGGGACATGTTCTTCGAGATGGACCTCACGACGCTGCGGCACACCCCGGGCCACCCGGCGTCGGTGACCATCCAGAGCGACCTCACCTGGCTCGACGGCAGCGGCGAGGTCGTGCAGTCGCCGCGTTCCATCCTCAAGCGCCAGGTCGCCGCGGCCGAGGCCGACGGCTACGCCGCGTTCGCCGGCACCGAGCTCGAGTTCATCCTCTTCGAGCAGTCCTACGAGGACGCCTGGGACCGTCGTTACCAGGGGCTGACCGGCGCCAACCGGTACAACGTCGACTACTCGATCCTCGGCGGCAGCAAGGTCGAGCCGGTGCTGCGCGAGATCCGCAACGAGATGTACGCCGCCGGCATGAACGTGGAGTCGGCCAAGGGCGAGTGCAACTTCGGCCAGCACGAGATCGGCTTCCTCTTCGACGGGGTCGTGCGCACCTGCGACAACCACGCGGTCTACAAGACCGGGGCCAAGGAGATCGCGGCGCGTCACGGTCAGTCGCTCACCTTCATGGCGAAGTTCGACCAGCGCGAGGGCAACTCGTGCCACATCCACCTCTCCCTGCGCGGCACCGACGGCGAGGTCGTCTTCGCCGACGACGACCGGGACGGCGGGCGCAGCGAGCTGTTCGACCAGTTCATGGCCGGGCTGCTCGCGACGATGCGCGAGCTGACCTACTTCTACGCACCGAACATCAACTCCTACAAGCGTTTCGCCGCCGGCTCGTTCGCGCCGACCGCCGTCGCCTGGGGCACGGACAACCGCACCTGCGCCCTGCGGGTCGTCGGCCACGGGTCCGGGCTGCGCGTCGAGAACCGTCTGCCCGGCGGTGACGTCAACCCCTACCTGGCCGTCGCGGCGATGATGGCCGGCGGGCTGCACGGCATCCGGGAAGGGCTGGAGCTGCCGCCCGTGTGCGAGGGCAACGCCTACGTGGGCGACTACGAGCACGTGCCCGGCACCCTGGCCGAGGCCCGCGACCTCCTCGCGGGCAGCGCCATCGCCCGCGAGGCCTTCGGCGACGACGTCGTCGACCACTACGTCAACGCTGCGGACGTCGAGATCGCGGCCTTCAACGCCGCGGTCACCGACTGGGAACGCGTCCGCGGCTTCGAGAGGCTGTGACACCACCCTGATGAGCACCACCTACGCACACGACGTCGTCAACCCCGCCACCGAGCAGGTCGTCACCACGATCGACCTCGTCGGCCTCGAGGAGACGGATGCCGCCATCGCCCGCGCCGTCGAGGTCGGGCCCGCCTGGCGAGCGGTGAGCCCGGCCGACCGGGGCATGCTCCTGCGCCGGTTCGCCGACGCGGTCGAGGCCTCCACCGCCGAGCTCGCCGCCCTCGAGGTCGCCAACTCCGGCCACACCATCGGCAACGCCCGCTGGGAGGTCGGCAACGTCGTCAACGTGCTGCGCTACTTCTCGGCAGCGCCCGAGCGCCTCTTCGGCCGGCAGATCCCGGTCGCCGGCGGCCTCGACGTCACGTTCAAGGAGCCGCTGGGCGTCGTCTCGGTGATCGTGCCCTGGAACTTCCCGATGCCGATCGCCGGCTGGGGCTTCGCCCCCGCGCTGGCCGCCGGCAACACGGTGGTGCTCAAGCCTGCCGAGCTGACGCCGCTCACCGCGATGCTCATCGGGCAGCTGGCCCTGGACGCCGGCATCCCCGAGGGCGTCTTCACCGTGCTCCCCGGGAAGGGGTCGGTCGTGGGTGAGCGGTTCGTCACCCACCCCGACGTGCGCAAGGTCTGCTTCACCGGGTCGACCGCGGTCGGCCAGGGCATCATGCGCAAGGCCGCCGACCAGCTCAAGCGGGTGACCCTCGAGCTCGGCGGGAAGTCGGCGAACATCGTCTTCGCCGACGCCGACCTCGACACCGCGGCGTCCTCCGCCCCGATGAGCTTCCTCGACAACGCCGGCCAGGACTGCTGCGCCCGTACCCGGATCCTGGTGCAGCGCAGCGTGTTCGACGCCTTCATGGAGCGCTTCGAGCGGGCCCTCACGAGCGTCGTCGTCGGGGACCCCGGCGACGAGGCGACCCAGATGGGTCCCCTCGTGTCCTCCGGTCAGCGCGATGCCGTGCGCGGCTTCGTCGAGGGGGCCGAGGATGCCGGCCACCCGGCCGTCGACGTCGCCTTCCGGGGCTCCGCCCCCGAAGGGTGCCGGCTGGTGGTACCCCCCGACCGTGGTGCTGCCCAGCGGCACCGACGACCGGGTGTGGCGCGAGGAGGTCTTCGGGCCGGTCGTGGCGGTCATGCCCTTCGACGACGAGGCCGACGCGGTCGCCAAGGCCAACGACACGGCCTACGGCCTGTCGGGGTCGATCTGGACGCGTGACGTCGGTCGCGCCATCCGGGTGGCCCGTGGCGTCGAGGCCGGGAACCTCTCGGTCAACAGCCACAGCTCGGTGCGCTACTCGACGCCGTTCGGCGGCTTCAAGGCGAGCGGCATCGGCCGTGAGCTGGGCCCCGACGCGCTCGACGCGTTCACCGAGGTCAAGAACGTCTTCATCAGCACCGAGGCATAGGAGATCAGCATGGCAGGCAGGCTCGAGGGCAAGGTCGCGGTCGTCACCGGTGGCTGCTCCGGCATCGGGTTGGCGACGGTTCGGCGGTTCGCGCAGGAGGGGGCGACCGTCGTCGTCGCCGACCTCAACGACGAGGCGGGGGAGGCGCTGGCCGCGGAGGTCGGTGGGGCCTACGTGCACACCGACGTGGCGAGCAAGGAGGACGTCGACCGACTGTTCGCGACCGCCGTCGAGAAGTACGGCAAGCTCGACATCGCGTTCAACAACGCAGGCATCAGCCCGCCCGACGACGACTCGATCCTCAACACCGACCTCGACGCGTGGCGTCGGGTCCAGGAGGTCAACCTGACCTCGGTCTACCTGTGCTGCAAGGCGGCCCTGCCCTACATGATCGAGCAGAAGTCGGGCTCGATCATCAACACCGCGAGCTTCGTCGCCGTCATGGGCGCCGCCACGTCGCAGATCTCGTACTCGGCGTCCAAGGGTGGGGTGCTCGCCATGACCCGCGAGCTCGGCGTGCAGTTCGCGCGCGAGGGCATCCGGGTCAACGCCCTGTGCCCCGGCCCGGTCAACACCCCGCTGCTCAAGGAGCTGTTCGCCGCGGACGCCGAGCGGGCCGCCAGGCGCCTGGTGCACGTGCCGATGGGTCGCTTCGGCGAGCCCGAGGAGATGGCGAACGCCGTGCTGTTCCTGGCGTCTGACGAGTCCAGCTTCATGACCGCCTCGACGTTCCTCGTCGACGGTGGCATCTCTGGCGCGTACGTGACGCCTCTGTAAGGGTGGTGGGTGTCATGAGCCAGCATGCGTCGCGCCCGGTCATCGGCGTCTCGGCCTACGTCGAGCCGGTCGACCGCTCGGTCTGGGTCCAGCAGCACAGCGCCGTGCTCCCGTACCGGTACGTCGACCACATCGAGCGCGCCGGCGCGATCGCCGTCATCCTGCCGCCGCGTCACGACGCCGACGACGACATGGCGGATGCCGTGCTCGCCCGGCTCGACGGTCTCGTCATCGCCGGCGGGGCGGACGTCGAGGCCGTGCACTACGACGCTGAGCCACACCCGACGTCGCAGGCACCGCGCGCCGACCGCGACGCGTGGGAGCTCGCCCTGTCGCGCATGTCCGACGAGCGGGATCTCCCGGTGCTGGGGATCTGCCGGGGGATGCAGGTCATGGCCGTGGCGGCGGGCGCAGCGCTCGTCCAGCACGTGCCCGACGTCGTGGGTCATGAGGCGCACCTGCCGCGGCCGGGGGAGTACTCCTTCCACCACGCCACGCCCGTCGCCGGCACGCTCCTCGCCGAGCTCCTCGGCACCGACCCCCTCGAGGTGCCGACCTACCACCACCAGGCCGTGCACCCGGAGTCGCTGGAGGGCACGGTCTACCGACCGTCCGCGTGGCACGCCGACGGCACGCTCGAGGCGATGGAGGACCCCACGGCGGGCTTCCGGATCGCGGTGCAGTGGCACCCCGAGGCGGGTGACGACGGGCGCCTGTTCGAGGCGCTCGTGGCGGCGGCAACAGGGCGTCGGGCGTCCGACGCGCGATCGTAAGGCGCCGGTGTGGACCAGCCGGGGTGACAATCAACCGGTGACCAAGCTCAACCGACTCGCCATCGCCGCCGGTGCGGCCAGTGCCCTCGGGGCGCTCGCCGCCGCCGGCAAGGGCGTCAACACCGCCATGGGCGGCCGTCCCACCGGCGCGCGACTGGAGCGGGCCCAACGCTCGCTCGCCTACCGGGCGGGTGCCTTCCACAACACCTCCCGCGGCACGTCGTCGATGCCGTCGGGTCAGCGTGACGTGCTGCGCCGCTTCCGGGACAACGCCGCCACGCGGCGCCCTGACCTGCCGATCCCCGTGGTCACGACCTCGTACGAGCCGCGCACCGAGGGCGTGCACGTGACCTGGTTCGGTCACGCGTCGTGCCTCGTCGAGCTCGACGGCGTGCGCCTGCTGATGGACCCGGTGTGGAGCGAGCGGTGCTCGCCGAGCCAGCACGTCGGGCCGCGCCGGCTGCACCCGGTGCCGGTGCCGCTCAGCGGCCTGGGCCGGATCGACGCCGTCGTCATCTCGCACGACCACTACGACCACCTCGACATGGCCACCATCCGAGAGCTGGTCGACCTCACCCAGGCGGTGTTCCTGGTGCCGCTCGGCGTCGGCGCCCACTTCGACTCCTGGGGCGTGCCCGCCGCGCGGGTCGTCGAGTGCGACTGGGAGGAGGGCCTCGACGTCCGGGGTGTGCGCGTGACCGCCGTCGAGGCGCAGCACTTCTCCGGGCGCGGCCTGCGCCGCGACGGCACCCTCTGGGCCTCCTGGGTGGTCGCGGGGCGGGCCGGCAAGGTCTTCTTCAGCGGCGACAGCGGGTTCTTCGACGGCTACGCCCGGCTCGGCGCCCAGCACGGGCCGTTCGACGTCTCGCTGATGGCCGTGGGTGCGTACGACCCCGCCTGGCACGACATCCACCTGAACCCCGAGGAGGCCGTCGAGGCGACCCGCCTGCTGCGCGGTGGGCTGCTGATGCCGATCCACTGGTGCACCTTCGTGCTGGCCCCGCACCCGTGGGCCGAGCCGGTGGAGCGGCTGCTCGTCGCGGCGGCCACCCAGGGTGTGCCGGTGGCCGTACCGCGGGTCGGCGAGCGGGTCGATGCGGCCGATCCGCCCGGTCTGGACGCCTGGTGGGAGCTCCGGCTCACCGACGGCGCCACCGCCCAAGCCTGAGAGTCACCGGCGCGCCGCGCCGGCCTTGGTTTCGCGAGTTGACGCCTCGTGCCCCATCATTGTTTCTGGCGCAACCTGCCTGCGCCCAGGAACGCACGAGAAGGACCGCGCAACATGAGGGCTCGCACCAAGGTGCTGATCACTGCCGCCGTGGCCGTGCCGTTGGTGCTTGCCGGCGCCGGTACGGCGTACGCCACGCACTTCCAGGACCGCGCCCTGCCCGGCAGCACCCTGGCTGGTGTCTCGGTGGCCGGGCTGACCCGCGACCAGGTCGCCGCGATCGTGCAGCAGCGAGCCGCTGACCTCACGGTCACCCTCGACACCGGCGCGACCACGCGCACGGCACACCTGGCCGAGCTCGGCTACACCGTCGACGTCGAGCCCACCGTCGACGAGTTGTTCGCCGCGAACGGCTCCTGGTCGTCGTACGCCACGTCGCTGGTCTCGTCGCGTGACGTCGAGGCCGTGGTGCGCATCGACCCCGCCACGTCCGAGAAGGTCGCCACCGAGCTCGTGGCCACTTCGGGCAAGGCCGGCTCCGACGCGAAGGTGAAGCTCGCCCCGAACAAGAAGTCCTTCGTGGTCGTCGCCGCGGTGCCGGGCAAGGCCGTCACCCAGGACAGCTTCCAGGACGTCGTGTCCGCCGCAGCACGTGACCTGTCGTCCACCAGGACCACGCTGAAGTTCGTCGACGTCGTGCCGACCGTGACCACCGCACAGGCCCAGGACGTCGCAGACCGGGCCAACGCCCTGGTCGCGCGCTCGGTGAAGGTCGACGACGGCGAGGACGAGCACGCGGCATCCCGCAAGACCAAGGCCTCGTGGGTGAAGGTCACCGGCGCCGACGGAGCGCTCACCGACCCCACCGTCGACGCCGCGAAGGTCAAGGTCTGGGTCGAGAAGGTGGCCAAGGACGCCGAGGTCACGGCGACCTCGGGCGTGCGCAACGTCGACGCCTCCGGTGACGTCAAGCAGGTCGTGACGCCCGCCCACGACGGCGCCGTCATGACCAATGCCGCCGACCTCGCATCGGCCGCGACCACGGCGCTGAGCTCGGGCAAGAGCTACAAGGGCAGCTTCGAGCGCCGCACCATCCCGGCCACCTGGACCGAGCACCGGATCGCTGCCGGTGCCGAGAACCTCGTCTACGGCGCCACCGACGGCGAGAAGTGGATCGACGTCAACCTCAGCAAGCACACGATGACCGCCTACGTCGGCGCGAAGGTCGCCTACGGCCCGATCAAGATGGTCAACGGGTCGAACCTGAAGCCCACCGTGGTCGGCACCTTCCACGTCTACCTCAAGCGGGCGTCGCAGACCATGCGCGGCAGCAACGCGGACGGCACCAAGTACGAGACCCCCGACGTGCCCTACATCTCGTACTTCCACAACGGGTTCGCGCTGCACGGCGCACCGTGGCGCTCGTCGTTCGGCTACGCCGGCACCCGGGGCTCCCACGGCTGCGTCAACCTGCCGGTGTCCGTGGCCAAGTGGGTCTACGACTTCGCGCCGATCGGCACCCCGGTGGTCACCCACTTCTGAGCCGCTGTCGGTCAGGGCCCTGCGGTTGCCCGAACCGGTCCGCGACTGACCGACGCGAGCATGTCGGCATCCGGGCCTGGGTGCACGAACTCGAGCCACCACGTCGCTCCGCCTCGACGCCCAGCTCGACGAGCAGACCGGCCGAAACCCCGTCGCCGCCGCACGGCAGCTCCAGCCCGTACCTCATCCGACCAACCTAGGGGCCACCGAGGTCGGTGCAGTAGGCGATGGTCGCGTCGTCCTGCGGCACCGCCAGCCGGTGCTCGGCCCCCCGCACCCGGGCGACGAGGTCGGCGGGCCCGCTCGTGTCGAGCGCGGCCATGACCCCCGCCCAGTCGGTGAGGCCGAACCGGTCGACGACGCGACTGGCGCCGTTGCTCATCAGGGCGACGGCTCGCAGGTCGCCGACCGCGACCTGCCCGGTGACCGCCTCGTCGGCCGCGCGCGGGTCGTCCTTCGCCGCCCAGAAGCCACCCGGGTGGTTTCGGCGGGCTCGCAGCTCGCCGAGCACCCGGTCCCGCTCGTCGTCGTCGCGAGCCGCCTCCAGCGCGGGCACGTACGACTGGCTGATCGCCACCTCGCGCTGGTCCGTGACGGCCGTTGGAGCCTCGCCGTCGGCCCGGTCGAGCACCACGGTCGCGTCACCCAGCACGAGGTGCTCCACCAGGCCGTGGCGCACCCGCACCATGGCGACCGCCGCCCACGGGCTCCTCGGGTCCGCCGGGTCGCAGGTGTGCCGGTGTGCGTCGGTCACCTGCTCGATGGCCGCGGCGAGCAGTGCCGGCAGGGTCTCGTCGCCCGCGCCCGCCACCAGGGAGAGCAGGTCTGCGCCCAGCCGGTGCGCGTACCAGGCCACACCGTGGCGACAGGCCCCCTCGGCGCCGGGAATGAAGGCGCCGTCGACGACGACCGCCGCCGCCGGCACCGCCCCGACGAAGTCCTCGTTCGAGCGGCCACGGTCGGCCACGACGCTTGTCGTCGTCACCCGCATGCCTGCTCCTGTTCCACCCGCCGCCCACCGTGGCCAGCATGTGGACGAACCGTAGGCCGAGCACGCCCTTTCGTGGGAGGCTCACCCCGTGACGTTCCGTGACGTGGCCACCACCACGATCATTATCGGCTAGCGCGACGAGTCCTACTCGTCGCGCAGACCTCCCGCACCCGGGGGGTCTTTTGCTTGTCGGGAGCGTCGCGGGCGCGGCGTGACCGGTGAGCGAAGGTCGTACCGCCCACACCCCCGGGCGGCGCGGCAGCAGCGCTGGCCGGACAATGGGCGGAGCACCACACACGTTTCCGCCCCGGCCCTCACGGGCCGGGGCACAGACGCCGGGCGACCGGCATACCGATCTTGGGTGAGCACCGATGACCGACATCCACGTCTACGACACGACGTTGCGCGATGGCGCGCAGCAGGAGGGGCTCAACCTCTCCGTGGCGGACAAGCTCGCCATCGCGACGCACCTCGACGAGCTGGGAGTCGGCTACATCGAGGGCGGCTGGCCCGGCGCCAACCCCAAGGACACCGAGTTCTTCGCCCGGGCCGCGGCCGACCTGCGCCTGCGCAACGCCACGCTCGCGGCCTTCGGCGCCACCCGCCGGGTCGGCGGCCGCGCCGACAGCGACCCGCAGGTGCGCGCGCTGCTCGACAGCCGGGCCCAGGTCATCACCCTCGTGGCCAAGTCGCACACCGGGCACGTCGAGCGCGCGCTGCGCACCACGCTCGCCGAGAACCTCGAGATGATCCGCGACACCGTCTCGTTCCTGCGCGGGGAGGGCCGCACGGTCTTCGTCGACGCCGAGCACTTCTTCGACGGCTACGCCTCCAACCGCGAGTACGCGCTCGAGGCCGTGCGCGTCGCCACCGAGGCGGGCGCCGAGGTCGTCGCGCTGTGCGACACCAACGGCGGGATGCTGCCCGGCCAGGTCGCCGACGTGGTCGACGACGTCGTGCGTTCCACCGGCGCGCGGATCGGCATCCACTGCCACAACGACACCGGGTGTGCGGTCGCGAACTCGATGGCTGCCGTCGACGCGGGCGCCACCCACGTGCAGGGCACGGTCAACGGCTACGGCGAGCGCACCGGCAACGCCGACCTGCTCACCGTCGTCGCCAACCTCCAGCTGAAGAAGGGACTGCCCCTGCTCGAGCCACACCGGCTGCAGGAGTCGACCCGCATCGCCCACGCGATCGCCGAGGTCACCAACGTGCCGGCGTACTCGCGCCAGCCGTACGTCGGCTCGAGTGCCTTCGCGCACAAGGCCGGCCTGCACGCGAGCGCGATCAAGGTCGACCCCGACCTCTACCAGCACATGGACCCCAAGTCAGTCGGCAACGACATGCGAATGCTGGTGTCCGACATGGCTGGTCGCGCCTCGATCGAGCTGAAGTCACGCGAGCTCGGCTTCGACCTCGACGCCAACGACGAGCGCGACAACGCGACGCTCGCCCGGGTGCTGCGCGCTGTCAAGGAGCGCGAGCTGCGCGGCTACACCTTCGACGCGGCCGACGCCTCGTTCGAGCTGCTGCTGCGTCGCGAGATCGACGGCTCGCTGCCCGCGTACTTCGAGGTCGAGTCGTGGCGCGTCATCACCGACGCCCGCGGCGACGCCGAGGCGCTGTCCGAGGCGACGGTCAAGGTCCTCGCGGCCGGCGAGCGCGGCGTGCGCACCGGCGAGGGCAACGGCCCGGTCAACGCGCTCGACCATGCCCTGCGCTCGGCGCTGGCGAAGTTCTACCCCGAGATCCGCAACCTCGAGCTGATCGACTACAAGGTGCGCATCCTCGATGCCGCGCACGGCACGGATGCCGTCACCCGCGTGCTCATCGAGACCTCCGACGGCACCACCTCCTGGACGACCATCGGCGTCGCGGCCAACATCCTCGAGGCCAGCTGGGACGCCCTGGTCGAGTCGGTCACCTACGGCCTGGTCCGCGCCGGCGTCGCCCCCCGCTGAGCAGGCGAACGCTGGGTGGCGTCGTCGATGACGGCGAGCAGCCGGTGGCGCAGGGCGTTGGAACGCTCGGCGAACGCCCGCTGGCGCTCCAGGTACGCGGCCTTGCCCTCGGCGGTCTCGATCGGCACGGGGGCGTAACCGAGCTCGCGCAGGTCGTAGGGCGAGGCCTGCATGTCGAGCACCCGGATCTCACGGGCCAGGTCGAACGCGTCGGCCACCAGGTTGCTCGGCACGAGCGGGGTCAGCTTGAACGCCCACTTGTAGACGTCCATCCCCGCGTGCAGGCACCCGGGCTGCTCCATGACCACCTGGCTGTCCCGGCTGGGGCGCAACGCGTTTCGCGGGCGCGCCGACTCGGTGAAGAAGCGGTAGGCGTCGAAGTGCGAGCAGCGGATGCCGTGCCGCTCCACCACCGCGTCGGTGCCCTCGCTGCCCAGCCGCAGCGGCCAGCCGGCATGCCGCACGTCGTCGGCCGGGATGCCGTGCACCATCGCCCACTCGTGCAGGCCGAAGCAGCCCAGCTGCGCGGGTCGTGAGGTGGTGGCCGACAGCAGGTCGCGAACGAACCCGACGGCCGGGCCGCGGGCCGCGAGGAAGGCCTCGACGTCGAGCAGCACCGCGTCACCGGCCACCCGGTAGTGGGTCCAGGAAGCGCGGGGGAGGTCAGCGGCATCCTCGAGCAGGACGCCGGCCCCCGGGTGCCACCGACGCAGCCGGGCCGGGGAGTTGTTGTAGTAGCGGAAGAGGAAGTCCTCGACGGGGTGGGTGCGCCCGTCGCAGCGGCGACCGCGGTGGGCTGCGGTGGCGGCGTCGACCCGGGCCTCGTGGGCAGCCGCCAGGGCCTCCCACTCCGGCCTCGGGAGCGCACGAAGAGTCACCGCACCACGGTACCCACGCGACGGAGCCGCCCAGGACCACCGCGTTCGGGGTGGTGAGAGCGTTCAGCCCTTGGGGTAGGGCCCGTACGCGTTGTCGTTCTCGCTGTCGAGGACGAAGAAGTAGAGCAGGACGATCCACCCGATCAGCGGGACCAGCCCGATGAGCAGCCACCAACCGGTGCGGCCGGTGTCGTGGAGGCGGCGCACGGCGACCGCCAGGTTCGGGATGAGGAACACGATGCCGGCGATGGTGGCGATCCAGCCACCTCCCAACGTCAGGTCGCTGTAGGTGAGCCCGACGGCGCGGTCGAGGACACCCGCCACGATGTAGACGATGACGACGAAGAGGTACCACCACCAGTACTCGCTGCGGCGGGCGCGCCCGGAGAAGGTGGCGTACTTGTACAGAAGGACGCTGCTGACGGCCTGACCGAACGACATGGCGTGCTCCTGACCTGAGGACCCTGATCGGGCCCAACGGTAGTGAGCAGGCCCCGGACAGTGGGGGAGATCCGTGCGCCGCCGCCTCGTGTCGTCGCGCTCGGGGACGCGGGGTCCGGCCCGACGGGAACCCCGGGGCGGGTCCCGTTCGTCGTGAGGGACGATGGTGCGTGACGAAACCCGGTCGCCCATCGACCGCTCCCGACCCCGACGAGGACCCCATGCGCAGGACGATCCCGCTCGCCGCACTGGTGGCGGTCACCCTCGCACTCACCGCCTGCGGCGGCGACCCCGAGCCCGCGGCGTCGAGCGCGACGCGCCCCACGGCATCCTCGAGTGCGACTGCGTCGTCGTCTCCCTCGCCCTCGGCGGGGGCGTCCGAGGCCGGGGGCCTCTACGTGGCCCTGGGGGACTCCCTCGCCGCGGGCTACCAGCCCGGCGGCGCCGAGCTGCGCGACACGGCGTACCCGGCCCTGACGGCCACCCGGCTCGAGGCCGCGGGCGGCGACCTCACCCTGGAGAACCTCGGCTGCAGCGGTGAGACGACGACGTCGCTGCTCAAGGGCGGAAAGTGCGACTTCGCCGCAGGTAGCCAGCTCGAGCAGGCCGAGAAGCTGCTGAAGGGCAGCTCGGACGTCTCCCTCGTCACCGTCGACATCGGCGGCAACGACCTGCTGCGCTGCGTCAAGGGTGGGGCGCAGATCGACACCAGGTGCGTCACCGCCGGCGTCGGCACGGTCAGCAAGAACCTGCCGACGATCTTGAAGCGGCTCAGGGCCGCGGCCGGCCCGGACGTGCCGGTACTCGTGCTCGGCTACTACAACCCGTGGCTCGCCGCGAAGGCGCTCGACCAGCCGATCAAGGGTGTCGACGCGGCCGCCAAGGCCTACACGGGGCTGAGCACGGCGATCGAGTCGGCCGCGAAGGAGTCGGGCACCACCTTCGTCGGTCTCGACGAGGCGTTCTCGACCAACGACACGACGCCGACCACGATCAACGGCCGGTCGGTGCCGAAGAACGCCGCGCAGATCTGCACGCTCACCAACATCTGCACCGCCTCCGACATCCACCTCACCGACGAGGGTGCGGCCACCGTGGCCCGGGTTCTCGCGAAGGCGGCCCAGAAGGCCGGCGTCTCCTGACCCACGGGCACCACCCGGTCGCCGCGGCCCTAGGGTGGAACCCATGCGCATCGCGAGGTTCACGACGGGTGACGACCCGGCCTACGGTCTGGTCGACGGCAGCGGCGAGAAGATCGCCGAGATCACGGGGGACCCGCTCTACCTGCGGATCGAGCTGACCGGCACGGTCCACGACATCGACGACGTGCGGCTGCTCGCGCCGGTCATCCCACGCAGCAAGGTGATCGGCATCGGCCGCAACTACGCCGACCACGCCAAGGAGATGGGCGGCGAGGCTCCTGACGAACCGATGATGTTCCTCATCCCGAACACCGCCGTCATCGGCCCCGGCGACCCGGTCGTGATGCCGCCGCAGACGTCCGAGGTCGGCTACGAGGGCGAGCTCGCCGTCGTCATCGGCCGACTGTGCAAGGACGTCGAACCCGAGGACGCCCTGTCGGCGGTCTTCGGCTACACCGTCGCCAACGACGTCACGGCCCGCGACCTGCAGCGCGGTGACGGCCAGTGGGCGCGCGCCAAGGGGTTCGACACGTTCTGCCCGCTCGGGCCGTGGATCGAGACCGACCTCGACCCCGCCGCGCAGCGGATCACCACGAAGCTCGACGGCGAGGTGGTGCAGGACGGCCCGACCTCCGACATGGTGCACGGCGTGGCCACCCTGGTCTCGCACGCCTCGAAGGCGTTCACGCTGCTGCCCGGCGACATCATCCTGACGGGCACGCCGGCCGGTGTCGGACTGGTCGAGTCCGGCCAGCGGGTGGAGGTCGAGGTCGACGGCATCGGCGTGCTCAGCAACCCCTTCGTGCGTCACTAGGCTGTCGGCCACCATGAGCGAGCACAGCCATGCCGGCCGGCATGGCGGCATCCAGGACGACCGCCCGGGCGACGCCCCGGACGACGGTCGTCACCGCAGCGAGCAGAGCGAGAACCCCGTGACCGACACCTCCGACCTCCCCGGCACCGTGCGGCTGCGCGTCGCCCCCTCGCCGACCGGCGACCCGCACGTCGGCACCGCGTACATGTCGCTGTTCAACCTGGCGTTCGTGCGCCAGCAGGGCGGTCGCTTCATCCTGCGCATCGAGGACACCGACCGGGCCCGGTTCCGCGAGGACTCCGAGAAGCAGGTCTTCGACACGCTGCGCTGGCTCGGGCTCACCTGGGACGAGGGCCCGGACGTCGGCGGCCCGTGCGCCCCCTACCGGCAGAGCGAGCGCCTCGACACCTACACGCCGTACGTCGAGCGGCTGCTGGCCGAGGGCAAGGCGTACCACTGCTGGTGCTCGACCGAGCGCCTCGCGCAGATGCGTGAGGCCCAGCAGAAGGCGAAGCTGCCCACCGGGTACGACCGCCTCTGTGTCGGGAAGACCGAGGAGGAGCGCAGCGCCCTGCCCGGGTTCTCGGCGACCCCGGTCGTGCGCATGCTGATCCCCGACGACGCCCCGCTCGAGTTCGACGACCTCATCCGCGGCCGGGTCTCGGCGCCACGGCCCGACGACCAGGTGATCCTCAAGGCCGACGGCTTCCCGACCTACCACCTCGCCGTCGTCGTCGACGACCACGAGATGGGCATCACCCACGTCGTGCGCGGCGAGGAGTGGATCTCCTCCACCCCCAAGCACGTGCTGCTCTACCAGTGGCTCGGCCTGCAGCCGCCGGCGTTCGCGCACATGCCACTGCTGCGCAACACCGACAAGTCGAAGATCTCCAAGCGCAAGAACCCCGCCGCCCGGCTGACCTGGTTCCAGGAGCAGGGCTACCTGCCCGAGGCGCTGGTCAACTTCCTGGCCCTGCTCGCCTACCCGCCGGCCGAAGGGGCCGAGGGCGAGGACGTCGAGGTGTTCGGCTTCGAGGAGTTCTCGCAGCGCTTCGCCTGGACCGACGTCAACCCGGTCGGCCCGATCTTCGACCTCAAGAAGCTCGACTGGCTCAACGGCGTGCACATCCGCGGGCTCGAGGTCGACGACCTCGCCTCCCGGCTGCTGCCGTTCCTCCAGGCCGACGGCGTGCTCGGCGACAACCCCTCGCTGGGCGAGCTGGCGCGGCTGCGGGCCGTCACCGAGCTGATCCAGACCCGGATGGCGCACCTCACCGAGGCCACGGACCTGGTCGGCCCGTTCTACGTCGCCGACGACGCCGTCGCGGTGGCCGACGACGCGCGCGCCCAGCTCAACGACGACGCCGGCGCCGTGCTGGATGCGGCCGTGGCCGCCCTCGAGGCCGTTCCCGACGAGCGCAGCGGGGTGCTCGCCGGCGACCCGTCGTTCACCGCGGCCGCGGTCGAAGCGGCCCTGCGGGAGGCGCTCGTCGACGGGCTGGGCATCAAGCCCAAGTTCGCCTTCGGCCCGCTGCGCACGGCCGTCTCGGGGCGCCGGGTCTCCCCGCCCCTGTTCGAGTCGATGGAGATCCTGGGCAAGCCGGCCACGCTCACCCGGCTGCGGGCGCTGCGCACCACGCTCTGACCGAGGGCGGCCGGCATCCGCCGGCCACGGCATCCCGCGATTTGGGTGCGGGGGAGGCCGCCCGGTAGGATCAACCCTCGGTTCGCCCGACGACCAGCCGCCTCGCGGAAGGTCCGACGGCATACCCCATGGGGTATGGTGTAATTGGCAACACTGGTGATTCTGGTTCATCCGTTCTAGGTTCGAGTCCTGGTACCCCAGCTCTCGTCCTCGGCCTTGCGGCCGGGGGCGATTCGGAGAAGTTCCCGCCGTTCGGTAAGGTTCTTCTCCGTTGCCCGCCGCCTTCCAGAGGCGGGCAAGAGGTCACGGCCCCGTTGTGTAGTGGCCTAGCACGCCGCCCTCTCAAGGCGGTAGCGCGGGTTCGAATCCCGTCGGGGCTACCCAAGCCGAAGGCCCGGTCCACCAGGACCGGGCCTTCGTCGCGTCCGGGCTCGGATGCCGTGCCACTCACGCCCGCTGGGCGCTCACCGCCTCCTGCGCCACCCGCCGCAGGGCGATGAGCACCGGGTCGACCATCACCGTGCCGATGACCACGGTGCGCATGGCCTCCTGCGGGCTGCTCGCTCGCTCCGCCACGGAGAGGTCGACATCGGCCACGCCGCGCATCGCCTCGGCGTACCGCCGCAGCAGCCCCGGGGACAGGCCGACGCCCGCGGCCTCCGCTGCCCGCACCGCCGCCGACAGCGAGTGCAGGGCCGGGGCGTCGGGGGACACCTGCCAGCCGAGGTCCTCGACCAGTGCGACGGCGTCGGCGTCGACCGGCCGGTCGGCTGCGGGCGTGGGCATGGCGCAGGCCGCCACGCCGTACAGGTCGTGGCGTGAGGGTGGGGGAGCGTCGAGGGCGTCGAGGATGGCCCGCACCCCGGCGATCGCGACGCCGCCCTGGTCGACGAGCGCCCGCACCAGCCGCACCCGCTCGACGTGCTGGTCGCCGTACTCCGCACGGGTCCGGGAGGTGGCCCGGCCCGGCATCAGGAGACCTTCGCGAAGGTAGTACTTCAGGGTGTGCACCGGGACGCCGGTCACCGCGCCGAGCTCGGAGATGCGCACCGGGCCTCCTGTGGGGGGTTGACAATGGATAGTGCCACTGCCCAATATGGCACGAGACCTTGTTGGGCAGCAGCACTATCCAAGGAGACGACATGACCAACCGGAGCACCCACGCCTACGACGGACCCCTGGCGCTCTTCCTCATCGGGGTGCGCATCCACCAACCGTGGCGGCTGGGTGTCATCGGACAGGTGATCCGGGCGATGCCGCCGATGATCGCCGAGCTCGAGCGGAACAAGGCCGCAGCCGCCCGAGGAGAGGAGGAGTCGCTGGGCTACCTGGGCAGCCGCTCCACCGTCGACCTCACGGGCACCACGATGATCCAGTGGTGGCGCAGCACCGAGGACATCTACGCCTATGCCAGCTCGACCGACCACCGGCACCGCGAGGCGTGGCTCGAGTTCTACCGCAAGGCCAAGACCGCACCGCGCGCCCTCACCATCTGGCACGAGACGTACGCCGTGGCGCCCGGCGGGGCCGAGAGCCTGTACGCCACCGAGCGCCCCTACGGGCTCGGCGCCGTGGCCGGTGTCGTCCCCGTCGGCCGGCGCGGGGAGTCGGCCCGGGAGCGGATCGGCGGCACCGTCGCCTGAGCGTCAGGCGGTGGGGCGCAGCATGGAGGCCCAGGCGCACACCCGCGAGTCGATCTCGCTGTCGCCGGTGGCGGCGTGCACCAGCCAGGCGTCGCTGAAGTCCGCCGCGACCGGCCACCGGTTCTCCCAGGTCACCAGCCGTTCGGCCAGCAGGTCGAACACGTCGTCGCAGAGCACCGGCGCGAAGACGGTGACCGTGGTGGCCGCCCTGGTCAGCGCCGCGGCCCGTCGAGCGGCCATCGGGCCGCCCCCGACGACGATCGCCCGGCGCCCCGGTCGCGGGAACCCGAGCAGCCGGGTGCGGTCACGGGCGATGCGCTGGGCGGGGCTGAGGGACATGGGCGACCTCCTCGCGCGGCATTACCGGTGTGGTGGTCGAAATCTGCCGGTGCCGTGTTGCATCGAGGCGCGCGCCATGTGACATCCGTGTTGCATCGCAGCGAGGGCCGGGTCAGACGTTGTTCTGCACGTCCTGCTGCGCCGCGTGCCGGGCCAGCACCTCGGTGAGCTTGGTGGCGCCGGCGATCACGGTCGCGGCGTGCAGCCGGCCGGGCTGGCGCGAGAGCCGCTCGATCGGCCCGGAGATCGAGACGGCGGCGATGACCCGCCCCGAGGGTGAGCGCACCGGCGCCGAGACCGAGGCGACGCCCGGCTCGCGCTCGCCGACGCTCTGCGCCCAGCCGCGGCGGCGCACACCGGACAGCGCGGTCGCGGTGAAGGCGGCGCCCTGGAGGCCGCGGTGCAGGCGGTCGGGCTCCTCCCAGGCGAGCAGCACCTGGGCGGCGGACCCGGCGCGCATGGACAGCGTCGCGCCGACCGGGATCGAGTCGCGCAGACCGACCGGCCGCTCGGCGGCCGACACGCAGACGCGGTGCTCGCCCTGGCGGCGGAACAGCTGGGCACTCTCGTTGGTGTGGTCGCGCAGCGCGCCGAGCACCGGGCCGGCGGCTGCCAGGAGGCGGTCCTCACCGGCGGCGGCGGCCAGCTCGCCGAGGCGCGGGCCGAGGATGAAGCGCCCCTGCAGGTCGCGGGTCACGAGGCGGTGGTGCTCGAGGGCGACGGCGAGGCGGTGCGCCGTGGGGCGCGCCAGACCGGTCGCGGTGACGAGCTGGGCGAGTGTCGACGGGCCGGCTTCCAGCGCGCTGAGGACGATCGCCGCCTTGTCGAGAACGCCGACGCCACTTGTGTTGTCCATGTCTTGATATTAACGTCTCAGTGCCTGAGACGCACGTCCATCCACATCCTGCCCGTGCGAATCTCGGATGACAGCCCAGAGCGCTCATCCGTGCCCGGGCCAAGAGCAGGTGTCGTGCGACCGCCCCATCCGGCGGTCCGTCGTGGAGGTGGAGGAATGGCCGGAACACTGGCCGAGAAGGTCTGGGAGTCCCACGTGGTGCGCCGCGGGGAGGGCGAGCCCGACCTCCTCTACATCGACCTCCACCTGCTGCACGAGGTGACCAGCCCGCAGGCCTTCGACGGGCTGCGCCTGGCCGGTCGCCGGGTCCGCCGCACCGACCTCACCGTGGCCACCGAGGACCACAACGTCCCGACCACGCCGGGCCCGATCACCGACCCGGTCAGCCGCACCCAGGTCGAGACGCTGCGCCGCAACTGCGAGGAGTTCGGCGTCACGCTCTACCCGATGGGCGACGCCGAGCAGGGCATCGTGCACGTCGTCGGACCCCAGCTCGGGCTCACCCAGCCCGGCATGACGATCGTCTGCGGTGACAGCCACACCTCGACCCACGGCGCGTTCGGCGCGCTGGCGTTCGGCATCGGCACCTCCGAGGTCGAGCACGTGCTCGCGACCCAGACGCTGCCGCTCAAGCCGTTCAAGACCATGGCGATCACCGTCGACGGCGAGCTGGCCGACGGCGTGACGGCGAAGGACATCGTGCTGGCGGTCATCGCCAAGATCGGTACCGGTGGCGGCCAGGGCTACGTGCTCGAGTACCGCGGCAGCGCCATCCGTGCGCTGTCGATGGAAGCCCGGATGACGGTGTGCAACATGTCGATCGAGGCCGGCGCCCGCGCGGGCATGATCGCCCCCGACGAGACGACCTACGAGTTCCTCCGGGGTCGGGACCACGCCCCGACCGGAGCCGAGTGGGATGCCGCGGTGGAGGCCTGGAGCCACCTGCGCACCGACGACGACGCCGAGTTCGACGAGGAGGTCGTGCTCGACGCCGACACGCTCACGCCGTTCGTCACCTGGGGCACCAACCCCGGGCAGGGCGCGCCGCTCGGCACCGCCGTGCCGGACCCCGAGCTGATGCCCGACGAGAACGACAAGGCCAACGCCCGCCGCGCCCTGGAGTACATGGGGCTGCAGGCCGGCACCCCTCTGCGCGACGTGCACGTCGACACGGTCTTCATCGGCTCGTGCACCAACGGCCGGATCGAGGACCTGCGGGCGGCCGCCGGGGTCATCGAGGGCCGACACGTCGCCGACGGCGTGCGGATGCTCGTCGTGCCCGGCTCCGCGCGGGTGCGCCTGCAGGCCGAGAGCGAGGGCCTGGACCAGGTGTTCACCGCCGCCGGCGCCGAGTGGCGGCTGGCCGGCTGCTCGATGTGCCTGGGCATGAACCCCGACCAGCTGGCCCCGGGGGAGCGCAGCGCGTCGACGTCGAACCGCAACTTCGAGGGTCGCCAGGGCAAGGGTGGTCGCACGCACCTGGTCAGCCCGCTCGTCGCCGCCGCGACCGCGGTGCGCGGCACCCTGTCCAGCCCGGCCGACCTCGAGCCCGTGAACGAGGGGAGCAAGTGATGGACGCCTTCACCACCCACACCGGCATCGGGGTGCCGCTGCGCCGCAGCAACGTCGACACCGACCAGATCATCCCGGCCGCCTACCTCAAGCGGGTCACCCGCACCGGCTTCGAGGACGGCCTGTTCGCCGCCTGGCGGGGCGACGAGACGTTCGTGCTCAACGACCCGAACTTCTCGGCCGGTTCGGTGCTGGTCGCCGGGCCCGACTTCGGCACCGGCTCCTCGCGCGAGCACGCCGTCTGGGCACTGATGAACTACGGCTTCCGGGTGGTCATCTCCTCGCGCTTCGCCGACATCTTCCGTGGCAACAGCGGCAAGCAGGGCCTGCTCACCGCCCAGTGCAGCCAGGACGACGTCGAGCTGCTCTGGAAGCTGCTCGAGAACCACCCCGGCACGTCGGTGACGGTCGACCTGGTGTCGCGCACGATCACCGCCGGGGACATCGTCGCGAGCTTCGAGGTCGACGAGTACACGCGCTGGCGGCTGCTCGAGGGCCTCGACGACATCAGCCTCACCTTGCGGCACGAAAGCGTCATCACGGCGTACGAGGCCGAGCGCCCCAGCTGGAAGCCCACCGTCACCGTCTGAGCCGGAACGCGTTCTCGCACACCGCAGTTGGATGCCGTGACACGGCATCCGTGGGCGGCCTCTGTGGGGCTGGTGTGACGGATGTGGCTCTCGGGGGGCCTTCGCGGCCCCGGGAACTCGTTGTGGCACAACGGATAACACGCCGGTTCGATAGTGGACGTTGCGCCCGAGCAGGCATAACGTCGAGACAGGCCGGGCATCCGCCGGCCGTGACATCGCCGTCGGGCGTCTCCCGGCGCAGTCCCGACTTGGAGTGGGTCCACGTGAACAAGGCAGATCTCGTCAAGGAGCTGGAGAAGCGACTCGGCAGCCGCCGGGCCGCGAACGACGCACTGGATGCGGTTCTCGACACCATCGTCCGCGAGGTCGTCCGGGGTGGGAAGGTGTCGATCACCGGGTTCGGCACGTTCGACCGGGTCGAGCGCGCAGCACGCACCGGGCGCAACCCGCACACGGGCACCTCCGTGCGCATCCCGAAGTCGAAGGCGCCGCGCTTCCGGGCGGGCACCTCGTTCAAGGCGTACGTCAAGAAGCCGAGCACGCTCTCGAAGACGGCACCGGCCACCGGCCGCGCCGCCGCGGGTGCTGCGGCTGCGGCCGCAGCGGTCGCCGTGGCTCCGGTCAAGGCCGCGGCGCGAACGGCAGCCGCCGCGACGGCGCCGGCCAAGGCAGCCGCCAAGAAGGTCGCTGCGACCACCACCGCGACGGCCCGCAAGGCTGCCACCACCACGAAGGCCGCGACCAAGGCCGTCGCGAGCAAGGCCCCGGCCGCCAAGGCTCCCGCCACCAAGGCGGCGACCAAGAAGGCTGCACCGGCGAAGGCTGCGGCGAAGAAGGCTCCGGCCAAGGCCGCACCGGCGAAGGCCGTGGCGACAAAGGCGACGACCAAGAAGGCCGCACCGGCGAAGGCCGCCGCAAAGAAGGCTCCCGCCAAGGCCGCACCGGCGAAGGCCGCCGCAAAGAAGGCTCCCGCGAAGGCCGCACCGGCGAAGAAGGCCCCGGCCAAGGCCGCCGCCACCAAGGCGACGACCAAGAAGGCCGCACCCGCGAAGAAGGCTCCGGCGAAGGCTGCGGCGAAGAAGGCCCCGGCCAAGGCCGCTGCCAAGAAGGCCCCGGCGAAGAAGTAGCGCACCCATCACGCAGAGACGCCGCGTGGCGGTGACGGCCCAGCCGTCGCCGTCGCGCGGCGTCTGTGTTTGGCTGGGCCCATGACCTCCACCCTCGTCGTCGACGGCGGCGCGCCCCTCGTCGGTGACATCGAGGTCAGGGGGGCCAAGAACCTCGTCTCGAAGGCGATGGTGGCCGTCGTGCTCGCCGAGGAGCCGTGCCGGCTGCGCGGAGTGCCCGAGATCTCCGACGTCCAGGTCGTCAGCGGCCTGCTCGAGCTGCACGGCGTGCTCATCGACTCCACCGACCGCGACGGTGAGCTCGTGCTCGACCCCACCAACGTCGAACAGGCGCACATCGCCGACATCGACACCCACGCCGGGTCCTCGCGCGTGCCGGTGCTTCTCTGCGGGCCGCTGCTGCACCGGCTCGGCGAGGCCTTCATCCCCGACCTCGGTGGCTGCCGCATCGGCGAGCGCCCGATCAACTACCACCTCGACGTGCTGCGGGAGTTCGGCGCCGTCATCGAGAAGCGCCAGGACGGCCTGCGGCTCACCGCCCCGAGCGGCCTGCACGGCGCCGACGTGCACCTGCCCTACCCGAGCGTTGGTGCGACCGAACAGGTGCTGCTCACGGCCGTGCGCGCCCGCGGCATCACGACGCTGCGCAACGCGGCGATCGAACCCGAGATCATGGACCTCATCGCGATCCTGCAGAAGATGGGCGCGGTCATCTCCGTGCAGACCGACCGGTTGATCACCATCGAGGGCGTGGACCGGCTCGGGGGGTTCGACCACCTGGCCATCCCCGACCGGATCGAGGCCGGGTCGTGGGCCTGCGCCGCGCTGGCCACCAACGGCGACATCTACGTGCGCGGCGCGCAGCAGCTGCCGATGATGCCGTTCCTCAACGTCTTCCGCCGCATCGGTGGCGCGTTCGACGTCGACGACGAGGGAATCCGGTTCTGGCACCCCGGTGGCACCCTGCGCGCCATCGCCCTCGAGACCGACGTGCACCCGGGCTTCATGACCGACTGGCAGCAGCCCCTGGTCGTCGCGCTCACCCAGACCACCGGGTTGTCGATCGTGCACGAGACGGTCTACGAGAACCGGCTCGGCTTCACCGACGCGCTGCTCGACTCCGGCGCGCAGATCCAGACCTACCGCGAGTGCCTCGGCGGGTCACCGTGCCGCTTCGGCCGCGCCAACTTCCAGCACTCGGCGGTCATCTCCGGCCCCACCCCGCTGCGGGCCGCGGAGATCACGGTGCCCGACCTGCGCGGCGGCTTCAGCTACCTGATCGCCGCGCTGGCCGCCGAGGGACGATCGACCGTGCACGGCATCGACTTCATCTACCGCGGCTACGAACGGTTCTCGGAGAAGCTCGACGCCCTCGGCGCGGCCTACAAGCTCAGCTGACCGGGGTCAGTGGATGTCCTCGCCGGGGCCGATCCCGACCACCCAGACCCGGGTCGCGACCCGACCGGCGTCGTCGAGCTCGACGCTGACCCGCTGGCCCACCCGCAGGTGCCGCAGCCCGCTGGACACGGCCGCCCCGGCGGGCACGACCACCTCCAAGCCGTCGTCGAGCAGGGCCGAGCCCGACCCGTCGGGCTCGATGCGGTGGATGGTGGCCTGCACGCCCGGAAGGCTAGCGTGCGCGAGGGCCGCGCTGCTGTGCGGGCCGAGGCCCAGGCGCACGGCGGCAGCCAGCGAGGCGGCGTCGTCGACGTCGACCCGCAGCCCCGGGAGGTCGAGGTCGAGCCGCACGTGGCCGAGCCGCTCGTGCGCGGCGGCGCTCCCGGCACCGAAGGCCGTGCGCACCGACCGGGCGCTCGTCGCCGGTAGCGTCAGCAGCGCTGTGCCACCGTGGTCGGCGTCAGGCACGACGGATGCCGGGTGCGCACCCGCCGCTGCCAGCGCGGCACCCACCTCCTCGGCACGCAGGGCCGGGTGGTCGCCGAGCACGACGGCGACCCGGGCCGCGCCCAGGCCCAGGGCAGCCTCCACCCCGGCGGCGACGGCGGCGTCGAGGCCCGAGCCGGAATCGGGGACGACGGCGTGACCGGCGTGGGCGACCCACCGCGCCACGTCGGCATCCGAGGTGACGACGAGGACCGGGACGCCCGGCATCCCGGCCGCGAGGGCGTCCACGGTGTCGCGAGCGAAGGCGTCGGCGAGCGCGGCGCGGGCGTCGCGGGGGAGGTGGAGGCGGCTCTTGGCCAGCGGGCCGCCCTTGACCGGGACGACGACCGCCCAGTCCTGCTCGGGTGCGCGCACCCCTCGATCCTGCCAACACGACGTGCCGCGCTCGACATCGCCCGGTGGGCGGACCACAATGCCTTGACCCGACCCCACGGAAGGCAGCGCGTGACGACCCCCTCGGACCACTCCCGGCCCTTCACCTACCGTCTCGCGATCGCCATCGTCCGGCCCCTGCTGATGCTCTTCACGAAGCGCGAGTGGGCCGGCGCCGAGAACCTTCCGACGCAGGGCGGTTACGTCGTCTGCCCCAACCACTACTCCTACCTCGAGCCGCTGGTCTTCGGGCACTTCCTCGTCGACCACGGGCACTCCCCGCGCTACCTGGGCAAGGTCGAGGTGTTCAGGGCACCGGTCGTGGGCGCCATCGTCCGGCATGCCGACCAGATCCCGGTCTACCGGGAGTCCGGCCGCGCCTCCGACGCGTACCGGGCGGCGGTGGCGGCCGTGCGGGCCGGCAAGGGCGTGGCGATCTACCCCGAGGGCACGCTGACCCGCGACCCCGACCTGTGGCCGATGCGCGGCAAGACCGGCGCCGCCCGGGTGGCCCTCGAGACGCAGTGCCCGGTCATCCCGGTGGCGACCTGGGGCGCCCACGAGGTGCTCGCCCCGTACTCGAAGCGGCTGCGCCTGCTGCCGCGCAAGACCGTGAAGGTGCGCGCCGGCGCCCCCGTGGCCCTCGACGACCTGTACGGCCGCGAGATCAGCACCGAGGTGCTGCTCGAGGCCACCGCCCGGATCATGGCGGCGATCACCGCCGAGCTCGAGGTGCTGCGCGGCGAGAAGGCCCCGGTCGTGCGTTTCGACCCCCGCACCCACGGCGTCACGTCCATCGGCAGACCCCGCCCCCTGGAGGAGGCCTCATGACGAGCGCAGCGGTCTACGGCACCGGCAGCTGGGGCACGGCGTTCGCCTCGGTGCTCGCGGATGCCGGCACGCCCGTCACGATGTGGGGTCGCCGCGAGGAGGTGGTGGACCAGATCAACGGCGGGGTCAACCGCGACTACCTGCCCGAGCTGCGCCTGCCGAGCACCATCCGCGCGACGACCGACCCGGCCGAGGCGGCCGAGGGCGCCGACATCGTCGTGCTGGCGGTGCCCTCGCAGACCCTGCGCGCCAACCTCACGGCGTGGGGCTCGGTGCTGCCGTCGTCGGCAGCGGTCGTCTCGCTGATGAAGGGCGTCGAGCTCGGCACCACCAAGCGGATGTCCGAGGTGATCGCCGAGGTCGGTGGGGTCGAGCAGGAGCGCATCGTCATCGTGTCCGGGCCGAACCTGGCCCGCGAGATCGCGGTCAAGCAGCCGGCGGCCTCGGTCGTGGCGTCGGCCAGCGCCCAGATGGCCGAGCTCGTCGCGGCGGCCTGCGCGGCGCCTTACTTCCGCCCGTACACGGCATCCGACGTCGTGGGCACCGAGATCTGCGGCGCCGTGAAGAACGTCATCGCCCTCGCCGTCGGCATGGTCGAGGGGCTCGGGCATGGGCGACAACTCCAAGGCGTCGATCATCACCCGCGGGCTGGCCGAGACGATGCGGCTCGGGACGGCCCTCGGCGGGGATGCCGTGACCTTCGCCGGGCTGGCGGGCGTCGGTGACCTCATCGCCACCTGCATGTCGCCGCTGTCGCGCAACCACTCGTTCGGGGTGCGGCTCGGCCAGGGGATGGCCGTCTCGGAGGTCGTCGCCGTCACGAAGCAGACCGCCGAGGGCGTCAAGTCGTGCACGTCGATCCTCGACCTGGCCCGCAACACCGGCGTCGACGTGCCGATCATCGAGCAGGTCGACGCGATGATCCAGCACGACCGCACCGCCCCCGAGGTCGTGGCCGCGCTGCTGTCCCGCCCCCGCAAGGCCGAGACCGCCTAGCCCCTGCCCGGGTCTCGTCAGGCCTGGTCGAGGGCCTGGCTCAGGTCGCGCCAGAGGTCGTCGACGTCCTCGATGCCGACCGAGAGCCGGATCAGGTTCTCCGGCACCTTGACCGGCTCGCTGGGGATCCGCCGCCGGCGCTCCAGCTGGCTCTCGACGCCGCCGAGGCTGGTCGAGTGCACCCAGACCCGGGTCGCCGCGCACACCCGCTCGGCGGCCTCGAGCCCACCCGCGACCTCGATGGCGACGATGCCGCCGAACCCGGGGTGGCGCACCCGTTCCACGGCGGGGTGCTCGCGCAGCCGGCCGGCGAGCTCGAGGGCGCTCGCCTGGGCGCGCTCCACCCGCAGGTGCAGCGTGCGCAGCCCGCGCAGGGCGAGCCAGACCTCCATCGGCCCGGCGATGGCGCCGTGGAGGGTGCGATGGGTCAGCATCCGCTCGTACCGGGCCCGGCCGGCATCCGTGGGGGGCGTGACGACGGCTCCGAGCAGTACGTCGCTGTGGCCGGAGAGGTACTTGGTCACCGAGTGCACGACGACGTCAGCGCCGAGCTCGAGCGGGCGCTGGAGCAGGGGCGTGGCGAAGGTGTTGTCGACGACGCAGAGCACGCCGCGCTCGCGGGCGGCGGCCAACAGCGTCGGTAGGTCGGCGACCTCGAGCAGGGGGTTGGTGGGCGACTCGAGCCAGAGCAGGTCGGCGCCGTCGAGGGCGGCCAGCACAGCCTCGGTGTCGGCGACGTCGACCCGGCGCAGCGTGGCCGACCCCTCGGCCTCACGCACCGCGAGCGTGGCAAGCGTGGCGTTGTACGCCGCATCGGGCGCGACGACGGTCCCGCCGGGGGGCAGCAGCGACAGCGCCGCGGTGACGGCCGCCATCCCCGACGACAGCACGAGCGCGTCGCCGCCCTCGAGGTCGCCCAGCGCGGCCTCGAAGGCCGACCAGGTCGGGTTGCCCGTGCGGGCGTAGACCACGTCGCCGTCGGCGTGGTAGGTCGAGCTCAGCACCAGCGGGGCGCCGACCTGGCCGCCGGCGACGGCCGGTTCGCGGCCGAGCGCGACGACGCGGGTGGCGGGGGCGAGCCGGGCGGCATCCGGTCCGGTGGGTGTCTCGGTCACGTGCGTCAGGGTATGCCGTGACCAGCACCGGATGCCGTCGTGTCCGGTCGCGCACCGGTCACCGAGCAGGCCCGGGCCAGCAGATAGAGTCGCGGGCGATGAGCACCGACGAGAGCCGCCCTGCCCCGACCCACGACGGTGACGCCCCGGGGCGCACCCGGGTGGCCCTCGTCTTCGGGGGCCGGTCGTCCGAGCACGCGGTGTCGTGCGCGACGGCCGCGAGCGTCCTCGAGGCGCTCGACCGCGACCGCTACGACGTCGTTCCGGTCGGCATCGCCAAGGACGGCCACTGGGTGCTCGCCCCCGACGACCCGCAGGCCCTGCGCCTCGCCCCGGGCCACGTGCCCGAGGTCGACACCGAGGCCGCGAGCGTCATCGTGCCGACCAGCGCCACCGACCGGACGCTGGTGGTGCACGAGGCCGGCCGGCCGCCGCGCACGCTCGGCGAGGTCGACGTCGTCTTCCCGCTGCTGCACGGGCCGTTCGGCGAGGACGGCACGATCCAGGGGCTGCTCGACCTCGCCGACGTGAGGTACGTCGGGTCCGGCGTCACGGCATCCGCGGTGATGATGGACAAGCACGTGATGAAGGTGCTGCTCGCGTCCGCCGGGCTGCCGGTCGGGCCGTACACCGTCATCACCGACAAGGAGTGGCGGCGCGACAAGGCGGCGGCGATGGATGCCGTGCACGCCCTCTCGTGGCCCGTGTTCGTCAAGCCGGCGCGGGCCGGGTCGAGCATGGGCATCACCAAGGTGAGCGACCCCGAGGCGCTCGAGGCCGCGATCGAGGCGGCGCGCGAGCACGACCCCAAGGTGGTCGTCGAGGCCGCGGTCTTCGGTCGCGAGATCGAGTGCGGGGTGCTCGAGGGCCACGGCACCGATGCCACCCGCACGAGCGAGCTGGGGGAGTGCATCGTGGTGCAGAACCACGAGTTCTACGACTACGAGGCGAAGTACCTCGCCGAGGGCGACGTGCGGCTCGAGACGCCGGCCGACGTGTCGCCGGAGGTCGCCGACCAGATCCGGGCCATGGCGGCCCGGGCGTTCGACGTGGCGGGATGCGAGGGGCTGGCGCGGGTCGACTTCTTCCTCACCGAGACCGGTGACGTGCTCGTCAACGAGGTCAACACGATGCCGGGGTTCACGCCGCAGTCGATGTACCCGCGGATGTGGGCGGCGAGCGGGCTGTCCTACCCCGAGCTCATCGACGAGCTGATCGCGCTGGCCCTGGAGCGCCGCACCGGCCTGCGCTGAGGCCGGTCACAACTTTTTCGCCCGATCCCGAAAGCTTCACGTGAGCACCACTTGCGTTCCGGTGCGAAGGTGAACCTCCTCGCATCGGGCGGGAAAGTTGGGGGATCAGCGGCAGGCCAGGCCGTTCGCGGGAAGCGCCTTGGCGACCGGCGCGAACACCGGCAGCAGCAGCGGCTCCGGGGCGTAGGTCTTCGGCACCAGTACCTCGACGGCCGGGTCGGTGCCGAACGAGGTGAACCGCGTGCCGTCACTCAGGGGCTGCGGGATCCACCCCACCCCGTCCACGTCGATGCACTCGGTGTCGGTCGGGCCGAGCGCCGCCACCCCGCACCGGGCGATGACCGCGGGGTCGCCCCAGGCGCGCACCCCGGGCGAGTCGGGGTCCGTCGGGCGGCGCGTCATCCCGGACACGGTGGAGGGCCACAGCAGGGTCGCCGACGCGCAGGCCGGCTCGGTCGCGGCGGACGGCACGGCCACCTCGACGGCGTCGGAGGAGCACGCGGACAGCACGACGGCGGCCACGCCGAGCGTGGCCGCCGTCGAGAGGGTGCTGCGCCGGCTCAGACGTGCACCACGGTGCAGGTGAGGGTGCGGGTGATGCCCTCGACGTCCTGGATCTTGGCGATGACGAGCTTCCCGAGCTCGTCGACGGTCTGGGCCTCGACGCGGGCGATGACGTCGTAGGGGCCGGTGACGTCCTCGGCCAGGGCGACGCCCTCGAGGGCGGCGATGGCTGTGGCCACGGATGCGGCGCGGCCGACGTCGGTCTGGATCAGGATGTAGGCCTGTACCACTGCAGTGCCACCTCTTCGTAAGTCGGCGGGGCACGGGGCCCCTGCGGTCTCGGGCACGCCCGTCGAGACCGGCGCGCGCCCCAGACGCTACCGTGCCGGTGGTCCCCACGTCTCGGAAGGGTTGGTCCAGTGCGGCTGCGCGACGTCAGCGAGGGCGAGCTGCTCGCCCGGGTCTTCCCCGTGTACGCCGGTGCGCGCCCGGCCGCGTGGGGCTCGGTGCCGGTCGGGCCGGGTGACGACGCCGCGGTCGTCGGCGCGCCCGGGGGGTCGGTGGTCGCGACGACCGACTCGATGGTGCGCGGGCGGGACTGGCGCGACGACTGGTCCAGCGCCCACGACGTCGGGGTCAAGCTCGCCGCGCAGAACCTCGCCGACATCGCCGCGATGGGCGCCGAGCCGACCGCGCTGCTCGTGTCGCTCGTCGCCGACCCCGACCTCGAGGTGGAGTGGGCGGTCGACCTCGCCCGCGGCATCGCCTCGCTCGCCGAGCAGGCCGGGGCGCCGGTCGTCGGCGGCGACCTGTCGTCGGCACCACCGGGTGTGGTCGTCATCGCGGTCACCGCCCTGGGTGACCTGCGTGGCCGCACACCGGTGCTGCGCTCGGGCGCCCGGCCCGGTGACGTCGTCGCGGTCTGCGGCTCGCTGGGCTGGTCCGGGGGAGGGCTGGCCCTGTACGAACGCGGTGAGCCCGACCCGGACCGCGCGCTGACCCCGGATGCCGTTGCGCCAGTCAGCACGGCGACGCTCGGTGAGCGATCCCTGGCGGTGCGTGCCCTGATGCGTCACCACCGCGCCCCCGTGCCACCGTGGCGGGCCGGGCCGCGGGCGGCGGCCGCCGGGGCGCACGCTCTGATCGACGTCTCCGACGGTCTGGTGACCGACCTCGGCCGGGTCGCGGCGGCGAGCGGGGTGCGGGTCGACCTCGACGGGTCGGTGCTGCGCGAGCGCTACGCCGCCGGTCCACTGGCACTCGCGCTCGGTGACACCGAGGCGCTGCACCAGGTGCTCGCCGGGGGAGAGGAGCACTCGCTGGTCGGGGTGTTCGCCGACGAGGCGTCGCTGCCCGACGCCGGCGACGGGCTCGACGAGCCGTGGCGGGTGATCGGCCGGGTGTGGCCCGAGGCGGGCGACGGCACCCGGGTCACCGTCGACGGCCAGGTGCCGGACGCGCGCGGCTGGGACCACTTCGCCGGCTGACCGGCATCCCGCCCCGACCCCAGCTTTCCCGCATCATGCAAGGACCTTCTGGTCGGCACCGCAACCGTTCCGGTGCGATGGTGAAGCTTCCTGGATCGGGCGAGAAAGTTGTGGCGCAGGGTCCGGGGACAGCAGAGCGGGCGGCTCCCCGGATGGGGAGCCGCCCGCTCTTGGGTGCGTCAGGGGGTCAGCGCTTGACCTTGCCCGCCTTGAGGCAGGAAGTGCAGACGTTGAGCCGCTTCGGGGTCACACCGGCGTCGCCGACGAGCGCCTTGACGCGCTGGATGTTGGGGTTCCAGCGACGCTTGGTGCGGCGGTGCGAGTGCGAGATGCTGTGCCCGAAACCGGGTCCCTTGCCGCAGACGTCGCAGTTGGCAGCCACGGGTGATCTCCTGGGGATGTGGTGAAAGGTTGGTCTTCGGCGGCCCGCAAGAGCAGGCGCGCAACCGGACAAGCGTAGCCGAGGCGCGCCCGAGGCACCAAAACGGTCGCCGGCCGCGACGGTGGAGGTCGTTAGGGTGAGGCCGTGCCCGCCGTGTTCACCGCCGCCGACGCCCGCCACTGGGCGCTGCTCACGCGTGCGGCCCTGGCGGCCCGACGCACCGAGATCGACGGCCTGAACGTCTTCCCGGTGCCCGACGGCGACACCGGCACCAACCTCTACCTGACCTTCGACGCCGCCATCGACGCGGTCGTCTCGGCGCACGAGAGCGCCGGCATCCTCGGCGACGCCACCCTGGTGCAGGAGTGCCGCACCCTCAAGCGGGCGATCCTGCTGTCCGCCCGCGGCAACTCCGGGGTCATCGTCAGCCAGCTCGTCGGCGGCCTGTGCGACGCCGTCATCGAGCGCGAGGCCGACGTGGTCGACGCCCCCCTGCTCGCCGCCGCGTTCGCCGCCGGGGCCGCCGCGGCCCGGGCGTGCGTCGCGCACCCGCAGGAGGGCACCATCCTCACCGTCGCGGATGCCGGTGCCGCCGCCGCCGTCGCGGCCGCGCAGGCCGGCGGGTCGCTCGCCGACGTGTGCGAGGCCGCTGTCGATGCCGCGCAGGTGGCGCTGGCCCGCACCCCCGACCAGCTCGAGGCGCTGGCCCGGGCCGGGGTCGTCGACGCGGGCGGCGCCGGGTGCGTGCTCATGCTCGAGTCCTTCCACCGGGTCGTCACCGGGCGCTGGAGCGCCACCGACGAGGGGCTGCTCTCCGCCGGGCCGCCGCTGCAGCGGCGCGACGAGTGGCGACTCCCGGATGCCGTCCCGGCAGCCACCACGCAGACCTCGTCGACGCTGCCCGGGCACGACCCGCTCGACCGCGGCGCCGATGCGCGCGGTGACGGGCCGGCCTACGAGGTGATGTACCTGCTCACCGACACCACCCCCGAGGCGGTCGAGACGCTCACGAGCGCCCTCGACGGGCTGGGTGACTCGCTGCTCGTCGTGGGCGGGCCCGACCTCTGGAACGTGCACGTACACGTCGACGACCCGGGCGCGGCCGTGGAGGTGGGCGTGGCCGCGGGCCGCCCGGAGCGGATCCGGATCACCCACTTCGCCAGCCAGGTCAACGCCCGCGAGCAGCCGGTGCCGCTGGCCGTCGTCGCGTGTGCCGCGGGCCCGGGCATCGGGGCGCTGCTGCGTGAGGCCGGTGCCGTCGTCGTCGCCTCGGGACCGGGCCGGCGCGCGTCCGCCGGGCAGCTGCTCGAGGCGGTCGAGTCGACCGGGTCGACTGCCGTGGTGCTGCTGCCGGGCGACCGCGACACGCTGATGGCCGCCGAGATCGCCGCCCAGGCAGCGGCCGGCGCGGGTCTGGACGTGCACGTGGTGCCCGCCCGTACGACGGTTCAGTCGCTCGCCGCGCTGGCGGTGCTCGACCCCGGTCGCTCCGTGCACGCCAACGTCGTCGCGATGACCAGTGCGGCGGTGGCCACCCGGCACGGCGCGGTGTCGGTCGCGACCAAGGAGGCGCTGACCTGGGCGGGCGTCTGCCATCCCGGCGACGTGCTCGGCATCGTCGACGGCGACGTCGCCTTCCTCGGCGCCGACGTCGCCGTGGCGGCCCGCGAGGTGCTCGACCGGCTGCTGTCGGCCGGCGGAGAGCTCGTGACCCTCGTGGTCGGGGCCGACGCCGAGCCCGGGCTGGGTGACGGCGTCGCGTCGGCGCTGGAGCACGACCGCCCCGAGCTCGAGGTCGTGGTCATCGACGGCGGCCAGCCCGTCTACCCCCTCCTGGTCGGGGTGGAGTGAGTGGGGGTGACCTGACGTGGCGACCGAGTCGAGCAAGCTCGCGCCGATCATCGCCTCGGCGGCGGCGCAGTTCGCCAAGGCCCGCGACATCCAGACCGTCGGCGACCTGCTGGCGTTCTGGCCGCGCCGCTACCGCACCCGCGACGCCGACCTCGGCACGGCCGAGGTCGGCAAGTTCCTCGTCGGCGTCGCCGAGGTCAAGAGCGCCTCGACCCGGCCGATGCAGAAGCGCAAGGGCACCATGCTCAACGTCGTGATCACCGACGGGCGGCACGACATCGACATCACCTTCTTCAAGGCGTGGGGCCACGAGAAGGCCCTGGTGCCCAAGGCGCGCGGCATCTTCGCCGGCACGGTCGGCACCTACAACCAGCGGCTCCAGCTGACCCACCCCGGCTACACGATGCTCGACGACTTCGACGCCGGTGACCGCAAGGCGCTCATCCCGATCTACCGCTCCGTCGGGAAGCTGCACACCTGGACCGTCACCGAGAGCGTGCGCCGGGTGCTCGACGTGCTCGACGACGTGCCCGATGCCCTGCCGGCCGACGTGCGCGCCCGGCGGAAGCTGGTGTCGCGCACCGACGCCCTGCGCGGCATCCACACCCCCGACACGATGGCCGAGGTCGAGACGGCGCGGCGGCGGCTGCGCTACGAGGAGGCGTTCGTCCTCCAGGTGACGCTCGCGCAACGGCGGCGTGCGGCGGCGGGGCAGTCGACGACCCCGCGACCGGCGCGCCCCGGCGGCCTGCTCGAGGCCTTCGACGGGCGGCTGCCGTTCACGCTGACCGCGGGTCAGCAGGAGGTCGGCGCCACGATCGCGCAGGAGATGGGCCGCGACGTGCCGATGCACCGGCTGCTGCAGGGCGAGGTCGGCTCGGGCAAGACCATCGTCGCCCTGCGCGCCATGCTCGCCGCGGTCGACTCCGGCGGCCAGGCCGCGCTGCTGGCCCCCACCGAGGTGTTGGCGGGGCAGCACCACCGCACCATCACCGCGATGCTCGGCGACCTCGCCGAGGGCGGGATGCTGGGCGGCTCCGAGCACGGCACCCGGGTCGCGCTGCTCACCGGCAGCCAGTCGACGGCCGAGCGCCGCCGCACCCTGCTCGACGTCGTCACCGGCGACGCCGGCATCGTCGTGGGCACCCACGCGCTGCTCCAGGAGAACGTCGACTTCTTCGACCTCGGGCTGGTCGTCGTCGACGAGCAGCACCGCTTCGGCGTCGAGCAGCGCGACGCCCTGCGCGGCAAGGGCACTGTGCCGCCCCACGTCCTGGTCATGACCGCCACGCCCATCCCTCGCACCGTCGCGATGACCGTCTTCGGTGACCTCGAGACCTCGACGCTGCGCGAGCTGCCCGCCGGTCGCGCGCCGATCACCACCCACGTCGTGCCCGAGGAGAAGCCGAACTGGATGGCGCGCACCTGGGCGCGGGTGGCCGAGGAGGTGCGCGCGGGCCGGCAGGTCTACGTCGTGTGCCCGCGCATCGGCGACGACGACGTGCCCGACGACGAGACCGACCTGCGCACCGAGGCGGTCGCCGACGACGACGGTGACGGCGAGGCGCCGCCGGCCCCGGCCCGCCCGCTCAAGAGCGTGTACGCCGTGCACGCCGCCCTCGCCGAGGAGCCCGCGCTGGCCGGACTGTCCGTCGAGGTGCTGCACGGGCGGCTCACCAGCGACGAGAAGGATGCCGTCATGGCGCGCTTCCAGCGCGGCGAGCTCGACGTGCTCGTGTCGACCACGGTCGTCGAGGTCGGCGTCGACGTACCCAACGCGAGCGTCATGGTGGTCATGGACGCCGACCGGTTCGGCGTCTCCCAGCTGCACCAGCTGCGTGGCCGGATCGGCCGCGGTGGCTTCCCCGGCCTCTGCCTGCTCGTCACCGGCACCGACGCCGAGGCAGCGATGACCCGCCTGAACGCCGTCGCCGCCACGACCGACGGCTTCGAGCTGGCCCGGCTCGACCTGTCGCAGCGCCGCGAGGGCGACATCCTCGGCGCGGCCCAGCACGGCCGGCGCACCCAGCTCGAGTTCCTGCACATCCTCGAGGACGAGGACGTCATCGAGCAGGCCCGGGAGGACGCGTTCGCCCTGGTCGCCGACGACCCCGAGCTCGGTGGGCACCCCGACCTCGCCGCGGCAGTGCGCGCCCGGGTCGACGCCGAGCAGGCCGCCTACCTGGAGCGTGGCTGATGACCCGGGTCATCGCCGGCACCGCGGGCGGCCGCACCCTGCGCACCCCGCCCGGGTCGGGCACCCGACCGACGAGCGACCGGGTGCGCGAGGCGGTGTTCTCAGCCCTCGACGCCCGTGACGCCGTGCGGGGCTCGCGCGTGCTCGACCTGTACGCCGGGTCGGGCGCCCTCGGACTCGAGGCCGCGTCGCGTGGCGCCACCTCCGTCGTCCTCGTCGAGTCCGACCGCCGGGCGGCCGACGTCATCGCCGGCAACGCGCGCGACCTCGGGCTCACCGGCATCCGCGTCGCTCGGGCCACCGTCGGGGCCCACCTCGCCCCCGACCCGTCCACCGAGGAGGCGGCGCACCTGGTGTTCGTCGACCCGCCGTACGACCTCGACGAGACCGCCCTCGGCGTCGTGCTCGACCGCCTGCGTGCCGGCTGGCTCGCCCCCGGCGGCCTCCTCGTCGTCGAGCGCTCCACCCGCACCCCCGAGCCCGCCTGGCCCGACGGCATCCAGCGGGCCACCAAGCCCAAGAAGTACGGCGAGACCACGATCTGGTACGCCACCCGCGACTGAACGAGAGGTGGAGGAGCCAGCATGACCCCGAGTCCCACCGGCCGCCGCGCCACGCGCGACGGCCACGACAGCGTCGTGTTCGACCGCACCTTCCCGGCTCCGATCGACTCCGTGTGGGCCGCGGTCACTGAGTCCGACCGGCTCGAACGCTGGGTCGGCACCTGGACCGGTGACCCGGCATCGGGGTCGGTGCTGTTCCGGATGAACGCCGAGGGCGACGACGTCAAGCCCGAGACGTTCACGATCGACTCCTGCGACCCACCCCACCGGCTCTCGCTCACCTCGAACGTCGTGGGCGAGGGGAACGTCTGGCACTTCGTGCTCGAGCTCACCGAGTCCGGCGGGAGCAGCACGCTCACCTTCAGCCAGTCCGTGCCGGACGCGGAGATGGCGGCCGGCATCGGACCCGGCTGGGAGTACTACCTGGACCGGCTCGTGGCTGCCGAGACCGGCGCCGACGTCGCCGCGATCGACTTCGACGACTACTACCCCGGGCAGTCCGACCACTACCGGGCGATGTTCGGCTGAGCCCGCAACGCGCCCACGGGCCCCCGGGTCACGGAGCTCGTCGGGGGCGGAGCCGCAGGTCAGGGCCTGCTCTCGGCCATGATGGGCCGATGAGCGAGATCGAGATCCCCCGACCGACGAGCGGCGACGTGCTGGAGCGGATCCTGGAGGACCACCGGCTCTTCGAGGACCTGCTGCGCCTGGCCCGCCGCAACGACACCGACCGCGAGGCCGCTCGCCACGCGCTGGCCGAGGTGCTCGTCGCGCACGCGACCGCCGAGGAGGAGAAGGTCTACCCCACGCTGCGCAAGGGCCGGGCGATCACGGCGCACGAGGAGGAGCACGGCGAGGAGGAGCACGCCGAGATCATCGAGGCGCTGCTGGAGTTCCTGGCGGCCAAGGGCACCGACACCCAGAAGTACGACGACGCGCTCGAGGAGCTCGCGACGGCGGTGAACCACCACTCGAACGAGGAGGAGCAGACGATCATCAACCCCTCCCGCGAGGACGTGTCGCTCGACCGCCGCGAGGAGCTCGGTGTCGCCTGGCTGACCCGACGCAACCAGCTGCTCGAGGAGGGCTGCGCCTCGCCGGAGCAGGTGGCCGCGCTGCTCGAGGAGGCGGTCGACGAGGGAACGCTCGCCCCGGAGTCGGCACGCGAGGAGGCCGACGCCGTCACGGCCGCGGCGAAGGCGAAGGCCAAGGAGATCGAGGAGTCGGCCAAGGAGGACTGAGGCCGGTGGGGCCCGTGGCGTCGGTACGGTGGTGCCCGTGACCCCTCGACCCCGCCGCGCCGTGTGCCCCGGTTCGTACGACCCGGTGACCTCCGGGCACCTCGACGTCATCGAGCGGGCGGCCGCACTGCACGACGAGGTGGTGGTCGCGGTGCTGCACAACCCGGCCAAGGCCGGCACGTTCACGGTCGACGACCGGATCGGCTTCGTCGAACGGGCGCTGGCGGCACGCGGGCTGGCCGACCGGGTGCGCGTCGAGGCGTTCGCCGAGCGCCTGCTCGTCGACGTCTGCCGTGAGCTCGAGGCCGACGTCGTGGTCAAGGGCGTGCGCGGTTCCGCCGACGTCACGTACGAGTGGCCGATGGCGCTGATGAACCGCCGGCTCACCGGGGTCGAGACCCTGTTCCTGCCCGGCGACCCGGCCTTCGAGCACGTCTCGAGCTCGCTGGTGAAGGAGGTCGCGCGCTGGGGCGGCGACGTGAGCGGCCTCGTCCCGGACGAGGTGCGCGACGCGCTCGTCGCGCGCCTGCGTGCCGACCGCTGACCTCGCGCCGGCGCCGGCGCCGGCTCGCGCACGCACCGGCTTCCGACCCGACATCGAGGGCCTTCGGGCGGTCGCCATCCTCACCGTGCTCGCGTACCACGCGGGCCTCCCGGTGCGCGGCGGCTTCATCGGCGTCGACGTCTTCTTCGTCATCTCCGGCTTCCTGATCACCGGGCTGCTCGTCACCGAGCTCGACCGCAGCGGGTCGATCTCGTGGATCCGGTTCGTGGGCCGCCGCATCCGCCGCCTGCTGCCGGCCGCGGTGCTCGTGCTGGTGCTCACCTCAGTTGTGTCGTGGTTCGTCGTGCCCGGCCTGCGGCGGCGGGACATCGGCGTGGACATCGCGGCGGCCGCCATGTACGTCGTCAACTGGGTCTTCGCGCGCCGGGAGACCGACTACCTCGCCTCCGACGCGCTGCCGTCGCCGGTGCAGCACTTCTGGTCGCTCGCCGTGGAGGAGCAGTTCTACGTCATCTGGCCGGTGCTGCTCATCGTGCTCGCGCTCGTGGTGCGGCGCCCCAGCCGCCGCGTCGTCGCCCTGGCCCTCGGGGCCCTGGTGGCGTCGTCGTTCGCGTGGTCGGTGTGGTTCTCGCACACCTCCCCCCGGCCGGCGTTCTTCACCACGACGACCCGGGTCTGGGAGCTCGGCATCGGGGCGCTGCTCGCCGTCGCGCTCGCCGGCCGGCCGAGGCCCACCACACCGGCCCGCGGCTCGGCCGCCCTGGGCTGGGCCGCGCTCGCCGCACTGGTGGCCGTCGCGCTGTGGCTGCCCCAGGACATCGACTGGCCGGGGGCGTGGGCGCTGCTGCCGACCCTGCCGACTGCGGTGCTGCTCTGGGTCGGCTGGCAGGGGCCGGCGCGCGGCCCCGTCCAGGTGCTCGGCACCGCACCGATGGTGTGGGTCGGAGGCCTCTCGTACTCGATCTACCTCTGGCACTGGCCGGTCATCATCCTGGGCGGCTGGACCGCAGACGCGGTCGGCGCGACCATCCCGCCGTGGGGTCTGGTCGTGCTCGCGCTCGCCTCAGTCGTGCCCGCCTGGCTGTCGTGGCGCTTCGTCGAGTCCCCGATCCACCACGGCCCCTGGCTGCGTGACCGCCCTCGGGCGCTGCTCGCCGCCGGGCTCGCCCTGTCGTGCGTCGGGGTGCTCGCGGCGCTGCCGCTGTTCGTGCTGCGCTCGCCGTTCACCACGACGCCGCCCGGCGGCACCCTGCCGCCGCTGTCGCAGCTGGGTGCGGCGACGCTCCAGCCGGGCGGGCCCAGCGCCGCTGTGGACGACCCCGGCTGGGTCACCCCCGACCCGCTGGTCGCGGGGACGGACCGGCCCGCGGCCGACGTCGACCACTGCCAGGTGCCCGTGCCGGCCACGACCCCGGTCGCCTGCACCTTCGGCGACCCGCAGGGCAGCACCACCGTCGCGCTGGTCGGCGACTCCAAGGCGATGCAGTGGCTACCGGCGCTCGAGGAGGCCGCGTCGACCCGGGGCTGGCGGATCATCACGTACGGCAAGTCGTCGTGCGCCTTCTCGGACGCCCCCGCGGCCGAGCGGGCCGCCGCCTACCCCGAGTGCGACGAGTGGAACGCGGCGGTCATGGACCTGCTGCGCGCCGATCCACCCGACGTCGTCGTCACCTCCGGCGCGGCGGTGAGCGCCTGGACCGGCGTCACCACCGCCCGCGCACCCCAGGTCGAGGGCTACACCTCGCGCTGGACGAGCTTGGCGGATGCCGGCGTGCCGGTCGTCGTCGTCGGCGACAGCCCGGTCTCACCCGACGACCTCGACGCCTGTGCCGCGCGGCACCCCACCGAGCTGAGCCGCTGCTCGTTCGACACGGCATCCGCCGTCGCCCGCAGCGGTCTGGCGGTGCAGCGCGACGCCGTCGCCGCGGCATCCGCGACGGGTGCCGACGTGCACCTGCTCGACCTCACGCCCCTGATCTGCCCGGGGGAGCAGTGCCCTGTCGTCATCGGTCACGTGGCCGTGCACCGGCCCGGCGACCACGTCACCGCGACGTATGCCGCGACGCTGGCCCCGCAGGTGGCCGCGGCGGTCGAGGACGCCCTCCGGCGGTGACCCGCGTCTCCGGTTTGGGTGGATGGCTCCCGACCGGTAACCTTGACCCTCGGTCTGCGTCCGTGTGGCGTGGCCGAACCACCCCGACCACACCCAAGGCTCATGACTCGACTCGACCCCCGGTCCCCGATGGTGCTCGACACCAAGCTCGTCGGCCGGCGACCCGGGACGATGAGTGAGCTGACCCGTGAGGTCGGTGCGCCGAGCGACTTCGGCACGGACGTCATGCGCGTCGAGGAGGGGCAGCCCCTCACCCTCGACCTGCGCCTGGAGTCCGTCGTCGAGGGAGTGCTCGTCACCGGTTCGGTCCGTGGCACGGCGACCGGCGCCTGCGTGCGGTGCCTGGACCCCGTCAGCGAAGCAGTCGACGGGACCTTCCAGGAATTGTTCGTTTACGCCGAGCGGCACGCCCACCACCACGAGGTGGGGGACGAGGACGCGGACGAGGAGCTCCGGATCGAGGACGGTCTCATCGACCTCGAACCGGTGCTCCGGGACACGGTGGTGCCTGCACTGCCGTTCCAGCCGGTGTGCCGGCCCGACTGCCCCGGGCTGTGCTCCGAGTGCGGCTTGCCGCTCGCGGAGGACCCGGAGCACCAGCACGACCTGATCGACCCCCGATGGGCGGCCCTCTCGGCCATGGCCGAGCAGCCGCCCACGCCGACAGAGAAGAGGACCTGACGTGGCCGTTCCGAAGCGGAAGATGTCGCGCTCCAACACCCGCTCGCGCCGCGCCAACTGGAAGGCGACGGCCGTCGCCACGACGACCTGCCCCCAGTGCAAGGCGCTCACCCAGCCGCACGTGGCCTGCCCGTCGTGTGGCACCTACAAGGGCCGTCACTACGGCGCCGCCGAGCGCACCGAGCACCAGGGCTGATCCCGCCCTCATGGGCAAGGGGTCGGCCTCGTCCGGCGCACTGGCACCGCTGCGACCCGTCAGCGAGCTGCTCGACCACCTCCAGCAGGTGACCGGCAGCCCGGTGGACGCAGCGGTGCTCGGTCGCGCCCTGACCCACCGCTCGTACGCGTACGAGGCCGGGGGGCTCCCGCACAACGAGCGGCTGGAGTTCCTCGGCGACTCGGTGCTCGGGCTGGTCGTCACGACCACCCTGTACGACGCGCACCCGGACACCAGCGAGGGCCAGCTCGCCAAGCTGCGGGCCGCCGTGGTCAACATGCGCGCGCTCGCCGACGTCGGTCGCACGCTCGGCCTGGGCGACTACGTCTTCCTCGGCCGCGGCGAGGAGTCGACCGGCGGGCGCGACAAGGACTCGATCCTCGCCGACACCGTCGAGGCGGTCATCGGCGCGGTCTACCAGTCGGCGGGCATCGAGGCCGCCGGCGAGCTCGTGCACCACCTCGTCGACCCGCTGCTGGCCCAGTCGGCCACCCTGGGGGCCGGCCTGGACTGGAAGACCAGCCTGCAGGAGATCACCTCCCGCCACGCCCTGGGCGCACCCGAGTACAGCGTCACCGAGGACGGCCCGGAGCACGCCAAGTGGTTCGAGGCCCAGGTCGCCGTCGGGGGCGACGTGCTCGGCACCGGCTCCGGTCGCACCAAGAAGGTTGCCGAGCAGGAGGCCGCCGCCCTGGCCTGGACCGCCATCCGCGACGCCCACGAGGGGCCCGTCGTCGGCCCCGAGGAGGAGCCCCGCCCGGAGGGCGACGCCGACGAGCTCGAGCCGGACGGACCCGCCGCGGGCCGTGCCTGAGCTGCCCGAGGTCGAGGTCGTCCGCCGCGGCCTGGCCGACCACGTGCTCGGACGCACCGTCGCCGACGTCGAGCTACGGGGCCACCGGGTGGCCCGACGCCACGTCGCCGGCCCCCAGGACCTCAGCGACCGCCTCGCCGGGCGCCGGATCGAGGCCGTGCGTCGGCGCGGCAAGTACCTCTGGCTCGACCTGGGCGACGGGCTCGGCCTGATCCTGCACCTCGGGATGAGCGGCCAGCTGCTCGTCGAGGACGCCGCGGCGCCCGACGAGAAGCACCTGCACGCCCGGTTCCGCTTCGCCGACGGCGGCCCCGAGCTGCGGTTCGTCGACCAGCGCACCTTCGGGGGGCTCGTCCTGACCGACCTCGACGGGCACGGCATCCCGACGACGATCGGGCACATCGCACCCGATCTGCTCGAGCCGGCCTACGACCGGGCCGCGGTCGTGCGCCGGGTCAAGGGCAAGGACAGCGCGATCAAGCGGGTGCTGCTCGACCAGACCGTCGCCTCGGGCATCGGCAACATCTACGCCGACGAGGCGCTGTGGCGCGCGCAGCTGCACGGCGAGCGGGTCGCGAGCACACTCACCAAACCGCGCATCGGCCAGCTGCTCGACCATGCGGCCGCGGTGATGGGCGAGGCGCTCGGCGAGGGCGGCACGAGCTTCGACGCGCTCTACGTCAACGTCAACGGCGCCTCGGGCTACTTCGACCGCTCGCTGGCCGCCTACGGCCAGGCCGGCCGCCCCTGCCCGAGGTGCGGCACTCCCATCCGGCGCGAGCACTTCATGAACCGGTCGTCGTTCTCGTGCCCCCGCTGCCAGCCCCGGCCCCGTGGGGTCAGGGCATCGGCAGCTCCTTGAGCGTCACCGGTCTGCCGGTGTGCGCCTGCGAGAGCTCGGCGAGGGCCTGGCGCACCGTCTTGGCGTAGAGGTGTGAGCCCGGCAGGCTCGGGTGGATGCCGTCGGGCTGCAGCTGGCCGCTCGTGCCGGCGAGCGCGGCGTCCCACTCGGCGAGGCGGACGTTCGGCATCCCCGCGACGATCGCGCGCAGCTGCTCGTTGTCGCTCTCCGCGCGGGCGAACCGGCCGTGCTCGGTGACGATGACGACCATCCGGTTCGGCCCGATCTCGGCCAGCGTGCGCCGGATCGCCTTCTCATCGGTGCCCGCATTGGTGCCGAAGGCGAGCACGACGGCCCGGCGCAGCGAGTCGCCGCGGGCACGCACGAGCGCAGGGGCCTCGCTCCACCGGCGGTTCGACTTCGCGTCGACCCGCACCTTGGGCAGGTAGTAGCGCATCGCGTGGATCGCGCCGACCATCATCGAGTCGCCGAACGCGTCGACCTCGTTGCCCTTCGGCATCGTCCAGACAGCCGGGGCCGGCGCCTTCTTCGTCGCCCCGTCCGCCGTACCGGTCGGCGTCGGGGCGGAGGTCGCGGAGGCCGTGGGAGAGGGCGCTGCCGCGACCAGCTCGGCCTCGTTGGCCGCGATGAGCTCCTCGGTGGACGTGCGGCTCGGGGCCGTCAGCAGCACCGCGACGAGGGCCACGGCGAGCACCAGGGCCACCGACCACACGATGCGAGCGCCCCGGGTGCCGAGCCCGCGAAGGCGGGCGGTGGCGCGACGGGCCGAGCCGGCGAAACCGTGGCGACGCACCGGGGTCTCGACGAAGCGGTAGGACAGGTCGGCGACGACGAAGGTGACGACCACGCACCACAGCCGGGTCAGCAGGTAGGTGCGGCCGCCGGGTGCCACCGGGAGGTCCTGGCCGATGACGAGGAAGACCGGCCAGTGCCACAGGTAGATGCCGTAGCTGCGGGCGCCGACCCACCGGGCGGGCGGCAGCTCGAGCACCGCCCGCAGCCGGCCGGGCCGCTCGACGACGACCAGGACCAGGGCCGTGGTGGCGACCGACGCGAGCAGGATGCCGCCCCGGAAGGTGAGCGGGGAGTCCTCACCGCCCAGCACCATCAGCCCGAGGAGGGTGACCAGCGCTGCGGCCGCGACCTGCCGACGGTGCGCCGACCACCAGGTCGACGTGGTCCAGGCGCGGTGTGGGGCGGCGTACCCGAAGGCGAGTGCCGCACCGAGCATCAGGCCCATGACGTGGGTGTCGGTGCCGTAGTAGACGCGTGTGGGGCTGTCGGGGTCGAGTCGCAGGGCCATCAAGGCTGCCGAGAGCACGGCCAGGCCGAGGGCCGACGCGGCGCGCACCTCGGGCCGCCGGGTGAGGGCCAGCAGGCCCAGCACGGCCAGCGGCCAGAGCAGGTAGAACTGCTCCTCGACGGCGAGCGACCACAGGTTCATCAGGAGCTGCGGCGAGGTGGCGGCGAAGTAGTCGGACCCGGCGCCGATCTCGAGCCAGTTCGAGGTGAAGGTGAACGCGCCGAGCACCTGCCGCTCGATGCCGACCAGCAGGTCGCCCTCGCTGAGCCGGGCCAGCAGCACGGATGCCGGGACGCAGACCAGCAGGGCCGGCAGCAGCCGTCGGGCGCGGCGGGTCCAGAAGCCGGGCAGGTCGATGGCGCCGGTGGCGAGGCGTTCGCGCACGAGCAGGGTCGTGATGAGGAAGCCGGAGACGACGAAGAACACGTCGACGCCGAGGAACCCGCCGGGCAGCCACGACGGGTCGAGGTGGAAGACGAGCACCGCGATGATGGCCAGCGCGCGCAAGCCGTCGAGGCCCGCCAGCCGGGCGGTCGCGGCGGGTGGTCGTGCCGGTGCCTCCCGGGCGCCGACCTGTGTGTCGTCCCCGGGCGCGGCGGTCACGGCAGGGCCGTGAGCCTGCACCGTGCTCATGCTGCAACGGTAGGGGCTGGTGGTGACAGAGTGACGGAGGCGCGCTCGTGGGGCCCGAACCCGACGGTCGCCGTACGATCGGGGTCGTGCCCGGTGCGAGTGGTGGACCCGACGAGGTGCGGCGGATGACCGTGTTCGTCCGTGGCCGGGTGCAGGGGGTCGGCTTCCGGTGGTGGGTCCGGGCCCGAGCCCTCGAGCTCGGCCTGGTGGGCCACGCCCGCAACACCGACGACGGGCGCGTCGAGGTGGTCGCCGAGGGGGATGCCGCCACGCTCCAGCGCCTGCTCGACCTGCTCGGCGAGCAGCCGTCCCGGCACCGTCGGCCGGGCCGGGTCGAGTCGGTGTCGGCGCCCCTGTGGGGCAGCCCCCGCGGGGTGAACACCTTCCTCGAGCGGTGAACATGGGGCGCGGCATCCGGGGGGTGGACGGCCGCTGACGACGGCCGCCGCGGTTCCTACGATGGCCGGGTGAGCGACATCGACGACGTCCCCGCGGACCTCGCGCGGCTGCGGTCGAGCATCGACAACATCGACGCCGCGCTGCTGCACCTGCTCGCCGAGCGGTTCAAGTGCACCCAGGCGGTCGGTGAGCTCAAGGCAGCACGGGGGATGCCGCCCGCCGACCCCGCGCGCGAGGTCGCGCAGGTGGCACGGCTGCGGGCGCTGGCCGACGAGGCGGGCCTGGACCCGCAGTTCGCCGAGGCGTTCCTGAACTTCATCATCGCCGAGGTGATCCACCACCACGAGCGGATCGCCGGCGGCGGCAGCGCCTCCTGACCACCCCACCAGCCCCGTCCGCCCCAGGGGTCACAGGCACCACCGAAGCCCGCCGACGTCCCGGCCACCCCGCCCGCCGCGGGTAGAGTCGGGCCGCATCCGACCCGGGGCGGGCCCCCGAGCCAGCCCGGACGACCGACGAGAGCGCTGACCTCACCGTGTACCTCAAGACGCTGACCCTGAAGGGCTTCAAGTCCTTCGCCTCGGCGACGACGATGCGCCTCGAGCCGGGCATCACCTGTGTCGTCGGCCCGAACGGCTCCGGCAAGTCCAACGTCGTCGACGCCCTCGCCTGGGTCATGGGCGAGCAGGGGGCCAAGAGCCTGCGCGGCGGGAAGATGGAGGACGTCATCTTCGCCGGCACCGCCGGGCGCCCGCCGCTGGGCCGGGCCGAGGTCAGCCTGACCATCGACAACACCGACGGCGCCCTGCCGATCGACTACACCGAGGTCACGATCACCCGCACGATGTTCCGCGGCGGGGGCTCCGAGTACGCCATCAACGGCACGTCCTGCCGGCTGCTCGACGTGCAGGAGCTGCTCTCCGACTCCGGCCTCGGCCGCGAGATGCACGTCATCGTCGGCCAGGGCCAGCTCGACACCGTCCTGCGCGCCACCCCGGAGGAGCGGCGCGGCTTCATCGAGGAGGCCGCCGGCGTGCTCAAGCACCGCCGCCGCAAGGAGCGGGCGCTGCGCAAGCTCGAGACGATGGAGCTCAACCTCACCCGCGTGCAGGACCTCACCGGTGAGATCCGCCGCCAGCTCGGCCCGCTCGGTCGGCAGGCCGAGGCCGCCCGGCGCGCGGCCGTCATCCAGGCCGACGCCCGCGACGCCCGCCTGCGACTGCTCGCCGACGACCTCGTGCAGCTCACCGGGGTCCTCGAGCAGGAGGTGGCCGACGAGACCGCCCTCATCGAGCGCCGCACCGCCGTCGAGGACGCCCTGGCCGACGTGCGCCAGCGGCTGTCCGACGTCGAACGACGGTCCGCCGAGGCCGCCCCCGAGCTGACCAGGGCGCACGAGCGGTTCGTGCGCCTGCAGAGCCTGCGCGACCGGATGGAGTCCACCGGCTCGGTCGCGGCCGAGCGGGTGCGCCTGCTCTCCCAGGACGAGGAGCACGAGACCACCTCCGGTCGCGACCCCGAGGAGCTGCGCGCCCAGGCCGGCCAGGCCCGCGAGGCCGAGGCCGCGCTGCTCGCCGAGGTGGCTGCCACCACGCAGGAGCTCGCCGCCGCCGTCGCCTCCCGTGAGGAGGCCGAGGCCGCGTACGCCGCGGAGCAGGGCCGGCTCGCCCGGCTCGCCCGCGCCGCGGCCGACCGCCGCGAGGGTCTGGCCAAGCTCGCCGGGCAGGTGGGAGCCCGCCGCAGCCGGATCGAGGCCGGAGAGGCCGAGATCGGCCGCCTCCAGGAGCTCGTCGCCGCCGCCCGCGCCCGGGCCACCCAGGCCGAGCAGGAGTTCTCCCGACTCGAGGGCGGCGTGGCCGTCGAGGAGGAGGGCGAGGAGGGCCTCGACGACGCCTACGAGCGCGCCGCCGCCCACCTCGCCGAGGCCGAGGCCGAGATCGAGCGGCTGGTCACCCAGGAGCGCGAGGCCGAGCGCGACCGCTCCTCGGCGACGGCCCGGATCGAGGCCCTCGAGCTCAGCCTGCGCCGCAAGGACGGCGCGGCCACCCTGCTCGCCGCCGCCGACGCCGACCACGCCGTCGTCGGCACGGTCGCCGCCCTGCTGCAGGTCACCGGTGGCCACGAGGCCGCGGTGGCCGCCGCCCTGGGCTGGGCCAGCGAGGCGCTCGCCGTGCCGACCGCCGACCACGCCGCCCGCGCCATCGCGTCACTGCGCGACCACGACGGTGGGCGCGCCGCCCTGCTCGTCGGTGCCACGGCATCCCCCACCGACCCCGCCTCCTGGCCGGCGCTCGACGGCTCCGCCGTGTGGGCGCGCGACGTGGTGCGGGCCCCCGACTCGGTGCGCCCCGCCGTCGAGCAGCTGCTCGAGCGGGTCGCCCTGGTGCCCACGGCGGCCCACGCCGTGGCCCTGGTGTCGCGCGGCGAGGGCATCACCGCCGTCACGGCCGACGGCGACGTCTTCGGCCCGGGCTGGGCCCGCGGGGGCAGCAGCGCCGGCGAGAGCCTGCTCGAGCTGCAGGCGGCCGTCGACGAGACAAGGACGACGCTGGATGCCGCGACCGCCGTCGCCGAACGCGCCCGGTTCGCGCTGGGTGCGGCCCGCGAGCGGGCCCGCGAGGTCGGCTCCGAGGTCGAGGCCGCCCTCGAGGCCCTGCACGAGTCCGACGCCCGGATGGCGGCCGTCGCCGAGCAGCTCGGCGGCCTGGGTGCCGCGATGCGCCAGGCGTCCGCCGAGGCCGACCGCACCGAGCGGGCCATCACCGAGGCGCGCCTCGCGCTCGAGCGCGACCGCACCGAGCTCGAGGGCCTGTCGGCGCGGCTGGCCGAGGCCGAGGCGGCCCCGGCCGAGGAGGGCGAGGACCCCTCCACCGACGAGCGCGACCGGCTCGAGCTGGCCGCGAGCCGGGCCCGCACCGCCGAGACCGAGCTGCGGCTGACCCTGCGCACCCGCGAGGAGCGCGCCCGCGCGCTCAAGGGCCGCGCCGACTCGCTGGAGGGGGCCGCCCGCAACGAGCTGGCCGCCCGCGAGCGGCTGCGCGAGCGCCGGGAGCGCCGCCGGCGCGAGGCCACCGTGGCCGCCGCCGTGCACGAGGCCGCGGCCTACGCCGTCGAGCGCGTGGCCGCCGCCCTGTCCCGCGCCACCACGCTGCGCGACGCCGCCGAGGCCGACCGCCTCGAGCGCGAGCAGGCCGGTGTCGCCCTGCGCGCCGAGCTGATCGGGGTCCAGGACGAGCTGCGCGACCTCACCGACACCGCCCACCGCGACGAGATGGCCCGGGCCCGGCAGGTGGCGCGGATCGAGCAGCTTCAGGCCAAGGCCGTCGAGGAGCTCGGCATCGACCCCGAGGTGCTCGTCGAGGAGTTCGGCCCGCACCGCGAGGTGCCCCACGTGAGCGGCCCGGGCGAGGACCCCGATGCCGTGCCCGAGCCCGTCGCGTACGTGCGCGACGAGCAGGAGAAGCGGCTGCGCAAGGCCGAGCGGGGCCTGCAGGCCCTCGGCCGGGTCAACCCCCTCGCGCTCGAGGAGTTCGCCGCCCTCGAGGAGCGGCACACCTTCCTCACCACCCAGCTCGAGGACCTCAAGCGCTCCAAGCGCGACCTGCTCGACATCGTCAAGGAGGTCGACGAGCGCGTCGAGCAGGTCTTCACCGAGGCCTTCCACGACACCAAGGAGCAGTTCGAGCGGGTCTTCGAGCGGCTCTTCCCCGGCGGTGAGGGCCGGCTCGTGCTCACCGACCCCGACGACATGCTCACCACCGGCATCGAGGTCGAGGCCCGCCCGCCGGGCAAGAAGGTCAAGCGGCTCTCGCTGCTCTCCGGTGGCGAGCGCTCACTCGTGGCGGTGGCGCTGCTCGTCGCGATCTTCAAGGCGCGGCCGAGCCCGTTCTACATCATGGACGAGGTCGAGGCTGCCCTCGACGACACCAACCTGGGCCGGCTCATCACCCTCTTCGAGGAGCTGCGCGACTCCAGCCAGCTCATCGTCATCACCCACCAGAAGCGCACGATGGAGGTCGCCGACGCGCTCTACGGGGTGTCGATGCGCGGCGACGGCGTCACGACCGTCGTCTCCCAACGCATCCGCGACGTGGCCGCTACCGCCTGACCTCGGCATCCGGCACGGGGCTTTTCGGCTCAGTGGGCGAGTGGGCCGATGTCGCCCAGTGGCCAGAACCGGAGGATGACCGGCCCGACGACGCGTTCCATCGGCACGAACCGGGCACACTCCGGCCCCTCCGTGGCGCCGCGGCACCCGATGACCGAGTCGGCCGACTCCGACCGGTGGTCGCCGAGCACGAGGAGGTTCTCGCGCGGCACCCTGATCGCCGGGAAGCAGCGGGTCGAGCGCGGCGAGCTCGAGCAGTCGAGCGTGCCGGGGGTGAACGGCAGGTCCTCGTAGATGTAGGTCTCGTCGAGCGGCCGGCCGTCGACGGTCACCTTGCCGTCGGTGCTGCAACAGGCCACCGTCTGCCCGGGAAGGCCGATGACCCGCTTGACGGTGTACGCCGTGCTGCTCGGCCCGATGCCGGTGAGGTCGCCGAACGCGCGCAGCGCCCGGGTGACGACGTTGTCCGCCGGCGGCAGCTGCTTCTCCTGCCAGGTGTTCCCGTGGCCGAAGACCACCACGTCACCGTGGGCGATGTCGTCGTCGAGCCGGTTGACCAGGATGCGGTCGCCGATGTGCAAGGTCTGCTCCATCGACTGCGAGGGCACCCCGAACGGCTTGACGAGGAACGCCTGCACGAGGGCGACGGCGACCAGCGCGATGATGACCTCGGTGAACATGGGGAGGCGACGGCGAGGACGTGTCGTCGACCCGTCCGTCGAGAGGGCGCCGGCAGTCACGGACGTCACCCTAGCCGGGGCCTCGATTTGGTGTGCCGCGTGCCGCGATGAAAGCCTTGCCCGATGGTCTCCCTCGTACTCGGCATGCTCGCCTGCGTCGCACTCGCCCTGGCCGTGATGGCGCTCGTGGCCGTCCCGGCGCGTCGCGCGGGTCGTGAGGTGCTGACCGAGCGCGGCGGGGAGGTCCTGGGCTCGATCCGCGACCGCCAGCTGCTGCCCGGTCGGTCCACCGGGGCCGACGACGACGTGGACGACGTCGACCACGTCGTCCGGCACGAGGAGCCCGTGGGCGCCAGCGCCTGAGCCAGACCACCGAGGCAGAGGAGCCACGTGCCGTGAAGTCCGGTATCGACCAGGCCGCCGTCGACCCCGACGTGCGACCGCAGGACGACCTGTTCGCCCACGTCAACGGCCGGTGGCTCGCGACGACGAAGATCCCCGAGGACCGGGGCCGCTACGGCACCTTCGACGTGCTGCGCGAGACCTCCGAGCAGCACGTGCACGCCATCATCGAGGAGGTCTCCGCCGGCGCCCCCGAGGCGGGCACCGTCGCGGCCAAGGTCGGCGACCTCTACGCGAGCTTCATGGACGAGGACGCCGTCGAGGCACTCGGCGTCGGCCCGCTCGCCGACGACCTCGCGCGGGTGGCGGCGGTCGCGGATGCCGGTGACGTCGTCGCCGTGACCGGCGCCTTCGGTCGCTCCGGCGTGCTCGGCCTGGTCATCCCGTTCGTCAACACCGACGACCGCGACCCCGGCCGCTACGTGGTGTACCTCGAGCAGGCCGGGCTGGGCCTTCCCGACGAGTCGTACTACCGCGAGGACGCCCACGCCGACAAGCGCACCGCCTACGTCGCGCACGTCGGAGCGGATGCTGGCCCTCGCCGGCTGGCCCGACCCCGAGGGCGCCGCCGGCCGGGTCATGGCGCTGGAGACCCGGCTGGCCGCCGGGCACTGGGACAAGGTGACCAACCGCGACCCGGTGAAGACCTACACCCTCGTCGACCTCGCCGGCCTGACCGAGATGGGCCCCGGCATCGACTGGGTGCGCTACCTCGAGGGCCTCGGCGCCGGCCCGGAGGCCTTCGACGCCGTGGTCGTCCGTCAGCCCGACCACATCCGCTCGATGGCCGCCGCGCTCGCGGAGGAGCCGGTCGAGGCCTGGCGCGACTGGCTGGCCTGGCACGTCGTGCACGCGCAGGCGCCCTACCTGTCCGCCGCCGTCGTCGAGGAGAACTTCGACTTCTACGGGCGCACCCTGTCGGGGGTGCCGCAGATGCGGGAGCGCTGGAAGCGTGGGGTCGGCCTGGTCGAGGAGTCGCTCGGCGAGGCGGTCGGGCAGCTCTACGTCGAGCGGCACTTCCCGCCGCACGCCAAGGAGCGGATGGTCGAGCTGGTCGGCAACCTCGTCGAGGCCTTCCGGCGCAGCCTGTCGCAGGTGCCGTGGATGGGCGACGACACCCGCCGTGAGGCGCTGGCGAAGCTCGGCCAGTTCACCCCGAAGATCGGCTACCCGGAGCGCTGGCGCGACTACTCCGCCCTCGAGATCCGCTCGGGCGACCTGCTCGGCAACGTGCGCCGCGCCGTGGCGTTCGAGGTCGACCGCCAGCTCGCGAAGCTCGGCGGGCCGGTCGACCGCGACGAGTGGTTCATGACCCCGCAGACGGTCAACGCGTACTACAACCCGGGCCTGAACGAGATCGTCTTCCCGGCGGCCATCCTGCAGCCCCCCTTCTTCGACGTCGACGCCGACGACGCCGTCAACTACGGCGGCATCGGCGCCGTCATCGGGCACGAGGTCGGCCACGGCTTCGACGACCAGGGCTCGCAGTTCGACGGCACCGGCACCCTGCGCAACTGGTGGACCGACGAGGACCGGGCGGCCTTCCGGTCCCTCGCCGACGCCCTCATCGCCCAGTTCGACCAGCTCGAGTCCCGCGACGCCCCCGGCCACAAGGTCAACGGCGCGCTCACCGTCGGCGAGAACATCGGCGACCTCGGCGGCCTCATCATCGGCTACTCGGCCTACCGCATCGCGCTGGGCGACGAGCCGGCCGCCGAGCTCGACGGGCGCACCGGTGAGCAGCGGTTCTTCCTCGGCTGGGCGCAGGTCTGGCGAGGCCTGTCGCGTCGTGCCGAGGCCGAGCGGCTGCTCGCCCTCGACCCGCACAGCCCGATGGACCTGCGTGCCAACGCCGCCCGCAACCTCACCGAGTTCCACGAGGCGTTCGGGGTGAGCGAGGGCGACGGCATGTGGCTGGCGCCGGAGCACCGGGTGCGCATCTTCTGAGCCTGCGGCCCACCTGCCGGATGCCGTACCCGCCGGATCCGTCGCGGGTCCGGTCCCCGGTTTGGGCGCCCGTCGAGCGGCTGCGAGGATGACCGGGTGAGCGCCATCGACACCCTGTGGGAGTACCTCGCCGTCGCCATCGGCATCATCGTCGTCGTCGGCGGGATCGCCCTCGGCCTGATGCGGGGCCGCAGCGGTCGGACCAAGGACCTGCCGCCGACGCCGCCCGCCGGCGGCCCGGGCGCCCCGGCCGTCGACGTCGACGCCCCACCCGAGGGGTCCATCGGCACCATCGAGCGAGGGGCCCCGACCGAGGTCGAGCCCGAGCTGCCGCCGGCGCCCGCCCCGACGCCGACCGTCGAGCGCCCCGAGGCGCCGGCCGGCCGCCTGCGCCGGCTGCGCGCCCGGCTGGCCCGGTCGAACACGGCCCTGGGCAAGGGGCTGCTCGCCCTGCTGTCCGGCGGCACGCTCGACGAGGCCGCGTGGGAGGAGGTCGAGGACACCCTGCTGGCCGCCGACCTCGGCGTCGCCGCCACCACCGACCTGGTCGACGCCCTGCGCACCAAGGTGGCCGTCGAGGGCAGCACCGACGAGGCCACCGTGCGCGGCTGGCTGCGTGAGGAGCTGCTCGCCCTCGTCGACCCGTCGATGGACCGCTCGATCGTGTCGTCGCGCGTCGACGGCCGCCCGGCCTGCGTGCTCGTCGTGGGTGTCAACGGCACCGGCAAGACGACCACGGTCGGCAAGCTCGCCCGCGTGCTCGTCGCGGAGGACAAGGACGTCGTGCTCGGCGCTGCGGACACCTTCCGCGCGGCAGCCGCCGACCAGCTGCAGACCTGGGGGGAGCGGGTCGGCGTGCCGACCATCCGCTCCGAGCGCGACGGCGCCGACCCGGCAGCCGTCGCCTTCGACGCCGTCAAGGCGGCCGCCGAGATGGAGGCCGACGTCGTGCTCATCGACACCGCGGGCCGGCTGCAGAACAAGGTCGGCCTGATGGACGAGCTCGGCAAGGTCAAGCGGGTCATCGAGAAGCAGAGCCCGGTCGACGAGGTGCTGCTCGTGCTCGACGCCACCACGGGGCAGAACGGGATGCGGCAGGCCGAGGTGTTCTCGCAGGTGGTGGGGATCACCGGCATCGTGCTGACCAAGCTCGACGGCACCGCCAAGGGTGGCATCGTCGTGGCCGTCCAGCGCGAGCTGGGGGTTCCGGTCAAGCTGGTCGGGCTGGGTGAGGGCCCGGACGACCTGGCCCCCTTCGACCCCGAGGCCTTCGTCGACGCCATCCTCGACTGAGGTCTCTCCCGCGAAGTCAGGAGCACTTCGTCGAGTCAGGGGCGTATTCGGCCCTGACTCCGCGAGAACCTCCGGAGCCCGCGAAGTGATCCTGACTCCGCAAGGGTTGACGGTCAGAGGGAACAGGCGGGGGTTCCTCCGGGCAACCGGTGCCGGTTGGCCGACACCCAGGCGTAGACCCGCGCCGCCACGCTGCTGATCCCGGGGGTCAGCAGCACCACCCCGGCCGGGCGCGCCCACCAGCGGGAGGCGCGCAGGGCCCGCGCGATGGCGACGTGACCGGCATCCGGGATGCCGTCGGCCGACACCCAGCGCACGGCGGCGTCGCACTCGGCGGCGGTGAGGCCGAGCGCCGCGAGGTCGACCCGCTGCCACGGCTCGACCGCGTAGTCGGCGGGGGAGCGGCGCAGCCGCTGCGCGGCGAACCGCGCCGACGTCGAGCAGAAGGCGCAGTCGCCGTCGTAGACCAGGACTGGGATCACCGCCGTATCGTCCCACGGTCACCGGGTCTCAGCATGCGGGACCGGCGGGGCTGCGAAACCCGATGCTTACACCCGCGGTCGTGATGCAACATGCCGGAAACACAACGGCGCGGGTCGCGAAACCCGGGGCCGCCACGGTTGTCGCCATGAGCACACCACTGATGCCCTTTGCGGAGGCAGCAGACCAGATCGACTACGCGTCCACGGCGTTCGTCATCCTCTGCGCCTCCCTCGTCCTCTGCATGACTACCCCCGCGCTCGCGCTGTTCTACGGCGGCATGACGCGGACCAAGTCCGTCCTCAACATGATGATGATGTCGTTCAGCGCGATGGGCGTCGTCGGACTCATCTACGTCCTCTACGGCTACTCCATGTCGTTCGGCACCGAGAACCTCGCCGGCATCATCGCGAACCCGTTCCAGCACTTCGGGCTGAGCGGCACCACCGACTCGGTGATCAACCCGTTCGGCTACGAGGGCTACGGGAACATCCCCGAGCTCGCGTTCGTCGCCTTCCAGCTGACCTTCGCCGTCATCACCGTCGCCCTGATCAGCGGCGCCATCGCCGATCGCGTCAAGTTCTCGACGTGGCTGGTCTTCAGCGGCCTATGGGTGACGTTCTCCTACTTCCCGATCGCCCACATGGTCTGGGGCGGTGGCCTGCTGTCCGCCAACGAGACCAGCCTTTCGTCGTTCATCTTCGGGTCGACCGACGGCACGGCCAACGTCGTGCCCATCGACTTCGCCGGTGGCACCGTGGTGCACATCAACGCCGGTATGGCGGGCCTGGTGCTCGCGCTCGTCGTCGGCAAGCGGCTCGGCTTCGGCAAGATCTCGATGCGCCCGCACAACGTGCCGCTCACCATGATCGGCGCCGGCCTGCTGTGGTTCGGCTGGTTCGGGTTCAACGCGGGTTCGGAGCTCGCGCCCGACGGCACCTCGGCGCTGGTCTGGATCAACACCACGACCGCCACCTGCGCGGCCATGCTCGGCTGGCTCGTCGTGGAGAAGATCCGTGACGGCCACGCGACCTCGGTCGGTGCGGCATCCGGCGTGGTGGCCGGCCTGGTCGCCATCACCCCGGCGTGTGGCGCGCTCAGCCCGCTCGGGTCGATCATCCTCGGTGTCGTCGCCGGTAGCCTCTCGGCGCTGGCCGTCGGCCTGAAGTTCCGCCTCGGCTACGACGACTCGCTCGACGTCGTCGGCGTGCACCTCGTCGCCGGCGTGTGGGGCACCATCGGTGCGGGCCTGCTCGCCACGGCCACCGGGCTCTTCTACGGTGGCGGCATCGACCAGACCGTCATCCAGATCCTGATCGCCCTGTCGACCATCGTCATCTCCGGCGTCGTCACGCTCATCATCGCCCTCGCGCTCAAGTCCACCATGGGCTGGCGGATCCCCGAGGACGACGAGGTCGCCGGCATCGACCAGGCCGAGCACGCCGAGTCCGCCTACGACCTCGTGTCCGTCGGTGGCCGGGTGGGTGCTCCCAGCTTCGGCCAGCACGCCTCGTCCTCCGACTCCAAGAACCTCGAAGGAGCCAAGTCATGAAGCTCGTCACCGCCATCATCAAGCCCCACCAGCTCGACGAGGTGAAGGAGGCCCTCGAGGCCTTCGGCATCCAGGGCATGACGATCAGCGAGGCGCACGGCTACGGCCGCCAGCGCGGTCACAGCGAGGTCTACCGCGGTGCGGAGTACACCGTCGACTTCGTGCCGAAGAGCCGCATCGAGGTGCTCGTCGACGACATGGACGCGACCTCGGTCGTGGACGTCATCCTCAAGGCCGCGCAGACCGGCCGCATCGGTGACGGCAAGATCTGGGTCATTCCCGTCGAGGATGTCGCCCGGGTCCGTACCGGGGAGCGCGGCGTCGAGGCCATCTGAGCATGTCCACCCCCTCGAGTGAGATCGGCTCCCGGCGGCTCGACCTGGCCGGCACCCGCGACTTCGCCGTCGCGGGTGCCGGCCCGGCCCGCCGGGCGGCCCTGTCCGCCTTCAACCGGGAATGGCTCGCCGAGGTGTGGCAGTCGGCGACCGGTGGATCGCAGATCGAGGGGGTCGCGCTCGCCGCGGTCGGGAGCATCGGCCGCGGCGACGCCGGGCCGCTCAGCGACTACGACCTGGTCCTGCTGCACTCCGAGCGCTCGCTGCCGGCCAAGGACCTCACCGCGCTCGCCGACCGCATCTGGTACCCCATCTGGGATGCCGGGGTGCGGCTGGACCACAGCGTCCGCACCGTCACCCAGTGCCGCCAGGTCGCGGCCGCCGACCTCACCGCAGCCGTCGGCCTGCTCGACCTCGCGCCGATCGCGGGCGACGAGCAGCTCGTGGCCGCGGCCCGCTCCACCGTCGCCCACGACTGGCGCGGCAACGCCCGCAAGCGGCTGCCGCAGCTGGTCGAGGCCGTCGTCTCCCGCCACCAGCGCCAGGGCGACCTCGCGCAGTCCATCGAGCCCGAGCTCAAGGAGGCCCACGGCGGCCTGCGCGACATGACCGTGCTCTCGGCGATGGCCGAGGCCTGGCTCGCCGACCGCCCACGCGGCGGCGTGGATGCCGCGCACGGCCTGCTGCTCGACGTCCGCGACGCGGTGCACGTCGTCACGGGCCGCGGGCGCGACCGCCTGGGCCGCGAGGAGCACGACGCCGTCGCGGCCCTGCTCGGCCACGACGACGCCGACGACCTGCTCACCGCCGTCGCGTCGGCCGGACGGCACATCGCCTACGCGCTCGACGGCACGCTGCGCCGCGCCGGCCAGTCGCAGCGCGCCCGCACCCTGCGGGTCGGCCCGCGCCGCCCACAGATGACCCCGCTCGGCCACGGCCTGTTCGCCAGCGACGGCGAGGTCGTGCTCGGCTCGACCCGCCTCGCCGAGAACGACGAGGGGATGCCGATGCGCGCCGGTGTCATCGCGGCCCGCGCCGGGCTGCCGGTCGCCCCCACCACGCTCGACAACCTGGCCAAGCACGCACCGGCCCCGTCCGAGCCCTGGGCCGCCCCGCTGCGTGACCTCTTCGGCGACCTGCTCGCCTCCGGCCCCGGCCTGGTCACGGTCTGGGAGGGCCTGGACCAGGTGGGCATCGTCGACACCTGGCTGCCGGAGTGGTCGGCCGTGCGCTCACGCCCCCAGCGCAGCGCGGTGCACCGGCACACCGTCGACCGCCACCTCGTCGAGACCGTGGTGCTCGCGGCCGGTCTCGTCCGCCGGGTCTCCCGCCCCGACCTGCTCCTCGTCGCCGCCCTGCTGCACGACATCGGCAAGGTGCGCGGCGCCCACGACCACTCGGTCATCGGCGCCGAGCTGACGCGCGGGATCGTCACCCGGTGGGGCTTCGCCCCGCGAGACGTCGAGGTGCTGGTCACGCTCGTGCGCGAGCACCTGACCCTCATCGAGCTCGCGACCCGCCGCGACCACCAGGACCCCGCCACGGTCGACGCGGCCATCGCGGCCGTGGGCGGCGACCGGGAGGTCTTCGAGATGCTCCTCGCCCTCACCGAGGCCGACGCGTCCGCCGCGGGGCCGGCCGCCTGGACCGACTGGCGGGCCACCCTCCTCGACCAGCTCGCGGTCGCGGTGCGCTCCCGCATCGACGGCCCGTCCCACGTCGGCGCCGACCTCGACACCCTCCCCACCGGGGCCGACCACGCCGGTCGGCTCGACCCGGCGGTCCTCACCGCGGTTCGCGCGGCGAGCCGAACGTGCGGGTCATCGCCACCGGCGGCTCGCACCGGCTCGACATCACCGACCTCGACCGGGTCGGCCTGTTCGCCGACACGGCAGGCCTGCTCGCCGCCGAGGGGCACACCGTGCGCACCGCCATCCTGCGCACCGTCGACGGCATCGCCGTGAACGAGTGGCACGTGGAGTCGCCGAGCGGTGCGGTGCCCGACCCGGAGCGCATCGAACGTGGCCTGGGCCGCCTCGGCCGTGGCGACCGCGCCCCGCTGGCCACCCTGGACCGGCGACGGGCCCACGTGGCGCGCCCGTCGGGCCAGGCCTCGATCGGCACCCCCGGGCAGGCGCGCGCCCTGGTCGTGCCCGGCGCGAGCAGCGACGCCACGGTGCTCGAGGTGCGGGCCCAGGACCGGCCCGGCATGCTCCACGAGCTGGGGACCGCGCTCGCCGGGGCCGGCATCTCGGTGCGCTCGGCACACATCGCCACCTACGCCGGGCAGACCCTCGACACGTTCTACATCACCGGATCCGACGGCCTGCCGCTGCCACCGGCCCGGGTCGCGCAGGCCGTGAGCCTGGTCATCGACACCTGCGACGGCATCTGACCTGCCCCAACTTTCCCGCCCGATGCGGGAAAGCTCACCTTCGCACCGGAACCGTTCCCCTGCGATGGTGAAGCTCCCGGTGCGGAGCCCGCCGGATGCCGTGCAGGGCCCACCGTGAGCCGCGGCGGGCGCAGCCTCCCGGCCCGGTTAGCCTTGACCAGTGTTCAACAGCCTCTCCGACCGACTGACCGAGACCTTCAAGAACCTCCGCACCAAGGGGAGGCTCTCGGAGTCCGACGTCAACAAGACGATCCGCGACATCCGTCTGGCGCTGCTCGACGCCGACGTCGCCCTGCCGGTCGTCAAGGAGTTCACCCACGCCGTCCGCGAGCGCGCCCTCGGCGCCGAGGTCAGCGAGGCGCTCAACCCGGCGCAGCAGGTCGTCAAGATCGTCAACGAGGAGCTCGTCGGCATCCTCGGTGGTGACACGCGCAGCATCCGGTTCGCGAAGCAGCCGCCGACCGTCATCATGCTCGCCGGCCTGCAGGGCTCGGGCAAGACGACCCTGGCCGGCAAGCTCGCCCGCTGGCTGAAGGACCAGGGCCACACCCCGCTGCTGGTCGCCGCCGACCTCCAGCGCCCGAACGCCGTCACCCAGCTCGAGGTGGTCGGCGAGCGGGCCGGGGTGCCGGTGTTCGCGCCGGAGCGCGGCAACGTCTTCGGCCACGACGTGGTCACCGAGACCGGTGAGGGCACCCGCAGCCACGGCGACCCCGTCGCCGTCTCGCGCGCCGGCATCGAGCAGGCCCGCCGCGCGCAGCACGACGTCGTCATCGTCGACACCGCCGGTCGCCTCGCCATCGACACCGACCTGATGCAGCAGGCCGCCGACATCCGCGCCGCGATCCAGCCCGACGAGGTGCTGTTCGTCATCGACGCGATGATCGGCCAGGCCGCCGTCGAGACCGCCCACGCCTTCCAGGAGGGCGTCGACGTCACCGGCGTCGTGCTGACCAAGCTCGACGGCGACGCGCGCGGTGGTGCCGCGCTGTCGGTCGCCTCGGTCACCGGCCGCCCGATCATGTTCGCCAGCACCGGCGAGGGCGTGAAGGACTTCGAGGTCTTCCACCCCGACCGGATGGCCTCGCGCATCCTCGACATGGGTGACGTGCTCACCCTGATCGAGCAGGCCGAGAAGGCGTTCGACCGCGACCACGCCGCCGAGATGGAGCGCAAGTTCCTCGCGGCCGAGGACTTCACCTTCGACGACTTCCTCCAGCAGATGGCGGCCATCAAGAAGATGGGCTCGCTGAAGTCGATCCTGGGCATGATGCCCGGCATGGGCCAGATGCGCGCCCAGCTCGACGCCTTCGACGAGAAGGAGTTCGACCGGGTCGAGGCGATGGTCTTCTCGATGACCCCGTTCGAGCGCAACCACCCCAAGCAGATCAACGGCTCGCGGCGCGCGCGCATCGCCAAGGGCTCGGGAACCAGCACCTCCGAGGTCAACCAGCTGCTCGAGCGCTTCGGCGAGGCGCAGAAGATGATGAAGCAGATGGCCAAGGGCGGCGGCATGCCCGGGATGCCGGGCCTGCCCGGTGGCGGTTCGGGCCCCGGCAAGCGCGGCCGCCAGCAGGTGCCGCAGCGCAAGAAGTCCAAGTCCGGCAACCCGGCCAAGCGGGCGGCCGAGGAGCGCGCGGCGGGCCAGCGCCCGGCATCCCCTGCGGGTGGGTCGTTCGGGGGCCTCGGCGAGACCGCTGCCCCGGGCGCCGTCGAGCCGGCCGCCATCGACCCGGCGCAGCTCCCGAAGGGCTTCGAGAAGTTCCTGGGGCAGTGACCTCCGCGCCGGGCGCCGGCCTGCACAGGATGCCGGTCGGCACCGCCGGGCCGCGGGTCGCGTTCCTGCACGGGCTGTTCGGCCAGGGGCGCAACTGGACCCAGATCGCCAAGGCCCTCGCCGGCCCCGACGGCACGGGCGCCCGCTGCCTGCTCGTCGACCTGCCCGACCACGGCCGCTCGCCGTGGACGCAGGAGTTCTCCTACGAGGCGTACGCCACCCAGGTCGCCGCGACCCTCGAGGCGGTCGCGCCGGGCGAGCCCTGGGTGCTCGTCGGGCACTCGCTCGGCGGCAAGGTCGCCATGGTGACCACGCTGACCCACCCCGACCTGGTGCGCAGCCTGGTGGTCGTCGACATCGCACCGAAGGACTACGGCGACCTCGACCGGTTCGTGCACTACATCGAGGCGATGCGGGCCCTGCCGCTCGACGAGCTGACCGGCCGCGCCGACGCCGAGGAGCGCTTCGCCGCCGTCGAGCCCGACCCCGGGGTGCGCGGCTTCCTGCTGCAGAACCTGCGCCGCAACGGCACGACCTGGTCGTGGCAGGCCAACCTCGAGCTGTTCGCCCGGGATGCCGCCGCGGGCACCGACTCGCAGATCGCCGACTTCCCGGACACCGGTGCCGCACCCTACGACGGCCCGGTCGTGTGGCTCGTCGGCGGCGACTCGAGCTACGTCAAGGACGCCGACACCGAACAGATGCGCGCCCTGTTCCCGCGGGCCCGGCCGGTCGTCGTCAAGGGGGTCGGCCACTGGGTGCACAGCGAGGCGCCCGAGGTCGTCACCGAGACGCTGCGCCGGGTGCTGCGCCTGCTGCCGTCCGGCTGAGCCCTGTCGGTGGCGGTCCCGCCCCCGCCATACTCGGGCGATGAGCTCTCCGGCCCCCGACCCCGTCGCGCGGGTGCGCGCCACCTTCGAGGCGATCGCCGACGACTACGACCAGAGCGGCGTGCCGTTCTTCGTGCCGACCGCCGAAGGCCTCGTCGAGGCGCTGGCGCCGCAGCAGGGTGAGCGGGTGCTCGACATCGGGTGCGGCCGTGGGGCCGCGACCTCGCTGCTCGCCCGTGCTGTCCTGCCCTCCGGTGCGGTGGACGCGATCGACCTCAGCCCGGCGATGGTCGAGCACACCAGGGCCCTCCTCGCCGCGCAGGGCTACGGCGCGCGCGCCGACGTCATGGATGCCGCCGACCCCGCCCTCCCGCCGGCCTCCTACGACCTCGTCGCCTCGTCGCTGGTGCTGTTCTTCCTGCCTGACCCGGCCGCCGCGCTGGCCCGTTGGGTCGACCTGTTGGCACCCGGCGGGCGCATCGGCCTGGCGACGTTCGGCGACGATGACCCGGTCTGGACCGACCTCGATGCCCTGTTCGAGCCCTGGCTGCCGCCGGCGATGCTCGACCCGAAGGTGGTCGGCCCGGATGCCCCGTTCTCCAGCGACGCCGGGATGGAGGAGCTGCTGCGCACGGCCGGCGCTACCGCGGTGCGCACCGTGACCCGCCGCCTCGACGTGCCGTGGGGCGACGTCGAGGGCTGGAAGGCCTTCTCGATGAGCACCGGCCAACGAGCGATGTGGGCGATGGTCCCGGCCGAGGAGCGTGACGGCCTCGAGGCCCGGGCGGCGCAGATCCTCGACGACGCCCGCGACGAGTCCGGCCGCGTCGTCGTCCGGCAGGACATGCGCTACACCCTCGGCCAGGCGGACGGCTGACAGCGCCGCTCCCGACGCGCTGTTCAGCCCGCGACGAGGTCGTCGACCGAGACGACTCTCACCAAGGGGGTCCCCAGCAGCCACACCACGGCCAGGGCGCCGCCGAGTCCGCCGATGAGCAGCGTCGGCCGGACGCCGATGAGGTCGGCGAGCAGCCCGCCGACCACCGCACCGACCGGGCGGATGCCGTAGTTGATGCTGGTGAAGGCACCCACGACCCGGCCCCGTGCGGCGTCCGGGGTCACGACGGCCTGCACGGCGTTGAGGTTGACGTCGAAGAGCATCACGCCGAAGCCACTGACCGCCTCGACCGTCGCCAGAACCGCTGCGGCGGACAGCCGGCTGCCCCCAGCGAGTGCGAGGGCCGCGAGCGGGACCGTGAACAGCAGGGCCCCCACGGCGATCGTGCGGCCGGCGCCGATCCGCCGGGCCACCGGTGCGGCGGACAGGGCCCCGGCCACGCCGCCCACGGCTCCGATCCCCAGGGCCAGGCCGATCGTGCCGGCGGAGAGCCCCAGCGTGCGGTTGGCGAAGACGAGCACCACGGCGCTGACCATGAAGGTGAACGCGTTCACCCAGGTGACGCAGCGCAGCGCGGGTGCGAGGTAGGGGTGGTGCAGCACGATCCGCAGCCCCTCGCGGACCCGCCGGCCCAGCGGGCCGGCTTCGACGGTCACCGCCGCCGCCCGCTCGTTCACCTCGACGCGACGCAGGAGGGCCGCGGACACCAGGAAGGACACCCCGTCCACCGCGAGCGCGACCGGGGCGGTGAGGGCCTGCACCAGGGCCCCACCGATCGCGGGGCCGGCGACGAACGACGCCGACCGCGTGGTGCTGAGCAGGGAGTTCGCCTCCACGTACTGGTCGCGTCGTACGAGTGTCACGAAGAACGGCTGCCACGCCGCCTGGTACAGGGTCGCCCCGGCGCCGAGCAGCAGGGCGACGACGAAGAGCTGCGGGAGCGCGAGCACCCCCAGCAGGGCTGCGGCCGGCACCGTGAGCACGACCGCGGCCCGGACCAGGTCGGCGGTGACGAGCACCCAGCGCTTGCGCCGCTGCCGGTCGACCCACGCGCCGAGCACGAGGGCGAGCAGGTTCGGCAGCCAGATCGCGGCGGTCAGCAGCCCGACCTGGGTCGCCGTGGCACCCAGCACTGCGACCGCGGTGAGCGGCAGGGCGAGCTCGCTCACCCGGTCGCCGAGCTGCGAGACGGCCTGGCCGGACCAGTAGGTCGTGAAGTTCCGGTCGCGCCACAGCGGCCGGGCGATGGCGGTGCCTGTGTCCACCTCACCCATGGCGCGTCTCCCCGTCGGGAAGGACGTGTCGCAGCAGCAGCACGGTGGCCGCGCCCGCGGGCGCCGCACCGGGGTCGTCCTTGCGCAGCACGTAGGGGGTGAGGAGGGCCTCGATGGCGGCCTCGAGCGCGTGGGCCTCGTCCGGGGTCACCAGCACGCGGGTGGCGGCCCGACCCGCGACGTCGAGCCACTCGGGCGCCAGCTGCGGCTCGACCTCGCGGTGCCACCGCCCGACGACGTCGCCCTCGACCTCCTCGACGACCTGCTCCAGGAGGCGACCCGCCTCGCGCTCGCCGGGGCCCTGCGCGCGGTACCGGAAGCCGCGGGCGGTCGCCTGCCACCAGCGTTCACGGCCGCTGCCCCGGCCGGGAGCGTCGGCGACCAGGCCGTGCTCGGCGAGGTGGCGCAGGTGCCAGCTGGTCACCGACGGCGTGGCACCCACGGTGGGGGAGAGCAGCGTGGCCGTGCTGGGGCCGTGGCGCTGCAGCTCGGTGAGCAGGCGGACGCGCACGGGGTGGGCCAACGCGCGCATGCCGCGCGCGTCGAGCTCGACGTCGCCGTAGGGGTTGGCCATGACTCTCTCCTTCGCCGGAAGAACCTGAGACGACCATATCGAGAGAGTTCTCTCAGATCAAGCCGACGACCAGTGCGCCACGCATCGCCGGCTCGACGCGCCACCCCCACGGCTAGGGTCGGGCCATGGCTCAGGTGCTGCACCTCACCGGTCCCGTCCTCGTCGGTGCCGACGACGTCCGGCCGCAGGGGTGGGTGGTCGGCGGCCGCATCACCTATGCCGCCCCGACCGGCGACCACGACGTCACCACGGTGCCGGGCTGGGTGCTGCCGGGTCTGGTCGACGCGCACAGCCACATCGGTCTGGGCGCCCACGGGGCGGTCGACGACGCGACGGCCGAGGAACAGGCGCTCGCCGACCGCGACGCCGGTGTGCTGCTGCTGCGTGATGCCGGGTCGCCGGCCGACACCCGCTGGGTGCAGGCCCGTGACGACCTGCCCCGCCTGGTGCGGGCCGGCCGGCACATCGCCCGAACCCGGCGCTACATCCGCAACTTCGCGTGGGAGGTCGAGCCCGACCAGCTCGTCGAGCAGGTGCGGCTCGAGGCCCGCGCCGGCGACGGGTGGGTCAAGCTGGTCGGCGACTGGATCGACCGCGACACCGGGGACCTCTCACCCTGCTGGCCGGCCGACGTGCTCGCCGAGGCCGTCGCGGCCGCGCACGAGGAGGGGGCCCGGGTGACGGCGCACTGCTTCGGCGAGCAGTCGCTGCGCGACCTGGCCGCCGCCGGCACCGACTGCGTGGAGCACGCCTGCGGCCTCGAACCGGAGACCATCGCGTCCTTCGCGGCCCGGGGCATCGCCATCGTCCCCACCCTGGTCAACATCGACACCTTCCCGCAGATCGCCGAGCCGGCCCGCGAGAAGTTCCCCACCTACTACGCGCACATGATCGACCTGCACGCACGGCGGTACGCGACGATCGCCGACGCGCGCGACGCCGGCATCCCGGTCTACGTCGGCACGGATGCCGGTGGCTCGCTGCCGCACGGGCTGGTCGCCACCGAGGTGGCCCACCTCGCGCACGCCGGGTTCACGACCTCCGAGGCGCTCGACGCCGCGTGCTGGGGAGCCCGCAGCTGGCTCGGCCGGCCCGGGCTCGAGGAGGGCGAGGAGGCCGACCTGGTCGTCTACGCCGACGACCCGCGCGAGGACCTCGCCGCACTGGCCGCCCCGTCGCTCGTCGTCCTGCGCGGCCGCCCGGTGGCGTGACCCACTCGCGACCGCCGCGGAAGGGGTGTCCCACCACTCGTCGGTGGGCCTCTCACATCGCGAGACATAATCGAGTGTTATTCGACAGATAACGTTGGGCTATACCAAACTCCTAGTCATCGCATAGGAATGCGACCGGGGCTCCGTGCACACGGCCCCCGGCTCACCGCTCAGGAGATGACACCGCCATGATCACCCGTCGCCACACCTTCGCCGCCGTCGCCGCCGCCGCGTCGTTGGTGATGACGGCCTGTGCCGGCGGCGGGTCCAGCGACGCCGTCGGGGCCGCGGCTGCTGCCGAGCCGTCGGCCGCCACCAGCACCGTCAACCTGTACGCCTACGCGGTGCCGAAGCCGGGCTACGACAAGCTGATCCCGGCGTTCCAGGCCACCGACGCCGGCAAGGGCGTGCAGTTCCAGCAGAGCTACGGCGCCTCCGGGGACCAGTCGCGCAAGGTCGCGGCCGGTGCCGAGGCGGACTTCGTCAACTTCTCGGTCGAGCCCGACATCACCCGCCTCGTGGATGCCGGTCTGGTCGACGCGAGCTGGAACGCCAACCAGTACAAGGGCATCCCGTTCGGGTCGGTCGTGACCATCGTGGTCCGCAAGGGCAACCCCAAGGGCGTCAAGGACTGGGACGACCTGCTCCAGCCCGGCCTCGAGGTCGTCACGCCCAACCCGTTCAGCTCGGGTTCGGCGAAGTGGAACCTGCTCGCGCCGTACGCCACCAAGAGCAACGGCGGCGTCGACAAGGCGGCGGGGTTGGCCTACATCGACTCGCTCGTGAGCGACCACGTCAAGATCCAGCCGAAGTCGGGCCGCGAGGCCACCGAGGCGTTCCTCCAGGGTTCGGGCGACGTGCTGCTCAGCTACGAGAACGAGGCGAAGTTCATCGAGAGCAACGGCGACCCGGTCGAGCACGTCACGCCGCCGCAGACCTTCAAGATCGAGAACCCCACCGCCGTGGTCACCAAGGGCAAGGGCGCCGAGCAGGCCAAGGCCTTCAACGACTACCTGTTCACGCCGGCCGCCCAGGAGCTGTGGGCGCAGGCCGGCTTCCGGCCGGTCGACCCCACGGTCGCGGCGAAGTACGCCAAGGACTTCCCGCAGCCCGAGAAGCTCTGGACCATCGCCGACCTCGGCGGCTGGAAAGAGGTCGACTCGACGCTGTTCAAGAAGGACACCGGCGACATCGCCAAGATCTACGACGCGGCCACCCAGTAGGAGCCATGACGACCACCACCCGACAACACGAAGGTCTCGTCGAGACCTCGCCGTCGTCCGGCCCGCGGGCCGGCGCCCCTCCCACCCGGGCGGGGCGCCGGCCCCGGCTCGCGCCCGGGCGCGCCCTCGGGGTCGGGGTGGTGGGCCTGTGGCTCAGCGTCATCGTCCTGCTCCCGCTGGCGGCGCTGACGGTCCACTCCCTCGACGAGGGGCTCGCCGGCTTCTGGGATGCCGTGACCTCGCCGGCCGCGGTGGCCGCCATCTGGACCACCCTGGTCGTGTCGGTCCTCGTCGCACTGGTCAACGCCGTCATGGGCACGCTCATCGCCTGGGTGCTCGTGCGTGACGAGTTCCCCGGCAAGCGCTACGTCAACGCGCTGATCGACCTCCCCTTCGCGCTGCCGACCATCGTGGCGAGCATCGTGCTGCTCTCCCTCTACGGCCCGAACAGCCCGATCGGTGTGCACCTCAACGCAACTCGCTGGGGTCTGGCCGTCGCCCTGGCCTTCGTCACGCTGCCCTTCGTCGTCCGCTCGGTGCAGCCGGTGCTCATCGAGCTCGACCGTGACGTGGAGGAGGCCGCGGCATCCCTCGGGGCGTCGAACACGGCCACCTTCCGGCGCGTCGTGCTGCCCACCCTGGGGCCGTCGATCATCAGCGGTGCGGGCCTGGCCTTCGCCCGGGCGGTGGGGGAGTACGGCTCGGTCGTGCTCATCGGCGGAAACATCCCGCACCAGACGCAGGTGGTGTCGCAGTACATCCAGCAGCAGATCGAGATCGACCGGCCGGCCAACGCCGCCGCGGTGTCCGTGGTGCTGCTGGCCATCTCGTTCGTCACGCTCTTCGTGCTGCGGCTGTGGGGCAGCCGCGCCCAGCGCCGAGAGGAGCGCAGCTCGTGACGACGACCCGCCGTTCCCGGCTGACCCTGCGCTTCGTGGCGCTCGCCTACGTCCTCGGCCTGCTCGCCCTGCCGATCCTCGTCATCCTCTACCGCACCTTCGAGCCGGGGCTGGACACCTTCATCGCGTCGATCCGCACCCCGGCGGCCATCTCGGCGCTCAACCTGTCGCTGACCATCGTGGCGATCGTGGTGCCGCTCAACGTCGTCTTCGGGGTCGTCACGGCGATCGCGCTGGTGCGCTGGCGGGTTCCCGGTCGCGGGCTGATCCAGGCCGTGGTCGACCTGCCGTTCGCCGTCTCCCCGATCGTGGTCGGCGTCTCGCTGATCATGCTGTGGGGCGCGTCGGGGTGGTTCGGCGGGCTGGAGGGCTCCACCGGCGTCAAGGTCATCTTCGGCCTGCCGGGGATGGTGCTCGCGACGCTGTTCGTGACGCTTCCGTTCGTCGTGCGCGAGGTCGAGCCGGTGCTGCACGAGATCGGCACCGAGCAGGAGCAGGCGGCCTCCACCCTCGGGGCGTCCGGCTGGCAGACCTTCTGGCGGATCACCGTCCCGGCCATCCGGTGGGGCCTGACCTACGGCGTCGTGCTCACCGTCGCCCGGGCCCTGGGTGAGTTCGGGGCCGTGATCATGGTGTCGTCCGGCTTCCCCGGGGTGTCGCAGACGCTGACCCTGCTCGTCCACTCGCGCTACATCGACGACCACAACACCTACGGGGCGTATGCCGCGGCCACCGTCCTGATGGGCCTGGCCGTCGCGACCCTGCTGCTGATGACCCTGCTCGACCGCAAGAGGAGCACCCGATGATCACCGTCTCGAACGCCCGCAAGAACTACGGCGACTTCGTCGCGCTCGACGACGTCAGCCTCGAGATCCCCTCGGGGTCGCTCACCGCGCTGCTCGGGCCCAGCGGCTCGGGCAAGTCCACCCTGCTGCGCGCCATCGCGGGGCTCGAGGGCCTCGACTCCGGCGTCGTCTCGATCGGCGGGGTCGACGTCACCCGCGAGCCGCCGCAGAAGCGCGGCATCGGGTTCGTCTTCCAGCACTACGCCGCCTTCAAGCACATGACGGTGCGCGACAACGTCGCCTTCGGCCTGACCATCCGCAAGCGCCCCAAGGCCGAGGTGCAGCGCAAGGTCGACGAGCTGCTCGAGATCGTCGGCCTCGACGGGTTCCAGCACCGCTACCCGGCGCAGCTCTCCGGTGGCCAGCGGCAGCGGATGGCGCTGGCCCGTGCCCTCGCCGTCGACCCGCAGGTGCTGCTGCTCGACGAGCCGTTCGGCGCCCTGGACGCCAAGGTGCGCGCCGACCTGCGGCACTGGCTGCGCCGCCTGCACGACGAGGTGCACGTGACGACCGTCCTGGTCACGCACGACCAGGAGGAGGCGCTCGACGTCGCCGACCGCATCGCCGTGCTCAACAAGGGCCGCATCGAGCAGGTCGGCGACCCGGTGTCGCTCTACGAGAGGCCGGCCAACGAGTTCGTCATGTCCTTCCTCGGCTCGGTCGCCCGGCTCGGCGGCCAGCTGGTGCGGCCGCACGACATCGTGCTCGACCGTGACCGGGTGGCGGCGCTGGCCGTCGACGCCCGCGTCCCCGGGTCGCCGGGGGTCGTCGAGGCCGTCGTCGAGCGCGTCGTGCGGCTCGGCTTCGAGGTGCGCATCGAGCTGCGGGCCGACTCGGGCGAGCGGTTCGCCGCGCAGGTGACCCGCGCCGAGGCCGACCATCAGCACTTCGAGCCGGGCGAGACCGTCTTCGCCCGGGCCGTGCGCCCCGTCGACGCCACCGAGGCGGAGCCGGCACTCGCAATCTGAGGGGCGACACGGCATCCGACCTGGGGGCGGATGCCGTGCGCCACACTGGGCGGCGTGGACATCTCCGCGCGCACCGAGTACGCCGTCCGGGCGATGCTCGCGCTCGCGCGGGCCCAGGCCGACGCCGCCGGGCCGCTCAGCGTCGAGACGCTCGCGCAGCGCCAGGACCTGCCCCGCAAGTTCCTCGAGGCGATCGTGGCCGACCTGCGCGGCGCCGACCTCCTGGTGAGCACCCGCGGGGCCCGCGGTGGCTACACGCTGGCGCGACCGGCATCCGACATCAGCCTCGGTGACGTCTTCCGGGCGGTCGACGGGCCGCTCGCCGAGGTGCGCGGGCTCCGGCCGCACGAGACGAGCTACGAGGGGGTGGCCCAGCACCTGCCGACCGTGTGGGTCGCGGTGCGGGTCGCCCTGCGCGAGGTGCTCGACGACACCAGCCTCGCCGAGGTGCTCAGCGGCGACCTGCCGGCAGCCGTGCGCGCCAAGGCCGACTCGCCGGACGCCTGGCACAACCGCTGACCTCGACGGTCGACGGCCCGTGGTCGGCCCGGGCGCGGAGTTCTGGCAGAATGGACGGCTGTACCCGTCCGGTCGGAGCACCTCGTGCCCGCCGGACCGGACGCCTACACCGGAGCATCCGGCACCCCGCGCGATCCGTGCGCGGTCTCGCCGTGCTCACCAGATGAAGTGGAGTGACCACCACCGTGGCCGTCAAGATCCGACTGAAGCGCATGGGCAAGATCCGTGCACCGTTCTACCGCGTCGTCGTCATGGACTCGCGCACCAAGCGCGATGGCCGTGCCATCGAGGAGATCGGCAAGTACCACCCCACCGAGGAGCCCTCGGTCATCCAGATCGACAGCGAGCGCGCGCAGTACTGGCTCGGCAACGGCGCCCAGCCGACCGAGGCCGTCGCCGCGCTGCTGAAGATCACCGGTGACTGGCAGAAGTACAAGGGCGAGCCCGGCACCGAGGGCACCCTGCGGGTCAAGGCCCCGAAGACCTCCAAGAAGGACCTCTACGAGGCCGCCCTCGCCGCCGCCGGCAAGACCGGCGACGACGGCACCGGCGCCACCACGCCGAGGAAGCGCGCCGCCAAGAAGGCCGAGCCGGCCGTCGAGGCCCCCGCAGCCGAGGCTCCTGCCGCTGAGGCCCCCGCCGAGGAGACCCCGGCCGTCGAGACCGAGGCCCCCGCGGCCGAGGCCACCGACGGCGAGAAGGCCTGACCATGCTCGAGGAGGCTCTCGAGCACCTCGTGACGGGCATCGTCGACAACAAGGACGACGTGCAGGTCCGCCGCAAGGACCAGCGCCGCGGTGAGGTGCTCGAGGTGCGCGTGCACCCCGACGACCTCGGCCGCGTCATCGGCCGCTCCGGTCGCACGGCCAGCGCGCTGCGCACCGTCATGGGTGCGCTCGCCGGCGGTCGCCAGATCCGCATCGACATCGTCGACACCGACCGGGTCCGCTGACCCGACCAGCACCACGGCGGGGTGTGCCCGGGAGGAGACTCCCGGCACACCCCGCCGTCGTCGTCCCACCCCACCGCGTTCCACGACAGGATGTCCCCGTGAGCCAGAGCACCGTGATCGCCCGGATCGGCAAGCCGCACGGGCTGCTCGGCGAGGTGACCGTGCAGCTGCACACCGACGAGCCCGAGCGCCGCCTCGCCGTCGGAACGGTCATCGACACCGAGGCCACCTCCGGCACCGGGGTGCCGCGCGCGCTGACCGTGCGGTCCACCCGGGTGCACAACGGGGTCTGGCTCGTCGGGTTCGAGGAGATCCCCGACCGCACCGGCGCCGAGTCGCTGCGCGGCACCCGACTGGTCGTCGACGCTGCCGACGTGCTGCCCGCCGCCGACGAGGACGACGTCTTCACCGAGGAGCAGCTGCGCGGCCTGGCCGTGGTCGACCCCGCGGGCACGGTGCTGGGCGAGGTCGGCGGGCTCGAGCTCGGCGCCGCCCAGGACCGCCTGGTGATCCTGCTGCCCGACGGCCGCGAGGCGCAGGTGCCGTTCGTGGCCGCGCTCGTGCCCGAGGTCGACCTCGAGGCCGGCCGGGTCGTCGTCGACGCACCGCCCGGGCTGCTCGACCTCGGGGTGTGACCCCGGTGCGCCTCGACGTCGTCTCGATCTTCCCGGAGTACCTCGCGCCCCTCGACCTGTCGCTCATCGGCAAGGCGCGGCGCGACGGCATCCTCGACGTGCGCGTGCACGACCTGCGCGACTTCGCCCACGACCGCCACCGCACCGTCGACGACAGTCCCTTCGGCGGCGGCGCCGGCATGGTGATGAAGCCCGAGCCGTGGGCCGAGGCGCTCGAGGCGGTCGTCGCGACCGGGCCCGTGGGGGAGGCGGCGGTGCCGCACCTCGTGGTTCCCGGGCCGGGCGGCGTGCCGTTCAGCCAGGCGCTGGCGCGCTCGCTCGCCGACGAGCCGTGGCTGGCCTTCGCCTGCGGGCGCTACGAGGGCCTCGACGAGCGCGTCTACGAGCACGCCGCCGACCGGATGCCGGTGACGGTGGTCTCGCTCGGCGACTACGTGCTCAACGGCGGCGAGGTCGCGGTGCTCGCGATGGTCGAGGCGGTCGGGCGGCTGCTGCCCGGGGTCGTGGGCAACGCGGAGTCGCTCGTCGAGGAGTCGCACGAGGACGGCCTGCTCGAGTACCCCGTCTACACGCGGCCGGCCTCCTGGGACGACGCGGGCACGACGCGCGACGTGCCCCCGGTGCTGCTGTCCGGTGACCACGGGGCGATCGCCACCTGGCGGCACGCGCAGCGCCTCGAGCGCACGGCCGCCCGGCGCCCCGACCTGCTGCCGGTCTCCGCGACCGCGGGGGCGCTGGCCGACCTCGACGTGCGGGTCGCGACCCCCGCGGATGCCGCCGAGCTGCTCGTGCTGCAGCGCGCCTGCTGGGTGCGCGAGGGGCTGGAGGCGCAGGGTCGCTGGGTGGTGCCGCCGTTGGCGGAGGAGCTGGCCGACGTCGTGGCCGGGCTCGGGGAGTGGACGACGTATGCCGTGCGCGTGCGGTCCGTCGACGGCTCACCGGGGCGCCTGGTCGGGTCGGTGCGCGGGCGGGGCCGCCCGGTCGACGCGACCTACTGGGAGGTGGGCCGCCTGATGGTGGCACCCGACCTCCAGGGGCGCGGTCTGGGCCGCGAGCTGCTCTCGCTGGCGGAGTCGCTGGCGCCGTCCGGGGTGACGGGCTTCTGGCTGACGACCGGCGTGCTCGAGGAGGGCAACCAGCGGTTCTACAAGCGCGCCGGCTACCGGCTGGTCCCCGGCGAGCCCACGCTCCCCGGCGCGGTCGACCTCACCAAGCGCCGCCGCTGACCAAGGTCGTCGCGGGCGGATGCCGGCCGCTCAGTCGTCGAGCCCGGCACTCAGCGCGCGCACGACCGGCCACGCACCGTCCGTCCAGTTGGAGATGACGGTGTACGTCGTCGACGACGAGGGTCGGTGCACGCTGGCGAACGACACCCCCGCGTCGTACCCCTCCAGCCAGGCCGTGTCGGTGGTCGCGTGGAGGTGGAAGCCCAGGCCGTACCGGCGGTGCTCCTCGGGCCAGTCGCTGTGCGCGCTGAGCATCGTGGCGAGCGTCTCCGGCGAGACGACCCGTCCGGCGAGCAGCGAGCCCCAGAAGCTGCTGAGGTCGGCAACGGTCGAGTAGGCGCCACCGTCCCCGCTGCCGACGACGGGGAGGTGGAGCACGTTCGTCCTCAGGCCGTCGACGGCCAGGTAGCCCAGGGCGGCGCGTCCCGGCAGCTCGTCCGAGCGCAGGAACGCGGTGTCGGCCATTCCCGCGGGCTCGCAGACCAGGGTGCGGACCAGCTCGTGGAAGTCGACGCCGCTCGCCCGCTCCGCCAGTAGCGCGAGCACGACGTAGCCGCCGTTGTTGTAGGAGAAGCTCTCGCCGGCCCGGAACCTGGTCTCGTGCCCGTCGAGCACGGGGAGGTACTGCTCGGTCGTCGCGAGCTCGTGCACGGGCACCGGCATCACGTAGTCGGTGATGTCCCCGACGGCCTCCTCGTCGAGGTAGTCGCCGATCCCGGAGCGGTGGGCCAGCAGGTGCTCGACCGTCACGTCGTCGGCGACCAGGGGCAGGTCATCGCCCAGCAGCGACCGGGCCGTGGCGCCGAGCCCCAGCGTGCCCCGCTCGACCAGGGCCATCACCGTCAGCGCCGTCAGCGTCTTCGTCCCGCTTGCCGTGGCGAACTGGGTCTCGACGGTGTTGGGGATGCCGTGGCCGCGGTCCGCGAGGCCGTAGGCGGCCGACAGCTCGGTCACCCCGGCTCGGTCGACGCGCACCGCACCGGAGAAGCCGGTGCTGCTCGCGGCGTCGTCCACGACGTCCTTCAACGAGCGCATGCCTGAACGTATCGACCGGGCACCGCCGGTGGACAGCGGATTACCGCCACGCGCCCGTGATGGGCGCGGCCTCGGCGGCCCAGCGGTGCCAGGGGCGCAGGATGCTGCGCGTCCGGCAGCGCTGAGGGCTGCGCGATGCACAGCGCGCCGGCTCAGCCCGCGGTGGAGGACGGCGCGCGCGAGTGGGCCAGGTGCCCGCCGAGGTAGCCGGCCACCGTCATCGCTGCGGCCCCGACCAGGGCCAGTCCGACCCCGGTGCGGTGGGCACCCCGACGACGAGCGACCCAGGAGCCGGCGTACGCGCCGATCGCGACGCCGTTGGTGACAGCGTGGACCAGCCCGACCCGCTTGGCCTCCGGGGCGCGGGTCGTCCACTCCGACCACCCCGACCACGCCGTGGGCCCGACCGCGACCAGGCCGACGCCGATCAGCCTGCGCGCGGCGGCGGAGTCGTCGGCGCCGCCCAGCACGTCGAGCACGGTGGCCGAGGTCCAGGAGCCGATCACGACGTCGGTCAACACGGGGTGCAACGCGTGCCCGAGCCACTCGCCACGCAGCACCTCGGCACGGCGACCGGTGCCGAACGCGGCGCGGATCGTGGGCTCGATCAGCTCGACTGCAGCATCCAGGCCGGTGGCTTCCTCGAGCCGCGCGGTCAGCGCTCGAGGTCCGGTTGCCGTCTCGCTCAGTGCCATGACTTACCTCCTGGTGACGAGGGGTGCGACCGCGCCCCGCCTCGATCCTGCCCCTACGCCGGTGCCCCCGGTGGGGAACGGTGCCGGCAGTCAGGGCTGCAGCGAGGCCTTGAGGTCCTCGGGCAGCAGCCGGGCCTCGCCGATGAGCCGCTCGGCCACGACGGCCGTGGTCGTCTGGGCGGCCATGATGCCCATCAGCACCAGCACCTGGGCGGCCGCGGCCTGAGCCGGGGACCCGCCACCGAGCAGCACCCCGATGAACGCGCCGGGCAGGGTGACGACCCCGGCGGTGCGCACCTGGTCCAGGCCCGGGATCAGCGCCTCGGGCACCCGGCGGTGCACCACCTCGCCGACCGACTGCGACCGGGTCAGCCCGAGCGACAGCGCCGCTTCGTACTGCCCCTTCTCCTCGCGCAGCGCCGCGAACGCGCGGCGACAGGTCAGGGTGTGCCCGTTCATCGTGTTGCCCGCGAGGATGCCGACGACGGGCACCAGGGCGATGCCGGTCGGCGGCACCGTGCGGGTCAGCAGGATGACCAGCACCACGGGCACCAGGCCCGCGAGCATGGCCAGGGTCGCCCAGGGCCATGCCTTGGGGGCCTCGACCCGGCGGACGGTCGTCACCACGGCGATGACGAACATGAATGCCAGCAGCAGCAGCGACAGGGCCAACGACCGGATGACGGCCGCGATGACCAGGGCCGCGACGCTCAGCTGGACGATCGCCCGGGCGGCGGCGAACAGGGTCGAGCGGGGCTGCGGGAGCCGGCCGACGAGGTACATGGTGACGGTCAGGGTGAGCAGCAATGCCACCGCCAGGGCGACGGGCAGGCCCGGGTCGATCGTCACGCGCACACCGTATGCCGTGCGAACGGGAGTCGGGTGCTCAGGTGGCTGCTCCGGCGACCACCAGAGCACCCAGCTCAGGGAGAGTGGGGCGCGAGGTGCGAGCGGCGCCGGTGGCCCGGCATCCGGGATTTCGCCGCTCGCGTCCACCTCTGGCAGACTGGGTGGCTGCGTCCCGTCGACTCGACGGCCCCCGCCACGGGGGGAGTGCCAAGGACTCCGGTCCGGACAGCATGCGGCCCGACGGACGCACCTTCGAACGAGCAACACCAAACACCCGCGGGTGACCTGTGGCAGGCCGCGAGAAAGCGACATCCGTCATGCAGCGTTTCGACGAGCTCGACTCAGCGTCGATCAAGACCGACATCCCCGCGTTCCGCGCCGGTGACAACGTCAAGGTCCACGTGAAGGTCGTCGAGGGCACCCGCTCCCGCATCCAGGTCTTCCAGGGCGTCGTCATCCGTCGCCACGGCGGCGGCGTCGGCGAGACCTTCACCGTCCGCAAGGTCTCCTTCGGCGTCGGCGTGGAGCGCACCTTCCCGCTCCACACGCCGATCATCGACCACATCGAGCTCGTCACCCGCGGTGACGTGCGTCGCGCGAAGCTGTACTACCTGCGCGACCTGCGCGGCAAGGCAGCCAAGATCAAGGAGAAGCGGGACACCCCGGTCGCCCGCTGAGACGACCCCTTTCCGGTGCGCTCATCCCAGACGGCCCGACTAGGCTGCGCGGGGTGACCGCCCGACCAGGCGCCGACCCGGCACCGGCCACCTCCGTGGCCGAGGCCGGGTCGCGTCGTCCCCGGCCGGTCGTGCTCCTCGGGGCCGCGATCGTCGCCACGGCGCTGGTCCAGGCGTTCGTGCTCCAGTCGTACTTCGTCCCCACGGCCGCGCTCGCGCCGACCGTCGAACCAGGAGACCGTGTCCTCGTGTGGAAGGTACGGCCCGCCCCCGACGCGGGTGACCTCGTCGTCGTCGACACCACGGCCACCGCCACCGTCGACCGCTCGACCCCCGTCGCCGACGGGGTCGTCGGCCGGGTGCTCTCGTCCGTGGCCGACCTGCTGCACATCGACATCGGCGCCCAGAGCGAGCTCGCCGTCGTCGGCTCCTCCACGCCGGATGCCGTCTCCCTCACCTCCCCCGTGGCGACCACCGTGCCGCGTGACGCGGTCGTGGGCACCGCCGTGCTGCGGATCTGGCCGCTGAGCCGGTTCGGCACGGTGCCACCCGTTCACGAGGCGACCCAGTGAGCGCCCCCGAGACCGACCCCGTGGCCGAGGGTCAGGAGGGCTCCGAGGTGGCGCATCCCGAGCCCGACGGTCAACCTGCGCACGAGGAGGGCGGGCACGTGACGCCCGAGGACGCGGCACCACAAGGGCCATTCCGGCTGTTCACGGCTGCCGTCCGCGAGGTCGTCGTGGTCGTGGTCATGGCGCTCGTGCTCTCGTTCGTCGTGAAGACCTGGCTGCTGCAGGCCTTCTTCATCCCCTCGGGGTCGATGGAGGACACCCTCCTCGTCGGCGACCGCGTCATCGTCTCGAAGCTGACGCCCGGCCCGGTCGACCTCAAGCACGGCGACGTCGTCGTCTTCCAGGACCCCGGTGGCTGGCTCGAGGTGGCGCCCCCTGTCGAGCGCAGCGGCGTCTCCGGGGCGATCCACGACGGGCTGGTGTTCGTCGGCCTGCTGCCCGCCGAGTCCGAGGACCACCTCATCAAGCGGGTCATCGGCCTGCCCGGCGACCACGTGGTGTGCTGCACGCCGAACCGCAAGCTGACGATCAACGACGTCGAGATCACCGAGCCCTACCTCAAACCCGGTGACCTGCCCAGCTCGGCGAGCTTCGACATCACCGTGCCGGCCGGGCACGTGTGGGTCATGGGCGACCACCGCTCCGACTCGGAGGACTCGCGCTTCCACGACCCGTCAGGCACCGGCGCGCAGGGCTCGGTGCCGATCGACGACATCACCGGCCGGGCCGTGGCGATCGTCTGGCCGCTCGGCCGGGCCGGCTGGCTGTCCGACCACGAGGACACCTTCGCCGCCGTCCCCGAAGCGACGGCCGGGCCGTGAGCCCCACGGGTCCGCGCCGGCCGAGCCTGCGCGTCGAACGGGCCCTGCAGCGCGACGGCCACCGGGTGCTCGCGGGGATGGACGAGGTCGGCCGCGGGGCGCTCGCGGGCCCTGTCACCGTCGGGGTCGTGGTCATCGACGAGACCTGCCGCACGGCGCCGCAGGGCGTCAAGGACTCCAAGCTGCTGGCGCCGCACGCCCGCGAGCGGATGGTGCCGCGCATCGAGCGCTGGGCGCTCGGCCACGCCGTCGGCCACGCGAGCGCCGACGAGATCGACGAGATCGGCATCATCGCCGCCCTGCGCCTGGCCGGCGGCCGCGCGCTGGCCACGGTCGCAGCGACCGGCATCCGCCCCGACCTGGTCATCCTCGACGGCAACCACGACTGGCTCACCTCGCCCGAGGACGTCGGCCTGCTCGCGTTCGCGCACGAGGACCGCGTCGACACCCCACCGGTCACGACGATGATCAAGGCCGACCTGAAGTGCTCGTCGGTGGCGGCGGCCAGCGTGCTCGCCAAGGTCACCCGCGACCGGATCATGGTCGACCTCGGCGCCGAGGAGGCGTACGCCGGCTACGGCTGGGTCGAGAACAAGGGCTATGCCGCGCCGGAACACCTCGACGCGCTGCGCCGCCTCGGCCCGTGCGACCTGCACCGCCGGTCGTGGCGGCTGCCCGGCACGATGGATGATGATGACGGGATGAGCGTCCGGATGCCGCCGGAGGCGATCGACGCCTCGCCGCCGGGTGCCGTCGGTGCCGACGACCTGTACCTGACCGACCTGACCGGAACCGACCTGACGCGAGTGGGAGAGCGATGAGCTCGGAGGACCTCGAGAAGTACGAGAGCGAGGCGGAGCTCGCGCTCTACCGCGAGTACCGCGACGTCGTGGGGCTGTTCAGCCACGTCGTCGAGACCGAGCGTCGGTTCTACCTGTGCAACAGCGTCGACGTGGTGGTGCGCAACGACGGCGGCGAGGTGTTCTTCGACGTCACCATGCACGACGCCTGGGTCTGGGACATCTACCGCCCGGCCCGGTTCGCGAAGACCGTGCGGGTGGTGACCTTCAAGGACGTCAACGTCGAGGAGCTCGCCAAGAGCGAGCTCGAGCTGCCCAAGGGCGAGTTCTGAGGTAGCTCGCCGCTCGGCGTCGTCCACAGGGGCGCCGCTCGCCGGTCGTCGTCCACAGGTTGCGGGCGTCGCTGGCCCCGGCCCGGTCCCGCCGGTTGGCTGCGGTCATGACCAGCACCGACCCGCCCCCGCGCAGCACGCGCACCCCGTCTGCCCGGCCGCCGGGGCGGGCCGCGGCGCTGGGCCGCTACGGCGAGGCGCTGGCCGTGCGCTACCTGCGCGAGCAGGGCATGGAGGTGCTCGACCGCAACTGGCGCTGTGAGCACGGCGAGGTCGACGTCGTCGCCCGCGACGGTGACTGCATCGTCATCTGCGAGGTCAAGACCCGCCGGTCGGCGGGGTTCGGCGAACCGGTCGAGGCGGTCACCTTCGCCAAGGCCATGCGGTTGCGGCGGCTGGCGGCGGCCTACCTGGCCGGGCACGGTGGGGGCGACCGTGCGGCCCAGGTGCGCGTCGACGTGGTGGGCATCCTGTGCCGTCCGGGCCGGCCGGCCGTGCTCCGCCACGTCGTCGGGGTGGGGTCGTGACCCAGGGGCTCGGGCACACCCGGTCGGTGGCGCTGACCGGGCTCGACGGCACCGTCGTCGACGTCGAGGCGCACATCGCCCAGGGGTTGCCGCACTTCGCGATCGGGGGGATGCCGGATGCCGCGTGCGCGCAGGCGCCCGACCGCGTGCGGTCCGCCGCCGCGACCAGCGGGGTTCCCGTGCCGCCGCACCGGGTCACGGTGAACCTCTCGCCGGCCTCGATCCCCAAACGCGGCGCATGCTTCGACCTGCCCATCGCCATCGCAGTGCTCTCGGCCGCAGGGGTCATCCGCCGCGGCCTCGCGGGCGACGTCGTCCACCTCGGCGAGCTGGCGCTCGACGGGCGGGTCCGGGGGGTTCACGGCATCCTGCCCGCGGTCCTCGCCGCCGCGCGCGCCGGGGCCACCCACGTCGTCGTGCCGGTCGAGAACGTGGGGGAGGCCCAGCTCGTCGACGGGGTGACCGTGCACGGCGCCGGGTGCCTGCGCGACGTCGTCGACTGGTACGCGGCTGCCGAGCACGGCACGCCGCTCCCACCCGCGCCCCCACCGGCCGTGGGTGCGGTGCCGGCGCGTCCCGGCCCCGACCTCGCCGACGTCGTCGGGCAGCCGGAGGCGCGGCTGGCCCTCGAGCTGGCCGCGACGGGCGGGCACCACCTGCTGATGTCGGGTCCGCCAGGCGTCGGCAAGACGATGCTCGCCGAGCGGCTCGTCACCGTGCTGCCCCCGCTCAGCCGTGAAGAGGCCCTCGAGACCCACGCCGTCCGCTCGCTCACCGGCCACGTCGGCGAGGTCGTCGAGCTCGACCGCACGCCACCGTTCGTCGCGCCGCACCACACCGCGTCGATGGCGGCGGTGACGGGCGGCGGGTCCGGGGTGGTCCTGCCCGGGGCGATCTCCCGCGCCCACAACGGTGTGCTCTTCCTCGACGAGGCCCCGGAGTTCAAGGGCTCGGTGCTGCAGACCCTGCGCCAGCCGCTCGAGTCCGGTGAGGTGGTGATCGCCCGCGCGCGCCAGGTGGTGCGCTACCCGGCGCGCTTCCTGCTCGTCCTCGCGGCCAACCCGTGCCCGTGCGGTCGCTCCTACGGCAAGGGCCTGGACTGCTCGTGCAAGCCGATGGAGATCCGGGCGTATGCCGGGAGGTTGTCCGGCCCGCTGCTCGACCGGGTCGACCTGCAGGTGCACGTGCCGCCGGTGCACCGGGCCGCGTTCGGTGACGCGACGGGGGAGTCCAGCGCCGCGGTGGCGGCCCGGGTCGCCGTGGCCCGGCAGGCGCAACGCCACCGGTGGGCCGAGTCGGGCTGGGCCACCAACGGGCTGGTCCCCGGTCACGTGCTGCGGCGCCCGCCGTTCCGGCTGCCCACCGAGACGACGGCCGTGCTCGACCGCAGCCTCGACCAGGGCCGGCTGACGCTGCGGGGCTACGACCGGGTGCTGCGTGTCGCGTGGTCGGCCGCCGACCTGGCCGGGCTCGAGGTGCCGGGCCGCGACGAGGTGGCCACCGGGCTCGCGCTGCGCAGTGGTGAGCTGGTCGCGGCATGAGCGGCATGAGGGGTCTGGACGCCCGGTCGCGACCGACCAGCCGGCTCGAGCTCGACGAGCGCTGGGCGCGGGTCGCCTGGGCGTTCCTCACCGAGCCGCGAGACGCCGGGGTGACCCGGATGCTGGGGGAGTGCGGGGCGGTCGAGGCCCTGGTGCGCCTGCGTGCGGGCCGGCTGCCGTCGCGCGAGCGGATGGGACGTGCGGCTGCCCGAGCTCGACCTCGACGGTATCGCTCGAGCCGCTCGCCACCACCGGGTGCGCGTGCTGGTGCCCGGCGACCCCGAGTGGCCGGCCGGGCTCGACCGCCTGCACGAGCCGCCGTACTGCCTGTTCGTGCGTGGCGACCCTGACCTCGGCGCCCTGACCGAGCGCAGCGTCGCCATCGTCGGGTCACGGGCAGCCACCGAGTACGGCCTGCGGGTGGCGGCAGACCTCGCCGACGGGCTGGCGGCGCGCGGGTTCACCGTGGTGAGCGGCGCGGCGTACGGGGTCGACTCCGCCGCCCACCGGGCCGCCCTCGCTGCGGACGGGCGCACGGTCGCGGTGCTGGCCTGCGGGGCAGACCGGGCCTACCCGTCCGCACACCGGGGGATGCTCGACCAGATCGTCGGGGTCGGGGCGGTGGTCAGCGAGGTGCCGGTGGGGTGCGCGCCGTACCGGTCCAGGTTCCTCGCGCGCAACCGGATCATCGCCCTGCTGGCGCGGGCCACGGTCGTGGTCGAGGCCAACCTGCGCTCGGGATCGCTCACCACCGCCAAGGCCGCGCGCGAGCACCACCTGCCGGTCGGGGCCGTGCCCGGCCCGGTCACGAGCATGACCTCCGCCGGCTGCCACGCGCTGCTGCGTGAGACGGATGCCGTGCTCGTCACCGACGCCGCGGAGGTGGCCGAGCTGGCGGCCCGGATCGGCGAGGACCTGCTGCCCGGCGACCACGGGCGAGGCCGCCAGGCCGCGCCGGGAGACGGCCTCGACCCGGACTCCTACCGGGTGTGGTCGGCGGTGCCGCTACGAGGCGGCGCCACCGTCGAGCGGCTCGCGTCGGCGAGCGGCGTGGAGCCGCGGCGGCTCGTCGGCATCCTGGCCGTGCTCGATGCCGAGGGGCTGGTCACCAAGCACGCGGGCGTGTGGCGCAAGACACGCCTCACCACCAGCGAAGTCAGCGAGTGACATCCCGGGCGTGTCGTTGCGCGGCGGCCGATGAAATGACACGGTGTGCGCGTGACCGCCGTCCGTTCCGACGCGTTGCCCGCGTTCGAACGCCACCTGAGCTCCGAACGGGGCAGATCGCCCCACACCGTGCGTGCCTACGTGCGGGACGTCGGCGTGTTCCTCGACGAGGTCGGCGTCGATGACGACGAGGGCCTGCGGGCCGTCACGCTCGCCGATCTGCGGGCCTGGCTGGGGGTGCTCTCCCGCCGCGGATCCGCGCGAGCGACGATCGCGCGCACCTCCGCCTCGCTGCGCACCTTCTTCGGCTGGCTGGAGCGCACCGGACGGATCGGCACGGACCCGTCGCTGCGGCTGAGCGCGCCCAGCCGTCATCGGACCCTGCCCCCGGTGCTCGCCCAGCGCTCGGCTGCCGCCCTGCTCGACGTGGCAGCCGTCGCTGCCGACGACGACGACCCGGTGCACCTGCGCGACCGTGCGGCCCTCGAGCTGCTGTACGCCACCGGCGTCCGGGTCGGGGAGCTCGTCGGCCTCGACGTCGACGACGTCGACCTGTCCGCCGACGTGCTGCGCGTGGTCGGCAAGGGCGACAAGGAACGGCGGGTCCCGTTCGGGGTGCCGGCGCGGCGGGCCGTGCTCGCCTGGCTCGAGGACGGGCGCCCGAGGCTGGCCGTTCCCGAGAGCGGGCCGGCGCTGCTCCTCGGCCGGCGCGGACGCCGTGCCGACCAGCGCCAGATCCGCGCCGTCGTGCACTCCTTGCTGCAGCATGTGCCTGACGCCCCCGACCTGGGGCCACACGGGCTGCGGCACAGCGCCGCGACCCATCTTCTCGAAGGAGGCGCAGATCTGAGGATGGTCCAGGAGCTACTCGGTCACGCGTCCCTCGCGACGACCCAGATCTACACCCACGTCTCCGTCGACCGCCTCAAGCGGTCCTTCGCGCAGGCGCACCCGCGTGCCTGACACGTCGCCCGACGGGGCGGCGCCGCAGGACGGGCTCGAGCGGGCCGCCGCAGAGGGCGGCGCCGATGCCCGCGGGTCGCTCGACGTCCCCGAGTGGGTCTCCGAGCTGCGCCGGCTGTACGTCGAGCCCAAGACGCGCGCCAGCCTGCGCCGGGAGGGGGCCATCGTGCCCCAGAAGCGCAAGCTCGGCCTGCCCGGCGGCCGCGGGTCACGCCGCGGCACCACGCCTGCCGAGGCAGCGGCACCGGGCGCGCAGGACGGTCACCCCGTCGAAGCGACGGTGGCCGCGTCGCTGCCTTCCGTGGCGATCCAGCCCACCGCACCGCTCGAGCCGACCGAGGCAACCCCACTGCTCGAGGAGTCCGGGGAGCCGTACACCCCTCCTGACGCGAACGAGGAGGAGAAGGTCGCCACGTGGCTCAACTCGTACCTCGTGGCCACCGGGCACGCCGCGGACGATGGGACCGAGGACGCGACGACGAACACTGCGGCCGTGCCGAGCCACCACCGGCAGCCGCGCCCGCCGGCAGCCAGCGCCGAGCCCGTCGAGGTGGCACACCCCGGCCAGGGTGCCGACTCGGCAGAGCCGTCAGCTGACGTCCTCGTCGATGAGGTCCGGGCCCCCGCGCCGGGGGACGCCGAGAGCCCGAAGCCGGAGGTCCTGGACGAGGACCCCCGCGATGCCGAGTACGTCGAGAGCCACCCGCGTTCTCTCGCCGAGCTCGCGGGTCTGACCGAGCCGGAGCCCGCGCTCTCGCCGACGTCGCAGCCGCACCTCGAGCCCGACGAGCTGCCCCGAGTGGTGCCCGAGGCGGTGGCTGCCGTGGTGCCTGAGGTGAACGCCGTCGTCGCTCCCGAGGTGGAGCACGCCGTCACTCCCGAGGTGGAGTCCGGACGAGATGACGTAGCCCACGGGCTCCCGGCTGTGGCCCTGGTTGCGAGCTCGGTCACCGTGGACGCCGGCTCTCCGAACGACGTCGCACCGGAGAGGGTCACCACGCCCCCGCCGCCTGCCGACGATCCCCTCATCAAGCCAGCCGCGGAGACGCTGGTCGAGCCGGTCGATGCACCGGTCGACGAGACCCCTGCCGAGGATGCCCCCGTCCCGGAGCGACGGAGCACCGTGCCCCCGGTCACGCTGTCGTGGCGTGAGGCGGAGTCCTTCGAGATCGGCGTGCCCGGCGTCGAGGACTCCGAGGACTCCATCGTCGTCGAAGCACCCTCGCAGCTGGTGGCCGAGTCACGTCGTCGCCGCCGCGAGCTCCACACCGAGGAGGGCCCCGCACCTGAGCCGGAGCCGAGTCTCCCTGCCGCTGAGCCGCCGGCCCCGGAGAAGTCGCACACCCGTGCCGCGGTGCGGGCCGCGTCGGGCGGCCAGCCCGGGGTTCGCCGTCGCGCGCTGCTCGTCGGACTAGTGCTCGTGGTGCTCGCGATCGGTGCCTGGTACTTCCTCCTCCGCGAGGACGGGGGCGAGTCGGCCGCGCGCACCGGCGAGCCCGGTACCGTGCTGGCGGTCTCGCTGGTGGGCTCGGTGCACGCCCAGGGAACCCCCCGCGCCTGAACGCCCCGCAGAACGGTTGGGGCGCAACGGTGCCCAAAGCTGCGAGCGCGAGGACACGGGCCGCTCAGCCGAGCGGGAGCAGGGCGAGCCGGCCCCCGGCCAGCAACGGGTAGGGGTCGAGGTAGGACGCCCCACGACGTGCCCCGAGGTGCAGGCAGCCCCGTAGGCCGCAGTGCCCGGGACCGTCGCGAGCGCGCAGGGTGCCGAGTACCTCACCGCTGTCGACGACGTCGCCGACCGCCACCACGGGGTCCAGCGGCTCGTAGGTGCTGCTCAACCCGTCGCCGTGGGCGACAGTGACCGTGCCGCGACCGGCCACCAGGCCCGCGTGGGTCACCACGCCGCCCTCGACAGCACGCACCGATGTGCCGTCGGCAGCGACGAGGTCGAGCCCGCGATGCCCTGCGCCATACGTTGACTCAGGCGCCCGGAACGGCCTGAGCACCGGTGGCCTCGGCCGCAGCGGCCACTGCCACCGCGCGCGGGCCCCGGGCTGGGTCGAGGACTCGGGCGCGGCCGCGGGCTCATGCGCAGCCAGGGGCTCCTGCGGAGTCTCGGGCCCCGACTCGAGGTGGGCCCGCCCCGCGGGCGTGGCAGCCCGGCCTTCGGTGACCACCGAGGTGGCGAGGACGGCGGCCGCCGAGGCGACGACGAGGGCCAGGACGCTGGATCGGATCATGCCGCCAACCTCGCGACGAAAGTGCCCCGGCGGAACCAGCAGCCCGAACCTGTGGACGAGTGGATGGTCGGCCGCTGCCCTGTGGACAGCGGCGACGACACCGCGCCGAACGGCAGCGCGGCGACCACACCGCGCCCTATCGGTCAGACCCGCAGCGCGGCCAACCGTCGGCATGCCTCGTCGAGCACCTCGTCGCGCTTGCAGAAGGCGAACCGCACCAGGGTGCGCGCCGCGTCGACGTCGTCGTGGAACACCGACACCGGCACCCCCACGACGCCCGCGCGGGCGGGCAGCTCGTGGCAGAAGGCGAAGGCGTCGACGGCACCCAGCGGTGCGGCATCCGCGATCACGAAGTAGGTGCCCAGCGGCACCGACACCTCCATCCCCGCTCCCCGGAGCCCCTCGACGAGCCGGTCGCGCTTGGCCGCGAGCGACGACGCCAGAGCGGTGTACACGGCATCCGGGAGCCCCAGCCCGGCGGCCACCGCCGGCTGGAACGGCCCGGACCCCACGTAGGTCAGGAACTGCTTCACCGCCCGCACCGCCGCCACCGCCTCGGCCGGCCCCGACACCCAGCCGACCTTCCACCCGGTCGTCGAGAAGGTCTTGCCGGCCGACGAGATCGTCAGGGTGCGCTCGCGCATCCCCGGCAGGGTCGCCACCGGCACGTGCTCGGCGCCGTCGAAGGTCAGGTGCTCGTACACCTCGTCGGTCACCACCCACGCGTCGTGCTCCCGGGCCAGCGCGCAGACCAGCTCGAGCTCGGCCCGGGTGAACACCTTGCCGGTCGGGTTGTGCGGGGTGTTCAGCAGCACCATCCGGGTGCGCGACGAGAACGCCGCCCGCAGCGACGCCTCGTCGACCGCGAAGTCCGGGAAGCGCAGCACGGAGGTGCGCCGCACCCCACCGGCGAGCGCGATCGTCGCCGCGTACGAGTCGTAGTAGGGCTCGAAGGTCACCACCTCGTCGCCCGGCTGCACCAGGGCCAGCACCGTCGCCGCGATCGCCTCGGTGGCCCCGACCGTCACGAGCACCTCGCTGAGCGGGTCGACGTCAAACCCGTAGAACCGCTTCTGGTGCACCGCGATCGCGTCGAGCAGCTCGGGCACACCGGCCCCCGGCGGGTACTGGTTGCGCCCACCGCGGATCGCCGCGACCGCGGCCTCGAGCACCTCCGGCGGGCCGTCGGTGTCCGGGAACCCCTGTCCCAGGTTGATCGCGTCGTGCTCGGCGGCCAGCGCGGACATCGTCGCGAAGATCGTCGTCCCGAAGGGCGCGAGGGCGGGGTGGCCGGGGGCACGACCGATGGGACCGGGGGAGGAGGTCATGCCCGCAGGCTATTGCCGTCGGACCCACACGAGCCCGGATGCCGTCCCACGACCTACGCGGTCGGCTCGCCGGTGTGCGCGATGGACGCGAGCTGGCGCCACACCGCCGCCAGGGTGATCCCCGAGCCGACGAACGCGAACCAGAAGGGCGCCGTCAGCCCCCACCGGTCGGCGATGACCCCGCCGAGCGCCTGACCGATGACCAGCCCCAGGAACAGCCCGACGACGTAGACGCTGCCGACCCGCCCCTGGAACTCCATCGGCACGGCCCGCATCCGCACCGTCTGCGACACGGTGCTCCAGACGAACGCGTACGCCCCGAAGACGACCATGATCGTGAAGGCCACCCACCCCGTGCGGGTCAGGGCCAGGGCGAGGTGGGTCAGCACCTCGAGCAGGAGGCAGAGCCGCATCAGCGTCGCGAGCGGCACCCGTCGTTCCAGCACGTCGAACGAGCTGGTGCTCGACCAGCCCTCCGACGGCCACCGCCGTGGTCAGCAGGCCGTAGCCGACCGGGCCCATGCCGAGCACGTCCTGCGACCACAGCACCAGCACCGACCACGCCGCGCCCCACGTCACGTTGAACGCCAGGATGACGAGCGCGAGCGTGCGCACCGGCGGGTGCCGCCTGATCCAGCGCAGCCCGTCGGCGACGTCGCGGCGCACGTGGGTGCCCTCCAGGTCGCGTGGCGCCCCGGGCGGGGTCGCGATCCGCGCGACGAGCAGCGCGCCCAGCGCCACGCAGATCACCTGCACGAAGAACGGCCAGACCGTGCCAACGGCGAAGAGGAAGGCGCCGACGGGCGGCCCGACGAGCTGGTTGGTCGTGAGGAACCCTGCCTGCAGCCGGGCGTTGCCGACGCCGAGGTCCTCGCGCCGCACGAGCATCGGCAGCAGCGTGCCGCTGGCCGTGTCCGCGAACACCTCGGCGACCCCGAACAGGAACGTCGTGACCAGCACGACGGTCACGTCGACCCGGCCGGTGACGATGGTGACGCACAGGACCGCGACGACCAGGGCCCGCAGCAGGTCGGCGACGACGACCAGCAGCCGGCGGTCGACCCGGTCGGCGATCGCGCCCGCCCACAACCCGAAGAGCAGCCACGGCAGCCGCTGGAGCACCGCGGCCATGGCGACGAGCACCGGGTTGCGGGTCTGCGAGGCCACGAGCAGCGGCCCGGCGGCCAGCCCGATCCCGTCGCCGAGGTTCGACGTCCACGACGACGCGAGCAGCCACCGGAACCCCGCCCCCATGCGGGGCGGCGCGACGACGTCGAGGATGCGGCTCACGAGGCCGAGAACCTACCCGCCCGATGCCGTGTCGTCACCCGGCATCCGGAGCCCGCCGGCCCGGCATCCGGCACCTGCTCGGCCGATTAGGCGGGCGGCGCCGCTCCTCCTAGAATGGGCACACGACCGGTCTCGGCCGGTCGAATTCGCGTGTCCTTCTCTGCGACCCCTCACGGGCGGCGCAGGGCACACCACGGCAGTGGCGGATCGCCCCCTCGGGAGCGTCCGCTCGGGGTGTGGCCGGGCACCAGGCAGGTGGATGACGACCCTCCAGCAGGAGGGGAGCGCCACCGACGGAACTGACAACCACAGAGCAAGGAGAACGACGATGGCCGTCGTCACCATGCGCCAGCTCCTCGAGAGCGGCGTCCACTTCGGGCACCAGACCCGACGTTGGAACCCCAAGATGAAGCGCTTCATCATGACCGAGCGCAACGGCATCTACATCATCGACCTGCAGCAGTCGGTGACCTACATCAACAACGCGTACGAGTTCGTCCGCGAGACCGTCGCCCACGGCGGCACCATCCTGTTCGTCGGCACCAAGCGCCAGGCGCAGGAGCCGATCGCGGAGCAGGCGACCCGGGTCGGGATGCCGTACGTCAACCACCGCTGGCTCGGTGGCATGCTCACCAACTTCCAGACGATCTCCAAGCGGCTCACCCGCCTCAAGGAGCTCGAGGAGCTCGACTTCGACGACGTGGCCGGCTCGGGCTTCACGAAGAAGGAGCTGCTCATCTTCAAGCGCGAGCGCGACAAGCTCGAGCGCACCCTGGGCGGCATCCGCACGATGGGCCGGGTCCCCTCGGCCGTGTGGATCGTCGACACCAAGAAGGAGCACCTCGCGGTGGACGAGGCCCGCAAGCTGGGGCTGCCGGTCATCGCGATCCTCGACACCAACTGCGACCCCGACGAGGTCGACTACAAGATCCCGGGCAACGACGACGCGATCCGTTCGGTCACCCTGCTCACCCGGGTCATCGCGGATGCCGTCGCCGAGGGCCTGATCGCCCGCGCCGGTGGCCCCGCCGCCGGTGAGGAGACCGTCGCCGGTGACGAGCCGCTGCCCGAGTGGGAGCGCGAGCTCCTCGGTGGCGACGCGGCCCAGACCGCCGAGGCCGTGGCTCCGGAGGCCGGCGAGACCGCCGCTGCCCCCGCCGCCGAGGCCGCCCCGGAGGTCGCCGAGGCGCCCGCCGCAGAGGTCGCCGAGGTCACCGAGGCTGCTGAGACCGCGGTCGAGGAGCCCCTCGAGGCACCCGTCGCCGAGGCGCTCGACGCCCCGGTCGTCGAGGCCGTCGAGGCCGAGGCCGACCAGGCCCCGGTCGAGGAGACCCCCGAGGTCGCTGCCGCGGAGGCCGACGCCCCCGCCGAGCAGGCCTGACCCACTCGTCACTGTCCGACCCGTACACGAAAGAGCGATAACACCGATGGCGAACTACACCGCCGCTGACATCAAGGCGCTCCGCGAGAAGACCGCGGCCGGAATGATGGACGTCAAGCGCGCCCTCGACGAGGCCGATGGCGACATGGGCCAGGCCGAGGAGATCCTGCGCGTCAAGGGCCTCAAGGGCGTGACCAAGCGTGAGGGCCGCACCGCCTCCAACGGTCTGGTCACCGCGCAGGCCGGCGCCGGCGAGGGCACCCTCGTCGAGGTCCTCTGCGAGACCGACTTCGTCGCGAAGGGCGAGCGTTTCGGCGCCCTGGCCGACCAGGTCCTCACCCAGGCCGTCGCCACCAAGTCGGCCGACGCCGAGGCGCTGCTCGCGTCGACGCTCTCCGACGGCAAGTCCGTCAAGGAGCTGCTCGACGAGGCCAACGCCACCATCGGCGAGAAGATCGAGGTCAAGCGCGTGGCCCGCCTCGAGGGCGAGCACGTCGTGTCCTACCTGCACAAGACCAGCCCCGACCTGCCCGCGCAGATCGGTGTCCTGGTGGCCACCACGGGTGGCGACGAGCAGACGGCCAAGGACGTCGCGATGCACATCGCCGCGTTCAGCCCGAGCGTGCTCACCCGCGACGAGGTCGACGACGAGACGGTCGAGAACGAGCGTCGCGTCGCCGAGGCCACGGCGAAGGAGGAGGGCAAGCCGGAGGCCGCCCTCGCCCGCATCGTCGAGGGTCGCGTCAACGGCTACTTCAAGGAGAACGTCCTGCTCGAGCAGCCGTTCGCCAAGGAGCCGAAGAAGACCGTGGCCAAGGTCCTGCAGGAGGCCGGCGCCGACGCCAACGGCTTCGTGCGCTTCCGCGTCGGGAACTGACCTCCCGCCGCACCACGCAGCATCCGGGATGCCGTCCGCTCACCACGAGCGGGCGGCATCCCGCTGTCCGGGGGCGGGCAGCGTCGAGGTCAGGACACGCGGCCGAGGGCCAACGCGGCGAACATCAACGCCGCCACCGTCTCGCCGTCGCCGATCTCACCGCGCGCGACCATCGCCAGCACCTCGGCCCACGGCACGGCCCGCACGGAGCTGATGCCCTCGAGCTCCTGCTCGGCGCCCTCGGCGGGGGAGAGCCCGGTCGCGAGGTAGACCACCTCGGGCGCGACGCACACGCCGTTGAGCGCGTTCATCCGCCCCACCTCGAGCCAGTGCGCGGCGCGCAGGCCGGCCTCCTCCGCGAGCTCGCGGCGGGCCCCGGCCAGGGTGTCCGGGCCGTCGGCGCCGCCGGCGGGAACCTCCACCGACGGGCCGACGGTGTGCCGGTCCACCGTGACGAGCACGACCTCGTCGTCGTCGGTCAGGGCCACGACGAACACCGCCGGATGCCGCAGCCGCACCACGCCGTAGACGCCGGCGCTGCCGTCGGGGCGGACCACGTCGTCCTCGACGACCTCGATCCAGGCGTTGTCGTAGACGGTCCGGGACGCGGTGACGGGCCACACGACGACCAGCCTCCCACTCAGGAGTCGGAGACACCCCGGCCGGTGACCGGCGGGCGGTCGCTCCACGGGAAGGTGATCCAGCGGTCGGTCTCGCGCCACACGTAGTCGGGGCGGACGACCGAGCGGGGCTTGGCGTAGATGGTGGCGGTGCGCACCGCGCCGACCTTGCCGGCGCAGAAGTCGTGTACCGAGGCCAGCGTGAGGCCGGTGTCGGCGACGTCGTCGGCGACGAGCACGAGGGCGTCGTGCAGGTCGACGAAGTCGGGGGCCGGGGGCAGGATCCGCGGCACCTCCAGGCGCTCGTCGACGCCGGTGTAGAACTCCACGTTCATCGTGTAGGTGTTCTTCACCCCGAGCGCGTAGCCGAGCGCCCCACCGATGAGCAGACCGCCACGGGCGATCGACAGGATCATGTCGGGTACCCCGTCGGCCGCGACCCGCTCCGCGAGCTGCCCAGATCGACGGTCGAAGTCGGCCCACGTGAGGACCTCGCGCTCCTGCTCCATGGGCGTCATCGTCGCAGCCGCGGGTGGCGAGGGTGTGTCCGTGACACACCCGCCGCAGACCAGGATCAGCCGGCCGACGTCCGGATGACGCGCGGCCCGCTCACCGCGAAGCACTCGCCCGCCGCCCAGCAGGAAGTGACCGAACCCCACACGAGCTCTGGTGCGTCGACCTGCGCCACCCCGAACTGCACGCCGCCCCAGACCGTGAAGCCGACCTGGGTGAGGCCGGGGGTGGCAGAGGAGAGGTTCGACACCCCGAGGCAGAACGTGGGACTCACGCAGGACAGGTCGTTCAGGGTGCCGGTACCGGACGGCGTGGAGGTCCACGTGTTGCGCCCGGTCAGCTCCCACGCCTCTCCGCTCTGCTCGATGGCCAGGCACCATCCGCCGCTCGTGCACTGCAGGGTCGTGGGTCGGGTGACCGCGTTGGCGATCGGGGCGGACCACGACGTGCCGTTCCACACCCGGTGCGCGCCGTCGGAGACCATGACGCAGCGCGACCGGCTCGAGCAGTCGAGGAGGTAGCCGCGCAGGTCGGCGCTGGGCAGGCGCACCGGTGCCGACCAGGCGCCGTTGCTGTAGACGGAGGAGGCCAGCAGGTTCAGGTCGTAGGCGATGCACCACCCCTTCTCGGGGCAGGAGACGTACTCGAGCGCGAAGCCGGCACGGACCACCGGCCCCCAGGTGGTACCCGTCCGGACGCGGTACCGCGACACCGACGACGCGTCGCTGCTGGTGCCGAGGCACCAGTCGTCGGTCGGGCACTGGACGCCGCGGTTGAGCCCCAGGACGACCGGAGCCGACCAGGTGGAGCCGTTCCACTGGCGGACCGCCCCGTCGAGGTCGGTGCCGACGCAGTTCGCGGCCGACGAGCAGCTGAGCCACAGGAACATCCCACTCGCGGGTGCGACGGACGTCGCGGCCGACCACGTCGAACCTCGGAAGTACCGGATCGCGCCCTCCGCGACTGTCGGCGCGGACGCAGAACGTCGTCGACCCGCACGACAGCGCCGGCACCATCCCCTGCGGACCCACGGCACCTCCGGTGACCGCGGTCCACGACGTGCCGTCGAAGCGTGCGGAGCGGCCGTCGGCGCCGTCGGACAGGCACCACTGCGCCGACACGCAGTCGAGCAGGGGCGAGACTCGAGTCGCTCCCGAGGGCCGCGCTGATGCGCGTGGCCGACCAGGCGCCCGACGCGAGCACCCAGAAGGCACCGCCGTCGCCGACGGCGACACACCGCCCAACGACCGGGCACGAGACGTCTTCGGGCTCGTTGTCCGCGACGCCGAGCTTCTTGGTGGTCCACGCCCCGCCGTTGAGCACAGCCGCGAACGGCACGTACGTGGGGCTGCTCCCGACGACGGCGCAGAAGGTGGAGCTCGGGCACGACAGCCCCGTCCACTCGGCGACGCCGGCCGGCATCGCGATGGTCTGCAGCACGGCAGCGCCGTCGAAGGTCAGCAGCGAGGCGTAGCCGGACTGCAGCAGGCAGCGCGACGTCGTGGGACACGACACCGCGTGCACCGTCACGGCCAGCGCCACCGGGGTCCAGACACCGCCACGCCACACCAGCACGCCCGACACGTCACTGCGGGTGACGACGCAGAACGTCGGGTCGGCGCAGGACACGGCCGACAGGCCGATGTCCGGGTGGCTGTCATCGCGCCGGGGGATGACCTGGGTGCGCGCCGACCAGGCCGACCCGTTCCAGGTGCGCACGCCGCCGTCGCGCTCGAGCGCGACGCAGAAGGTGCTGGTCGGGCAGTCGACGTCGACGAACCCGCCGGTCGAGGGGGCCACGACCTCGGGCGTGCCGATGACGAGCGGGACGGTGCGGCTGACGCTGACGGCCTCGGGACTCGCCGTCGACCACGCGTCGACGGCTCGTACCGCGTAGTGGGTCGGGAGGCCGGGCGTCGCCGCGGTGTCGGTGAGCGACGTCGTGGGATGCCGGTCGGCCACCAGCAGGTGCCGCTGCGGGAACGCCTTCGGCTCGACGACCCGCTCGACGCGGTAGGTCAGCGCGCGGGGGGTGGCCGACGGCGTCCACGACACCTGGACGGACGTGCCCCACCACGGTCGCTGGTGACCGCGCTGGGAGCCGCCGGAGGCGTGGTGTCGACCGGTGGCCCGAGCACGTACCCCGTGACGTCGACGACGAGCCGGAGCGAGGCTCCGGCCGACACGACCAGGTCGACCCCGCCCGTGGACGACACTGCCGCGATGACGGCCGACGCCTTGGTGCGGCCGCCCTGGAAGTTCAGCGAGGACGACGTCGGCAGCCCGGCACCGCGCGGCACCACCTGCACGAAGCCGTTGGCGGTCGGGTCCGCGACGGTGACGTTGAGCAGCACGGCACCCACCCCGCTCGCCGGTACCCCGGCGACACCGGTCACGGTGAGGCTGCGCCGGGCACCGCTACCGACGGCGGGCGCGTCGAGCAGCCGCGCCGGCGTGACCGGCGCAGCCCCGAGCGGCGCCGCCGGCGCACCGGCCGCGACCCAGCCGACGACGTCGGCGACAAGCTGGACCGAGCCGGATGCCGTGACCCGCAGGTCGACGCCGCCGTCCGGTCCGAGCCCGACGGTGACGAGGTTGGCCACGGTGTCGGCCGGCTGCGAAGTTCACGGCTCGACGTGGTCGCGGAGCCGGGGTCGGTGGGGGATGCCGTGACGTACCCGATGCGTCGTGCCGCCGGTGGCGGTGAGGTTCAGCACGACGGACCCCGCGCCGGTCGCCGGCACACCGCCTCGGCCGGCCACGGCCAGCGGCAGCACGGTTCCTCCGCGCACCGCTGAGTTCGGGGCGCCGATGCCGGCTCGGGTGTCGAGCAGCCGGCTCGGGGTCACGGCGGTGATCGCACCGGCCGCGGGCACGGCATCCGGGCTCTCGACGTACCCGACGACGTCGGCGACGACATGGCTGGCGCCGCGGAGACGCGCAGGTCGACCTGGCCGCCGGTGCCGACCTTGACCAGGGCGAGGTTGCTGACGGTGAGGCCGCCTGACCAGTTCAGTGCCGATGCGTTGGGCGCCGCGTCGCCGTGCGGGAACGCTGTCAGGAAGCCGTTGGCCGTGCTGCCGGTGGCCACGAGGGTCAGGGCGACCGCCGAGACCCCGGTGGCCGGGATGCCGTGCACGCCGGTGACCGTGACCGCGGTGGTCGACCCGGCAGGTCGCAGCCCGGCAGGCGCTCCCGTGCCGTCGCGGGTGTCGAGAAGGCGGGTGGCGGGCACGGCGTGGTAGCCACCGGGCATGGTGTCCGCGGCGGCGGTCGAGGCCGCGACGACGGTCGCAGGAACCCTCGCTGACGACGGGGAACCGGCGACGGCCGGTGAGGCGACCGCACCCATCCCCGACAGCGCGACCACCGCTGCGAACAGCACCCCGATCGCACGTCTCGTCACACGCATTCCCGCACCCCCATCGTCCCCGCCCACGGGTCGTCCGTCGTGGTGCGCGTTCGGATCCTAGGCGGCGGTGCGCCCGGCCGCCATCGATCGGCGACGAGTCGCGAGAACTCGCACCGGGCCGGCATCCGCTCGATTTCGGGGTTCGGTCAGCGTGCCCGCCTGTGAAAGGATCGGGTGACCGCTGCGCACCACCGCCGAGGAGGCCCCGTGACCACGCACGCCCTGACCGAGGCAGCACCGCCCGCCGAGTCCGTCCGTTCGGCCCGACGGGTGCTCCTGAAGCTCTCCGGTGAGGTGTTCGGCGGCGGCAAGGTGGGCGTCGACCCCGACGTCGTGCGTGGCATCGCCCGCCAGATCGCCGCTGCGGTGCGCGAGGGCATCCAGGTGGCGGTGGTCGTCGGCGGCGGCAACTTCTTCCGCGGCGCCGAGCTGCAGCAGAAGGGCATGGACCGCTCGCGGGCCGACTACATCGGCATGCTCGGCACCGTGATGAACTGCCTGGCCCTGCAGGACTTCCTGGAGAAGGAGGGCATCGACACCCGGGTGCAGAGCGCCATCACGATGGGCCAGGTGGCCGAGCCCTACATCCCGCGCCGCGCCATCCGGCACCTCGAGAAGGGCCGGGTCGTCATCTTCGGCGCCGGGGCCGGGATGCCGTACTTCTCCACCGACACGGTCAGCGCCCAGCGGGCCCTGGAGTGCAAGTGCGACGTGGTGCTGATGAGCAAGAACGGCGTCGACGGGGTCTACGACTCCGACCCGCGCACCAACCCCGACGCGCGCAAGCTCGAGCGGGTCAGCTTCGAGGACGCCCTGCGCAGCGGCCTGCGGGTCGTCGACGCGGCGGCCTTCAGCCTGTGCATGGACAACAAGCTGCCGATGGTGGTCTTCGGCATGGAGGGCGACGGCAACATCACCCGGGCGCTGCTCGGGGAGCGCATCGGCACACTGGTCTCCGCCGACTGACGCACCTCTCGCGCACCGGCCACGCCCGGTTGCGCCGTTTGACACACTGGACCCGACCGCCGCGCTCGCCGCGTGGCAGATGTGAAGGAGAGCCGCCCCGATGATCGACGAGACCTTGTTCGACGCCGAGGAGAAGATGGAGAAGGCCGTCGAGGTCGCCAAGGAGGCCTTCGCCGGCATCCGCACGGGCCGCGCCCACCCGGGCATGTTCCAGAAGATCCTCGTCGACTACTACGGTGCGCCGACCCCGCTGCAGCAGCTCGCGTCCTTCCAGAACCCCGAGGCGCGCACCATCATCATCAGCCCGTTCGACAAGTCCTCGATGCACGCCATCGAGAAGGCGATCCAGCAGGCCGACCTCGGCATCAACCCGAGCAACGACGGCACGATCATCCGCTGCGTGATGCCGGTGCTGACCGAGGAGCGTCGCCGCGAGTACGTCAAGATGGCGCACACCCAGGCCGAGGACGCCAAGGTCTCGGTGCGCAACATCCGCCGGCACGCAAAGACCACCCTCGAGAAGCTCGTCAAGGACGGCGACGTCGGCGAGGACGAGGGCTCGCGCGCCGAGAAGGAGCTCGAGACGGTCACCAAGAAGCACGTCGACCTGATCGACGACCTGCTCAAGCACAAGGAAGCCGAGCTCCTCGACGTCTGAGCGCCCACGACGATGACCGACGCCGCAGCCGACACCGCCGACCCCACCGACGGCCTCCCCGACACCCCTGACGAGGGGCCGGGCGACGAGGCCCCGGAGGCGCCGCCGACCCCGAAGGCGGGCCGTGACCTGCGGGCCGCCGTGGGCGTGGGCCTGCTGCTGGGTGGCCTCGTCATCGGCACCCTGGTCATCGACCCGCGCGCGTTCCTGGCGGTCATCGTCGTCGGGGTCTCGTACGGCGCCTGGGAGGTTCGCCGGGCGATCGCGACCCGCGGGATGATGGTGCCGCTCGTGCCGCTGCTGCTGGGCGCCGTCGGGATGCTCGTGTCGGCCTACCTGCGCGGCGCCGAGGCGCTCGTCGTGACGTTCGGCCTGACCATCGTCGGCCTGCTCGTCTGGCGGGTGGCCGACGGCCTGGCCGGCGCGGCCCGCGACCTCAGCGCCTCGGCGCTCGTCGTGTTCTACCCGATCTTCCTCGGCGGGTTCGCCTCGATGATGCTCGCGGCCCCCGGCGACGGGCGGCAGCGGATCGTCGTCTTCATCCTCGTCACGGTGTTCTCGGACATCGGCGGGTACGCCGTCGGCGTCCTGTTCGGGCGGCACCCGATGGCGCCGTCGCTCAGCCCCAAGAAGTCGTGGGAGGGCTTCGCGGGCTCGGTCGTCACCTGTGCCGCCGTCGGGGCGATCTCGCTACCCCTGCTGCTCGGCGGCCTGTGGTGGGCGGGCGCCATCCTGGGCGTCGCCGCGGCATCCGGGGCCACCCTGGGTGACCTCATCGAGTCGAGCATCAAGCGCGACCTCGGCATCAAGGACATGGGCGCCCTGCTGCCCGGGCACGGCGGTCTGATGGACCGCCTCGACTCGCTCGTCGTCGTGGCGCCCATCGCCTGGGCGCTGCTCATGTGGTTCGTGCCGCTCGGCTGAGTGCCGAGCGGCACGAACGCGGTGCGCCGGGTCAGCCGGCCCGGCGCCCCAGGCCCATGAACTGCTCGAGCGCCTCGCTCGGCTGCACGCTCATCGTGCCGTCCGCCTCCTCGGTGGTCAGGCAGGTGATCTGCCGGCCCAGCCAGTGGTAGGCGTGGGTCGACACCGGGCTGACGCCCTCGGCGTGCATCCGCTGCGCGTAGTCGGGCACCAGGTCGAGCGCGTCGCGGATCTCGGCCGGCGTCGAGCACGGCTGGAGGATGATCGCGTGGCGGTACGGGAGGGCGAAGACGAAGCCGTTGCGGTCGTCGACGTCCGGCAGCCAGCGGTGCGCGGCATCGTTGAGGAAGCGCGCGAAGCTCGCGGTGTACGGGGAGTCGCCCATCACGGCATACACGCTGCGGCCGCCCTCGCCCACGCGCTGCACGTCGACCGGGGTGGTCTCGAGCAGTTCGAGCAGGTTGTTGCGGCCCTTGTTCACCAGGTTGGGGACCCGGCGCCCGGTCTCGGCGATGCGCGAGTCGGGCAGCGTGACGACCGCCGTGGGGAGGTCGAGGGTGAGCACCTCGTGGATGTGGTCGGCGAACGGGGAGGCGTAGGAGAACCCGAGCCCGGTGGACTGGATCCGCTCCGCCCCCACGAGCCGGGAGGTCAGTGCCGCGTCGAACTGGTCGTGCGACAGCGAGGCGATGTCGGAGTCGGCGGCGGCGGTGAGACGCTCCAGGTGCTCGCGTACCGAGTCCTCGAAGTCGTCGTCCAGGTCGGGAACGATGCGCATCTGCGCCGGTTCGGTTCGGGCCACGGCCTCCGGCGGAGATATCTCCACGGGGCCGGGCTGGGACGTCTTGAAGCGGTCGAACAGGCCCATGGCCGTTCCTCATTTCACGCATTCTCGCTCCCCTGCGAAACGAGACAGGCCCCACGGTAGGGGTTCGGGCCTCGTTCGCGCCACGGATTGGGCCGAATCGGCCCCGGCGCGTCGCGCGCGCTCTGACGTGCGAACACGGCGTGGGATGCCGGGCAGCCGTCGCGCGGGCCGGTGGCCCGCCCGGACCTGAGAGAATCGTCGGACCATGTCAGAGACAACTGCCCCGCGCCCCGCCCCCGGCCAGCTCACCTTCGCGGCGCCGCGACGCGGCAAGCCGCCACGCCACCTCGCCGACCTCACCCTCGCCGAGCGCCGGGAGGCCGCGGTCGCCCTGGGCCACCCGGCCTACCGGGCCGGTCAGCTCTCGACGCACTACTTCGAGCGGCTGGTCGACCGCCCCGAGGACATGACCGACCTGCCGAAGGCCGTGCGCGACGACCTCGTCGGCGACCTGCTCCCGACCCTGCTCACCCCGGTGCGCAGCCTCACCGCCGACCGCGGCGCCACCGTCAAGCAGGTGTGGCGGCTGTTCGACGGCGCCCTGGTCGAGTCGGTGCTGATGCGCTACCCGAACCGGGTCACCGTCTGCATCTCCAGCCAGGCCGGCTGCGGCATGAACTGCCCGTTCTGCGCCACCGGCCAGGAGGGGCTCACCCGCAACATGTCGACCGCCGAGATCGTCGAGCAGGTCGTGTATGCCGCCCGCCTCCTGCGCCGCGGAGAGCTCCCCGCGATCGGCGCCGGGGTCGAGGGGGCCGGCCTCGGTGACGAGGCCGACGGGTCCGAGGACACCGGGGGTCCGACCCGGGTCAGCAACGTCGTCTTCATGGGCATGGGGGAGGCGCTGGCCAACTACAAGGCCGCGATCGGGGCGATCCGCCGGCTCACCGAGCCGGCACCGTCGGGGCTCGGCATCTCGGCGCGCGGCATCACCATGTCGACGGTCGGGCTGGTGCCGGGCATCGACAAGCTCACCGAGGAGGGCATCCCGGTGACCCTGGCGCTGTCGCTGCACGCGCCCGACGACGAGCTGCGCGACGAGCTGGTGCCCATCAACACCCGCTGGAAGGTCGACGAGGCCATCGACGCCGCGTTCCGCTACTACGAGGTCACCGGTCGCCGGGTGAGCATCGAGTACGCCCTGATCCGCGACATCAACGACCAGGCCTGGCGGGCCGACCTGCTCGGCGAGAAGCTCGTGGCCCGCGGCCGGGGCTGGGTGCACGTCAACCCGATCCCGCTCAACCCGACCCCGGGCTCGAAGTGGACCGCGTCACGGCGCGGGGTCGAGCAGCAGTTCGTCGAGCGGCTGCGCGCCCACGGCATCCCGACGACCGTGCGCGACACCCGTGGGTCCGACATCGACGGGGCCTGCGGCCAGCTGGCTGCGTCGACGGCCTGACCGGCCTACCCTGAGCGGGTGCGACGAAGCCTGCCCGTGGTGACCGTCGCCGTCGCGCTGCTGCTGGCCGGGTGCGGGGGCGGGTCCGACCTCCCCACCGCCCTGCGCAGCGCCGACAGCCACGCCACCTCGCACGCGGCGGCTCCCTCCACCGCGGTGACCCAGGCCGCGGTCGTGGACGTGCCGCTGCGCAAGGGGGAGCGGTTCCAGAACATCCGGCTGCCCGCCGCCTACACCCCGAAGGCGCCCACGGCCACCGGCACCGACGACTACCGGTGCTTCCTGGTCGACCCCGGTTTCGACAGCGACCAGCTGGTGAGCGGCGTGCAGATCTCGCCCGACAACGCCGCGATCGTCCACCACGTCATCGTGTCGAAGGTCGAGCCCGAGGACGTCGCCACGGCGCGCGCCCTCGACGCGAACGACCCCGGCGACGGCTACACCTGCTTCGGCGGGGCCGGCATCGCCGGCGTGGCCGGTGGAGACCTCGACAACGCCGACTGGGTCGGCGCCTGGGCGCCCGGTGGCGGTGAGCGGGTGATGGCCGACGACATCGGCATCCCGCTGCGAGCCGGTAGCCAGCTGGTGGTTCAGGTGCACTACAACCTGCTGGCCGGCAACGGTCCCGACCGCAGCACCGTCCGCCTGCGACTGTCGGAGGCGAAGGGCTCTGACCGGCAGCCGCTCCAGACGATGCTGCTGCCGGCGCCGGTCGAGCTGCCCTGTCGCGAGAACCGCACCAAGGGCCTGTGCAACCGCACCCTGGCGGTCGCCGACCTGAAGCGGCGGTTCGGTGAGGAGCTGGCGACCGCCGACCTGCTGCACCTGCTGTGCGGCCCCGTCGAGGCCGGCCCGGTGCAGAGCTGCACCCGGCCGGTGCGCACCGCCGCCACCATCCGGGCCGTGGCCGGTCACATGCACCTGCTCGGTCGGGCGATCACCGTCGACGTCAACAAGGGCACCCCGAAGGCCGAGCGCGTGCTCGACATCCCCAGCTGGAACTTCGACGACCAGGGCAGCATCCCGCTGAAGAAGGCGGTGGACGTCGGCCCGGGCGACACGATCACGGTGACCTGCACCCACGACCAGGGCCTGCGAGACCTCCTGCCGTCGTTCCGTGGCACCACGGAGCGGTACGTCGCGTGGGGTGAGGGCACGACCGACGAGATGTGCCTCGGGATCGTGCTGATGACCGCCCGCTGAGGTCCCCGCCGTCTCCAACGAGAAGGCCTGCACCTTGGCGAAGGGGAGGGAGGTGTAGTCCTTCTTCTTGCCCGTGATGCCCTGCACGTTCACCGCGATGATCCGCCGGCTCGTGAAGACGATGTAGTCCCGCATTCCCTTGAAGGCCAGGAACCCCTCCTCTCCCTCGATGAGGAGTGGGTCGATCTGACTCGCGACCTCCGAGTAAGGGTGGTCAGTCCGTCTGGTGGCCGGCGAGCAGTGCCTCGAGCTCCGCGGCCAGACGGGCGGCCGCGTCGACCGCTGACACCTCGACCTGCTGCGCCCCGTCGCGCTCGCGGGTCGCGGCGTCCTCCGCCTCGGTTGCCGACGTGACCCGCGCATCGAGGTCGTGCAACCGGCGCCGCACCTCCTCCCGCTCGGCTTCGAGCTGCTCGCGCTTCTGCTGGGCCCGCGCCACCTCCTCCTGGGCCTGCTCCACGCGTTCGCGCGCCGCCTGCAGGGCTGAACCTGCCTCTGCGACAGCACGTTCGGCGTTCGCCACCCGGCGCTGATGAACTGGGTCCGGCGCCTCGGCGTCCCCGGTCGAGTCAGCCTCACCCTCGGATGCCGTCCCGGCCCGGTCGCCGGTGGGCGGCGGTGCCAGCGCCACGACCCGCGACAGGTCCACGGGCTCGAGGCCGGTCGCACTGAACGTGTCGGTCAGCAGGCCGGTCGAGAGCGCAGCGCCGGCCGCAGCATCGACCATCGCCGACCGCAGCGTCTCCTCCACGTCAGCGGTGGTCTGGTCCGTGACCCGCCGCCCGGCATCCCGGCCCAGGGCACGCGCCTGCTCGGCCACGGCGCGGGTCAGCTGCCGCCGCTGCCGGTCGAGGGCACGCAGCTCGTCAGCGCCCAGCGTGCCCTGGGCCGCCCTCAGCTGGGCGCCGAGGTCGAGCACCTGCTGCACCTCGTCCCCGTGCCGGCGCACCAGCTGGTTGAGCAGCCACGCGCCGGCGGTCGGCTTGCGCAGCGACTGCACCCGGCCGGCGAGCTCGGGGTCGCCGTCGGCCTTGGCCGCCTTCGCCCGGGCGTTGCGCGCAGCGGTGAACTCCTCCGGTGCGAGCCCGTACAGCTCGCGGGCGACGTCCTCGATGCTCACCCGGTGATGGTGTCAGGGAAGCCGGTCGAGTGGGGCGCCCGCCCGCGCGACGCCTCAGGCGGGCTGCGTGGCGAGCACGATCTCGGCCGCCTCGTCCACCGAGTCGACCAGGTGCAGGTGCTCGGCCATCGCCCGCCCCGACGCCAGCGCGGTCAGCGCCGGCCACACCGGCACCGCCTGCGTCCAGTGCTCGCGCCCGACGAGCACGACGACCGGCAGCGCGGCACCCGCTCGCGAGTAGTACAGCGGCGTGGCCGCCTGGAAGATCTCCTGCACGGTGCCGGCCGCGCCCTCGAGCACGACGAGCCCGGCGGTGGAGCGGGCGAGCAGGCCGTCCTCGCGCAGGGCGTTGGAGAAGTACTTGGCGATGCCGTTGCAGAACACGTTCGGCGGCTCGTGCCCGTAGAACCACGTCGGGATGCCGATGCTGCTCACCCGTCCCTGCGGGACCGCCGCCCCGACGATCTCGTCGTGCACGGCCAGGGCGACCGTCGCCCAGGAGCCGACGTCGGGCACGAACGAGGGCACCGCGGTCAGGCGCTGCACGGCATCCTCGATCACCGCCTCGTCCGGTGCGAAGGCACCGAGGTTCGCCGCCTCCATCGCGCCGGGCCCGCCGCCCGTGACGACCGCGAGCCCGGCGCTGGCGAGCCGGTGGCCCAGCAGCGCCGCGCCGCGGTACCGCGCGGTGCCACGAGCCAGCGCGTGACCCCCCATGATGCCGACGGTCGGCACCCCGTCGACGAACTCGTCGAGGGCGTCGGTGACGGAGTCGTCGTGGATGGCCCGCAGCAGCGTGGCGAACGCGTCGTGCTGGTCGTCGGCGTCGCGCGACCAGTGGTAGGCCCGGGCGTCGGGGGTCGTCTCGTAGCCGTGCTCCGCCAGCCCGGCGTACAGCTCGTGCGGTTGGTAGAGCGTGGAGCGGTAGGGGTTGACCGGCGCCCGGGGGTCGGTCGGGAAGATGAGGGCGCCGTGCGTGCGCAGGTGCGCCGCGAGGGCCTGCGAGATGCGCCCGCCGAGCACGACCATGCCCGCGACGTCGGTGCGGGCGAGCAGGGCCTCCTCGTGTCCGGTGAGGTCGAGGTCCTGCAGGCGCAGGCCGGACAGCCGCCCGTGCGCACGGAGCACGGCGTGCAGTGCCGGCTCGTTCTCGATCTCGCGCACGAACCCGAACCTAGTGGGCGGTGAGCCGGTCGAGCAGCGCGCCGAGCCGAGCCGGGCGACCGGTGGCGGCTTCCTCGCGGTCGGCGAGCCGCGCCAGCTGCAGCCCGGCGTTCACGCCGACCCAGCGCAGCGGCTCGGGCTCCCAGCGCGGCGAGCGGTGACCGACCCACGGCAGCGCGGTGAGCCCGGTCTCGCGGCCGAGCACGAGGTCGGCCAGGGTGCGGCCGGCCAGGTTGCTCGCGGCGACGCCGTCGCCCACGTAACCCCCGGCGCGGCCGGTGCGGGTCGCCGGGTCCCAGGTCACCGACGGGTGCCAGTCGCGGGCGATGCCGAGCGGGCCGCCCCACGCGTGGGTGAACCGGATGCCGTCGAGCTGGGGGAGCAGCTCGCGCAACGTCGTGCGCAGCGCGTCGAAGACGGTGGGCTCCTCGTCGAACTCGGGCCGGATCGTCGAGCCCCAGTGGTACGGCGCGCCGCGGCCCCCGAAGGCGATCCGGCCGTCGTCGGTGCGCTGGCCGTAGATGACGACGTGCCCGTGGTCGGCGAACACCTCGCGGCCCGCGAGCCCGATCCGGGCCCAGCGCTCGTCGTCGATCGGCTCGGTGGCCACCATCAGCGAGTAGACGGGCGCCACGCGCCGCGTCATCCCGGCGAGCGTGCCGGTCCAGCCCTCGGTGGCGACGACGACGTTGGCGGCGGTGATGCGCCGACGGTCGGCGAGCACGACGACCCGGTCGGTGGTGCGGGCGACCGAGGCCCCCTCGACGATGCGGCCCCCCAGCCGACGAACCGCGGCGGCCAGGCCGTCGACGAGCCGGCGCGGGTGCACCCGGGCGCAGTGCGGGGTGAACGTCGCACCGCGGGCCCCGGCGACGTCGAGCCGTTCGCGGGTGGCGGCGGCATCGAGCCAGACCGTGCCGTCGTCCCACGACGCCGAGTGCGCGGCGGCGACCCGGGCCCGCGCCTCCTGGGCCGGGGTGCGGGCCACGACCAGCGCCCCACCCTTGACGAAGCCGGCGCCCAGGCCCTCCTCGGCGTCGACCCGGCCCACCTCGTCGACCGTGTCGCGCAGTGCGGCGAGCTGGGCCAGGGTGGCGCTGCGGCCGTACCGCCGCTCGAGGGTGTCGGCGCCGACCGGCCACAGGGCCGACACCCAGCCGCCGTTGCGCCCGCTCGCGCCGAAGCCGACGTGCTCGGCCTCGAGCACCAGCACCTCACGACCGGGCTGCTCCCGCAGCAGGTAGTAGGCGGTCCACAGACCGGTGTAGCCGCCGCCGACCACGACGACGTCCGCGGTCTGCGGCAGCTCGGATGCGGTCAGCCCGGGAGACGACGGGGCCGCCGTGGGGGAGTCCCACCACAGCGGCCCGGTCGACGCTCGGGGGGTCTCCCCGGCCACGTCAGAGGTGGTTCTCGGCCTCGGTGAGGACCGAGCGCAGCCGGCGCTCGATCTCGTCGAACTCGGTCGGGCCCATCGTCAGCGGCGGGGCCAGCTGCACGACGGGGTCGCCACGGTCGTCGGCGCGGCAGTACAGGCCGGCGTCGAACAGGGCCTTGGACAGGAAGCCGCGCAGCAGCCGCTCGCTCTCGTCGTCGTTGAACGTCTCGCGGGTCTGCTTGTCCTTGACCAGCTCGATGCCGTAGAAGTAGCCGGCGCCGCGCACGTCGCCGACGAGCGGCAGGTCGAGCAGCTTGTCGAGGGTGGCCTTGAAGACGGGTGCGTTCTGCTTGACCCGGTCGTTGAGGCCCTCGCGCTCGAAGATGTCGAGGTTCGCCATCGCCGCCGCGCAGGAGACCGGGTGCCCGCCCCAGGTGTAGCCGTGGGGGAAGTAGGTCGTGCCGTGGCGGAACGGCTCGAACAGCCGGTCGCTGGCGATCATCAGGCCGAGCGGGGCGTAGCCGCTGGTGATGCCCTTGGCAGTGGTGATGATGTCCGGCTGGTAGCCGAAGTCCTGGCACGCGAACATCGACCCGATCCGGCCGAACGCGCAGATCGTCTCGTCCGACACGAGCAGGACGTCGTACTCGTCGCAGATCTCACGGACCCGCTCGAAGTAGCCGGCGGGCGGCGGGAAGCAGCCACCGGAGTTCTGCACCGGCTCGAGGAACACGGCGGCGACCGAGTCGGGGCCCTCGAACTCGATGGCCTCGGCGATCCGGTCGGCGGCCCACCGGCCGAACGCCTTCTCGTCGTCGCGCAGGTGCTCGGGGGCGCGGTAGATGTTGGTGTTGGGCACCTTGTGGCCACCGGGCACCAGGGGCTCGAAGTCGATCTTCGCCGCCGGGATGCCGGTGATGGACAGCGCGCCCTGCGGGGTGCCGTGGTAGGCGATCGAGCGGGAGATGACCTTGTGCTTGGTCGGCTTGCCGGTCAGCTTGAAGTACTGCTTGGCCAGCTTCCAGGCGGTCTCGACCGCCTCGCCTCCGCCGGTCGTGAAGAACACCCGGTTCAGGTCGCCGGGGGCGTTGTGCGCGAGCCGCTCGGCGAGCTCGATCGCGCGCGGGTGGGCGTAGGACCACAGCGGGAAGAAGGCCAGCTCGGACGCCTGCTTGGCCATCGCCTCGGCGATCTCGGTGCGGCCGTGGCCGACGTTCGTGACGAACAGGCCGGCCAGGGCGTCGATGTACTCGTTGCCGCGGTCGTCCCAGATGGTCCAGCCCTTCCCGCGGGTGATGATCGGCACGGTGTGGCCCAGCCCGGTGTCCTCGAAGGTCGAGTGCCGGGTGAAGTGCATCCACAGGTGGTCGCGCGCGGCGTCGGAGTACAGCGCTCCGCTGGCGGTGTGTCGGTCGGAGCTCGGCTCCCAGACGTCGGACGGGTAGGTGCTCATCGGGTACCCCAGTTGTAGTGCTGTTTGTTGAGCTTCAGGTAGACGAAGGTCTCGGTGGACCGGACACCCGGCAGGGTCCGGATCTGGTTGGTCAGCAGGTCGAGCAGGTGGTCGTCGTCCTCGCAGACCACCTCGGCCAGGATGTCGAAGCTGCCGGCCGTGGTCACGACGTAGTCGACCTCGGACATGCCGGACAGCGCCTCCCCGAGCGCGGCGAGGTCGCCCGAGGCCCGGATGCCGATCATCGCCTGCCGCGAGAACCCCACCTGGATCGGGTCGGTCACGGCGACGATCTGCATCACCTCGGCATCCAGCAGGCGCTGGACGCGCTGGCGGACGGCGGCCTCGGAGAGCCCGACGGCCTTCGCGATGGCGGCATACGACTGCCGGCCGTCCTCCTGGAGCAGCTCGATGATGCGCTTCGCCACGTCGTCGAGCCGGGTCTCGGGGGCGCTGCGCGTGGTCCTGGCCGGGGGTGTGCTGCGGGTCACCGCGCCATGGTGACGCTGATTCGGTCGCCGCGCAAGTCCTCGGAGACGGAATCCGTTGACTCGCCGGGTCAATTGTGTAACTTTTCATCACTTTTCCGGTCACAACCATGGTGAATGCGCAGCATCCGGGTTTAGAGTCTCCAGCGCAATGCCGTCCCACGACCCACCCGGGAGCACGCACATGAGCGGTCCGCGCAGCCTGCGCAACTTCATCGCCGGCGAGTACGTCGACGGGCGTACGGAAACCACCACCGACATCGTCAACCCGGCCACGGGTTCCGTCGTCGCCACGGCCCCGGTGAGCAGCCAGGCCGACGTCGACGCGGCCTACGGTGCGGCCGAGACGGCCTTCGCGGAGTGGGGCCGCACCACCCCGAGCGAGCGTCAGCAGGCCCTGCTCAAGATCGCCGACGCGATCGAGGCGCACGCCGACGAGCTGATCGCGCTCGAGTCCGAGAACACCGGCAAGATCCAGGCGCTCACCGCGAGCGAGGAGATCCCGCCGATGGTCGACCAGCTGCGGTTCTTCGCCGGGGCGGCGCGGGTGCTCGAGGGCAAGGCCGCGGGGGAGTACATGAAGGGCCACACCTCGTGGATCCGGCGCGAGCCGATCGGCGTGGTCGGGCAGGTCACCCCCTGGAACTACCCGCTGCTCATGGCCGTGTGGAAGATCGCCCCGGCGCTCGCCGCCGGCAACACCGTGGTGCTCAAGCCGAGTGACACCACCCCCGAGACCACCCTGCGGCTCGCCGAGATCGCCTCCGAGTTCCTCCCCGCGGGCGCGCTCAACGTCATCACCGGTGACCGCGAGACCGGTCGCATGCTCGTCGAGCACCGCACCCCCGGGCTGGTCGCCATCACCGGCTCGGTCCGCGCCGGCGCCGAGGTCGCGGCCAGCGCCGCCCCCAACGTCACGCGCGTGCACCTCGAGCTCGGGGGCAAGGCCCCGGTCGTGGTCTTCGACGACGCCGACATCGAGGCCGCCGTCGAGGGCATCGCGATCGCCGGCTACTTCAACGCCGGCCAGGACTGCACCGCGGCGACGCGCGTTCTCGCCGCACCCGGCATCCACGACGACTTCGTCGCGGCGCTCGCGGAGTACGCCCGCAGCTCGGCCCCGGTCGGCCTCCCCGACGACGAGGACGCCCTGTTCGGCCCGGTCAACAACGCCCGCCAGCTCGCCCACGTGTCGGGCTTCATCGACCGGCTCCCGGCGCACGCCACGGTCTCGGCCGGTGGCAACCGCCGCGGCGACCTCGGCGACGGCTTCTACCTCGAGCCGACCGTGCTCTCCGGCCTGAACCAGGACGACGAGGCGATCCAGAACGAGATCTTCGGCCCGGTCATCACCGTGCAGCGCTTCACCGACGAGGCGCAGGCGCTCGCGTGGGCCAACGGCGTCGACTACGGACTGGCCTCCTCGGTCTGGACCAAGGACTTCGGCCGCGCCATGCGGATGTCAGCGGCCCTCGACTTCGGCTGTGTCTGGATCAATACGCACATCCCGCTCGTTGCCGAGATGCCCCACGGTGGCTACAAGAAGTCCGGCTACGGCAAGGACCTGTCGATGTACGGCTTCGAGGACTACACCCGCATCAAGCACGTCATGGCCAACATCGAGTCCTGACCCGAAACACGCCCGACACACCGACCCCTGCACGCTGGCCCCCAAGCCCGCCTGAGCCCCACCCCCGCGAGGAGAACCCGATGGCCGAGCGCCTCACCCCCGACCCGATGTCCCCCGTCATGCGCGCCGCACTGCTGCGCGGCCTGACCAGCCGCCGAGCGCTGGTGAGCGGCGCGCTCGGCCTCGGGGCCACCGCCGCCCTGAGCGCCTGCGGCAGCAAGGGCACGGGCTCGAACCGCGTCCGGCTCGGCCGCCCCGACCGCCGCCGCGGCCAAGGACCTCAGCGACACCGAGAAGGTCATCAACTGGTCCAACTGGACCCAGTACATCGACGTCTCCGAGGACGAGAAGTCGCGCCCCACCCTCGACGCGTTCACCAAGCAGTCCGGCATCAAGGTGAACTACACCGAGGACTACAACGACAACGACGAGTTCTACGCCAAGGTGCGCCCCCTCCTCGAGGGCGGCGAGGACACCGGGCGTGACGTCTGGTGCAGCACCGACTGGATGGTGGCGCGCCTCATCCGGCAGGGCTACGTGCAGAAGCTCGACCCGGCCAACATCCCCAACGCCGCCGCCCTCGAGCCGTCGCTGAAGAACGTCGAGTTCGACCCGGGCCGCATCTACTCGCTGCCGTGGCAGAGCGGCTTCGCGGGCATCGCGTACAACCTCGACGCCACCGGTGGCAAGAAGATCGAGACGATCACCCAGCTGCTGACCGACCCGGCCCTGAAGGGCAAGGTCACCCTGCTCACCGAGATGCGCGACACCGTCGGGCTGGTGCTGTGCGACATGGGCAAGGACCCGGCCAGCTTCACCGACGACGACTTCGACGCCGCCATGGCGGTGCTGACCAAGGCCAAGGAGTCGGGCCAGCTCAAGGGCTTCACCGGCAACGACTACACCGACGGCCTGACCAAGGGCGACATCGCGGCCTGCATCGCGTGGACCGGTGACGTCGTGCAGCTGCAGTTCGAGAACGACAAGGTGCAGTACGCGCTGCCGCAGGCCGGCTTCACCCTGTGGTCGGACAACTTCGTCATCCCGGCGCTCGCCCAGCACAAGAAGAACGCCGAGGCCCTGATCAACTACTACTACGACCCCGCCGTCATGGCGCAGGTCGAGGCGTGGGTCAACTACATCCCGCCGGTCGTCGGCACCAAGGACGCCCTGGCCAAGGACGACCCGGAGACGGCGAAGAACCCGCTGATCTTCCCCAGCGACGAGGTGCTCGCGCGGGCCAAGGTCTTCCGGGGCCTGACCGCCGAGGAGGAGACCAAGTACTCCGCCGCCTACTCCGACCTCACCGCCAGCTGATGGCCGAGCACGAGGCCGGCGACCTCCGGCTGGTGGGGCTGACCAAGAGCTTCGGCGAGTTCACCGCGGTGCAGCCGCTGGACCTCACCATCCCGGAGGGGTCGTTCTTCGCGCTCCTCGGGCCCTCGGGGTGCGGTAAGACCACCACCCTGCGGATGGTCGCCGGTCTCGAGGACCCCACCGCGGGCCAGATCCTGATCGGCGAGACCGACATCACCCGGACCCGGGCCTTCCAGCGCAACGTCAACACGGTCTTCCAGTCGTACGCGCTCTTCCCGCACATGAGCGTCATGGACAACGTCGCCTTCGGGCTGCGTCGTCGCGGCGACAAGCAGGCCAAGACCAAGGCGCAGGACGCCCTGGACCTCGTCGAGCTGGGCCACGCGGGCAGCAAGAGGCCGAACCAGCTGTCCGGCGGCATGCAGCAGCGCGTCGCGCTGGCCCGGGCCCTGGTCAACCGGCCGGACGTCCTGCTGCTCGACGAGCCGCTCGGCGCCCTCGACCTCAAGCTGCGCCGTCAGATGCAGATCGAGCTCAAGCGCATCCAGCAGGAGGTCGGCCTGACCTTCATCCACGTCACCCACGACCAGGAGGAGGCCATGACCATGGCCGACACCATCGCGGTGATGAACGCCGGCTACCTCGAGCAGCTCGGCGACCCGGCCTACCTCTACGAACACCCCGCGTCGACCTTCGTCGCGAACTTCCTCGGGCAGTCCAACCTGCTGCGAGCCCGGATCACCGGCACCGCGGAGGGGGGCCTGCTCACTGCCGACGTGCACGGCCAGGAGATCCTCGTCGACGCGAAGAACGTGCCCGAGGGCCTCACCGACGTCTGGGTCGGGGTGCGGCCCGAGAAGCTCGGGCTCGGCGAGGCGGCCGGCCGCAACCACCTGCGTGGCCTCGTCACCGACGTGTCGTTCACCGGTGTCGCGACGCAGTACCTCGTTCGGATGCCGTGGGGCTTCGACGTCGTCGTCGTGCAGCAGAACGACGGTAGTGCGCGGGCCCGGCTCGGCGAGCCCATCGACCTGTCCTGGGACCCGGGTCGCGAGTTCGTCCTCGACGCCGCGCAGAGCGACCTCGCGGGCATCGACGAGGTGCTCGTCGATGGCTGAACTGGCCGTCCTGGCACCACACGGGCCCCTGGCCCCGCGCCGCCGCGCGAACTGGGTCCCGTACGCGCTGCTGGTTCCGGGCCTGCTCTGGCTGGTCGTGTTCTTCGTCCTGCCGATGATCACCCTGGGCTCGCAGTCGCTGCAGGAGGGGTCGGTCGAGGCCGGCTACACCTTCACCGGCAACGTCTCGATCTACGCCGACGCCCTGCAGGAGTACTGGCCGCAGCTGCTGCGCTCGATCGGCTACGCGGCCACCGCCACGGTCGCGGCGCTCCTGCTGGCCTACCCGCTGGCGTACTACATCGCCCAGAAGGCCGGTCGCTGGAAGAACGTCATGCTGGTGCTCGTCGTGGCGCCGTTCTTCACGAGCTTCCTGATCCGCACGCTGGCCTGGCGCACGATCCTGTCCGACACCGGTCCGGTGACGCACATCTTCCAGGTGCTGCACATCACCGACCTGCTGCAGTTCCTGCACCTGACCAACAACGACTCGCTGCTGTCGTCGAAGTTCGCCGTCATCTGCGGCCTCACCTACAACTTCCTGCCGTTCATGATCCTGCCGCTCTACGCGGCGCTGGACCGGCTCGACCCCCGGCTCGTCGAGGCCGCGGGCGACCTGTACGCGTCGCCCTTCCAGGGGTTCCGCCACGTCACCTGGCCGCTCTCCCTCCCGGGCGTCGTGGCCGGCACGCTGCTGACCTTCATCCCGGCCGCCGGTGACTTCATCAACTCCCGGCTGCTCGGCAACACCCAGACGGTGATGATCGGCCAGGTCATCGACAGCCAGTTCCTGCGGGTGCTCAACTACCCGCTCGCCGCTGCGCTGTCCTTCATCCTGCTGATCATGATCCTCGCGCTGGTCACGTTCTACGTCCGCCGTGCGGGCACCGAGGAGCTGGTGTGAGATGACCTGGCTCCGACGCAACATCCTCCTCCTGGTGGCCATCGCGGTGCTCGGCTACATGCTGGTGCCGAACCTCGTCGTCGCGCTGTTCTCCTTCAACAACCCGGTGGGCCGCTTCAACTACACGTGGCAACAGTTCTCGACCGAGGCCTGGCAGAACCCGTGCGGCGCGCAGGGCATCTGCGAGTCGCTGAGCCTGTCGCTGCAGATCGGGCTGATCGCCTCGATCGTCGCGACCGTCCTCGGTACGGCCATCGCGTTCGCCCTGGGCCGCTACCGGTTCCGGGCGCGCTCGGCGACCAACCTGCTCATCTTCATGCCGATGGCGACCCCCGAGGTCGTCATGGGGTCGAGCCTGCTGACCCTCTTCCTCATGATGGGCGTGCCGGCCGGCCGCACCGCCGTGACGATCGCGCACATCATGTTCTGCATCTCGTTCGTCGTCGTGGCCGTCAAGGCCAGGGTGGCGACGCTCGACCCGCGCCTGGAGGAGGCGGCCGCCGACCTCGGGGCCAACCCCACCCAGACCTTCCTGCGGGTCACCTTCCCGCTGGCCGCTCCCGGCATCTTCGCCGGTGCGCTGCTGGCGTTCTCGCTCAGCTTCGACGACTACATCATCACCAACTTCAACGCGAGCCCGAGCTCCATCACCTTCCCCATGTACGTCTGGGGCGCCGCCCAACGCGGTGCGCCGGTGCAGGTCAACGTGATCGGCACGCTGATGTTCCTCATCGCGCTGTTCGTCGTCGTCACGGGCCAGGTCCTGCAGAACCGGCGCGCCCGCGCCGCGGCCTGAGCACACCCACACCACCACCGAGAGGTACCCCGTGCACGTCCTGATGGTCGGAGCGGGCGGCGTCGGTGACGCCGCTGCCCGGATCGCCGCCGAACGTCCCTTCTTCGAGACCTGGGTGGTGGCCGACTACGACCTCACCCGAGCGCAGCGCACCGTCGACGCGGTGACCTCGCGGCACGACGGCGAGTCCCGCTTCCGGGCCGCGCAGGTCGACGCCTCGGATGCCGGCGCGGTCGCCGCGCTCGCCCGCGAGGTGGGTGCCACCCACGTCTTCAACGCGGTCGACCCGCGGTTCGTGCTGCCGATCTTCGAGGGCGCCAGGGCGGCCGGCGCCGACTACCTCGACATGGCGATGAGCCTGTCCAGCCGGCACCCGAGCGAGCCCTACGCGAAGGTCGGGGTCAAGCTCGGCGACGACCAGCTGGCGCAGGCGGGGGAGTGGGAGGCCGAGGGCCGCCTGGCCCTGGTCGGCATCGGGGTCGAGCCCGGGTTGTCCGACGTGTTCGCCCGGTACGCCGCCGACCACCTGTTCAGCCACATCGACGAGCTGGGCACCCGCGACGGCGCCAACCTCGTCATCCGCGACGAGGAGGGCAACGAGGTCTTCGCGCCCGGGTTCTCGATGTGGACGATCATCGAGGAGTGCCTCAACCCGCCCGTCGTGTGGGAACGCGACCGGGCCGTCGGCGCCGACGGCTCCTACGACGTCGAGGCCGGGTTCTTCACCCTGCCGCCGTTCGCCGAGCCGGAGGTCTTCGACTTCCCCGGCGGCATCGGCCCGGTCGAGTGCGTGCACGTGGAGCACGAGGAGGTGCTCCTCATGCCGCGCTGGGTCGAGGCCGACAAGGTCACCTTCAAGTACGGCCTGGGCGAGGAGATGATCACGATCCTGCGCACGCTGCACACGCTCGGGCTCGACGGCACCGACCCGGTGACCGTCAAGGGCGTGCAGGTCAGCCCGCGCGACGTCGTCGCCGCCGTGCTTCCCGACCCCGCCACGATCGGGCCGCGGATGGAGGGCAAGACCTGCGCCGGCCTGTGGGTCACCGGCACCGGCAAGGACGGCCGGCCGCGCCGCACCTACCTCTACCACGTGTCCGACAACGCCGACACGATGCGCGACTACGACGCCCAGTGCGTGGTGTGGCAGACGGCCGTCAACCCGGTCGTGGCGCTGGAGCTGCTGGCGGCCGGAACGTGGAGCGGCTCGGGCGTGCTCGGCCCGGAGGCCTTCGACGCCGTGCCGTTCCTCGACCTGCTCGCGGCCCCGAAGCCCGACGGCTACGGCTCCCCCTGGGGCCTCGAGGACCGCTGAGCGCGTCCTAGGCTGAACCGAACCCGCACGACTCCGCCCCCGGCATCCGTGGCGACGCTGCCCCGGCACACGAAGGAACGACCATGGCGATCACCCAGAAGTCCCTCATCGACTCCGTGCCCACGAAGCTGCTCATCGGCGGCGCCTGGCGCGAGGCGAGCCGCGGGGAGCGCTTCGAGGTGCACGACCCGAGCAGCGGGGCCACGCTGACGACCTGCGCCGACGCCACCCCCGAGGACGGGCTCGCCGCCCTGGCCGCCGCCCACCAGGCGCAGGCCGGCTGGGCCGCCACCCCGCCTCGCGACCGCGGCGAGATCCTGCGCCGTGCGTTCGAGGCGATCGTCGCGCGCACGGACGAGTTCGCGACCCTGATGAGCCTGGAGATGGGCAAGACCGTCGCCGAGGGCAGGGGTGAGGTCACCTACGGCGCGGAGTTCTTCCGCTGGTTCGCCGAGGAGGCCGTGCGCGTCCACGGGCGCTACTCGGTGGCCCCGAACGGCGCCTCCCGGCTGCTCACCATGAAGCAGCCGGTCGGCCCCACCCTGATGATCACGCCGTGGAACTTCCCGCTCGCGATGGGCACCCGCAAGATCGGCCCAGCGGTCGCCGCCGGCTGCACGATGGTCGTCAAGCCGGCCCACGAGACCCCGCTGACCATGCTGCTGCTGGCGCAGGTGATGCAGGAGTCCGGCCTGCCCGACGGCGTGCTCAACGTCGTCACCACCACGCACTCCGGGGCGGTCTGCGAGCCGGTCATCCGTGACGAGCGGCTGCGCAAGCTGACCTTCACCGGGTCGACCGCCGTAGGCAAGAAGCTCGTCGAGCAGTCGGCCGAGCAGCTGCTGCGCCTGTCGATGGAGCTCGGCGGCAACGCCCCGTTCCTCGTCTTCGAGGACGCCGACGTCGACGCCGCCGTCGACGGCGCGATGCTCGCGAAGATGCGCAACATCGGCGAGGCCTGCACCGCGGCCAACCGGTTCTTCGTGCACGAGTCGCTGGCGCAGGAGTTCTCCACCAAGCTGGCCGCCCGGATGGGTGCGCTCGTCGTCGGCAAGGGCACCAAGAAGGGGGTCGACGTCGGGCCGCTGATCACCGCCAAGGCCCGCGACGGCGTCGACGAGCTGGTCAAGGACGCCGTCGGCAAGGGCGCCACGGTGCTGACCGGTGGCGGCCCCGTCCCCGGGCGCGGCTACTTCTACCAGCCGACCGTGCTGACCGACGTCGCGGCCGACAGCCGCTGCCTGAGCGAGGAGATCTTCGGCCCGGTCGCACCGATCGCCACGTTCACCGATGACGCGGACGCCGTCGCGAAGGCCAACGGCACCGAGTACGGCCTGGTCGGCTACATCTACACCAACGACCAGACCCGGGTGATCCGGGTGGCCGAGGCCATGGAGTTCGGGATGATCGGCGTCAACACCGGCATCGTCTCGAACCCGGCCGCCCCGTTCGGTGGCGTCAAGCAGTCCGGCTTCGGCCGCGAGGGCGGCTTCGAGGGCATCGACGAGTACCTCGAGACCAAGTACGTCGGCATCGCGCTCTGACCTGCGCCGTGCCACGGGTTCTTGCGAACCCGTGGCACGGCGCCGCGCAGGATGGTGCACTTGTGCCCATGACCTCGAGCATCGACAGCGACCCGGCCATCAGGTCGCACCGACCCGACCCCCGGCAGACGGTGCAGACGCTGCTCGACAGCACCGACCAGTCGCTCAGGCGCGGCGCCCGGCCCGGGGCCCATGTGTGGCCCACGGGCTTCGACCTGCTCGACTCCACCCTCGATGGCGGCCTGCGCTCGGGCGAGCTGGTGCTGCTCGGCGGGAACGAGGGGTCCGGCAAGACGACGCTGGCCGTGCAGATGGTGCGCAACGCCGTCGCTGCCGGACGGTACGGGGTCGTCTTCTCCTTCGAGCACCACGCCCAGAGCCTCGTGCAGCGCCTGCTCTCCCTCGAGGCGGCCACCGCGGCGGTCGCGGCCGGCCAGCATCCCGCCGCCGCCGCCGACGTGCACACGGTGCGCTCGGTGTTCGAGGCCGAGGACCCCGACCGTCGTGGCCTCGCCGAGGCCCTCGCCCGGGTCCCCTACGGCTACGACGCACTCGAGGCGGTGCAGCAGTACGCCGGGCGCCTCCAGCTGCACGAGTCGGGCAAGGAGACCACCCCCGACGACATCGCCCGCGTCGTCACCGCGGTCACCGAGGAGGTCGGCGAGCCGCCGATCGTGCTCGTCGACTACTTGCAGAAGATGCCGCTGCGCGGCCACCGCGGCGACGAGGCCTCGCGGGTCACGATCGTCACCGAGATGTTGAAGGACATGTCGCTCGAGCTCGGGTGCCCCATCGTGTGCATCTCGGCTGCCGACCGTGAGTCCCTCGGCGCGGGCCACCGGATGCGCACTCGCGACCTGCGTGGCTCCTCGGCGCTGGCCTACGAGGCCGACATGGTGCTGATCCTGTCGAGCAAGGAGAACATCGTCTCGCGAGAGCACCTGGTCTACGACCTCGGCAGCATCAAGCGGTTCCGGCGCTGGGCGATCATCACCATCGAGAAGAACCGCAGCGGCCAGGGTCAGGTCGAGCTCGAGGTGCAGAAGGACTTCGAGCACGGCCGCTTCTACCCCCAGGTCCAGGTGATCAACGAGCGCCTCATCGAGGAGCGCATCTTCACCACCTGACCGCGCGTCGGGGATTTCCGCGAAGTCAGGAGTACTTCGCGCAGTCAGGGTCGAATACGGTCCTGACCCGGCGAAGTGCTCCTGACTTCGCGAGAATGGCCGGATGCCGTCCGCCGCCCGCCGTCGCCCGCCCGGGTGGGTGGTCGTCGCCCTCGTGCTCGGCGCGCTCGTCCTGCTCTGGGGTATCACCCGCCCCGACGGTGACGTCGCGGCGGGCCCGCAGGCCGCCGGCTCGACGAGCAGCGCGAGCGCGACCGGTACCGCCAACCGGCCCCCGACGCCGTACTCGGGGCTGCCGACGGTGGCCGAGAGCGCCCTTCCGGACGAAGCGGACACCACGCTTGCGCTGATCCGGGCCGGCGGGCCATTTCCCTACGAGGAGGACGGCGGCACCTTCGGCAACCGCGAGCGGATCCTGCCTCGGCAGCCGAGCGGCTACTACCGCGAGTACACCGTGGTGACCCCGGGTGAGAGCGACCGCGGTCCTCGCCGGATCGTGGGGGGCGCCGATGGTGACCTGTACTGGACCACCGACCACTACGCGTCGTTCCGCCAGATCGAGGAGGGCCGATGATCCGCCACCTGGGCGCACACACTGACGTCGAGGGGCTCGTCGCCGACGCCCGTGAGGAGGGCCGCGAGGTGCACGTTGTGCACGCCGGCCCGACCAAGGAGGCCACCCTGGCCGCCTTCGCCGACACGCTGGACTTCCCGGCCTGGTTCGGCGGCAACCTCGACGCCTTGGCCGACTGTCTGCGCCACCTCGCGCGCACCGTGGACGGCGACTGGGAGATCGTCGTCGACGGGGTGGCCGAGCTCGCCCGGGAAGACCCGTTCGCGTTCGCCGGGCTCAGTGGTCTGCTCGGCGAGGTGGCCCTGTCGAACCCCCGCTTCCACATCACGGTCGTGAAGCGCTGACAATGGACCCGTGACCACACGCTCCGTCGCCGTCCTCGGCTCCACCGGCTCGATCGGCACCCAGGCCCTCGAGGTGGTGGCCGCCCACCCGGGGCACTTCACCATCGCGGCGCTGTCCGCCGGCGGCAACATCGACCTGCTCGCGCGCCAGGCGGTGCAGTTCGAGGTGCCCCTCGTCGCGGCCGCGCACGGTGACGTCGAGCAGGTGCGGGCCGCGCTCGCCGCGGCTGCCGCGGCGGCGGGCCACCCGGCATCCGTGCCCGAGGTGGTCGTCGGCCCGGATGCCGCGACGGTCGCCGCCGGGTGCGGCGCCGACGTCGTGCTCAACGGTGTCACCGGCTCGATCGGGCTGCGCCCGACCCTGGCCGCCCTGGCGGCCGGGTCGGTGCTGGCCCTGGCCAACAAGGAGTCCCTCATCATCGGCGGCCCGCTGGTGAAGGCGGCGGCCGGCCCCGACCAGCTCGTGCCGGTCGACTCCGAGCACAGCGCCATCGCCCAGAGCCTGCGCGGCGGACGCGCCCAGGAGGTGCGACGCCTCGTCGTCACGGCCAGCGGCGGCCCCTTCCGCGGGCGCACCCGGGCCGAGCTGGCCGACGTCACGCCCGAGCAGGCCCTGGCCCACCCCAACTTCGCCATGGGGCGGGTCATCACGACGAACTCGGCAACCCTGGTCAACAAGGGGCTGGAGGTGATCGAGGCGCACCTGCTCTTCGACATCCCGTTCGACCGGATCGACGTCGTCGTGCACCCGCAGCAGCAGATCCACTCGATGGTCGAGTTCCACGACGGCTCGACGATCGCCCAGCTCGGCCCGCCGCGGATGCTCGTGCCCATCGCGCTGGGGCTGTCGTGGCCCGAGCGGCTCGAGGACGTCGACGTCCCGTGCGACTGGACCCGGGCCCAGACCTGGGAGTTCCACCCGCTCGACGACGACGCCTTCCCGGCCGTGCGCCTGGCCCGGCAGGTCGGCGTGGCCGGCGGCACCTACCCGGCGGTCTACAACGCCGCCAACGAGGTGTGCGTCGACGCCTTCCACGACGGGGCCATCCGCTTCACCGACATCGTCGACACCATCGGACGGGTGGTCGACGCCCACTCCGGTCACGAGGGCGACGCGCACAGCCTGGAGGGAGTGCTCGAGGCCGACGCCTGGGCCCGCGCCGAGGCCGCCCGGCTGCTCGCAGCGGGGGCCGCGCCCGCTCGGGCCTGAGGCGGTCACGTCGCCCGAACGGTCCGGTCAGCGGGGCGACGTACCCTATACCCCATGTCCACCCTCGCCTTCGTCCTCGGTGTCCTCTTCATGGCCACCGGTGTCGCCGCGTCGATCGCGCTGCACGAGGTCGGGCACCTCGTGCCGGCCAAGCGGTTCGGCGTGAGGGTGACCCAGTACATGGTCGGCTTCGGCCCCACGATGTGGTCGCGGCGCCGCGGCGAGACCGAGTACGGCATCAAGGTGGTGCCGCTCGGCGGCTACATCCGGATGATCGGCATGTTCCCGCCGCGCAAGGGCGACCAGCCCGGCATGGTGCGGGCGTCGAGCACCGGCCGGTTCAGCCAGCTCGTCGACGAGGCCCGCGCGGCGAGCCTGGAGGAGGTGCGCCCCGGTGACGAGGACCGGGTCTTCTACCGCCTCCCGGTGCGCAAGAAGGTCATCGTCATGCTCGGCGGCCCGACGATGAACCTCCTCATCGGCGTCGTGCTGCTCACCCTCCTGGCCACCGTGCACGGAGTGGCCACCGAGCAGCCGGGTGCCGTCGTGGCCACCGTGTCGCAGTGCGTGGTGCCGGTGACCACGGCCGGTGACGCGACCACCTGTACCGACCAGCCGAAGACGCCGGCGCTCGCCGCGGGCATCCAGCCCGGTGACCGCATCGTGTCGATCGCCGGCCAGCCGGTCGACGACACCAGGGACGTCGGCGAGCTCGTCCGGCCGCGGGTCGACGAGCCCGTGACCATCGTCCTCGAACGTGACGGTCAGCAGCTCACGGTCACCGCCACCCCGATCCGCAACGTCGTGCCCGTGCTCGACGCCGACGGACTGCCCGTCACCAACCCCGACGGCACGACCCAGACCACCGAGGCCGGCTTCCTCGGGGTGCGGTCCTCGCCGCCGGTGGCCTACGTGCCGCAGTCGATCACCGCCGTGCCCGGCATCCTCTGGGGCTTCGTGAGTGGCACCGCGCAGGCCCTGGTGCACGTTCCCGAGCGGATGGTCGGGGTGTGGCAGGCGGCGTTCGGCGGGGAGGAGCGCGAGGCCGACAGCCCGATGTCGGTCGTCGGCGTGGGCCGGGTCGCCGGTGAGGCGAGCGGTGGCAAGTACGACTCGCTCGTCGGCAAGTCTGCCGGCGACAAGATCTGGTTCCTCGTCGGCCTCCTCGCCGCCCTGAACTTCATGCTCTTCCTGTTCAACCTGATCCCGCTCCTGCCGCTCGACGGCGGCCACGTCGCCGGCGCCCTGTGGGAGGGGCTCAAGCGCCAGATCGCCAAGCTGCGAGGTCGGCCCGACCCCGGCTACGTCGACGTCGCCAAGGCGCTACCGATCGCCTACACGGTCTCGATGGTGCTGCTCGGCGCCTCCTTGCTGCTCATCTACGCCGACGTGGTCAATCCCATCAACCTCGGGGGCTGACCCGCCCGCCGCGGGCTACCCGCCGAGCAGCGCGTCGCGCCGGGCCGTCAGGTCGACCACCCGCTGGTCGAGCGCGACCGAACGCACGGTCATCCGCTGCATCGCCTCACGCACCGAGGTGACGGCCGCGTCGACGCGCACCTGGCTGTCCTTGATGCGCGAGCGCACCGACAGGTCGCTGAAGACGTTGTCGAACCACACGTCGAACGTCCGCGCCGTGGGTGAGATGCCGAGGTCGGCCCGCAGCCCGGCCACGCTCTCGACGTCGGCGAGCTCGCGGGCCAGGTCGACCAGGGCGTCCTGCGCGGCGGCGATCAGCCGGCCCGCGGCGTCGATCCGGTCGTGCTTCATCGAGGACGAGACCAGGCCCCCACCGAACCAGGTGTCGTAGGCCGACCAGGAGTCGGCCGATCCCAGCTCCCGCTGAGCGGCGTCGAGCGCGGTCGCCGCTCGCACGCCGGCGTCGCGGGCCTCGCTCAGGTCGGCGGCCTCCGCCCGCACCGCCGCCAGCTCGTCGAGCACCGCCTCCAGCCCGGCCACGGCCGGTGTCCCCGAGGCGCGCAGCGCGATGGCGTGCGCCTCGGCCGCCGCCTCGCGCCGGGCGGCGGTGTCGCCGAGCTGCGCCAGCCGACGCTCGACGTCCTCACGGCGGGACTCCACGGACTGCAGCCGGGCCAGGGCGCCCTGCGCGGCGTAGCGGGCCGCGACCTCCTCCGCGCGCTCGCGGTCCAGCGTGCCGGTGCGCGTGCCCCGCACGGCGGCCAGCACCGCGGTGAGTCCGAACCCCTCCAGCCGTTCGACGTCCGCCGCCTCGGCCTGGTGGCGTGCCCGCAGGGAGAGCAGGTCCTCGCGGGCCACGCCGGTCTCGTGCCGCAGCACCTCGAGCTGTTGGCGCAGGTGCACCGCCTCGTGGTCCTGCGCGATGGCTCGGTCGAAGGTGTCCCTGGTCTGCACGACGTCGATCATGGCGCTTCGAGGCTGCGCACGTACGCTGGGTTCCATGTCGGTCTCCCTCGGTATGCCCCCGCTGCCCCCGCCCGTCGTCGCGCCCCGCCGGGCGAGCCGGAAGATCAAGGTCGGCAAGGTCGAGGTCGGGGGAGACGCCCCCGTGTCGGTGCAGTCGATGACGACGACGCCGACCACCGACATCAACGCGACGCTGCAGCAGATCGCCGAGCTCACCGCATCCGGCTGCGACATCGTGCGGGTCGCGTGCCCGAGCCAGGACGACGCCGAGGCGCTGCCGGCCATCGCCGGCAAGTCGCAGATCCCGGTGATCGCCGACATCCACTTCCAGCCGAAGTACGTCTACGCGGCGATCGACGCCGGCTGCGCGGCCGTGCGGGTCAACCCGGGCAACATCCGCCAGTTCGACGACCAGGTCGGTGAGATCGCCCGTCGCGCCAAGGCCGCGAACGTCTCGATCCGGATCGGCGTCAACGCCGGCTCGCTCGACAAGCGCATCCTCGAGAAGTACGGCAAGCCGACGGCCGAGGCGCTCGTCGAGTCGGCCGTGTGGGAGGCCAGCCTGTTCGAGGAGCACGACTTCCACGACTTCAAGATCTCGGTGAAGCACAACGACCCGGTCGTCATGATCCGCGCCTACCAGCTGCTCGCCGAGCGGGGCGACTGGCCGCTGCACCTCGGCGTCACCGAGGCCGGCCCGACCTTCCAGGGCACCATCAAGTCGGCCACCGCCTTCGGCGCGCTGCTCTCGCAGGGCATCGGTGACACGATCCGGGTCTCGCTGTCGGCCCCGCCCGTCGAGGAGGTCAAGGTCGGCATCCAGATCCTGCAGTCGCTCAACCTGCGCCCACGCAAGCTCGAGATCGTGTCGTGCCCCTCGTGCGGGCGCGCCCAGGTCGACGTCTACAAGCTCGCCGACGAGGTCACCGCGGGCCTGGAGGGCATGACCGTGCCGCTGCGCGTGGCCGTCATGGGCTGTGTCGTCAACGGCCCGGGCGAGGCCCGCGAGGCCGACCTCGGGGTCGCGTCCGGCAACGGCAAGGGCCAGATCTTCGTGCGCGGCGAGGTCATCAAGACCGTCCCCGAGCACCAGATCGTCGAGACCCTCATCGAGGAGGCCATGCGCATCGCCGAGGAGATGGGCGAGCCGATGGACGAGGAGTCCGCCGGCGCCCCGTCGGTCACCGTCGGCTGAACCACCCAGCCGGATGTCGTCGGGTCGCCTCGACGCGGTCGTCCCGCCCGCGCCGGCGGGTCGCCGCGCGGACGTGCTCGGCGAGCTCGCCGCCCACCTGGTGGCGCTGCGCCCCGGCCGTCGCGGGGTCGTCGCGCTCGACGGTGTCGACGGCGCGGGCAAGACCGTGCTGGGTCGCGAGCTGACCGCCCTGGTCGCCCCGCACCGGGAGGTGCACCGCGCGTCCGTCGACGGCTTCCACCGGCCGCGGGCGCAGCGCTACGCACGGGGCCGGACGGCCGAGACGTTCTTCCGCGACGGCTACGACCACGACGCGATCCGGCGCCGGCTGGTCGAGCCGTTCCGGGCCGGCGAGCCGTGGGTGCGCGCCGTGCACGACGTCGAGCGCGAGGTGGTGGTCGACCGCGCCCCCGAGACCTCCGCGGGGCCGGACGCCCTGCTCGTCGTCGACGGGATCTTCCTGCACCGCCCCGAGCTGGCCGACCTCTGGGACGCGAGCGTCTGGGTCGACGTGCCGTTCGAGGTGTCCGTCCCGCGCGGCAACGCCAGGTTCGGTGAGGTGAGTGCCGAACAGGCCGACCCGGCATCCGGGGTGAACGCCCGTTACGTCGGTGGTCAGCGCCTCTACCTCGCCGAGGTCGACCCCGCCGCACGGGCCACCTGGTGGCTCGACAACACCGACCTCGCGTCGCCGGTGCTCACGGGTAGCCCAGGGTGTCGAGCTCGCGCTGCTCGGCCGACAGCTTCCGGTTGAGCGAGAACAGCCGGCCCAGCACGGGCATGAGCACGATGTTGATGCCGTGCAGGGCGCCGATGACGAGCAGGATGCCGCCCACCCGCAACGCAGCGCCCCCCAGCTGTTCGCCGCTCACCAGACCGGTGAACTGGTTGTTCCACGACGACCTCGGGGTGAAGCTCGCGGTCATCAGGATGTAGGCCGCGAAGATCAGGTAGTAGACGATGTCGGTCAGCACGATGTAGCTCTTGCCGGTCAGCGGGTTGTCGTGGAAGACGTCGGCGGCGTAGGCGCGGCCGAACCGCTTGATGAAAGGTCCCAGCCACACGGCGATGGCGACCAGGACGAGGGTCGTGGCGACTTCGAGGATCCACCAGGGCATGGCGAGCGCTCCATTCGGACGGGGGGTGAGGGTGAGGACGGCGATGGTGGTGATGCCGACGAGCGCCGTGGCGCACGAGGCGGCCAGCAGACGGGTTCGGCGGCGACGCCGGTCGGCATCGATGCTGTCGACGACCCGCTCGAACAGGTCGGGGGACGGCGTGGTGGGTGACGAGGCCAGCGCGCGGCTGATCCGGTCCTCGAGGTGGGTCATCGGTCGGCCTCCAGGGTTGTGCCGAGGGCGTCGAGCCCACGCTGCAGGTGGGTCTTGACGGTGTTGACCGACAGGCCGAGGGTCGTCGCGATCTGCGCGACCGGCATGTCGTAGTAGTAGCGCAGCGTGACGCAGTCGCGCTGGCGCCGGGGGAGGGCCCGCAGGGCGTCGACCACGGCGGCCCGCTCGGCGCGCTCCTCGGCCGTCTCCGCGGCGGACGGCGCGTCCGGCTGGGCCGGTGGGCGGTGCCGCCACGACACGAAGCCGCGCCGGTTGTGGTCTCGCGCCAGGTTGATGACGATCGAGCGCAGGTACGCCGCAGCCCGGTCGGGGTCGCGCAGTCGGCCGTGGTGCCGGGCGAACCGGATGAACGCCTCCTGCACGAGGTCCTCGGCGGCCGTCTTGTCGTCGACGTAGAACCGCGCGAGCCGGGTCAGCGAGGCGGCCTCGGCGTCGAACACGGCGGCGACGTCGACCTGGCTCGCGGGGTGGACCGGACTCGCGGACGTATCGGCGAGCCCGGTCCTCTGGTCGAGCGAGAAAACCTCCATCAGGGGGACTGACGCGTGACTGGGCCCGTCGGGTGACATGGAGGGCTGCCGAACTTCCGGCGCCTGGTTCGTCATCCTCTGCGGGCCCTCGATGTCACCCGTCGTCGGGGTGAGGGTCGTCTCACTCGTGTCCGCGCTCTCGCGGCCACGACCCGAAAGGAACCCCATGTCCATCACCTCCCGCCGCCTGCCACCACTCGCGGCCATCGTGGCACTCAACGCCCCGCCTGCGACGGCGAATGCCGGCGACCGGGGCCGGCGGTGAGGGCCTTGCTCCGCGGCCTCGTCGTGGGGATGGGACTCGGCCTCGTCTGGGGGGTTGTCGCCCGGGTGTTCATGCGGCTGCTCACGACGACTCCGAGCTTCTCCTGGTCGGGCACGCTGTTCATCCTCGGTCTCGCGGCCGTGGCCGGGGCCTGCCTCGGTCTGGTCCACGCAGCCCGCGTCGCCGAGCGCTCGCGGTGGTGGCGCCTTGCTGCCCTGCCCGCCCTCGCGCTCTTCGCTGGGCCGGGGAGCGTGCTCGCCCCTGCCACGATCGGCATGGCCATGGTCCTGCGCGGCGGACGGGTGGTGCGCGTGGTCGGGGCGGTCGTGGTCAGCGGTTCGCCACTCCTCGCGGTCTCGTCGGGGGAGACGACCGGGGCGACCTCGACCCAGGTCGCGGGTGTCGCCCTCATGGTGCTGTCGGCCGCGCCGCTCGGCTGGGGGCTCGCCGAGGTGGTGTGTCGCTGGCGGCCGCGGCAGCGCCTGACGACGCAGGTCGTCGAGGACCCTGCCGCACCACGGGGTTCATTGGCCCCGGTGTGACCAGGGATCCGGTGGACCCCCTTCGGCGCGAGGTGGGGTCCACCGCAGTGCCCTGGCCCTAGTCTGGGCTCGTGCTGCGAACACGCTCGCCCGTTCGTCCGCTGTCGCTGGCCGACCGCGACGACGCCCTCGACGTGTGCGCACGCGACCTGCCCCGGGGGGTGTTCGTGGCCGCCCGGGTGCTCGAGGGGGCTCGGACCGGGTCCCTGGCCGGGGTGCTGGGGCACCGGGTCGACGGCGAGCTGACCGGCCTGTGCTGGGCGAGCGCGAACGTCGTGCCGGTCGGCACGACCGAGGACAGCCGGGCGGCCTTCGCCGACCGGGTGCGTCGCTGGCGAGGCCGCTGTGCCTCGGTCTTCGGCCCGCGCGACGAGGTCGAGGGGCTCTGGCACCACCTCGAGCCGCACTGGGGTCCGGCGCGCGCCGTGCGCGACCGCCAACCGCTGCTCGTCTCGGACCGGCTCCCGTCCACGCTGGGGGTGTCGCTCGACCCCCGGGTGCGGCCGGCCAGGGTCGACGAGGTCGACCTGGTGCTGCCCGCGGCCGAGCACATGTTCACCGCCGAGATCGGCTACCCGCCCTACCGGGGCAACGACCGCGGCTATCGCGCGTCGCTGGCCTCGCTCGCGGCCCGCGGCCACACCTACGTCGTCGTCGAGGGTGGCCGGGTCGTGTTCAAGACCGACATCGGCAGCCTGGCGCTGGGCTGTGCCCAGCTGCAGGGGGTCTGGCTGGCCCCGGAGCTGCGCGGGCAGGGCCTGGCCGTTCCGATGCTCGCGAGCGTCGTCGAGCAGGTGATGGTCGGCCCCGCGCCGCTGGTCACCCTGTACGTCAACGACTTCAACACCTCCGCCCGGGCCACCTACGCCCACATCGGGTTCCGCGAGGTGGCCGACTTCACGACGGTGCTGCTCTGAGCGGGTGGTTGGATGGGGCATGGCCCCCTCGGACTCGACCTCGGCACTGAGCCACGACGTCGCCGGGCTCGCCGCGCTGCTGGCCACCTCGGGCCTCGTGCACCTCGTGCGGCCCGACATCTTCGAGGGCATCGTCCCGCGGATGCTGCCCAACCACCGCGCCCTGGTCTACGTCTCGGGCGTCGCCGAGCTGCTCTGCGCCGCAGGGCTTCTCGTGCCGGCCACCCGGCGGCCGGCCGGCTACGCGTCGGCCGCACTGCTCGTCGCGGTCTTCCCGGCCAACGTCCAGATGAGCGTCGCCCACGGCCAGCGCGCGCAGCGACGCGGTGACCCGGCATCCCGGGCCTCGTTCGCGGCGACCCTGGCCCGGCTGCCGCTCCAGGTGCCGATGATCCGCACGGCGCTGCGCGCCGCCGGCCACTAGGGCCCGACATGCCGACCCTGGCCTGGCAGCCGATCACCGAGGAGGACGTCGACGCCCTGCGCCACCTCGCGCGCCGGTGCCTCGCGGCCGACGGTGGGCTGCCGCAGCTCGCGCACGAGCAGATGATCCGCAGGCTCTTCCTGTCCGGCAGCGGCATCGCCGGCCGCGACGAGACGGGCGACATCGTCGCGGCCGCCGCCGTCTTCGTCGACGGTACGGGCCACCGCACCGCGACCGGGCTGGTGCACCCGTCCACCCGCTGGCAGGGGCTGGGGGAGGACCTGGCGCAGTGGGCCCGGGAACGCTCCGGGGGCTCCCCGCTGCGCGTCGTGGCGGAGACGACGTCGCCCGAGTCGGACGCGCTGTACGCCTCGCTCGGCCTGCAGCGCACCTTCGCCGAGCACGTCATGCGCCACCCGCTCGACGAGATCCCGAGGGTCAAGAGGCCCGAGGGCCTGACCGTCGCCGCATGGGACGACCAGACCGCCGGGCTGTTCTTCACGGCGTACCGGCAGTCCTTCGCCGATCGCCCGGGCTTCCCGGACCCCCCGCGCGACGAATGGGTCCAAGAGGTGGCGGAGGACGACGGCTTCCGGGCAGAGGCGTCCCGGGTGGCCCTCGACGCGGACGGGCACCCGGTGGGGTTCGTGACGATCACCGAGGACTGGATCGACCAGGTCGGGGTGGTGCCCGCGTGGCGCGGCCGGGGCCTGGGGGCGCACCTCGTGGCCAGGTCGCTGCGGGCACTGGTCAAGGCGGGCTGCGACCAGGCCTGGCTCGCGGTGAACGTCAACAACCCCGCGCACGATCTCTACCTCAGGCTCGGCTTCGAGGACAACGGCCTCCGGGCCCGCTACACCCAGCTCACCGCGCCGCCGCCGGCCTGAACCGAAAGGCGCGTGAGCGGCATCCCGCCACGTCGTTATCCTTGGCGGGTTGTCCAACCACCCCAGGAGCTCACCCGTGGCCATCCGCATGTCGTCCCTGTTCCTGCGAACCCTTCGCGAGAACCCGGCGGACGCCGAGGTCCCGAGCCACCAGCTGCTCGTGCGGGCCGGCTACATCCGCCGGGTCAGCCCCGGTATCTACACCTGGCTGCCGCTCGGCCTGAAGGTGCTGCGCCGGGTCGAGACGATCGTGCGCGAGGAGATGGACGCCATCGGCGCCCAGGAGCTGCTCTTCCCCGCCCTGCTGCCGCGTGAGCCCTACGAGGCGAGCGGCCGATGGGACGAGTACGGCGACAACGTGTTCCGGCTCAAGGACCGCAAGGGCGCCGACTACCTCCTCGGGCCCACCCACGAGGAGATGTTCACCCTCGCGGTCAAGGACCTGTACTCGTCGTACAAGGACCTTCCGCTGGCGATCTACCAGATCCAGATCAAGTACCGCGACGAGGCCCGGCCGCGTGCCGGCGTGCTGCGCGGACGCGAGTTCGTCATGAAGGACAGCTACTCGTTCGACATCGACGAGGCCGGGCTCGACAAGAGCTACCAGCTGCACCGTGACGCCTACGTGCGCATCTTCGACCGGCTCGGCTTCCACTACGTCATCGTCCAGGCCATGGCCGGGGCGATGGGCGGCTCGAAGTCCGAGGAGTTCCTCGCGACCGCCGAGAACGGCGAGGACACCTACGTGCGCTGCACCAACTGCGGCTACGCGGCGAACGTCGAGGCCGTGCGGGTTCCGGTGCCGGATGCCGTGGACGCGTCGGGTCTGCCCGCCGCGCACGTCGAGCACACCCCGGACACGCCGACCATCGACACCCTGGTCGCGCACCTCGAGGCGGCCTTCCCCCGCTCCGACGGCCGGGCCTGGGCGGCCTCGGACACGCTCAAGAACGTGCTGGTGGTGCTCGTGCACCCCGACGGCACCCGCGAGCCGGTGGCCATCGGCCTGCCCGGCGACCGCGAGGTCGACGAGAAGCGCCTCGGCGCCCAGGTCGAGCCGGCCACCGTGGAGGCCTTCGACGAGAAGGACTTCGCGGCCAACCCGACGCTGGCCAAGGGCTACATCGGGCCCGGTGTGCTCGGCAGCGAGAAGGCGTCCGGCATCCGCTACCTGCTCGACCCGCGGGTCAGCGAGGGCACCGCGTGGGTGACCGGCGCCGACGAGTCCGGCCACCACGTCATCGGCCTGGTCGCCGGGCGCGACTTCGCCGCCGACGGCACCATCGAGGCCGCCGAGGTGCGCGACGGCGACGCCTGCCCGTCCTGTGGGCACGGGCTGGAGTCGGCGCGCGGCATCGAGATGGGCCACATCTTCCAGCTCGGCACCAAGTACGCCGAGGCGCTCGACCTGAAGGTGCTCGACGAGAACGGCAAGCTGCGCACCGTGATCATGGGCTCGTACGGCGTGGGTGTCTCGCGCGCCGTCGCGTGCGTCGCCGAGGGCAACCACGACGACCTCGGCCTGATCTGGCCCCGGGCACTGGCCCCTGCCGACGTGCACGTCGTCGCCACCGGCAAGGACGAGGCGGTCGCCACGTATGCCGAGGAGCTCACCCGCGCGCTCGAGGCCCGTGGCGTCGAGGTGCTGCTCGACGACCGCCGCCAGGCCAGCCCCGGGGTGAAGTTCAAGGACGCCGAGCTGATCGGCGTGCCGACCATCGTGGTCGTGGGCCGCGGTCTGGCCGACGGCACCATCGAGCTCAAGGACCGTCGTTCGGGCGAGCGGCGCGACCTGGCGGTCGACTCGGCGGTGACTGAGATCCTCGCCGAGATCGGCCGTTCGTGAGCCAGCCCGTCGAGGCGGTCGTCTTCGACTGGGGCGGCACCCTGACGCCCTGGCACCAGGTCGACCTGCCCGAGCAGTGGCGGGTGTTCGCGCGCGAGGTGCACGGCATCCCGGTCGACTCGCCGGACGTGCCCGAGGCCGACCTCGAGGAGGCGCACCGGCTCGCCGACCGCATCCTGGTGGCCGAGACGGCGGCGTGGGCCCGTGGACGCGACGAGCACACCTCGGCCGCGCTGGCCGACATCCTGATCGACGCGGGGGTGGACGCCACCCACGACCGGCACCTCCTGGCGCTCGCGGCCTACCGGGGGTTCTGGGAGCCGCACACCTTCACCGACCCGCAGGTGCGCCCGCTCTGGGAGGGGCTGCACGCGCGCGGCATCCGGGTCGGCGTGCTCTCGAACACCATCTGGACCCGCGACTACCACCGCGGCATCTTCGAGCGGGACGGCGTGCTCGACCTGCTCGACGCCGACCTCTACTCCAGCGAGATCGACCACGTGAAGCCGCACCCCGAGGCGTTCCGGGCGATCTGCCGCGAGCTCGACGTCACTCCCCGGCGGGCGGTCTACGTCGGCGACCGGGTCTTCGAGGACGTCCACGGCCCGCAGCAGGTGGGCATGCGGGCGATCTGGATCCCGCACTCCGACATCCCGGCCGCACAGCGGGTCGAGGTCACCGCGGTGCCCGACGGCCACGCCCACCAGCTGCTCGACGTGCTCGACATCGTCGACGCCTGGATCGCCGACGCGTGAGTCCTGCTCCAGCGGTTGCTGAGCCCGTCGTGAGCCGCTCGTGACCGACCCGGGCCTGGGCGTCGTCGCGCTGCTCGGCGTCGCGGGCTTCCTCGCGGGCTGGGTGGACGCCGTCGTCGGTGGGGGAGGGCTGATCCAGCTGCCGGCCCTGCTCATCGCGATGCCCGGTGCCGCGCCGGCGCAGGTGCTCGCCACGAACAAGTTCGCGTCCGTCTGGGGCACCGCGACCGCTGCCGGTACCTACTGGCGACGGGTGCGGCCCGACCTGCGCACGGCGCTGCCGATGGCGGCGGTGGCCTACGTCGGGGCCGTGGTGGGCGCGCTGATCGGGCTGCACATCCCCAAGGCCGCCTTCAACCCGATCATCTTCGTCATGTTGATCGCGGTCGGCGCGTACACCCTGCTCCGGCCGTCCCTGGGCGAGGCGACGGTGCTGCGGTACTCGGGGCACCAGCACACCGCGGTCGCGATGCTGATCGGCTTCGTCATCGGCGTCTACGACGGGGCGCTCGGCCCGGGCACCGGCTCCTTCCTCGTGCTGACCCTGGTCGGGCTGATGGGCTACTCGTTCCTCGAGGCCAGCGCCAAGGCCAAGATCGCCAACCTCGCGACGAACCTGGGCGCCCTGACCGTCTTCGCCCCCGGCGGGTACATCGTGTGGCGGGTGGCCGTCGTCATGGCGGTCGCCAACGTCGCCGGCGGCTACGTCGGGGCCCGCACCGCGGTGTCGCGCGGAAACCGGTTCGTGCGGATCGTCTTCATCGTCGTCGTCGGCGCGTTCATCGTCCGGATCGGCGGCGACCTCCTCGGCTTCTGGTGACGCCTCCCTCTCCCACGAACGTGGGTGAAGATCACCGTCAGCGGCGACGGGTTTCACCCACGTTCGCGTGTCAGGGGAGGCCGCGGCGCACCTGCTCCATGAACGCCACCTCGTGGACCCGCAGCCCGACGAGGTCGATCCGCAGGACGACGTCGTGGCCGAGCGAGACCTCGTTCTGCCGCAGGTTGTCGTCGGTGACGGCGAGGCCCACCCGGTGCCCGGCGCCGTCGATCTCGACGACGAGACGGCTGCCCCTCCAGCGCGCGTCGAGGTACACCCGCCCACGAGCAGTGCGGCGAAGGACCTGACGGTCCGGCGGGGGGATGCCGTGTCGGCGGCACATCGAGGCGAAGTCCAGCTCGCCGAGCGACTGGGCGCCGTCGGTGACGTCGCGCAGCACCTGTCGCACGAAGGGCCGGCGGCCGCGATTGCGCACCACCGGCAGCGCCTCCTGCAGCCGCCTGCCGGTCGTCAGGCGCTGCTGCACCACCATGCACAGCACCAGCGCCGCCTGCCGGTCGCTCCTCGCCCAGGCGGCGCCCCGGAGCGCGGCGACCTCGACCCTCGAGCGCGGTAGCCCTCCGTTCGCGACCTCGCCGGCACGGCGCGTGACCCGGTGGATGCGGACGCCGTCGACCCGGGGGCACTGAGCACCACGAGGCACGGAGACGTGGACCACGTCCTCCGTGTACCCCGTGAGGCCGGCGGCGTGCAGCGCCGAGACCCCGTCGACGAGGGCGACGTCCTCGGCGACCTCCCAGACGGCACGCCAGCGCAGCTCGGCTGCACCGACGGCACCGGTGTGCAGGGCGACGGTGTGCGTGCCGAGGCGCATCCACCGGTCGTTGTCCACCTCGCGGGCGATCGCGGCATGGTCGTAGCCCAGCCTGCTCAGCCGCCGAAGCGTCAGGACGCCGTCGAACTCAGCAGCCCGCTCGACGGCGGCGCGGCGCCGCTCCCGTCGAGTGGGTCCTGGCTGCTCCGGCATCCCCCGAGGATCGCGGGAACGGGCGCACCGCCGCCCGCGTCATCCACAGGCCCGCGAACGTGGGTGAAGACCCCCGGCCAGACGACGATCTTCACCCACGTTCGGGCGGAGGTGTGTCAGTGTCGGGTGGTGGTGAGCCAGATCGCCGCGTAGGGCGGCAGCCAGACGTTGCCGTCGTCGCCCCAGGGCAGCGCCTCGCCGGTGATCTCGTCGCGCGCGCCGGCCACGCCGAGGTCGCCGACCCGCCAACCGGGCCACGGCCGCGCCTCGGGGGTCACGTTGTACACGCCGACGAACCGGCCCACCGGGTGCTCGCGCACCGTGACGAGGACGCCGGGGTCATCGACGGGACCGATAGTGGTCTCGACCGACCCGTGCAGGTGCACCAGCCGCCTCCTGGCACCCACCAGCTCGACGAGGTCACCGAACACCCGCCCCGCGACGGTGCCGCGGTCGTGCCGCTGCTCGGCGCGGGCCCAGTCCAGGCGGGGCCGGTGCGCCCAGCGGTTGTCCTCCTCGTGGCCCGGCTCGCTCGCCCACAGCGGGTCGTTGGGCTGGCCGAGCTCGTCGCCGCTCCAGATCACCGGGATGCCGCCCCAGCCCAGGACGAGCGCGTGGGCGAGTCGCAGGGCGGATGCCGCGCGGTCCACCTCGGCGGCGGACCGTGCCGCCTCCAGCCCGATGAGGGAGGCCGCGGTACCGCTCGTGCGGCGGTCGTCGGTGTCCGGGTTGTACTGGAACACCAGCCCGCGCGCGGGTGAGCCGACGAAGTCACCGGCGTACCAGTGGGCCAGGAAGCTCCGGTGCCCGTGGCCCGTCGCGCCGACGGCCGCGGCATCCTCGTCCATGATCGCCCAGCCGATGTCGTCGTGGCAGCGCAGGTAGGTCAGCCACGTGGCGGTCGGTGGCTTGGGCGGCAGCGAGCCGAGCGCCCGCGCGGCCAGCCGCACGTCGCGTGCCGCGAGCATCGACCAGATCTGCACCATGAGGCTGTTGTGGTAGGCGAGGTCGCTGACCTTGCCCGTGTAGGGCCCGTCGCCGAGGTAGGCGAGCAGCTTGGTCGGGGCCACGATCGCCTCGGCGAGGAACGCCACGCTCGGGCACGCGATGCGGGTCACGGCCCGCAGCACCTGGGTGAGCGCGTGCACCTCGGGCTGGCCCTGGCAGTCGGTGCCCAGCCGCTTCCACATGAAGGCGATCGCGTCGAGCCGCAGCACGTCGACGCCGCGGTTGGCGAGCTCGAGGATGATCGCGGCGTACTCGCGCAGCACCGCGGGGTTGGCCCAGTTGACGTCCCACTGGAACTCGTTGAACGTGGTCCATACCCAGCCCTGCACCTCGTCGTCCCAGGTGAAGTTGCCCGGCGCGAACTCGGGGAAGACCTCGGGCAGGGTGCGCTCGTAGGCGTCCGGCACCTCCCGATCGGGGAAGACGTGGAAGTACTCGCGATGAGCCGCATCGCCGGCGCGGGCCTGCCTGGCCCAGTCGTGCTCGCGGGCGACGTGGTTGAGCACGAGGTCGAGCACGAGGCTGATGTCGCTGTCGTGCAGCTGGGCCGCGAGGTCCTCGAGGTCGTCCATCGTGCCGAGGTCGGGCCGCACCGCGCGGTAGTCGGCGACGGCGTACCCGCCGTCGTTGTCGCCGTCGCGGGGGCGCAGCATCGGCATCAGGTGCAGGTAGCGCACCCCCAGCTCCTCGAGGTAGGGCAGGTGCTTGGCGACCCCGCGCAGGTCGTCGGCGAACCGCTCGGTGTAGGCGGCGTAGCCGATGACGGCGGGGTCCTGCAGCCAGTCGGGGCGCAGCATCCGCTCGAGGTCGCGCAGGTGCAGCCGGTCGGCGCGAACGCTGTACGCGGTGGCTGCCAGCTCGACGAGGTCGGCGGCGAGCTCGGGCGCCCGCTCGGCGCCGTAGACGGCGGTGAGGCCGCCGAGCAGGTCGGGCCACCAGCGCTCCACCCTGGCGCGGAGCATGACCTCACGGTCGCGGCTCAGCCCTTCGGGCACAGGGAACGAGGGCGGCGGCACCGGTGCTCTCACCGGCGCATTCTCGCGGATCTGCGCAACCGTTTCCACACGCTCACGGTCCATGCCGATGCGGGCCACAGGCGGCACACAGGAAACTCCCCGAAGTTGTCACCATGACGATGAGCAGCGAGACCTCGCGCGGAGCCTTCGGCACCTTCGCCCCGGCGGCCCATGCCGCCGGCGTCGCCCCTGCGCAGCTCGTCCGCCACCGCGGGCCGGTCCCACGGTGGTGGCGCGACGCCAGCGTCGCGGCCGGCTGGCTGGTGCTGCTCGTGGTGACGGCGCTCTGGGTGAGCGGCGGCGGCATCCAGGACCTCACGTCGCTCTCCGACGCCCTGATGTCGGTCGGTCGGCTCACCGGCCTGATCGCGTCCGCGCTGCTGCTCATCCAGGTGTTCCTCATGGCGCGCGTGCCGTGGGTCGAGCAGGCCTGGGGCCAGGACGAGCTCGCCCGCACCCACCGGCTGGTCGGCTTCACGTCGTTCAACCTGATGCTCGGGCACATCGTGCTCATCACCCTGGGCTACGCCGCGGCCACCAGCGAGGGCATCGTCGGCACCTTCGTCGACCTCGTGCTGCACTACCCGGGCATGCTGCTGGCGCTCGCCGGCACCGCGGCCCTGGTCATGGTCGTCGTGACCTCGGTGAAGAAGGCCCGTAAGCGGCTGCGCTACGAGTCGTGGCACCTCATCCACCTCTACGGCTACCTCGGCGCGGGCCTGGCGCTGCCGCACCAGCTGTGGACCGGAACCGACTTCCTGGCCTCCACCACCGCGACCGTCTTCTGGTGGAGCCTGTACGCCGCGTGCGCCGGTGCGGTGCTCGTCTTCCGGGTCGGGCTGCCGCTGTGGCGATCGCTGGGTGCGCCGCTTCGCGTGCTCGACGTCCGGGCCGAGGGCCCCGGCGTGACCACCGTGACCGTCGGTGGCGGCGGGGTGCGTCGGATGCCGGTGCGCGCCGGTCAGTTCTTCCAGTGGCGCTTCCTGGACGGACCCGGCTGGACCCGCGCCAACCCCTACTCCATCTCCGCGGCCCCCGACGGCCGGACCCTGCGGTTCACCGCGGCCCATGTCGGCGACGGGTCCGCGCGGCTCCCGATGCTCCAACCCGGCACCCGGGTGCTCGTCGAAGGCCCCTACGGCCGCATGCACGCCGGGGTCCGCGCTCATCGCAAGGTCCTGCTGATGGGGTCCGGGATCGGCATCACCCCGATGCGCGCGCTGCTCGAGGAGCTCGACCAGGCCCCCGGTGACGTCACCGTCGTGCACCGGGTGCGGTCGCGGCCGGATGCCGTGCTCGCCGCCGAGATCGCGGCGCTCGCCTCGGCTCGTGGCGCCCGGTACCTGCTCATCGAGGGCTCCCGCGTGCCGGACCGTGACAGCTGGCTGCCCGCCCAGGCCCGCCACCTCACCGACGTGCAGGCGCTGCGCGAGATCGTGCCCGACGTCGCCGACCACGACGTCTACCTCTGCGGTTCGGACGGCTGGATGACCGCCGCCCGCACCGCCGCCATCGATGCCGGGGTGCCGCACGACGCCGTGCACCTCGAGCGCTTCGCCTACTGACCCCTGACCCGACCGCACCACAAGGAACTCGCCATGCGCCGCATCACCATCTGGCTGCTCAGCACGATCTCGGCCCTCGTGCTGCTCTTCAGCTACCACACGTCCACGAGCTCGAGTGCCGCCACGAGCATCGTCGCGTCAGGCACCGACACCGGTTCGGGCACGGGCACGGGTACGGGCAGCGCGTCCGGCGCCACGCCGGCGCCGAGCAGCACGGGGTCGACCGACTCCGGGAGCAGCTCGGACAGTGGCTCGTCCAGTGACAGCGGGTCCTCGTCGGGTGGCGGCTCGTCGTCATCCGCGGCCAAGACGTACACCGGCGACGCGGTCTCGACCCGCTTCGGGGACGTGCAGGTGAGGATCACCGTCGAGAACGGCAAGATCACCGACGCGCAGGTCACCCAGGTGCCGTGGAACGACCACAAGGACCAGGAGATCAACTCCTACGCCGTGCCGATCCTCAACCAGGAGGCCGTCGACCAGCAGAGCGCCGGCATCGACATGGTCTCGGGCGCCACGTTCACCTCCCAGGGCTACATCGGCTCGCTCCAGTCCGCGATCGACCAGGCCAACCTGTGATCACGGCGGAGATCCCGGTGCCGCCGGCGGGGCCGACGCCCCCTCGGCTGGCGCGTCGGGCGTGGGTCGAGCAGGTCATGGGGATGCCGGTCAGCGTGCACGTGCGCGCCGTCGAGCCGACCCGGCCAGACCTCGAGGCCGGGGTGGCCCGGGTCTACGCCCACCTGCGCAAGGTCGACGCGGTGCTCAGCACCTGGCGCGCGGACAGCGACCTGCTGCGGTTGCAGCACGGCGAGCGCGAGGAGGCCCACCCGTGGGTCGCCGACGTCACCGAGCTGTGCCTCGAGGCGGAGGAGCGCACCGACGGGCTGTTCCGGGCCTGGCGCCGACGGCCGGGTGGGCGGCTCGCGTACGACCCCACGGGACTGGTGAAGGGCTGGGCCGTCGCGGCCGCGGCCGCCCACCTCGACGTGGTGCCGGAGATCGCGTACAGCATCGGTGCCGGCGGTGACATCGTCGTCGGTGCCGGTCGGGGACTCTCGGCTGCGGCGCCGTCCTGGCGGATCGGGATCGAGGACCCGCGACAGCCCGGCGTGGTGGCCCGGGTGGTCACCGTGGGGCGCGGCGCGGTCGCGACGTCCGGCGCCGCGGTTCGTGGCGCGCACGTCGTGGACCCCCGCACCGGCGTGGGGGTCACCCGATCGGGGTCGGCAACCGTCGTGGGACCGGACCTGTTGTGGGCCGATGTCTGGGCCACGGCCGCGTGGGTCGACCCGGGCCGCGCGGAGCGGTTGATGGCTGAGCGCGACCCCGCCTACGGCCTCATCACGATCTGAGGTCGCGGCAATGGCCGACACGCCGCGATGACCTGCGAAAAGTCGCATACCGATGTGTCTTGCGGTAAGGGGTCGCCGCACTGGTAGCCTGCACCTACTCAGTCAAGTTTCAGCAGGGGAGCTTGACGGTGAGCCAATAGGTTGTGCCATGTCTGAAGTGCAAGGGAACCGGGTCCAACGGCCAAGTCGCCGCACCATCGCCAAGGGAGCAGCCTGGGCTGTCCCCGTGGTCGCGATCGGCGCGCCTGCCATGGCCTTGGCGGCCTCAGGGAATGTACCGCCCCCGCCCGTCATCGACTTCGGGGGAGCCTGCGCGAACACTGGCGCCACCCAGAAGGGTTGCGGAGGCGACAAGACGCTCCAAGTCCCGCTCACCATCGTCAACGACACGGGCGCCGACATAACGTTCGTGATCAGGGAGATGGTGACCTGCGTCAACTGCTCAGCGGACCCCGTGGCGGGCTTCCCGGGCGTTGTTCGCGGGGTACGCGGGATCTGGAAGACCCCTGCCATCACCGTCCCCAACCAGAACGTCTGCACAACCGCCCCGACCTCGTGCCCGGTCACTGGCGACAACGACTTCGCCATCGGTATTCCTGCGAGCACGAACGGCGTACCTCAGACATTCTGGATCGAGAGCACGAACATGGGGGCTTCTTCCAACTTCCGGACGGCCATCACGTGGCAGATGCTCGGCGCGGACTGCCAACCCCTTTCTGCGGGCATCGCGAGAACGGGAGCCAACGCCATCTCACCGGCGAACTGCAACGGCGGCTGAGCAGCCCTCGTCACAGACGGCAGGATGGGCTCGTACCCGCTGGGCCGCACCTCCCTGCGCCTAGGCCCGCGCGTATGCGCTCGCGCCTCAGGTTGCCCGTGAGCAGCGCCAGTGCTGCTGTGTCCATGCCCCTTCTCAAGGAATGACGCCTGTAGATCGATCAACGACGCGGGACACTAGCCGCGCACCCGTTCGTAGACCACTCGCGACCAGCCGTCGTGCGGCTCGCGCAGCTCTTCACGCCACTCGCCCCGCGGCCACGTCGGGAACCAGGTGTCGCCCTCCGGCTCGGCGTCGACCTCGGTGATCAGCAGCCGGTGGGCGTACGGCATGGACTCCGCGTAGATCTGCGCACCGCCGGCGACGAACACCTCGTCGGCCGGGCCGGCGAGGGACACGGCATCCGGGAACGAGTGCGCCGCCTCGACGGCGGCGTGGTGCCACGACGGGTCACGGGTCACGACGATGGTGCGCCGCCCCGGCAGTGCCCGCCCGATCGACTCGAACGTGGTGCGGCCCATGATCAGCGCGTGGCCCATCGTGGTGGCCTTGAAGTGAGCGAGCTCGTCGGGCAGGTGCCACGGCATCCCGCCGTCGAGTCCGATGACCCCGTTGCGGGCGACGGCGGCGATGAGCGTGATGCGGGTCAACGAAGCCTCCTCAGACCGCGATCGGCGCCTTGATCGCCGGGTGCGACTCGTAGCCGGTCAGCTCGAAGTCGTCGAGGTCGTAGTCGTCGATGCCGGGCCGGGGCGTGATCCGCATCGTCGGCAACGGGTAGGGCGAGCGGGTCAGCTGCAGGGTCGCCTGCTCGACGTGGTTCGAGTACAGGTGGGCGTCGCCCAGGGTGTGCACGAAGTGCCCCGCCCGCAGGTCGGTGAGCTGGGCGACCATCATCGTGAGCAGGGCGTACGAGGCGATGTTGAACGGCACCCCGAGGAAGATGTCGGCCGAGCGCTGGTAGAGCTGGCAGTCCAGGAAGGCAGCCCCACCGTCGTCAGCCGGCCGCACGTAGAACTGGAACATCGTGTGGCACGGCGGCAGCGCCATGTCGTCGACGTCTGCGACGTTCCACGCCGAGACGATGTGGCGGCGCGAGTCGGGGTTGGTGCGGATCGACTCGATGACCTTGGCGACCTGGTCGACCTCGCGCCCGTCGGGCGTCGGCCACGACCTCCACTGGTGGCCGTAGACCGGCCCGAGGTCACCGAGGTCGTCGGCCCACTCGTCCCAGATCGAGATGCCGCGCTCCTGCAGCCAGCGCACGTTGGTGTCACCGCGCAGGAACCACAGCAGCTCGCCGATGATCGAGCGCAGGTGCAGCCGCTTGGTCGTCACCACCGGGAAGCCCTCGGTGAGGTCGAAGCGCATCTGGTAGCCGAACACGCTGCGGGTGCCCGTGCCCGTGCGGTCCGACTTGTCGACACCGTGGGTCATGACGTGGTCGAGCAGGTCGAGGTACTGGCGCACGCCCGGAGCCTACCCGCGCGCGACCCGGTCGGTCGGTCGCGGCGGGGCGTGCCGCGACGGCACTACCCTTGCGGCATGACGAGCTCCCCCTTCGGCCGTGTCCTCACCGCGATGGTGACCCCGATGTCACGAGGCGGCGAGATCGACGACAAGGGCACCGACTCCCTCGTCGACCACCTCCTTGCGACCGGTCACGACGGCATCGTCGTCAACGGCACCACCGGCGAGTCCAGCACCCTGAGCGACGACGAGAGCCTCGAGATGGTGCGTCGCGTCAAGCAGCGGGCCGGCGACCGGGCCAAGGTCGTGGCCGGCGTCGGGTCCAACGACACCCGTCACGCGGTCGAGATGGCCGGCCTCGCCGCGGATGCCGGCGCCGACGCCCTCCTCCTCGTCTCGCCCTACTACAACAAGCCCACCCAGGCCGGCCTCGTCGCGCACTGCCGGGCCGTCGCCGACACCACCGACCTCCCGGTGATGCTCTACGACATCCCCGCGCGCACGGGTATCCCGTTCAGCACCGACACGCTCATCACCCTCGCCGAGCACCCCACCATCGCCGCGGTCAAGGACGCCAAGGGCGACCACTGGGCCTCCACCCACGTCATGGCGGCCACCGACCTGCTCTGGTTCAGCGGCGCCGACGAGGTCAACCTCCCGCTGCTCGCCCTGGGCGCCACCGGGTGTCGTCTCCGTGGTCGGCCACGTCGCGGGCGAGCAGTATGCCGCGATGGTCGCCGCCGTCGACCGCGGTGACCTGGCCGAGGCACGGGCCATCCACACCTCGCTGGTGCCGGTCGTCGACGCGCTGATGACCACGTCGCAGGGGGCGATCATGGCCAAGGCCGCGCTGGTCGAGCTCGGGGTCATCGAGTCGGCGGCCGTGCGACTGCCCCTGGTCGAGTCACCGCCTGAGCACCTCGAGCTGCTGCGCTCCGCTCTCGCCACGCTCCCCACCCGATGAGCCACCCCCACCCCGAGCTCGAGCTACCCGGCCCCCTGGCCGACGGCGGTGTTCGCGTCGTCCCGTTGGGCGGCCTGGGTGAGATCGGCCGCAACATGACGGTCGTCGAGCACCGCGGCCAGCTGCTCGTCATCGACTGTGGCGTGCTGTTCCCCGACGACCACCACCCCGGCATCGACCTGATCCTGCCCGACTTCGACTACATCAAGGACCGGCTCGACGACGTGCAGGCGGTGGTCCTCACCCACGGCCACGAGGACCACATCGGCGCCGTGCCCTACCTCCTGCGCCTGAAGCCGGACCTCCCGCTCATCGGCTCCACGCTGACCCTCGCCCTGGTCGAGGCCAAGCTCAAGGAGCACCGGATCAAGCCGTACACGCTCGTCGTGCGCGAGGGCGACCGCGAGAAGCTCGGGGTGTTCGACTGCGAGTTCGTCGCGGTCAACCACTCGATCCCCGACGCCCTGGCCGTGGCCGTGCGCACCTCGGGCGGCACCCTGCTGCACACCGGCGACTTCAAGATGGACCAGCTGCCGCTCGACGGCCGGCTCACCGACCTGCGGGCCTTCGCGCGGCTGGGGGAGGAGGGCGTCGACCTCTTCCTCACCGACTCGACCAACGCCGAGGTGCCGGGCTTCACCACGCCGGAGCGCGACATCTCCTCGGCGATCGACAAGGTGTTCCGGCACGCGGAGCGACGGATCATCGTCGCGTGCTTCTCCTCGCACGTGCACCGTGTGCAGCAGGTGCTCGACGCCGCCGAGAAGGCCGGCCGCAAGGTCGCCATGGTCGGTCGCTCGATGGTGCGCAACATGGGCATCGCCGCCGATCTCGGCTACCTGCACGTCCCCGACGGCGTGCTCGTCGACGTCAAGAAGCTCGACGACCTCGCCGACGACCAGATCGTGCTCGTCTGCACCGGCAGCCAGGGCGAGCCGATGGCCGCCCTGTCGCGGATGGCCAACCGCGACCACCGCATCGACGTCGGCCCCGGTGACACCGTGCTTCTGGCGAGCTCGCTGATTCCCGGCAACGAGAACGCTGTCTACCGGGTCATCAACGGCCTGATGCGCCTGGGCGCCAACGTCGTGCACAAGGGCAACGCCAAGGTCCACGTCTCGGGGCACGCCAGCGCCGGCGAGCTCATCTACTGCTACAACATCGTCCAGCCGAAGAACGTCATGCCGGTGCACGGCGAGTGGCGCCACCTCGTGGCCAACGCCGAGCTCGCCGTCCTCACCGGGGTGCCGCGCGACCGGGTGGTCGTCGTCGAGGACGGCGTGGCCGTCGACCTGGTCGACGGCAAGGCCTCGGTGTCCGGCGCCGTGCCGTGTGGGTACGTCTACGTCGACGGCTCCTCCGTGGGCGAGGCCGACGAGACGCTGCTCAAGGACCGTCGGATCCTGCGCGACGAGGGGTTCATCTCGGTGATCGTCGTCATCGACTCGATGACCGGCAAGGTGATCGCCGGTCCGGAGATCACCGCGCGCGGTTTCGTCGAGGACGACGTCGTGTTCGACGACGTGATGCCGCAGCTGATCAGGGCGCTCGACGACGCCACGGCGAGCGGGGTGACCGACGCCTACGGGCTCCAGCAGGTCATCCGACGCTCGGTCGGCGGGTGGGTCGGCCGCAAGATCCGGCGCCGGCCGATGATCATCCCGATGGTCATCGAGGCCTGACCTGCGCCTTCGCGCCCCGGCCGACCCGTGCGGATTCCGTCGCATCGCCCTCGCCACTCCATGTGGTGGGGGCGATGCGTGTGTCCACCCCGTAACACCCGTCACACCCGCCACTCGTACTTGCGAGTAACGCACAGGATCCGTGGCGTTTCGCCGCAAAAATTGCGGAATCCGATCGCGACACGTGCAGAAATGGATGAGAAAATCACTGCAGAAAAGGTAAAGGCAAGGTAAAGTACGAGTCATGGAACAGCCAAGAGGCTGACTTCCTGGAGTACCAAGGTTTCGACATCGGCCCTGACAAAGATCGCCGAGGTCGAGGTCGTACCCCCCTTGCAGGGGGAGGGGTATGACCGGATCCGCGCCCGGGTCGATGCCATTCGGCACCGACCCGGGCGCGGACCTCGTTGTGGGCGCAGGACCAGCTCCGGTGGGGCGTGCGTCCGGCTCCGGGAGCCTGGCGATTGTCACCGCCGTGCCGCGTGTGACGCGTGAGTCCTGTGTGACTGTCGCGTAGCCTGCGACCATGGCCACCCGCACGTCTTCCTCGGCGCGCGGCCGGAGCTCCTCGACCCGGCCCGCGACCCGGCGTCCCGCAGCGCGCTCCCGCAAGGGATCGGCCCGCACGCGCTCCGGCGGGCTGCCGCTGCCGCTGCGCGCCGTGCAGAGCACCTGGATGGGCCTGGCCCACGCCACCGGCGCCGTGGCCCGCAAGGTCGGCGACACCGGGCGCGACCTCGAGCCCGAGCACCGCCGCGACGGACTCGGCCTGCTGCTCATCGCGGTCGCCATCGTGGTCGCCGCCCGCGAGTGGTGGGGGATGCCGGGCGGCGTGGGAACCGTCGTGCACGCCGTCGTCGCCGGCACCTTCGGCAGGATCGGCTACGCCGTGCCGCTCGTGCTGCTGGCCTTCGGCATCCGGATGCTGCGCGCCCCCCAGGAGGACGCCGCCACCTCGCGCGCCGCCGTCGGCACCACGGCCCTCGCCTTCGCCGCGTGCGGCCTCGCCCACGTCGCGGCCGACATCCCCACCCCGCCCGAGGGGGCCGAGGGGATGCGCAACGCCGGCGGCATCATCGGCTTCCTCGCCTCCAGCCCGCTCGAGGCGGCCGTGTCGGTCTACGGCACGGTGCCACTGCTGCTCCTGCTGGGCCTGTTCGGGCTGCTCGTCATCACCGCGACGCCGTTGCACCAGGTGCCCGAGCGGTTGCGGGCGACCTTCGACCGGCTGACCGGCCACACGCCGGAGCAGCCGGCCGAGGCGACCACCGAGCCGGGCGCGCGCCGGCGCGGCCGGCGCGGCACGGCATCCGACGTCGACGGCCCGCGGGTGGGTGACGAGGCGTTCGAGCAGGCCGCCCTGGTCGACCCGGTCACCGGCAAGCGGCTGCGCCCCGGCCAGAAGCGCCCGGCCGCGCCTGCCACGGGCACCGACCCGGCTGCCACGGCGGCCACGCCGGCGGCCGCCACCCGTGCACCCGTGGCGGACAAGGCGCCCCTGGAGGCGCCGCCGACCGCCGCGATCCCGCAGCGCGTCGAGCAGCTCTCCCTGGCCGGTGACGTCACCTACACGCTCCCGGACGCCGCCATCCTCGAGCCGGGCAGCCCGCACCGGGCGCGCAGCGCCGCCAACGACCGGGTCGTCGAGTCGCTGACCACCGTGCTCGACCAGTTCGAGATCGACGCCCAGGTCACCGGGTTCAGCCGCGGACCGACCGTCACCCGCTACGAGGTCGAGCTCGGCCCCGGCATCAAGGTCGAGCGGGTCACCGCGCTGTCGAAGAACATCGCGTATGCCGTCGCGTCGGCCGACGTGCGCATCCTCAGCCCGATCCCCGGCAAGTCCGCGATCGGCATCGAGATCCCCAACACCGACCGCGAGAAGGTCAGCCTCGGTGACGTGCTGCGCAGCCAGGTGGCCCGCGGCAACGACCACCCGATGGTGATGGGCGTGGGCAAGGACGTCGAGGGCGGCTACGTCATCGCCAACCTGGCGAAGATGCCGCACCTGCTCGTCGCGGGCGCCACCGGCGCCGGCAAGTCGAGCTTCGTCAACTCGTTGATCACCTCGGTGCTCATGCGCGCCACGCCCGACGAGGTGCGCCTCGTGCTCGTCGACCCCAAGCGGGTCGAGCTGACCGCCTACGAGGGCATCCCGCACCTGATCACCCCGATCATCACGAACCCGAAGAAGGCCGCCGAGGCGCTGCAGTGGGTCGTGCGCGAGATGGACACCCGCTACGACGACCTCGCCGCCTACGGGTTCAAGCACGTCGACGAGTTCAACAAGGCGGTGCGGGCCGGCAAGGTCAAGCCGCTGCCGGGCTCCGAGCGGGTCATCACGCCCTACCCGTACCTGCTCATCGTCGTCGACGAGCTGGCCGACCTGATGATGGTCGCCCCGCGCGACGTCGAGGAGTCGATCGTCCGGATCACCCAGCTCGCGCGCGCGGCCGGCATCCACCTCGTGCTCGCGACCCAGCGACCCAGCGTCGACGTCGTCACGGGCCTGATCAAGGCGAACGTGCCCTCCCGGATGGCGTTCGCCACCTCGAGCGTCACCGACTCGCGCGTCGTGCTCGACCAGCCGGGCGCCGAGAAGCTGATCGGCCAGGGCGACGCCCTGTTCCTGCCGATGGGGGCCAGCAAGCCGATGCGCGTGCAGGGCGCCTGGGTCACCGAGTCCGAGATCCATGCCGTCGTCACGCACGTCACCGAGCAGCTCAAGCCGCGCTACCGCGACGACGTCACCGTCAGCGCGCCGAAGAAGATGGTCGAGGACGACATCGGCGACGACCTCGACCTGCTGCTGCAGGCCACCGAGCTCGTCGTCACCACCCAGTTCGGCTCGACCTCGATGCTGCAGCGCAAGCTGCGGGTCGGGTTCGCCAAGGCCGGTCGCCTGATGGACCTGCTCGAGTCACGCGGCGTGGTCGGGCCCTCCGAGGGGTCCAAGGCCCGCGACGTGCTCGTCAAGCCCGACGACCTCCCCACCACGCTGGCGCTGCTGCGCGGCGAGGACGTGCCCGAGGCGTATGCCGCGCCCGCGCCCGCTCCGGCGGTCACCGACGACTCGACCGACGACACCTCGGAGGTGCCGGTCATCGGCTACGGCGGCGACGCGGTGGCCGACGAGCTGGCGTCCTACCCCGAGGCCGTCGACTACGGCGACGAGGAGCCCGGCGAGGACGCCTGGGAGCTCACCGGGCGTCGCTGACGCCATCGGGCTGGAGGTTCTCCGGCGCCGGCGCGTCCTGGGCGGGTGAGCCGACCGGCTCCATCGCCTCGCGCAGGTGCTCTGCGATCTCGGCGACGAAGTCGCGGACCTCCTGCTCGCCCTGCACCGGGCCCCCGGCGAGCCTCCCGTCGGTGCCGAGCAGTACGGCAGCCGGTGTACCCACACCGAACGCGTCGCGCGTCGTGCCGAACGGGTCGAAGTACGACTGGCCGTCGAGGTAGGGCAGTGCGTCCACGATCTGCGGCTGTGCGATCACGACCGCACGAACACTCACCGGGGCCAGCTCCTCATTCCAACCGGCGAGCAGCGGCCCGAGCCGTCCGCAGGGCCCGCAGCCGGGACTGAGGAACACCAGCAGGAGGGCCGATGTCCGGGTCTGATCCGACAGCAGCACGAGCTGGCCTTCCTGGGTGAGCACCGTTGCGCGCGGCGTCGGCTGGCGCTGGTAGTTGCCCTCGGCGTCAAGGCGCGGCCCGTCCGACGAGGGAGCCGTGGTCGGCGCGCGGTAGGCCACGAGCACCGCGACGGCGGCCATCAGGGTCGAGGTGGCGATCCACGGCAAAGCGTCCCCGTCGACGACGGCGCCGATCAGGCCCACGCCCTGGATCCCCGCCACGACCGCGAGGAGGGCCGAGAGCACCAGGGCGGCGTTGCGCCACACCGTGACCCGAGTCACCTGCGAGTCGCCGAGCGCACCGAAGCAGCCGCAGTCGACCGGCTCGGGACGGCGGACCGCTCGCGCGACGAGCACGAGGTAGGCGACGAACAGCAGCAGGGTGAGGGTCGCGACGACGACCAGGGCGACGCCGGTGGCGAGCAGCAACCAGGCGCCCAGGGCCACCTCGACCCACGGCGACAGCCGGCGCACGAACGGCGTGTCGAGGGCCCTGGGTACCTCCAGCGAGGTGAAGGCGGAGTCGATGGTCTCCGGGGCGCGCAGCTTCGCGACACCACTGACGATGAGGACGGCCGCACACGTGAGGACGGGCAGCAGCAGGGCGCTCGGCATACCGGCATTGTCGCCCACCCGGTCCTACAGTGTGGCCATGACGACGATGTGGGAGGACCTCCGGGACAACCCGTCGCGTACGGCACGCTGGCGTGCCACCCTGCGCAAGCAACCGTCGGCGTTCCTCCTGGCCGTGCAGATCCTCGTCATCCTGCTGCTGCCGGTGCTGGAGGACTCCGAGTGGGGCCGCGCGGTCATCTCGTTGCTCAGCCTCTCGGCGCTGATCACCGCGGTGTTCACCGTGCGCAGCACGCCCGCGCTCACCTGGCTCTCGGTGACCCTCGCCCTGCCGGCCGCGGTGTTCGAGATCTGGAGCCTGTTCGACGACCGGTCGAACATCCTGGTGCTCGCGCACTCGGCCCTGGCCGTCTTCTACTTCTACACGGCGTACGCGCTCATCTCGTACATGTTCGAGGACTACTGGGTCACCAAGGACGAGCTGTTCGCCGTCGGTGCCTGCTTCACCGTGCTCGTCTTCGCGTTCGCCTACATCTACCTCGCGATCCAGGAGATCTGGCCCGGCTCGTTCACCTCGTTCGACGGCGTGGGCCAGCGCACCTTCCTGGAGCTGCTCTACTACTCCGGCGCCGTGCTCACCAGCGTCGGCCTGAGCGATGTCGGGCCGGTCCAGCCGGAGGCCCGTGCGGTCGGCACCATCGAGCAGCTCGCCGGAGTCATGTACGTCGCGATGGTGATCTCGCGCCTGGTCGCGCTCACCGTGCTGCGTTCACGGCAGTGACCCCCGGCGGGCACGGTCAACGCGCCGGGCCCGCCCCCTCGCCGTCGAGGTCCTCGATCCGGGCCAGGCTCGGCCCGCGGGTCACGGCGATCTCGCGGGCGCGCTGCTCGGCCTCGCCGAGCACGCGCAACGCGTTCCCGCCGGTCAGTGCCGCCAGGTCGGAGTCGCTCCAGCCGCGGTCGGCGAGGGCGGCCAGCAGGCGAGGGTAGCCGCTGACGTCCTCGAGGCCTACCGGCAGCACGTCGACGCCGTCGTAGTCGCCGCCCAGGCCGATGTGCCGCGCACCGGCCACGTCACGCACGTGCTCGCAGTGCGCGACGACGTCGTCGATCGTGGCCGTCGGCCTCGGGTGGCTCAGCGTGCGCTCGTCGACGAACGCGGCGTAGGCCGGGTCGTCGTGGACGTCGACGCCCGCCACCTCGGCGGCATCGCGGGTCTCGAGGTCCCACTCGCGAACCGCGGGCGAGACGAACTTCGGCACGAAGGTGACCAGGCAGGCTCCACCGTTGTCGGCGAGCCGGGCGAGCACGTCGTCGGGCACGTTGCGCGGGTGGTCGCACACCGCCCTGGCCGAGGAGTGCGAGAACAGCACCGGCGCCTGGGCGACCTCGAGCGCGTCGCGCATGGTGTCGGCCGACACGTGCGAGAGGTCGACGAGCATCCCGAGCCGGTTCATCTCCCGCACCACCTCGCGCCCGAACGGCGAGAGGCCGCCGAGCACCGGTTCGTCGGTCGCCGAGTCGGCCCACGGCACGTTGTCGTTGTGGGTGAGGGTCAGGTAGCGCACGCCGAGGGCGTGCAGCATCCGCAGCACGCCGAGCGAGGAGTCGATGCTGTGGCCGCCCTCGGCGCCCATCAGCGAGGCGATCCGGCCCTGCGACCAGGCGTGCTCGACCTCGGCCCGGGTGGTCGCGAGGGCGAGGTCACCGGCATACCGGGCGGTCATGGCGTGGATCGCGTCGACCTGCTCCAGGGTGGCGGTCACGGCGGCGTCGCCCTGCAGGGTCGCGGGCACGAACACCGACCAGAACTGGGCGCCCACGCCGCCCGCGCGCAGCCGCGGGAGGTCGGTGTGGGTGGGGCACCCTGCACGCGCGATGTCGAGCCGGTCCCAGTCGTAGCCGACGCGCTCGCGGGCCTGCCAGGCGAGGTCGTTGTGCCCGTCGACGACGGGGTGCTCGGCGAGGAGGTCGCGGATCCGGGCCGCGGTGTCCGAGGGCATGCGATGGACCCTACTCGGGGTGCACGGGGCCGGGCCGTGGCGCAACTAGAGTGGCAGCATGGTGTCCCCCTCGAGCCGCGGCAGCGTCGCGCTGGTCACCCTCGGGTGCACCCGCAACGAGGTCGACTCGGAGGAGCTGGCCGGCCGCCTCGCCGCCGAGGGCTGGACCCTCGTCGACGACGCCGCCGACGCCGACGTGGCGGTGGTGAACACCTGCGGGTTCGTCGAGCAGGCCAAGAAGGACTCCATCGACACCCTCCTCGAGGCGGCCGACCTCAAGGAGACCGGTCGCACCAAGGCCGTGGTCGCCGTCGGCTGCCTCGCCGAGCGCTACGGGCAGACCCTCGCCGACGAGCTTCCCGACGCCGACGCCGTGCTCGGCTTCGACTCCTACCGCGACATGTCGAGCCACCTCACCGCCATCCTCGGTGGGGCGCGGCCGGCATCCCACGTGCCGTCCGACCGGCGCATGCTGCTGCCGCTGTCGCCGGTCGACCGCTCGGCTGCCGCGGGTGGGGTCGCGCTGCCCGGCCACGGCGACGGCGAGCAGTTCGTGCGGTCGCGGCTCGACGCGCGCCCGTGGGCGCCGCTGAAGATCGCCAGCGGCTGCGACCGGCGGTGCTCGTTCTGCGCCATCCCGATGTTCCGCGGGTCGTTCGTCTCGCGCCGGCCGACCGACATCATCGCGGAGGCCCGCTGGCTGGGCGGGCAGGGCGTGCGCGAGCTGTTCCTCGTCAGCGAGAACTCGACGTCGTACGGCAAGGACCTCGGCGACCTCGCGCTGCTCGAGAAGCTGCTGCCCGAGCTGACCGCGGTCGAGGGCGTGGACCGGGTGCGGGTGTCGTACCTGCAGCCGGCGGAGGTGCGGCCGGGCCTGCTCGAGGCGATGGCCGACGTGCCGGGCGTGATGCCGTGGTACGACCTGTCCTTCCAGCACGCCTCACCGACGGTGCTGCGCCGGATGCGCCGTTTCGGTGGCACCGAGCCGTTCCTCGAGCTCATCGACCGGGTGCGGGCCCGTGAGCCGCTCGCCGGTGTGCGCAGCAACGTCATCGTCGGCTTCCCGGGCGAGACCGAGGCCGACGTCGACGAGCTCGAGCGCTTCCTGGTCGGCGCCCGCCTCGACGTGGTCGGCGTCTTCGGCTACTCCGACGAGGACGGCACCGAGGCCGAGAACCTCGACGCCAAGCTGCCGGACGAGGTCATCGCCGAGCGGGTCGAGCGGCTGACCGGCCTCGTCGAGGAGCTCACGTCGCAGCGTGCCCTCGAACGCGTGGGGGAGAAGGTCGTGGTGCTCGTCGAGGAGCACGACGACGACGACCCGACCGTCGCGATCGGCCGGGCCGAGCACCAGGGGCCTGACGTCGACGGGGTGTGCCTCGTGCGCGCGGGCGCCGACGCCGTGCTGCCGGTCGTGGGCTCGTTCGTGGAGGGCGTCGTCGTCGACGCCGTGGGGGTCGACCTCGTGGTGGTGACCGGATGAGCGAGAAGCCGCTGCGCCCGGTGCGCCCCGGACCGCTGGCCGAGGGTCGCGCCACCGACCCGTACCGCGTCGGCGTCGACCCGGCGAGCCCGGTCGTGCCGACCACGGGCCCGAGCGCGTGGAACATCGCGAACTACCTCACCATGTTCCGGCTGTTCCTCGTGCCGGTCTTCGGGTGGCTGCTGCTCGTCGACGACGGCCAGAACGCCGCCTACCGCTGGGCGTCGTTCGGCGTGTTCGCCGTCGCGATGATCACCGACCGGATCGACGGCGACCTGGCCCGCAGCCGCGGCCTCGTCACGAACTTCGGCAAGGTGGTCGACCCGATCGCCGACAAGGCACTGGTGACGATGGCCCTGGTCGGCCTGTCGATCATCGGCGAGGTCTGGTGGTGGGTGACCGTCGTCGTGCTGGTGCGCGAGTGGGGCATCACGGCGGTGCGCTTCTGGGTGATCCGGCACGGGGTGATGGCCGCCGGGCGCGGTGGCAAGGTCAAGACCCTGCTGCAGACGTTCGGCATCGGCTTCTTCCTCATCCCGCACTGGACGCTGCCCTTCCCCGACCTGTGGGAGTGGGTCGCGTCGATCTGCCTGGGTGCCGCCGTGGTCGTGACCGTCGTGACCGGCATCGACTACCTCAACCAGGCCCTGCGGCTGCGCCAGACCAGCGAGCGGGCCGTGCGCAAGCGGGCCGAGCGAGCCGAACGGGCCGAGCAGCGCGGCGCCACCCGCCAGCGGCGTAGCGGGTCGTGAGCGACGGGCACCCGGTGGCCGACGCCGTCGTGGCGCTGCTGCGCGAGCTCGACCTGTCGGTCGGCACCGCCGAGTCGCTGACCGGTGGCCTGGTCTGCGCCGCCCTGACGAGCGTGCCCGGCGCCTCCACCGTCGTGCGTGGTGGGGTCGTCGCGTACGCGAGCGAGGTCAAGGCCGACCTGCTCGGCGTCGACCCCGAGCTGCTCGCCCGCGAGGGGGCGGTGTGCGAGCCGGTCGCGGCCCAGCTGGCCGACGGCATCCGCCGGGTCCTGGGCTGCGCCGTGGGCGTGTCGACGACGGGGGTGGCCGGCCCGGACCCGGCCGACGGGCAGCCGGTGGGCACCGTGTTCGTGGGCGCCAGCGGGCCCTGGGGAATCGTCGTCGAGCCGCTGGCGTTGACCGGCGACCGGGACCAGATCAGGGCGGCGAGCGTGCTGGCCGCACTGACCCTCCTGGAACGGGCACTGGAGAACCTCCGCGACGGCGTGGGTGCCTCGGGGTAACGTTGACTCGACGGACCGCTCGACGGTCCGCACTGACGAAGGAGAGGAGGCACCGTGATCCTGCTTCGACACGAGCTCGGCGAGGTCCTGCGCGAGATCCGCCAGGACCAGGGCCGCACGCTGCGCGACGTCGCGTCGTCCTCCGCCGTCTCCCTCGGCTACCTGAGCGAGCTCGAGCGCGGCACGAAGGAAGCCTCCTCCGAGCTGCTCGCCTCGGTGTGCACCGGCCTGGGTCTGAGCCTGTCCGAGGTGCTCGAGCTGGTGCGCGAGCGCGTCGAGCGGGTCGAGACCCTCTCCGCCCCGGTCTCGCTGCCCGTCGGGCACACGATGTCCGACACCGTCTCGGCCTCCGCGGCCTAGGAGCGCCTCCTCCCGCTGCCCAACGGCCGCTGTGGCCTGCCGTCGTCGGTGGGGGCCAGCCCGCCCTGGCAGGTCGGGCACGAGAACAAGGTGCGCTGGCGCGGCACCACGCCGGTCGTCGCCACCCGCACCGTGTCGCCGCAGCGCCGGCACGGCCGCCCGGACCGGGCGTGCACGTACGCCTCTTCGCCGGACCGCTGGATGCCGGTGCTCGCCTGCCAGCCGGTGCGACGAGCGACGGCCATCAGCCGGTGCAGCCGCTCGAGCATGGCGAGCACCCGCTCGTGGTCGAGGTCGCCGGCAGGGGTCCACGGAAGCACGCGCTCGATGAAGAGGATCTCGCTGGCCCAGAACGTTCCGACCCCCGCGAGCACCCGCTGGTCGAGCAGGGTGTCGCCGATCAAGCCCGCGGATGCCGTGACGCGTGCCGCCGCGACCGTGGTGTCCCAGTCAGGGCCGAGCACGTCGGGGCCGAGGTGGCCGACGAGCTCGGACTCGCGTGAGGTCGGCACGAGGTCGAGCATCCCCAGGCGCAGGCCGAGGGCCGACCACTGCCCGGTCAGCAGGGCGGCCCGCAGGTCGTGGCGACGCAGTGCCCGCTCGGTGGCGGGGCCCGGGTGCTCGACCCGCCACTGGCCCTCCATCCGAAGGTGCGTGTGCAGGGTGGTGCCCGTGTCGAACCGGTGCAGCAGGTGCTTGCCGCGGGCGACGACCTCGAGGGTGCGCGATCCGGCGAGGTCGACGTGGGGCACCGTGGGCCAGCGCAGCTCCGCCCGCTCGAGCACCGCGTCGCGCAGGGCGGCGTCGAGCCGGTCGGCGGTGCGGTGCACGGTGTCACCCTCGGGCACCCCCGCTCACCTCCGCATCCGCAACCCGCGCGGTGTGAGGTGGAAGCCGGCACCTTCGAGGGCCGCGACGACCGGGTGCCCCGAGCCCAGGACCTGGCCACCGTCCGCCTTCTCGACGGTGATCCGCCCGAGGCTGCCGCGCCGCACGGCGTCGGCGAGGGCGACGGCCGCGGCCCGCAGGAGGTCGGGGTCGTCGGAGTAGGTCAGCACCGTCTTGCCACCCCGCTCGACGTAGAGCACGAGGTCGCCGTCGACGAGCAGCACGACGGCGCCGGCCTTGCGGCCGGGCTGGTGGCGACGGCGCTTGTCGGAGGGACCGTCGGCGGGGGCGTCGCCCTCGGCGGGGTCGACCGCGCGGTCGGGCCACCCCAGGGCCGCGCCGTACGGGTTGGCCGGGTCGCTGGACGCGAGCACGACGGCGGTCGGTGCGGCCCGGCCGTGGTCGCCGCCGGCGCTGCCGGACCCCTGACCGCTGCGCAGCCGGTCGACGGCGCCGGTGGTGCCGAACTGCGAGGCGCCGAGCCCCTCGACGAAGTAGCCGCGGCGCACCCGCCCGGCCTCCTCGGCGCGGCCGAGCACCCGGTAGATCGCGGCGAAGCCCCCCGGCACGTCCTCGGCCGCGGTCGCGCCGCGGGTGAGGATGCCGTGCCGGTCGAGCAGCAGCTCGGCGGTGGCGTACGCCCGCAGGGTGGGGTCGAGGTCGACCGGGGGCAGCAGCGACCAGCGGCCGGTGACCTGCGGGGGGCCGGTGCGCGCCGGGAGCGTGGGGCGGGTCGGAGCGGCCCCGAGGCCGCCGAGCGGCCCGCGGCGACCGGCGTACCGGGTGCGACGCGGGCCGGAGGTGCTGCGCTTGTGCGCGGTGCGCCCGCCGGACAGCAACGCGCGCACCGGCGCGAAGGTGTCGCCGGTGACCCGACCCGACCAGGCCAGGTCCCACAGCGTGGTCGCGAGGCCCGCGTCGTCGCTGGATCCGACCTGGTCGGACAGGGTGCGGAAGAAGTGCGCCCCGCCTCCGGCGAGGGCGTCGAGCACCGCGAGCCCGTCGGCGGACGGGACCCGGTCGGGGTCGGGGCCGGGCAGCGTGACGTGCGCGGAGTCGGCGAGGTGCAGCGAGACCCAGCCGTCGTCGCCGGGCAGCGAACCGTGGCCGCACCAGAGCACCTCGCCGGTGGACATCAGCTCGTCGAGCAGGGCAGGGGAGTAGTCGGCGACCCGGCTCGGCAGCACGAGGGACTCGATGGCACTGGCCGGCAGCACGGCCCCGCTGAGCTGCTCGACGACGCGGACCAGTCCGTCACGCCCGCGCAGCCGACCGCCGACGCCCTGCCAGCCCTGCAGGAAGCGGGACAGCTCGACCGGGGTGACCGGCTCGACCTCGGCACGCAGCGCCGCCAGCGATCGCCGGCGCAGCATGCGCAGCACCTCGGCGTCGCAGAACTCGGTGCCGCCCCCGCCGGTGGGCAGCAGCTCGCCCTCCACGACCCGGCCGGACGACACCAGCCGGGCCAGGGCCGCCGTGGCGACGGCGGGGCCCAGGCCGTAGGCGCGGGCCACCTCGGTGGCGTGGAACGGCACGTGGGTGCGGGCGTAGCGCGCGACGAGGTCACCGAGCGGGTCGGGCACCGGCTCGAGGAAGGCCTGCGGTACGCCGGGCGGCAACGAGACGCCGAGCGCGTCGCGCAGCCGGGAGGCGTCGTCGATGGCCGACCACCGGTCCTCCGCCGCGACCCGGACCGCGATGACCTGCCGGGCGTCGTGCAGCCCGGCCAGCCAGGCCTCGACGTCGTCGCCGGTGGTGCCCTCGCGGCAGCGGGCCAGGATGCCGTCGACCGGCAGCGGCCCGAGCGAACGCAGCAGGTCGAGCACGTCGTCGGCGTCGCGGGCCGCCCGCTCGGGGGTGAGCCGCTGCAGCTCGGCCTCGGTGCGGGCGATCTGCTCGGCGTCGAGCAGGTCGCGCAGCGCCAGCCCCTCGCTGGTGCCGAGCAGCTCGGCGAGCAGGCTGGGGTCGAGCGCCAGGGCGGCGGCACGACGCTCGGCCAGCGGGGAGTCGCCCTCGTAGAGGAACTGCGCGACGTAGCCGAACAGCAGCGACTTGGCGAACGGCGAGGGGGTGCTGCTCTCGACGTCGACGACGGTGACCCTGCGTGAGCCGATGTCGCGCATCAGGTCGACCAGGCCGGGCACGTCGAAGACGTCCTGGACGCACTCGCGCACCGCCTCGAGCACGATCGGGAAGGTCGGGTACTGGCTGGCGACCTCGAGCAGCTGCGAGGCGCGCTGGCGCTGCTGCCACAGCGGCTGGCGGCGGTCGGGCCGACGGCGGGGGAGGAGCAGCGCCCGGGCAGCGCACTCGCGGAAGCGCGCCGCGAACAGCGCCGAGCCGCCGATCTCCTCGGTGACCAGGCCGCGCACGTCGTCGGGGTCGAGGGTGACCAGGTCGAGCAGCTCACGACCGACCCCGCGCTCGCGCACGCCGTCGAGGTCGTCGAGCTCGATGTCGGGCAGGCGCAGCACGATGCCGTCGTCGCCGTGCATCGCCTGCACGTCGACGCCGAACCGGTCGCGCATCCGGGCGCTCACGGCCAGCGCCCACGGGGCGTGCACCTGCGCGCCGAACGGGGAGAGGATGGCGACCCGCCAGTCGCCGAGCTCGTCACGGAACCGCTCGACGACGATCGCCCGGTCGTCGGGCACGTGGCCGGTGGCCTCGCGCTGCTCGCGCAGGTAGCCGAGCAGGTTGTCGGCGGCCCAGTCGTCGAGCCCGGCTGCCATCACCCGCTCGCGCGCCGCCTGCGGAGCCAGCGCCTCGACCTCGCGGACGAACGCGCCGACGGCCCGGCCCAGCTCGGCGGGGCGACCCAGCGAGTCGCCCTTCCAGAACGGCAGCCGCCCCGGCAGCCCGGGCGCGGGCGTGACGAGGACCCGGTCGTGCGTGATGTCCTCGATGCGCCAGGTGCTCGTGCCGAGGGTGAACAGGTCGCCGACCCTCGACTCGTAGACCATCTCCTCGTCGAGCTCGCCGACCCGGCGGCCGGGGCCCTCGCCGGTGGCGAGGAAGACGGCGTACAGCCCGCGGTCGGGGATCGTGCCACCCGAGGTGACAGCGAGCCGCTGGGCGCCCCGGCGGCCGGTGAGCGTGTCGGACAGGCGGTCCCAGGTGATGCGGGCGCGCAGCTCGGCGAACTCGTCGCTGGGGTAGCGCCCGGCGAGCATGTCGAGCACCGACTCCAGCACCGGGCGGGTGAGGGTGGAGTACGAGGCCGACCTGCGGGCGAGGGCGAGCACGTCGTCGACGGTCCACTCGTCGAGCGCGCACATCGCCACCACCTGCTGGGCGAGCACGTCGAGCGGGGTGTTGGGCAGGTGCAGCGCCTCGATCTGGCCCGCGAGCATCCGCTCGACGACGACCGCGGTCTGCACGAGGTCGCCGCGGAACTTCGGGAAGAGCACCCCGCGGCTGACGGCGCCGACCTGGTGGCCGGCCCGGCCGACCCGCTGCAGCCCGGAGGCCACCGACGGTGGCGACTCGACCTGCACGACGAGGTCGACGGCGCCCATGTCGATGCCGAGCTCGAGGCTGCTCGTGGCGACCACGGCGGGCAGCCGGCCCGACTTGAGGTCCTCCTCGATGGTGGCGCGCTGCTCCTTGCTGACCGAGCCGTGGTGGGCGCGGGCGAGCACGGCGGGGGCGCCGCGCGAGGCGCCGGACTGGGCCATGACCTGCGCGGGGCTGCGGGTGAGCGTCGCTGCGCGCGGCACGGCATCCGGCGCGGTGACGGTGCCGTCGCCCTCCGCCGCCTCGACCCGTTCCTCCCAGATCTCGTTGAGCCGGGTCGTCAGCCGCTCGGCGAGCCGGCGGCTGTTGGAGAACACCAGGGTGGAGGTGTGCTCGGCGACGAGGTCGACGATGCGCTCCTCGACGTGCGGCCAGATCGACGCGCGCTGCTCCTGGCCGGATGCCGCGCCGCTCAGGTCTCCGGTGGGCTGGCCGAGCTCGGCCATGTCGGGCACCGGCACGACGACCTTGAGGTCCCACTTCTTGGTCGAGGGCGGCTGCACGACCTCGACCGGGCGGCCACCGGCGAGGTAGCGGGCGACCTCCTCGACCGGTCGGACGGTGGCGGACAGCCCGATCCGCTGGGCCGGGCGCTCGAGGTGTGCGTCGAGGCGCTCGAGGGAGAGGGCGAGGTGGGCGCCGCGCTTGGTGCCGGCCAGGGCGTGCACCTCGTCGAGGATGACGGTCTCGACCCCCGCGAGCGCCTCGCGCGCGGCGGAGGTCAGGATGAGGAAGAGCGACTCGGGGGTCGTGATGAGGACGTCGGTGGGGGTGCGGGCGAAGGCGCGGCGCTCGTCGGCCGGGGTGTCGCCCGAGCGCACCGAGACGGTGATGTCGGGCTCGGGCACCCCGAGGCGGGTGGCCGCGTGCCGGATGCCGACGAGCGGGCTGCGCAGGTTGCGTTCGACGTCGACGGCGAGCGCCTTCATCGGCGAGACGTAGAGCACCCGGCAGCGGGCCTTCTTGTCCTCCGGGAGCGGCCTCGAGGCCAGCCGGTCGAGGGCCCAGAGGAAGGCCGACAGCGTCTTGCCCGACCCGGTGGGCGCGACGACCAGGGCGTGGTGGCCGCTGCTGATCGCTTCCCACGCTCCCTCCTGGGCGGCCGTGGGTGCGCTGAAGCTCCCGCGGAACCAGGCGGCGGTGGCGGGGGAGAATCGGTCTAGGACGTCGCCGGACATGTGGCTGACAGCCTCTCACCCGGCACCGACAGGAGGAGGACTCCATGGACGGGTTCACGGTCGAACCGCTGGGTCCGCGGACGTGGGACGCGTACGCACGGATGATGGAGCGGCACAACGGCGTGTTCGGCGGCTGCTGGTGCACCTACTTCCAGACGTTGCCGTCCGAGAAGACCTACGACGCCGACGACAACCGCTCGCTCAAACAGCGACTGGTGGAGGAAGGCCGCGCGCACGCCGCGCTGGTGTTCGACGGTGACGAGGCGGTGGCCTGGGCGCAGTACGGCACCCCGGAGGAGCTGCCGAACATCTACCACCGCAAGGAGTACGACGAGGCGGGCGACCCTGCCCCGGACTATCGCGTCACGTGCATCTTCGTCGACAAGAAGCACCGCCGGCAGGGCGTCACGAAGGTCGCGCTGCGCGGGGCGCTCGACCTCATCGAGCAGGCGGGCGGCGGGGTCGTCGAGGGCTACCCGCACGACACGAGCGACGGACGCAAGGTGTCGGTGCTCTACGACGGCACCCGCCGGGTGTTCGAGGAGGCCGGGTTCACCTACGTGCGACCCAAGGGCCTGCGCAACTGCGTGATGCGAGCCCGGGTCTGACCGGGCGCGCGCCGGCCCGGCATCCAGGTGCGAGTTCTCGCAGGTCGTCGAGCAGATGTCGCGGGGCGAGGTTAGGATCCCCCGATCACCTTGACGCTCCACCCCGGGGGACCCATGCGACGCCTTGCCGTCATCCTGACCGCTGCTGCCACCATCACGGCAGGACTGGTCGCCGTGCCGGCCCAGGCAGCGACCCTGCCGAGCCCGCCCACCACCTCGTACGCCTTCTTCACCGCCCCGCGTCCCGGCGTCGACTGGGGCACCCGTTTCCAGACGCGGCGGCGGAACGACGCGGGGGCTACCCCGCTCGGCGGCGGGGGTCTCACGGTCGGGGGCACGACGCCGACGACCTTCGCGCGGACCTTCCTCGAGCCGCCCACGGGTCAGTCCTTCGCGGTCGGCACCTACGACATCAACGAGGCGGCCACCGCCACGCAGGCCGCGCGTCCAGTCGGACGGCGCCGCGCCGAGCCGAGTGCGCTGTCGACCTCCGGGACCCTCACCGTGCACGAGGTCACCCTCGGCGCCGGCGAGGTCACCGCGTTCGCCGGGTCGGTGCGCGGCAACTGCGGCAAGGGCGGCCGGTCTTCGCGCAGGAGATCCGGTGGAACTCGACGGTGCCGTGATCGTGCTCACCGCACCGGTCAGCACCTCGAAGACCGAGACGGTCACGGTGCAGGCCGGCGCGTCGCCGACGACCTTCGGCAAGGCGATCGGCACCGGCACCGACGCCAAGGTCGCGATCACCGCGAACACCTGCAGCGGCGCCACGGTCCAGGCCGGCCAAGACCACGTGCACGCTGAACCTCACCGCCACGCCTGACTTCTTCGGCCCGGCGCAGGACCTCATCACCCTCCCCGACGGCGGCGACGGGCGGAAGATCCCGGTCACGGTCGACGGCTTCGACACCGCCACCGGCGCCTACACGCCGCTCACCCCGGCCCGGCTGCTCGACACCCGAGCGGCAAGGTCGGGGTCACGACGACGTACCCCGATCGGCGCCGACAAGTCCATCGACCTGCAGGTGACCGACCGCGGCGGCGTCCCGGCCGCCGGGGCCACCGCGGTCGTGCTCAACGTCACCGTCGTCGCGGCCGACGACCGCCGGGTTACGTCACCCTGCTACCCGACCGGCGTCGGCCCGCCCCACCGCGTCGTCGGTGAACTTCAACAAGGGCTGGACCGGCGCGAACCTCGTCACGGTCAAGCTCGGCACCGGCGGAAAGGTCCGCATCTACAACAACACCGGCAGCACGCACGTGCGTCGCCGACGTCATGGGCTACTACCACGGGGCGGCCAGCACCGCGGCCGCCGGCTACGGCGGCTACTCGGCGTCGAGCCGACCCGCATCGCTCGACACCCGCACTGGATGGCGGCTCGCTCCCGACCGACTTCTTCCTGACGACGCCGGTCGACTTCGGCGCGCTGACGTGAACGCGCACGTCAGGGGCTTCGCGGTCAACGTCACGGTCACCGGGCCGACCGGTGGCGGCTTCCTCACGGCGTGGAACGGCGAACGGCGCCGACAGTCCCCAACACGTCGACCCTGAACTTCACCGCGGGGCAAGACGGTGCCCAACATGGCGATCGTCCCGACCCGGCCTGCGGCGGCCGACTGCGGCTCGAGCCCGAGGACGTCCCGATGATCGGTGTGCTCAACGACTCGACCGGCGCCGCGCACGTCATCGTCGACCTCGTCGGGGTACTACGACGACAACACCCTCGACGGCATGTGGCGCTATCCGCCCGCTGACAGCGTCGACCCGGGTCGTCAACACCAAGACGGGCCAGGGCATCCCGTGCGGCCCTCGGGCCCGGCGGCCTGGCCACGGTGACCGCACCCGGCCGGGTGACGACCTACAACTCGATGGCGCTGGTCACGAACACGACGGCGAACAAGCCGACGAGCAACACCGTCCTCACGCTGTGGAACGCCGACATCCCCAGCCCACGGTGAGCAACCTGAACCCGGCCGCCGGCCAGCTGGTGTCGAACATGACGATCACCGACCTCGGCGTCGGCTACGACTTCAACGGTGAACAACACCGTCCGGCACGACGAACCTGGTGCTCGACGTCGCCGGCACGATGGAGACCTACCCGGCCGTGGCCGACCCCGGAGCGGCGGCCGCGCTGCGGGCCGACGGGTTGTCGGCGCTGCGCAAGGACCCGGCGCGGCGGGCGACCGGCGACCCCGGGCGAAGGCGCCGGCCTTCACCGCCACGCCCAGTCGACGGCATCCTGCGACACCGCTGACGCCGCGGGTCGGTCGACCGACGGTCAGGCCCTCGGCTGCTGCTGGGTGATGCAGTGGATGCCGCCGCCGCGGGCGAACAGCGGGCGGGCGTCGACGCCGACGACCCGGCGGCCGGCGTAGGCCCGCTCGAGCACGGCGAGCGAGTCGGCGTCCTGGGGGTCGTCGAAGGTACAGGCCACCACACCGCCGTTGACGACGAGGTGGTTGATGTACGACCAGTCGACCGGGCCCTCGTCGTCCTCGAGGGTCGTGGGCGCGGGCACCCGCACGACCTCGAGCAGCTCACCGCGGGCGTCGCGCGACGAGGACAGCAGCCCCTCGAGCTCGACCGACACCTCGTGGTCGGGGTGCCCCGGGTCGCCCTGCCAGTGCAGCAGCACGACTCCCGGTGCCGCGAACGCCGCGACGATGTCGACGTGCCCGCGGGTGCCGAACTCGTCGTAGTCGCGGGTCAGCCCGCGCGGCAGCCAGATGCAGGTCGTCGCCCCGATGGTGCGCGCCATCTCGGCCTCGACCCCGGCCCGCCCGAGCCCGGGGTTGCGGCCCGGGTCGAGCTGCACGGTCTCGGTGAGCAGCACGGTGCCGAGGCCGTCGACGTGGATGCCGCCGCCCTCGTTCACCAGGTCGGACAGGATCCGCGGGGCCCCGGCCCGCGCCGCGACGAACGACGCGATGCGGGTGTCCTTGTCCCAGGTCGCCCAGCGCTGCGCGCCCCAGCCGTTGAACACCCAGTCGATCGCGGCCAGCGACCCGTCGGGTGCCACCACGAAGGTCGGCCCGATGTCGCGCATCCAGGCGTCGTCGAGCGGTGCCGTGACCACCTCGATGCGGTCGCCGAGCGACTCGCGCGCGATCGCCTCGTCGCGGGGGTCCGCGACGACCGTCACCGGCTCGAACCGGGCCACCGCACGGGCCACCGCGGCCCACGTGTCGCGAGCCTCCTCGGCATCCGCCGCGGTGTCACCGAGCGTGTAGCCCGCGGACGGCCAGGCCATCCAGGTTCGCTCGTGCGGCGCCCACTCGGCCGGCATCCGCCAACCGCCGGGTGACGGCATCTCAGCCCTCCCGCTGGTGCTCGGGACGCACCGGCGCGGTGAGCGCGGCGTACGAGTCGGGGCGACGCGTCGAGAGGAACGGGAACAGCTCGATCCAGTCGCGCCCCTGCGCGAGGTCGAGGTCGGCGACGAGCACCGCGGCCTCGTCGCGGGGCGCCTGCACGAGCACCCGACCGTAGGGGTCGGCGATGAACGAGGACCCGTAGAAGGTGATCAGCCCCTCGGTGCCGTAGCGGTTGGGCACCACGACGAACAGCCCGTTGGCGATGGCGTGCCCGACGATCGTGTGCTGCCACAGCGGCTGGGTGTCGAAGTCGGGGTGGTCGGGCTCGGACCCGATCGCGGTCGGGTAGACGAGCACCTGCGCCCCGGCGAGGCCGTAGGCGCGCGCGACCTCGGGGAACCACTCGTCCCAGCAGGTCGGCATCCCCAGGCGGAGCCCCGGGTCGGCCAGGTCGTAGACCGGGTAGGCCTCGTCGGGCGGCCCCTGCCGGAAGTACTTGTCCTCGTAGTAGCCCGCCGTCACCGGGATGTGCGTCTTACGGGTGCGGGCCACCACCTCACCGCTGGGTGCGACGAGCACGGCGGTGTTGAAACCCAGCCCGTCGTCGGTGCCGTCGGGAGCGGCCGCGCGCTCGTACAGCGAGGCGTGCACGAGCACCCCGGATGCCGCGGCCGCCTCGCGGGCGAACGTCACGGTGGGCCCGTCGTCGAGCGACTCGGCGGTGGCGTCGGGGCGCCCGGTGGGCAGCGCGTCGGCGGGGTAGCGCGACAGGGTGAGCTCGGGGAGGAAGACGATGCGGGCGCCCGCGTCGGCGGCGGTGCGGATGCCGTCGTGCAGGGTCGCGCGCAGACGGTCGCCGTCGGCGTCCCACGCGTGCTGGACGAGGCCGACCCGCACAGGGGTTTCGGTGGGTTCGTGGACGCGGGCGAGCGAGGTGGGCACCTCAGCGGCGGTGATCAGGCGCATGCGGGTCAGTATGCCGGTGGTCCGGTGACGTCGTGCGAGCGCATACGATCCCGCCATGCGCGTCTCGCGGTTCTGGGTCCTCGCCGAGGACGAGTTCGGTGCTGCCTACGCGCACTCGCTCGCCGGCTCCACCCACATGGCCGCGCTGGGCGGGCGCACGGCGCAGGAGGCGCTCGACGCCGGGCTGCCGCCGCGCGACGTCTGGTTCGCGCTGTGCGACGCGATGGACGTGCCCGAGAACCGCCGGCACGGGCTCGACAAGCCGGCCCGAAACTGACGGGCGCGCTGTCCGCGGCCTCGACTAGGGTCCCTCCGGTGGGCGACGACATCCTGCTCCGCGCGCGGGGGCTGACCAAGCGGTTCGGTGACTTCACCGCGGTCGACGGCATCGACGTCGAGGTGCACCGCGGCGAGGCGTTCGGCTTCCTCGGCCCCAACGGCGCCGGCAAGTCGAGCACGATGCGCATGGTCGGCTGCGTCTCGCCGGTCAGCGAGGGCGAGCTGACCATCCTCGGGATGGACCCGACCTCCGACGGACCCGCGATCCGGGCCCGGCTCGGCGTCTGCCCGCAGAACGACATCCTCGACGAGGACCTCTCCGTGGAGGAGAACCTCTGGGTCTACGGCCGGTTCTTCGGGCTCAGCCGCACCGAGGTGCGCACCCGGGCCGACGAGCTGCTCGAGTTCGCCCAGCTCACCGAGCGCCGGCACGACCGGGTCGAGCCGCTGTCGGGGGGCATGAAGCGCCGGCTCACCATCGCGCGCAGCCTGATGAACAACCCCGAGGTGCTGCTGCTCGACGAGCCGACCACCGGCCTCGACCCCCAGGCCCGTCACGTGCTGTGGGACAGGCTCTTCCGGCTGAAGCGCGAGGGCGTGACGCTGATCGTCACCACGCACTACATGGACGAGGCCGAGCAGCTCTGCGACCGCCTGGTCGTCATGGACCACGGGCGGATCGTGGCCGAGGGCAGCCCGCGCGCGCTGATCACCCAGCACTCGACCCGCGAGGTGCTCGAGCTGCGCTTCGACCTCGACGAGCAGGACCAGCACGTCGACGCCGTCAGCGGGGTGGGCGAGCGGCTCGAGGTGCTGCCCGACCGGTTGCTCGTCTACGCCGACGACGGCGACGCCGCGCTCGCCGCCGTCCACGAGCGGGGGGTCGAGCCGCTGTCGTCGCTCGTGCGCCGCTCCACGCTCGAGGACGTCTTCCTCCACCTCACCGGCCGCAGCCTGGTCGACTGATGACCGCCACGACCGAGGCCATCTCGCCCGGCACCCCGAGCGGGCGGCTCGGGCGCGGGCCGCGACGGCCGACGACCTCCCCCGAGCGGCTCACGTCGGTGATGGGGCACCACTTCCTCGTCTACCGCCGTACCTGGCGCGGGTCGATCATCAGCCGGTTCCTGTCGCCGCTGTTCTTCCTGCTGTCGATGGGGCTCGGCCTGGGCGCGCTGGTCGACGACAGCGCGGGAGGGGTCGACGGGGTGCCGTACCTGCAGTACGTCGTGCCCGGCATCCTCGCGATGCAGGCGATGATGACGGCGTTCGGTGAGTCCACGTACGCCGTCATGGGCTACATCAAGTGGAACCAGATGTACGCCGCGATGCTCGCGACGCCGCTGCGGGTCGTCGAGGTGCTCGGCGGTCACCTCGCGGTCGTGGCCTTCCACCTCTTCACCGGAGCGGCGATCTTCGTCGTGGTCGCGGCCCCGTTCGGCGCCTTCTCCTCGTGGTGGGTGCTCCTCGCGGTGCCGGCCGCCGTGCTCACCGGTCTCGCCTTCGCCGTGCCGACCTTCGCCCTGGCGGCCCGCCTCGAGAACGACAACGGCTTCAGCATCCTGTTCCGGTTCGTCGTCACGCCGCTGATGCTGTTCTCGGGCACCTTCTTCCCGATCGACCAGCTGCCGGTGTGGATGCAGCCGCTGGCCTGGGTCACCCCGCTGTGGCACGGCGTCGAGCTGTGCCGCGACGCCGCCACGGGCACCGCGCCCGGCTGGATCGGGCTGGCGCACCTCGCGGTCCTCCTCGTCTACGTCGGCGTCGGCTGGGTGCTGGCCCGCGCCTCGTTCACCCGGAGGCTGGTCTCGTGAGCGTCGTGCAGACCGCCACCAGGGCCTCGCGCGCACTGCCGTTCCCCGCCGGCATCGGCCTGGCGCGCTACGTCGTGCAGCGCAACATGACCGCATTCCGCCGGGCCTGGCTGCTGCTGCTGAGCGGCTTCGCCGAGCCGGTCTTCTACCTGTTCTCCATCGGGGTGGGCCTCGGCTCGCTCGTCGGCGACGTCACCACCGACGGCGGCAGCACCGTGCCGTACGCCGTGTTCGTCGCGCCGGCCCTGCTGGCCGCGTCGGCGATGAACGGCGCCGTCGCCGACAGCACCTACAACGTGTTCTTCAAGCTGAAGTACCAGCGGCTCTACGACGCCCTGCTCAACACGCCGATCGGCCCGCGCGACATCGCCGTCGGCGAGATCACCTGGTCGCTGATGCGCGGCAGCCTCTACTCGGCGATGTTCCTCGTCGTCGCGCTGCTCGCCGGGCTGGTGCAGTCGTGGTGGGCGCTGCTCGCCGTGCCGGCGGCGGTGCTCATCGGCCTCGCGTTCGGGGCGATCGGCATGTTCGCGACCACGTACATGAAGACCTGGCAGCACTTCGACTACATCAACCTCGCCATCCAGCCGATGTTCCTGTTCTCCGCCACCTTCTTCCCCCTCTCCACCTACCCCGATGCACTGCAGTGGGTGGTGCGCCTGACCCCGCTCTACAACGGCGTGGCCCTCGAGCGGGCGCTGATGCTCGGCGAAGTGGGGTGGTCGCTGCTCGCGAACGTCGCCTACCTCGCGGTGATGGGGGTCATCGGCATCATCGGCGCCTCGCGGCGAATCGGGCAGCTGCTGCTGACCTGATCGACCCTCGACAGCCTCTCGACGCGTCACGCGTCGTCGTCGGAGACTGGAGGGATGAGCGAGCTGCGGGCACCCGCGTGGACACCCGACCCGGCCCTGCCGGGGTACGTCACCGACGGGGGGCTCGAGACCGACCTGATCTTCCACCACGGGGTGGAGCTGCCGCACTTCGCCGCGTTCCCACTGCTCGTCGACCCCAAGGGGCGCGAGCTGCTGACGGACTACTACGCGGGGTACGCCGAGATCGCCGCGGCAGCCGGGGCGGGGCTGTTCCTGGAGACCCCGACCTGGCGGGCGAGCCACGACTGGGGAGCCCGGCTGGGCGTCGGCGCCGACGGACTGGCCGAGGTCAACGCGGACGCCGTGCGCCTGCTCGCGGAGCTGGGGGAGCGGTACGCCGGTCAGGTGCCCGAGGTCGTGGTGGCCGGCACGGTGGGGCCCCGCGGGGACGGCTACGTCGCCGGTACGGCGATGGACCCCTGGGAGGCCCGTGACTACCACCTGCCGCAGGCGCGGGCGTTCGCCGACGCCGGCGCGGACCTGGTCAGCTCCCTGACCCTGACGACGGTGAGCGAGGGGATCGGGGTCGCCCTGGCCGCCGCGCGAGGTCGGGCTCCCGGTGTCGGTGGGGTTCACGGTCGAGACCGACGGTCGCCTCCCTGACGGCACCACGCTGCAGGCCGCCGTCGAGGCGGTCGACGACGTGTCGCCACCCGACTGGTTCGTCGTCAACTGCGCGCACCCGTCGCACGTGGCCGCCGCCCTGGCCGATGCCGGGCCGTGGCTGGAGCGGATCGGCGGCACGCGGGTCAACGCCTCCGCCCTCAGCCACGCCGAGCTCGACGCCGCGGAGGAGCTCGACGAGGGCGACCCCAGCGCGCTCGGCCTCGACCAGGCCGCGCTGGCGGCGTCGCTGCCCGGGCTGCACGTCGTCGGCGGGTGCTGCGGCACCGACGCCCGGCACGTCGCGGCGATGTGGGGTGTGCCGTCGCCACGACAGTAGACACGCCCGGCGTGTCGCGCGCCGGTCCGCGAGGTCGAACACGTGTTCGGCTATGGTCGTCCACAGGTGGCGCCCACCGACGGCTTTCGTCCACAGGCCCACGGCAGTCAGTGACCGTTGTCAGTGCCGCCACCTAGCGTCTGACCAGACCTCGCGACGAGACCGACGGCGGGAGTGGTCGCCGGTGGGCGCGCTCGCTGCACGACAGGAAGAACAGGTGCGACATGGCTGGTCCCAACGGCTCCCGCGGGAGCGTCCTCACCCCCAACCCCATCGCTGCTGCCCCCGGCGGTGAGCGTGACAAGGCCCTGGCCTCGGTCATGGCCCAGATCGAGAAGCAGCACGGCAAGGGTGCCGTCATGCGCCTCGGCGACGACGTGCGGCCGCCCATCGAGGTCATCCCGACCGGCTCGATCGCCCTCGACGTCGCCCTCGGCATCGGCGGGCTGCCCCGCGGCCGCGTCGTCGAGATCTACGGCCCGGAGAGCTCGGGCAAGACGACCGTCGCCCTGCACGCCGTGGCCAACGCGCAGAAGGCCGGCGGCATCGCGGCGTTCATCGACGCCGAGCACGCGCTCGACCCCGACTACGCCAAGGCCCTCGGTGTCGACACCGACGCGCTGCTCGTGTCCCAGCCCGACACGGGGGAGCAGGCGCTCGAGATCGCCGACATGCTGATCCGCTCCGGCGCGCTCGACATCATCGTCATCGACTCGGTCGCGGCCCTCGTGCCCCGGGCCGAGATCGAGGGCGAGATGGGCGACAGCCACGTCGGCCTGCAGGCCCGCCTGATGTCCCAGGCGCTGCGCAAGATCACCGGCGCCCTCAGCACCACGGGCACCACGGCGATCTTCATCAACCAGCTGCGCGAGAAGATCGGCGTCATGTTCGGTTCGCCCGAGACCACCACCGGTGGCAAGGCGCTGAAGTTCTACGCCTCGGTGCGCCTCGACGTGCGGCGCATCGAGACCCTCAAGGACGGCACCGACGCGGTCGGCAACCGCACCCGCTGCAAGGTCGTCAAGAACAAGGTGAGCCCCCCGTTCAAGCAGGCCGAGTTCGACATCATCTACGGCCAGGGCATCTCCCGCGAGGGTGGCCTGATCGACATGGGGGTGGAGCAGGGCTTCGTGCGCAAGGCCGGTGCCTGGTACACCATGGACGGCGACCAGCTCGGGCAGGGCAAGGAGAACGCCCGTGCGTTCCTCAAGGACAACCCCGACCTCGCCGACGAGCTCGAGAAGAACATCAAGGACAAGCTCGGCATCGGGGTTCCGCGCCCCGAGATCGCGGCCGTGCCCGAGATCTCGGTCGAGTTCTGAGCCCACCCGGGCTGACCACGATGCCGTTCGCCGACTCGACGACCCCGCCGCCCGCATGGGCGGTGGGGTCGCCGGCGGTGGGGTCGCCGGCGGTGGGGCCAGCGGCCGCCGGGTCGACGAGCCCGCCCCCGCCGGACCCAGAGGCCGACCCGCGCACCCGCGGCAGCGAGCCCGACCCGCTCGACTGGGCCCGCCAGATCGTGCTGCGCCAGCTCACGGCCGCGCCGCGCAGCCGTTCCCAGCTCGAGCAGGCGCTGCGCAGGAAGGAGTGCCCCGACGACGTCGCCGCCGCGGTGCTCGACCGGATGGAGGAGGTCGGCCTGGTCGACGACTCCGCCTACGCCGGGATGCTCGTGCGCTCCCAGCAGGCCGGCCGCGGTCTGGCCCGCCGGGCCCTGGCCCAGGAGCTGCGCCGCAAGGGCGTCGACGACGAGACCGCGCAGGCCGCCCTCGACGAGGTCGACCCGCACGACGAGGAGGACCGCGCCCGCGAGCTCGTCGCGAAGAAGATGCGGTCGATGGCCGGTCTCGAGCCCGTGGTGCAGACCCGGCGGCTCGCCGGGATGCTCGCGCGCAAGGGGTATCCGTCCGACCTCACCATGCGCGTCGTGCGCGAGGCGGTCCGCGAGGCCCCGGAGCACCAGCGCGACTGACCCGCCGGCATCCGCCTGCGTCAGAGCGCGTGCAGCGGTCGCTGGCTCGGCGGCAGGGAGTCGGTGCGCACGATCTGCTTGCCGTAGGGCACCAGGGAGATCGGCACCATCTTCAGGTTCGCGACGGCGAGCGGGATGCCGATGATCGTGATCGCCTGGATGACCGCCGTCACCACGTGCACGAGGGCGAGCCACCACCCGGCGAGCAGGATCCAGACGACGTTGAGCACCACGGCTCCGGCGCCGGCGCCGGCCTTGGGCACGACGGCCCGCCCGAAGGGCCACAGCGCGTAGTTCGCCATCCGGAACGACGCGACACCGAGCGGGATCGTCACGATGAGGATGCAGAACACCACCCCGGCCAGGGCGTAGCCCAGGGCCAGCCAGAGGCCGGCGAACACGAACCAGATGATGTTGAGCAGGGTGCGCACGTCAGACCTCTCTCGCTACGGACCGGCGGGCCCCATGCTGCCACTGCGAAACCTGTCGGTGACACGCGTGTGATGACAGGTTCACGCGGTGGTCATAGGTTCTTCACGTGAGCGAGCAGACCGGACCCGATGCCGCGGGCAGCCTGTTCGACCACTACACGCTCGGCGCTGCCTGGGACGAGATGCTGTCCGAGCCCGACGCGCCGCGCACCGCCTACAAACCGGTCTTCCACACCCTGCGGGCGATGAACGCCGGCAGCCTCAAGGAGCGCGCCGACATCCTCGCCCGTTCCTACCTCGACCAGGGCGTCACCTTCGACTACGCGGGCGAGGAGCGGCCCTTCCCGCTCGACGCCGTCCCGCGGGTCATCTCGGCGCACGAGTGGCAGGTCATCGAGTCCGGTGTCGTGCAGCGGGTCACGGCCCTGGAGTCGTTCCTCGACGACATCTACTCGCGTGAGGGTGAGATCCCCCGCGCGGTGCACGAGGGCGTCATCCCGTGGCGGCTGATCGCCAGCTCGAAGCACTACCACCGCGCGGTCATGGGGGTCCGCCCGACCAACGGGGTGCGGGTGCACGTCGCCGGGGTCGACCTGATCCGTGACGAGGAGGGCACCTTCCGGGTGCTCGAGGACAACGTGCGGGTGCCGAGCGGGGTCAGCTACGTCATCGCCAACCGCCGGGCGATGGCCAACGTCTTCCCCGAGGCCTTCGCCACGATGCGGATCCGCCCGGTGCACGACTACCCGCGGATGCTGCTCGCCGCCCTGCGCGCCTCCGCCCCCGACGGCGCGAGCGACCCGACCGTCGTCGTGCTGACCCCGGGTGTCTTCAACTCCGCGTACTTCGAGCACGCCCTCCTCGCCCGGATGATGGGGGTCGAGCTCGTCGAGGGCCGCGACCTGGTCTGCGTCGGTGGCCAGGTGCGGATGCGCACCACGACCGGCGACAAGCCGGTCGACGTCATCTACCGCCGGGTCGACGACGAGTTCCTCGACCCGGTGCACTTCCGGGGTGACTCGGTGCTCGGCGTCGCCGGCCTCGTCTCGGCCATGCGCAGTGGCCGCGTCACCGTCGCCAACGCGGTCGGGAACGGCGTGGCCGACGACAAGCTGATCTACTCCTACCTGCCCGAGCTGATCCGCTTCTACCTCGACGAGGACCCCATCCTGGGCAACGTCGACACCTTCCGATGCGACGAGGCGGCCGCCCTGAGGCACGTGCTCGACCACCTCGAGGAGATGGTCGTCAAGCCGGTCGACGGCTCCGGCGGCAAGGGCCTGGTGGTCTGCAACCGCGCCGACGGCCCGACGCTCGACCGGGTGCGCACCCAGCTCGTCGCCGACCCGCGCGGCTGGATCGCCCAGCCGGTCGTGCAGCTCTCGACCGTGCCGACCTTCATCGACGGCAGGCTCGCCCCGCGCCACGTCGACCTGCGCCCGTTCGCGGTCAACGACGGCGAGCGGGTGCGGGTGCTGCCCGGTGGCCTGACCCGGGTGGCCCTGCCCGAGGGCGAGCTCGTCGTGAACTCCAGCCAGGGCGGCGGGTCCAAGGACACCTGGGTGCTCTCCGACCGGCGCCCCGCCGGCAACGCCCCGAGCCGGCCGCCCGACAACCGCGAGGTGGTCGTCATGAGCGCCCCCACGGCATCCCACGAGGACAGCATGCGCGAGCAGCAGCAACAGCAGCAGCAGACCACGGGGGCGCGGCGGAGCGACCCGTGCTGAGCCGGATCGCCGAGTCGCTGTTCTGGATCGGCCGCTACACCGAGCGCGCCGACGGCACCGCCCGGATCGTCGACGTGCTGCGCCTGCAGCTGCTCGAGGACCCCGGCGCCGACGAGGCCATCGCGGCGCGCACCGTGCTCTCGGTGATCATGGGGATGCCGTTCGAGGGCGAGGTCGGGTTCGCCGACGTCAGCGCGGCGCTCGTCTTCGACCGCTCCAACGCGAGCTCGATCACCGGCGCCTGGTTCGCCGCCCGCGAGAACGCCCGCCGCGCCCGCGAGACCCTCTCCACCGAGCTGTGGGAGGGCATCAACACCACGTGGCACCGCTGGCACGGCTTCGGTCGAGGCATCGCCACCGAGCGGCACCTGTCGTGGGTGCGCGAACGCGCCGCCCTGGTGTCCGGCATCGCCGACTCCACGATGTCGCACGACGAGGCCTGGGACTTCCTGGTGCTGGGCCGCAGCCTCGAGCGCGCCGACATGACCGCGCGGCTGGTCGCCACCGGCGGGCTGCCGCGCGGGGGAGCGCCGTGGTCGGTCGTGCTGTCGAGCTGCGGCGCGCAACAAGCGTTCATGCGCAGCCAGCGCGGCCTGCTCAGCGACGACCGGGCCGCCGCGTTCCTCGTGCTCGACCGCGAGTTCCCCCGTTCGGTGTTCTTCGCCCTGTCCGAGGCCGAGCGCCGGCTCGACGCCCTCGCACCGCAGCAGGACCGGATCGGCGTCCCCGACGAGGCCCGCCGCCAGCTGGGCCGCATCCGCACCTCCCTCGAGTTCCGGGCCACCTCCGACGTCATCGCCGACCTCCCGGCGCAGATGCTGCGGGTGCAGGGCGCCGTCATGACGAGCTCGCACGCCATCGCCAAGCGCTACTTCCAGTCCGGCCCGCTGCAGACCTGGACCAAGGACGGGGTGTTCTGACGTGCGGCGCTGGCGCATCGTGCACACGACCTCCCTGGCCTACGACGGCCGGGTGCGGGCGGCCCACAACGAGCTGCGGATGACACCGCTCAACGAGGTCGGCCAGACCACGCTCGAGAACCGCATCCGGATCCGGCCGATGACGTGGAGCCACGTCTACCGCGACCACTGGGGCACCCACGTGATGGCCATGGAGAGCCTCGCGGAGCACCAGCGGCTCGACATCGAGGCGATCTCGACCGTCGAGCGCACCGAGGTCGAGCGGCACGAGCCGTCGCTGGACTGGAAGGCCGTGCGCGACCCCGCCGTGCAGGACCGCAGCTACGAGTGGCTGATGCTCTCGGCCCGCACCCGCCCCGGCCGCGGCATCGCGGAGCTCGCGGATGCCGTGCGCGGTCTGCCGACACCGCGCGCCGCCGCCGAGGAGCTGTCCGGCCTGGTCCGCGCCGAGATGAAGTACCGGCCGGGGACGACCGGGGTGCACAGCCGCGGTGAGGACGCCTGGGCCGAGCGGTCCGGTGTCTGCCAGGACTTCGCGCACATCACCGTCGGGGCGCTGCGCACCCTCGGCGTGCCGGCCCGCTACGTCTCCGGCTACCTGGTGCCGAAGAAGGACTCCGCGGTCGGCGAGACGAGCAAGGGCGAGAGCCACGCGTGGGTCGAGTTCTGGGACGACGGCTGGATCGGCTGCGACCCCACCAACGGCACCGAGGTGGCCTCCGACCACGTCGTCGTCGCCCGCGGGCGCGACTACGAGGACGTGCCGCCGTTCAAGGGCATCTACTCGGGTCGGGCCAAGGCCTCCCTCGAGGTCGTCGTCGCGATCACCCGGCTGGCCTGACCTCCACCGCGTGGTGGCCGTCGCGGGCGACGTGCCGCCGTGCGTGGTCGATGGCGTCCGGGGTGTGCTCGAAGACGTGGTGCAGCGCGGTGAGGTGCTGCTGGATGCCGGTGGCCTCCAGGCGCGGCACGAACCGCGCAGGCACCCCGGACAGCAGCACCGTGACACCGCGCGACTCCAGGGACCGGACCGTGTCGGCCAGGACGGCCGCTCCCGTGGCGTCGAGCGTCGTCACGTGCGACATCCGCAGGATCGCCACGCGCACGTCGCTGACCTCGGTGAGCTCGAGCAGGGCAGAGTGGGCCCCACCGAAGAACAGCGGTCCCTCGAGCCGGTAGGCCACGATGCGCTCGTCGAGCAGGGCCCGTTCCTCGACGCCGTGGTCGCCCTGCTCGTCGGGTGTGCGGGGCAGGTCGACGTCGGCCAGGCTCTCCTCGCGCAGCGCCGTCGTGTTCGCCAGCTGGCGCAGGGCGAGGGCGCCGGCGGTCACGATCCCGAGCACGACCGCGGTCGCGAGGTCGAGCACCACGGTGGCGAGAAAGGTCAGGGCGAGCACGAACGCGTCGCTGCGCGAGACCCGCACCAGGGCTCGCAGGCTCGACACCTCGACCATCCGGACCGCGGTCGCGATGAGCACTCCGGCAAGTGCCGCCAAGGGGATCCAGCCGACGACGGGCGCGAGGGCGAGCACCACGACGAGCAGCACCGCCGAGTGGACGACCGCGGCCAGCCGGGACCGCGCCCCGGACCGGACGTTCACCGCCGTGCGGGCGATCGCCGCCGTGGCGGGGATGCCGCCCAGCAGCGGTGAGGCGAGGTTCGCCAGGCCCTGCCCGAACAGCTCGCGGTCGGGGTCGTGGCGGGTCGAGACGCTCATCGCGTCGGCGACGGTTGCCGACAGCAGGCTCTCCAGAGCCGCCAGGGCCGCCACCGCCGCGGCCGGCACCACGAGCACGCGCAGCTCGTTCCAGCTCACCGAGGGCACGCCGGGGCTGAACAGGTGCGACGGCAGCGCACCGATGGTCGCCACGGGGAGGTCGGCCAGCCGCGTCACCACCGTGGCCGCCACGACGGCCAGAAGGGCGACCGGAACGGCGGGGCGCAGCCGGGACCCCAGCAGGATCATCACGGCCACGCCGGCGCTCAGCGCCAGGGCGGCGAGGTCCGGGGCGGCGAACCAGTCGAGCACGGCGCCGACCGCGGAGACGACGACGTGCTCGTGCTTGGCAGTGGTGCCGAGGGCGGCAGGCACCTGTTGGAGCGCGATCAGTGCCGCGATGCCGAGCGTGAACCCCTCGATGACCGGCAGCGGGATGAAACGCACGTAGCGCCCGGCCCCCGCCAGGCCCATCGCGACGAGCAACACCCCGGCCATCAGCCCCACGACGGCCACACCTTCGGCACCGTGCTCGGCCACGATCGGCACCAGGACCACCGTCATCGCACCCGTCGGGCCGGACACCTGCACGTGACTTCCCCCGAAGAGCGCTGCCACCGTGCCCGCCACGACGGCCGTCACCAGGCCGGCGGTGGCGCCGAGGCCCGACGCGATGCCGAACGCCAGGGCGAGCGGCAGAGCCACCACCCCCACGGTGATGCCGGCGACCACGTCGCCCCGCGGGGTGCGCAGCATCGCGCGCAGGTCACGGCGGCGTGGCCGCACGGCATCGAGCCGGGCGCGCAGCAGGTGGAACGCCTCGGTGCGGGCGGGTGCCGTGCTCACTGCGGCACGGCGGCGGGGGTGATGTCGTCGATGAGGCCCCCCTGGTCGGCGGTCTTGGTCTCGAGGATGGCGCGGGCGCTCGCGAGCAGGTCGCGCACGGCGGGCAGCGCGAGGGAGTAGATGACCTCGCCACCGCTGCGGCGCTGCGTCACCAGCCCGGTGCGTCGCAGCACCGCCAGCTGGTGGGAGAGGTTTGGGGCCTCGACGTCGATCGCCGCGCGCAGCTCGTGCACCGGGCGGTCGCGCTCGGCGAGCAGCTCGAGCACCCGGATCCGCGCGGGGTGACCCAGGGTGCGGAAGAACTCCGCCTTGGCCTGGTACAGCGGCACGGGCATGGCCTGGGGCTCCTCCGACGTAGTTGCATACTTGCAGAACTCTGCAAGTATGCCCCACGGTGTGACGACGCCGCGATTCCGGGATTGCCGGGGAGGCGCGCGCCCGGCATACCCTTGTGCAGCCATGAGTGAACCGAAGACCTACGACGTGCGCACCCACGGGTGCCAGATGAACGTGCACGACTCCGAGCGACTCGCCGGGCTGCTCGAGACCGCCGGCTACGTCGACCTCGCGAGCATCCCCGCCGCGCAGCGCCCCGACGTGGCCGACGTCGTCGTCTTCAACACCTGCGCCGTGCGCGAGAACGCCGACAACAAGCTCTACGGCAACCTCGGCCAGCTGCGACCCGCCAAGACCGCGAACCCCGACCTGCAGATCGCCGTCGGGGGCTGCATGGCCCAGAAGGACCGCGAGACGATCGTCAAGCGCGCGCCCTGGGTCGACGTCGTGTTCGGCACCCACAACATCGGCAGCCTGCCGGCGCTGCTCGACCGGGCCCGGCACAACAAGCGCGCCGAGGTCGAGATCCTCGAGTCGCTCGAGACCTTCCCGTCGACCCTGCCGACCCGCCGCGACTCGGCCTTCGCCGGCTGGGTGTCGATCTCGGTGGGCTGCAACAACACCTGCACGTTCTGCATCGTGCCGAGCCTGCGCGGCAAGGAGCAGGACCGCCGGCCGGGCGAGATCCTGGCCGAGGTCGAGGCGCTCGTCGCGCAGGGCGTCGTCGAGATCACCCTGCTCGGCCAGAACGTCAACACCTACGGCGTCGAGTTCGGCGACCGGCTCGCGTTCGGCAAGCTGCTGCGTGCCTGCGGCGAGGTCGAGGGCCTGGAGCGGGTGCGGTTCACCAGCCCGCACCCGGCGGCCTTCACCGACGACGTCATCGCGGCGATGGCCGAGACCCCCAACGTGATGCCGAGCCTGCACATGCCCCTGCAGTCGGGCTCGGACCAGGTGCTCAAGGCGATGCGGCGCTCCTACCGCAGCGAGCGGTTCCTCGGCATCATCGACAAGGTGCGCACCGCCATCCCGGACGCGGCGATCACCACCGACCTCATCGTCGGCTTCCCGGGGGAGACCGAGGAGGACTTCGCGCAGACGCTGCGGGTCGTCGAGGCCTCGCGCTTCTCGAGCGCCTTCACCTTCCAGTACTCCATCCGCGCCGGCACGCCGGCCGCGACGATGGCCGACCAGGTGCCCAAGGCCGTGGTGCAGGAGCGCTTCGAACGGCTCATCGAGCTGCAGGAGCGGGTGTCCTGGGCCGAGAACCGCACCGTCGAGGGTCGCGAGGTCGAGGTGCTCGTGGCGCCCGGCGAGGGCCGCAAGGACGGCGCCACCGCGCGCCTGTCGGGTCGGGCCCGCGACAACCGGCTCGTGCACTTCGCGGTGCCGGAGGGCGCCGAGCGCCCGCGACCGGGTGACGTGGTCACCGTCGGTGTCACCTACGGCGCCCCGCACCACCTGGTGGCCGACAGCGGGGTGAGCGGTGGGGTCTACGCCGTGCGCCGCACCCCGGGCGGGGACGCGTGGGCGGCGTTGCAGGATGCCGCGGTGCCGGGGAAGCCGGCCGTGTCGCTCGGGATGCCGTCGATCGGCCGGCCGCTGCAGGCGCAGGCCGCAGCCCCCGCCTGCTCGGCCTGAGTCAGCTCAGGAAGAGCGCGGCGGCCACGCCGATTGCGAGCAGGACCGTGGCGACGAGCCCGGTGAGCAGGGAGCGGCGGGCCTCCTTGTGCGGCGGCTGCTTGTCCCGACGGGGGGAACGGGCCGCGGCGTACAGCGGGGTGGGGTCGAACGGCTCGAGGTTGAGCGGTGGGAGTCCGGAGCGTGCGTGTGACACGGGGCCTTCCCTTTCGGCAGGGGCGAGAGAGTGCCTCGAACCTATGTCGCCCCGGTGCCCGGGTCAGCCGAACGGGACAACGCTGGCCGAACGGCCGAGGCCCCCGACCGATCGGTCGGGGGCCCCGGTTGCGTCGTCGGAGGATCAGGGACGGCCGATGGCCCCGTCGGCCTTCACCTGTGCCTGGTCGACCTGCTCTGCGTACGTGCCACCAGTGGCGCTGTCGACGGCGTCGCCGCCGCGCTCGATGGCCTGGTCGCTGAGCTGCTCGACCTGGTCGGGGTGGTCTCCGGCCAGCTCCTGAAGCTTCTCCTTGGCGCTGTCAAGAAAACTCACGCGGCCTCCTCTCGCTCGGGGTCAAGGGCTCCCCCGCGGGGGAGTACCTACCAGTAGACGCCACGATCGGCCACACCGCCACCCCTGGTCCGCGGCCGGGTACGGCTCAGCTGGTCGGGTCGAGCCAGCTGTGCACCAGTGGCACGACGGAGGCGCCCTCGCCGCTGGCCGAGGCGACCCGCTTCATCGACCCGGCCCGGATGTCGCCGGCGGCGAAGACCCCCGGCACGGTGGTCTCGAGGTTCGCGGGCGGCAGGCCGTCGACCCACCAGCGGGTCGGGATGTCGCGCCCGGTGAGCACGAAGCCGCGCTCGTCACGCGCCAGGGAGGGCGGCAGCCAGTCGCAGTGCGGCTCGGCCCCGAGCAGCAGGAACAGCCCACGGCAGCTGCGGGTGCTCTCGGCGCCGGTGCTGGTGTCGCGCACCCGGATCCACTCCAGGCGCCCGTCGCCGCCACCGTCGAGCACCTCCGAGCAGGGCACCACCGTGATCCGCGGGTTGTACGAGATCTCGCCGATCAGGTACGAGGACATGGTGGCCTCGAGCCCCTCGCGCCGCACCAGGATGGTCACCGACTCCGCGAACCTCGCCAGGTGGATGGCGGCCTGTCCGGCGGAGTTGCCACCACCCACGACCACCACGTCGTAGCCCTCCATCTCGCGGGCCGCGGTCATCGCGCTGCCGTAGAACACGCCGAGGCCGACGAACGCCTCGACCGACGGCACGCCCAGCTTGCGATAGGTGACTCCGGCCGAGACCACGACGGCGCGGGCTCGCACGTCCCCGCCGTCGGTGCGCAGCACGAAGGGCTCACCGTCCGTGCCCGGCTCGAGCGCGGTGACCGACCACCCGGTGAAGAAGCGCGTGCCGAAGCGGATCGCCTGGTTGCGGGCCCGCTGGGCCAGCCGCATCCCGGAGATGCCCCGGGGGAAGCCGAGGTAGTTGCGGATCATCGACGACGTGCCGGCCTGGCCGCCGACCGCCTCCGACTCCAGCACCACCGTCGACAGACCCTCGGACGAGGCGTAGACCGCTGCCGCGAGGCCCGCCGGGCCGGCGCCGACGACGGCGACGTCGACCACGGCATCCAGCTCGATGTCGGTCGGGGCGCCGAAGGCCCGCAGCGCGACGTCACGCACGCTCGTGGGGGAGAAGATCTCGCGGTCGATGGCCTCGACGAGCGGGAAGGTCGGCGTGCCGCCGGCGCGGGCGATGACGTCGCGCCCCTGCTCGCTGTCCGACGGGTAGGTGCGGTTCGGCATCCCCATCCGGTCGAGGAAGTCGCGGATCGCCAGGGTGAGGGCGTCGGGGGCCGGGGTGATGATGCGCACCGTCTCGACCTCGGGAGCCGCCACCGTCGAGCCCCAGTCGGAGAGCATCTCGCACACCGCGGTGTGGAACTCCTCGTCGCGCACACCGCGCGGCATCAGCAGGAACGCGTCGTACTTGCCCTTGGCCAGGCCGCCGCGCAGCGCCGGTGCGTCCGCGAGGAAGTGCGACCAGTGCGCGGCGACCAGCCGCCGGGCGGTGGGCACCACCGTGCGCCAGAGCGCGAACGCCTCGAGCACGTGGTAGCCGGGCAGCTGCGACTCGGCGACGAACATCACCACCTGCCCGCCCTGCCCCACGACGCGACGGGCGGCCTGCTCGGCCTCCTCGACCGAGGTGGTGGTCAGCACGTCGTAGTCGCGCACGTAGCGCCCGAACTCGTCGGTGAGGCCGGCGGCGTGCTCGGGGGCGACCAGGACGATGGCGGGGTTCATCGCACGATCGTAGGAGTGCCCGCCTCCCGGCGTCGCGGTCCGGTGCCGGCGCAGGCTCTGCCAGAATCTCCCGCATGGCCATCCGACCCGTCGTCATCACCGGGGAACCCGTCCTCCACCAGCGCGCCCAGCCCGTCGAGGTCATCGACGACGGCATCCGCGAGCTCGTCGCCGACATGTTCGACACGATGGATGCCGCGCGCGGCGTGGGCCTCGCCGCACCCCAGGTCGGGGTCGGCCTGCGGATCTTCACCTGGCAGCTGACCAACGACGACGGCATCCCGGCGCGCGGCGTGGTGATCAACCCCTACCTCACCTCGGCCAAGCCGGTCGTCGGCGAGCCCGACCCGCACGAGGAGGTCGAGGGGTGCCTGTCGGTGCCGGGCGAGTCCTACCCACTGCGCCGTGGCGAGGCCGCCACTCTCACCGGGCTGGCGGTCGACGGCACCGAGATCCGCTACGAGGCGACCGGCTGGTTCGCCCGGATGCTGCAGCACGAGTACGACCACCTCAACGGCTTCCTCTACGTCGACCGGCTCGCCGGCAAGTGGTCGCGCAAGGCGCGCAAGGCCGTGAAGGGCCACGGCTGGGGAGTGCCCGGCCTGTCGTGGATGCCGGGTGAGGACCGCGACCCGTTCGGCCACGACGACGAGACGCCCGAGGACGAGCGCAGCGACTGACGTGGAGGGTCTCGTCGTCGCTGTCGTCGGTCCGACCGCCACCGGCAAGTCCGACCTCGCCATCGCCCTCGCGCAGCGGCTTCGCGGCGAGGTCGTCGGCGCCGACGCGTCGCAGCTCTACCGGGGGATGGACATCGGCACCGCCAAGGTGCCGCTCGAGGAGCGGCACGGCATCCCGCACCACCAGCTCGACGTGCTCGACGTGTCCGAGGAGGCCAGCGTGGCCGCCTACCAGCGGCACGCGCGGGCCGACATCGACGCCGTGCTGGCCCGCGGCGCCGTGCCGGTGGTCGCCGGCGGGTCGGGGCTCTACGTGCGCGCGGCGCTCGACCGGCTCGAGATCCCCCCGACCGACCCCGACGTCCGGGCGGCCCTGCAGGAGCGGCTCGACCGCGAGGGGGTCGCTCGCCCTGCTCGCCGAGCTCCGGGCGGTGGACCCGCCGGCCGCCGACGCCATCGAGCCGAACAACGGCCGACGGGTGGTGCGGGCCCTCGAGGTGATCGCCCTGACCGGGCGCCCGTTCAGCGCGACGATGCCCACCCGCGAGTTCGTGCGACCGACCGTGCTCGTCGGCCTGCGCACCGACCGCGAGGCCCTCGACGCCCGCGTCGACCGTCGGGCCCGCCGGATGTTCGACGCCGGGCTGGTCGACGAGACCCGCGGGCTCGTCGCGCACGGCCTGCGCGAGGGACGCACCGCGAGCCGGGCGGTCGGGTACGCCCAGGCGCTGGCCGTCATCGACGGCGCGGCCACGTTCGAGGATGCCGTCGCCGAGACCGCGCTGCGCACCCGGCGGCTCGTGCGCCGCCAGGAGTCGTGGTTCGGGGCCGACCCCCGGGTCGGCTGGTTCGACCCCCTCGCCGAACCCTGGGACGACCTCGTCGACCGGGTCCTCGAGCACGTGACCCACAATGGTGCGCATGGCTGACCGGCTGACCTTCACCAAGGGGCACGGCACGGAGAACGACTTCGTGCTCGTTCCCGACCTCGACGGCGCCCTCGGCCTGACCGCCGCGCGAGCAGCAGCCCTGGCCGACCGGCGGGCCGGCGTCGGCGGGGACGGCGTCATCCGCATCGTGCCGGCCGACCTCGCCGACGACCCCACCGTGCGGGCCCAGGCCGGCTCGGCGCGCTGGTTCATGGACTACCGCAACGCCGACGGCAGCCTGTCCGAGATGTGCGGCAACGGCACCCGGGTCTTCGCGGCGTACCTGCGTCGCGAGGGCCTCGAGACGGCCGACGAGTTCGCCATCGCCACCCGGGCGGGCGTCAAGCACGTGCGCCGCGACGGCGACGGGTTCGCCGTCGAGCTCGGGCCGTGGCGGCTGACCGACCCCGAGACGGCCGAGCGCGACGGCTTCGACGCCCTGGTGCACCTCGACGACGACGGCGACCCGTGCTCGGCGCTGCGGGTCGACCTCGGCAACCCGCACACCGTCGTGGCGCTGCCGCCGCAGCTCGACCTCGACACCCTCGACCTCACCCACGCCCCGCGGGTGCGGCCCGAGCCCGAGCACGGCACGAACGTCGAGCTGGTGCGTCCGATGGGGCCGGGGCACATCGCCATGCGAGTGCACGAGCGGGGCGTCGGCGAGACCCGGTCGTGCGGCACCGGTGCGTGCGCGGCCGCCATCGCCACGAGCTTCTGGGCCGGGGGCCTCGACACCGGGGCCACCTGGCTGGTCGACGTGCCCGGGGGCCGGCTCACCGTGCGGCTGCTGCCCGACCACGGCGTCGAGCTGGCTGGCCCGGCCGTGCTCGTGGCCGACGGCAGCATCGACCTCGCCGCGCTCAGCGCGCCAGCGCTGACCTGACGTCGCGCCCGACGAACTCCACGAACCCCTCGAGGTCCGGCTCGTCCTCGGTGGGCTGGAACACCACGCTCGTGGCGCCGATCCGGGCGAGCCGGCGCACGGCATCCGCCACGGTCCGGGCGTCGCCGGCGACACCCCGGCCCGGCGCTCCGTCGGCGCGGTCCCAGCGGGCCAGCTCGTCCGCGAGGCGCTGCTCGGCCCCGGGCCCGGTCGCCGTCAGCAGGTGGGTGACCACCGGCATCCGGGCGCCCGACCGGCCCCGACCCTGCACCCAGCCGGCTCGCGCCGCTGCCACCGAGTCGGCGAGCTCGGCGTCAGACGCGGCAGACCCGATGAGGATGCCGTCGCCCACCTGCCCGGCGAGCTCGAGGGTGCGTGGCCCGTTGCCGCCGACGAGCAGGGGCGTCCCGGGGTCCGGGGGCCACACCAGGCGCACCCGGTCGAGGGTGACGTAGCGACCCGAGACGGTGACCTCGTGCCCGTCGAGCAGCAGGCGCAGCGCGTCGGCGTGCTCGCGCAGCAGGGTCAGGGGCGAGGCCGGCCGCGCGCCGACCTGGCCCATCCAGTCCTGCACGCCGTGCCCGATGCCGGGCAGCAGCCGGCCCGGGAAGAGCCGGTGCAGCGTCGCGAGCTCCATCGCCATCAGGGCGACGTTGCGCAGCGGCACCGGGGCCAGGCCGATGCCGACGCGCACCCGCTCGGTCCACGCCAGGGCCGCCCCCGCCGCCGCGATCGACGACTCCTTGAAGCAGTCCTCCCACAGCCAGAGCTCGTCGAGGTGGCGGTCGGCCGCCGCCGCGAGGGGGTGCAGCGACTCCGGGGGGAGGGTCGGGACGAGCACCACGCCCAGCGCGGGAGTCGTGGACGAAGTCATGGCTGCCTCACCTCGAGCACCCGGAAGCCCTTGCTCGAGGTGAGCCGGCTGCACGGCATCTCGAGCTCTGTGCCGATCCACCGCTGCAGGCTGTCCGACCCCAGGTTGCGCTGCACGACGAGCTGGGCCACCCCGCCGGAGGTCAGCCGGGGCAGCCAGGTGCGCAGCAGGTCGTGGAGCACCGCCTTGCCGACCCGGATCGGCGGGTTGGACCAGATCAGGTCGAACCGCAGGTCACCCGGGATGCCGTCGGCGGTGGTCGCGCGCACGCCCTGGAGCCCCAGCGCCTCGGCGTTTCGCCGGGTGAGGTCGAGCGCCCGCTCGTTGACGTCGAGGGCCCACACGGTGGCCCCGGGGGAGCGCAGGGCCAGGGTCAGGGCGACCGGCCCCCAGCCGCAGCCGAGGTCGAGGAAGGTGCCGGTGGGCGGCGGGGCCGGCGCCTCGTCGAGGAGCACGACGGTGCCCTTGTCGAGCCCACCGGGCGAGAAGATGCCGGGCGCCACGTCGACCTCGACCTCGCGTCCGGCGAGGCGCACCCGCAGCCGGCGGCGCTCGTCGGCGCTCGCCGGGGCGGCCGTGAAGTAGTGGTCCTGCTCGCTCATCGCAGGGACACGCTAGCGGGGCCGGAAGAAACTGTTCGCTCCCGGGCGTTGCGCGGTGAGACCCTAGGGAGAACATGACTGCCAAGAACATCCTCTCCGGGCGGGCCGAAGCGCTCGCCGCCGACGACACCACCTTCGACACCGCGACATTCAACGACAGCGGCTTCGTGCTGAACGACGACGTCTCCTTCGACGGCGACCAGCTCGACCGCGAGGAGCGCGCCTCGCTGCGCCGCGTCGCCGGGCTGTCCACCGAGCTCGAGGACGTCACCGAGGTCGAGTACCGCCAGCTGCGGCTCGAGCGGGTCGTGCTCGCCGCCGTCTGGTGCGAGGGCACCGCCGACGACGCCGAGAACTCGATGCGCGAGCTCGCCGCGCTCGCCGAGACCGCCGGGTCCGAGGTGCTCGCCGGTGTCGTCCAGCGCCGGTCCAACCCCGACCCCGCCACCTACCTCGGCAAGGGCAAGGCCGCCGAGCTGCGCGACATCGTCATCGCGGAGGGCGCCGACACCGTCATCTGCGACACCGAGCTCGCCCCGAGCCAGCGGCGCGCCCTCGAGGACGTCGTCAAGGTCAAGGTCATCGACCGCACCGCGCTGATCCTCGACATCTTCGCCCAGCACGCGAAGAGCCGGGAGGGCAAGGCCCAGGTCGAGCTCGCCCAGCTCCAGTACCTCCTGCCGCGCCTGCGTGGCTGGGGTGAGTCGATGTCTCGTCAGGCCGGTGGCCAGGCCGCCGGCGGCCAGGGCATGGGCTCGCGCGGACCGGGTGAGACCAAGATCGAGCTCGACCGTCGACGGATCAACACCCGCATCGCCAAGCTGCGCCGTGAGATCAAGGAGATGAAGACGGTCCGCGACACCAAGCGCGGCAGCCGCCGGGCGAATGCCGTGCCGAGCGTCGCCATCGCCGGGTACACGAACGCGGGCAAGTCCTCCATCCTCAACCGGCTGACCGGTGCCGGGGTGCTCGTCGAGAACCAGCTGTTCGCGACCCTCGACCCCACCGTGCGCCGGTCCGAGACGCCCGACGGTCGCCTCTACACGCTCGTCGACACGGTCGGCTTCGTGCGCGCGCTGCCGCACCAGCTCGTCGAGGCGTTCCGGTCCACGCTCGAGGAGGTCGCCGAGGCCGACCTGCTGCTGCACGTCGTCGACGGCTCGCACCCCGACCCGGAGGGCCAGATCTCCGCGGTGCGCACCGTGCTCGCCGACGTCGACGCCACCGACGTGCGCGAGGTGATCGTCATCAACAAGGCCGACCTCGCCGACCCGGAGGTGATCGACCGGCTCCGTCGGCACGAGAGGCACTCGATCGTCGTGTCCGCCCGCACCGGCGCCGGCCTCGACGAGCTGCGGGCCCTCATCGCCGACGAGCTGCCCCAGCCCGACATCGACGTCGAGGTGCTCGTGCCGTACGACCGCGGCGACCTGGTCAGCCGCATCCACGAGACCGGTGAGGTACTCGCCAGCGAGCACGTCGCCGACGGCACCCGGCTGACCGCGCGTGTGACGCCCGACCTCGCCGGCGACCTCATGGCCTACGCCGTCTGACCGTCGGGCGGATGACCTGCACCGGAACCTCGTTTCGGCCCACCCGGCAGATACCCTCGCGACCGTGCACAAGGCGCCCCGTGAGCTGACGACGAACCGGCTGACGCTGCGCCCGCCCAGCCGTGCGGACCGGTCGCTGTGGGTCGGGCTGCACCGCGACCCGTCGCTCTACACGCACGCGGCCGTCGCGATGCCCGACAGTGACGAGGCCGCGGCCCGCGGCTTCACCGACTGCCTGGACCGCTGGGAGAGCGCCGGCTTCGACTACGGCATCGTCGTGGAGACCAACACCCGCACGGGGATCGGCGTCGGGGGGCTGCGGCGGCTGCGCGACGAGCACGGCGAGCAGGTGCTGAACCTGTACTACCGTCTCGCCGGCGGCGTGCACGGCCGTGGGCTGGCGACCGAGGCGGCCCGGGCCTGGACCTCACACGCACTGGAGTGGCTGCCCGACCTCCCGGTCGTCATGAAGAGCAGGTCCGCCAACCAGCCATCGGTGCGCACCGCCCTGGCGGCGGGCCTGCAGCCGATGGGTTCCCCCGACGACGGCGGTGGGGAGGCGACGGCCTCGACGCAGCTGCGGGCACCGCGGTTCGAGGCCCACGACTGGTTCAGCGAGGAGACCCGCGAGTCGCTGCTCGACCTGTGGTGCGCGGTCAACGACCACGGCGGAGCCGTGGGGTTCCTGCCGGGCGCACCGCGCCACCACGTCGCGCAGGCGCTCTCGGTGCACGAGGAGGGGATGGCCGACGGGAACACCACCGGCGTGCTGCTGCGCGGACCGGACCAGCGGGTCGTGGGCGCCGGGTTCTGGGTCGCCGACCGCAACGCGCTGCTCGGGCACACGCGCACGGGCTACCGGATCATGACCCACCCCGACCTGCGCGGCCGCAACCTGGGGCGAATGCTCATGGCGGCGATGCACCGGGTGGCGCGCGACCAGAACGTCGAGGTCGTCGTGCTCGACGTTCGCAGCGGGCTCGGGACCACGCGGTTCTACGAGGGCTGTGGCTACGTCGAGATCGGGCGGGTGCCCGGCGTCATCCGGGTGGCGCCCGGCGACGACCGCGACAGCGTGGTCATGGCCCGGCGGCTCGACGGCCACCCGATGGTCGCCGACGGCCGCGCCTGAGCGCCGCCCCGCGCCTCAACTTTCCCGCAGGATGCGGCAACCCTGACCTGCGCACCGGAACGGTTGTGCTGCGAACGTGAAGGTTCCCGCATCGGGCGAAGAAGTTGTTCTCAGCTCAGGCCGACGACGCGGCCGTCGTCGTCGACGTCGATGCGGTGCGCAGCGGGCACCTTGGGCAGGCCCGGCATCGTCATGATCTCGCCGGTGACGAGCACGACGAACCCGGCGCCGGCGGCCAGCCGGACCTCGCGCACGGCGATGGTGTGCCCCGAGGGCGCGCCACGCTGCGAGGGGTCGGTGGAGAAGGACGACTGGGTCTTGGCCATGCAGATCGGCAGGTGGCCGTAGCCGGCGGCCTCGATCTGGTCGAGGCGGCGACGGGCGCGCGGCTCGAACGTCACCCGGGCGGCGCCGTAGACCCGGGTCGCCACGGCCTCGGCCTTCTTCTCCAGCGAGAGGTGGTCGTCGTAGACGAAGCGCATGTCGCTCTTGCCCTCGCGCACCGCCTCGATGACTCCTCGCGCCAGGGCCTCGGCCCCGACGCCGCCGTCACGCACGTGGGTGGCCGGGTAGGCCCGCACGCCCTCGTGCGAGCACATCCGCACCACGAGGTCGACCTCGGCGTCGGTGTCGCTGGGGAAGCGGTTCACCGCGACGACCGGGGTGAGCCGGTACACGCCGCGCACGTTCTCGAGGTGGCGTCGCAGGTTGGTCATGCCGTGGCTGACCGCGTCGAGGTTCTCGCGGTCGACGTCGGCGACGGCCACCCCCCCGTGGAACTTCAGCGCCCGGATGGTCACGACGACGACGGCGACCTCGGGGCGCAGGCCACTGGCCCGGCACTTGATGTCGATGAACTTCTCGGCCCCGAGGTCGGCGCCGAACCCGGCCTCGGTGATGACCCAGTCGCCCAGCTTGAGGGCGGCCCGGGTGGCCATGACCGAGTTGCAGCCGTGGGCGATGTTCGCGAAGGGGCCGCCGTGGATGAAGGCGGGGGTGTGTTCGAGGGTCTGCACCAGGTTCGGGGCGAGAGCGTCACGCAGCAGCACGGTCATCGCGCCGTCGGCCTGCAGGTCGCGGGCGGTGACCTGCTCCTTGCCGCGGGTGTAGCCGACGACGACGTCGCCGAGCCGGCGCTTGAGGTCGGGCAGCGATACGGCCAGGCAGAGGATCGCCATCACCTCGGACGCCACGACGATGTCGAAACCGTCCTCGCGGGGCACCCCGTTGGGCACGCCACCCAGTCCCACGACGATCTGGCGCAGCGCCCGGTCGTTCAGGTCGACCACGCGCTTCCAGGTGACGGTGCGTGGGTCGATGTCCAGGGCGTTGCCCTGGTGCAGGTGGTTGTCGATCATCGCGGCGAGCAGGTTGTTGGCCGCGGCGATCGCGGCGAAGTCTCCGGTGAAGGCGAGGTTGATGTCGACCATCGGCACGACCTGGCTGTAGCCGCCGCCGGCCGCGCCGCCCTTGATGCCGAACACCGGGCCCATCGACGGCTCGCGCAGGGCCACGACGCTCTTCTCGCCGATGCGACGCAGCGCGTCGGCCAGCCCCACCGAGGTGGTGGTCTTGCCCTCGCCGGCGGGGGTCGGGCTCATCGCCGTGACGAGCACCAGGTGCCCGTCGGGTCGGTCCTCCAGCGAACGCAGGTAGCTCAGCGAGACCTTGGCCTTGGTGTGGCCGTACGGGACGAGGGCCTCGGCGGGGATGCCGAGCTCGTCGCGCGCCAGGTCGACGACGGGCGTGATGTCGGCGGCCTCGGCGATCTCGATGTCGGACGGGAACGGGGTGGGTGCGTCGACGTCGATGCTCACGCCCCCATCGTGGCACCACGAGCCGTCGGCGACCGGCGTTTGCCGTACACGACGCCTGTGGAGGGCGCGCGGCGGGAGTCGGGCCGACGGCATACCCTGCTCTGGTGCCTTCCCTCGACGAGCTCCTCCACGCCGCGGTCGGCGGGGTCGGCGGCACCGAGCGGCCCGGGCAGGTCGAGATGGCGCACGCCGTCTCCGACGCGATCGACGGCAAGGGCCACCTGCTCGTGCAGGCCGGCACCGGCACCGGCAAGTCGCTGGCCTACCTCGTGCCCGCGGTGCGCCACGCGATGGACTCGGGCACGCCCACCGTGGTCGCCACCGCGACGCTGGCGCTCCAGGCCCAGATCGTCGACCGCGACATGCCGCGGCTGGCCGAGTCCCTCGCCCCGCTGCTGGGCCGCCGGCCGACCTACGCCCTGGTCAAGGGGCGCCGCAACTACCTGTGCGCCCACAAGCTCGAGGGTGGCTTCCCGGACGACGACGCCGACACGCTGATGTCGGTGGGTGCGGTCGACCAGCAGGCGTCACGGCTCGGCGCCGAGGTGGTGCGGCTGCGCGACTGGGCCGAGGTCACCGAGTCCGGTGACCGCGACGAGCTCGTGCCGGGCGTGTCCGAGCGGGCCTGGCGTCAGGTGTCGGTGTCGGCCGAGGAGTGCCTGGGCGGTCGCTGCCCGATGGTCTCGGAGTGCTTCGTCGAGCGCTCCCGCGAGGCCGCCCGCGACGTCGACGTCATCGTCACCAACCACTCCTTCATGGCCATCGACGCCTTCGAGGGCCGCCAGATGCTGCCCGAGCACGACGTGCTGGTCGTCGACGAGGGCCACGAGCTGGTCGACCGGGTCACCTCCACCATCACCGACGAGGTCACGCCCGGCATGGTCCGGGCCGCAGCCAAGCGCGCCGGCCGCCAGGCCGACTCGAGCTCGACCATGGACGAGGCCGCCGACCTGCTCGAGTCGGTGCTCGAGCCGGCCCCCGAGGGGCGGCTGACCGGCATCCCCGACTCGCTCGGCCTGGCCCTCTCTCGGGTGCGTGACACCGCCCGCGCCGTACAGAGCGAGCTCAAGCCGCAGCAGGGTGAGGAGCCCGACGGCGGCCGCCAGGTGGCGCGTGCCGCCGTCGACGAGGTCTTCGAGAACGCCTCGCGCATCCTCGAGGAGCGCGAGCTCGACGTCGTGTGGCTCAACCGCGACCCGCGCCGTGGCCCCGTGCTGCGGGTCGCCCCGATGAGCGTGGCGATGCTCGTGCGCGACAAGGTCTTCTCCGAGCGCACCGTGGTGCTCACCTCGGCCACCCTCGAGCTCGGCGGGTCGTTCGACGCCGTCGCCGGCACCATCGGCCTGCGCGGTGAGGGTGCGCCGCAGTGGCGCGGGCTCGACGTCGGCAGCCCGTTCGCCTACCCCGAGCAGGGCATCGCCTACGTGGCCCGGCACCTGCCACCGCCCGGGCGCGACGGCCTGGCCACCGAGACGCTCGACGAGATCGAGGCGCTGGTGCGGGCCGCGGGTGGCCGCACGCTGGGCCTGTTCTCGTCGATGCGCGCCGCCAAGGAGGCCACCGAGGCGATGCGCGAGCGGTTCGCCGACAAGGAGGGCGAGATCGCTTTCCTGTGCCAGGGCGAGGACCAGATCAGCACCCTGGTGCGCCAGTTCGCCCGCGACCCGCGCACCTGCCTGTTCGGCACGCTCTCGCTGTGGCAGGGCGTCGACGTGCCCGGCTCGTCGTGCCAGCTCGTCATCATCGACCGCATCCCGTTCCCGCGCCCCGACGACCCGCTGGCCTCGGCGCGCTCGCAGGCCATCGCGCGGATGGGTGGGAACGGCTTCATGGCGGTCTCGGCCACGCACGCCGCGCTGCGGTTGGCGCAGGGCGCGGGGCGCCTCATCCGCCGTTCCGACGACCGCGGCGTCGTCGCCTTCCTCGACAACCGGATGATGACCGCGCGCTACGCCGGCTTCCTCCAGCGCTCGCTGCCGCCGTTCTGGCCGACGGCCGACCGCGCCATGGTGCTGGCGGCGCTCAAGCGCCTCGACGAGACCGCCGAGCCGCCGCAGCCGGTGGCCGAGCCGGCCCTGCGCGGGCTGACCGGCGCGGTTCCCGGGCCGGTGGGGGACACCGACCGCGGTGCGGATGCCGCGGCACCGGTGCCCGTCGAGCGCCCGGTCGCCGAGGACCCACCCCCGCCGGAGTCGTCGCGCACCGCCGTCACGCACGGCCACGCGTGGACCGAGCAGGAGGACGAGGAGCTGCGCGACGGCATCGAGCTCGGGCTGACGCTCGACGAGCTCGCCGAGTCGATGGAGCTGCCGGTCGAGGCCGTGACGGCCCGGTTGGCCGGTCTCGGGCTCGAGGCCGGCACCGGCCCGACCCTCACCTTCGACTGATCAGGTCCCCCACAGGAGCGCGGTCGGCTCAGCAGTAGGCGATGTACCCGATGCCCACGTCCCCGCCGCTTCCGCTCCCGTCGAGCTCACCGGATCCGGCGACGAGGTAGTCCGGCAGGACGCGCGACAGGTAGACCGTGCCGTAGCCGGAGGTCTGCCCCGGGCCCAGCGTGACGTTCCACTGGTGGATCAGCTGGCCGGTGTAGGGGTTGTTCCGCCGCACGGTGACCCCACCGGTGTGGCCGTGGTCGCGGCGCTGAGTCGGCGGGTCGGTGTCGGGGCCCTCACGGGTCGGTGCGACGGCTGTCGAGTGGCGTCACGCCCCATCAGGCCACGGGTCGGGGCCGGACGTCGATGGGGAGCCCTCCCCGCCGCGCGGACGGCGCCGGGCAGGAGCCGGGCCGCGGCTGTCCGTCGCCCGTGGCAGAGTGACGCCCATGTCGGACGAGGTCGCGGTGCGCCACCGGGTGCCGCCGTACGTCCTGGTCTCCGGGCCCGAGTCGCTGCTCGCCGAGCGGGGCGTCGCGCAGACCCTCGACGAGCTCAAGGTCAGCGAGCCCGACCTCGAGACGATCCGCCTCTACGCCGCCGCGTACACCGCCGGTGAGCTGACCCTGCACGCCAGCCCGTCACTGTTCGGCGGCGCGAAGTGCATCGTCGTGCACGACCTCGACGAGGCCGACGACGAGCTGCAGGCCGACCTGCTCGCCGCCCTCGTGGGCGAGCCGGAGCCCGACCTCACCCTGGTGGTGCTGCACAAGGGCGGGTCGCGCGGCAAGAAGGTGCTCGACAGCCTCAAGGGGTCCGGGGCGCGGGTCATCGACGCGCCGGCGATCAAGAGCGACCGCGACAAGGCCGAGTTCGCCGCCAACGAGTTCCGCCGGGCCCGGCGCAAGGCCACCGGCGAGGCGGTTCACGCGCTCGTCGAGGCCGTGGGCAAGGACGTCCGTGAGCTGTCGGCGGCCTGCCAGCAGCTCGTCGACGACACGACCGGCGTCATCGACGAGCAGGTGGTGCTGACCTACCACGGGGGCAAGGTCGAGGCCACCGGCTTCCGGGTCGCCGACGCGGCCATGGCCGGCGACACGGGGGAGGCGCTGCGCCTGCTGCGGCACGCCATCGCCGTCGGCGTCGACCCGGTGCCGATCGTGGCCGTGCTCGCCCAGCAGGCCCGCCAGCTGATCAAGGTGGGCTCGGCCGGGCGGGGCCGCTCCGCCGACCTGGCCCGCGACCTCGGCATGGCGCCCTGGCAGGTCGACAAGGCCCGCCGGGCCCTCGGGGGCTGGACCGCAGAGGCTCTTGCCACCTGCGTCACCGCCGTCGCCGCGGCCGACTTCGAGGTCAAGGGCGGCGGGCGCGACCCGGTCTACGCCGTCGAGCGGTGCGTGCTCACCATCACCGGCCAGCACGCCCGCAACCGAGCCTGAGGCCCGGGCCCGCCCCGCGGCATCCGACGTTTTGGCGGGTCGGGTGCCCCGCTGGTAACTTTGGTCCTTGCGTGCGCGCTTGAGGTCGTGCGCGCAACGCAGCACCACCCAGCGCAGGTCAACCACGGATGTCCCCACGTCCGGTCCCGACGTGCGACTGCCGCCCTCTAACGGCATACCGACCCCAGAGAAAGCATTCACACGTGGCAAACATCAAGTCCCAGCTCAAGCGGATCAAGACGAACCGTTTGGCGACCGAGCGCAACAAGGCGATCAAGTCCGAGTTCAAGACGGCGATCCGCAAGTTCCGCGACGCCGCCGACGCCGGCAACGCCGACGAGGCGAAGGCCGCGCTGCAGGTGGCGACCACCAAGCTCGACAAGGCCGTGAGCAAGGGCGTCATCCACAAGAACCAGGCCGCGAACAAGAAGTCCTCGATGGCCAAGAAGGCCGCCGGGCTCTGACCGTCCGCGACCCCGACGGGGCCTGTCACCGATCTCGGTGACGGGCCCCGTCGCACGTCCGGGGTCGTTGGCCCGCCCGGCTCAGCGGTGCAGGTCGGCGACCGCCCGCGCCACGGCGTCGAAGCGCTGCCGGGAGAGCACCGCCCCCTCGCGACGCACGGCCTTGGGGTCGACGCGCACGACCCGGTCGACGCGCACCTCGCTCGGTCGGCCCTGACGGTCCCAGGCGCCCGACCCGATGTCGACCCAGCGGCGCCGGCCACCGGGTGACGGGTAGCCGTCGTGGTCCTTGCTGGTCAGCTGCAGCGCCAGCAGCCACCGCCCGTCGCGCCCGACGAGCAGCACCGGCCGGTCCTTGCCCTGACGGTGGTCCTCCTCGAACGGCACCCAGGTCCACACGATCTCCCCGGGGTCGGGGCGGCCGTCGGCGTGCGGGTCGTAGGCCGGCACCAGGCGCCCGGTGAAGTCGCCGGGATAGGGCGCGGGCTTGCCGGTCAGCCACCGGCGCAGCGAGGAGGCGGCGCTGCGCAGCAGCCCGGGACGGCGGGTCGAGGGAGTCGTGGGCACGCACCGAGCCTAGGCGTGGGCGGACCGGTAGACCCCGACCAGCACCGAGCACAGGGGGTCGGACGCACGCCCGTCCGGCAGGTCGGCGACGAGCCGGTCGAGGTGCGCGGCCAGTGCCGCTGCCTGCTGGGGAGTCATCCGCAGTCGTCGCAGGTGCAGCAGCGGGTCACCCGGGGCGGCATCCACCTCGTCGGCCACGGTCTGCAGCAGGGCGGCGGTGTGGCCGGATGCCGCGCCGCCCGGCGTGCGCAGCCGGCGCGCCACCCGCTCGAAGTACTGCTCGGTGCCACCGCGCACGGTGCGGGTGCGGCCCCGGCGCACCAGCCCGGCCCGCTCGAGCACGGCGAGGTGGTGGGCGACGTTGCCCTTGTTGGTGCCCAGCCGGGCGGAGAGCTGGCTGACCGTGGCACCGTCGGCGCCGACCGACAGCAGCAGCCGCAACCGCGCGGGGTGGCCGAGCGCGCGCAGCTGCTCGGTGTCGGTGACGTCGAGCAGGTCGGTGTCCACGAGGTCAAGCGTCAAGAACAATTGACGCTCTGTCAACGGCCCCACCAGACTTGCCGGCATGGAGACCACCGACCAGATCGCCCCCGGAACCGCCGACGTCGTCGCCCGCTGTGCCGATCTCGTGGCCGAGCGTTTCGTGCTCCCGCAGGTGGGCGGGCAGGCCGCTGCGCGCCTGCGGGAACGGGCGGCCGCCGGTGCCTACGACGGCCTCGACCCCGCCGCCCTCGCGGCCGCCCTGAGCGCCGACCTCCAGGACGTCGCGCACGACCTGCACCTGCGGGTCATCCATCACCCCGACGGCGTTCCGCCCACCGAGGACCCCGCGGCCTACGAGGCCTACTGGCGCGAGACGGCGCGCACCTCCGCCGGCGGGATGCGCCGCGTCGAGCGGCTGGCGGGGAACATCGCGCACCTGTCGGTCGGGCCGGTGCTCCCGCCGGCCGGCCCGTCGTGGGATGCCGTGACGGCCGCGATGGCGCTGGTCGCCGACGCCGACGCCCTGGTGCTCGACGTGCGCGAGTGCCGTGGTGGGGACCCCGACACGGTGCAGCTGCTGCTCAGCCACGTCGTCGGCGACGAGCCGGTGCACCTGGTCGACATCGAGTCGCGCCTGGAGGGTGTGCGCCAACGCTGGACTCACCCGGTGGCGCCCCGGCGGTTCGGACCGGACCGGCCGCTGGTGGTGCTCACCTCGGCCGCGACGTTCTCGGGTGGGGAGGAGCTGGCCTTCGACGTGCAGCTGCTCGGTCGGGGCCGGGTCGTGGGGGAGCGCACCCGTGGCGGGGCCAACCCGCGCGAGGGCGTCGCCGTGCACCCCGAGCTCGAGCTCGCCGTGCCGGTGGCCCGGGCCCGGCACCCCCGCGACGGCAGCTCCTGGGAGGGCGTCGGGGTGCGGCCCGACGTCGAGTGCCCGGCCGGCGAGGCCCTCGACCGGGCGATCGCGCTGCTGCGGGGTGCGTGAACGGCATCCGTGGATCGTGGGACACTGGAGCACAGTGCCCTGACCTCCCACGCAAGGAACCCACCCGCTCGTGTCCCCCCGCGCCCGCATCGCGCTGCAGCCGCACGCCACGCCGCAGGAGGCGATCCGCAACTTCTGCATCATCGCCCACATCGACCACGGCAAGTCGACCCTGGCCGACCGCATGCTGCAGATCACCGGTGTCGTCGACGACCGGTCGATGCGCGCGCAGTACCTCGACCGGATGGACATCGAGCGCGAGCGCGGCATCACGATCAAGAGCCAGGCCGTGCGGATGCCGTGGGACCTCGACGGGGCGCCCCACGTGCTCAACATGATCGACACGCCGGGGCACGTCGACTTCACCTACGAGGTGAGCCGCAGCCTGGCCGCGTGCGAGGGCGCGGTGCTGCTCGTCGACGCGGCGCAGGGCATCGAGGCGCAGACCCTTGCGAACCTCTACCTCGCGATGGAGAACGAGCTCACGATCATCCCGGTGCTCAACAAGATCGACCTGCCGGCGGCCCAGCCCGAGAAGTACGCGGAGGAGCTCGCCAAGCTGATCGGCTGCGAGCCGGAGGACTGCTTCCACGTGTCAGGCAAGACCGGCGTGGGGGTCGAGCCGCTGCTCGACGAGATCGTCCGGCAGATCCCGTCCCCGTCCGGCGACGCCAACGCGCCGGCGCGCGCGATGATCTTCGACTCGGTCTACGACACCTACCGCGGGGTCGTCACGTACGTGCGGGTCATCGACGGCAACCTCAACCCGCGCGAGCGGATCATCATGATGTCGACCCGGGCCACCCACGAGCTGCTCGAGATCGGCGTCATCAGCCCCGAGCCGGTGCCGGGCAAGGGCCTGGGCGTCGGCGAGGTCGGCTACCTCATCACCGGCGTGAAGGACGTGCGCCAGAGCCGGGTCGGCGACACGGTGACCAACCTCGTCAAGCCCGCCAGCACCGCCCTCGGCGGCTACCGCGACCCCAAGCCGATGGTCTTCTCGGGGCTCTTCCCCCTCGACGGCTCCGACTACCCCGACCTGCGCGAGGCCCTCGACAAGCTCAAGCTCAACGACGCCGCGCTCGTCTACGAGCCGGAGACCTCGGTGGCCCTGGGCTTCGGGTTCCGGTGCGGCTTCCTGGGCCTGCTGCACCTCGAGATCGTCCGTGAGCGGCTCGAGCGCGAGTTCGACCTCGAGCTCATCTCGACCCAGCCCAACGTCGTCTACGAGGTGGCGATGGACGACGGCACCGAGATCGTCGTGACCAACCCCAGCGAGTTCCCCGGCGGCAAGATCGCCGAGGTGCGCGAGCCCAAGGTGCGCGCCACGATCCTCGCGCCCAGCGAGTTCATCGGCGCGATCATGGAGCTCTGCCAGGGCAAGCGCGGCACGCTCCTGGGCATGGACTACATCTCGGCGGAGCGGGTCGAGATGCGCTACACCCTGCCGCTGGCCGAGGTCGTCTTCGACTTCTTCGACCAGCTCAAGTCGCGCACCCGCGGCTACGCCAGCCTCGACTACGAGCCCGACGGCGACCAGGCCGCCGACCTGGTCAAGGTCGACATCCTGCTGCAGGGGGAGACCGTCGACGCGTTCTCCGCGATCGTCCACAAGGACAAGGCGTACGGCTACGGCGTCATGATGGCCGGCAAGCTCAAGGAGCTGATCCCGAGGCAGCAGTTCGAGGTGCCGATCCAGGCTGCCGTCGGCGCCCGGGTCATCGCGCGCGAGAACATCCGCGCCATCCGCAAGGACGTCCTCGCCAAGTGCTACGGCGGCGACATCTCGCGCAAGCGCAAGCTGCTCGAGAAGCAGAAGGCGGGCAAGAAGCGGATGAAGAACATCGGGTCGGTCGAGGTGCCGCCGGAGGCCTTCATCGCCGCCCTCACCTCCGACGGCGCGGGGGCCCAGGCCACCAAGAAGTAGTGGCCCGACCTCTCAGCCGTCGACGACGTCGGCCGGGATCACGGCGGTGAGGGTTGCGCCTCCGGCGTCAGCGGTGCGCAGGGTCAGCCCGCCGCCGAAGTCCTCGAGGTTCTCGCGCAGCAGCTGCAGCCCGAGGTGCCCGGGCCGCGGCTCGGGCACCTCGTCGAGGCCGCGGCCGTCGTCGCTCACCTCGACGTGGACCTCGGCGCCCTGACGGTGCACCCGGACGGCCACCCGGGAGGCACCCGAGTGGCTGACGACGTTGCGCAACGCTTCCTGGAGGGTGCGGTAGACCAGGCGCGAGGTTCCCAGGGCCCAGTCCGGCGACTCGGGCACGTCCAGCTGGACGGCCGTGCCGGACGACTCCACCCGCTCGGCCAGGTCGCGCGCGGCCTCGGCCAGGCCGTGTCCCTCGAGGTCCGGTGGGTGGATGTCGACGAGCAGCGAGCGCAGGGCCTCCACGTCGTGGGCCAGCATCTCGGACGCGTCCGCCACCGTCTGCCGGGCGAGCGCTGCCTCCGGTGTGGAGGGCAGCTGTTGCGCGACGAGGGGCATGGCGTAGGTCAGTCCGGCCAGGTCCTGCACCACGCCGTCGTGCAGGTCGTGGGCGATCCGCAGCCGTTCCCGGTGCGTGGCGAGCAGCGAACGGCGCAACAGCTGCGCGTGCCGCTCCTGCCCGCGCTCGACCCGCCGGGCCAGCCCGACGGCCAGGGGCAGGATTGCCAGCTGGTAGGCGATGAGCACGCCGACGGCCACCGACAGCAGGGCCACCAGGATCGTGCGCTGCTCCGCACGCATCTGCTCGGTCGACAGGTAGGCCTCGACGACCAGCGGCCGGCCCGACCCGTCGACGACGCCGGCGTAGACCTCGAGGAGCTCCCCTTCGTCGCGTTCGGCGATGTTCTCGTCCTTGTCCAGGGTCGACACCTCGGCGGTGACTCCTCCGGTTCGGAAGAGGGCTCGCACCTTGTCGTCGAGCTCGAAGCGTCGCCCGGTGATCTCCGGCTCGTCCGACCAGATGACGAGCCCCTCCTCGTTCCACAGCTTCACGTGCCTGATCGACCCCTGGGCCATCGTGTCGCGCAGGGTGTCGTCCAGGCGGGCGAGCGCCGCGATCTCTCCGGCGCGGACCTTGTCGTCGACCAGGGGGCCGGCGACGGCGCCGGCGACGGCGGCATCGCGCAGCTGGGCGTCGTCGATCGCCCAGTCCTCGGCGATCCGGTCGCCGACCACGACCGCCCCGATGGCGAGACCGAGCAGGGTGACCACGCTCAGGCCCACGAAGCGGAGCAGGGCCGTGCGGGTGACCGAGCCACCGTCGCGTGGGGGGCGCTCAGCCGGACTCACGCAGCAGCCCCCTGCGCTTGGCGACCGCGACCGCCTCCAGCTGCGAGTGGGCATCGAGCTTGCTGAACAGGGAGCCGACGTAGCCCCGACAGGTGTGCCGGGAGATGCCGAGCCGGTGCGCGATGGCGGCGGTGTCGTGGCCCTCGGCGAGCAGGTGGAGCACCTGGTCCTCGCGCGTGGTCAGCATCACCGCGCGGGGGCCCGGCGCGCGCCGCACGGCGAGCAGCCGACGCAGCAGGGCGGGGTCCACGTTGAACTCGTCCGGACCCGCCGGGCGCAGTGCTTCCAGGAGGTCCTCGACGGCGCCGTCCTTGGCGAGCAGCGCACTCGCGCCCGAGCTGACGGCGCGGCGCAGCAGCGGCTCGGTGGAGAACGCCGTCAGCACCACGACCCGCATCTGGGGGTGCCGACGCACGATCTCGGCCGTGGCTGTCAGCCCGTCGTCGTGGCCGATCTGCACATCCATGACGACGGCGTCCGGCTGGAGGGCGTCGATCATCGCGTAGGCGTCGGAGAGGGTGTCGGCGGTGCCGACGCACGTCATCCCGGGATCTGTCGAGATGACGCGCCGGAGCAGCTCACCGAACATCCGATGGTCATCCACAACCACCACGCTGACCGGCGAGTAATCCACCCCCTGCGGGTCACTCATTGGCTCAGTGTGGCCTCACTGGGCCGGGCTTGTCCCCCACTTTGGGGAAGATAGCCCGATCGGGCCATCCGCTCGGGGGGTCATCGATCGTCCCGGGTGATGCCTTCGCGCACGTGTCGTCAGCGGATCCCGAGCGCCTGCCCGGTCACCTGGGCGAGGGCCCGATCCACCGCACCGGTGTCGACACCCGGCATCCGCGCCAGGGTCTCGCGCAGCAGCTCGACCAGGCCCCGCAGCTCCAGCCGGGAGGGGATGGCGCCCTGGCCCGCGTCGGCGTCGTTGGTGAGGACCTCCACGTAGAGGGCGCGGGTCTGCGGGCCGGGCTCGACGCCGAGGTCCTCGACGAGCCGCCGCCGCAGCTCGAGGAACGCGTGCAGGGCGCCCGCACGGCGCCCGTCGGCGGCCAGGGCCCGCATCAGGTCCCGGGTCAGACCCTCGTCGAAGGGCTCGAGGTCGGTCGCGCGGGTGGCGAGCTCCACGGCACCGCCGGGGTCACCCAGCGCGAGCGCGGCACGTGAGGCCCGGGCACAGGCGACAGCGAGCCCGTGGTGGAACTCGTCGCGCGCCTGGTCCGCCCAGCCGGTGCGCGTCTCGCTCGCGATCAGCGGCTGCTCACAGAGCAGCAAGGCGCGACGGGTCAGGGCGAGGGCCTGCGCGTCGTCGGCGTTGATGGCCCTCGCGAGCAGCGACCGGCACGCGTGGAGGTCGACCGTGACCGCGTCGAGGTCGAGACGGTACCCCGCGGATGTCGTCGTGATGGGCGAGCGCGCTCGCGATGCGCTGCCCATCTTGCGACGCAGCACGCACACGTACGCCTCCAGGGTCGCGACGGCCGAGAGCGGTGGGTTCTCCCCCCAGAGGAGCAGCGCCAGCCGGTCCTTGGTCACCGGCGCCCCCTGGGCCAGTGCGAGGATCTCGAGGATCTGGCGCGGCTTGATGCCACCGAGCTCCGATCCCACCACCTTGCCGGTTGTCGTTCGGACCGTAGTGGTCCCGAAAAGCGTGATGTCGAACATGGTGTACCCCTGTAACCAACAGCTCGTGGATCCCTGCCGACCCGCGATCTGGTTCAACGATGGGGCAGTGTCGAGCGGCCGGGTAGCCGCATCGTGGGGGTCATCCGACCCTGCACGTGAGGGGGCCCGATCGGGTGGCTGGGGTCGGCTGTTCGGCGGATGGACGTTCGCGCGGGCAGGCCAGCAAGAGGGCTTGGGGGAAGGCGCTGGCGTGCTCAGGCCGGGACGCTCGACTCCTCCACCGGGTCGGCCTGCACCGGACCGTCGCGCCACTTCTGCGGGTGCGCCGCGAGCGCGAGCACGTCCAGCACGTCGCGCGGCCAGACGTCGTCGGTCGTGCCGGCGAGGTCGGCCTGGGTCCACCAGCGGATGTCGGCGACGGTCAGCTGCTCCTCCTCGGTGTGCGCCGTGGTGTCGACCTCGAAGGCCGGCACCCGCACGACGTAGAACACCTCGACCTGGTCGACGACCTTGTCGCTGTAGCCGTGCACGACGACCCGGGTCAGCAGCGGGCCGACGAGGTCACCGGCCTGCACGACCAGCCCGGTCTCCTCCCACAGCTCGCGCACCCCGGCCTCGAGGTCGCCCTCACCGGGGTCGACGCCGCCACCGGGGGTCACCCACCAGTGCGCCACCGGGTCGAGCCCGAGGTCGGAGTCCTGGAAGAGGAGCACCCGGTCGGCCTCGTCGACGACGATCACGCGCACCGCCCGGCGGTCGTACCTCGGCCGGTCCTCGGGTGCGGGCACGACGAAGCCCGGCTGGCCGGGGAGGGGCTGGGTGGGCATCACCACACGCTAGCCCCGCGGCGCCCTACCCACGGGTAACCTCGGTGGGTGCCCGACACCTACACGCTCTACCGGACGATGTCCGCCACACCGCTCGGCAAGCGCGCCTTCTCGGTGTTCTTCGCCCGCAAGGCGCCGTACTTCCGCACCGTGCGCCCGCAGGTGCGCGACGTGCGCCCGCACCGCGCCGAGCTGACCATCCGCAAGCGCCGTGCCGTGCAGAACCACATCGGCACCCTGCACGCCATCGCGGTGTGCAACGGGCTGGAGGCCGCGATGGGACTGCTCGCCGAGGCCACGACGCCGAAGGACCGTCGCTGGATCCCCAAGGGGATGCAGGTGTCCTACCTGGCGAAGTCGACGACCGACCTGCTCTGCGTCGCCGAGACCGACCCCGCCGACTGGGCCGAGGTCGGTGACGTCCCCGTGCGGGTCACGGCGGTGCGCACCGACGGCACCGTGGTCGTCGAGGGCGTCATCACGATCTACGTCAGCGAGAAGCCCGTTCGGTGAGCCGTCGGCGCAGGCGCTCGACCTCCGCCTCGCTCCACCCGTGGGCCAGCAGCCACCCGGCAGCGCCACCGTACCCGTCGTCGAGCGCGCTGAGGATCGCCTCGATCGACTCGGCACGCGGCACCTGCTCGGCGATGCTCTGCTTCGCCAGCGCCTCGCCGTAGGACGGGCGCGGCAGCAGCCGGCCGATGATCTGCTCGATCCGCTCGGCGGTCAGCACGTAGTCGGCGACGATCTCCTCGCGGGGCACGCCGGCCACGTCGAGCGCCATCGCCACGACCGTGCCCGTGCGGTCCTTGCCGGCCGCGCAGTGCACCACGGCGGCGCCCTCGGCATCCGCGACGACCCGCAGCGCGGCCGACACCGAGTCCGGGCGGGCCGAGAGGTAGCCGAGGTAGTGGTCGGCCCAGAACCGCGCGTCGCGGGTCTTCTTCCGCTTCTCGTCGCGCCAGGGGAGCACGAGCGCCTTGGCGGCCACGGCATCCGGGTCGTCCTCGCGCTTCTCGGCGAGCAGCGAGTGGTGGTGGTGGGTGAGCGACTCGATCTCGCGCAGTGGCCCCGGACCCTCGACGTGCACCTCGGCGTCGGTGCGCAGGTCGACGATGTCGGTGACGCCGAGCGCGTCGACGAGGTGCTCGACGTCGGCCGGGGAGAGGTCCTGGAGGTTGTCGGAACGGATCAACCGCCCGGATGCCGTGTGCCCGCCGTCGCTCGTCGGCAGGCCGCCGAGGTCGCGCATGTTCACGAGGCCGTCGAGCTCGATCCACCGGTCCGTCACGGTGTCATCGTAGGTCGGGCGCGTCGGGGAGAATGGCGCGGTGCCACGACTGCCCGACGGCGACCCCGCGCCGGAGACCGGTGAGCTGCCGCCCGAGGCGCTCGCCACCCTCGCGGGATCCCGGCTCGGGATGTACGTGCACGTGCCGTTCTGCGCCGTGCGCTGCGGCTACTGCGACTTCAACACCTACACGCTGACCGAGCTCGGCCCGGGTGCCTCGACCTCCACGTTCGTCGACTCGGCCCTGGCCGAGCTCGACGTCGCCGCACGGGTGCTGGGCGCCGGGGCCGGGCCGGTCGACACCGTCTTCGTCGGTGGTGGCACGCCCACGCTGCTGCCCGCGGCCGACCTCGTGCGGTGCGTCGACGGCATCCGGGACAGGTTCGGGCTCGCCCCCGACGCCGAGGTGACGACCGAGGCGAACCCCGACTCGGTGACCGCTGCCGACCTGGAGGTGCTGGCGGCGGGCGGGTTCACCCGGGTGTCGATCGGGATGCAGTCGGTCGTGCCGCACGTGCTCGCGACCCTGGAGCGCACCCACGACCCGGCGCGCGTGGCGACCGCCGTGGCCGGCGCGAAGGGGGCCGGGCTCGCGACGAGCGTCGACCTGATCTACGGCACCCCCGGCGAGAGCCTCGCCGACTGGCGCGCCAGCCTCGACGCCGCCGTCGCGCTCGAGCCCGACCACGTCTCGGCCTACGCGCTCGTCGTCGAGGAGGGCACCAAGCTGGCGGCCCAGGTGCGACGCGGCGAGGTCCCCATGCCCGAGGGTGACGACGAGGCCGACAAGTACGAGCTGGCGGACCGCGTTCTCGCACAGGCCGGTTACGGCTGGTACGAGGTGAGCAACTGGTCGCGCGACGACACCGGCCGGTGCCGGCACAACGAGGGCTACTGGCGCGGCGACGCCTGGTGGGGCGTCGGGCCGGGCGCGCACAGCCACGTGGGTGGGGTGCGCTGGTGGAACGTGAAGCACCCGAGGACGTACGCCGCGCGGCTGGCCGACGGTTCGTCGCCGGCGGCCGGGCGCGAGACCCTCACCGCCGAGCAGCGCCACGACGAGGAGGTGCTGCTCGGGGTGCGCCTGCGGGAGGGGCTGCCGGTCGACGTGCTCGACGCGACCGGCCGTACGGCGGTGGCGGGCCTCGTGGCCGACGGTCTGGTCGACGGGCGCTCGGCGGTGGCAGACCGGCGGGTGGTGCTCACCCTTCGCGGGCGGCTGCTGGCCGACACGGTGGTGCGGCGGCTGCTGGGGGTATGAAACGACGTCGCGGCCGCCGGTCCGGGGACCGGCGACCGCGACGCTCAGGTCACTTGACGAACTGCGGGGTCATCGGCGGGTTCCACCACTCGCCGTTGTTGGCCTTCACGGCACCGATGACGTGGACGACCACGGCCCAGACGAAAACGGCGATGAGGATCGGGATGCCGACGATGGCTCCGATGATCGTGATCGTGAGCAGCCAGCCGATGACGAAGCCGATGCATGCCGCGATCTGCACGTTGAGCGAGTTCGCCGAGTGGGCGCGAACGAACGGGCCGCGGTCCTTGTAGATCAGGTAGACCACGAGCGCCCCGACGAAGCCCAGGAAGCCGCCAGACAGCAGCATCGCGCCGACCGCGATCACGTGACTCAGCATGCCCCAGGTGCGCTCGTCGGTCGGCGACATCGGGTTCGGCGGGGCCACCGTGGTGCCCGGCGTCGCTCCCGCGTACGCCGGCGGCAGCTGCTGCTGGGCGGACTGCGGCTGCTGGTAGGCGGGCTGCGGTTGCTGGTAGGCCGGCTGCTCGGCAGGCGGGGGCGGCGGCTGCCAGGCCGAGTCGGCCGGCGGCGCCGTGGGGTCGCTCGGCGTCTCGTCGGGGCGTGGGGTGGTGTCGCTCATCGGAACTCCTCCATCGGTGGGTCTTCCTCAATGAAACACCCGCTGGGCCGCCCCGACGCACGAGCCGGGGTGCGGTCGGGGTCGCGCTCAGGGTCGGGTCAGGGCCGACCCCGACCGTGGGGTGTTCCCGTGCGTCGCGGCGAGCGTCAGACTGGCGCCATGGAGCTCATCGACCGGGTCCGCGCGGAGCTTCCCGCCGCGGAGGAGAAGCGGATGTTCGGGGGCACCGGCTTCATGGTCGACGGCGCCCTCGCCTGCTCGGTGAGCGTTCGTGGGCTGCTCGTCCGGGTCGGGCCCGAGCACCAGGGCGACCTGCTCGCCTCCGACGGTGTGGAGCCGATGGTCAAGGGAGGTCGCACCAGCCGGGGGTGGGTGCACGTGCAGGCGCACGTCATCGCCGACGACTCGGACCTGCGCGAGTGGCTCGAGCGGGGCGTCGCAGCGGCCCGAGCCTCGCTCAGGCAGGCGCCGTGACGAAGTCGATGAGCTCCTCCACCCGGCCGAGCAGCTCGGGCTCGAGGTCGGCGTAGCTGCCGACCGACGACAGGATCCGCCGCCAGGCCAGGGCCAGGTCGGTCTGGGTCGAGTGCGGCCAGCCGAGGTGCGCCGCGATGCCGACCTTCCACGACGTGCCGCGCGGGATGACCGGCCACACGTCCATCCCGAGCCGCTGCGGCTTCACCGACTGCCACACGTCGACGTAGGGGTGGCCGACCACCAGCACGTGCGCGGCATACGGCGTCACCCGCCGCGCCTCCTCGACGACCCGCCACTCCTTGGTGCCGGCCACGAGGTGGTCGACGAGCACGCCCATCCGGCGTCCCGGCCCGGGGGCGAAGTCGCGGACCGCGCCGGCGAGGTCGTCGACGCCGTCGAGCATCTCGACGACCACACCCTCGACCCGCAGGTCCGCGCCCCACACCTTCTCGACGAGCTCGGCGTCGTGCTTGCCCTCGACGAAGATCCTCGACCCGCTCGCGACCCTGGCCCGTTGCCCGGTCACGGCCCGCGAGCCGCTGGCGGTGCGCGCGGATGCCGCCCGCGCCTGTCCGAGCCTGACGTCCGCCTTCGCGCGTGGGGGAGTGAGGGTGACCGGCGCGCCGTCGACGAGGAAGCCGGGGCCCAGGCGGAAGCCCTTGGTGCGCCCGTGCCGGTCCTCGAGGTGCACGACGTGCACGCCGCCGGCCTTCTCCACCCGCACGACCGCGCCCACCCAGCCGGTCTCGACGTCCTCGACGACGGTGCCCGGCTCGGCGGCCAGCTCGACCGAGCGACCCCGCGCCGGCCGTCGCCAGTCACCCCCGAGCACGTCGCCGCCGTACCTGTCCGTCACGGCGGCGAGGCTACGCGACGTCCGGTGAGGTCACCGGCATTCGCGCGCGTCGGACCCAGCCCGTAGAATTGGCACTCCCAGCGCGAGAGTGCCAGCACCCCCGCGATGCCACCCGTCGAGACGTCCCGGAGGTGACCACGTGATCAGTGAGGACCGCCGGTTGCGCGTGCTGCGCGCCATCGTCCAGGACTACGTCCAGACCTCCGAGCCGGTCGGCTCCAAGGCCCTGCTCGAACGGCACCACCTCGGGGTGTCGGCGGCCACCGTGCGCAACGACATGGCGGTGCTCGAGGAGGAGGGGCTGATCGCCGCCCCCCACACCAGCGCCGGGCGGGTGCCCACCGACGCCGGCTACCGCCTGTTCGTCGACCGGCTCTCGGCCGTGAAGCCGATGAGCGCCGCCGAGCAGCGGGCCATCGCGCAGTTCCTCGAGGGGGCCGTCGACCTCGACGACGTCGTCGACCGCACCGTTCGCCTGCTCGCGTCGCTGACCCGCCAGGTCGCCGTCGTGCAGTACCCGTCGCTGGCGCGCTCGTCGGTGCGCCACGTCGAGCTCGTGCCGATCGGGGCCGAGCGACTCCTCGTCGTGCTCATCACCACCACCGGCCGGGTCGAGCAGCGCGTCATCGAGGTCGGCGCCGACCTGCTCGGCGACGACGGCGAGGGCACCCTGTCGACCCTGCGCACCGAGCTCAACCGGGCCACCTCCGGGCGCACCCTCACCGAGGCGGCCAGCGAGCTCGCGGCCGTGCCCGACCGGCTCGACCCGGCCCTGCGCGACCTGGTGCGCCGCATCAGCACGGCGCTCGACGACTCCCTCGTCGAGGAGCGCGAGGAGCGGGTCGTCCTCGCCGGCACCGCCAACCTCGCCCGGGTCGGCCCCGACTTCACCATGAGCCTGGGGCCGGTGCTCGAGGCCCTCGAGGAGCACGTCGTGCTGCTCAAGCTGCTCGGCACCGTCGCCGAGCAGGGCGGCAGCATCGCCGTGCGGATCGGGCACGAGAACCCGTACGCCGGGCTGCACACCACCTCGATGGTCACCACCGGCTACGGCGCCGGCGCCGACCTCGTCGCCGGCCTGGGGGTGGTGGGCCCGACCCGGATGGACTACCCCACGACGATGGCCTCCGTGCGAGCCGTCGCGACCTACGTCTCGCGGATCCTCGCCGAGTAGCCGACCACCGCCGCCCGCCGCGGCGCCCCAGCCCGACCTGACCGACACCGTCCGAAGGACCTGCCACCAGTGAACGACTACTACGCCGACCTCGGGGTCGCCCGCGACGCCACCGCGGAGGACATCAAGCGCGCCTACCGCAAGTCCGCCCGGCGCTACCACCCCGACGTCAACCCGGGCCCGGAGGCCGAGGAGCAGTTCAAGAAGCTCTCCCAGGCCTACGACGTGCTGTCCGACCCGGACAAGAAGCAGGCCTACGACCACGGCTCGGACCCCTACGGCTCGGGCGCCGCCGGCTTCGGCCAGGGCTTCTCGTTCAGCGACATCATGGACGCCTTCTTCGGCGGCCAGGCCGGCGCCGCCGGGCGCGGCCCCCGCTCGCGGACCACCCGCGGCCAGGACGCCCTCGTGCGGCTCGACATCGACCTCGGCGACGCCGTGTTCGGCGCCCAGAAGGACCTCACCATCGACACCGCGGTGGCCTGCTCCACCTGCCGCGGCGCCGGCATGCAGCCGGGCACGTCGACCCGCACCTGCGACGTGTGTGCGGGTCGCGGCGAGATCCAGCAGGTGCAGCGCAGCTTCCTGGGCCAGGTGATGACCACCCGCCCCTGCATGACCTGCCAGGGCTACGGCCAGCTGATCACCGACCCGTGCTACGAGTGCTCGGGCGACGGCCGGGTGCGCACCCGCCGCACGCTCACCCTCAAGGTGCCCGCGGGCGTCGACACGGGCACCCGCATCCAGCTCGCCGGTGAGGGCGAGGTCGGGCACGGCGCCGGCCCCGCCGGTGACCTCTACGTCGAGGTGGCCGTCAACCGGCACCCCACCTTCCAGCGGCGCGGCGACGACCTGCACGCGACCATCGAGGTGCCGATGACCGCCGCGGCGCTCGGCGCCTCCCTCGCGATGGACACCTTCGACGGCCCGCGCGACCTCGACGTGCGGCGCGGCACCCAGTCCGGCGACTCGATCACCCTGCGCGGCCTGGGCGTCACCCACCTGCGGGGCACCGGCCGCGGCGACGTCGTCGTGCACGCGATGGTGCAGACCCCGACCAAGCTCGACGCCGCGCAGGAGGAGCTGCTCCGGCAGCTGGCCGCCGCACGTGGCGAGGAGCGGCCGGAGGGGCGGGTCGCCAACCCCGCCGAGGGCTCGATCTTCGGCAAGCTGCGCGACGCCTTCAAGGCCCGATGACCCTTCCGCTGCACCTCCTCGCCCCCGAGGCCCTGGCGGGTCGCGGGGTCGGCGACGTCGTCGTGCTCGACGGACCGGAGGGGCGGCACGCCGCCACCGTGCGGCGCACCCGGGTGGGGGAGCACCTGCTGCTCACCGACGGCGCCGGCCTGCGGGTCGAGGGCGCGGTCGTCGCCGTCGGCCCGGGCACGCTCGACCTGCGGGTGGTCTCGGTGGGCGCGGACCCCCAGCCGAACCCGCGGTTCGTGCTGGTGCAGGCCCTGGCGAAGAACGACCGCGACGACCAGGCGATCGAGGCGGCCACCGAGTGCGGGGTCGACGAGGTCGTGCCGTGGCAGGCGTCGCGCAGCGTGGTGCAGTGGCGCGGCGAACGCGGTGAGAAGGCCCGGCGCAAGTGGGATGCCGTGCTCGTGGCCGCCACCAAGCAGTCCCGTCGCACGCGGCGACCGGTGCTCGCCCCGACGGCCAGCACGGCCGACGTCGCCGCGCGGGTGCGCGACGCGGCATCCGCCCTCGTGCTGCACGAGGACGCCACCGTTCCGCTCGCCGGCGTCACCCTCCCGGATGCCGGTGACGTGCTGCTCGTCGTCGGCCCCGAGGGCGGCGTGTCGCCGGAGGAGCTGGAGGCCCTCACCGAGGCAGGTGCGGTGGCCGTGCGCCTGGGCAGCACGGTGCTGCGCTCGTCGAGCGCCGGCCCGGCCGCGCTGGCCGTGCTCAGCGCGATGGCACGCTGGCGCTGACCCGCCCGGCTACCGGGCCTCGAGCTCGGCCAGGTCGCGCCGCGCGAACCGCAGGTGGTCGGCGTGCTCGCGCACCACGACGGTCAGGCACTCCAGCACCGAGAACGACTCCGCGCCCCAGTCCGGGGAGAGCACGGCGGTGCGCACCTCGGGCAGGTCGGCGTCGGTGACGCCCGCGAGCAGCCCGGTGAACCGGCGACGGCGCTCGCCGTGCAGGGCCACGACCTCGTCGAGCGACGGCCGGGCGGCCACGGTGAGACCCATCTCGGCGGCCCCGGCATCCGTGGTGTCGGTCGGGGGCAGACCGAGCGGGTGGAAGACGCCCGGCCCGTCGGTCAGCATCCGCCCGACCCAGATGTCGTCGGCGAACACCAGGTGGCGCACCGTCTCGACGAACGACCACTCGCCGTTGACGCGCTCGTGCAGCAGCGGCTCGGGCACGCTCGCGGCGTGCGCGACCGCGGCGTCCCACATCGGGTCGACCACAGCCCAGGTGGCTCGCACGTCGTCGGCCGACCGCATCTCGCGCACGAGGACCCGCTCGGGGTGGCGACGGTCGAGCTCGGACCTCACGTAGTCCGTGACGTCGACGTCGTCGACGACCACCCGGCCCACCCCCTCGTGCCCGGACAGGTGCACGTCGTCGACCACCGACGCCACGATGCGCAGGCCGCTGACGTCGGAGTCGCGGATCGTGGCCCCGGAGAGGTCGACCTCGCGCAACGAGGCGCCGGCGAGGTCGACGCGGCGGAAGGTGGCGCCGCGGAAGGCATCGGTGTCGTGGTGGTCGGCCGTCATCCGGGCATCGTGGCAGAGACCTCCGACGGCGGCCGCGCTCACCGCACGGTGAACGGCATCGTCGTCTCGGCCGCGACCTTGCGACCGTCCTGGGCGCTCAGCTCGAAGACCCGCACGGCGTAGGACCCGGGCTCGAGTGAGCCGAGCCCGATCTCGTACGTGCCGCGACCTGGTGCGCCCACCGAGGCCATGGCGGACCCCGTGTCGACGACGCTGCCGTCACGCAGCAGCTCCCACGACATGGTCGCCTCGAAGACGCACGCCTCGCCCCTGACGGTGACCGACCGGCCGGCGGGCAGCACCTGCCCGCGCGTCGGGGTGGTCACCCAGATCGGCGCGAGGTCCTGGTAGTACAGGTCACGAGACGCCGGCCGGTTGTACGTGCGGTCGACCGGCTGCGTGCCGAACATGGCGCCGGAGCCGTCGGCGAGCTCGAAGCGGACCGGGATCGTGCCCTTGCCGACCGCCGCCTGGGCGGTCCACACGAGCTGCTGCACGGCGACGCGCTCGGTGTCCTCGGGGAAGGCCGTGGTGCCCGGTCCGGAGAGGGTGATCGTGATGCGGGCACCCGTCACCGACACGCCCAGGAGGTCCACGCCGTCCCAGGTGCGCAGGTACCCGTCCGTGCCGGGCGGCGTGGCGGTCATCGCCAGCTCGACGGCGGCGCGGGCCCGGACCTGGTCGTCGGCCTTTGGCGTCACCCCGGAGGCGGTCAGCCACTCCCGGTAGAGCCGCACGATGCGGGCGTCGTCACCGATGGGCGCGGCGTAGTAGACCGGGAGGATCGCGAGCGCCCCGGCCGTCGTCGAGGTCGGCGTCGGCGTCGGCCCGGTGCTCGGGGTCGCGGGCGGCTCGGTCGCGGTGGTGCCGAGCGAGGGCGTCGCGGACGGGAGGGGGCGGTCGATGCCGCCCGGGACCGGCTGCGACCCGTCGGGGAGCCCGAGCCGCACGCCGGCCACCACGGCCAGCACTGTGGCGGCGGCGGCGAGCAGGACCCAGGACCGGTTCATCCGCGCCGCCCGCTGCGGGTGGGCGCGCTCCAGGATCTCGTCGAGCCGGTCGCCGGGCTCGATGTCAGCGGCGCGCTCGTCGAGCGCCACCCGCAGGGCGGCAATCGTGCGCTCGTCGTCGTTCATGTCCGCTCCGTCCCGAGGCGCAGGGCCGCCAGGCCCCGGCTCGCGTGGGTCTTGACCGAGCCCGGGGAGATGTCCAGGGCATCAGCGATCTGGGCCTCACCGAGGTCGAGGTAGTAGCGCAGCACGAGGACCTCCCGTTGCCGCCCCGGGAGCCGGGCGAGGGCCGCGAGAAGGGACTCGCGCGACAGGCCGGCCACCGCGGCGTCCTCGGCACTGGCGCCCGTCCGTGTCCCCGGGTCGTCGGGGCCACCGCGCACCGAGGCGGCCCAGCGCTCCTCGACCCCGCGGTGACGCAGCGCGGACCGCGACCGGTTGAGGACGGTCTTGCGCAGGTAGGCCGTCGCCGCCACCGGGTCGCGCAGATCGGACCAGTGCGCGTGCAGGGCCACGAAGGCGTCCTGGACGATCTCCTCGGCCTCACCGGCGTCGTGGAGGAGCAGCCACGCGAGGCGGACGAGCGGCTGCCAGTGCGCGGCATACAGCTCGGTCACGGCGTCGTCCGCCGACCGCTGCGCGCTGCCGTGCTCGCCCATGGCCGTCATTGTCATGTGCTCTTGACGCCCGAGCCGCCTGATCGGTTGACCCGGGCCCTAGATTCGGGGGCATGAGCGACACCACGAGTGAGGACTGCCTCTTCTGCCGCATCGTCTCCGGCGGCATCCCGGCCGAGGTCGTGGCCGAGAGCGAGCACTGCCTGGCCTTTCGCGACATCGATCCCGCCGCGCCCACGCACGTGCTCGTCGTGCCGCGGCGGCACGTGCCCGACCTCGCCGGTCTCGCCGCGGCATCCGCCGAGGAGCTCGCGGATGCCGTGGGGCTGGCCGCCCGGGTCGCCGCCGACGAGGGCCTGCCCGGCTACCGCCTCGTCGCCAACACCGGGGAGGCGGCCCAGCAGAGCGTCTTCCACGCCCACCTGCACGTCATCGGCGGCCGCACGATGCACTGGCCGCCGGGGTAGATCGGCATTCTCGTGTGCTCGAGGTCGGTGGGGCCTCGTAGACTCGTCCCACGATGACTGACGCCCATACCGCCCAGCCCGGAGCCGCAGACCCGGCCGCCGGGCAGACCCATCCCCATGTCCGCCAGCACACCGTGGTGGTTCCCAGCGACGTCGACATGGTGACGCTCCTCGGCCCCCGCGACGAGCTGCTGCGCACCATGGAGCGCCAGTTCCCGCAGGTCCAGATCCACGTGCGTGGCAACGAGTTCACCGTGTCCGGCCCGAGCGCCGAGGTCGCGCTCGTCGAGCGGCTGATCGACGAGCTGCTCGACGTCCTCGAGGGCGGCCAGCCCCTGAACCGCGACGCCGTCGAGCGGTCGATCCAGATGCTGCGCGCCCAGACCGTCGAGCGCCCGGCCGACGTGCTGACGATGAACATCGTCAGCAACCGGGGGCGCACCATCCGGCCCAAGACGCTGGGCCAGAAGCGGTACGTCGACGCCATCGACGAGAACACCATCGTCTTCGGCATCGGCCCGGCCGGCACCGGCAAGACCTACCTGGCGATGGCCAAGGCGGTCGCGGCGCTGCAGGCCAAGCAGGTCAACCGGATCATCCTGACCCGGCCGGCGGTCGAGGCGGGCGAGCGGCTCGGCTTCCTGCCCGGCACCCTCAACGACAAGATCGACCCGTACCTGCGGCCGCTCTACGACGCGCTGCACGACATGGTCGACCCGGAGTCGATCCCGCGGCTGCTGGCGGCCGGAACCATCGAGGTCGCCCCGCTGGCGTACATGAGGGGCCGGACCTTGAACAGCGCGTTCATCATCCTCGACGAGGCGCAGAACACCACCGCCGAGCAGATGAAGATGTTCCTCACCCGGCTCGGCTTCGGCTCGAAGATGGTCGTCACCGGCGACGTCACCCAGATCGACCTGCCCGGTGGCACCAGCGGCCTGAAGGTCGTGCGCGACATCCTCACCGACCTCGACGACGTGCACTTCGCCGAGCTCACCGCCATCGACGTCGTGCGGCACCGGCTCGTCGGCGCCATCGTCGACGCCTACGGCCGCTGGGACGAGAAGCAGCCCAAGGGGCCGCGCCGGTGAGCATCGACGTCCTCAACGAGACCGAGTTCCGGCTCGACGAGCTCGAGCTGGTGGCCTGCGCGCGCTACGTGATGGCGCAGATGCGGGTGCACCCCAAGGCCGACCTGTGCCTGCGCCTCGTCGACGAGCCCGCGATGGAGACCCTGCACGTGCAGTGGATGGACCTGCCCGGGCCCACCGACGTCATGAGCTTCCCGATGGACGAGCTGCGCCCCGGGCGGGAGGGGTCCGACCCCCAGGAGGGCGTGCTCGGCGACATCGTGCTCTGCCCGAGCGTCGCCGAGCGGCAGGCCCGCGAGGCCGGCCACGCGACCGAGGAGGAGCTGCTGCTGCTCACGACGCACGGCATCCTGCACCTGCTCGGCTACGACCACGCGGAGGCCGAGGAGGAGAAGGAGATGTTCGAGCTGCAGCGCCAGCTGCTGCTGACCTTCCTCGCCACCCGCGGTCGCCCGACCGCCTGACCGGCCGGACGCAGCCATGACCCGACTCGTCACGGCGGCGGTGCTCGCCACCCTCGTCGCCTTCCTCATCTCCACCGCGGAGGCCGCCTTCTCGCGGATGTCGCGAACCCGCGCCCACGAGCTGCTCGACGAGGGCCGCCCGGGCGCCAAGGCGCTCGTCAAGGTCGTCGGCGACACCGCCGCCTACCTGTCGGTGCTGTCGTTCCTGCGGGTCATCGCCGAGTCGACCGTGGCGGTGATGGTGACGCTGGCCGTCGTCGACCGGGTCGAGGGCACCTGGCAGCCGTTCCTCGTCGCCATCGCGATCATGGCGCTCATCTCGTTCGCCGTCGTGGGGGTGTCACCGGGCACCCTCGGCGCGCAGCACAGCTCGCGGGTCGCGCTGGCCGCCGCACCGACGACGGTCTGGCTGCGCCGGGTGCTCGGGCCGTTCAGCCGCCTGCTCATCGCGCTGACCAACGCGGTCACGCCCGGAAAGGGCTTCCGCGACGGCCCGTTCGAGAGCGAGAGCGAGCTGCGCGACCTGGTCGACCTGGCCCGTGACTCGGCGCTCATCGAGGCGGGGGAGCGGGAGATGATCCACTCCGTCTTCGAGCTCGGCGACACCCTCGCCCGCGAGGTCATGGTGCCGCGCACCGACATGGTCTCGATCGACGACGACCGCGTGTGCCGGCAGGCCATGACCCTGTTCCTGCGCTCCGGCTTCTCCCGGATGCCGGTGCTCGGCAACGACGTCGACGACGTCGTCGGGCTGCTCTACCTCAAGGACGTCGTGCGCCGCCTCAACGCCGACCCGGAGGCCGGCGCGGTGCCGGTCAGCGAGCTGATGCGGCCGATGCCGTTCGTGCCCGAGAGCAAGCCGGTCGACGACCTGCTGCGCGAGATGCAACGCGACCAGACCCACTTCGCCGTCGTGGTCGACGAGTACGGCGGCACCGCCGGCCTGGTGACCATCGAGGACATCCTCGAGGAGATCGTCGGCGAGATCACCGACGAGTACGACCGCGAGGCCCCGGAGGTCGAGGACCTCGGCGACGGCCGGATGCGGGTCGCGGCCACCCTGCACGTCGACGACCTCGCCGAGCTCTTCGACGTCGCACTCGAGGAGGACGAGGTCGACACCGTCGGCGGGCTGATCGGCAAGACCATCGGCCGGGTGCCGATCCTCGGTTCGACCTGCGAGGTGGCAGGGTTGCGCCTGACCGCCGAACGGATGTCGGGTCGCCGGCACCGGATCGCGACCGTGGTCGTCGAGCGGGTCGAGCCGGCACACAGCGTGCCGGAGATGGAGGAACGGGCCGGATGAGCGAGCACGGGCAGGGTTATCTCGCGGGCTTCGCGTGCCTCATCGGGCGACCGAACGCCGGGAAGTCGACGCTCACCAACGCGCTGGTGGGCAGCAAGGTCGCCATCACGTCGAGCAAGCCGCAGACGACGCGGCACACCATCCGCGGCATCGTCACCGGCCCGAACAGCCAGCTGATCCTCGTCGACACCCCGGGGCTGCACAAGCCGCGCACGCTGCTCGGGCAGCGGCTCAACGACCTGGTCCGCGAGACCCTGCTCGAGGTCGACGTCATCGGCTTCTGCCTGCCCGCCGACCAGCGGATCGGGCCGGGCGACCAGTTCATCGCGCGCGAGCTCGCCGAGCTGAAGCGGGGCAAGAGCACGCCGGTGGTCGCGCTCGCGACCAAGTCCGACAAGGTCGACCGGCAGCGGATGGCGGAGCACCTCATCGCCATCGACCAGCTCGGTGACTGGGCGGCGATCGTGCCGTGCTCGGCCACCCGTGGCGACCAGGTCGAGGAGGTCGCGTCGGTGCTGTCCGAGCACCTGCCCCCCTCGCCGGGGCCGCTGTACCCCGACGACGTGCTCACCGACGAGCCCGAGCTCGTCATGATCGCCGAGCTGGTGCGTGAGGCGGCGCTCGAGGGGGTGCGCGACGAGCTGCCGCACAGCCTGGCGGTCGTGGTCGACGAGATCGTGCCGCGTGAGGGCCGCAGCGAGGACAAGCCGCTGCTCGACGTGCGGGTCAACGTGTTCGTCGAGCGCGACTCGCAGAAGGCGATCGTCATCGGGCGGGGTGGCTCCCGGCTGCGTGAGGTGGGCACGAACGCGCGCGCCGGCATCGAGGAGCTGCTCGGCCAGCGGGTGCACCTCGACCTGCACGTCAAGGTGGCCAAGGACTGGCAGCGCGACCCCAAGCAGCTCGGTCGCCTCGGGTTCTGAGCCGCGCTGCCGTCAGGCGTTGGCCCCGGCGAGCATGGCGATGGCGTGGATGCGGCTGGTGGCGCCGAGCCGGTTCACGAGCTCGCGCACCTCGTTCGACACGGTGCGCTCGGACACGTTGAGCCGGCGCGCGATCTGCCGGTCGGTGGCGCCGTCGATGAGCAGGAAGGACAGCTCGACCATGCGCGGGGTGAACGGCGGTTCCTCGCACTCGGGCACCCCGGGCCGGGCGGACCGCCAGAGGTCGTCGTAGACCCGCACCGCCCGCGCCACCACGCGCGGTTCGGCGGTGGCCCAGATGGTGGGCTCCTCGCTGGTGCCCGGGGGCCCCGCGACCACCACGACGCGTGCGTCGGCGACGAGCATGGCCTGCGTGACGGGCGCGACCCGCACGAAGGGGACGTGGCTGCTGAGCAGCGGGAACTGGTGCAGCGCCGCGGACGACGTCACGAACCGCATCGCAACACCCCGCGCCGTCGAGTGGTCGTCGAGCGCGCGGGTCTCGCGCAGGCCCCGCACCGTCAGTCGGGGCTGCACGTTCCACAACGTGCTGCTCGTCTCCTCGGCGATGTCGCGCAGGGCCGATGAGGCGTCGCGCGCGGTGCCCAGGAGCTGCGCGCGGGGGTCGCCGCCGAGGATGCGTTCGTGTACGTCGTGCACGAACGCCGCCAGGGCGCGAACGGCCCCGCCCATGGATTCCTGCGCGACATCCTCATCCCCCTCGTCATCACCGGTTGCGAGAACTCGCAACCGGTCTGGCGCGCCACCCCCCAGTGACGCAGTGTTGGTCTCGCGCTGGTCCGATCCTAGGTCGAGAGGACCGCCATCGGCGCGGACGCGGCAAACCGGGGAGGGGGGGTCGCGTCCGCGCCGACGCGTACCGGCTCGCGCCGCCATGATGGTGGGGTGAGAGCGCACCGGTCTGGGCTCGGCGGCGGGCTGATCACGGCATCCGTGCTGGTGGTCGTGCTCGCCGGGTGCACGTCGGGTGGGGAGCCGGGGCCGACGGCGCGGCCGTCGGGGACCGCGTCGGTCGCGCAGGTCGCGCTGGACGAGTCCCTGCGCGACGCCGCGTGGGCCGACGACGTGATGGCGGCGCGCCGGCTGGTCGCGCAGGGTGCGGACGTCGACGCGAAGGACGAGACGCAGCAGTCGGCCTACCTCGTCGCGACCAGCGAGGGGTATCTCGAGCTGCTCGAGGTCACCTTGGCGGCGGGTGCCGACGTCGATGCCAAGGACTCGTGGAACGGCACGGGCCTGATCCGGGCCGCCGAGCGAGGGCACCACCTCGTCGTCGGGCGGTTGTTGCGGGCCGGCATCGACAAGGACCACGTGAACCGGATCGGGTACCAGGCACTGCACGAGGCGGTGTGGTTCGGGGGCGATGCCGCCCCGGAGGTCGCGACGGTGCAGGTGCTCGTGGCGGGTGGGGTCGAGCTCGGGCGGCCGTCGGTGGCCGAGGGTCTGACGCCGCTGCAGATGGCGCGCGAACGCGGTTACCGCACACTGGAGCGCGTGCTGAGTTCTGCCGATGGCCACCGCCCCTCGCCCGACCCTGATGCTGCCCTGCTGGCGGCCGCTGGGGCAGGTGACGCGGATGCCGTCGCGCTCGCCCTGCGCGACGGGGCGCGGATGGAGGTGCGTGACGGGTCGGGTCGCACGCCGCTGTTGTTGGCGTCGGCCGGTGACCACGTGGAGGCGGCGCGAGTGCTGGTGGCGATGGGCGCCGACCCCGACGCGCTCGACGACCAGCACGACACCCCGTGGCTGGTCACCGGGGTGACCGGCAGCGTCGAGATGGTGGAGGCGCTGCTGCCGGCGTCGCCCGACCTGGGTCTGGTGAACAGGTTCGGCGGGGTGTCGGTGATCCCGGCCAGCGAGCGAGGGCACGTGGAGTACGTGCGGCGGGTGGTGTCGACGGGGATCGACGTGAACCACGTCAACCGGTTGGGCTGGACGGCTCTGCTCGAGGCCGTGATCCTCGGCGACGGGGGAGCGCGCCACCAGGAGATCGTGCGGATCCTGCTCGATGCCGGTGCGGATGCCTCGATCGGCGACCACGACGGGGTCACGGCGCTGGAGCACGCGGAGCGGTTGGGGTTCGCGGAGATCGCGGCGATTCTGAGGTCGGCCGGCTGAGCGAGAGCGGGCGGTCGGGGTGTTCTGTTGCCTCGAATGCGGTTGTCCACAGGGCGTGTTCGCGCTCGCGGTTGTGCACAGCTGAGCTCTGTTCTGGGGTGGGGTGTCGGTGGACATGCGTACGATTAATGCATGGATGAGGGAGCGCTGAGGGCCGGGTCGTGGACCCGGGTTCGGTTGCGCCGCAGTGGATTCACGGTGGCGCGCCGGATGCCGTGAGCGCGCCTGGCGGTGCGGTGGCGTCGTTGCCCGGTGCGGGTGCGGTCGGGACGGTGGCGGCGTTCCGGGGGTGGCTGGCGGGGGTGGGTGTGGGCTCGTTGTCGGATCGGGAGCGGGTGGATCTGGTCGCCGAGCTGGAGCGGGTGAAGGGGGCGGCGTCGGCGGCGCAGGCGCGGGCCACGGATGCGGTGCGCTGCTCGCGGGAGGTGGTGGCGCCGCAGGACGTGGGCCGGTCGGTGGGGTCGGTGGTGGCGTTGGCGCGGCGGGAGTCGCCGAGCCTGGGGGACCGGTTCGTGGGGTTGGCTCGGGCGTTGGTGCACGAGATGCCGGCCACGATGACCGCCCTGAGCGCGGGGGTGTGCAGTGAGCGGGTCGCGGTGGCGGTGGTCCAGGCCACCGCCACGTTGAGCGTGGCGGACCGCGCCGAGGTGGATGCCCGGGTGGGTCCGTTGTTGGGCCGGCTCGGGGTGAAGGCGGCCGGTGGGGCCGCGACCCGGGTCGCGGCCGAGCTGGACGCGGCGAGCGTGGTGGCCCGGATGGAGGCGGCGGTGCAGAGTCGCGGCGGGTCAGTGTCCGCCCGGCCCCGGACGGGATGGCGTACCTGAGCGTGCTGGGCCCGCTCAAGGACGTGGTCGGGGCGTACGCGGCGGTGCAGGCCCGCGCCCGGGCCGTGGTCAGTGGCCAGTGCGCCGAGGAGGGACCGGCGGGTCGGGGGGTGGGTGCGGTCGCGGCGGACACCGCGCTGCAGGTGTTGTCCGGGCGCCAGGTGGGGCAGGCCCAGCCGGTGGAGGTGCACCTGGTGGTCACCGACCGGGCCCTGCTCGGGGTCGGGGACCCGGACCGTTCGGTGATGGAACCGGCCAGGATCCCCGGTCACGGGTCGGTCCCGGCCCCGGTCGCCCGGGCCTGGCTGCGTGAAGGACTCGACCACCCCGCGACGGGACCGGCCCGGCACTCGCCCCGGTTGCCGGTGGCGCCCGACCACCGGGTGACCCGCCGGGACGGACCGCTCGGCGGGACGGACCTGCCGGCGCGAACGGGGCGGCGCGGGTGTGGCTGCGCCGGTTGTACACCACCCCGGACGGTCGCGACCTGGTCGCGATGGACTCGCGGCGGCGGTTGTTCGGTGGCCTGCTGCGCCGGATGCTGGTGCTGCGCGACGACGTGTGCACCACCCCGTGGTGCGAGGCGCCGATCGTGCACGCCGACCACGCCACCGCCTGTCCGCGAGGGCGGGCTGACCGGGTTCGGGGAGGGCAACGGCAAGTGCGCCCGGTGCAACCAGACCAAGGAAGCCCCCGGCTGGCGCACCCGAGTGATCACCCGAGAAGTCAGCCGGGACCGCGACCGGCCTGACGGCGTGCCGCGACCGTCGCCGCGGCGATCGGCCAGCGAGCGGGCGCAGCGGGTGGTGCAGGTGACCACGCCGCTCGGGCACCAGTACGAGTCCGAACCGCCACCACTGCTCGGCTGGGGAAGCCAGAGCCCAAGTTGGGCGACCACCTGGACCGGGGCGGATGAACGGAGGGCGGGCCGCAGCGTCCACCGAGCCGAACCCGACCCTGGAGCCGACACCGACACCGACGGGAGTCGAGGGCGCGAGTTGGCGCGGCTCGACGCAGGGCACGAGCCCGGACCGGCGCACCGACGCAAGCGGCCGCTTCGACGGCAGCGAGCGATGCGGCCGGCGCCGGTGACGCGGCGACCACGGGTCACCAGCCACCTCGAACGCCAGCTGTGCCGGTTCCTCACGTGACGCGACGCGCTGGCCTGCGCCGCCCGCCCGCATGGTGAGCCGAGGGACCGGCATCCGGACGGCTCTCTAGACTGGTCCCATGCGAATCGGAGTCTTCGGCGCCACCGGTCAGGTCGGCAACGTCATGCGCACCCTTCTCTTCGAGCGGAACTTCCCGGTCGACGAGATCCGCTACTTCGCGTCGGCCCGCTCGGCCGGCACGACCCTGCCGTGGGGCGACACCGAGGTCACCGTCGAGGACACGGCCACGGCCGACTTCTCCGGGCTCGACGTCGCGCTGTTCTCCAACGGCGGCTCGACCTCCAAGATCTGGGCCCCCCGGGTGGCCGAGGCGGGCGCGGTGGTCGTCGACAACTCCAGCGCCTGGCGCAAGGACCCCGAGGTGCCGCTCGTCGTCTCCGAGGTCAACCCGGAGGACCTGGACGACATCCCCAAGGGCATCGTCGCCAACCCGAACTGCACCACGATGGCCGCGATGCCGGTGCTCAAGCCACTGCACGACCTCGCCGGGCTGGTCCGCCTGCACATCAGCAGCTACCAGGCCGTGTCCGGTTCCGGCGGCGTCGGCCTCACCGAGCTCGACAGCCAGCTCCGCGGCGGCTACGCGGCCGGGGACCCCAAGGAGCTGGCCCTCGACGGCTCTGCCCTCGCCCTGCCCGACCCGCAGATCTACGCCGTGCCGGTCGGCTTCAACGTCGTGCCGCTGGCCGGGTCCATCGTCGACGACGGCTCGCTCGAGACCGACGAGGAGCAGAAGCTGCGCAACGAGTCGCGCAAGATCCTGCACATCCCCGGACTGCGGGTCTCGGGCACCTGCGTGCGCGTTCCGGTCTTCTCCGGGCACAGCCTCGCCATCCACGCCGAGTTCGAGGGCGACATCAGCCCGGCCGACGCCCTCGCCGCCCTCGGCCGGGCGCCCGGCGTCATCGTCACCGACGTGCCCAACCCGCTGCAGGCCACCGGCCGCGACGAGGTCTTCGTCGGCCGTGTCCGCGCCGACCAGGCGGCCCCCGACGGCAAGGGCCTCAACCTCTTCGTCGTCGGCGACAACCTGCGCAAGGGCGCGGCGCTCAACGCCGTTCAGATCGCCGAGGAGCTGCTCAAGCGCCGCTGAGGCAGTCGCTCAGCGCACCGGGCGCCAGACCGACTCCTCCGTGCTCTCACGCGGCTCCCACGTCGCGATCCACGGCCCGGTGCCCTCGCTCGGGTCGATCACGCCCTCCTCGAGCCAGGTGAGGTCACCCGCGAGCACCGAGGCGGCGAGCTTGCGATCGGTGTCGTCGCTGTTGGTCCACAGCTCGTCGAACAGCACGTCGACCCTCAGCCGCGCCTGCCCACAGAACGCGTCCGCCAGGCGCTGCGCCGACCGCCCGCGCTCGGGGTCGTCGGCCAGCAGCATCTCGGCCCGCGCGCACGCCGCCGCCATCGCGAACAGCTCCGCCCCGATGTCGACGACGCGACCCAGGAAGCGCTGGTGGTGCTCCATCGCGGCCTGCCACCGCGACATCCCGTAGAACGTCTGCCGCGCCAGCCGGCGCGATGAACGCTCGACGTAGCGCAGGTGCCGCGCCAGCGGCCCGAACTCGCCGTACGACGTCGGCACCGAGCCGGCGCCCGTTACGAGCTGGGGCAGCCACTTCGCGTAGAACCCGCTCGCCCCCGCCGCCGCCCGGGCCTTGGCCGACAGGTCGGCGTCGGGCGAGGCAAGGTCGCCCGCGGCCTTGAGGTGCTCGTCGACCGCCTCGCGCGCGATCAGCAGGTGCATGATCTCGCTCGACCCCTCGAAGATCCGGTTGATCCGCACGTCGCGCAGCTGCTGCTCGGCCGGCACCGCACGCTCGCCGCGCGCCGCCAGCGAGGCCGCCGTCTCGTAGCCCCGGCCGCCGCGGATCTGCACCAGCTCGTCGGCGATGAGCCACGCCATCTCGCTCGCCCACAGCTTCGCCAGCGCCGCCTCGATCCGGATGTCGGTCTCGCCGGCGTCAGCCATCGCGCAGGTCAGCTCGACCACCGACTCCATCGCGTAGGCGGTGGCCGCGATGAAGGCGATCTTCCCGCCGACGGCCTCGTGCTTCCCGACGGGCCGACCCCACTGCACCCGCTCGGCCGACCACTCGCGCGCGATCTTCAGCGACCACTTTCCGGTGGCCGAGCACATCGCCGGGATCGAGAGCCGCCCCGCGTTGAGCGTGGTGAGCGCGATCTTCAGCCCCTCGCCCTCCTTGCCGAGCCGGTTCTCCACCGGCACCCGCACCTGGTGCAGCCGGGTCAGCCCGTTCTCGATGCCGCGCAGGCCCATGAAGCCGTTGCGCCGCTCCACCGTGATGCCCGGAGCGTCCCCCTCGACGACGAACGCCGTGATGCCGCCACGCCCGCCGTCGTGCTTGGGCACGCGGGCCATCACGACGAGCAGCTCGGCGACGACGCCGTTGGTGGTCCACAGCTTCACGCCGTCGATCAGGTAGGCCGTGCCGTCGTCGGTGAGCGTCGCCGTGCTCTCCATCCGCGCCGGGTCCGACCCGACGTCGGGCTCGGTGAGCAGGAATGCCGAGATCGCCCCCGCCGCGCACCGCGGGAGGAAGCGCTCCTTCTGCTCCGGCGTACCCACCAGCTTGACCGGCTCCGGCACCCCGATCGACTGGTGCGCGGACAGCAGGGCGCCGAACGCCGGGTGCACCGACCCGATCAGCATCAGGGCGCGCCCGTACGAGCGCATCGTCAGCCCCAGCCCGCCGTACTCGACCGGGATCTTCATCCCGAAGGCACCGATCTCGGCCAGCGCCTTGATGTCCTCGTCGGGGATCTGCGACTCACGCTCGATCCGGGCACCGTCGATCGTCGCGCACACCTCGCGCAGCCGGGCGAGGAAGGCCTCGCCGCGTGCCTCGTCGTCCGGGTCGGGCCGCGGGTGCGGGTGCACCAGGTCGAGGTCGAACCGGCCGAGGTAGAGCTCCTTGGCGAAGCTCGGCCTGCTCCACCCGCTCTCGCGCGCCTTCTCGGCGACCTCACGGGCCTCCCGCTCGGAGACCCGGGGGGCCCCCGCGCGCTCGTCGCCGGAGGTGTCGTCAGCCTGTGTGGTCCCCGTGCTCGCGCTCATCGTGGCTCCTTCGCCGTCGGTGCTCCACAGTCTGACCCGAGCCGGGCCCCGGGCGCGAGACCAGCGACGCACCACCTGTGCCACGCGATCGAGTCAGCCCTAGAGTGGCGCGATGGCCACCGAGGACGACTTCCACGCCGCCGCCGAGGGTGTCAGGGCCCTCCCGAGCGACCCGGGCAACGACACCAAGCTGCAGCTCTACGCGCTCTACAAGCAGGCGACCGAGGGCGACGTGCAGGGCAAGCGCCCCGGCTTCACCAACCCGGTCGGGCGCGCCAAGCACGACGCGTGGGCCAAGGTGCAGGGCACCAGCGCGGATGACGCCCGCGACCAGTACGTCGCCCTCGTCCGCAGCCTGGGCGCCTGACGGACGTACCCCTTACCGCGGCAGGTCGGTCACCAGGTGCGTCCAGACCTGGGTGACCTCCATGCCGAGCTTGAGGTAGAGGTCGAGCGCTCCGCTGCGTGAGTCGGTCGACAGCTCGCTGAGCGTCGCACCGTGCTCGCGGGCCCGACCGAACGCGTCGCTGAGCAACGCCTGGGCCAGCCCCTGCCCGCGGTGCGACCGCTCCACGGCGAGCTGCTCCACGTACCCGACCCCCTGGCTGTCGAGGATCGTGAACGATGCCCCGACGACGACCCCGTCGTGCTCGACGACCCGCAGCTGCCACGGTTGCGCACCGGGGCGGCGCACCGTGATCGCCGCCCAGTCCTCGAAGGAGGCCCGCACCCGCCCCTCCCACTCGTCGAACGCGTCCTGGATGACGACGTAGGCGGCGCGCACGCGCTCGACCGTGTCGGCGGTGGCGAGGGTGTGGCCGACCGGGAGGGACCGCTGCCGGGATCTCGCGACCCTCGGGCAGCTCGAGCACCCACGACGTGTGTCCCAACGTGTAGCCGCGACCCAGCAGCAGGCGCTGGGGGAGCGACCCGTCCGGTGCCACCTGGCCGACCCGCGAGGACCCGAGCGAGGTCGCCCGCTGTTCGGTCCACGCCGCGAGCCACGACCCGATCCCGCGCCCTCGCTCGCCCGGCAGCACGGCACCCTTGGCGCGCGCCCCACCCGTGGTCACCTCGGCGGCACCGACCAGCCGTTCGCCGTCGAACACCCCGATGCTGTCGGTCGCGAGGTCGAAGCTGGGCCGCGCCCAGTTGCCCGCGATGTCCTCGGGTTCGATGGCGAGGTGCCCGGCATCCTCGACCTCGGCGCCGGCGTACACGGCGTACACGGCGTCGAGGTCGGCCGGGGTGAGGGGGCGTGCGGTCAGGCCGGGGGGCAGGTCGGTGCTCACGAGACCCAAGACTGGCCGACGGACGGCCCTGACGGCACCCGAGTTGTCGGTGGTAGACCAGCACCATGCGTCTCCACGACATCCCGCGCTACCCGCTCACCTTCGGGCCGAGCCCGCTGCAGCACCTGCGCCGGCTCAGCGACCACCTCGGCGGCGCCCAGGTGTGGGCCAAGCGTGAGGACGTCAGCAGCGGTCTGGCCTTCGGCGGCAACAAGATCCGCAAGCTCGAGTACATCGTCCCCGACGTGCTCGCCAGCGGCGCCGACACGCTGGTCTCGATCGGCGGCTACCAGTCGAACCACACCCGCCAGGTCGCGGCGGTCGCCGCCCACCTGGGCCTGAAGTGCCGTCTCGTGCAGGAGAAGTGGGTGCCCTGGGACGACCCGGTCAACGACAAGGTCGGCAACATCCTGCTGTCGCGGATGATGGGCGCGGACTCGCGCCTCGACCCGCACGGCTTCGACATCGGCATCCGCGACTCGTGGAAGGACGCCCTGCGCGAGGTCGAGGAGGCCGGCGGCACGCCCTACCCGATCCCGGCCGGTGCGAGCGAACACCCCCTCGGGGGAGTGGGTTTCGCGAACTGGGCCTTCGAGGTGGCCGAGCAGGAGAAAGCACTCGGCGTGCACTTCGACACGATCGTCGTCTGCACGGTGACCTGCTCCACGCACGCCGGGATGGTGGCGGGTTTCGCCGCGCTCGAGGACCTCACCGGCGTGAGGCGGCGCGTCATCGGCATCGACGCGTCCGCAACGCTCGAGAAGACCCGGGCGCAGCTCGAGCGCATCGCCCGGCACACCGCCGAGGTCATCGAGCTCGGTCGCGACCTGCGTGACGACGAGTTCACCCTGCTCGACGGCTGGGCCGGCGAGCTCTACGGCGTCCCCGTCGACTCGACGATGGAGGCGATGCGCCTGGGCGCCGAGCTCGAGGCGATGATCACCGACCCCGTCTACGAGGGGAAGTCGCTGGCCGGTCTGGTCGACCTGGTCCGCGAGGGTGACATCCCCCGGGACTCGACGGTGCTCTACGCCCACCTCGGCGGCCAGCCGGCGATCAACGCCTACCACTCGCTCTGGCCGGCGTCGTGAGCACGCCGGATGCCGTCACGCCGCCGGTCGCGCTCGTCCGCCGGCCCGGCCCACGACTGGCCGACGGCCTCGTCACCCACATCGAACGCAGCCCGGTCGACCTCGACCTCGCCCGGCAGCAGTGGCAGGCGTACGCCGATGCGCTGAGCCAGAACGGGTGGCGGGTCGTGGAGGTCGAGCCCGCCGACGACCACGCCGACGCGGTCTTCGTCGAGGACCCCGTCGTCGTGCACGCCGACCTGGCGGTGATCGCGCGCTCCGGTGCGCCCGGGCGCCGCGGCGAGGCCGCCGGGGTCGAACGGGCCGTGCGCGACCTCGGCCTTCGGGTCGCCCACATCGAGGCGCCCGGCACCCTCGACGGCGGTGACGTGCTGCGCGCCGGCGGCACCGCCTACGTCGGCCTCGGCGGCCGCACCAACGGCGTCGGCATCCAACAGCTGGCGAACCACCTGCGGGAGTTCGGTGTCCGCGTGCAGGCGGTGCCGGTCGAGCGGGCGCTGCACCTGAAGTCGGCCTGCACCGCCCTCCCGGACGGCACCGTCGTCGGCTGGGGCCCGGTCGTCGACGACAAGGAGGCGTTCCCGCGCTACGAGGACGTGCCCGAGGAGCCGGGTGCCCACGTCGTGCTCCTCGCCGACGACCACCTGCTGATGGCGACCCGTGCCCCACGGACGGCGGCGTCGTACCGCGACCGCGGCTACCGGGTGACCGAGGTCGACGTGTCGGAGTTCGAGAAGCTCGAGGGCTGCGTCACCTGCCTGTCGGTGCGGATCCGCGGATGAGCGCGGACCACGTGCTCGACGACGTGGTCTGGCACGCGCTCACCGGCCCCCACGCCGCACTCGCCGAGACCGCGGGTGATGGCGCGGCTCGCCGCTACCGGGACGACATCGCGCCGTTCTGCGGCGTGCAGCACCTCGACGACGGCGGCTGGGCAGCCCTCGCCGAGCTCGTCGGCCCGCGCGGCACCGCCGTGTTCCTGCGGGGCGAGGTCGAGCCCACCCCTGGCGGCTGGACCGAGCTGGTCCGGGAGCCGGCCACCCAGTACGTCGCCGGCGACCTCGCCCAGCCACCGCTCGAGGTGAGCCGCGAGGTCGTCGAGCTCACGGCATCCGACTCGCCCGACATGGTCGAGCTGGCCGCCGCGACCGAACCGGGCCCGTTCGGCCCGAACAGCCACCTCACCGGCCGCTGGTTCGGCATCCGCCGCGACGGCCGGCTCATCGCGATGGCGGGGGAGCGGATGCGGGTCGAGGGCTTCGGCGAGGTGTCCGGTGTCTGCGTCGACCCGTCGGCGCGCGGTGAGGGGCTGGGGGCGGTCGTCACCCTGGCGGCCGCGCACGGCATCCAGGAGCGTGGCGACCGGGCCATGCTGCACGTGCGCGACGGCAACGACGGCGCGCACCGCCTCTACCGCAGGGTCGGGTTCGAGGTGCGCCGCATGGTCACCGTGGCCGTGCTGCGTCCCGAATGGTGACCCGGTGCCCACCCCGGGGTTGGCCGGATGCCGGTCGCGTGGGACGCTGGACGCGTGCGTACTGGACGCCTCCTCCTTCGCTGCCGCGGCGGGGCCTGATCATCGGCCGCCCCTCGTCGCGGAGCTTCTGCTGCACCGGCTGAACCCCGACGAAGTGTGAAGGACGCAGACCAGTGATCCACCCCCAGCAGCCCTCGGGCATGCCGACCCAGAAGTACGTGCCGTTCCAGGAGCAGCTCGAGGTCCACGTTCCGGACCGCACCTGGCCCGACCAGGTGATGACCCAGGCCCCGCGCTGGTGCGCGGTCGACCTGCGCGACGGCAACCAGGCCCTCATCGACCCGATGGACGCCGAGCGCAAGATGCGCATGTTCAAGCTGCTCGTGAAGATGGGCTACAAGGAGATCGAGGTCGGCTTCCCCAGCGCCAGCCAGACCGACTTCGACTTCTGCCGCGACCTCATCGACGGCGGCCACGTCCCCGACGACGTGACCATCCAGGTGCTCACCCAGTGCCGTGACCACCTCATCGAGCGCACCTTCGACGCCATCCGCGGCTCGAAGCAGGCGATCGTGCACTTCTACAACTCGACCTCCGTGCTGCAGCGCCGGGTCGTGTTCGGGATGAGCGAGGAGGGCATCATCGACATCGCCCTCCAGGGCGCCCGGCTGTGCCGCAAGCTCGAGGAGACCGTGCCGGAGACGGTGGTCTACTACGAGTACTCGCCCGAGTCGTACACCGGCACCGAGCTCGAGTTCGCGGTGCGCATCTGCAACGAGGTCATCGCGGTCATCGACCCGACGCCCGACCACAAGATGATCGTCAACCTGCCGGCGACGGTGGAGATGGCGACCCCCAACGTCTACGCCGACTCCATCGAGTGGATGGTGCGCCACCTCGACCGCCGCGAGTCGGTCGTCGTCAGCCTGCACCCCCACAACGACCGTGGCGAGGGCGTCGCGGCGGCCGAGCTCGGCCGCCTGGCCGGCGCCGACCGGATCGAGGGCTGCCTGTTCGGCAACGGTGAGCGCACCGGCAACGTCTGCCTGGTGACCCTGGGCATGAACCTGTTCAGCCAGGGCATCGACCCGCAGATCGACTTCTCCGACATGGCCGAGATCCGGCGCACGGTCGAGTACTGCAACCAGCTGCCCGTGCACGAGCGCCACCCCTGGGGCGGCGACCTCGTCTACACGGCCTTCTCCGGCTCACACCAGGACGCCATCAAGAAGGGCCTGGAGGACATGGACCGGCGCACCACCGCCGCCGGCACCGACATCGACCACATCGACTGGGGCGTGCCCTACCTGCCGATCGACCCGCACGACATCGGCCGCTCCTACGAGGCGGTCGTCCGGGTCAACAGCCAGTCCGGCAAGGGCGGTGTGTCGTACCTGCTCAAGGCCGAGCACGGCCTGGACCTGCCGCGCCGCCTCCAGGTCGAGTTCAGCCACGTCGTGCAGCGGCGCACCGACTCCGAGGGCGGCGAGCTGTCGGCCGAGGAGATCTGGCAGATGTTCGCCGACGAGTACCTCCACGCCGACGAGCCCGACGAGCGCTGGGGCCGGTTCGCACCGGTGCGCTCGTCGCTGACCGGCGCCGACGACGGGATGGACCACATCGAGGCGGTCATCGCCGACGCCGGCAAGGAGGTCGAGATCTCCGGCACCGGCAACGGCCCGATCGCGGCCTTCATCCAGGCGCTGGCACCGCTCGGCGTCGACGTGCGCGTGCTCGACTACGCCGAGCACGCCCTGTCGGCCGGTGGCGACGCCCGGGCCGCGGCCTACGTCGAGTGCGCCGTGGGCGAGCGGGTGCTGTGGGGCGTCGGCCTGCACGAGTCGATCGTCAAGGCCTCGCTGCGCGCGATCATGTCGGCGGTCAACCGCGCCGAGCGTGACGCGGTGGTCGCCGCCTGAGCTGGTCAGCCGGTCGTCGAGATCCGGGCCAGCACCGACGTGAGCGGCGCGAGGGCGCCGGCCGTCAGGGATGATGCATTGCGGGTGCCCTCGGCGGTGAGGAGGAAGGCGCCGACGGTGGTTTCCGGGCTGCCGTCCCCGTCGGCGTCGAACGGCGCGAAGGGGTCGACCGCACCGCTGGCCACGTCGAGCCACACGGCGAGCAGGTGCGAGTCGAACGTCGACCGGGCCGTGGCGGGCGCTGTCGGGCGGAGCACCGCGACGGCATCCGCCGCGGTCGTGAGGGCGCGCTGCTCCGGGAACACCGTGCTCAGGGTGCGGGCGGTGCTGAGCAGGCAGGTGCGGTCGGCCGCGGTGAGCGACGCGGTCAGGCCGCGGTACTCGGACGACCACCACGCCCGCGGGTGCCGGGTGGTGCTGGTGCCGAGCACGACGACGGTGCGGCCGCGGGCCGGCGAGACGCCACCGTCGTCGTCGGTGGCGCGCACGGTCAGGGTGCGGGTGCAGGCGCGGGCGTAGGTGTGGCTGCGGGTCGCCGCGAGGGACCGCGGTTCCACGGTCGGGCTCGACGCGGGGTCGGCCGACGGCGGGTGGACCAGCGAGCGGGAGAGGCCTCGGCCGCCGTCGCCGAACCTCCACGACGTCGCGATGTCGTCGCTTCCCGGGTCGGTGACGGCGACGGAGAAGGCCGTCGGTGTGCCGACCCGGGCGAAGGTCAACGCGGTGCCCTGCCAGGTGGTCGTCCCGGCCGGGCTCAGCACCACCGTCGGGCTCACGTCGGCCCAGCGGGCGGTGAAGGTCACCGACCGGGAGGCCCCGCCGGCATCCGTGGCGGTGATGGTGACCGGCAGCGTCGTGTCGTCGCCGCGGGTTGCGGTCCACGACCAGGTGCCGACGCCCTGGGTCACGGTGCCGGCTGATGCCGTGACGGTGACCGCGCCACCCGTGGAGCTCCAGAAGCCGCCGGCCGTCACCGAGGCGCCCTCGGGGGCGGTCGTTGGCGCCGGGGTCAGGGTCATCCGGGGCAGGAGGGCGTTCAGGACGTCGATCCTGCGGGTCGTGACGCTGCCGCCGCCGGACGGGTAGACGACCGGGGCGCCAGTGGTGCGCAGGTCAGCGACCAGGCTCGCGATCGGCCGGGTCGGCGCGTGCTGGCGCAGCAGGGCGAGGGCGCCCACCACGTGGGGGGTGGCCATCGAGGTGCCGTCGTAGGTCGCCCAGGAGTCGTCGGGGATCGACGACGTGATCGAGGTGCCGGGTGCGAGGACGTCGATCATCGCGCCGCGGTTGCTGAACCACGCGACGTCGTCGGCGTCGTCGGTGGCCCCGACGGTGACGGCGCTGGAGATGCAGCCGGGGCTCGACACCGACGCGTCGGCGCCGTTGTTGCCCGCTGCGATGACCGTGGCGATGCCCTGGCCGAGGAGCGTGTCGATCTCGGCCTTGCGCGGGTCGGTGTCGCACGGCGAGCTCTCCAGCTCACCGGCGAGGCTCATGTTGGCCGCGACGATGTTCCACGACGGGTGGGCGGTGTCGAGCGCGGCCAGCTCGTCGAGGGCGGCCAGCTGGTCGGACAGGTAGGACGCCACACAGGACTCGTCGCCGCAGAACGCCGGGTCGTCGAACCGGGTGAAGACCTGCATCGCGATGATGTTCGCGCCCGGGGCGACCCCGGCCCGGGGGTGCTCGCCCGGCAGGCCGCTGCCGTTGCCGGCGGCGATGCCGGCCACGTGCGTGCCGTGGTCGCACAGCGTGCCCAGGCTCGAGCTGGTGCACGCGGGGACCGACTCGACGTCGGCGCTGTCGTCGGTGGTCAGGCCGTTGGGGCACAGCGACTGCTGGGAGTCTCCGACCGGGTGCGACGAGCAGAACTGTGCCACGACCCGGCCGCCGAGGAACGGGTGGTCGACGTCGACCCCGGTGTCGATGATCGCGATGGTCGTACCGGCGCCGGTGTACCCGGCGCTCTGCGCGGCATCGGCGCGGATGACGCCCAGGCTGTCGAGCGCGGCCTTCTGGGGCACGTCGACCTGAACGGTGCGAACGTGCGGCGAGTGGCGCAGCACGGCGAGGTCGGCCACCGGCACCGTCGCCACCAGGTGCGGCGAGCGCTTCATGGTGCGGGTGACCGCGCCGACCGCATCGACCGAGCCGGTCACCGATCGGGTGCTCGCGATCGAGTCGTAGGTGACGATGACGCGCACCGTGCCGCGTGCCGATGCCGTTGCGCTGGAGCCGATTCCGGCGGCGGCCGGGGCGATGGCACCCAGCGTGGCGGCCAGGACCCCCGCCGCAGCCACGAGGGCGCGGGCTGCGGCGGAGCGGCGCATCGCTGGTCCTTCCCGACTGGCTCGCCGGTGCGCGCCTCTCCACGGAGGAGCCTGCCACGCGCCGCGGAGATACGTGCGTGATCGGGGAACGTGTCGCGCCCTCAGCGCACCCCGGCGGGGCGGAACTGGATGGAGATCCGCGGGCCGACCGGCCTGGCCGTCTTCGGCACGCAGTGGTCCCACGTGCGCTGGCACGAGCCCCCCATGACGACGAGGTCGCCGTGCCCGGCGGGCACCTTGGTCGACGCGCCGCCGCCCCGCGGGCGCAGCACCAGGTCGCGCGGCGCGCCCACCGAGAGGATCGCCACCATCGTGTCCTGGTCGCGCGAGCGGCCGATGCGGTCGCCGTGCCAGGCGACCGAGTCGTGCCCGTCGCGGTAGAGGCACAGCCCGGCGGTGGTGAACGGCTCGCCGAGCTCGTCGGCGTAGTGGGCGGACAGCGCGTCGCGAGCCTGCGCGAGGGCCGGGTGGGGGAGTGGCTCGTCGTCGCCGTAGAACCGCAGCAGGCGCGGGACGTCGACGATGGCGTCGTACATCTGGCGGCGTTCGGCCTGCCACGGCACGTCGTGGCGCAGCGCGGCATAGAGCTGGTCGGCGCCCCCGACGAAGCCGGTCATCACGTCGACCCATGCGCCGTGGGCGAGGGGCGTGCGGCGCACCCCGCTCAGCGGGTGGACGACGACCTCGTCGTCCAGGTCGAGGAGCGACCCCTGGAGTTCGGTCACCCGAGCGAGCCTAGGCGACATTCGAACACCTGTCCAGTGCTCAGTCCGGCTCGTCGACGTGGAACGCCCGCGAGGACTGGTAGGAGTCGCCACTCATCGGGGCGTACGCGAACCAGCCGAAGGAGTCACCCTCGCCCAGTGGTGGCGGCGGGTCCCAGAGGACCTCCTCACCGGCGGCGGCCGTGCGCAGGGCACCGAGGTCGAGCGCCACTGAGGACTCGGGCACACCCTGGTGCTCCCACTCGACGACCACGCGAAGCTCGTCCCCGGCGGGGAAGGGGTGGAGCCACCACGACGACGAGCAGCGCAGCCCGCCGCCGTCGCCACTGGACTGGGTGAACGAGCTCCGTGCCTCGAGCTCGGGAGACGTTGCGGCGTGCGGTGGGCGGTGACCGAGCCGGGATGCCGTCGGCGAGGCGGACGCCGATGCGCGGCTCCTGCTCACGCCAGACGTCCTCCGCGGAGGTGAGGTCTCGACGGACGCCCGGCCGCAGCCAGGTGCCGACGTGCAGCTCCAGCCCCCGTCGGTACGCGACGACGTGGGTCACCTGCACGACGACGTCGTCGCCGCGGTGGACGTCCGCTGCGACCGGGACCACCACGCCGGCCACGTGGACGGGCCGCATCCACGGCAGGTCGACGTCGCGCTGCTGGGAGCCCTCGTCGAGCTCCGGCACCGGCCAGGGATCGAAGAAGGGTGCGTCCGTCATGTCGGTGAGCGTAGGGCGGTCGGCACGTCCGCGGCATGCGGTTTGATCACCGGGTGACCTCCGAGCTCGTCGACCTGCCGGCCCTGCGGGCCTTCCTGGTCGCGCATGCCGTGCCGGGCCTCGACGACGTCGAGGTGCTGGCCGACGGTTCGACCCGGCACCGCCGGCTCGTGCGGGTCGGCGACGAGCGGCGCCTGCTCACGGTGACGCTGCCGGTGGGTGACGTCGGCGTGCCGGTGGTCACCGCGGAGGGTGGGCCGGATGCCGTGGCCGCGGCCACCGCCGTCGGCCGCCGCTGGCTCGGCCTCGACATCGACCCCGCGCCGGGGGTCGCCGCCCTCTCCGCCGACCCGGTGCTCGGGCCGCTCGTGCGGGCCCGACCGCACCTGCGGGTGCCCGGCAGCATTGACACCTTCGAGACCGCGGTGCTCGTGGTGCTGGGCCAGCACGTGTCCCTGGCGGCAGGGCGGGTGTTCGCGGCCAGGCTGGTCTCCGCCCATGCCACCTCTCCGGGAGAGTTCCCCGCGGCCGAGGTGATCGCGGCGCTGGACCCGGAGGAGGTCCGGCGCCAGGTCGGTGTCACCGGCGCCCGGGCCCGCACCGTGGTGGCGATCGCCCGCGCCGTCACCGACGGCACGCTGACCTTGCGAAGTCAGGAGGACTTCGCCGAGTCAGGGTCGGGTACGCCCCTGACCCCGCGAAGTGCTCCTGAGTTCGCGGTGTCTCGGGCCGGGTTGTTGGCGCTGCCCGGTGTCGGGCCGTGGACCGCCGACCTGGTCGCCCTGCGAGCCCTGCGCGACCCCGACGTGTTCCTGCCCGGCGACCTCGTGCTGCGCAAGGCCCTCGGTGGGGTCACCGCCAAGGCGTGCCGCCGCGATGGCCGAGGCCTGGCGGCCGCACCGCTCGCTCGCGGTGCTGCACCTGTGGACTCACGTCGCCATCGACCCGCCGCGCTGAACCGCCGCCCGCAGCGGCACCGGGCGGCACGGCATCCCGCCGATCCCTGCGCGAGCACCGACAATGGTGCGGTGCCCCTCTACCGCGACGAGGCGATCGTCCTGCGCACCCAGAAGCTGGGTGAGGCCGACCGGATCGTCACCCTCCTCACCCGTCGCCTGGGCAAGGTGCGCGCGGTGGGCAAGGGCGTGCGGCGCACCAAGTCGCGCTTCGGGTCCCGGCTCGAGCCCGCGATGCACGTCGACGTCCAGTGCTACGAGGGGCGCAGCCTCGACACGGTCACCCAGATCGAGACGCTCGACCCCTGGGGTGACGCGATCGCCCGCGACTACCCGTCGTACACCGCCGCGACGGCCGTGCTCGAGACCTGCGACCGGCTCACCGAGGAGCGCGAACCCGCCCTGCAGCAGTACCTCCTGCTCGCCGGGGCGCTGCGCTCGCTCGCCGGCAAGGAGCACGACCCCAACCTCGTGCTCGACGCCTACCTGCTGCGCGCGCTCGCGGTCGCCGGGTGGGCGCCGAGCTTCCACGACTGCGCCAAGTGCGGCGCCCCCGGGCCGCACCGCGGCTTCCACGTCGTGGCCGGCGGTGCGGTCTGCCCGGCGTGCCGCCCGCCGGGGTCGGCCGCCCCGGCTCCCGAGACCTTCGTCCTGCTCAGCGCGCTGCTCGCGGGCGACTGGGCCATCGCCGACGCCTCCGACGCCCAGCACCGCCGCGAGGGCAGCGGCCTGACCGCGGCCTTCCTCCAGTGGCACCTCGAACGCGGCATCCGCAGCCTCCGTATGGTGGAGCGGTGAGCGCGCCGAGCCCCTACCCGCCGCCGTTCCCGCACCCGAGCGGCGCCCGCCCGCCCGCCATCGCCCCCGATCGGATGCCGCGCCACGTCGCCGTCGTCATGGACGGCAACGGGAGGTGGGCCAACCAGCGCGGGCTGCCGCGCACCAGGGGCCACGAGGCCGGCGAGGCCGCCCTGCTCGACGTCGTGGCGGGCGCCATCGAGGTGGGCGTCACCCACCTGTCGGCCTACGCCTTCTCGACCGAGAACTGGAAGCGCAGCCCCGACGAGGTGAAGTTCCTCATGGGGTTCAACCGCGACGTCATCCGCCGCCGCCGCGACCAGCTGCACGAGTGGGGCGTGCGGATGCGCTGGGTCGGGCGCCGGCCACGTCTGTGGGGCTCGGTGATCAAGGAGCTCGAGGTCGCCCAGGAGCTGACCCGCCGCAACACCGGGCTGACCCTCTACTTCTGCGTCAACTACGGCGGCCGGGCCGAGATCGGGGATGCCGTGCAGCGGCTCGCCGAGGACGTCGCCCGCGGCCGGCTCAAGCCACGCACCGTCGACGAGAGCACCGTGGCCCGCTACCTGCCCGAGCCGGACATGCCCGACGTCGACCTGTTCGTGCGGAGCTCGGGGGAGCAGCGCACGAGCAACTTCCTGCTCTGGCAGAGCGCCTACGCCGAGATGGTCTTCCAGGACCGGCTCTGGCCCGACTACGACCGGCGTGACCTGTGGGCCGCGATCCAGACCTACGTCGACCGCGAACGCCGCTACGGCGGGGCGGTCGACGCCCCCACCGCCTGACGCGACGGACACCCCTGACGGGGGCACGCGCTAGCGTCGACTCCATGGCCGATCGCATCGTCGAGCTGTTCCCCGAGGTGGCGCGTGGTGCGGCCGACCTGATCCGTCACCCCGAGGTCGCCCGGCGCTGGGGCGAGGAGAGCGCGTGCGCCGGCATGTCGGTCGGCGGCCTGGCCAACCACCTCGCCGGCCAGGCGTCCAACGCGGTGCGACTGCTGTCGGCGCCCCCGCACGAGGCCGCCCCGATTCCGGTCCTCGAGCACTACCGCCGCGCCGCGTGGGTGCACACGGGCCTCGACGACGAGGCGAACGTCGACGTGCGCACCTCCGCCGACTCCTACGCCGCCTCCGGCCCCGTCGACCTCGACGAGCGCATCCGCAGCGACCTCGAGGCACTGCCGGCGGCGCTGGCCCCGGTGCTCGACGGCAGCCGCACGCCCGACTCCGTGCTCATCCCGTGGCAGGGGTGGTCGCTCTCGGCCGCCGACTTCCTGCTCACCCGCACGATGGAGGCGCTCGTGCACTCCGACGACCTCGCCGCGAGCATCGGCGTCGACACCCCGACCTTCCCCGACGAGGCCGCCAGTGCCGTGCTCGGCCTGCTTGCCTCGGTCGCCGCCGAGCGGCACGGCCAGGCCGCGGTGCTCCGCGCGCTCAGCCGCCCGCAGCGTGCCCCCGGCTCGGTCTCCGCCTTCTGAGCCTCAGCCGCGCACGGCCGAGCAGTCCGGGCACAGGCCGTCCATCTCGACGGTGTGCCGCACCTGGGTGAAGCCGTACGCGGCGGCCACCGCCTCGGCCCACCGCTCCACGGCATCCCCGGTCACCTCCACCGCGAGGCCGCAGGAGCGGCACACGACGTGGTGGTGGTGGTCGGTCGAGCACGAGCGGTAGACCGCCTCGCCCTCGGGAGTGCGGATGACGTCGGCCTCACCGTCGGCGGCCATCGCCTGCAGGTTGCGGTAGACCGTCGCGAGGCCGACCCGGGTGCCGGACCCGGCGAGCGCGGCGTGGATCTCCTGGGCGGAGCGGAACTCCGCCGACCCGGTGAGGGCCTGCGCGATGGCCGCCCGCTGCCGGGTGGGTCGCCGCTCGGTCTGGGACTGGTCGGTCATCGTGGCTCCGCCTCCGCGTGCTGGCCGTGCTCGTCGTAGTGCTCCTCGTGCGCGGCGTGCCGGTGCCCGTCGTGCAGGTAGTCGACGTGGTCACCGTGCTCGACGGCGGGGTGCCCACAGCCGGGCCCGTGCTCGTGGTCGTGCCGCTCGGAGCGGGCGTGGGCCGCGCGGCGGGCCCGGGCCGCCAGTGCCGCACCGATGCTCGCGACGAGGAAGGCCCCCACGGCGAGCAGCACGATCGTGCCGCCCGAGGGCGTCTCGGCGTAGTACGAGACGACGACGCCCCCGACGCTGCAGGCCACGCCGATCGCGACGGCCCACCACAGTGCCGACCGGAAGCTGCGCGCGAACAGCTGCGAGGTGGCGTTCGGCAGGATCATCAGGGCGCTGATCAGCAGCAGCCCGACGATGCGCATCGACACCACCACGGTGACCGCGGTGAGCACCGCCAGCACGACGTTGTAGCCGAGCACCGGCATCCCGAGCGCGCGGGCGTACTCCTCGTCGTTCGCGACGGCGAAGAAGCGCGGGCGGAGCACCAACGTGGTCGCGAGCACGACGGCCGCCAGCACCGCGAACACGATGATGTCGCCGGTGGTCGTGGTGAGGATGGCGCCGAACAGGTAGCTGGTGAGCGTGGCCGGTGTGCCGGCGCTCGACCGGGCGATGAGCACGACACCGAGGGCGATACCCCCGTAGAACATCACCGCCAGCGCGGTGTCACCGCTGGTGCGGCCGGACGCCCGGATCAGCTCGATGGCGACCGCGGCGACCACGGCGGCGACCAGGGCGGTGAGCACCGGGGCCTGGTTGGTCAGCACGCCGACGGCGACCCCGGCCAGCGCGACGTGCCCCATGCCGTCGCCGATCAGCGACATCCGGCGCTGCACGAGGAAGACCCCCACGAGCGGCGCCGCGAAGCCGGCGAGCAGTGCGGCGAGCAGGGCCTGGCGCATGAAGTCGAGGGCGAGCAGGTCGTTCACGACGACACCTCCCGCGGGGCGGGGTCGAGCGGGGCCGCGCCGATGACGTGGCCGGTGCGCACCGCCGGGTCGTCGGGGTGGTGGTGCCCCGAGCCCGCGGAGTGGCCGGCGACGTGGGCGGCGTACGCGGCGGGGTCACCGTCGAAGTCGACGTGCCCGGAGTCGAGGCACACGATGCGGCTGACCACGGGCTCGAGCGCGGCGAGCTCGTGCGTGACGATGAGCATCGACGTGCCGCGGTCGGCGAGGCGGCGCAGCACGTCGGCAAGCGCCTCCTGGCTGGCGTGGTCGACGCCCGCGGTCGGCTCGTCCATGACGAGCAGCTCGGGGCGGCCCGCGAGGGCGCGCGCGATGAGCACGCGGCGCTGCTGCCCCCCCGAGAGGGAGGCGACCTCCTCGTGGGCGCGGTCGGCCAGACCGACGTCGGCGATGGCGCCGCGGACGATCGCGCGGTCCTCGCGCGAGGCCGGCTTCCACCAGGGGCGGTGCGGCAGCCGCCCCACCTCGACGATCTCGGTGACGGTGGCCCGCACCGAGGCCGACAGGGAGTGGCGCTGGGGCACGTAGCCGATGCGGGTGTGCTCGGTGAACCGCTCGCGCGCGGTGCCGAAGAGCTCGACGTCGCCACCCTGCTGGGCGGTCAGGCCGAGGATGCCGCGGACCAGCGTGGACTTGCCGGACCCGTTGGGGCCGAGCAGGGCGACCACCTCGCCCTGGTGCAGCTCGAGGTCGACGCCGCTGACGACGAGCCGGTCGGCGTAGCCGAAGGACGCGCCGTGCAGGCGGATCAGGGGATGCGGCTCGGTCATCGGCACTCCTGCCCGGCGCGCAGCGTGGCCAGGTTCGCGCGCATCACCTCGAGGTAGTCGTGCCCGGGTGAGACGTCGGTGATGCCCTCGAGGGGGTCGAGCACCGCCACCCGGGCGCCGGCCTCGCGGGCGACCGTCTCGGCGAGCGCGGGGGAGACCAGGCTCTCGGAGTAGACCGTCGTGACGCCGGCGTCGCGCACGTGGGCGCTGAGGTCGCGCAGCGTCGCGGCGTCCGGCTCGACGTCGGGGCTCACCCCGGCGACCCCCTCCTGGTGCAGGTCGTAGCGCTGCGCGAGGTAGCCGAACGCCGCGTGACCGGTGACGAGCTCGCGGGTGCGGCACTGGGCCAGGCCGGTGCGGAACTCGGTGTCGAGCCCGTCGAGGTCCGCCACGAGCGCGACGGCGTTCGCCCGGTAGTCGGCGGCGTGGGCCGGGTCGAGTCGGGCGAAGTCCTCGCCCAGCGCCGTCGTGACGTCGGCGAGCCGGGTCGGGTCGAGCCAGAAGTGCGGGTCCTTCCCGTCGAGGCGAGCGGCGGGCGTGACGTCGACCGCGGCATCCGCGGCCTGCGTGCGCACGGCCTGGTCGACGGCCGGCTGGAAGCCCGCGAGGTAGACGACGGCCTCCGAGCGGGCCAGCGACCCGACGGCGCGCGGGGTCAGCTCGAGGTCGTGCGGCTCCACACCGGGCCTGGTGAGCGAGGTGACCCGAACGTGCTCGCCGCCGACCCGCTCGGCCGCGAACTGCAACGGGTAGAAGGCGGCCGTGACCGGCATCCGGCCGTCGTCGTCACCGGCGTCGGCCGACGCGCACCCGGTCAGGAGCAGCGCCGCGCACGTCGCGAGCAGGACGAGCGGCTTCATGACAACGATTCTCATTCAAAGTGAGAATCGTTGTCAAACGGCGGGGGTCAGCCGCGCGACGCCACCTGGGTGACGAGCACGGCGACCATGATCGCCACGACGGCCAGCCGCATCAGCCGTTCCGCCCCACTGAGGCGCGGCCAGGCCAGCGCCAGGATCCAGAGCAGCACCAGGATGACGACGACGAGGAGCAACCACCCCGGCGAGGGCAGCAGGATGCCGGCCAGGGCGAGGACGAGGATGCCGAGGAACGGCACGAACCGGGGCAGGCCGTTGAGGTAGGTCAGGGCCGGCAGGCTGGCGCGCTCGAAGGACTCACGGAGGGTGGACACGTGCAGGGAGTCTAGGGGGCATGGCCGGTTCGGCCGGACCGTCACCGCCCGGATAGCCTTGCGGGCATGGCCGCCCCCACCTCCGTCGTCGACACCGTCGTCTCCCTCTGCAAGCGTCGGGGGTTCGTCTTCCCGTGCGGTGAGATCTACGGCGGGACCCGGTCGGCGTGGGACTACGGCCCGCTGGGCGTCGAGCTCAAGGAGAACATCAAGCGCCAGTGGTGGCGCACGATGGTGACGGCGCGCGAGGACGTCGTCGGGCTCGACTCGTCGATCATCCTGCCCCGCCAGACCTGGGTCGCCTCGGGCCACGTCGGTGAGTTCACCGACCCGCTCACCGAGTGCCAGAGCTGTCACAAGCGCTTCCGCGTCGACCACATGCAGGAGGCCGTCGCCGACCGCGAGGCCAAGAAGGGCAAGGAGGTCGACCCCGACTCGGTCCTGCTCGCCGACATCGCCTGCCCGAACTGCGGCACCCGCGGCCAGTGGACCGAGCCGCGCAACTTCAACATGATGCTCAAGACCTACCTCGGCGTCATCGAGGACGAGTCCGGCCTGCACTACCTGCGGCCCGAGACCGCGCAGGGCATCTTCATCAACTTCCTCAACGTGAGCCAGGCCTCGCGCAAGAAGCCGCCGTTCGGCATCGCCCAGACCGGCAAGAGCTTCCGCAACGAGATCACCCCGGGCAACTTCATCTTCCGCACCCGCGAGTTCGAGCAGATGGAGATGGAGTTCTTCGTCAAGCCCGGCGAGGACGAGCAGTGGCACCAGTACTGGATCGACGAGCGGCTGCGCTGGTACACCGACCTCGGCATCGACCCCGAGAACCTGCGCATCTACGAGCACCCGGCCGAGAAGCTGTCGCACTACTCCAAGCGCACCGTCGACATCGAGTACCGCTTCAACTTCACCGGCAGCGAGTGGGGCGAGCTCGAGGGCATCGCCAACCGCACCGACTTCGACCTCACGACGCACTCGAAGCACTCCGGCACCGACCTGGTCTACTTCGACCAGGCCACCGGCGAGAAGTACACGCCGTACGTCATCGAGCCTGCGGCCGGCCTCTCGCGCAGCCTGATGACCTTCCTCGTCGACGCCTACACCGAGGACGAGGCGCCCAACACCAAGGGCGGCGTCGACAAGCGGGTGGTGCTGCGCCTCGACCCGCGCCTGGCGCCGGTGAAGGCCGCCGTGCTGCCGCTGTCGCGCAACGCCGACCTCTCGCCGAAGGCCCGCGACCTCGCGGCCACCCTGCGCCGCAACTGGAACGTCGAGTTCGACGACGCCGGCGCCATCGGCCGCCGCTACCGCCGCCAGGACGAGATCGGCACGCCGTTCTGCATCACCGTCGACTTCGACACCCTCGACGACCAGGCGGTGACGATCCGCGAGCGCGACACGATGGCGCAGGAGCGGGTGTCGCTCGACCAGGTCGAGGGCTGGATGGCGCAGCGCCTCGTCGGCGCCTGACGGTCACCCCTCGGCCCCGTAGCGGCTCCAGACCTCCTCCGCCTCGTCGCCGCGGCCGGCCCGGTCCAGCGCGCGGGCGAGCGCGCCGGCGGCATCCACCCGGGTCGGCACGACGCCGGCGGCGTGCAGCTCGGCGATCGATGCCCGCAGCCGGGGCTCGGCCGCGTCGAGCCGGTCGTGGTCGGCGAGCATGATGCCCGCCTCGGCGCGCAGCACGAGCTCGAAGTCGTGGCCCACCAGCGCCTCGGCCCGGGCCAGCCGCTCGACGGCGGCGTCGACCTCGCCGTGGCGGGCGAGCAGGTGGGCGCCCTGGCGCAGCACGTGCGGCTCGAGCACCTCGCCGTCGAACTCGTTCTCGCCCACCCCGGCCTCGTCGGCCAGTCGCTGACCGGCGGCGATGGCCGCGTCGAGCTCGGCGAGCCCGGAGTGCAGGTCGGCGGTGTCGGCCCGCAGGGCCGCCTGAGACCGCAGCGCCTCGACGTACAGGCCCACCGTGCGGGAGTCGCGGGCCGTGGCGAACGCGGTGCGCGCGCGCACCCACTGGCCCAGCGACAGCAGGGCGTTGCCGAGCGCCCACCCGACCGGCCCCACGAGGCCCGGCTGGCAGCTCGGTCGACCTTTCGGGGCGCACCGGATCGTGACCCTGCCCACCTTCCGTCCGTCGGCCGGGGGCGAGACAGTGGGGGTACGTCGGCGGGCACGAGGAGGTGAGCCGGATGGATGACGCGCGCGCGCCGCAGGCACCGTGGCCCGACGACGAGTTCGTCGACTACGCCCAGGCCCGCCAGCACACGCTGCTGCGGGCCGCCTACCTCGTCTGTGGGGACCTCCGGCTCGCCGAGGACCTGCTGCGCTCGGCCCTGGTGCGGCTCGCCCGGCAGTGGGACCGGGTGCGCGAGGAGCAGCCCGACCTGTTCGTGCGTCGCCAGCTGTACCGCGATGCGGTCACCTCGTGGCGCCACCGCCCACCCGACCAGGTCGCCGCCGCCCCGGAGTGGGAGGAGCCCGACGAACCGTGGGACGCCGAGGTGGTCGAGCATCGGCGCCAGGTGCTGCGGGCGTTGGGCGCCCTCACCCCGCGGCAGCGCGCCGTCGTCGTGCTGCGGTGGTTCGAGGAGCGCGACGAGCGCGATGTCGCCGACGTGCTCGGGTGCAGCGTCGGCACCGCACACGCCGAGGGCATCGAGGCGCTGGGCCGGCTGCGGGCCGCGCTGCCCCCTGCCGACCTCGGAACCGGGGGCCTGCGATGAGCGCCGACCTGCGCGAGCTGCTGGAGCTGGCCAGCGACGACGTCCCCGACCTCGACCTGGCGCCGGAGGCGTGGAAGGAGGCCCAGCGCCGCAACCGGATGGTCGTGCGACGCACGGTGCTCGGCGTCGGTGGGGTGGCGGCAGCCGGGGCGCTGGGCTTCGTGGTGCGGGAACGGAGCTCGGCGCCGGCCCCGGCACCGAGCGGCACGGTGAGGGCGACGGTGGCGGCGGACGGCCAGCTGCCGACCGCCCAGGTCGAGGGGGTCACGGTCTACCTGGCGCCCGACCCGCCCGACGAGGCTTTCCTGCCGCGCTACCCGGATGCCGCGCGGCTGAAGATCCCGCGCCACCTCGGCCCGGCCGACCCCGCCATCCGCGCCGAGCTGGGCCCCGGTGGAGGAGTGACCGAGCCGCTGCGTGCGGCGTTCCTCGTCGTCGCGGAGGGGGGTGGCCACCACCTGGTGCTCTTCGCGCCGGACGCGCCGTTCCAGGTCGAGGTACCGGGATTGCGGGTCGACCAGGCGGCGGGGAACGGGGTGAACGCGGTGCTCGGCCCGCGGTCGATCTCCGATGACCGGCACAGGCTCGTACTCCCGCAGCCAGGACGAGTGGTGGTGCTCGACGTCCGAGACGGCACGGTCGTCACGATCGAGGTACCCGACCCCACGCTGTTGATGGCCGGCTGGGCCCGCGATCGCACGACGGTGGTCGCTCGCGGGCGGTTCGACGGGTGGCTCATCGACTCCCGCACCCACGCGGTGCGCCCCGCGACCGGTGCGGTGAACCCGGACTGGGCCGACCTGGCCCAGGGGGACCGAGAGCCTGCACAGCTGCGCACGTTCTCGGGGTCCGGGGAGCTCACCGGCGGCCGGGCACTGCTCGGAGCGGCAGTCGTCCCTGACACCGCGTCGGTGTCGAACACCGAGGGCTGGGTGGCCGGGGGCGTATTCCTGCCCGGTGCCTACCAGAGCGCGATCGGCCGGTCGCAGGGGCTGGTTGCCGTGCACTCCGACCTGCCACCGACCCCACGGGTGCTCGCGGCGACACCCGGGCCACTCGTGCCGGCGGGTGCCTACCGGGCGCTGACGTGGGCGCCTCGAGACGTGGTGCTGTTCGAGTCGCGTTCGGAGAGAGCAGGTTTCCAAGGACTCGTGCGACGGGTGCTGGCGTGGGACGTCAACGAGGGGGTGCTCTACCAGGTCGCCGACGTCGACCGGGCGGCTACCACGCCGGGTGAGTTCTCCGGCACCTACGCGCTCTGATCGCCGGTCGCGACGGGGCGCGTCGGGTCCTCGATCCACTCGCTCCACGACCCGACGTAGGGGATGGCGTCGATGCCGGCCGTGTGCAGCGCCAGGGCGAGCTGGGCCGCCGTGACGCCGGAGCCGCACGACGTGCCGACGGGGGTGTCGCGGTGCACCCCGACGGCGGCGGCCCTGCGCCGCACCTCGTCGGGCGGCAGGAAGCGGCCGTCCACGGCGAGCAGGTCGGTCATCGGGAGGTTCACCGAGCCGGGCACGTGGCCGGCAACCCGGTCGATGGGCTCGGTCTCGCCGCGATAGCGCTCGGCGGCGCGGGCGTCGAGCAGCACACCCTGCCGAGCCATCTCGGCCGCGGCGCCGGCGTCGAGCACGGGCACCGAGCCCGGGCGCACGGTGATGTCGCCGGGGGTGGGCGTCGGCACCTCGCCGGTGACCGGCTGGCCGGCGGCGCGCCAGGCCGCCAGGCCGCCGTCGAGCACCCGCACCTGGGGGTGGCCGGCCCAGCGCAGCACCCACCAGGCGCGGCCCGAGGCGAGCGACGTCGCCTGGTCGTAGACCACGACCTCGTCGTCGTCACCGACCCCGCACGCCCGCAGCGCCCGCTCCAGGACGTCGGGCTCCGGCAGCGGATGCCGGCCGCGCACCCCCGGCGGGCCGGCGAGGGCCGCGTCGAGGTCGAGGTGCGGCGCCCCGGGGAGGTGCGCCGCCGCATACAGCTCGGGGCCGGGGGTGCCGCGCAGGTTGTACTGCACGTCGATCACCGTGACCTCGCCGCGGGTGAGGAGGGTGGCGAGCTCGTCGGGGGTGACCAGGGCGCTCATCGGACCATCCAACCACCGGGCCGGAGGCGCCCTGGTGGAGGATGTCGGCGTGGCAGCACCGGTGCGTCTCGTCCTCCTCCACGGCTCGCAGCTCAGCGGCGCGCAGTGGTCGCGGTACGGGGCCCTGCTCGGGCCCGACGTCGACCTGGTCGTGCCCGACCTGCCCGCGCACGGCATCCGGCGTGGTGAGGAGTTCACCTGGGAGGGCGCGCTCGCGGTGATCACCGAGGCCGTCGAGGGCGGGGATGCCGAGGTGCCGGTGGTGCTCGCGGGGCACAGCCTGGGTGGCTACCTCGCCATGGCGTGGGCCTCGGAGCACCCGCACCGGCTCGCCGGGTTGGCGCTGCTGGGGGCGTCAGCGGTGCCGGCGGGGCCCGGCGCGGCGCTGTACCGGGCGATCGCGCGGGTCGAGTCCCGGCTCGGGGTCGACCGGATGTCGCAGGCCCTGGACCGGCAGTTCGACGCGCTGCTCCCCGACGAGCTCGCGGCGGTGATCAAGGAGGCGGGCTACGGCTTCGACGGCATCCCGGCGGCGTGGGCCGGCGTCATGGGGCTGTGCCGACCCGAGATGCTGGCCGAGGTGACCGCACCGGTGCTGCTCGTCAACGGCCAGCTCGACCAGCTGCGGGTCGACGCACGCCGGTTCGCCCGGGCGGCCCGCTCGGCCCGCTGGGTGCACGTGGTCACCGTGCCCCGGGGGCTGCACGTGTTCCCCCTGACCCACCCGAACGAGACCGCGGCCGCGCTCTGGGAGCTGCTCACCGCAGCGCGTGCTCCGGCGGGATCATGACCGCGCCACCGACCGGCGGCACGTGCGCCGTGGCGTCGCTCCAGTCGGGCAGCACCTCGACGAACCGGTGACCGGGGTCGGTGGTCCACTGCAGGCGTGAGGTGGGCCAGCCCGAAGGGTGCAGGGTGCCGTAGTGGATCGGCACGACGTGCCGGGCCTGCGAGCGCGCGCTGGCGTCGGCGGCCTCGACCGGGCCCATGTGCCCGGGGGACAGCCGCGGACCCCACCCGCCGACGGGCAGCAGGGCGAGGTCGACCGGGGCACCGGCCAGCTCGGGGAGCAGCGCCATGTCCGGGTGCAGCGAGGTGTCCCCGGCGAACCACACGACGACGCCGCCGCCGCGCAGCAGCATCCCGGTGGCGCCGTTGGGGCGGTGCGGCATCGGCCGGGCCTCGTGGTCGGCGCGCACGAGCAGCACCTCGACGCCGGGGGAGAGGGGGTGCCAGGTGTCGGCGGACGCGTCGGCCGGCACCAGGTCGTGCTTGTCGAGCCACGGGAGGTTGGCGGGGTCGGTGACGATCGGCACGTGGCCGACGCGGCGCAGCGAGGGCAGGTCGGCGTGGTCGTGGTGCAGGTGGCTGAGCAGCACGACGTCGACGTCCTCCACGTGGTGCTGCACGGGCAGGTCGCGGCGCCGGCGGAGCGGGCCCAGCCGGCGGCGAAGGAGGGGGTCGGTGAGGACGCGCAGGCCGCCCAGCTCGAGCAGCACCGTCGAGTGACCGACCCAGGTGGCGCGCACGCCAGTGGGGCTCGACGGGCCTCCCGACGGCTGCAGTGCCACACCACCACGCTACTCGGGGGAGAATGGGTCATCATGTCCGCCCCTGCCGCCCTCGCCCCTGCCCCCACCCCGGTGCTGCCGCCGCTGCACATCGGTCGCCACGTCGTCGAGTCGCCCGTCGTGCTCGCGCCGATGGCCGGCATCACCAACCGGGCCTTTCGGCGGCTCTGTCGCGAGTACGGCACAGCCGGTCTCGAGGCCGGTGGCGCGTCCGGGGCGACGAGCCTGTACGTGTCCGAGATGGTGACCACCCGGGCGCTGGTCGAGCGCACCCCGGAGACGATGCGGCTCATCTCGCACGACCCCGACGAGAACCCGCGCTCGGTGCAGCTGTACTCCGTCGACCCGGTCACGGCCGGGCTGGCGGCCCGGATGCTCGTGACCGAGGACCGCGCCGACCACATCGACCTCAACTTCGGCTGCCCGGTGCCGAAGGTCACCCGCAAGGGCGGCGGCGCCGCGCTGCCGTGGAAGACCGACCTGTTCCGCGGCATCGTCGCGGCGGTCGTGCGCGAGGCCGCGCCGTCCGGCGTGCCGGTCACCGTGAAGATGCGGGTCGGCATCGACGCCGACCACGTGACCTTCCTGGATGCCGGCCGGATCGCCGAGGGTGAGGGCGCGGCAGCGGTCGCGCTGCACGCGCGCACGGCGGCGCAGGCGTACTCGGGCCAGGCCGACTGGTCGGCGATCGCCCGGCTCAAGGAGGCCGTCACGACGATCCCGGTGCTCGGCAACGGCGACATCTGGTCGGCCGAGGACGCCCTGGAGATGGTGCGCGCGACCGGCTGCGACGGGGTCGTCGTCGGGCGCGGCTGCCTCGGGCGGCCCTGGCTGTTCACGGACCTCGCGGCCGCGTTCGCCGGCTCCTCCGCACGGGTGCAGCCGGGGCTTCGCGAGGTGACGGCCACCCTGCGGCGGCACGCGGGGTACCTCGTCGACTTCTACGACGGCGACGAGGGGCGCGCCTGTCGCGACATCCGCAAGCACATCGCCTGGTACCTCAAGGGCTTCCCCGCCGGGTCGACGGTGCGCAACCAGCTGGCGCTGGTCGACGGGCTGCAGGCGCTCGACGACCTGATCGGCACGATGGACCTCGACGCCCCGTGGCCCGGCGAGGCGGCCGAGGGGCAGCGCGGCCGGGCCGGCTCACCGCGGGTGGTGGCCCTGCCCGAGAACTGGCTGCGCTCCCGCGAGCTCGATGCGGCCCAGCGCGCCCAGGTCGCCCAGGCCGAGCTCAGCGTCTCCGGCGGCTGACCCGAGGGCCCGGCGTGACAGGTCGGAGAAATCGGCGTCATGGCACCGATTTTCCCGACCCTTGTGGCGAGCCCTCCCAGGGCTGTGGATGACGGCCCGGTGCCGGCCCACGTTTCGGGCACCCTCAGGGCATGGACCTCGACGCCATCATCCGGTCGCAGCACGGCGTGTGCTCGACTGGGAAGGGCGGGGCGCACGCCGAGGCCCTGCGCGGACGGGACGGGTGCGCCCTGAGCCTTCGGGCCGCGGAGTACCTGCACGGAGTCGCGCCAACAGCGCCGGCCAGACGGTGCTCGACCTGGCCGACGTCGCCGGTGTCGAGTGGCGAGAGGCCGTCGCCGTCGCCGTCGCAGCCCGCTGGGTGCAGGAGCGTCGTACCACCGCCGAATCGCTCGCGGAGGCACTCGAAGGGCGAGCGAGACACCGGCACCGGCCCATCCTGCGGGTGGCGCTGGGCGTGGTGGCCGAGGGCGCGGAGAGCAAGGTCGCGCCGTCCCAGCGGCGGCTGTCGGAGGGGGGCGCTAGAACTGGGGGATGGCCGAGCCGACCGTTCACCAGGGGTCCGTCGCCCCGCTGCGCCCCGGCGACCTGAAGTTCGCTCCGGGGCAGTCCCCGCCGAGGCGCCTGCGCTGCCGGCTGCTCGCCGTCGACATGCGGCGCACCCAGCAGGGGCAGTCCTGGGCCTGGCTCGACCTGTCGTGGCGGGGTCGCACCATCCGCGGAGCGGTCTTCCCACGACAGTGGCGGGCCCTTCGCGCCGTGGCCGCCCTCGAGGTCGGGCAGCCCTACGTCGTGATCGGGTCGATCGCCTTCCACGAGGGCACCCCGACGCTGAACATCCTCGAGGTCCGCGACCCGGTGCTGCAGCTCGTCCTGGACGCCTGAGCCGTGCAGGCACCCGGCCCCGTCAGTCGTCCTGGGGTTGCGCCGGCATCCTCTCGTCGGGCGGGTGCGGTGTGTTCCTGCCGAAGACCCCCACCGCGATCCACGACAGCGCCACGACCACCCCGCCGATCGCTGCATACCCCTGCGGGGTCTCGTCGAACACGGCGAAGCTCGCGCCGTAGAGCATCGTGATGGCCAGGGCGATGAAGCTCAGGTAGCGGCGGTCCATGTCGACGAGTCTAGGAACGGCAGGCCGCCCGGCGGGTCCATCGAACAGGGGACTGCGGCGTCCTCCACCCGGTGCCGCCTGGGTGTCGGCATCGGCCGCTAGCGTGTCGGCATGGCACGGCGGATCGGCACTCCAGGGGGCACACCCGAGCGGCCCGCGATCTTCTTCAAGGACGCGCCGGAGTTCGGCCGCTGGCTCGCCGCGCACCATGACACCGAGACCGAGCTGTGGATGGGCTTCTACAAGAAGGGCCACCCGAAGGCCGGCCTCACCTGGGAGGCCGCCGTGCGCGAGGCGCTGTGCTGGGGCTGGATCGACAGCATGGCGCAGGGCATCGACGAGCACACCCGCCGCCAGCGCTGGACCCCCCGCAAGCGCGGCAGCAACTGGTCGACGATCAACATCAACGCCGTCGCCGAGCTCACTGCCGAGGGCCGGATGCAGCCCAGCGGCCTGGCCGCGTTCGAGCGCCGCCGCGAAGACCGCTCGGGCATCTACGCCTACGAGAACCGCGACCGCGAGCTGCCCGAGAACTACGCCGCGCAGCTCGCGGCCGACCCGGCCGCCACCGCCTTCTGGGACATCGCGACCCCCAGCTACCGCAAGCTCGCGGTCAACTGGGTGGTCACGGCCAAGCAGGAGAAGACCCGCGACGCCCGGATGGCCCAGCTCGTCGACGACTGCGCCAACGGCCGGATGATCAAGAGCCAGCGGTACGGCATCGAGCCCAAGTGGGTGCAGCGCGCGGCAGCGGCGGCGGAGGCGGCCCGCCTAGGGTGACCCCGTGACGTACACCGAGGCCGACCGTGAGCGCTGGGTCGCCGAGGACCCCGCCCACAAGCGTGCCGACCGCGACGACTTCGCCCGCGACCGGGCGCGCCTGGTCCACTCCGCGAGCCTGCGCCGGCTCTCCGCCAAGACCCAGGTCGTGCAGCCCAGCAGCGACGACTTCGTGCGCAACCGGCTCACCCACTCGCTCGAGGTCGCCCAGATCGGCCGCGAGTTCGGTGCGGCGCTGGGCTGCAGCGCCGACGTCGTCGACACCGCCTGCCTCGCCCACGACCTCGGCCACCCACCGTTCGGGCACAACGGCGAGACCGCGCTGGATGCCGTGGCCGCCGGCGTCGGCGGCTTCGAGGGCAACGCCCAGACCCTGCGCATCCTCACCCGCCTGGAGCCCAAGCGCGCCCACCCTGACGGTCGCCCGGCCGGGCTCAACCTCACCCGGGCCAGCCTCGACGCCGCCACCAAGTACCCGTGGCGCCGCGGCCGGGCACCGCACCCCACCATGAAGTTCGGCGTCTACGACGACGACCTCGAGGTGTTCGACTGGTTCCGCACCGGCGCCCCGGACGGCCACCGGTCGGCCGAGGCCGAGGTGATGGACTGGTCCGACGACGTCGCCTACTCCGTTCACGACGTCGAGGATGCCGTCGCGTCCGGCTGGCTCGACCCGCGCCTCCTGCGCGAGCGCGCCGACGTGGAGGCGGTGCTCGCCGTCGCAGGAGAGGTCTACGAGCCGGGGCTCACCCCCGACGAGCTCGCCGAGGCCCTCGAACGGCTGCTTGCCACCGGGGCCGTGCCCGACTCCTACGACGGTTCCCGCCCGTCGCTGGCCGCCCTGAAGGACATGACCTCGCGCCTCATCGGCCGGTTCGTCGTCGCCGTCGAGCAGGCCACCCGCGCCGAGCACGGCCCCGGGCCGCTGACCCGCCACGGGGGGCGGCTCGTCGTGCCCCGCGAAGCACGCGCCGAGTGCGCGGTGCTCAAGGCGGTCGCCGCCCACTACGTCATGCACGCCGCCGAGCGGGTGGCCCTGCACGCCCGCCAGCGCGAGGTGGTCGCCGAGCTCGTCGCCGCCTTCGAGGCCGACCCCGACCGGCTCGACCCCGACCTGCGCCGCGACTGGGACGACGCCGACGGCGACGCCCGTGCGATGCGGGTGCTGGTCGACCAGGTGGCCTCGCTCACCGACGTGCGCGCCCTGAACCTGCACCGCCGGTGGTGCCGCCCGGCGACGACCTAGACTCGCGGACAACCGAAGGAGGGTGAGTGGCGGGTCGGATCAGGGCCGAGGACATTGCGACGGTCAAGGAGCGCACGTCCATCGAGGATGTCGTGCGCGACCACGTCACGCTGCGCCCGGCGGGACCGGGCTCGCTGAAGGGGCTGTGCCCCTTCCACGACGAGAAGACCCCGAGCTTCACGGTGCGCCCGAACGTCGGCAGCTACCACTGCTTCGGCTGCGGCGAGGGCGGCGACGTCATCTCGTTCGTGCAGAAGGTCGAGCACCTCACCTTCACCGAGTCCATCGAGCGCCTCGCGGCCAAGCTCGGCCTGGAGCTGCGCTACGAGGAGGGCGGCGGTCCCCGCGAGGGCGGCATGTCGCTCGGCAAGCGCTCGCGGCTGGTGGAGGCGCACCGGGTGGCCCAGGAGTTCTACGCCTCGCTGCTGCTCGACACCGGCCGGCCCGAGGCCCGGGCCGGGCGCGACTTCCTGCGCGAGCGGGGCTTCGACGGCGCGGCGGCCGAGACGTTCGGCATCGGCTTCGCCCCCCAGGGTGGGGAGGCGCTGAGCCGGCACCTGCGTGAGCGTGGCTTCACCGAGGACGAGATGGTCACCGGCGGGCTGTCCGGGCGGGGCAGCCGCGGTCTGTACGACCGGTTCCGGGGACGTCTGGTCTGGCCGATCCGCGACACCACGGGCGACACCGTCGGCTTCGGGGCCCGCCGCCTGTTCGACGACGACCGCATCGCCGCGAAGTACCTCAACACCTCCGAGACCCCGATCTACAAGAAGTCGCAGGTGCTCTACGGCCTCGACGCCGCCAAGAAGGCGATCTCGACCGAGCGCCGGGCGATCGTCGTCGAGGGCTACACCGACGTCATGGCTGCCCACCTGTCCGGCGTCGAGGGTGCCGTCGCCACCTGCGGCACGGCCTTCGGCATCGAGCACATCAAGATCCTGCGCCGCATCATGCGCGACGAGACCGACGGCCCCCAGGCCCGCGTCATCTTCACCTTCGACGGTGACGCCGCCGGCCAGAAGGCCGCGATGAAGGCCTTCGGCGAGGACCAGCGCTGGGCCGCGCAGTCGTTCGTCGCCGTCGCCCCCGACGGCATGGATCCCTGCGAGCTGCGCATCGCCAAGGGGGATGCCGCCGTGCGCGCCCTCGTCGACGATGCCGTGCCGATGTTCGAGTTCGCCGTGCGCACCACGATCCGCCGCTTCGACCTCGACACCGCCGAGGGCCGGGTGCAGGCGATGAAGTCCGTCGCGCCGATCATCGGCTCGATCCGCGACACCAGCCTGCGGCCGGAGTACACCCGTACGGTCTCCGGGTGGCTGGGCATCGAGGTCGAGCAGATGGCCGCCGAGGTGAAGAAGGCCGGCCGGGTGCGCCACGACGACGCGGTCGACCCCTCCCAGCGGCCCGCCGGCACCGACGAGGTGCCCGAGCCCGCGCCCGGCGAGGCGGCCTCGCTGCCGGTGCCCGACCTGCGCGACCCGGTGGTCTTCACCGAGCGCCAGCTGCTCCAGGCACTGATCCAGTACCCCGGTCAGTTCACCGACGCCACGGTCGACTCACTGCGCCCCGAGGAGTTCGTGGCGCCCGCGCACCGGGCCGTGCTCGACGGCATCCGGATCGCGGCCCCGACCGCACGACGCGCGTCGACCGCGGCCTGGGTCGCCGCCGTCGGCGAGGCCGCACCGCTGGCCGTGCGCAGCCTGGTCTCCGAGCTCTCGGTGGCGCCGCTGCCGACCCGCTTCGACAGCTCGTCCGGGCTGCCGCCGCAGCGCTACCTCGACTCGCTCGTCGTCGGCGTGCGCGACGCCCAGCTCGGCCGGCTGATCGCGGACGCGATGGCGTCGGTGCGCCGCGTGCAGAACGACCCCGAGTCCGACCCCACCGACCTTCGGGAGCGCACCATGGCCCTGCACCGCCTCGAGCTCGAGCGGGTCGCCCTGCGCGAGAGCCTGTCGTCATGAAGGTGCAGTGGTCGGGCCTGCGCCGCCCCGCCGTCCCGGCCGACGTGGCCGCGGCCATCCCGCTCGAGGAGCACGAGCGGCTGCTGGCCTGGGCCGTCGAGGACGGCAGCGGTGTCACCGTCGTCGCCGGCCGGCACCGGCTGTATGCCGTCACGCCCGGCCCCGACGGCCCGCACCTCACGCTGTCCCAGCCGTGGCACCTCGTGGATGCCGGGTTGTGGAGCGGCGAGGACGGCTCGCTGCGCGTCACCTGGGTCGACGGCGGACGGCCCGCCAGGTTCGTGCTCACCGACCCCGGGCTGCTGCCCGAGACGCTGCGCGAGCGGGTGCAGGCCTCCGTGGTCATTTCCGAGTCCCTCGACCTCGGCAACCGGCGCACCGCCCGGGTGGTGGTCCGTCAGGACCTCACGACCCACGCGCTGGTCAGCCAGGTGCTGCTCGGGCCGGGGGTCCGCAGCACCGACCTAGGGGTGTCCGAGCAGGTCCGCGACGGCCTGGCCCGGGTGCGCGAACAGGTCGGCCTGAGCTGACGCCGGCAGCCGCTGGCCCGTTTTCGTGGCGAGGTCCCACCTTTGCTATCGTTGCCGGGCGCTGCTGCGGCGATCCCGTGGCGGCCTTTCCCCTGTAGCTCAATTGGCAGAGCAGCCGACTGTTAATCGGCAGGTTGTTGGTTCGAGTCCAACCGGGGGAGCACCCCCAAGGAGCCCCTGAACTGCGGAAACGCCTGTTCGGGGGTTTTCTTATTGTCGGATGCAGCGACTATGCATCGTTCATCTTTGGTGCTCCTCAACCCGAGAGGCGTCGTGGGGCTCGAAGTCCATGCCCGCCCGGAAGGTGGGCGTCCCTCATGGTGGTCCCGTCCAGCAGGACCTGCCATCGATTCGGCTCGTCGGCCCTGATGCCAACCGGCCGCGCCGGGTCCATCAGGGCCGTGGGCTTGATCAGCGGGCGATCGTGCTCTTGCAGAAGTGGAGCGCCAAACCGGTCACGACGAGCCAGCGCCTACTCAACTCTCGTTCGGGGCACACTCGCCGTGGCGGATCGGGACGACACGCGCGTCGACGTCTCGCTCATGGCCTGCCAGCTGCCTTACGCGCCTGGCCGGCCGTGGTGTGACGGCTCACCCAACTGTGGGTAGTTCCAGATGTCCGCACCTCGGCCGGAGCGTCAGTCCGCCCCCGACGATCACTTCGGATGCGCCACCAAGGCGGACCGGACCGCGACTTGTGTCATGAGGCGCGGGAGCCAAGTCGCTAGAGCTGACGGACCAGGCGGTGCCGCTACGCCGTTGCCGGTCAGGTCGTCACCTGCGACGTCCTGCGTGCCCACGCGGGCCAGGGCGGCGTCTTGCTTCTCGCCAACCAGCGGGCACGGCTGACGCCTTGACGATGCGGTCTCAGCGGCCGCCCGCCACTGCCGTACCGCCGATTCGTCATGGCCAAGGGGGGTGTGCGGTCGGCGAGAAGACAGCCTTTGCGGGCGCTGGATGTTAGGGCTAACAATCCGGTCAGAAGAGGCTCCCTTCGCGCTACGTGAGCGGCTAGGGGCACGTGGTGGCGCCCGAACTGGCACCCGATTCGTGATCTGGTGGTTCTTGCGCTGTACCCGGATGTTAGGGCTAACATTCCCATCACGGCCCCTCGGGCCGGAAGAGCAAGCCCCCATTTCCGGCGACGCAGCCGGCCAGGTCAAGGAGGACCACACATGAGGAAACGCATGCTGGCAGGAGCGGTTCTGATGGGGGCGATGTCGCTCGTCATCTCTGGTTGCGGCTCAGCGGACCCGGGCACGGCCGCCGGCACTGCCTCCTCGGGTGGTGGGAAGTCCGACCTGATCAAGGTCGGGTTCGCGCAGACCGGGTCGGAGAGCGGCTGGCGTTCGGCGAACACGGAGTCCATGAAGGCGGCCTTCTCCAAGGAGAAGGGGTTCGACCTGACCTTCAATGCCGCGGACAACGAGCCTGCTGCCCAGATCGCTGCGGTGCGCTCGTTCATCAACCAGAAGGTGGATGCGATCGTCATGGCTCCGATCGTCGAGGACGGGTGGGACGACGTCCTGAAGGAGGCCCAGGTCGCCAAGATCCCGGTGATCCTCGAGGACCGCACGGTGACGGCCCCCGACAGCATGTTCGCGAGCTGGGTGGGTCTCGACTTCAAGAAGGAAGGTGTGACTGCCGGGACGTGGGCCAAGGAGCAGTACGGCAGCACCGACACCAAGATGGTCGTGCTCGAGGGCACCACCGGCTCGGCGCCGGCGAACGACCGTGCTGCCGGGTTCGACGAGGCCATTGCAGGCAGCAAGATCAAGAAGATCGACTCGCAGACCGGCGACTTCACCCGTGACGGTGGCAAGAAGGTCATGGAGGGCTTCCTGCAGAAGTACGGCGCCGACGGCATCGACCTCGTCTTCGCGCACAACGACGACATGGCCCTGGGCGCCATCGAGGCGATCGAGGCCGCAGGAGCCAAGCCGGGCCAGGACATCAAGATCGTCTCCATCGACGCGGTCAAGGACGGTATGCAGGCCCTCATCGACGGCAAGATCAACTACATCGTCGAGTGCAACCCACTGCTGGGTGAGCTGGCCGCCGGCAAGGTCAAGGACGTGCTTGCCGGCAAGACCGTCGAGAAGGCGACCTACGTCGAGGACGACTCCTTCACCAAGGAGCAGGCCGCCGCGGTCATCGATTCACGCAAGTACTGAGGCATTCCGTACTCCCCTGAACGACAAGTGAGCACGCGATCGGGGGGCTGGTCTTCCGGCCCCCCGGTCGGTGTGCCGCACACACTGGAGAGGTGGCTGACGTGAGCAACCACGGGGCAAGCCCGCCGGGATCCTCGATCGTCGAGATGCGGGGCATCACCATCAGCTTCCCGGGGGTTCTGGCCCTCGACAACGTGGACTTCAGCCTGCGATCAGGTGAGATCCACGCGCTCATGGGCGAGAACGGGGCGGGGAAGTCCACCCTCATCAAGGCGCTGACCGGCGTGTACCCGGTCGACTCCGGCGAGATCGCCGTGGCCGGCCGCCCAGTCGTGTTCCACACGACCGCCGACGCCCAGGTCGCGGGCATCTCGACGGTGTACCAAGAGGTGAACCTCTGCCCCAACCTGTCCGTCGGTGAGAACGTGATGCTCGGCCATGAGCCGCACCGGGGCGGTCGGATCGACTGGAAGGGCGTGCACCAGCAGGCCGCTGAGCATCTGAGAAGCCTCGGCGTGCAGATCGACACCCGCACGATGCTGTCCAGCCATTCGTTGGCCATCCAGCAGCTGGTCGCGATCAGTCGGGCCATGGTGCTGGAGTCCCGGGTGCTGATCCTCGATGAGCCCACGTCAAGCCTGGACCGGGGGGAGGTCGAGCAGCTGTTCGCGGTCATCCGGGAGCTGCGGGCCGCAGGCGTGGCCATCCTGTTCGTGAGCCACTTCCTCGAGCAGGTCTACGAGATCTCTGACCGCGTGACCGTGCTGCGCAACGGTCTGCTGGTGGGCGAGTACCTGATCGAGGACCTGCCCCGTCACGACCTCGTCACCAAGATGATCGGCCGCGTGCTCGACGACCTGGAAGCGATCTCCGAGGCCTCGAACCGAGAGGTGGACCGATCCGGCGTGCCGGTCCTCAAGGCCACGCACGTGGGGCGCCGCGGGGTGCTCGAGCCTGCGGACCTCGAGGTGTTCCAAGGAGAGGTCGTGGGCCTGGCCGGCCTGTTGGGCTCGGGCCGCACCGAGCTCGCCCGCTTGCTCTACGGAGCCGATCGGGCCGACACCGGATCGATCTCCATCAACGGTGAGCCCGTGAGGATCGGAACTCCACGCCACGCCATCGAGCAACGGATCGTGTTCTCCTCCGAGGATCGTCGGGGGGAAGGCATCGTCTCCGACCTCACGGTCGCCGAGAACATAGTCCTGGGCATCCAGGCCCGTCGCGGATGGAGGCACAAGATCCGCAAGGCTGAGCGTGACGCCGTGGTCGCCGAGTACATGGAGGCACTCGACGTGAGGCCTGCGAACCCCGACTCCGTGGTCGGCACCCTGTCGGGCGGTAACCAGCAGAAGGTGCTCCTGGCCCGCTGGTTGGCGACTGCTCCCGAGCTGCTCATCCTCGACGAGCCCACACGCGGCATCGATGTGGGCGCGAAGGCCGACATCCAGCGCAAGGTCGCTGAGCTCTCGGCGGCCGGGCTCTCGGTCATCTTCATCTCCTCGGAGCTCGAGGAGGTGCTCCGCCTGGCCCAGCGCGTGGTGGTCATGCGTGACAGGCGAGAGATCGGGCAGCTCGACTCCGACCGGGTCGGCTTGAATGACCTCATCGAGTACATCGCCAACACGAGTGACGGGAGCGCTGCCTGATGGGTGTGGTGAAGCATCGGCTCTTCTGGCCCATCGCCGCCCTGCTGACACTGGTGGTGATCAACACGCTCGCGCGGCCGCAGTTCATCAAGGTCACGGTCCGGGACGGACAGCTCTACGGCGCACTGATCGACATCCTGCGCAACAGCGCACCGCTCATGCTGGTCGCGCTGGGCATGACGATCGTGATCGCCACCCGCGGCATCGACCTCTCGGTGGGCGCGGTGATGGCGGTGTCGGGCGCCGTGGCGCTGACGATCATCCACGACTCGGGGAGCCCCGACAACCTCGGCACGGTGGTGTCCGCGGTCGTTGTCGCGCTCCTCGTGGCGCTCGTGCTCGGGTCGTGGAACGGCATGCTCATCGCGGTGCTGGGGATCCAGCCCATCATCGCCACGCTCGTGCTCATGCTGGCGGGCCGTGGTGTGGCCCTCCTGATCACCGAGGGCTTCATCACCACGGTCAACAGTGGGCCCTTCGAGTACATCGCCACGGGGTACCTGCTGATTCTTCCCTTCGCGTTCCTCATCTCCTTGACGGCAATCCTCGTGATCGGCGCGTTCGAACGCAGGACGGCGCTCGGCATGCTCACCGAGGCGGTTGGCATCAACCCGGAGGCGAGCCGCCTGGCCGGTGTCCGGTCGCGCGGGATCATCTTCAGCGTGTACGTCGTCAGCGGCCTGATGGCCGGCATCGCAGGCATCATCTACAGCTCGAACATCAGGGCCGCCGACGCCAACGCCGCCGGGCTCTTCATCGAGCTGTACGCCATCCTCGCCGTCGTGCTGGGCGGCACGTCACTGCAGGGGGGCAAGTTCAGCATCGCCGGCACGGTGATCGGCGTGCTGATCATCCAGACCCTGAACTCGACCATCCTGTTCCTCGGCGTCCCCTCGGCGCAGAGCCCGGTGTTCTTCGCGTTGGTGGTGGTGCTCGTGGTCATCGTCCAGTCGCCGCGTGTTCGCCAGCTCGGACGACGGCCTCGTGGCGCGACCGGATCCGATGCCACGGCAGACAAGCCTGCGAAGGCGGAGGTTGGGGCATGACGACCACGGAGACGACCGAGTCCACTCGCTCGAGCCCTAAGCAGGCCGACGATCGCTTCATCAACAGGCATGCCTCCCTGATGCCGACCCTCGCCGCACTCGGGGTGCTGGTCGTGCTGCTGATCGTCGCGCAGCTGTACTTCGGCGACTTCGTCAGCCCGGGCAACATGTCGGCATTGCTGCTCGACAACGCCTACCTGATGGTCATCGCGGTGGGCATGACGTTCGTCATCCTCACGGCCGGGATAGACCTGTCGGTGGGCTCAGTGATGGCCTTCACCGGCATCCTGCTGGCCAGTCTCCTCGGGCGGGGGATGCCGGCCGCGGTCGCCGTCCCGGTCATCCTCGTCGCGGGCGCCGTGATCGGCCTGCTCATCGGCATCCTCGTCCAGTACTTCGACGTTCAGCCGTTCATCGCCTCCCTTGCGGGACTGTTCCTCGCCCGTGGTCTGGCGTTCGTGGTCAGCCTCAAGTCCATCCGCGTGGACGACCCCTCTGTCCTGTGGCTGCAGTCGACCCGGTTCCAGGTCGGGGACTGGTACATCACCCCGACCGGCATCATCGCCCTGTTGGCAGTGGGGGTCGGCGCCTTCGTCCTGCAGTACACGCGTTTCGGTCGCACCGTCTACGCGATCGGTGGCAACGAGCAGTCCGCACGGCTGATGGGCCTGAAGGTGGCCCGCACCAAGGTGTTCGTCTACCTGATCTCCGGGAGCCTCGCCGGGCTGGCCGGTCTGATCCTCACCGCGTACTCGGGTGCCGGATATCCGCGCAACGGAATCGGCACCGAGCTCGACGCGATCGCTGCAGTCGTCATCGGTGGCACGCTGCTCTCGGGCGGCCGAGGGTACGTGCTCGGTTCGATGATCGGCGTGCTGGTCTACGGCACGATCAAGACGGTCATCTCGTTCCTCGGCGCGGAGCAGGCCTGGATGCAGATCATCGTCGGTGGGCTGCTGCTGTTGTTCATCCTGATCCAGCGCTTCATCGTCTCCCGGTCGGAGCGTCGGGAGTAGGCCCTCGAGGGGATCGGTGTGTCGCAAGTGCGTGCCGCGACCGGCGACGACAATGACCGGGTGGACCCTGCCCGACCGTTGCTCGAGCTCAGGGGGGCGACGGTCCGTTTCGGGGAGGAGACGGCGCTGGATGCCGTCGACTTCCGGATGTTCCCCGGCGAGGTGCACTCGCTCATGGGCGAGAACGGGGCCGGCAAGTCGACCCTGATCAAGGCGATCACGGGCGCCTTGAGAATGGAGTCCGGGACCCTCCGGCTCGCGGGGCAGCAGGTCACCTTTTCCACCCCCCACGCTGCCCAGGTTGCGGGCATCAGCACGGTGTACCAGGAGATCGAGCTGCTGCCGAACGTGTCGGTGGCCGAGAACATCGCGCTCGGTCGGGAGCCGCGCAGGTTCGCCCTGATCGACTGGCGGGGCATGCGTCGGAACGCTGCTGCCGCGTTGCACGAGCTGGGGTTGGACATCGACCCTGCCTCGATCCTCGGCACCCATCCGGTGGCGGTGCAGCAGCTCGTCGCGATCGCGCGGGCCATCTCCACCGACGTCAAGGTGCTGGTCCTCGACGAGCCGACGTCGAGCCTGGACCTCAACGAGGTGGCCGAGCTCTTCCGCGTGATCCGCGAGCTCAAGACGCGCGGTGTCGCCATCCTGTTCGTCTCGCACTTCCTCGACCAGGTCTACGAGATCTGCGACCGTGTCACCGTCCTGCGCGACGGACGACTCGTCGGGGAGTACCGGACGAGTGACCTGCTGCGCGTGGACCTGGTCCAGAAGATGCTGGGTCACAACGTCACCGGCTACCGGGCCAGTCCTGGCGGCGGGGCACCCGCGGGTGAAGGGCCTGCGTTCTTCAGCGCGCGGGGCATCACAGCCGCTCCCGGCATCGCCGACGCCGACCTGGACATCGCGGAGGGCGAGGTGCTGGGTCTGGCAGGTCTGCTGGGCTCGGGCCGGACCCCGCTGGCGCGCGCGCTGACAGGGGTGGATCGCCTCCAGTCGGGAACCATCCGACTGGAGCAGCGGGACGAGAACCTCGCGAACCCGCGCAGGGCAATGACTTTGGGCGTGGTGTACTCCCCCGAGGATCGACGAGCCGACGGCATCGTCAGCCATCTCAGCGTCCTGGAGAACATCACCTTGTCGGTTCAGTCGCAGCGGGGGATCATGCGCCGGATCAGCACTTCGCGTCAGCGCGAGCTCGCGGCCAGCTGGGTCGAGGCGCTGGACATCCGGCCACCCGACCTGGACAAGCCGGCGGGTCAACTGTCGGGTGGCAACCAGCAGAAGCTCCTGCTGGCGCGCCTGCTCGCGGTCTCACCCCGAGTGCTCGTCCTCGACGAGCCCACCCGCGGGATCGATGTCGGGGCGAAGGTCGAGATCCAGAACCTCGTGTCCGAGCTCGCGGGGAACGGCTTGTCGGTGGTGTTCGTCTCCGCCGAGCTGGAGGAGGTGTTGCGCGTCGGTGACCGTGTGGCGGTCCTCAAGGACGGCAGGGTCATCGAGACCGTACGATCTGCCGACGTGTCCGTCGACCAGCTCCTCGCGCTGGTTGCGCGTCCCTCCGTGCCCGAACCCGACAACGAACGTGGCTGAGACCGGGCCCGAGCGGGCCCCCAACATCTTCGATGTGGCACGGCTGGCCGGCGTCTCACACCAGACCGTCTCGCGTGTGCTGAACCGCTCGCCCAACGTGCGTGTGGCCACGCGTGAGCGGGTGGAGCGCGCGATCGCCCAGCTCCGATACAGCCCGTCGCCCCAGGCTCGCGCGCTGGTCACCAGGCGAACGCGCACCATCGGTCTGATCGCCCCGAGCGTCGCCGACCATGGGCCGAACGTGATCGCGATGCACTTCAACATCGCGGCCCGCGTTGCGCGGTACCGCGTCGACACGGTCAGTACCGCGGGTGACGACCCTGCGAGTGTGAAGTCCACCGTGGAGGCGATGTTGCGCGAGCGGGTCGACGGGATCGTGCTGATCGTCATCGACACCAGCGTTCTGGAGATGGTGCGCGGACTCGAGCTCGGCGTCCCCGTGATCGCCTCCGCCTCGACTCAACGGCGCAGCCCCATCGTCGTGTCGATCGACCAGTACCGCGGTGCGCGCTCAGCGGTTCGGCACCTCGCCGAGCTGGGGCACGATCGGATCGTGCACCTGGCCGGCCCGCCTCGCGCCACCGACTCGATTGAACGCGTGCGTGGGTGGCGCGATGAGCTGGCCGAACGGAGGCTGAAGATCCCGGAACCCATCGTCGGCGACTGGACTGCCCGATCGGGTTACCTGATCGGCAAGGAGATGGAGGTCGAGCCGGGTACGGCCGTCTTCGCCTCGAACGACCTCATGGCCATGGGCCTGATGGCGGCGCTTCGTGAACGCGGGCTGTCGGTGCCCGGGGACGTGAGCCTGGTCGGCTTCGACGACGTGCCCGAGGCGGCCTACCTGTACCCACCCCTGACCACGGTTCGCCAAGACTTCGCCGCGCTCGGCGAGCTGATGATGCAGAAGGTCCTCCTGGCCCTCGAAGAAGACGAGCCCGCGACTCCCGACACGCCCCTGCCTACCCGGCTCGTGGTGCGCGAGTCGACGCGTCAGCGGTAGCGCCGGCCCTTGGGAAGCTCTACCCCAACCTTCAGGCAGAAAGGCCCCCTCACCGCCGATGCCATCGCTGAGATGCACCGAACGCGGCGCTGGTGATGCACCCAGCCCGGGCGCCCAGCAACAGGCCAGCCCAGAGAGGGCGGCCCGGGTCGGGCGATTCATGCCTACCCGAGGAGAGGGTGCCACCACACCGATCGGGTCGATGCTCAGAAAAGCGTGTAGCCACCGTCCATAACGAGCACGCTTCCAGTCACGAACGACGAAGCGTCACCGGCCAGGAACACCACGGCCGGTCCGAACTCCTCTACCTCTGCGTAGCGGCGCATCGGTGCGTCCTCGATCCACCACCGCCGCAGATCAGGGTCGTCGACCGGAGACATCTCGGTCTTCACGTAGCCCGGAGCGATCGCGTTGACCCGGACGCCATACGGCGCCCACTCGGCGGCAAGGCTTCGGGTCAGGTGGTGGACCGCCGCCTTCGACGCGTTGTAGGCGGGTTGGTTGTTGGGTCGGTTGACGATCAGTCCAGACATGGAGCCGATGTTGATGATCGACCCCCGCCCACGCGCCACCATGCCCCTGCCGAAGATCTGAGAGCAGTTCCATACCCCGTCGAGGTTCACTGACAAGACGTGGCTCCACTCCTCGAAAGTGACGTCGAGCGCATCCTTCTTCATGGCGATGCCCGCGTTGTTCACCAGGACGTCGACCGGCCCGAGCGTCTCCTCGATCTTGTGGCGGCAGCGCTCCAGCTGGGTTCGGTTGGTGACGTCAGCCTCCACGCCGATCGCAGGGGTTCCGACAGCGGAGATCTCGGATGCAGCCTCGTCACAGTCGGCCTGATCGCGGGAGATGACCGCGACGCGGGCACCCGCTCCCGCCAGCGCGCGCGCAAACTCCTTGCCGAGCCCACGTGTTCCACCCGTGACGAGCGCGACCTGACCACTCAGTGTCTCGTCAGGCACCGAGAGCGCCTTCACAGCTTTGGGACCGGTTTGGCCCCTGCGGTCTCGTTCCGACCAACGCCAATGTGCCCGTTCTTCCCCGCCGAGTGCAGTGCCGCGTGGCGGTCGAGGCGGAGGGTGCGCACGTGGCTGCTCCGTCGCGTCAGCATGTCGCTGATCCTATCGACGTTCGGCGTGGCACTGGTACTGCTGACGTGCCCGCGCTCCTCGCTCGTCAGCGAAGCTGCCAGGTCGGTCCAGTCGCGAGGTTCGGAACTTCCCCGCGCCTCCGCACCAGCGGGGCTGGATGTGTGGAGGCACCGGCGGCTGTGGAGCGCTGCTTGAACGCACCTGACTGCGCACGTGGCTCGTGCGGCAGCAGGCCGGGGGGCCGCTGGGTACCGTGCTCAGCGCATGTCGGCCGGCTGGCTGGTCTGCTCCAGCACGCTCATCCACAGGTCTCCGTCCGGTGCGACCTGATGTCGTTCGGAGATCACAAGGGAGATCGGCACGTGGATCGGCCGGTTGTGCCGGCGCCCAACGACCATGTCCGTTCGACCCGCCATGCCGGCGTGGACGGCGGCCTGGGCCAAGCGCAGGCAGTAGACGGCGTCGTGGGGCTCGGCTCGAACCGAGCGGATGGAGTAGCTCGGTTCGAGGTACTTCAGGGTCAACGGGCTGCCCATCTGGGAGAAGTGCGACGTGATGGCGTCGCGGAGGTGTACCCCCACGTCGGCGAACCTCGCATTCCCCGACTCGTCCGTGGCGTCGTTGCCCTCCAGCAGGCCCTGGCCGGCGCCCTCGGCGACCACGACGACGGCGCTGCCACGCTCCTTGACCCGCTGGTGGAGGTAGGCGAGGAGGCCGTTCTCGCCGTCGAGGCCGAAGGGGACTTCGGGAATGAGGACCACGTCCGCGTCGTGGTTGGCCAACGCCGCGTAACAGGCGATGAAGCCGGAGTGCCTGCCCATGAGCTTGACCAGCCCGACCCCTCCCACGGCGGACCTCGCCTCGACCATGCCGACGCTGATCGCCTTGGCGGCACGACTGAAGGCCGTGACGAACCCGAAGCTCTGCCCGATGAACGGGATGTCGTTGTCGATCGTCTTGGGCACCCCGATGACGCCGATCTGCAGTCCTCTTCGCGTGATCTCGTGGACCAGCGCCGAGGCGCCACGCATCGAGCCGTCACCACCGATGACGAAGAGGATGTCGATACCCAGCTCGACGAGGCGGTCGACCATGACGACCGGGTCCTGAGACCCCCGGGACGTCCCCAGCACGGTGCCGCCGTGCTGGTTGATGTGGTCCACGGATGCCGGGGTGAGGAGCATCGGAGGCGCCCCGCCGGGGGTGAGGCCGAGGTAACCGTTGCGGAAACCGGTGGCGCCCGCGATCCCGTAGTGCTGGGACAGCTCCATGACGATCCCGCGGATGACGTCGTTCTGTCCTGGGCAGAGCCCCCCACAGGTGAGGATCCCGACCCTTGCGTTGCCCGGTTCGAAGAACAGCCGACGCCGGGGACCTCCCGGCTCGAAGCTCGGCCACTGCGGTGCCGCTCCGTCCAGCCCCGACAGCTCGGACAACGTGTCGTGGTACAGCACCCGGTCGCCTTCGCTGACGTAGTGCTCGTTGGTGCGGCGTTCGCCGATGAAGCCGGCGAGGGGCGAGTCGTAGCGCGACTCACCGAGCCGCGAGACTTGCAGGTCCACGAGATCGGCCATGAACACAAGCCTCACAGCCGTGCGTGACGGGCGTGTGACGTGAGTGCAACAGCCGTGGTCCCGCCAGCCCTGCGCGCGCCTGGCGCCCGTGGTTCGCTCGCGACGGCGGGGTCTGCTCCCGGCATCCGGTCAAGGAACCCGACCCCCGCGCTGACGGTGCCGGCCCGCCGCCGGACCGGTCGCCGTCCCTAGTGCTGCAGTGGCCTGCGCCCGCGCAAGACAGGGAGCCACCGGCGTCAGATGGGGAACGATGCCCCATCCCCCGTGGCGCGCACGCTCCTAGCGTCGTCGGTGTCAGCACAACCACCCGATCAAGGAGCACCAGATGCCACTGTTCATGGACGTCCACAACCTGGACGGCGGAGTCTCCGCCACCGATGTCGGCAACGCCCACCTGGCCGACCTGCAGACCCAGGGCAAGCACGACGTGAACTACGTCCGCTACTGGGTCGACGAGGGGCAGGGCAAGATCTTCTGCCTCGTCGAGGCGCCCTCCGCCGAGGCCGCCAACACCGTGCACCGCGAGGCGCACGGGCTCGTCGCCGACGCGATCTACCAGGTCCAAGAGGGCTCGTGACACACGGCACCGCCTGATTGGCCGGGGGTGCCGCAGCCGACGGCCCTGCTGCTCGGGGCCGTCGGCTGCGCTGCCTCCGTGGCCGCTGCGGAGCTGTAGCCACAGGCCGCGGGGTGCCTGCCCTCCGCCGTGGCGCTGCCTGTTCGATTGAACACGCCAGTGGCGAAACGCAGGCTCCGCTGAATCCGACGCACGAGCCAACCGAACTGCGTCACAGCACCGCTCCTGGGCTATGGCGCTCAAGTGCGCCCTGAGTTGGGCGCCTTCTTGGCCACGTCAAGCTCACCACCAAACACGACCAGACAACGCCACCTCGCAGGGAGACCTTCATGTCCAGCGCAAACCTCACACGCCTTCACATCGCCCGAGCGCTCGCACCGATCGCGGCCGCGCTCGTGCTCATCAGCCTCGGGGCAACGCCCTCCTTCGCGCGATCGGACCTCGGGACCCACATCCCGCCTACCGACCACGCCGCCCGATGCCAGCTCCAGCGGGTGGGAACCCAGTTCGTCCGGTGCGACAACCTGACCGGCAACGGGGTCGCGGCACCCGCATGGATTCCGCGCGCTGACTCGACCACCCCGCTGAAGAGCCTGCCGACTCCCCACGCGGGCCGGAGACCCTCACTCGCCCCCTCACCGACGATCCAGCACTCGAGGACCGGCTCCGCCGCTGGTGGCTTCGCGTTGACCTCGGATGAGCACTTTCAGACGACCGTCGACTTCGCAACGTTCGATGCGCCCGTGGCCGTCGTGGTCTCCGACCGCTTCAACCCCGACCCGGGCGGCACCCTTCTGCCCGGGGACGTTCGGGTCTGGGAGCTGAACCACCCCGCGGGTGCCACGTCTGCCCTGCTGCCGGGGGACCTCCGGAATCGGGAGCGAGGTGGGCCCGCCGATCTTTCCGCACCGGCCACCTGACCAACCTCTGGACCGACTCGCGGTCGGTCTCCCACGACACACGACGACGGATGCCGTCCGCCCACCTCCTGCGGACGGCATCCGATTGTTCGCAATGGCACGCCGTTGAACGTCATGCGCCGACCCCGGCTGGCGCAGTCGCGGCGGTGAGACGCGGGTTGGGAGCGTGTGGAGTCGCGGGTCCCTGGCGCCGTGTGCCGTCGGCGTCGCGGCGCAGCGGACACATGTCGCCCCGCACCGGCTCGCCGAAGGTGCTCAGCCGGACTCCCTCAGAAGATGACGCAAGGCTTGTCCGAGCCCGTCCCGCCACGCGGAGAGCTCGTGGCCGCCGGAGTGCTCCACGTGGGCGAGGTCGAGACCCGCTGCGTCGGCACTCTCCCAGAACTCCCGGTTAGAGCGTAGGAGGTCGGGATCCTCGGCGGTGCCGGCCTGCATCCAGAGGCGAAGGCCGGTCGCTGCCTGGACCTCGGCCGCGATCTGGCTCCCGGACAGTTGTACGTGGTCGCCCGGCCACCACAGCGCGGCGGACCCGGTGGCGGCTCCGCCGAAGAGGCTCGGCCAGCGTGCGGCGACGTGTAGGGCGGCGTTGCCGCCCAGGCTGTGCCCCAGCACGACGCGTCGACTTGAGTCTGCGGTGACTGCACCAGACTGCTCGAGGAAGCGTCGGAGCGTGTCGACGAACCTGCCAAGCAGCACTGGATCCGTCAGTGATGCCACCCGCGACGGACCGCGCGTGGTGGAGCCCTCGATCGACTCGACGTAGACCATGGTGAGCGGGCCGATGACACCCTCCTCCTGCAGCGAACGCACCTTCCCTGGGAAACCCGCGTCGATCATGGGTCGGCCGTCGAACAGAACGGCGAGCGATGTGTCAGTTGAGACGGGGTCGGTGGCCTGCTGCACCGAGAACACGGTTCCGTCCACGAGTGCCCGACGTTGCATCCGGTGCTCCTTTGGTGAATGAGTCCGCGACGGACCCTCCCACGTTCGTCAGCGCCAGAACACTGTCGCGCTCATCGCCGCCGCCGTCCAGACTGCCAGCCCCACTCGCGCCGATGAGACGCATCGCCGCATGCCCCCATGTGCGGCTTCACGCAGCGGCCACGCGCGCCGACTGCCGCACGAAGGTCTCAGCTACTCGGGGACCGATCACGGCGCTTAAGCATCGCCGGATGCCTCGCAGCGAGCCTCGGCCCCCATTGGTGTCGTCGTTCATGGCGGTGCCTCTTTGTTGTGGATGTTCTGAGAGAGGGTCTGGAAACGCTCGTCACCCGGTCAACCCGTCCGGGGATGATGTCCGCCATGTCGAACACCGAGCTATCCCATGACGCCGGGGGATGGCGCAACGCTTACAGCGACGCCTACCGCGACTTGGTGGTCGCCGCCGACAGCCTCGAACGCCTCCTCGATCACCGCCGGAAGTGTGCAGAACTGCGGGACGTTCAAGCAGGTCTTGAGCAGGAGATTCCATCGCTGGTGGAGGCGCTGCACGAGGTCAGCAGCAGGCTCTTGATTCTTTGCGACGGCGACCCGGACGAGTAGCACCAGACACCCGGTCCGTGTAAGCCCTGGGACCAACGTCCAGTCGCCACCTGCAGCACGCTTGCATGGCGACAACCGGGCCCAAGACGTCCGCTCATGCCGGGTTTACGAAGCGCCGGCTCGCGGCGCTGAGACGCACACATCCCACCGCGGTGCTCGAGCAAGAGGTCAGGGTTCGAGCAGCAGCTCGAACTCAAGTTCGTGGTCGATCCGGACACCAGCGGCGTCACGCTCCGGAATCGTCGGCTTGAGCTCCCTCGACACGCGCAGGGCATAGCGATGCAGCGCCCGCAGATCCATGCCAACGCGCTGATAGAACTCGATGGCGGCGATGTTGTTGTTCGTGGTCACAAGCCACACGCGGTGGCACCCGGTCGCTCGCGCCTCAGCGAAGCAGCGCTCCATCAACGTTCGCCCAACACCTCGTCGGTGTTCGCTGGTGCTGATGGCAACGACCTCGTACTCCCGGTGCCTGACGTCGACCAGAACCAGCCCAACGCGCCGACCGGCCAGCGTGGCGACGTAGCCAGGTAGGTCGGCCGCTTCGACGAGCTCACCGAGCCGCGCCACCGATGTCGACGTCCACTCCTTCACCAATGTCTCGGCCACCCAGTCGCGATCACCAGGCGCAATCCGACTCACCAGTGGAGTGGAGTGTGACGGCACGACACCATCATCCGCCGGCGGGCGACGGTCCGCTCAACCATGGGGGTCGCGCATCTGCCTCCCTCAGGGGGGACAGGCGGCGGAGAGACGCATGCACGAGTGAGCTAGACCTCGCAGTGCGAGGCGGTCATGACTTCACGCTTTGAAGGAGCGTGCACCCATCCCCATAGGAAGGTGCGCAAGGGGGGCTCAAGCGGCTTGCGAAGGCGACGTTTCCGCTCGCTGTTCGATCAGCACGACCACAGCCGACACGAGCAGCAGGCACAGCAGTGCGAGCATGCCGGAGACGAGGGCGCCGATCACGGTGATGGCGCCAAGCAGCACCCCGCCCGCCAGACGCGGTAGCGCACCGGGCAGGCCAAGCGTGAGCCGAAACAGTCCGAGTCCGACCCAGAACAGGCCAACGCCCACGCACAGCTGGGTGGCGTATCTCCAGCCGAGCGGGTCCGTCGGGTGCACCAGGGCGTGGTGCAGCCCCGCGGCGCTGAGCACGATGCCGAAGAGGATGACCCAGAACGCGTAGCCGTATGACGCGAGCCCGGCAGCCTGGGCTCGTTCGGCTGGAAGACGTCGAGGGCGGCCTCGGCGCGGGCGTCCTCGCCGACCCCGAAGTAGGCCCAGTACAGCGTCGCCGCGAGGAGGAGACTGATCGCCGCGAACGCGATCTGTTCCAGGCCGATCGCCTCCAGGCCGGTGCCGAGGCCGACGCCGATGGCCAGCACCGACTCGCCGAGCGCGATCAAGAGCATCAGCCCGTGACGTTCCACGAAGTGCCCCGGCACCAAGGTGAACGACGGGCCACCGTCATCCTCGACCTGGTTCAACGCTGTGACCGAGAACAGCCGCGGCAATCCCACGGCGACGACGAACGAGGCGAGCCACCACCAGACGAGGATGTCCTCGAAGAACAGCGCACCGACGAGCCCGAGCACGGCCCCGGCCATGTTCCAGCCGAGCAGCTGCACCACCATGCCGCGGGTGAGCCGCGCAGCCTCGGACACGTACATCCCGGCATGGACGACGACCACGACCAGGTAGCCGCAGGCGAAGACGACCCGGTCCGAGCCGTAGGCGTGCGGGATCGCCATCGCGGTGACGAACAGGCCGATCATGCCCACCAACAGCAGGAGGCGTCGTCGCGGAGTGACCGGCGGAGCCGCGTTGGTCAGCCACGCGTAGCCGCCGTACATCCACCAGCAGGATCAGCAGCAGCAGCGCCGTTCGCCCGGTGACGGCCAGCCTCCCGGCAGAACGGTGGCGGTCAGCTGGGTGATGGTGAAGACGAAGACCAGGTCGAAGAACAGCTCCAGCGAGGTGACGTGTCCCGCGACCGGCAACCGGACGTCCCGCCGACGAACCTGCATGTCGCGCCACCCTAGGCCGTTCGTCGCGTGGACGCACCGACGAGTTGCGCGCCCTCCTAGGAAGACGGCGCCATTTGCAGCGACCTCCTACACAGCCTGACCAGGCCCACCGCCAATCGGTAGGTGGACTGGCGGCGTTGAGCCATATCGGAGGCCGGTCATGCGGCGATGTACGCATGGAACGCTTTGCCACAGGTGAGTGGCGGTGACGGTGCAACCGCTGGTGCGACGATGAGGCGTGCCCCAATCACCGGCAGGCTGGAACTAGATGGGGTCATGCAGACTTTGGCCCGTCGACGCCCGGTATTCCACAGTGAAGCCGACTTCCAGTTCTCCTTTGCTCAGATCGTCCACTCGATGGACCCAGCCATCCAGTGCCGACTCGAGGTTCCAGTGGCAAAAGCCAAACGGGGAAGACGGGTACCTCGACCTGCTCTGCCGGGGTCCCAAGGGCCAAACGCCCATCGAGTTCAAGTACTTCACACGGCGCTGCAGTGGTGCGATGGATGGCAACCACCCCGCTAGGTGTCCCCGGGCGCATCGCCCTCTTACCTGTGATCGCAACGCGGCGATGAGAAGGAGGGGGGTCCGCTCGACGCGATGAGTGCCGGCGCAGGCCTGAACCGGGGATGGGCGTTCCTCGACGACGCTATTGGCTCGTGAATTGCAGGGCGAAGTACGCGAACACCAATACCAGCACGATGACACAGGCAATTGCGATCAGCACCGATCTCAGCATGGCCCTCTCCCCTGGAGCGGCCGATGCAGGCTCCCCAAGGTCCAGTCGCGCTAGAAGCCACTACCGTCGCCAGGCCCCCAACTACCGCCGGAGTTGCTAAATTGCTCACCGGATCGAGGGTCGTTCGGCCGATGCGCGGGATCCCCAGGGCCGCGGCGCTTCAGTGCCACAACCATTCCGACGATCAGCGCCGGCACGATCAGGATCAACATCCACCACATGGCCGATTCCCTCCCTGGGCCGGGTCACGGCGACGACCCGTCACGAGTGTCCCGCCGCCCTGGCCGACTGTCTATGTCTGCCCAGGGCAGGCCCCGTTTCGCCCGAACGCGCGCAAGCTGACCACCGCCCTCCTGCGGCAATGAGAGGCAGCCTCACCAAGCGAGGACGGTGTCAATCGGCGTTCGAGCACGGCCTCGGGCCCGGTCCGGCCACGGTGATAGGTGGGAGCCGGACCAGACCGGGGTCAGTCGGCGATCTGCAGGGCCTTGACCTCATCACGCGCGGCGACGACCGCGACGCGCTGGCGGCCGACCACCTCGCGGAAGCCTGAACTGAGGTCCGCCTCGAGGGCCTTGTCGTACTCGGAGACGGCATGGTCCTCACCGGTCACGGCGGCGCCGAGGACGCTACCGGCGTCGTCACCTGTCAGAGCGTCCTTGAGGTAGATCCACCCGCGGTGCAGAGCGGCGGCGGCCGACCCGCTCTCGTCGACGTCGTCACCGTAGTCATGGCCCATTGCGACAATCTCGCGGCGGAAGCCGATGCGCTGCTCGGCCAGACGATCCATCGTGGTGGCCCACTGGGCGCGGTCGCTGGTCGCGCAGCTTCTCTGCGGCGGCCGCGAACCCGCGTTCACCGTCCTTCAACGTCTCGACGAGGTCCTTGGCAACCTTTGCGTCATCCGACATGTGCGCTCCTTCATCCGGGTACTGGTCACGAGGTCCTACCCGTCCATGCCACTCCCAACCGCCCTCTATGTAGCATGACTCTCTGGCGCCACACGGTCGTCCCGACACGAATTCCGCTGTCACCAAACCGCGTTGTGGGCACTCCGCACCAACCGGCGACGCGCCGCAGCGGTGCCCGCCGGAGCACTCGGATCGATGGTGTCCGAGGCCAGAGCCAGGGAACCGGAGCAGAAGGGGGCGGCGACACCGGCCGAAGTCGGCAGTGCAAACGCGCACGCGGATGCTTACGGGGGTGCGGGGCTGTTGTGTGGAGTAGAACCGGAGGATGACGGGGTGGGTGTCACAGCTGGGCGCGACCAGCCCCTTGTTGTGGCTCCTACCGTCGGTAGCCGAAGTCGGTGGGTGTCGTACGTCAGCGGTTGACCGCGCTGGTGGCAAGGCTGCCGACGTCGCGTCTGGACGACGTCCTGCTGGCCGCCAGCGAAGTCGTCACCAACGCGGTGCTCCACGGTGACGGGCCGGTGGTATGCCGCGTGTGGTTGGGCGGGAACGTGGTGCGCATGGAGGTCGCCGACGACGGTGAAGGGGTTCCGCGGCTACGCGGGGACCACGTCGATGACGGTGAGGGAGGTCGGGGGCTGCGTATCGTCGACGTGCTCGCGAGCCGCTGGGGGGGTGACACCAAAGCGTCCTGGACCCGGAAAGACGGTCTGGTTCGAGTTGGGCCAAGCCGACACCGACCCGCCGGGTACGGGGGAGTAGGCAAGCAGGCATGGCTATGCCCTGGCCATGCTCAACTTCCGGGGCAAGAACCTGGTCTTCGTCGGCGTGCTCCAGCAGAGACGGCCGCGGAATCCGCCGCGCAGAGTCAGCAAGGGTTTGGCGATAGGCCCTGGGGGTACGTCTGGACGGTTCGAGGCCCCGCATGGGGCCTTGAACACCCTCGGCGCCAGTTGCGTCGCCGGTGCTCGAGTGCCGTTCGACCGTCGCCGCACCGGAGTTGCTGAAGACGAAACATTCCTGGGGGCATCAAGTGGATCTTGCGGTGGTGTGGATCTTCGCCGAGGTGCTGGTCGGCGGCACGGCACTGGGCACGCTGTTGATCCTGATCCGACCTCGCGATGACGAGGCGGCGGCGCTGTACCGCCGAGAACCTGGTCGAGTCTGGGCATGGTTCCGGGATCGACTCGTTGCCTTCCAGATGTCGTCGAAGCCCGACCCTGGCCCGCGCCAGTAGCGATGGCCTCCTCAGCCGATCCCACCCTGTGGCCGGCCGGAGCAGCCAAAGGCACTGAGCGCCTCGTTCCCCTGGACGGCCTGCACCTCCGGGGGCACCGCCTGCCGAAGAGACGCAGATCAACCCGGCGGACAAGCTTGAGAGCATCGGCCAGTGGGCGGACCGCCGGGTATCGGCCGTTGGCTGACGAGAACACTTCGTACACGCCTTGTCGTCCCGCTCCTTGGTGCGATCACTGCCGTACGCCGGCCGTTACCGGTGAGGGGCTGAGTGGGGCTGCTCGATGGCGGCGCGGCAGGGGGAGGGCAGCGGCCGACGTGAGTACGCCGCAGACCGTCAGCATCCCCCACACGCCGAGGAAGTCGTCGGCGGTGGTTGTGGGCGTGAGGGTACCTAGCAGCGCGACGGTCAGGGCCACACCGAAGGTGGCTCCGAGCTGGCGGATCGCCTGGTTGACGGCGGCGCCGGCTGCGAACTCGTCGGGCGGCAGTCCCTGCACCGCGGCGCTGGTGAGCTGCGGGATCACCAGGGCGACCCCAAGGCCTGCCAACAGCGATGCGGGGAGCACCTGGCTGGCGTAGGCCGGGTCCTCACCCAGCCGGGTCAGCAGGAGCGCTCCGCCCGCGGCGTACACGAGGCCGCCGGGCAACAGCAGGGCGCGCTGCCCGTAGCGAGCCGCGACCCGGCCGAACACGGGCGCGAGCACCATCACCACGACCGGTCCAGGCACCATCGCCAGGCCAGCGCGCACGACGCCGTAGTTCCACACCACGAGCATGAACTGGATCAGGCCGAAGAACATGGCAGTGAACCCGATCGTGAACGCGGCTGTTGCGATGTTCGCCCAGCGCACCGACGGCCGGGCAAAGATCATCAGATCGAGTGCCGGGTGCGGCGCCGACAGCGTTCGCCTGATGAAAGTCGCGAGCACCAGCAGCCCGCCGACCAGAGCGCCCACGGTCCGTGCAGAGAACCATCCCCACTGGTCGCTCTGCACGATGCCCAGGGCGAGCAGGGTCAGGGCGCCGGCGAGCAGCAGGATCCCCAAGGGGTCGGGAAAGGGCTCCTGCCTGGCCTCCCGGGACTCCGGGAGGAGGCGGATTCCCAGCACCAGCGCGATCGCCCCGACGGGCACGTTGGCCAAGAACACCGCGCGCCAGTCCCAGCCCTGCACCAGCAGGGCGCCCACGGTCGGCCCGATGGCGGCGGCGAGCGCGGCGATCGCGCCCCAGACGGCCACTGCGACCGGAACCCGGGCCGTGGGGAACACCGACAGCACGAGCGCGAGGGAGGCCGGTACCAGTGCAGCGGCACCCAGCGCCTGAACGACGCGGAACACCACGAGCAGACCGGCCGTCGGGGCGAACGCGCACAGCACCGACGCCAGTGTGAAGGCGACCAGGCCGAGTAGGAAGACCCGTCGGCGCCCGAACCGATCCGCCATCCGCCCCGAGGGCACCAGGGCGGCGGCAAGGGCAATGGTGTACGCCGACAGCGTCCAGGACATGGTCGTGAACGACACCGACGGGAAGCTCGAGCGGATGTCATCGAAGGCCACGAAGAGCACCTGGGCGTCGAGGAAGACCATGAAGGCTGCGAGGCGGCCGACACCCAGCACCACCCACGGGCTGACCGGGGGGCGAGTGCTCGGCGTCGTCAGAGGCTTCATGGTGGAGCAACGTAGTCGGTGAAGTTGAGAAAATCAACCACTTGAAACTAAAAGTCAAGCGTTCTCGCCTAGCGGCATGCCGAACAAGAGCTACGACCAGTACTGCGGCATCGCCGCCGCGCTCGACGTTGTGGGCGACCGCTGGACGCTGCTGATCCTGCGGGAGCTCTCCTTCGGTCGGCGTCGCTTCACCGACCTGCGCACCGCCCTACCAGGCATTGCTTCCAACCTGCTCACTGACCGGCTGCGCGACCTGGAGCAAGCGGGCCTGGTCGAGCAGCAGGAGCTGCCGCCACCGGCGGCCCGCACGGTCTATGCCCTGACCACGGCGGGGGAACGGATCGTGCCGGTGCTGAGGGCCCTTGCCCGGTTCGGCCTGCCCCTCCTCACCGACCCCGTGGAGGGACGGGTGCGGCCACGCACCGCCGTGTACGGGGCGCTCGCACCACTGATCGACGGCCCTGGCGCCGCCGGCCGCAACCTGCTGATGCGCTTCGTCTTGGACGGCGAGGAGCTCTGGCTGCAGGTACGTGACGGTCGGCTCGAGCGACCAGATCGAGGCGTCGAGCCAGACCTCACCTTCACGGGCTCCGCCGCCGCGCTGGTCGAGCTGTGCCGGGGCACCACGGACCTCGCGGCCCTACGCCCACGCCTTTCACTGCAGGGAAGCCAGGCAGCGCGCGAGGCCCTCACCGGGCTACTCGCCGCTACCGGCGTCCTTCCGGTCGGCTGACGGTCGACGGTCGGCAATACCCGTTCGCGCACGAAGGTTTCACCCGTCAATTGGGCCTGTCTTCACCGGTCGCTGACAGGATCCCATTTGCCCCGCGTGGAGGATTAGCGATCTGAGGGGGCACCTGAGGCGACAGGCGGCTACTAGCCAATGTGCCCCTTCCGGGGCGCCCGTTTGCCGGGCTGAAAATGGGCTGTGGCCGTCTGGTGAAGTCGTGCTTCTATGCTCCGTTGAGGCCGTGTACGAGCCGGGCGTCGGATGTCGCGTGTGGGCCCTTCACTGTTGCCGCTGATTTCGAGCACGAGGATCAGATTCGTTTCCCGGTAGCGATATCCGCAGGCGACCACACCTCGAGATGAACAGGTGTGAGTTGGAATGAGGAGATGACGGCGATGTTGGCCGAATCCCACGATGAGGAGCAGATCATCGCCAGGGTGGCGGCCCTGGACATCGGTAAGGCGGAGTTGGTGTGCTGTGTGCGGGTGCCAGCACCTGCGGGCGGTAAACGGCGGTTGCAGGAGGTCACGACGTACTCGACGATGACGAGGTCGCTGACTGAGCTGGCCAATCGGCTGGTCGAGATGCGCGTCGAGCGGGTGGTGATGGAGGCGACGTCGTCGTACTGGAAGCCGGTGTTCTACCTGTTGGAGGCGCACGGGCTGGACCCGTGGCTGGTCAACGCCCGCGACGTCAAACATCTGCCCGGTCGGCCGAAAACCGATGTGCTGGACGCGGTGTGGTTGTGCAAGGTGGCTGAGCGACAGATGCTGCGGCCCAGTTTCGTGCCGCCGTGGCCGATCCGGCGGCTGCGGGATCTGACCCGCTACCGCACCGACCTGGTTGCCGCGCGCACGGCGGAGAAGAACCGGGTCGAGAAGCTGCTCGAAGACGCCTGCATCAAACTGTCAGTGGTGGCCTCCGACATCTTCGGGGTGTCCGGGCGGGCGATGCTGGCCGCGCTGGTCGCCGGCGAACGCGACCCGAAGGTGCTCGCCCAGCTGGCACGGGCACGGATGCGCGGCAAGATCGATCGGCTGCGAGCAGGCCTTCGACGGGCACTTCGCCGATCATCACCGGTTCTTGCTGTCGCGCATGTTGTCGCGGATCGAGGGCCTCGACGCCGACATCGCCGCGGTCGACGCCCAGATCGAGGCGCAGCTGGCCCCTTTCGCCGAGGCGGCGGCCCGCCTCGATGAGATCCCCGGCATCGGTCCGGTCGCCGCAGCAGCCATCATCGCCGAGATCGGAATCGATATGTCGCGGTTCCCGACCGCCGGGCACCTGTGCTCGTGGGCGAAGTTCGCCCCGGGCATCAACTCCTCGGCGGGCAAGACCAAAGGCAGCGCTTCCTCCGGGCATGGCAACCGCTACCTGGCGCGCGTCCTGGGCGAGGCTGCCGTCTGGCCACGCAGACGACACTTTCCTGGGCGAGCGGTACCGCGCGATCGCCCGACGCCGCGGCCAACCCCGAGCGGTGGTCGCCGTCGGTCGCTCCATCCTGGTGATCATCTGGCACCTGCTGCACGATCCAGACGCCCGATACCAGGATCTGGGCGCCGATCACTACGCCCGACACGTCGACCCGAGCCAAGAAGCGCAATCACATTCGACAACTCGAAGCCCTCGGCTACACGGTCACACTCACTCCCGCCGCCTGACCCCGCTCGAACCATGCGGACCGCTTGAAACTCCCTGTGCCCGCTCACCTTTCATTTTCGGAC
>CAVOGG010000010.1:0-319278 GCA_963695175.1 uncultured Actinomycetota bacterium
GGCTTCAAGGAGGCGCTGCTGACCAAGGTGCTGTGCATCATGCAGCCCGAGCGCTTCCTGCCGATCCTCACGTACGGCGCCGAGGAGACCGGCAAGCGCGACCTCACCCGCGCGGTCTACGGGCTGCACCTGCCCAAGGTCGACCTCACCTCGATGCAGGTCGGCCGGCTGGCGGTGTGGTCCAACGACCTCCTGCTCGAGCTCGCCGGCGACGGGTTCAGCGGGCCGCAGCACGTGGCCGAGTTCCTCTGGTGGGCCAAGGACCGCGTCGAGCACACCGCCCTGGTGTCGGTGCGCTGACCGACCCTCCTCCGCAGCCCGCAGAGGCTCGCGGGGGTCCGGGCCGTTCGGATGGTCAGGGCCTCGGCTGGGGCTGCTCGGCCCGCGACGCGCAGAACTCCGTCGCACGGGCGCGGTCGACGTACCAGCAGCCGTGCTGGATGTCCTCGACGAACCCCGGGTAGGGCCCCGCAGTCGGTGGGCTGGTGAGCCAGGCCGAGCCGGACACGTCGGCGATCTACAAGGCCTGCTCTCGATGACCCAGAACAGCCCGTGCACGCCCGCTGTGGCGGCCCCGACCAGGCCTTGTCCGCGCGTGGGCAGCGAACCGCATCCTGAGTCGCCACCGGCCGGGTGTGTCCTACGAGACACTATGTTGAGTCGTCAACTACTACACGAAGTAGTACATTGGATCTCGTCAGGAAAGACCACCACAGGCCCACCACCCCGGGGCCTCGGAAGGACAAGAGACCACCATGCGCAGCTCATTCGACAAGCTCATCTCCTGGACCGGCATCGTCGTCGCCGTCGTCCTCCTCTTCGCCGGCGGGCTGCTCGTGTGGGCCTCCCTGTTCGCAACCCAGAACGTGCACGACCAGCTCAAGGCCCAGCAGATCACGATGCCCGTGAGCGCCGCCCTCACCACCCCGGCCATGAAGGCCAACCTCGCCCAGTACGCGGGCCAGGACCTCACCACCGTGGCGCAGGCCAAGGCCTACGCCGACTACTACATCCAGGAGCACATGAACGCCTCCTCGGGGTGGCAAGACCTACTCGCAGGTCTCCGGTGAGTTCATCGCCGCCTCCAAGGCCGACCCGACCGCCCAGGCGACCAAGGACCTCGGCGAGCTGCGTCAGAGCCTTCATGGGCACCACCCTTCGCGGCATGCTGCTGAACGCCTACGCCTTCGCCACCCTCGGCACCATCGCGATGTGGGCGGCCATCGCCTCCTTCATCGGTGCGGCCGTCATGGGTGCCCTGGGCATCCTGGGCCTGCGCCACGCCCACAAGGTCGAGGGCGTCGACGCCCCCGCCATCGAGAAGATCCCGGCAACCGTCTGACCCCGCTGCAGGCACCACGAAGCCCCGGTCGGCACCCGCCCACCGGGGCTTCGTCGTGTCCGGATGCCGGGGGGCCAGGTGGCGCCCCGGCTCGCCAACCCGTTGCCAACCTCAGCGGCGTCGCCGACAGCCGTGCCGGCGCCAGTGAGCGGGCTTGGGCGTGGTCTGGACATGCCGATGCGCCCCACCGGGTCGGGCGGGGTGCGGGGCGGGGTCACGCTGGTTCTCGGCTGCGCGTGTGGCGAGGATCGGTCGTAGGAGCCGATGGTGAGGTCCCATCGACTCGGGAACTGTCGCTGTCTTCGACGAGCACGCCGGCGTACCGGCGCTGGTGCACCACAGTGTGGTGCCGCTCGCACAGCAGGGCCGCGTTGGACAGGTCGGTGGGCCCGGAATCTGCCCAGTGAATGAGGTGATGCGCGTCGGTCCACATCGGAGGCATGTCGCACCCGGGATAGGAACAGTGCTGGTCGCGTAGCCAGAGGCGTTTGACCTGGGCGGGAGTGAACAGCCGCACGTCCATACCGAGGTCGACCACCGCACCGGCCACACCCATCACGGTAGGGATGATGGTGGCGTCACAGGCCAGCCGCCTCACGGTCTCGGGGGCCAGCAGGGTGCCGGCACCCGACCCGCCCATGGCCACCCCAGCGCCAGTCAGCCCGCTGCGCAGCGTCTCGAGGTCGACGGTGACGAACAGCTGGCTCTTGGTGTGCCGCGGGCCCTTGTCGGCAGCCGCCACACCACGGCGCAGCAAAGCGACCAGAGCCTCGCCGCGGCGGCGGTCGCTCGACGCAGATCACGTTCCCCGTCCACGGGGTTCGGCGCCGACAACGGGCCCAACGCCGCTTCCAGCACCGCTTTGCCTTCCGGGTCGAGGGTCAGCCGGTACTCGGCCACGCCCATCTCGTCGACGTACGGCTGGGACAGCGCCACGTACCGCTTCGCGGCGTCCTGCTGGAGCTGCAACTGCCCGTCGAGGCCGTACTTCGCCAGCAGCTCCGGACGCAGCCTTCGGCACTCTCGCGGCCCGTCCTTGGCGGCGATCCGGATCAACCCCTCCAACACCGTCGGGCGAGCTTCCTCGGCAATGGACGGCAGCAGCTTGTCGGCCTCGGACAGCACCACAGCGGCACTGCGTACGGGCAACACCCCGGACACCACGGCATCCTTGACCGCCGACCTCCCGGGCACCGCGAACGCCTGCGCGACCGCGACGACCTGAGCAGCCCCACCGGCACCGGGTACCGGCGCGTGCCGGCGCACCCACTGCACCGGCGAGAGCGCCTCGGGACCTGACCCCGTGCCGCCCCTACTGATCACCTCGGCCAGCACCGCCACCCGGGCCGCCTCACCCGCAGCGACCATCCGGTCGGCCTCGGCCATCACCGCCTCCAGCTCGGCGGAGCCCGCCCGCCACAGCTCCCCGCCGAGCCCGGCTACGGCCTCGCACGCCGCCACCATCTGGTGTCGACGCTCCCCCAGCACTGCTCCCCCTGCCATGTGCTAATCGTACAAGTGTCCACCGACACGCCATCCAGTTATCCACAGGCAGCGCGCCCAACGCCTCGAGCTGCCGCCTGCGACCGAGCGACGAAGGACGACGACCCGAGGCACCAAGTGGCCATGGTTCGATAGGCGGCGTGGCGCGCAAGGGTGGTCGACGTGGCAAGCACGGACCGAACAGGTCTGCGACGAGGTCGAAGCAGCGCCCCCTGCAGGCGGTCAAGAGCACGGGCGCCTCGGAGGACGACGACCTGATCGGCACCCTGCGCACCGCCTTGCGCTCGAACGACCCCACCGCGTTCACGACCCTGATCTCCTCCATGCTCGCGGTGTCCGACGCCTGGTGGCGCGAGGACGACGACCCCGACGCCGACCTCGACGACGACCCCGATCCCGTTCCCCTCGACGCGCTCATCGAGTTGTTCGTCCGCACCCCCTACGCCGAGACGACCGCGGCCCTGCACATCGTGGCCGCGCTCCTGCCGGACGAGCTCGACGCCACTCGGGTGCGCCGTGCGCTGATGACCCGACGGCATCCGGTGCCGTTGAGCGTGACCGGGGTCCGCGACATCGTGGTCGAGCACGCCGCCAAGATCGGCGACGAGCTAGGCGACGGCGACAACCTCATCCTCGGCCTGACCTGGCCGGGCATCGGTGGCGTCACCGCGGTCATCTACGTCGACGAGGCGTTCGGCACCCGCATCAAGGACGTCTTCCTCGTGCCCGAGCCCTTCGACGAGGTCTGTGCGCGCTACCGCGAGCTGCTCTCGAAGGAGGGTCGCGGCGCCTCGGAGCTCGCCGCCATCGCCCTGGGCGACGCCCGCACCAGCGTCCAGCACGCCATCGACCTCGGCGACGCCCCCGACGCCCTGCCGTCCCCGACGACTGGTCGGGCCCCGATGGCGACCCGCTCGGCTGGCCCACGGCGCGGCCGTTCGTCGAGATGCTGTTGCGCCGGATGCCGGGTGGCGGCACCTCGGTACTCACCTCCAGCGCCCAGCCCACGGTGTCGGTGCTCGAGGCGGTGCGGGATTTCCTGGGCTCCCCTGAGGCACGGGGCATCGACGTCGCCATGGACGAGCTCGAGGAGGCTGCGTTCCTGATCGCCGGTGACGCAGCCGCTTTGGCCGGGAACCCATTTCGTTGGTCGCCGGTTCAGGTCGAGCTTGCCCTGAGCCAGCGCCTCCCGTGGTCGCCGGACGTGACCGATCTCGGACTGAGCGCGGTCGAGGACGTGCTGCCCGCCTTCATCCGGTACGGCCACCGACGCCTCGAGGTCTCGCCGGAGGCGACGGCCGAGACCCTTGCCGCGGTGGACGAGTGGATGCCGGCCTTCGAGGTGCTGCGCGACGCCTCTCCGGCGGTGCAGTGGCGCGCCACGGCCTCGATGATCGAGGCCTTCGAGCACGGTGAGCACGGCCCGCTGGTGCTGCACTCGCTGGCCGAGGAGGTGGGTGGTCCGAAGGCCCTTGACGAGCTCGACGACTCACCGTTGCCCTCGGAGCCACTGGTCCTCGACGCGATCGCCGCCGACGTGCGCGACACCGCAGCCGAGATCGCCGCGCTGGCCGACGAATGGCTGGCGACCTCCCCTCGCGTGGCGCACTTGGGTCCGCTACTCGACGAGTGGTGCACGGCATCCCACCGGCTGTTGGTCGGTGCCGCCGTCAACGACCCCGGCTGGCTGCGGCGTCGCGCGTCGGCGAGCGGCCGGGCATGCGGTCTGCTCTGGGCCACGGGCATCGCGAACCACCTGGTCGGCCCGCAGGGCGCGGTGCTCGTCAAGGACCTCGCTGCCGACTTCGGCGTCGCGGGGCCGCCCTCGGCCAAGGCCGAAGCCCTGCTGCGGGCGTGGGCGAACGGTCGGTGGATCGGGGCCGAGCGGCTGGGCGATGCCGGTCTCCTCGTCTCGACGCAGCGCGCCGGGATCATCGCGCTGCGCGACCAGTACCGCGGCTGAGCCCGCCGGGGGCACCGGTTCCAGCGTGGATGCCGGACCGCGCGCCGGCCCCAGCCCCTCAGGGCCGCCCGCGTCGGGCCCGCTCCCCGAACTCGTCCAGCGCGCCGATCACCTCGTCGCTGCGCCACACCACATCCCGCCGCCGGTCGCGGCCGTGCTCGTTGCGCGAGGTGACGACGCCGGCATCCGCCAGCTGCCGCAGCGCGCGGTCGACCGCGGGCTGGGACGCCCCCGTCCGCTCCTGCACCAGCCGCGACGACACGGCCGGCTGGGCGAGCAGGATCGGCAGGACCCGCCAGGCCACCGAGTCGCGGCGCGCGGTGAGCTCCGTAATGCCAGCGCTCCTCGATCGCCTTCAGTGCCGCGGCGAGCACCCGGCTGTTGCCGATGGCGGCGAACGTGGCCTCGCTGAACCGCGCGACGATCGGGTTGGGGTCGCCGGCGCGGTAGGCGGTCAGGGCGGTGAAGTAGCTGCCCGTGTCGGTGAGCAGCCCCGCCGACACCGGGACGGTGGTGCGCGTCGTGGCCCGGCCGTGCCGCAGCATGGCGTGCACGAGGGCGCGCCCGGTGCGGCCGTTGCCGTCGACGAACGGGTGGATCGTCTCGAACTGCGCGTGCGCCACGGCGGCCTGCGCGATCAGCGGGAGGTCGGTGCGAGCGGTGAACGCGCACAGGTCGTCGATGCCGTCACGGATCCGCTCGTGGTGCGGCGGCACGAAGTGCGCCCCGTGCGGGTAGGCACCCGACCCGCCGATCCACACCGGCTCGGAGCGGAACTCCCCCGGGTCGGCCGACGACTGGCCGTGCATGAGCGCGGCGTGGATGGCGAGGATGGATGCCGGGGTCATCCGGTCCGCTCCCGCGAGGGCGCGCTGCATCGCCTCGACGTTGGCCGCGACGAGCTCGGCGTTCGAGCCGCGCTTGGCGAGACCGATCTCGGCGAGCGCCAGCGCCCTCGCCCCCGCGGTGATGTTCTCGATCTGCGACGACGAGGACGACTCGGTGCGCAGCAGCACCGAGGCCAGCGGCGCGAACTCGCCGTCCCCGCCGAACATCGCCGACAGCTCCGCGTCGAAGCGGGTCACCTCGGCGCGGGCATCCTCGGCGGCCGCGGTCACGGCATCCTCGAAGGTCAGCCGCAGCGCGGCGATCGGTGGTGGCACGGCCGCCTGGTAGGGCGTGCCCCTCCGGGCGGCGGCGGCTCGCGACATCATGGTCACGGCCGACTGCGGCTCCCAGAGCCGGGCCTCCCAGCCCAGGGCGAGGCCGTCGATGGTGCTCGTCACCCGGTCCTCCCGCCACCTCGGATGGCTGTCCACGCTCTCGCGCTAAATAACTTTATCACCGTATCGTTATATAGTTCACCGCGGGACGAGTGAGGTGCGCCGCAGCCGTTGCACGGCGAGGTAGGTGGCCATGACGAGCAGCCCGACGTAGACGTCGTTCTCGAACCACCCGAAGGTCGTCTGCTGCGGCGCTCCGAACGTCGTCGGGTAGTAGAAGACCGAGATGCCCAGCAGCACAGCCAGGTAGGCGAGCAGCGACACCTGGGCGACCCGTCCCGTCCGCCGGGCCAGCACCGCCGACCCGAAGCCGACGGCGTAGAACGCCCACGCAAGTGGGGTGGTGACGGTGAAGGTCGGGTCCTCGATGCCCTCGACCCACGCGTAGACCGTGTGCAGCGCCGACAGCGTGAAGGCCGCGGCGAGGATGCCGGACAGGTGCTTGCCGTAGGTCGCCGTCCGGGCCGCGGGGGCTTGCCTCGGCGAGGTGTTCGGGTGGGTGGTGGTGCCGGATGCCGTGGTGGCGGTCATTGCTCATACCTCTCGTTCGTTGGGCGGTCGGTGCCGCCGTGGCCCACCTTCGCGAGGCGGCCGGCGCCGGCCCACCCACAGCGGGCCCACGCCGGCTCCACACCCGGCCGCGGTCAGTGATGGGCGCCCGCGAGCGCCGAGCCGTTAGCGTTCCCCTGTGGATTCGGGTGCGGCTCCGGGCGACTTCGCCGTCATCCTGCGCCGCCTGCGCGAGTCGAGGTCGCTCACCCAGGAGGAGCTGGCCGAGCGGTCCGGCCTCACCGCCAAGGCGATCGGCGCCCTCGAGCGCGGCGAGCGCCGCCGCCCCTACCCGCACACCGTCCGCTCTCTCGCCGACGGCCTCGCCCTCGACGACTCGGAGCGGGCCGCTCTGGTCGCCGCCGTTCCCAGCCGGGATGCCGTCACGCGCCCCTCGATCGAGGCGCCGCTCCACGCGTCGGCCAGACCTGCGGGGTCCGCCCCCAGCGGACCGCCGCACGCGCGCGCGGACAGCGCGGAGGGTACGGCGGGCGCGACCGGTCCGGACGATCTGGCCGGCCAGGGCGAGCCGCGAAACGACGGCGAGCACACGGCATCCACGCCGGTCGGCACTGCCGCTCCCACCGCCCCGGCGACGCCGCTCATCGGACGGGAGGCCGAGGTCGACCGACTGCGAGCGATGATCAGCCGCGGCCGCCGGCTGGTCACCATCACCGGGCCGGGCGGAGTCGGAAAGACGAGGCTCTCGCTCGAGGTGCTGGCCCGCGAGGCACCGGCGTTCCCAGGAGGTGCGGTCGCGGTGGACCTCGCACCCCTGCGCCAGCCGGCCCTCGTCGTCCCACGGATCGCGGCCGCCCTGGGGTTGCCCGAGTCCGCGGACGCCGACCCGCTCGACTCCCTCGTGCGGCACTTACAAGGCCTGCGGGTGCTGCTGGTGCTCGACAACCTCGAGCAGCTTCCCGGAGCGGCGCCGGTGCTCGCCGACCTGGTCGCCCACTGCCCCGAGCTCGTCGTGCTGGCGACGAGCCGTGCGCCGCTGCGGGTGCGCGCCGAGCACGAGGTCGTGCTGAGCCCGCTGGCCACGCCGCCCGCGGACGACGTCGAGACGGTGGTGGGCTCCCCCGCCGTCGCCCTGCTGCTCGACCGGGCCGCGGCCGCCGGCTCGCCCACGCAGGTCACCGACGACGACGCCGCAGCCCTCGCCGCCATCACCCGAAAGCTCGACGGCCTCCCCCTGGCCCTCGAGCTGGCCGCCCCGGGCCTGCGGCTGCTCTCGCCGACCACCCTGCTGAAGCGACTGACGCAGAGCGAGATCGGCACCGGCCCCCGCGACCTTCCCGAGCGCCACCGCACGATGACCGCGGTGCTCGACTGGAGCATGGACCTGCTCGAGCCGGAGGAGGTCGACCTCTTCGAGCGGTTGGCGGTGTTCAGCGACGGCTTCTTCCTCGAGGCCGTCGAGGCCGTGGCCGCTCCTGAGGGTGCGGACGACGAGCGAGCCGACGTGCTGCCGGCGCTGGGCACCCTGGTGGAGCAGTCGCTCGTGCTGCGGGTGCCCTCCCCCGACGACCAGCCGCGGTTCCGGCTGCTCGAGCCGGTGCGGCAGTACGCGATGCAGCGCCTCCACGCCTTCGGGCTGGCGACGGCGACCGCGGACCGGCATGCCGCGCACTTCCTGGCGTGCGCCACGGCACCCCTGAACCTGCTGGAGGGGCCGGAGCTGGTGAGCACGCTCGACCGGCTCGAGGCCGACCACGCCAACCTGCGCTCGGCCTACCTGCGGCTGCTCGAGCTCGACCGCGACGGGGATGCCGCCGAGCTGGCGGGCAGCCTGTGGCTGTACCTGGCGCTGCGTGGCCACGCCCGCGAGGGTCTGGAGTGGCTGGAGCAGATCGGGCCGGGGGCGTCCGACGCCGCGCGCTGCCGTGCTCTGACCGGCCGGCTCGGGCTGCTGCTGCTGACTGGAGACAATGTCGCGATGCGGCGCGAGGCCGACGTGGCCGTGGCTCTGTGCGGCCGGGTCGCCGACCCCGCCGTCACCTGCGAGACGCTGACCCTGGCCGGGCAGTCGGCGCTCTACACCGGTGAGCTCGACATCGCAGAGGCGTGGCTGGCGACCGCGGCCGCCCAGGCGCAGGATGCCGGGCGCCCCTGGGTCGGCGTGCACGCGCGGCTCGCGCAGGGCCAGCTCGCCCTCGTGGCAGGCGATCTCGCGACGGCCGGTGAGGTGCTGCCCGAGGTGGTGAGCGCCTCACGGAACCGGGGTAACCCGTTCACCCTGGCCACGGCGCTCAACGTGCACGCCACGCTCACCGAGCTGCTCGGCGACGAGCCGGCGACCGCGGCGCTGCTCGGCGAGGCGGTCGCACTGTCGCTCGACGCCCGGATGAGCTGGACCCTCGGCTACTCCCTGCCTGCGCTGGCGAGCCTGGCACTTCGGGTGGGCGACCCGGCATCCGCGGCGTGGTTGTTCGGGGCGGGCGCCTCGATCTCGGCAGCGGATGCCGTCGACCCCACCTTCCCGGTGTCGCGGGCCCTGTCCGACCGCGGGCTCGACGCAACCCGGGCCGCCCTCGGAGAGCCGGTGTTCACTCGCGAGTGGGATGCCGGCCGTGCCGCGAGCGACGCCGAGATCCGGGCCCGGGCCGCGACGGTCATGACGCGCGCAGGCGGCGGACGTAGCGCTTGAACTGCCACGCGCCGACGGTCTTGAGCAGGAGCCGGATCGGCAGCGGGAGGTTGCTGAGCATCCGGCCGCGCTCCTCGTCGTCGGCCTCCTCGAGCACCATCCCGAACATGATCGGCAGCTGGCTTGGGCTCATCGTGTCCTTGCCGTGCTCGCCCATCTGGTTCCACTCGGCGGCGGTGACGTGGCGCGAGGCCAGCGGCAGGATCTCGCGCTCCTCGAGATCGAGGTGCTCCACGAGGGCGGCGTTGAGCCGCTCGAGGAGCTGGGCGAGCTGCTCGCCGGCCGCCGTGGTCGGGGTTGGCCTCCCAGGCGGTGAGCGCGGGGACGATGGCCTCGATGTGGGTGTCGACGGCGTGGTGCTGGGCCTGCATCGTCTCGACCAGCCCAGTGCTCGGCGCGGCCCGCTCGAGCAGCAGCGGCCAGAGCACGACGTCCTCGCCGGTGTGGTGCATCTCGAGCCCGGCCATGCACAGGCGCAGGTGGTCTGCGACGACCTTGGCCCGGCGGGGGTCACCGTTGGGGGTGGTGCGGACGTAGCCGGCGGCGGCGCCGGCCTCCCGGCGGAAGGCACGGTGGACGACCACCATCTCGTGGACGTCGGGACGCTGCTCGGTGCGGGTCGTGGTGGTCATGGTGGCTCCTGTTGTGCTGGCTGGAAGTGGTGCCTCCAGCCTCACGACGGATGCCGTCCCTCCCCACCCACAGCACCCCCACGCTCGGTCCACGCTCGCAATGCGGCAGTCAGCTATCTGGGTTCTCCCGAATCGCCATCGCACGAGGAGGTGGATGGTTACCGTCATCCTCTGGTTCAGGGGAGGGCGAGACGGGGCGGATGTCTGACGTCAAAGTGATGCGGCTTCGGTATGCCGGGGTGTGCAGCTGCGGGACGAAGCTCGGGCAAGGCGAGCATGCGCATACGACCGCGCAGCCAGGATGGTGCTATGCCTGCCAGGCCACGAGGGCGCTCTTGGCTCTGATCCACCTCCTTCGCCCGAGGTCGCGGTCGGCGTGGCCGCCGCGCAACCCACGCTGGACGTCGGCGTCGCCGGTGCGGGAGCGATTCGGGAGTACGAGCGCCGCAAGGCCAAGGACGATGCGGCACGGGCGGAGCGGTCGCGGCTGTGGAGGGCGATGAACTCGTTCTTCTATCCCGAGGGCCGACGGAGCACCAATGCGTGGAAGGTGGGCGCTGCCGGCGAGGAGCATGTGCTCAGGCGCTGAATGCCTTGGTCGATGCCGGCCAGGGCTACGCGCTCCACGACCGACGCGTGCCAGGGAAGCGCTCCAACATCGACCGCCTCTTCGTGGGGGCAGCAGGCGTCTATGTCATCGACGCGAAGCGATACAAGAACGCCGACGTCTCGGTCGAGCGAACCGGCGGACTGTTCGGGCCTGTCGGCGAGACCCTCAAGGTAGAGGTCGGCGCAAGAAGCACTTGGTCGACGCCGTTCTGAAGCAAGCTGACGTGGTTCGCGCGGCACTGACCGGCTCCGAGGGAATGGACATGTCCGTCATCCCGGTTTTGTGCTTCGTCGACGCGGCCCTTCCGCTCCGGCAGAAGAACCGAACTGTGATGAGTGTTCGGCTCTGCGGCCCGAAGGGACTGTCCACCATGGCCATCCAGGAAGGCCCCCTCGACGACGAGCTCCGCTTCACGGTTGCACATCTGCTCGCCGCTGCGTTGCCCACGGTGGCTTGAGCTGCGAGGTGGGCGAGTGTGCGGCGACTGATCTTCGCCGGAGAGGGGATCTGTTGGCCCTCACTCGTCGAGGGCTGGGCTCCCACTTGCCCGATGGATCAGGTCGCCGAGCAACGGGCCATTCATACTGACCTCGGGCCCTTTGATTCGAATCCGGTAACGACCCCAACGCTTGTCGTACGCCATCCGATCCAGACCCGCATCGTCGATCGCTGTATCCAACTCATCGCTCGAAGGGATGCGGAACTCGACTATCAGAACGTCTTTCCTCGGCCGGAACTGCATGAAGTTGTCCGCAACCCCGTCGATGGTCATACCGATATAGAACTTGTTGTACTTGAGCCCGACGCCGGCCACGCGAACCTTGACGAGCTCGAACACCTTGTCGGCGAGGCCGACCATCTCCGGAGTGCCCTTGAGCTCCCAGTACGCGCGGTCCGTCGCCTGCCCTGGCTCGTCGTCCTCGTCTGAGCCCCGAGGCATGAGATCGAGCACCGTGGTCGCGTGGAGTGTCAGTACTCCGGCTACCTCCAGCGCGCGCATTTGAATCGCGATCAACGGGATGGTCTTGTTGAAGAGATTGATGACGTTGAGGAATCGACTTGTGATGTCCTCCGCGACGATCACCGCAACGTGTTCGTACTGCGGGTATCGCACCTTCTCGATGTCCCAGTACTCGATCGTCCGGATGATGTGCGCCTCATCCGTAGCACCCAACTGCAGCTCCACCTCATACCGCGTGCCCGTCTCGGGGTCGGACATAAGCAGGTCCAACCGCCCGGCTCTTGGCTGACGCCGCTCGACGTCTTTGACCACGAGGTCACCGAGGCCGAGCAGGGACGGGTCATCGACTATTCGCTGTTGCAGCCACTTTTCTGTCAGGACGAGGTGCGACTTCAGACTGACGGGCTTCGCTTTGTGAAAGTCCATGTGAAACCCTCCTGGCTCAATACCGAAAACCTACTGGGGAACTTCCTGACTGTCAGTCTCGTGGCCGCGCGCGCTGAGCGGGCGCATTACGCAATGCCCAGCTTCTTGGCCACTGCGGGTCCGCCCATGTCGCGGATGACGTCTGGCGGACCCACGACAATGAGCTTGTCCGTCGCCCGAGACAAGCCGACGTACAGCCGCTCGCGGGACCGCTCGCGCGGCATCCGCTCGTTGACACACAACACGACGACCTTGCGCTCCAAGCCCTTGCAGCCGAGCACGTGCCCGTAGAACACGCAGTCCTTGTCCCAGAAGGTACGCCAGTAGCCGTCCTGGCCCTCGGACTCTTGGAGCGCTACCTGCTCGGGATGCCGCGCGCCAGTAGTCAGCAGTGCGACGTCCTCCGGTCGCCAGCCCTCATCCAGCAGCGGGTCGATCTGGTCGTCAGCGACGTCGAGAGCATCCTCTGCGGCCGAGCCTCGACGAAGGTCACCTCCGGCCCCTCTCCCCCGCGGGCGTACATCCGCATCGGCGCCAGCGGCCCGAATGCCTCGGCGATCTGCCGGGTGTTGCGGAGGCAATGTGCCTCGAGCTCGGCGAGCACGGACAGGGCCCGGGCGGATCGCTCCGCCCGGGCCCTCATCCTGTGACTGAGCGTCAGCTGCAGCCGGAGGTGCTTCCGCAGCCTTCGCAGACGTAGCACGAACCGGCCGGGCGCATCTTCGTCCCGCAGGTCATGCACATCGGCGCGTCGGCGGCCTTGGAGTCACCGAACATCGCGAGCAGGTCGGCCGAGGAGTGGATCTCCGAGGAGACCTCACGGGCCGAGGCTGCGCCGGCACCGGACGAGACCGACGAGGCGTCGAGCTCCTTGGCCTCGCTGCCACCCGCGGCCGCAGCCGCCGGGGCCTCAGCCGCCGGAGCGGCACTCCGACTTCTTGGACGAGGCGCCGATGCCCTGGCTGAAGGACTCGATCTCCTCCTCGAGGTCCTCGCCCGACTCCTCGTCGACCGGGGCGTACGAGCCGGTCTCGAGCTGGCGAGCGCGCTCGTCGGCCGAGTGGATGCCCATGTACGACCGGGTGTCGAAGTCGAGGTAGTCCAGGGCCAGCCGCCGGAACACGTAGTCCATGAGGGACTGCGCCATCCGCACGTCGGGGTCGTCGGTCATGCCGGCCGGCTCGAAGCGCATGTTGGTGAACTTCTCGACGAACGTCTCGAGCGGCACGCCGTACTGCAGCGCGACCGAGGTGACGATCGAGAAGGCGTCCATGACACCGGCGAGCGTGGAGCCCTGCTTGCCGAACTTGAGGAACACCTCGCCCAGGCGGCCGTCCTCGTAGGTGCCGGCGGTGAGGTAGCCCTCGGCGCCACCGACGGTGAACGACGTGGTCTGCGAGCCACGACGCTTCGGCAGCCGCTCGCGGGTCGGACGGTAGACGACCTTCTCCACGATCTCAGTTGTAGCAGCAGCCACGGCGGCCGAGGCCTTGTCGGCAGCGGCGTCCTTGGCGGTCGAGCCGCCGTCGGACAGCGGCTGGCCGACCTTGCAGTTGTCGCGGTAGACGGCCAGCGCCTTCAGGCCCATCTTCCAGCCCTGGACGTAGACGTCCTCGATCTCCTCGACCGTCGCCGTCTCGGGCAGGTTGACCGTCTTGGAGATCGCACCGGACAGGAACGGCTGCACCGCGGCCATCATCCGCACGTGGCCCATCGGGGAGATGGCCCGCGCGCCCATGGCGGTGTCGAAGACCTCGTAGTGCTCGGGCTTCAGGCCGGGGGCGTCGATGACGTGGCCCTTGTCGGCGATGAACTCGACGATCGCCTCGACGGTCTCCTCGGTGTAGCCGAGCTGGCGCAGGGCCCGCGGGATCGTGAGGTTGACGATCTGCATCGAGCCGCCACCGACGAGCTTCTTGAACTTCACCAGCGAGAAGTCGGGCTCGATGCCGGTGGTGTCGCAGTCCATCATGAAGCCGATGGTGCCGGTGGGCGCGAGCACCGACGCCTGGGCGTTGCGGTAGCCGTTCTTCTCGCCCAGCTTGACCACGGCATCCCACGCCTTGGTGGCGACGCGGTGGATGTCCTTGTCCATCGTGGTGATGGTGCGGATCGCGTCGTTGGCGGCGGCGTGCTTGCGCATGACCCGCTTGTGGGCGTCGGCGTTGCGGGCGTAGCCGGCGTACGGGCCGACGACCGCGGCGAGCTCGGCGGAGCGCTTGTAGGCGGCACCGGTGAGCAGCGAGGTGATCGACGCGGCGATGGCGCGGCCACCCTCGGAGTCGTAGCCGTGGCCGGTGGCCATCAGCAGCGCGCCGAGGTTGGCGTAGCCGATGCCGAGCTGGCGGTAGTCGCGCGTGGTCTCGGCGATCGGCTCGGTCGGGAAGTCGGCGAAGCAGATCGAGATGTCCATCGCGGTGATGACCAGCTCGACGACCTTCTCGAACAGCGGCGCGTCGAAGGTGTCGTCGTCCTTGAGGAACTTGAGCAGGTTCAGCGAGGCCAGGTTGCACGAGGAGTTGTCGAGGCTCATGTACTCCGAGCACGGGTTGGACGCGGTGATGCGGCCGCTCTCGGGGTTGGTGTGCCAGTCGTTGATCGTGCCGTCGTACTGGATGCCCGGGTCGGCGCACTCCCACGCGGCGGCGGCGATCTTGCCCATCAGCTCGCGGGCGTCGACGGTCTCGATGACCGAGCCGTCCTTGCGCGAGGTGAGGCCGAACTCCTTGCCCTCCTCGACCGCACGCATGAACTCGTCGGTGACCCGCACCGAGTTGTTCGCGTTCTGGTACTGCACGGAGACGATGTCCTTGCCGCCGAGGTCCATGTCGAAGCCGGCGTCGCGCAGCGCGCGGATCTTGTCCTCCTCGCGCGCCTTGGTCTGCACGAACTCCTCGATGTCGGGGTGGTCGACGTCGAGGACGACCATCTTGGCCGCGCGACGCGTGGCGCCGCCGGACTTGATGGTGCCCGCGGACGCGTCGGCGCCGCGCATGAAGGAGACCGGACCGGAGGCGGTGCCACCGGAGGACAGCAGCTCCTTGGAGGAGCGGATGCGCGAGAGGTTGAGCCCCGCGCCGGAGCCGCCCTTGAAGATGAAGCCCTCCTCCTTGTACCAGTTGAGGATGGAGTCCATCGAGTCGTCGACGCTGAGGATGAAGCAGGCGCTGACCTGCTGGGGGCTGGCGGTGCCGACGTTGAACCAGACCGGCGAGTTGAAGCTGAACACCTGGTGCAGCAGGGCGTAGGTCAGCTCGTGCTCGAAGATCTCGGCGTCTTCCGGCGTGCCGAAGTAGTCGTAGTCCTTGCCGGCCTTGACGTAGGTCAGCACGACGCGGTCGATCAGCTGCTTCAGCCCGGTCTCACGGGCCTCGGTGCCGACGGCGCCGCGGAAGTACTTGGTCGTGACGATCGTGGAGGCGTTGACGCTCCAGAACTCGGGGAACTCGACGCCGCGCTGGTCGAAGATCGTCTCGCCGGTCTTCCAGTTCTGCTGGACGACGTCGCGCTTCTCCCAGGTCACCTCGTCGTAGGGGTGCACGCCCGGCGTCGTGAAGATGCGCTCCACGGACACCCCCTTGGCGCGGGTGGACTTGCGAGCACCTGCACGTGCTCCGGCGGTCTCGGTCATGCTGTCCCTTCCTTCTGCCCCAACTCCGGGGGCCGTGGTGACCAATTCATTGTCCTGCTGGGGTCCGACAGGGCTGGTGACCTGCGGAGACTGTCCTGGGGTGTGGCCCCCCTGCTGGTGGTGCGGGTGCTGCTGGTGGCCGCGAGGCGGCCGTTCACCGGATGCCGGTCAGCCGGCCCCGCCGGCGTCCCCACCTCGGTTGGTGGCCGGCATCCGGCCGTGTGGCTCCTCCCCCAGCGCGTCACGCTCGGCGCGCAGCAGGGTGATGGCCGACTCGAAGTCCTCGAGACTGTCGAAGGCCTGGTAGACGGAGGCGAAGCGCAGGTAGGCGACCTCGTCGAGCTCGCGCAGCGGCTCGAGGACGGCCAGGCCGACCTCGTGCGCGTCGATCTCGGCGCTGCCCTGGCTGCGGATGGTCTCCTCGACGCGCTGGGCGAGGAGGGCGAGGTCGTCCTCGGTGACCGGGCGGCCCTGACAGGCCTTGCGGACGCCGACGAGGACCTTGGCGCGGCTGAACGGCTCGGTGGCGCCGGAGCGCTTCACGACCGACAGGCTCGCGGTCTCGACCGTGGTGAACCGGCGCCCGCACTCGGGGCACTGGCGACGCCGGCGGATGCTCGAGCCGTCGTCGGTGGCGCGCGAGTCCATGACCCGCGAGTCGGTGTGGCGGCAGAACGGGCAGTGCATTGTGGACCCCCTCGCGTGGCGGTTCGGCTCGGTGCTTGTGGACGAGCTGGTGGACGATGGTGTTAACAACCTGTGGAGAACCGGCATTTCGTGTGCACAAGATGTGGACGAACTACATCGGTGTAACCACTAGATGTAGTGGCTATCTTGTCCCGTTGTGACCCAGACCGCAAGCAGTTCGGAGAAAGTCGGCAGGTCGGGCGTGTTTGCGCAGGTCAGAGGGGTCGGATGCCGTCTCGGCAGGTTCGCTTGGGCGTGTCGCCGGCGTGACGGGGCACCATTGGTGGGGCTGGTGTGACGCGAGAGGCACCAGATCTGGGCCCTGCGGACCTTTTGAAAGGCCCCACATCTGGGGACAACGGGTGGGGACAACCACGGCACGGCATCCGACGGGTGTGGACCAGGGCCGTGGCCCGTGTGGTGAGCGCCCCTCAGCCGTTCGGACAGACCTTGGGGACGAGCCGCGACACGCGCCCGAACCTGCACCTGACGAGCGGTCGCCGGACCCTAAGGTCTGCTTCGAAGTCAACGACAGGCAGAGCAGGAACCGGGTGCCAGGTGCACCCAGATGGGCGCGCGACATGACCACGGACACCGGCACCAAGGCGCACTTCCACTGCAACGACGTCGTGGTGACCCTCGGCGTGGGCGGTCCGCACGACGAGCTCGTCGACGAGCTGCGCCGGGTCGCCCTGGCTCGTACGCCCGAGCGACCCCGCGGGCTGCGCGGCTGGCTGCAGCACGCGGCTGGGCGCAGCTGACCCCACCGGGTCAAGCCGGGCGCTCACTCCCCCGGGCACGCTCCCTGGTGAACGAGAGCCGCGGTGACCATCCAGTGCCAGTCGGTCGAGGCCGCCGCGCCGCGGGCGCCTGCGCCGCACGTGCACTCCCAGTGCCAGCGACCGAGCGCGTCGCACGACACGGCCGGGTGGTGGCTGCGGCGGCCGGTCCGCCTGCGGGTCATGGTCCTCATACCCTGAAGAGGAGCGAGGCCGTCGGCTGATACGTCAGCCACTGGGCGAGTCGGGCTGAACCAGAGCGGAACCCGGATGCCGCGGCACGGCATCCGCGCGTGGTGTCGCGACCCCTCGCTACGGTGAGCCCGTGAGCAGCGACGAGGAGGGACCGGCCGGCGAGCGAGCCGCCGGACGTCGACCTGCCCGAGGTCGAGCGGCACGCGAGCTGGTCCGAGCTCTTCTTCGACCTCGTCGCCGTCGCAGCGGTGGCCTCGCTCGCGCACCTGCTCGCCACCGAGCTCGACTGGGCGTCGCTGGGTCTGTATGCCGTGCTCTTCCTCGCGGTGTGGCTCGCCTGGACCACGTTCATGCTCTACGGCAACGTCGCCGGCAGCCGCACCCACGTGCTGCGGCTGCTCATCGGGATGTTCGGGCTCGGTGTGATGGCCGCGTCGGTGCCGGGCGTGGCGCACACGCTGCTCGACGGCGGCCACGAGGAGCGCGCGGTCACCGTGTTCGCGGTGGCGTACATCGCCACCCGGGTCTACGGGGCGCAGTCGTGGCGGCCCGGTGAGGTGCTGCTCGACTTCCCGGTGGCCCAGCACACCTTGGGGGTGCTGCCCTGGGTCGTGTCGCTGTGGACGCACCCGCCGGTGACCGTCGTGCTCTGGGCGCTGGGCGTCGCGCTCGACCTCTGGCTGGTGCTCGTCGTGTCGGGGGACGACATGCTCGAGCGCTACTCGAGCCGGATGGACCAGCTCACCGCACGCGGGGACAGGGCCCGGGACCGCTCCACCGGTCAGGGTGGTCGGCGCGGTGGACGGCCGCGGCGTGACCCGGCATCCGCAGCCGCCCCGGTGGCGACGGCGGCCGAGGAGACCGGCGAGGTCGAGGAGGGCGACCCGCGGGGCGGCGGGTTCGCCGGGCGCGGGGGCCGGGTGCGTCAGGTGCTCAAGCCGGTGCCGGTCGCCACCGACCCCGGGCACCTCGCGGAGCGGCTCGGGGGTTTCGTCATCATCGTGCTCGGCGAGGGCGTGGTGCAGGTCGTGAACGCGGCGTCGAACACGGTGCCGGAGGCGGGGCTGTTCGTGGCCGGGCTGGCGTCGTTCGTGCTCCTTGCCGGGATGTTCGGGCTGTCCGTGCTGTACGGCTTCGCAGGGGTGCCGCACCTGCGCGGGGACGCGGTGGTGGCGCGGGTCGGGCTCGCTCTGCACTGTGTCGTCACGGGGGTGATCGCGACGGTGTCGGTGGGTCTGGCCTCGGTGGTCGAGCACGGCAGCGAGCCGCTCGGCACCGGCCCGCGGTGGCTGCTCTGCGGTGCGGTGGCCGCGTACTTCCTCATCGGCCAGGTCGTCGCGTTCGTGGTCCTCGGGCGGGCGGGCGTCGTGCGCACCCTGTGGATCTCGAGCGGGGTGGTCGTGCCGCTGCTGCTCGGGCTGCTCGGGGGTCCGCTGCCCGCGTCGCTGCTGACCGCGGTGATCGCGCTCGTCGTCGTGGGGCAGGTCGCCGTCGAGGCGCGGTTGGAGGACCGGCGGCGCGACGTCAGCGCGGACGCACCGGCGGCAGGGACTGGTTCGCCCGACGCCGGGTGATCGCCCGCGTCGCGGGTGCCGTCGGCCGCGCTCACCGGGCCAGGCGCACCTCGTGGCCGAGCCGGGTGAGCTTGTCGGGTTGCGCAGGAAGTAGAGGGACGCAACCACGCCGCCGACGGCCTCGATCGTGACGACGCTGTCGACCGGCCGAGATCGCCGCGTCGTCACCGCGCGGTGGTTCGCTGGGGTCATGACCACCGAGCAGACGTGGGAGACGCACCCGGTGACGCCGGACCGGTTCGAGGACTTCGCCGACGTCATCAACCCCAACCGCCGGGCCACCCACTGCTGGTGCCTGTCGCACCGGATCAACGCCGCCGAGATCGAGCAGCTGGGTCACGGCAGCCGCGAGACGGCGATGCGCGCGCTGTGCTCGCGGGAGCACCCGCCCGGTGTCGTGACCTACCTCGACGGCACGCCGGTCGGGTGGTGCAGCATCTCGCCGCGCTCCCAGATCCCGCGGCTGGAGAAATCCAAGCTGATCCGGCCGGTCGACGACCTGCCGGTGTGGAGCATCATCTGCGTCGTCGTGCGCGGCGGGCATCGACGCAAGGGCGTGATGGCGCACCTGCTGGAGGGTGCGGTGGACTACGCGGCGTCGAAGGGCGCGCCGGCGGTCGAGGCGCACCCGGTCGACCCGGACGGCCGGATGGACACGACGATGGCGTTCGTCGGCACCCGCTCGATGTTCGAGAAGGCCGGCTTCTCGGTGGTGGGCACCACGGATGCCGTGGCCAGCAGGATGCCGCGCCTCGTCATGCGCCGCACGCTCCCCTGACCCCCGCCCCCTGACTCGAGTTGGGCGCTCAGGTGGTTGCCCCGGCGACCAGCCGAGCACCCAACCCCGCTGACCAGCGCCCAGGCCGGGGCGTCATCCCTGCTGGACCGTGATGACGACGTTGCCGAGCTTCTGACCCGTCTCGACGTAGCGGTAGGCCTCGACGATGTCCTCGAGCGGGTAGGTCGTGGGGTCGAGCAGCGGTGTGAACGCGCGGCTCTCGAGACGCGACCGGAGGTGCTCGAGCACCTCGGGCGTGGTCATCGGGAAGGGGAAGGCCGTCCGGCGTCCCCGGCCGAGCTTCGTCACCAGCGGCAGGGCGAGGTTCTGCGCGTACGGCCCGAGATCCGACGACAGGTAGACGCCCTTCGGGCCGAGGATCCCGCGGCAGGCCCCGAAGGTGCTCTTGCCGACCATGTCGAGCACCACGTCGACGGTCTCGTCGATGCTGGTGAAGTCCTCGACCTCGAAGTCGACGACGCGCCGGGCACCCAGCCCTCGCACCAGCTCGACGTGCGCCGTGGGGGCGGTGGCGATGACGTCCACTCCTTGGTCGACGAGCAGCTGCACCGCAGCAGACCCGATCGCCCCGGTGGCGCCGTGCACGAGCACCCGGTGGCTCGGCTCGACACCGGCACGGCGGATGCTGCTCAGGGCGTAGTGGCTGCCCTCGGTCGCCGCGGCAGCGTGGTGGAGGTCGACTCCGTCGGGCACCGTTGCGACAAAGGAGGACTCGGCCACGGCGACGAGCTCGGCGTGGGTACCGAACCGCCCCTCGGCGTAGCCGAAGACCCGGTCGCCGGGGCCGAAGCGGGTCACCTGCGGGCCGACCCGCTCGACGACGCCGGCGTACTCGGTGCCCCACACGGGCACCTTCGGCCCGCGCCAGCCGGAGACGGCGCGGATGAAGAACGGGTACGCCCGACGGTAGGCGGAGTCGGTGCGGTTGACCGTGGTCGCGTGCACCCGAACGAGCAGGTCGTCGGGGGCGACCTCGGGCTCCGGGGCGTCGTCGACGACCTGGACGACGTCGGGTGGGCCGTACCTGGTGGTGACTGCGGCCCTCATCCCCGGAGGCTACTCCGCCGGGCACGGCCGGCCGGGCGCCCAGCAGGCCGCTCGCCCTCCCGACGAAACCCCGCACGTGCGGGGCTGTTGCTGTCGAACCGGCGGTCTGACAGCGATAACCCCGCACGTGCCCGGTTGTGCCGCAACGGAAAGCGGCCCGTCACCTCCGTGGAGGTGGCGGGCCGCCGTCGGTGGGACGGGCGCGGTCGGGAGCGCACGGCATCCGGGAGCTCATCGCTGGTGGCTCAGAGCTCGGGACCCTTGGCGCGCAGCTTGTCGACCTCGGACATCTTCTCGCGCAGCTCGGCGAGCCAGGTGTCGGCGTGCTCGCCGACGACCCGCACCGACCAGGCGAGGGCGTCGCTGCGCGAACGCGCGACGCCGGCATCGACGAGGGTGTCGAGTACCGCCCGCTCGGGCTGGCGCAGCCGGGTCATGACCGGCACGGCGAGGTGGGTGAACAGCGCGGTGGCGCCGCCGACGCGGGCGCCCCAGGAGACGGTGCGCTGGTAGCGGCCCTGGGCCTCCTGCGCGATCGCGATGCGCTGCTCGCGGGTCTCGGCCCGGAAGCGGCTGATCCGCCCCTCGGCCTCGGCCGCGTCGGTGCCGGCATCGACGCCGCTCAGGGTGCCGATGACGGTGATCTCCTCGCGGTCGACGGTGACGTCGACGTCGTCGAACCAGCCGTCAGGCAGCCGCCCGGCGAACCACTTCTGGGCGTCGTCGGCGTTGGGCAGGTCGCCCTGCTGCCAGCCTCCGGGGCGGCCGAAACCGCGCCCGCGACGCATGCCCTCGGGGCCGTCCGGGCCGCCGCCGGGGCCCGGTCGGCCGCCGCGCGGACCACGGCCGGCGCCGCGTCCACCACGGGGACCGCCGCCGCGGGGGGCGAGGTCGTCGTCGGTCAGGGACTCGTGGTGATGGGGTGTGTGGGGGTGTCGCATGATTCTCTCCTTGCAGTGATTACTTGATTACATCACTGCACAACGCGCGACCGCAAGGAGTCTGTTCCCCGGGTGATCGGGGCGGCTTTCGGGGAGTTGTTGCGTGAACGGCCGGCTCAGTGGCTGGGGCACTCGCGACGCAATGCACGGCGCGGGGCCGGTCGCTCCCCGCAGGAGCGCGGCCCCGCGCCGGATGCGTCGTCGTGGAGCTGCGCCGCTCGGCGAGAGGGAGCAGTGGCACACACGACGACGTGCGGTCCGGGAGCCCTCTGTTGCCCCCGGACCGCACGCCTACTCCCCCGGTACCTGGCTTTGGTGGACCAGCGCCGCCGTCAGCGCTCCCTGCCAACCACTTGGGAACGACGACCCGCGTGCACCGCACCCGCACTGCCATTGCCACTTGCCCAGGCTTTCGCAGTGAACGACCGGGTGGTGGCTGAGGCGAGCGGTGCGCCGGCGGCGAGTCCTCATGCATCCACTGTGCTCCCGGGGTGTGACAGATCACAGGACATCGGGCCGCGACGGGCCGACCGGTGTGCAGATGTGCCGGGACGGTCGATGCGGGTGTCGGCCGTTCGGCCGACGCACCGGACGATTCGGTGGCCGATGGGCGGCCGGATGCCGTCGCGTCCCGTGATGATCCGCGGCCGATCCCGCGTCGGTGCCCGGTGCGAGGATGTGCCGGTGCCTGCCCACCCCCTCGATCGCGTGCACCGACGGCGACTGGCGACCCAGCGGCTCTCGTCGACCGGCCTGCCGCGCGGGGCCGACGTCGTTCGGCTGCTCGGCTGCGTCCAGGCCCAGGACGCGCCGCTGGCGGCGTGGTCGCTCGGCATGCGGATGAAGCCCGGCACGACGTATGCCGACGTGCTCGCCGAGCAGGCCGCCGGCGGCTGGGTGCGCACCCACGTGCTGCGCCCGACGTGGCACCTGCTCGCCCCGGAGGACCTGCGCTGGGTGCAGCGGGTGACCGGGCCCCGCGTCGAGAGCGGGGTCGCCGGGGTCAACCGGCGGCTCGGGCTGACCGCCGAGGTGGTGACGGCGGCCCTGCGGGTGCTCGAGTCGCTGCTCGCGGGACCCACGCCGCGCACCCGGCGCGAGGTGCGGGTGGCCTTCGACGCGGTGGGCCTGCCAACGGCCGTGCAGCACCTGGCGCACCTGCTGATCATCGCCGAGGTGCGCGCCGTCATCTGCTCGGGCCCGCCGCGCGGGACGGAGCACACCTACGTGCTCGTCGACGAGGTGGTGCCGCCGGCGCCGTTCGACGACCTGGCCGAGGACGACGCGCGGCGCGAGCTGACCCGACGGTTCATCAGCGGGCACGGCCCGGCATCCGAGCGCGACCTCGCCCGGTGGTCGACCCTGACGCTGACGCAGATCCGCAGCGCCCTGGCTGACCTCGCGGGTGTTCTCGAGCGGGTGGAGGTGGAGGGGCACGAGCTGTGGTTCGACCCCCGGGTGGCGGCGCGCACCACGCACGGTCACGGCGCCTACCTGCTGCCGACCTTCGACGAGGTGTGCCTGACGTACGCGCAGACCGGGTTCCCGCGGCGCAACCCCGATGCCACCCGGCAGCGGCTGCTCTCGGAGTCCGGCGGCGGCATCGTCGTCGTGCGTGGGGAGGACGTCGGCATCTGGAAGCGGGCGGTCTCGGCCAAGGACGTGCGGGTCACCGTGTGGCCCGACGTGCCGCTCGGCCGCGACGACCGTGACGACATCGCTGCGGCGGCCCAGGGCCTGGCCGACTTCGTCGAGCGCCCGCTCGACCTGCTCGTCTCCTGACGGCACAGCACGAAGGGCGCCGCTCCCCTGCACGGGGGCGACGCCCTTCGGCGTTCTGAGTCGGGTCGAGGGACTCAGGACGGTGGGACCGGCGCGGACCCCCTGCGGACCAGCGCCGGTCGTGCGGTCAGGACCGCGGGATGACGAGCCGCTGCCCGGCGCTGACCTGGGCGGTGCTCATCTTGTTGGCCATCTGGATCGCGAGGACGCCCTCGCTGATCGACATCTCGGGCAGCTCGGCGAGGGCGACCTCGGAGAGCGTCTGGCCCGGGGCGACCGTGACGGTGGGCAGCTGCTCGGCCGCGCCGGCGCCGCCCATACCCATCAGGCCGACGACCGCGGCGATGGCCACGGCCAGGCCCAGCAGGGCGAGGCGGCCTCGGCGGGTGACGCGGACCGGGCCGGTCTGGGCCGGACGCCCGGCGCCGCCGGGGAGGACGACGAGGTGCGGGCGACGCGGGACCGCGGCACCGGCATACCCGATGTCGGCCGGGCTCCACTCGAGTGCGCTCATGCTCTCCTCCATCCCGGCCGCGAGGGCCACCGTCGAACCGGTGTTCGATAGAACGTCTGTACGAGTTCTAGCACGGATGTTCGAGCCGTTCAAGACACGCCTCGAAGAAATGTTTGAATTGTGTGTACGAGACTCGTACGATGTCTTCATGCCGGTAAGCCTGCCGAGCACCACCGACAGTCGGGCTGACCTGCGGAAACATCCGGGATCTGACCGAAACCGGCGCAAGTGATGGACGAACGCACCGTTCGACACGACGCAGGGTTCGACGAACGCACGTTCGACGACAACGCAGGGTCGCTTCACCAACGCAGGGATGACACCGAAGGGGTCGACATGGCACGTCCGAGGAACGCCGACATCCACGAGATGCCCGATCGTGGCGACGGTGGCGCGCTCACGCACCGCCAGCGCAAGGTGCTCGAGGTGATCCGCAACTCCATCGACCGGCGCGGCTACCCGCCGAGCATGCGCGAGATCGGCGACGCCGTGGGCCTGACCTCCCCCAGCTCGGTCGCCCACCAGCTCTCCGCCCTGGAGCGCAAGGGATACCTGCGCCGCGACCCGAACCGGCCGCGCGCCATCGAGGTCATCTCGCCCGACACGGCCAGCGACGAGCCGGGCTACCGGGGTGCCGCCGAGCACGACGACGTCGACGTCACCGGCATCAACGACGAGCGACCCGAGGCCACCTACGTGCCGGTGATCGGCCGAATCGCCGCGGGCGTGCCGATCACCGCCGAGGAGGTCGTCGAAGACGTCTTCCCGCTCCCCCGCCAGATCGTCGGCGAGGGCGCGCTCTTCCTGCTCAAGGTGGTCGGCGACTCGATGGTCGACGCGGCCATCTGCGACGGCGACTGGGTCGTCGTGCGCCAGCAGCCGAACGCCGACAACGGCGACATCGTCGCGGCGATGCTCGACAACGAGGCCACCGTCAAGACCTTCAAGCGGCGCGACGGCAAGGTCTGGCTGATGCCGCACAACCCGGCCTTCTCACCGATCGACGGCGACCACGCCACCATCCTCGGCAAGGTGACGGCCGTCCTGCGCCGCATCTGACCTGCGCCCCAGCGCGAGGGGCCCGCCGTCCATCCCGGACGGCAGGCCCCTCGCGTGCTCGGTGCCGGACGTCAGTCGTCGCGGTCGCCGAGCCAGGCCAGGGCGCGACGGCAGGATGCCGTGACGTCGTCGGCCAGACCGGCCTCGTCCCACAGCTCCCACCACTCGTTGTCGTGCGAGCGCACCGCACGGCGCAGCAGCTGGCGCGACTTCTCGACGAGCTCCTCGTCACCGGTCGGCAGCGGCGAGCCGGCCAGCCAGCCGGGCAGGTAGGGCTCGCCCACTGCGGCCTCGGGGTTCACCGAGGCGCCCACGGCGGCGGCGCCCGCCACGGCTTCACACATCTGCGGCGCCTCGACGTACCCGGTCGCCAGCAGCACCCCGTCGAGCGCCTCGAGCACCCGGTGGCCGCGGTCGGCGGCAGGCAGCTCGGCGAGCTCGTCGAGGAAGTCGAGCGCGTCGTCGTTCTCGAACGGTCCGGACCCGGTGGCTCCCATGTGGGCAGCGTATCGCCGTGGTCGACAGGCCATCCCGCGGGGCCGTCGACCCCGGCTGCGTGCCGGTCAGCTACCGCGCACCCGCTGCCACCAGGTGGTGTCGACCCACCGGTCGAACTTGCGGCCCACCTCGCGCAGGGTGCCGACCCGCTCGAAGCCGACGGCGGCGTGCAGCGCCTCGCTGGCGGCGTTCGGCTGTGCGATGACGGCCACGCAGACGTGGATGCCGTCGGCGTCGACCCGCGCGAGCAGCTCGTCGTAGAGCACCCGGGCGAGCCCACGCCCACGCGCCTCCGGGGCGAGGTAGACCGACGTCTCGCGGGTGCCGTCGTAGGCCGGCCGGGGACGGTAGGTCGCGGCATAGGCCACACCGACCACCCGGCCGCCCTGGTCGGCGACGACGACGTGGTCGCCCGGCCGGGTGCTGGCCACCCGGGCGGCGAACAGCTCCGGAGGCTGCGGCTCGACGTCGAAGGTCGCGACGCTGTGGGCGACGGACTCGTTGTAGATGTCGGCCAGAGCGGGCAGGTCGTCGGCCGTGGCGGTGCGCACGACCACCCCGTCGGATGCCGGGTGCGAGCTCGCGTCGGCCGGCTGCGGGAGGTGCGGGGTCGGCATCAGGCAGCGACGCCGGCACGCAGCACCGCGCCGAGGGTGGGGGCGAGCGAGGCGTCGACGCGCAGGGTCATCAGGTCGTCACCACGGGTGGGGCCGCGGGTGACGGCCATGACCGGGATGCCGCGCTTGGCTGCGTGCCGCACGAACCGCAGCCCGCTCATCACGGCGAGCGAGGAGCCGAGCACGAGGAGGGCCGGCGCGGCATCCGTGAGGGAGTAACAGGAGTCGACCCGCTCACGGGGCACCGAGCCGCCGAAGAACACGACGTCGGGCTTGAGGGCGTCGCCGCCGCAGACCGAGCAGCGCGGGAGGTGGAAGCCGGCGACGAGGGCGTCGGCGAGCACGATGTCACCGTCGGGGCGGATCTGGCTGCTGACCCGCGAGCCGTCGGGCGCCTCGCCGCCGGCCAGCCGCTCGAAGCCGTGGTTCGCCTCGGCCATCCGGGCCTGGAGCAGGTCGCGGTCGGAGCGGTCGCCGCAGGTGAGGCAGAGCACCTCGGCCAGGCTGCCGTGCAGCTCGGTGACCTCGCGGCTGCCGGCGGCCTGGTGCAGGCCGTCGACGTTCTGGGTGATGACCGGGCCGAGCACCCCGCGGTGCTGGAGGTCGGCCACGGCGTGGTGGGCGGCGTTCGGCTCGGCGTGGCTGAAGCGTTGCCAGCCGATGAACGAGCGGGCCCAGTAGCGCTGGCGGGCCTCGCTGGAGCCGACGAACTCGCCGTGCTGCATCGGGGTGACGCGGCGGGTGCCGTCGGGGCCGCGGTAGTCGGGGATGCCGCTGTCGGTCGAGATGCCGGCGCCGGTGAGCACGAGCGTGCCCGGGTGGCTCCCGAGGAGGGCGGCGAGCGCGGCGACATCCGGCATGCCCACGATCTTCGCACTCGCGGATGCCGGCCGCCCGCCGGCGTCGACCCCGTCCCGGCTCTGGCTCGTCCGCCCAGGGGGCGGTGATCTGCCGCAGTGGCGGTGCCACCGCGCCGCCACGTGGGGAAGTCGCACGACCTCGGGGAAGCGGGGCATGACAGAGCGTGTCGAGAAGTGGCGGAGGGATAACGTCGCGTTATAGGATTCCCGCATGATCGACGCTGCTGGCCTCCGGGTCATGAAAGCCATCTCCGACGAGGGCAGCTTCACCGCGGCCGCCGCCTCGCTGGGCTACACCCAGCCCGCCATCTCGCAGATGGTGCGCCGGCTCGAGCAGCGCACGGGCACCGTGCTCGTCGAGCGGGTCGGGCGCAACGTGCGGCTCACCGAGGCCGGCCAGGTGCTCGCGCGGCACGCCACCCCGGTGCTCGCCGCGCTCGACGCCGCCGAGGAGGAGGTCGCGGCGATCGCCGGCCTGCGCAGCGGGCGGGTGCGGCTGATGGCCTTCCCGTCGGCGTCCGCCACCCTCGTGCCGCGGGCCCTGTCACTGGTCAAGCAGCGCTTCCCCGACGTCCACATCAGCTTCACCGAGGCCGAGCCGCCGGAGAGCCTGGCCGCGCTCAAGGCCGGAGAGTGCGACCTGGCCGTGGCGTTCGCCTACGAGGGCACCGACCTCGGGCGCGGCGAGGAGGACCTCGACCAGTTCGTCATCACGCCGCTGCTCGACGACGAGGTGCGCCTGGCCGTTCCGGAGGGCCACGCGGTGTCCCGACAGGAGAACGTCGACCTGGCCGACCTCGCCGGTGAGCCGTGGATCGCCGGCTGCCCGCGGTGTCGCGGACACCTCCTGCAGCTGACGCACGACGCCGGCTTCCGCCCGGACGTGGCATACGAGACCGAGGACTACGTCGCCGTCATGGGCCTGGTCGCCGAGGGCCTGGGCGTCGCGCTCATCCCCGACCTCATCCTGCGCACGGTGCACCACGGCGACGTCGTGGCGCTGCCGATCACGCCGGCATCCCGGCGCTCGATCATGGCGGTGACCACCCCCGACCTGCAGCGAGTGCCGGCGGTCAAGGCGACCCTCGACGCGCTGGCGGAGAGCGCCAGGGCGCAGTCGAAGGCGCCGACGGTGCGTGCGCAGGAGCCCGCCTTCTCGATCTGAGCCGGGCGGGTCTAGGAGAACGGCGTCGCGGTGGTGAACTCGATGTGCGCCGTGAACCGCGGCAGCGCCATGGGCACCCCGTCGTCGGTGTAGCAGGCGGCCACCCAGGTCATCGGCTCCGGGCGCACCACGACGTAGCCGAGCGTGCCCCCGATCGCTGCGGCTCCTGGGGTCCAGCTGTCGGCGACGATGTGGGTGTCGCCCATCGACCGCCCGCCGAAGCGGGCCATCAGGTGCCAGCGCGGGCAGCTCCCCGCGAGCGACGTGGTCAGGCCCGACGGGTCGAACGACACCATCGTTCCGGTGGGCACGCTCATCGACGTGGCGCCCACCGCGAGTAAGCCGGTGTCGCCGCCGCCGGTGAGCTGTACGAAGTGGCGGCCGGCCACGACGCTCTCCGCGCTTCCGCCCCGAGTCGATGCCTGGTCGGCCGGCGGGCTCACCCGCAGATGGACGTCGGCTGCCATCAGGCCACGTCCCACCACCAGGAGGAGCCCAGCGGTCATCGCGAGCAGCAACAGCCTCGAGCGCCATCGACGAGGGGGTGTCGGCACGGGACGCATCCACAGGTCAGACACGTGGGCTCCCGTCCTGGCACGACGTCGCGAGCGACGATCGGACCAGCCTGACAGCCGACCGTCACCGTTGGCCATGGCCCGGTCGAACCCCCCGGACGGTGGGTTCGACTGGCAGACCGGCCCGCATCTCGGCAGTCAGCGGGCGGTGACCACCACGACCGCTTTCCCACGCTCGACGACCGCGACGTCGCCACGCTGGTCGGTGCGGTAGACGGCGTACCCGTCGTGCCGGAGCACGTCGAGGTGGTGCGCTGCCGGGTGGCCGTAGTCGTTGTCCTTGCCGACGCTGATGATGCCGACGGGTGCGGCGACGGCGGCCATCAGGTCGTCGTCGAGGTTGGCACTGCCGTGGTGTGGCGTCTTGACCACCTCGAAACCCGTTGCGGCCAGGGCCATCGAGGGCTCTCGGCGGATGCGCAGGAGCAGGTCGTGGGCAGCCTCGCGCTCGACGTCGCCGAGCAGCAGGGTGTCGACCGTGCCGGTGCGCACCGCCATCACGAGGCTGGCGTTGTTGGGCACCGACCCGTCGGCAATGCGTCGCCACGGGCTCCAGATCGCCGCGGTGACCTCACCGATGGTGAGCCGGTCGCCGGCGTGCAGCACGGTGACGGGGATGCCGTGTGCCCGCGCCACGCGGTCGACCTGGTCGGCCGACTCGGCCGGCTCGCGAACCGGGCCGACCAACAGCTGCCCCACCGCGCGTCCCTCGACGGCGCCGCTGAGCCCGTCGACGTGGTCGGCGTGGAAGTGGGTGAGGACCACGGCGTCGAGGGTGTCGACGCCGAGCTGGCTCAGGCAGCGGTCGACCAGGGGCGGGTCGGGGCCGGCGTCGACGAGGACGGCACGGTGCGGACCGCTGCGCAGCACGATGGCGTCGCCCTGGCCGACGTCGCACACGACGACTCGCCACCCCTCGGGGGGCCAGGTCACCGCACGGGTCGGGACGAGTGCGGCGGTGAGGAGCAGGGCGGCACCGACAGCCAGCACGGGGTGGGCTGCGGCCCCGGAGGCGAGCGCACGGCCGGTGAGCAGCACGACGACGGTGAGGGCGGCAAGGAGCAGCGCGCCGGGAGCACCGTCGGGCCAGGGCAGCGTGCCGCCGGGCACCTCGGCGAACCGTCGGGCGACCTGCGCGATGCCGGTGGTCGGCACGACACCTCCCCACGCGATCAGCGCGGCACCTCGCGCCCACACGACGGAGGTGAGGGCCGCCGCGACACCGGCGACGGTGGCCACCGGCACGAGCGGCGCGGCGAGCAGGTTGGCCACGATGCCGACGACGCTGACCGAGCCCTGGAGCAGCACGATGACCGGCGCCGTCATCGCCTGGGCCGCCACCGGGATGGCAAGTGCCGGACCCAGGCCGGATAGCCGTGGCGGCAGCCGGGCGCCGATGGCGTCGCCCCACGGGCGGGTGAACAGCAGCAGCCCGAGGGTGGCCAGCGAGGACAGCGCGAAGCCGAACGACCGGGCGAGCCACGGGTCGACGACGAGCACCACGACGACCGCGGCGCCGAGCACCGGAGGCCCCGCCGAGCGCCGGGACCGGCTCAGCCCGATCAGCCCGATCGCGCCCATCACGGCGGCCCGCACGACGCTCGGCTCCGGCCGGGCGAGCACGACGAAGCCGGCGAGGCCGACCAGGGCCAGCACCGGACGCAGCCTCCGGGGCACGCCTACGAGGACGCAGAGCCCGAGGACGAGGCCGGTGACGACGGCGACGTTGCTACCGCTCACGGCGGTCAGGTGGGTCATCCCGGTCGCGCGCATCGCCGCCGTGAGGTCTTCCGGCGTGCGGCTGGTGTCGCCGATGACCAGGCCGGGCAGCAGACCCCGGGCGTCGGGTGGTGCATGGTCGACCGAGGCCCGCAGACCGGAGCGCAGCCGCTCTGCGGCCGAGGCCATCATCCCCGGTGCAGCCAGGACCTCCGGCGGGCCGCTCACCGACAGGGTCGCAACCCGGTCGTCGGCGTGCTCGGTGGGCCCGAGCCGGCCGTGGACGCGCACCGTCGCCCTCCACCCGGGCCCGGAGATGGCCGGGTCACCGGTGAGCAGCACCGGGGCGCTGGCACTGCGCCGGATGCCGCGCGCGTCGAGCACGCGGACGGTCGCCTCGCGCAACACCACCGGCCGGTCGCCGCGCCCGGGTAGGACGATCGGGTCACCGGTGACCACCGCGACGGCGGTGACGGCCGCACGGTCGGCAGCGAGGGACTCGATGCCACCGCGAGCGCGCAGCACGCCGTGCCCGGCCGCGGCGACCTGCAGCAGCGCGACGAGCGCCACCGTGAGCAGCAGCGGCCCCAGCGCTCCGGCCCGCTGCAGGCGCCGACGCGCCGGGGTGAGCGCGACGAGGACACCCACGGCAACAGCCGGTGCCGTCGCCACGACGAGATGGCTGCCCGGCGCCAGACCGAGGGTGGCCGCCGCGACGGCCCAGGCCAGCACCGCTGGTCCGAGCAGCCGCAGGTCGGTCGACGGCCGCACCCTCCGGGGCACGGGCGCAGAAGGGCGTCACGGCGTCACCAGCGACGTCGACGGCCTAGGACTCCGGGGCACGGGCGCAGACGGGATGGTCAGTCGGTCACCAGAGGCGTCGACGACCGAACCCTCCGGGGCCGGCGCAGAGGGGATGGTGGTCATAGGGTCACCAGCGGGCTGAGCTGGGCGAGCAGCTTCTCGCCGATGCCGCTCACCTCGCCGAGCTCGTCGATGCTGGTGAACCGCCCGTGTGCGGTACGCCAGTCGAGGATGCGTTGCGCCAGGACCGGCCCCACACCGGGCAGCGTGTCGAGCGCGGCGAGGTCGGCACTGTTGAGCGAGACCGGCGCCCCGGCGACGCCACCCGAGCCAGCTCCCCCGACGCCACCGGGCCCGGGCAAGGGCACCGGCGCGACCGGGTCGCCGACCGCCGGAACCCGCACCTGCTCGCCGTCGACGAGCACCCGGGCCAGGTTCAGCGCGGACAGGTCGGCCTTCCCGGTGGTGCCGCCCGCCGCCTCGACCGCATCGGCCACCCGCGACCCGGCCGGCAGCTGTCGCACCCCGGGGTGACGCACCCGGCCAACGACGTGCACCACGACGACCCCCACCGGCGGCGACGCACCGGGGGATGACGGTGATGCCGCGCCCGCTGGCGGCGTGCCTCCCAACGGTGTGCCCGCCGACGCTGTGCCCCCCGAGCCGCTCACCCCGACCGGGACCGCCCCGGCCGACACCGCGCTCGGCCCGGCCCGGGACCCACCGCCGGGCGCGATGACGGTGCCGCTGCCGGCGGAGCTGGCCCACGCGACCCGCAGCCCGAAGACGGCCGCCGCGAGCGCCACGACGATGACGACCCCGACGAGGGCCGCCCGACCCGGCTGCCAGCGGGCCCCGACCAACGCCGCGGGCAGGCGGAACCACCCCCGTGGGTGCGGGACCCTTACGTGCCGCCCGCCACCCGGCTCGTCGCCCGGGCCTCGCACAGCCGTGGCACCTGTGCCCTCATCCGCTGACCAGGCCGCGACCGCCGAACCGGCACGACCGACCCATCGGTCGGACCGGTCCCCCGACGGCGCCTCACCGTCCGTCTCCAACCCACCTGAGCCGCCACGCACCGGGCGGGCCACATCGAGGTCGAGCTCGGTCGGCACGTACGACCGAGGACCGGCCCGCAGCCGGGCCAGCGCTCGTGGCGAGAGCTGTTCAGGAGGGTGACGTCGCGGCATCCCCCGACGTTAGGAAGCGCGCGGACCCCGCCCGGGGCCGCACACCGAATCTGTGGACGAGGCCGCCGCCAGGGCCGGCCTGTGGACGATGAGCCGCGGGGCAGTGGCCCACCCGGTGAAGCATCCGGACCTCCCGGAGCCGACGTCCGCAGCCGGGGGTGGCCCGGGCTGGTCACAGGTCAAGCCGCCGCGAGCCGCCCGCTCGCGAAGCGCCGCCCGGCAGGACCGCCGCCGACAGCCACGAGCCGACGGCCGACGCGCAGAACCGACCCCAGCGGCACCCCTGCGCGAACCCCGACGCGCAGCCCAACCAGCGCGCCTGCGGACGAGTCGGACCTCAGCCGAGCTGGCGCCTCCACCAGGCCACGATGTTCCGCCGGTGCCGCGACAGCACGAGCACCGCGATGACCATCAGCCACACCCCGACCCCGGGCTCGACGAACGGCACCGCTCCGAGCGCAGCCAGCGCGCCCACGACCCCCACGAGCCCCATCGTCACGACCGACGCCTCACCGACGAACGGCACGAGAGTCTTGACCAGCGCGAAGACGACGACCGCCCCGATCCCGACGAAGGGCTCCACCGCCAGCACCGTGCCCAGGGCGCACGCGACCCCTTTGCCCCCGTGCCCGCGCAGGAATGGCGAGAACATGTGCCCGAGCACCACGGCGAGCCCGGCGACCAAGGCAGGCACGGTCCCCATCGTGCGCAGCACCACGAGCGTCGGGAGGTAGGCCTTGAGGACGTCGAGCACCAGCACGAGCGCACCCCACTTGCGCCCCAGCACCCGCCCGGCATTCGTCGCCCCGGGGTTGCCCGACCCGGACGCCCGCAGGTCGCGCCCGAGCGCCCGAGCCACCAGCGTCGCCGGGTTGATCGACCCGATGAAGAAGCAGACGACCGCGACGACCGCGACCTCCACGCCGACGAGGAGCTCCATGGCTCAGCGCGCCGACGCCGGCGCGATCCTGGGCACCACGGCCACGGCCAGGGTGCCCGGCCCGACGTGGGCCCCCACCACGGCACCCAGCTCGACCACCCGCAACCCGACGGCCTCCCCCAACCGGGCCCGCAGCCGCTCGGCGAGCCGCTCGGCCCGCTCCGGCGAGTCGAGGTGGTGGATCGCGACGTCGACCCCGGTGGCCCCCGACGGCAGTGCGGTGGCCGCCTCGGCCGCGAGGTCCTCGATGCGGGCGATGGCGCGGGTCGAGGTGCGCACCCGCTCCAGCGGCACGATGGAGCCGTCGCGCAGCCCGAGGATCGGCTTGATCGACAGCGCCGAGCCGAGGAGCGCGCCGGCCTTGCCGATCCGACCGCCGCGGCGCAGGTACTCCAGGGTGTCGACGTAGAACACGACGGTGGATGCCGCGCACGTGGCGCGGACGGCATCCGCCACCTCCGCCGCCGACGCGCCACCGACAGCCAGCCGCGCACCGGTGAGCACGGCATACCCCATCGCCATGCCCAGGGCTCGGGAGTCGACGACGGTGACCGGCACCGGCGAGTCCTCGGCGGCGATCGCGGCGCCGCCGATCGTGCTCGACATGTCACCGGAGATGTGCACCGAGACGACCGAGTCGGCGCCGGCCTCGGCCGCCGCCCGGTACGCCGCCAGAAAGGCCGCGGGCGCCGGTCGGGACGTCGACACCGGGGTGAACGAGCGCAGCGCCGCGGCCACGGCGGCCGGGTCGATGTCGATGCCCTCGGCGTGCTCGGTGCCGCCGACCACCACGTGCAGGGGCACGACGTGCACCGGAAGCCCCTCGAGGAGGTCTGGCGGGAGGTAGGCCGTGGAGTCGGTGACGAGGGCGGTGCTCACGCGAGCAGGCTAGTGGTCACCGTGCCTCGACCCGGCATCCATCACCCCGCGACCCGCGACCGCGGCCCGCCGCCGCGGCCCGTCACGCGTTCTGCCGCGCCGCGAGCTTCGCCGCCCGCTCCTCACGCTTCTCGACGAACTTGCTCGCCTCGGCGTCGAGCGCCTTCACGGCCGAGGCGAGCTCGTCGCGCGCCGCCTCGCCGTCGGCGTCGAGCCCCTCGAGCTCCCAGACCCCCCACTGGCGCAGCAGCGGCGCGACGATGTCGTCGTGGTGGATGCGCAGGTCGTAGATGCCGGCCATCGCCATCTGCACGGCCTTGCGCCCGAACCCCGGGATGATCGAGCCCGGCATCTTGAAGTCGACCACCTCGTCGGTGATCGCCCGCATCGTCTGGCTCGGCGCCAGCTCGAGCGCCGCCTGCACGATGTTGCGGTAGAAGATCATGTGCAGGTTCTCGTCCTTGGCGACCCGCGTCAGCAGCTTCTCGGCGATCGGCTCGTCGGTGAACTTGCCCGTGTTCCGGTGTGACACACGGGTGGCCAGCTCCTGGAACGACACGTACGCGCAGACGTTGAGCAGCGGCTTGTCGCCGGAGTCGAAGCCGGTCTGCATCGTCTCCATCCGGGCACGCTCCAGCTCGTCGGGGTCGACCCCACGGGTGACGAGCAGGTAGTCGCGGATGCAGAACGCGTGCCGCCCCTCCTCCGCGGTCCAGCGGTTGACCCAGGCACCCCAGGCGCTCTCGCGGCCGAAGGCGCGCTCGATCTCGCGGTGGTAGCTCGGCAGGTTGTCCTCGGTGAGCAGGTTGACCTCGAGCGCGGTGCGGGCGATCTGCGACAGCTGCGACTGGTCGACCGACCACGGGTCGCCGCCGAGCTCCTTGAAGTCGCGGCCCAGCGACCACGGCACGTACTCGTGCGGCATCCACTCCTGCGCGACGTTGATGTGCCGGTTGAGGTTGTCCTCCGCGACCGGTTCCAGCGCGGCCAGGAGCTGTGCGGTGTCGAGATCAGCCATGGGTGGGTCTCCTCGGTGCGGGATGTGGCGGGGTCACGTCCTCGAACCCTCAACCTGCACCCTCCCGGCCGGGTGGGCCAGACATCGGCGCGGAGTTTCGGATGCCGTCGCGCGCCACCCGCTGCCGGCTCAGTCGTCCTGTCTCGGACCGGGTCGGTACCCCACGCACGCAGACGAGCAGGATGTCGACGTCGCGCTCGTCGGTCCTGAACCTGACCTCGAGCCCACCGTGCTCGCTCTCCTTCTCGAAGCGCCAGCCGTCCCGCGGCCGGATCGAGTCGAGTGTGATCTGCGAACCGGTGCAGGTGGCGACCACGGTGCCGCCGTCGGAGGAGAACGACTCCGTGTCGCGCCCGTCGTCCGAGGAGGTCCGCGTGGGCGCAGGCTCCGGCGACGAGGACGCCGTGGCCGTCGAGCGCGTCGTGGGCGTCGGTTCCGGTGACGCCGGCGAGGGCTCCCGCGAGTGGGCGGAGCGAGGGCGAGGTGCTGCTCGGCAGCACCACGACCCGCTCGGCGGCCGAGGCCTGCCCGACGCCGCGGCCGGCGCGGTCGACGACCAGGAAGGTGATCGCGCCGACGGCGACCACGACGGCCAGCCAGCCCAGCACCATCAGCAGGAGTGGGCGACGTCCCATCCCCACGCCGGTCACCCCCTTCCTGCTCTAGCGTGCCCACTGTGACACACGTGCTGGTCATCGAGGACGACCCCGGGATCCGCTCCTCGCTCGTCCGCTCGCTCACCGACCGCGGGTACGCGGTGTCGAGCGCCTCCGCGGGGATGGTCGGCCTGCAGAACGCCCTCGACGAGCAGCCCGACCTCGTGCTGCTCGACCTGGGCCTGCCCGACCTCGACGGGCACAGCCTGCTCACGATGCTGCGCGCCGTGCGCCGCACGCCGGTCATCGTGGTGACCGCCCGCGACGACGACCCCTCGATCGTGAAGGCCCTGGACGCCGGCGCCGACGACTACGTCGTCAAGCCCTTCGGCATGGACCAGCTCGAGGCGCGGATCCGCGCGGTGCTGCGCCGCACCGCATCCGACGAGCCGGACGAGCCGCTCACGGTGGGCGACCTCGTCGTCGACGCGGTGGGCCGCCACTGCACGCTCGCCGGGCGCGACCTCGAGCTGTCGCGGCGCGAGTTCGACCTGCTGCTGCTGCTCGCCCAGCGCGCCGGCGAGGTCGTCACCAAGCGCGAGATCCTCGAGGAGGTGTGGAACCAGCCCTACGGCGGCGGGGAGCGCACCGTCGACGTGCACCTGTCGTGGCTGCGCCGCAAGCTCGGCGAGACGGCCGCTCACCCGGTGTACCTGCACAGCGTGCGTGGGGTCGGCGTGCGCCTGGCCGCACCCTCGGACACCGCCGACGGCGAGGGCTGATGGCCCGCCGCATCGCGTGGCTGGTGGCCGCCACGACGTCGGCGGTCGTCGTGGCGTTCATCGTGCCGCTCTGCTTCCTCATCGCGAACATCGCCGACGACCGCGGCACCACCCGCGCCCGTGAGCAGGCGCAGAGCGTCGCCACCCTGGTCGCGACCCTCGACGACACCGGAGACGCTGTCGCGCACCGTCGCCGATCTCAGCTCGCGCGGCCCCGAGGTGGTCGTCGTGGAGCCCGGCGGGCAGCTGCTCGGCAGCCAGGCACCACTCGGAGCCGACACGGCCGCCGCGGTCGAGCGGGCACGCACCGCGCAGGAGGCGTTCACCGTCGGCCAGGACCACGGGCTGGATGCCGTGGTGCCGGTCGTGACCGACCCGCGGCCTCGAGGTCGTGGTCGCCACCGTGCCGACCTCCGAGCTGCGGGCCGGCGTGTGGGGCGCCTGGGCGACGATCGTGGCCCTCGGGCTGGGTCTGGTGCGCGGTCTCGGTCGCGGTGGCGGTCCGGCTGGGCCGGCGCACCAGCGTGCCCGTCACCGACGTGGCCGAGGTGGCCCACCGGCTGCGCGAGGGCGACTCGACCGCCCGGGCCGTGCCGGGTGGGCCGCCGGAGACCGCCGAGCTGGGCCGGGCGCTGAACGCGCTCGCCGACCGGATCCACTCGCTGGTGGTCGCCGAGCGCGAGCAGGTCGCCGACCTCGGGCACCGGTTGCGCACACCGGTGACCGCCCTGCGGCTCGACACCGACCTGGTCGAGGACGAGGACGTGGCGCTGCGGCTGCGCGGGCACGTGGAGGACCTGCAGCGCAGCATCGACGACGTCGTCCACGAGGCCCGGCGGTCGGTGCGCGACGAGCTGCCCGGCAGCACGCGAGGTCGCCCCGGTGGTGTCCGACCGGGTGGCCTTCTGGCTGCCGCTGGCCGAGGACCAGGACCGTCGGCTCGACCTCGTCCTGGAGGTGCGCACCCCGGGCGGGTCGCCCGCTGGTCGGCTTGTCGCGAGGACGACCTGGGCGAGCTCGTCGACACGCTGCTCGACAACGTGTTCGCGCACACGCCCGAGGGCACGGATGCCCGGGTGCTGGTGCACACCGTCGGGGACGAGGTGGTGGTCGTCGTCGAGGACTCCGGACCGGGGATGCCGCAGCCCTACCTCGGGCGGGGTCACAGCGACAAGGGGTCGACCGGGCTGGGCCTGGCGATCGTGCACCGGATCGCCGACGGAGCCGGTGGCTCGGTGGAGCTCACCCCGTCGCCCCTCGGCGGCCTGCGGGTCACCGTGCACCTGCCGGTGCAGCCGAACGACGCGCAGCCGCGGCGCGCCACCCCGGCGGCCGGCCGCTGACCGGTGCCACGGCATCCGATCGCGGTCGCGGCGCGGCTCAGTCGTCGTGCTCGTCCTCATGGTCGTCCTCGTGACTGTCGTCGTCCGACGGGTCCTGCTCGGCGGTTGCTGCGGGCGCGGGAGCCGGGGCGGGGTCGGGAGCCGTGCGCGGAGCGGTGCGCGGCGTCGGCGAGCTGGTCGACGGTGCAGCAACGGTGATCTTCGGGCCCGGCTTAGTGGTGACGCAGACGCCCTTCGTGAGCACCGCCGGCGGCGTGCAGTCGGCCAGCTGGGTCACGGTCGGGGTGGGGACCGGTGCGAAGGTCGGGGCGACGGGCGCAGCGGCCCGGCCCAGGTCGTCGGGCCCCGCGGTGACGAAGATGCCGATCGCGGTGGCTGCTCCGACGAGGGTGCCGGTGGTGACGGCGCGAACGAGGGACACGAGGGACCTCCGGGGGCGGTTGCAGGGGCAGGGGGTGACGGCACGGTTGCAGGGCAGAGCCGGGACGTCGGCTCCCATGGTGGGGGCGCGTCGGTCAAGCCCGGGTCGTGGGCACCTCAAGGCGGTGTTAAGGCGCCGCGGCCTTAACGCTTCCTTGACAGGTCGATGACGCGCGCTTGGTGTGCGGGCGGCGAGAGTCGTCACCGGCACACCGACCCGTCGTGCCACGAACCGACGAGAGGACCGCATCCCGTGAGAGCCCTGCTGAGCACCGGTCAACGAGACCGGTCGCGCGTCATGCTCACCGTGCTGAGCGGAACGCTCGCCGCCGCGACCGTCGCCGGAACCGGCGTCGCCACCGCGGCCGCCGCCCAGGAGACCGCCCGCACCAACGCCGTCAAGGCCCGCGAGAAGGCCGCTGCGGACGCGGCGACCGCCACGGCCCACCACGAGGCCCTGGCCAAGTGGGCCAAGGAGAACCCGGTCGTCGTGACCAAGGCGCGGCCGACCAAGACCGTGATCGGGCCGGCCACGCTGGTCAAGGCGTCCTCCCCCGGCAGCTCGAAGGTGGGAGGCGGTTCCAGCTCGTCCTCTTCCTCCGCCTCCTCGTCGACGACCACGAAGAAGTCGACGAGCCGGCCGGCACCCCCGCCTCCGCCCCCGCCGCCGGCGAGCACCGGCTCGTGACGACCCTGACCCACGAGCCGGCCACCCCCGCGACCGTCGACGTCGAGCGGGGCGCCTCGGCGTGGCGTGCCCTCGGGACCTACGTCGAGCTGCGTACCAGCCCGGATGCCGTCGAGGCCGCCACCGACCTGGCCGCGGGGGTGCTGCACGAGGTCGACGTGGCCTGCAGCCGGTTCCGGGACGACAGCGACCTGGTGCGCGCCAACCACGACGCGGGTCACGCCGTCGAGGTCTCCCCCGTGCTCGTCGGCGCGGTGCGAGTGGCCCTGGAGGCCGCCGCCGAGACCGAGGGCCTGGTAGACCCACTGCTCGGCGAGCTGCTCAGCGCCGCCGGCTACGACCGCACCTTCTCCCTCGTGCCAGCGGACGACCCGACCCCGGCAGCCCTGCCGGTCCGCGGCGGCACGTGGGAGGAGGTGCTCGTCACCGACACCACCGTGACCGTGCCCCGCGGAGTCGCCCTCGACCTCGGGGCGACCGGCAAGGCCTTTGCCGCCGACCTCGTGGCGCTCTGCGTCGCCGACTCGCTCGGCGTGCCCGTGCTGGTCGGGGTGGGCGGCGACCTCCGGGTCGCCTCCCCCGACGACACCGACCTCGATCACCAGGTGGTGCTGGGCCACAGCCGCGCCGACCTCGAGGCCGGTGGCCCGAGCGAACTGGTGCGGCTTCGCGACGGTGGACTGGCCACCTCGAGCGTCTCGGCCCGGCGCTGGCGTCGCGGCGGCCGCCAGTGGCACCACGTCGTCGACCCGCGCACCGGCCTGCCGGCGCAGGGCCCGTGGCGCACCGTCACGGCCCTGGGTCGCACCGCCGCCGCGGCGAACGCGGCCACCACGGCATCCGTCGTGCTCGGCGAGGCGGCCTACGGATGGCTCGTCGACCGCCGGGTCGCGGCGCGGCTGGTCGACCACGAGGGCCACGTGACCCGAACCCCCGCCTGGACCGACTCCGGCATCGAGGAGACCTCATGACATCCCCCCTGCTCTGGTACCTCAACCGTGGCACCGGCGTGGTGCTGCTCATCGCCTTCACGGCGACCGTCGTGCTCGGCGTGCTCGCGACCGGTCGGTCCGCGACCCCGCTGTGGCCCCGGTTCGTCACGCAGGGGCTGCACCGGTCCCTGGCGGCCCTGTCGGTGTTCATGCTGGTCGCCCACGTGGTGAGCGCTGTCGTCGACTCGTACGTCGACATCCGGTGGTGGCAGGCGTTCGTGCCGTTCGGCGCGACCTATGAGCCGGTGTGGCTGGCGCTGGGAGCCATCTCGCTGGACCTGCTCGCCGTCGTCATCGCCACGTCGCTCGCCCGCGCCAGCGTGCCGCACCGGGTCTGGTTCCTCGTGCACCTGACCACCTACGCCGCCTGGGTGTCGGCCGTGCTGCACGGCCTGTTCATCGGTACCGACTCGAAGGAGGGCTGGATGGTGGCGATCACCGTCAGCTGCGTCGCGGCGGTCGGGTTGGCCGTGTTCGCGCGGATCATCGCGGTGCTCAACGGCAAGCGGGCCAACCGCAGGCGGCATCGCAACGACGGCCCGCGCCGGCCTTACGGCCCGCAGTCCGGGGTCGAGCGCGCCGAGCGGCACGGGTCGCGGGTCCCGGTCGAGTCCGGCAGCGGAAGGAGGGCGTCATGACCGCCCAGATGATCCGCCCACCGGCCAGTGTCGACGTGCACACCGGGCCGCTCCTGCTCTCCGGCATCGACCGCGGCCCGGGCCTCGCGGCCCACCGCGCCCGGCTGGGCGCCCTGCCCGAGCCCGGCGTCGAGTCCCTGGTGACGCTGCTCGGTGAGGTCGGGGTCCGTGGGCGGGGCGGCGCCGGCTTCCCGCTGGCGCGCAAGCTGCAGACCGTGGTGCGGGCCCGCGGCTCGCGCCCCGGGCTCGGCTCGCGGCGCCCCTACGTCGTGGTCAACGCCGCCGAGGGCGAGCCGGCCAGTGCCAAGGACAGCGCGCTGCTCGACGTCGCGCCGCACCTGGTGCTCGACGGGGCCGTCGTGACCGCCCGGGCCCTGGGGGCGCGGGAGATCCACGTCGTGAGCTCCGAGGACCGGCCCTGGGTCGGCGCCGCGGTGCACCGGGCCATCGGGGAACGGGATGACCACGGCATTCGCTGGGTGCAGCACGAGGCCGCCTCCCGCTTCGTCTCGGGCCAGTCCCGCGCGCTCATCGAGCTGATGGCCGGGCGACCCGGGCTACCCGTGACGTCGTGGGCTCCCGAGGCCGTCGACGGCCACCGCCGCCGCCCGACCCTGCTGTCGAACGCCGAGTCGTACGCCCACCTCGCCGCGGTGGTGCTGTGGGGCGTCGACGGGTACGCCGCGCACGGCACCCCCGGCGAGCCCGGCACCAGCCTGCTGACCCTCACCACGCCGCCCGCGGCCGACGGTGTCTTCCGGGGCGTGCACGTCGTCGAGGTCGAGCACGGCGACGGCGCCGACACGGTGCTGGACGCCGCCGCCCTGGCCTCCCCCCTGCTCGTCGGCGGGTTCCACGGCTCGTGGGTGCACCCGCAGGACGTGGCCGGTTTGCGGTGGTCGAATGCGGTGCTCGGCGAAGTCGGGGCGCGGCTCGGTGCCGGCTCGTTGCTGTCGCTCAGCGACGGGTCCTGCCCGGTGTCCGAGACCGCCCGGTACACCTCCTACCTCGCCGGTGAGTCGGCCGGTCGCTGCGGCCCATGCCGCAACGGCCTGCCCGCGCTGGCTGCCGAGATGCGGGCGCTGGCACGCCGCGCCGACACGCGGCGCCGGCTGCGCGAGCTGGCCGGGCTGGTCACCGGGCGCGGTGCCTGCGCCCACCCCGACGGAACGGCTCGGCTGGTCGGCTCGCTGCTGACCACGCTCGACGACCATGTCGAGGCGCACCTCGACCACGCCTGCGGGTGCTCGCCGCGGGATCCCCGGGATCCCCGCGGGGAACGGGCCGGCGGGTCGAGCACCCAGCGCCTGGCGGTGCAGCGATGAGCCCGCGCGAGACCGTGCTGAAGGTCGACTGGCCGCAGTGCCGGGCGCGTGGCCTGTGCGCCGAGCTGTTCCCCGAGAAGATCCGGGTCGACGAGTGGGGATACCCCGTGGTGCTCGGGCCGGTGCCGGCCGAGGAGGAGCGGCTCGCCCGCGAGGCGGTGGCCGCCTGCCCGCGCAGTGCCCTGCACCTGCGCACCACCTGACGTTCGGGCCGGCGGGCTCGCCCGCACCACATGCCCGCGCGTCACCAGGGCAGCGGCGCCGACAGCTCGCGGGTGTCGTCGACCGGGACCCAGCCCTGCTCCGCGGTGTGCTCGTACTCCGCGCCCGGGCCGTCGGTGGCCAGCGTCGCGACGGCGGCGAGGAGCCGCTCGACGTGCTCGGGCGTGCTGGCGAGCCCGGCGCTGACCCGCACCGCGGTGTCGTGCCCCTCGGACCCCTCGTCGAGCAGGGTGTCGACCAGGATGTGCGCGCAGAACTTGCCGGCCCGCACCCCGATGCCGTGCTCGGCCGACAGGGCCGCCGCCACGAGGTTGCTGTCGAGCCCGTCGACCGTGAACGTGACGACCGGGCCGCGCTCGGTGTCGTCGCCGAAGATCGAGTAGGTGGTGACGCCGTCGATGCCGCGCAGGCCGTCGAGCAGGCGCTCGGTGAGCCGGGCCTCGTGCTCGTCGATCGCCGCACGGTGCTCGCGGATCGTCGCGCAGGCCGCCGCGAGCGCGATGGCGCCGAGCACGTTGGGGCTGCCGGCCTCGTGGCGGGCGGCGCCGGTGACCCAGCGGACGCCGTGCTCGGTGACCTGCGCGGTGGCGCCCCCACCGGCGAGGTAGGGCTGCGCGGCATCCAGCCAGTCGCTGCGGCCGGCGAGCACACCGGTGCCGTAGGGGGCGTGCACCTTGTGGCCGGAGAACGCGACCCAGTCGACGTCGAGCGCGTCGAGGTCGACCACCCGGTGGGCCGCGAACTGCGCGGCGTCGAGCAGCACCCGGGCTCCGTGCGAACGGGCGATCGCGGTGAGGCGCTCCACGGGCCACAGCTCGCCGGTGACGTTGGAGGCGGCGGTCAGCACGACCAGGGCCTGGCGCGGGCGGCGGGCGGTGCCGGTGGGCAGGGCGCGCAGCGCGGCCTCGAGCAGGGCCTCGGCGTCGCGGGTGCTGCCGGGCACCGGCAGGCGCACGGTGTCGCGGCCGCGCCAGGGCAGCAGGGTCGCGTGGTGCTCGGAGGCGAAGACGACCACCGAGGTGTCGCGCGGCAGCGCGCGGGCCAGCAGGTTGACCGAGTCGGTGGTGCTGCGGGTGAAGACGACGACGTCGTCCTCGCGGGCGCCGACGAAGCGGGCGACCTCGTCACGGGCGGCCTCGTAGTGCGCGCTGGTGATCCGGGACAGCCAGCCGGTGCCGCGGTGCACGCTGGAGTAGGTGCGCGTCGCCGCCTCGACGGCGCGCGCCACCCGCTCGAAGGCCGGGGTGGATGCCGCGTGGTCGAGGTTCGCGTAGTCGACCAGGTCGCCCGACAGGGTCGGGACCAGGTCGGGGCGGACGACCGCGGGCAGGTCGCGGCCGGTCCTCGGCAGGTGCCGGTGGGTGGGGGCGCTCAGTGGCGCCACGGCATCCGGCACGGCACGAAGCCGCGGGCGACGGTGGAAGGTGGGGACGGTGGTGGTGCGGCTCGAGCTCGGTGCTGAGTGGCTGGTGATCGACACGGTGGGTATCTCCGATGGTCCCGAGGACCTCGGGTGCGACCCGGGATCCCGCGCTTGCCGACGCCCGAAGGGGTCGCCGACCAGGTCGTCACCCGGAGCACCCCACCGCGGAGGAGGGTTGCTGGCCAGCGAGCCGGGGCTTGCCACTAGCACTCATGACCTACGCCGACGAGTCTAGGGAGCCGGCCGGGGGGCGCGTCACCCGAAGTCCACGACCCGAGACGTGCGGCGACGCGGGCCCGCCGCGGGACATCTCGCGGGAACGGCCCTGCTTCACCGGGGAAGCTTCACCTGCGCAGGCGTTCGTAACCCCTGCAAAGGTGAAGCTTCCCGCATCGGGCGGGAAAGTTGTCGTCAGTTGGGGACGACGTTGACCAGCTTGGGCGCCCGGACGATCACCGTGCGGATGCCGTCGGGCACCGCCGCCTGGACCTTCGGGCTGGCCAGGGCCAGCTCGCGCAGGGCGTCCTCGGTGATGTCGGAGGGCACCTCGAGCCGGTCGCGGACCTTGCCCTTGACCTGCACGACGCAGGTGACGGTGTCCTCGACGAGGAACGCGGGGTCGGCGACCGGGAAGTCGGCGTGCACGAGCGACTCGTCGTGCCCGAGCCGCGCCCACAGCTCCTCGGCGATGTGCGGCGCCATGGGGGCGACCATGAGCACGATCGACTCGGCCGCCTCGCGCGGCACGCCTCCGTCGAGCTTGGTGAGGGCGTTGTTGAGCTCGGTCAGCCGGGCGATGGCCGTGTTGAAGGCCAGCCCGGCGTAGTCGGTGCGCACGGCGTCGATGGTGCGGTGCAGCACCCGGGTGGTCGCGGCATCCATCGGGGTGTCGGCGACGACCACGCCGCCGGTCTCCTCATCGACGACGTTGCGCCACAGCCGCTGCAGGAAGCGCTGCGAGCCGACGACCGCGCGGGTGTCCCACGGCTTGCTCTGCTCCAGCGGGCCCAGGCCCATCTCGTAGAGCCGGAAGGTGTCGGCGCCGAACGCGGCGTACATCTCGTCGGGGCTGACCATGTTCTTCAGCGACTTGCCGATCTTGCCGAACTCGCGGGTGACCGGCTGGCCCTGCCAGCTGAGACTGCCGTCGGCGGCCTCCTCGACCTCCTTGGCCTCGACGTACTGGCCGCGGGCGTCCTTGAAGGCGGCGGCCTGGATGTAGCCCTGGCTGAAGTAGGTGCGGAACGGCTCGTCGCTGCTGAGGTGGCCCAGGTCGTGCAGCACCTTGTGCCAGAAGCGCGCGTAGAGCAGGTGCAGCACGGCGTGCTCGACCCCGCCGACGTAGAGGTCGACGCCGCCGGGGTCGCGGGTGCCCGCGGGGGCGCCGGCGACCGGCTCGGCGCGCGGCCCCATCCAGTAGGACTCGTTGTCGGGGTCGACGAGCGCGGCGGAGTTCGCCGGGTCGAGGTAGCGCAGGTAGTACCAGCACGACCCGGCCCAGTTGGGCATCGTGTTGGTCTCGCGGCGGTAGCGCCGGGTGCCGCGGCCGTCGCCGAGGTCGAGGTCGACGTGCACCCACTCGTCCACCCGCGACAGCGGCGGCTCGGGCTCGCTGCTCGCGTCGTCGGGGTCGTAGGTCTTCGGGCTGTAGTCGGGCACCTCGGGCAGCTCGACGGGCAGCATCGAGTCGGGCACGCCGTGGGCGACCCCGTCCTCGTCGAAGACGACCGGGAACGGCTCGCCCCAGTAGCGCTGCCGGCTGAACAGCCAGTCGCGCAGCTTGTAGGTGACCGTCGGCTCGCCCAGGCCCTTCTCCTGCAGCCAGGCGGTGATCCGCTCCTTGGCGTCGGCGACGCCGAGACCGTCGAGGCTCAGCTCGTCGTTGCTGCTGTTGATCGCCGGCCCCTGGCCGGTGAACGCCGTGTCGAGGTCGTGGTCGTCGGACGGCTGCACGGTGCGGATGATCGGCAGGTCGAAGGCCTTGGCGAAGTCCCAGTCGCGCTCGTCCTGGCCGGGCACCGCCATGATCGCGCCGGTGCCGTAGCCCATCAGCACGTAGTCGGCGACGAACACCGGGATGCGCGTGCCGGTGACCGGGTTGGTCGCCCAGCCCCCGGTGAACACGCCGGTCTTGTCCTTGCCCTCGGTCTGCCGCTCGATGTCGTTCTTGCGCGCGGCGGCCCGCCGGTATGCCGTGACGGCCTCCTCCGGCGTGGCCGCGCCACCGGTCCACGCGGGCTTGGTGCCCTCGGGCCAGCCACCGGCCGGCACCAGCTCGTCGACGAGCGGGTGCTCAGGAGCCAGCACCATGAAGGTCGCGCCGAACAGGGTGTCCGGACGGGTGGTGAACACCTCGATCCCGGGTGTCCCGGCTGGGTCAACTTCGACCGATAGGTCAATGTTGCCCCGGCTAGCGGCAGTCGCGATGGGGAAGGTGACCTTGGCGCCGTGGCTGCGGCCGATCCAGTTCCGCTGCATGATCCGGACCTTCTCGGGCCAGTCGACCCGGTCCAGGTCGTCGGCGAGCCGGTCGGCGTACGAGGTGATCCGCATCATCCACTGGCGCAGGTTGCGCTTGAACACCGGGAAGTTGCCCCGCTCGGAGCGGCCGTCGTTGGTGACCTCCTCGTTGGACAGCACCGTGCCCAGGCCGGGGCACCAGTTGACCGGCGCCTCGCTGGTGTAGGCCAGGCGCTGGCCGTCGAGGATGCCGGCCCGCTCGACGTCGCTGAGGTCGTCCCAGCCGCGGCCGTCGTCGGCGGGCAGCGGGCGGGCGCCCGAGCGGTACTCCTCGACGAGCTCGTCGATCGGCCGGGCTCGGCCGACCCCGCCGTCGGGGCGCACGGCATCCGCGTCGTACCAGGCGTTGTAGATCTGCAGGAAGATCCACTGCGTCCAGCGGTAGTACTCCGGGTCGATGGTCTGGATGGCGCGGCGGTCGTCATGGCCCAGGCCCAGGCGGCGCAGCTGGCGCGCCATGATGACGATGTTGTCCTCGGTGGTCTTGCGCGGGTGCTGGCCGGTCTGCACGGCGTACTGCTCGGCCGGCAGCCCGAACGCGTCGTAGCCCAGGCAGTGCAGCACGTTCTTGCCGAGCATCCGGTTGAAGCGCGCGACGACGTCGGTCGCGATGTAGCCCAGCGGGTGTCCGACGTGCAGGCCGGCGCCGCTGGGGTACGGGAACATGTCGAGCACGAGGAGGTGCCCATCGGGGTAGGCGGCGACGGCGTCCGGGTCGGCCCACGGGCCCGCCGGGTTGGGGGCGTGGTAGGTGCCGCGCTCGGCCCAGCGGTCCTGCCAGGCGACCTCGATCTGCCCGGCCAGCTCGGCGGTGTAGCGGTGCGGGGTGTCGCTCATCTCGTCCTCGTCGTCTCGGTGGTGGTCCGGGCTGTACCCATGAAAAAACCCCTCACGCAGGAGGGGTCGCCGCGCGGGCCGGTTGGCCGACGCGGCTAGGGAAGAAGCTCGAACCTCGTCACCTGCTCAGGGTATCGCAGCGCCTCGAGATCGGTCGGGGTGGATGCCGGTGGACGGGTCGGTGCAACCCGTGGACGCGGTCTGGGTATCAGCCAGTGCACCGCCGGCGGGCGTCACCTCAGCAGGCCGGCGACGATGAGGGCCTGGGCGAGGTGGTAGGTCACCATGACCACCACCGAGGTCCAGCGCCGGGGCCGCACGAACTTGCCCATCGCGAGCACGGTGTCGCTCACGACGAACAGGCTGGCGCCGAGCCCCACGAGCGGGCGACCGGTCGCCCAGCCGGTGACCGCCATCGCGCCGATCACCGCCATGTAGGCCCCGACCGCGACCCCGAGCACCACCCCGCCGTCGGCGACGGCTCCGGGCAGGATGCGCCGGCCCACGACGAGCGCGGCGAGCAGCACGAGCGCGCCGACCCAGCCCCAGGCCGGCCGGTCGAGCCCCACGGCCACGAACGACGCGACATAGGCCAGGTGACCGACGAGGAAGGCCGCCAACCCGCCGACGAACCGGCTGGGGGTGTCCTCGAGCAGGAGCACGTCACCGACCAGGCCGAGCAGGAGCGCGAGCACCAACCAGCGCCCCGCGGTGCTGTCGGTCGCCCCGGCGAGCAGCGCCACCGTCAGCAGGCCGACCATCGCGGCCGGCTTGGCCAGCCGCTCGACGTCGTGCCGCTGGTGCCACACCGCCCACCAGTCGGCGGCGAACAGCCCGGCGGTGACGACGACGGCGACCCACACGGCATACGACACGGGTGGATCCTCGCAGCCCGCGCATCCCGAGACACCCCCGATGTGGCGCGTCACCACCCGCCCGGTCGTATCACCCGACCCCGACCCCGCTCCTCTCCCTCGAGGGACCACCGCAGCAGGAGGTGGTCCCGCCGACCGAGGAGGACACCATGGGGGCGACGCGCCAGTCGGGCCTGAGCACGCCACACGAGCTGCGGCGTCGGCTCGCGCACGGTCTCCGGCTGGGCGCGGCCGGGGTCGTCGCGGCGGGCCAGGCCCGTCCCGGCGTGGGCGGAGCGCGACCGCTCGCAGCGGCCACGGTGCTCGCCGAGACCGCCCTGCTCTGCCGCGTCGCCGGGCGGCTGCTCGCCGACGACCCCGTCCTGGCGCGCTTCGAGGGGCTCGGCGCCGCGCAGGCCCGGCTCGGCGAGGCCGTGACCCGGGCGCTCGACCCGCACCTCGCCGCACTGGCGGTCGCCGCCGACCCGCGGTGCCGCACCCGCGAGGCCTTCCCGTTCGCGCTGCTCGGCGACCTCGACATCGGACACCGGTCCGTCGCCCGCCACCTGTTCGACCTCGCCCGCGACGACCTGGGCGACGAGCCCGACCCCGTCGACCGCCTCGAGCACTCGTGGCTGCAGGGCCTGGCCGACGGCAGTGCCACCCCCGACGTCCCCACCGGCTCGGTGCTGGTGCGCGGTGCCGACCTGCTGCACGGCGGGCCCTGCCGACGCCTACGCCCTGACCCACGCCGTGCTGCACGCCACCGACTGCGGCCTGCTCTCCCTCCGCAGCCTGCGCCCGGCCACCTCGGTCGCCGACGACGCGGAGGCCCTGCTCGGTGCAGCGCTGGCCGGCGGCAACCTCGACGTCGTCGCCGAGCTGCTCTGGACCTGGCCGATGCTCGACCTGCCGCTCAGCCCCGGCGCCCGCTACGCCCTGGCCGAGCTCGACCGGGCCGAGGCCACCCACGGCTTCCTGCCCGGCCCGGGGTACGACCCCGCCGTCGCCGCCGGTCTCAGCCCGGCCGACCGCTCGACCTACGTCATCCAGACGAGCTACCACACGGCCGTCGCCGGGGCGGTCCTCGCCGCCGCCCTGCTGCGCACCGTCCCCACCGACGGCGACGGCCGCGCACCCACCGGCGGCCGCCCGGCATCCGCCCGGCGCACCGCGCCCACACCGGATGCCGACCCACTCCCCCTCCTCGCGCACGCCGACGGCCCGTGGGCCGACGCACTGCGCGACCGTCCGCTCGAGACCCGGGTGGGCTGCACCGCGCTGCTGGTCGGCGCCGAGCTGCGCACCGCCACCGCACGCCGCGACCTGGCGCAGGTGCACCACGTCGTCGCGTGGGCGGCCGACCACGGCTGGTCGCACCTGCCGTCGGTGCGCCAGGGCGCGGCGCTGCTGTCGCGCCTCGCCCGGGTCGCCGCCCAGCCGGTCACCCTCGCCAGCTGACGGGCCGGGTCAGCGCAGCTCGAGGTGCCCGTCGTCGATGCGACCCAGCCGGGTGACCGCGACGTCGTACAGGTAGCTCTGCACCACCCGCCAGGGCCGGCGCTCACCCTGGCGCGGCAGCAGGTGCGCCGCCCGCTGCACGTACCCCGACGTCAGGTCGAGCAGCGGCCGCTCCCCCACCTCCGGCTCGTCGTAGCGCGGCGTCGCCACGGTGAGGTGGTGCCGGTCGAGGTAGCGCAGCAGCGAGCAGAACCACCGCGCCGACAGGTCGGCCCGCAGCGTCCAGCTCGCGTTGGTGTACCCGATCGCCATCGCCAGGTTCGGCACGTCGGAGAGCATCAGCCCCTTGTAGACGTGCCCTCGCGACAGGTCGACCGGCTCGCCGTCGACCACCAGCTCCGCGCCGCCGCCGATCTCCATCCGCAGGCCGGTCGCCGTGACGACGACGTCGGCCTCCAGCAGCTCGCCGGACGTCAGCCGGATGCCGTCGCGCTCGAACCGCTCGATCGTGCCGGTCACGACCTGCGCCCGACCGTCGGACAGCACGTCGAACAGGTCGCCGTCGGGGGCGACGCACAGCCGCTGGTCCCACGGGTCGTAGTGCGGGGCGAAGTGGGTGTCGACCGGGTAGCCGTCGGGCAGCCGACGCAGCACCTGCCGGCGCAGCAGCCGGCGGCCGGCCTCGGGGTGGCGCCGCAGCACCTGGTACCCCGCGGTCGAGAGGAGCACGTTCTTGCCGCGCACGACTCGGTGGGCGACGGCATCCGGAAGCACCGCCCGCAACCCGTCGGCGACGACGTCGCGGGACGGGAGGGACGCGATGTAGCTGGGGCTGCGCTGGAGCATCGTCACCTGGGCAGCGCCCTCGTCCACGAGCGCCGGGAGCAGGGTGATGGCGGTGGCGCCGCTGCCGATGACGAGCACCCGCCGGCCCGCGACCGGCAGCCCCTCGGGCCACGCCTGGGGGTGCACGACCTCACCGGCGAAGTCGCCCTGCCCCGGGAAGTCGACGACGTGCCCCGACGCGTACGAGAAGTAGCCGGTGGCCAGGTAGACGAACCGGGACGTGTGCCGCACCAGGCCGTCCCGGGTGCGAGTGACGACGGTCCAGCGGCGGTCGGCCGAGCTCCACTCGAGCCGCTCGACGCGCTGACCGAAGTGCACCCGCTCGGCGACGCCCTCGTCGTGGGCGGTGGCCTGCACGTAGTCGCGGATCTCCTCCCCCGTGGCGATCGACGACGCCCCGCGCCACGGCCGGAACGGGAAGCCCAGGGTGTACATGTCGGAGTCGGAGCGGATGCCGGGGAAGCGGAACAGGTCCCACGTGCCCCCGATGGCGTCGCGCGCCTCGAGCACGGCCCACACGACGTCGAGACCGTGCTTCGACAGCCGGCAGGCGACGTCGACCCCGGCGATGCCGGCCCCGATGACGAGCACGTCGACGTCGAGCGGCGGGGCGGCGGGCACCTCGGCGGCGGTCTGCTCCGCAGGCTCGGTCTGGGTGATCGGTGAGGTGGGGGTGGTCGGGTCGGGCACGGCCTCAGGCTATTGCGACGTCGTGCCGCTGGTGGCCGGTCGTCCCACCTCGGCGCCCAACTCGGTCGTGGCCGCAGTCGCGTGTGACGATTGGGGCATGACGACACTCTCCGACTTCACCGCGACCACCCTGACCGGCGACGAGCGCCACCTGTCCGACTACGCCGGCCAGGTCGTCCTGGTCGTCAACACGGCGAGCGCCTGCGGCCTGACCCCCCAGTACGCCGGCCTGGAGACGCTCTACCAGGACCTGCACGACGAGGGCCTGGTCGTGCTCGGCTTCCCGTGCAACCAGTTCGGCAGCCAGGAGTCCGGCACCGAGGAGGAGATCGGCGAGTTCTGCCAGGTCAACTACGGCGTGAGCTTCCCGATGTTCGCCAAGATCGACGTCAACGGCGAGGACGCCCACCCGCTGTTCACCTGGCTCAAGGGTGAGAAGAAGGGCCTGCTCGGCGGCAAGATCAAGTGGAACTTCACCAAGTTCCTCGTCGGCCGCGACGGCCAGGTCATCAAGCGCTACGCCCCGACCACCGAGCCCAAGGACATCGCCGACGACATCCGCGCCGCCCTCACGGCCGACGCCGCCTGAGTGAGCCGACGGCTCACCCCGGCCACCGTCAGCAGCACCGGCCGCCCGTGACCGGCTCCGGCATCGTCGTCGGCGATGACGGGCTGGCCCGCCCCGTCTGGGCGTCGGTCGACCCGCTGCTGCGCGACTACTACGACACCGAGTGGGGCATGCCCGTGCGCGGCGAGCGCGGCATGTTCGAGCGGCTCTCGCTCGAGGCCTTCCAGTCGGGGCTGTCCTGGGCGACCATCCTGCGCAAGCGCCCGGCCTTCCGCGAGGCGTTCGCCGGGTTCGACCCCGAGGTCGTCGCCACGTTCGGCGACGCCGACGTCGAGCGGCTGATGGCGGATGCCGGGATCGTGCGCAACCGCGCCAAGGTGCTCGCCACGCTCACCAACGCCCGCGCCACGCTGGCGCTGCGCGAGACCCCCGACGGCGACCTCGCGGCGCTCGTCTGGTCGTTCCGGCCCGCCGACACCCCCCGGCCGCACACCTACGCCGACGTGCCGACCAGCTCGCCCGAGTCGCTCGCCCTGTCCAAGGCGCTCAAGCGCAGAGGGTTCACCTTCGTGGGCCCGACCACGATGTACGCGCTGATGGAGGCCGTCGGCATCGTCGACACGCACCTGCTCGGATCGCACCGCCGCGGGTCCAGCGGGGTCTGGCCGGGCTGAGGCTCAGGGCAGGGAACGCACTGGCTCGCGCCGGACCTCGACCTCGTCGACCGACAGGTCCCAGGCGTCGGCCGGTGTCAGCGTGGGCGCCGGCGCCCCGGGTTCCTTGTCGGTCATGAACGTCGTGTAGTCCGCGCGCAGCCGGGCCACGATGACCGCGGCCTGCCACGGCTCGGTCGCCTGCCAGGCGTGGGTCGCGTCGGCTGGAAGCGCCGGCACCGGTTCGTCGACGCCGCCGATGACCACCGTCCACAGCGACCGGGCGCCATAGGTGACCAGCAGCGCCGCCACGACGAAACCGGCGAAGTCGACGGTCTGCACCCACACCGAGGTCGTGATGAGCGCGGCGGCGGCCACCGACGCGGTGATCACGTTCAGGACGGCGGCGCCGATGACGAGCCCCGTCGAGAGCACCAGCCCCGCCACGGTGACATCCTCGGACCCGGGACCGAGCAGCTTGACGACGAGGAGGGCCAGCGCGATGAGGGCGGCCGCGGCCAGCGCCGCGACCGCTGGTATCCGCAGCTCGCTCTCGGGCGTCTCACCCAGGAGCGCGGTGAACAGGTCGCTGCTGCTCGCGAACGCGATGACCGCCGAGGTCCCGGCGGTCAGGCTCGTCACCCACGAGTCCTGGAAGGACCACCCGGCCTTGAGGTTGGCGATGCGCGAGCCGAGCCCGTAGGTCTGTGGTCGAAGTGGCGCCCAGGTCGGTTCCACGCCGCTCAGGCTCTTGACACGCTCACCGACGACGGCGGTCAGCAGGCGGTAGCGGTCCTCACGCCGCGCCTGGTCCGGGGCGGACGGCTGTGCCACCGCCCTCCTGGCGCTGGCGAAGGCCAGGAAGCCGACCGCGAGCGTGATCCCGGCCGCCACGACGGCCAGCGCCGCCCCGGTGGACAGCGGCGTCCAGTCCGACGTCGTGTCCGCCGTCGTGTCCGCCGCCAACCCCACTGAGACGATCCCCCTGATCATCCGCCCATGCTCCCCCTCGTCGCGTCGGCTGTCAGGCGTTCCGACGATTCGGCGAACCCGCCCGCCGCGGCGTCAGACGATGATGCCGCGCGAGTCCGGGGGTGGCTCGGTGGGGCGGCGCGGACCGCTCGGCGGCTCGTAGTCGGGGGGCAGCGACATCGTGACCTCGGACTCGCCGACGCGCAGGCGCGGCCCGGAGTCGCCCTGCTCCTCGCGGGTCAGGTCCAGGCGCTGCTTCTCCTCGCGCACGTGCGCGTAGGTGGGGCGGAAGAACGCGAGGAGCTCGTCGAACACCGACCCGATCGAGCGTGAGCTCACCGAGAACACGTGGCCACGCTACGCCGGGATGCGCGGCAGCGGAACGACGAAGGGCCGGACGTGATCGTCCGGCCCTTCGCTTCCCGGTGGAGCTGAGGGGATTCGAACCCCTGACCCCCTCCATGCCATGGAGGTGCGCTACCAACTGCGCTACAGCCCCGAGTGGGTGTCCCCCGAAGGGGCGACGGTGAGTCTACCCATGCACCCCCGGGCCCGACCAAATCGACCTCAGGGCGGTGGCGACCCGTCCTGCGACGCCACCCCGGAGGAGGTGTTCCACGTCTGGATGCGCCACCCGGCGCGGCCCTCGACGAGCTCGGCCCAGTGGCAGTTGCCCAGGGCCCCGAGCACCCGCCAGGCGAGGTCGTGCTCCAGCCCGAGCAGCCACGCGGCGGCGGTGCGGCCCGACGCCCCGTGGGTGGAGACGACGAGGCACTGCCCCGGCCCGAGGGCGTCGAGGTGCTCGGTGAGGGCGGCTCCGACGCGCTCGGCGACCTCGGCCCCCGTCTCGCCGTGGTCGCCGCGGCGCGCGTCCTCACCGCGGGCCAGGGCGTCCTGCACCTCGGGCCAGCGGTCGGCGACCTCGGACGCGGCCAGCCCCTGCCAGGCGCCCACGTCGATCTCGCGGAAGCGCGGGTCCAGGGCCACCGGGATGCCGCATGCCCGCCCGACGCTCTGCGCCGTCAGTAGCGCGCGGGTGAGGTCGGAGGACACGATGCGGTCGGGTGAGAGGGCCGCGATCGCCGGCCCCACGGCATCCGCCTGCGCCAGGCCACGATCGGAGAGCGGGGTGTCGAGGTGTCCCTGCCAGATCCGGGCCGCGTTGTGGTCGGTCTCGCCGTGCCGCAGCACGATGACCCGGCGGGGGGCCGCCCCGGGGGCAGCCGGGCTCACCGACCGCCCTGCTCGGTGCCGACGACGCCGAGGTCGATCGTCGGGCAGTCCTTCCAGAGCCGCTCGAGCTCGTAGAAGGACCGCTCCTCGTCGTGCTGCACGTGCACGACGATGTCGACGAAGTCGATGAGCACCCAGCGACCCTCGCGCTGGCCCTCGCGGCGCACCGGCTTGGTGCCTCGAGCGCGCAGCACGTCCTCGACCTCGTCGACGATCGAGCCGACCTGTCGCTCGGACTCGGCGGACACGATGACGAAGACGTCGGTCAGCGCGAGCTGCTCGGAGACGTCGATGCCCGTGATGGTGGTCGCGAGCTTCTCGGCGGCGGCGGCGGCGGCCGCTCGGGCCAGCTCCAGCGCGCGGTCGGTGGCGGTCACGGTGCTCCTCGGTGTGGTGCGGAAGGGTCGGGGGCCGGGTCCGGTGCGGGCGCGGCATACAGGTGGTGCTTGGAGATGTACTGGACGACGCCGTCCGGCACGAGGTACCAGACCGGCTCGCCGGCGTGCACGCGCTCACGGCAGTCGGTGCTGCTGATCGCCATGGCGGGCACCTCCATCAGGTCGACCCGCTCGGCGGGCAGGCCGGACTCCGAGAGCTCGTAGCCGGGCCGGGTGACGCCGATGAACTGGGCGAGCTCGAACAGCTCGTCGGAGTCCTTCCACGACAGGATGTGGGCCAGCGCGTCGGCGCCGGTGATGAAGAACAGCTCGGCGCCGGGGCGCTGGGCGTGCAGGTCGCGCAGGGTGTCGATGGTGTAGGTCGGCCCCTCGCGGTCGATGTCGACCCGCGAGACGGTGAAGCGCGGGTTGGATGCCGTCGCGACGACCGCCATCAGGTAGCGGTGCTCGGCGGGCGCGACGTCACGACCCTCCTTCTGCCAGGGCTCGCCCGTCGGCACGAAGACGACCTCGTCGAGGCCGAGGAGGGACTGCACCTCCGAGGCGGCGACGAGGTGACCATGGTGGATGGGGTCGAAGGTCCCACCCATCACCCCGAGCCGCGTGCGTGCGTTGCTCAGGGGTGGCCGTGCCCGGGGTGGTCCGGCCAGTGCGCCTCGTCCGCGGCGGCCTCGGCCACCTTGGCCTCGGCGGCGGCGCGCTGGGCGGCCGGGCCGTGGGTCGGCGGGGAGTACTTCTGGGCGGTGCCGCGGAACGACCACGTGACCCCGAGGAGGAACGCGAACGCCACCAGGGCGAGGACGCCGAACAGCCACGGAGGCATCGGCAGCTCGCGGGCGGTGGGCAGCTCCTCGCTCAGGAAGCGGGCGACGGTCATCGACATGCGGGCCAGCCTAGCGCCTCGCCTGTCCACCGAAGTCGTCCACAGGCCTGTGTACGGAGGGGGTCGTCACGCCTGCGGGCTGTGGACGACGGAGCCGGCCACGAGATAGCCACCACTTTCTTTTAGATACGCTTGCGCGGCACGACATTTCGGCACTAGAAATGGCGTCACGCCTCCCGGATCGCAACGACGCAACAACGTCGGCGCGCCCCCACGGAGGCAGGTCGTACGGATAACGGCACCGACCTCGCCCGGCTCGTCCGGGTGGGACGTGGCAGGCCTCGCAAGGGGTCGGTCACGACACGCGCGACGGCGTGGGTGCCGCGGCCAAGCGACCTGAGTCGAAGTTCGTCCCTTCTGGGGGCGGCGCCACCGTCGCGTGGCAGACCCCGCGGGTCGAACCGCTGGGACCGACCGGCTCGACGTCGGCTGACGCCGGCCGCTGAGGGCCCCCGAACTCATACTCGGGGGCCCTCAGCCTGTTCCGGCGGGCGGTGTGCCGGGAAGCAGGGGTACGCGAGGCCGGGGCGATCTACCCTTGCCCCATGCCCTCCTCCCCCGTCGACCTCAGCGTCGTGGTCCCGATCTTCAACGAGGAGGCGGTGCTCCCGCTCCTCGTGGAGCGGCTGCGCCCGGTGGCCGACGCCTGGGGCGTGCCGTACGAGATCCTCTGCGTCGACGACGGGTCGACCGACGCCACCCCCGTACTGCTCCAGCGGCTGCGCCGCGAGTGGCCGCAGGTGCGCGTGGTGCGGCTGCGGGCCAACGCCGGCCACCAGGCCGCCATCTCGGCCGGGCTCGCACGCGCCCGGGGGCAGTGGGTGGTGACCATCGACGCCGACCTGCAGGACCCGCCCGAGGTGATCGGCGAGATGCTCGCCGTCGCCCGCGGCCAGGGCGTCGACGTCGTCTACGGGGTGCGCTCCGACCGCTCCAGCGACACGGCGTTCAAGCGCTTCACGGCGCGGGCGTTCTACCGCTCGATCCGGGCGATGTCCGACGTCGACGCCAAGGTCGACGCCGGCGACTTCCGGCTGATGTCGCGGGCGACGGTGGATGCCGTCAACGCCCTCCCCGAGCACGGCCGGGTGCTGCGCCTCGTGGTGCCGGCGCTGGGGTTCCCGAGCGCCTCGGTCGGCTACGTGCGGGCGACGCGGGCCGCCGGTGAGTCGAAGTACCCGCTGGCGAAGATGATCCGGCTCTCGTTCGACGGCGTCACCGGGTTCTCGATCGCCCCGCTGCGCTTCGCGACCTGGCTGGGACTGCTCGGCGGCCTCGCCGCCCTGGGGGTGCTGGTCTTCGCGCTCGTCGCGATGCTGCTCGGCAACACCCTGCCCGGCTGGACCTCCACGGTCGTCATCGTGGCGGCCATGGGGGCGGTGCAGCTGCTCGCGCTCGGCATCCTGGGCGAGTACGTGGGCCGCACCTATGCCGCACTCCAGGCGCGTCCGTCGTACTTCGTCGCGCACGACTCGCTCGAGGTGGGTGCGGGCGAGACCCGCGACGGTCAGACCCGGATCTGACCGTCGCCCTCGACGACCCACTTGGTCGTCGTGAGCTCGGGCAGGGCCATCGGGCCCCGGGCGTGCAGCTTCTGGGTCGAGATGCCGATCTCGGCACCGAAGCCGAACTCGCCGCCGTCGGTGAAGCGGGTGCTCGCGTTGACCATGACCGCAGCCGCGTCGACCTCGGCGGTGAACCGGCGGGCGGCCGCGCGGTCCTCGGTGACGATCGCCTCGGTGTGGCCCGAGCCGTAGCGGCGGATGTGCTCGAGGGCCGCGTCGAGGTCGTCGACGACGCCCACCGCCATCTCGAGGCCGTGGAACTCGGTGGCGAAGTCCTCGTCGGTGACCGCGTCGTGGGCGACGCCCGCGGTGTCGGCCTGGGCCCCGGCATCCGCGTCGGTGTGCAGCGTGACGCCCTCCCCCGACAGGGCGGCGAGCGCCTTGGGCAGGAAGGCGGCGGCGACGTCGCGGTGCACGAGGAGGGACTCGGCGGCGTTGCAGACGCTGGGGCGGTGGGTCTTGGAGTTCACCGTGATCGCGAGCGCCTTGTCGAGGTCGGCGGCCCGGTCGACGTAGACGTGGCAGTTGCCGACGCCGGTCTCGATGACAGGCACCGTCGACTCGGTGACCACGGTCTGGATGAGGTCGGCGCCGCCGCGCGGGATGAGCAGGTCGACCAGGCCGCGGGCGGTCATCAGGGCGCGCACGGCGCCGTGCCCGCCCTCGAGGAGGCCGACGGCATCCGCGGGCAGTCCCTGGCGCTCGAGCGACGCGCGCAGCACGGCGACGGTGGCGCGGTTGGTGTCGGCGGCGGCGCTGCCGCCACGCAGGATGACGGCGTTGCCGGACTTCAGGCCGAGGCCCGCGGCGTCGACGGTCACGTTGGGGCGGGCCTCGTAGATCATCCCGATGACCCCCATGGGGACGCGCACCTGGCGGATCTGCAGGCCGTTGGCGAGCGTGGAGCCGCGGACCACCTCGCCGACCGGGTCGGGCAGGGCGGCGATGTCTCGCAGTGCCTGTGCGACGGCGGCGACGCGGGGGGCGTCGAGGCGGAGGCGGTCCTGGAGGCTGTCCGGCATGCCGTGCTCGCGGCCGCGGGCGAGGTCGCGCTCGTTGGCCTCGACGACGGCGTCGGTGGCGGCCTCGAGGTCGTCGGCGAGGGTGCGTAGGGCGGCGTCCTTCTCGGCGCGGGACATCAGGGCGAGTCGTCGTGATGCGGTGCGGGCCGCCTCGGCGAGCTCGCGGACCCGCGCAACGTCGGCCGGGTCGATCCCGGAGGTGCGGTCAGCCATGCGTCCAAGGGTATGCCGCGTGGGGAGGGGCTGCGCCGGCCGGCCACCGTTCGGGAGGCGCGCGGCGCTGGGCGGCGAGGCCTCGGCAGGAAAGGGTGTTCGGCGCACTATTGGATGCTCGCTGTCGGGGGGCAACTTTCAAAGTTGCTCACTGCCAGCGAGCAAACCCGTCGTTGCTCGGCAGGGTGGCGCGACTTTCAAAGTTGCTCGCTGTGGGGATGCATCCAATAGCGGCCGGAAGAGACATTCCTGTCCGCCTGGGGCAGGGCGTGGCATCACGCCGGCCGCGCCCGTCGGCCCTCGCCCGACCGGGTGCGAGGATGGCCCGCGTGACGACGATCCTCTCCATCCAGTCCTCGGTCGCCTACGGCCACGTCGGCAACTCCGCCGCCGTCTTCCCGCTCCAGCGGCTCGGTGTCGAGGTGTGGCCGGTGCACACCGTGCACTTCTCCAACCACACCGGCTACGGCGCCTGGCGCGGCCCGCTCATGGCGCCGGACGACGTGCGCGAGGTCGTCACCGGCATCGAGGATCGCGGCGCCCTGCCCGAGGTCGACGCGGTGCTCTCCGGCTACCAGGGCGGCGAGCAGATCGGCGAGGTCATCCTCGACGCCGTCGCCCGCACCAAGGCCGCCAACCCAGCCGCGATCTACGCCTGCGACCCCGTCATGGGCAACGCGGCATCCGGCTGCTTCGTCCACCCCGCCATCCCGGTGCTGCTGCGCGAGAAGGTCGTCCCCAAAGCAGACCTGATCACCCCCAACCAGTTCGAGCTCGGCTTCCTCACCGAGACCGACCCCGGCGACCTCGACTCCACCCTCGACTCCGTCGAGCAGGCCCGCGCGATGGGACCCGGAACCGTGCTCGTGACCAGCGTGCTGCGCCCGGACCGGCCCGAGGGCACCATCGAGATGCTCGCCGTGCACGGTGACGGCGCCTGGATCGTGCAGACCCCACAGCTGCCGATGAAGGCCAACGGCTCCGGCGACGTCACGGCCGCCCTGTTCACCGCCCACCTGCTGCAGACCGGGGATGCCGGCCTCGCCCTCGGGCGCACCGTCTCCAGCGTGTTCGACCTGCTCACCCGAACCCACGAGTCCGGGCGGCGCGAGCTGCAGCTCGTGCAGAGCCAGACCGAGATCGCGCACCCGCGGATGCAGTTCGAGGTCCAGCAGATCCGCTGACCGGGCCCGGAGCTGGGCACCGGGAGCTTCACCTCGGCACCACGACCGAAGGGGTGCCGAGGTGAACGTTCCAGCATCGGGCGAGAAAGTTGTGGCGACCCGGAGGGCTCAGAGCACCACGAGGTCGTCGCGGTGGATGACCTCGCGCTCGTACGCCGGCCCGAGCTCACGGGCCAGGTCGCGCGTCGAGCGCCCGAGCAGCCGCGGCAGCTCCGCCGACGCGTAGTTCACCAGCCCGCGGGCGATCACCGAACCGTCCGGCGTGCACACGTCGACCGGGTCGCCGGCCGCGAACGCGCCCTCGACCCCGGTGATGCCGGCCGGCAGCAGCGACTTGCGCCGCACCGTCACCGCCGCGACGGCACCGTCGTCGAGCAGCAACCGCCCTCGCGCCGTCGTGGCGTGCGCCAGCCAGCGCTTGCGCGACGCCCGGGTCGCCGCCGCCGGCGCGAAGACCGTGCCGAGGTCAGCCCCCGACAGCGCCGCCGTCACGTCCGAGAGCCGCGTCAACAGCGTCGGGATGCCGGCCGCCCCCGCGATGCCGGCCGCCTCCACCTTGGTCACCATGCCGCCGCTGCCGACCGCCGAGCCGGTGCCGCCGATCGTCACGGCGTCGAGGTCCTCGGTCGTCGCGACGAGCGGCACCCGTCGTGAACCTCCCTTGGAGGGCGGTCCGTCGTAGAGCGCGTCGACGTCGGTGAGCAGCACCAGCCCGTCGGCGGCCACCAGGTCGGACACCAGGGCGGCCAGCCGGTCGTTGTCGCCGAACCGGATCTCGTGCGTGGCCACGGTGTCGTTCTCGTTGACGATCGGCACGATGCCGAGCTCGAGCAGCCGCTCCAGGGTGCGCCGGGCGTTCGTGTAGTGGGTGCGCCGGGTGACGTCGTCAGCGGTGAGCAGCACCTGCCCGACGGTGAGCCCGTGCGCCGAGAAGGCCGCCTGGTAGGCCGCCACCAGGGCGCCCTGCCCCACGCTCGCCGCCGCCTGCTGGGTCGCCAGGTCGGAGGGCCGGCGAGGTAGCCCCAGCGGACCGATGCCGGCCGCGATCGCACCCGAGGAGACCAGCACCACCTGGTGGCCGGCGGCCCGACGCGCAGCGAGCACGTCGACCAGGGTGCTGAGCGCAGCCAGGTCGAGGTGTCCCCCGTCCGAGGCGGTCAGCGACGACGACCCCACCTTGACGACGAGGCGGTGCCCCTCGCCCACGATGCGCCGCAGGCGCTCGGCGGTGACCGGCATCCGGCTCAGTCCTCGTCGGCCACGGACGACCAGTGCCCGGCGTCGCGCTCCTGCGCCAGCTCGGTGCGAGCCGCGGTCTGGGCGTCCTTGCGGGCGTGGAAGTGCGCGCGCCGCTCGTCGCGGGTCTTGCGCCCACCCTCGTTCTCGAGCCGCACGTCGCTGCCACGAGGGCCGCCGAGCAGCTCGGCGCCGGCCGACATGGTCGGCTCCCAGTCGAAGACGACCGCGTTGTCCTCGGGCCCGATGAGCACCGTGGAGCCCGAGACGGCGCCGGCCTTGAGCAGGGCGTCCTCGACACCGAGCCGGCTCAGCCGGTCCGCGAGGTAGCCGACGGCCTCGTCGTTGGAGAAGTCGGTCTGGTTGATCCAGCGCCGCGGCCGCTCGCCGAGCACCCGGAAGACCTCGCCGTCGGGCGTGTTCTCCCGGCGCACGAGGAACCCGGCGTCGTCGACGGCGACCGGCCGGATGACGACCCGGGGGCGCTCCATGACCCGCGACTCGATCTCGGCGCGTGCCGCGAGCACGTGGCGGGCCAGCGCGAAGGTGAGCTCCTTGAGCCCGGTGTGCGCGACCGCCGAGACGATGTGCACCTCCAGGCCCCGCTCCTCGAGCAGCGGGCGCACCATCTCGGCGAGGTCGAGGGCGTCGGGCACGTCGGACTTGTTGAGCACGATGATGCGGGTGCGGTCCGACAGCGGCCGGCCGCCGAGCGAGTCGTCGATGACGTAGGCGGCGAGCTCGGCCTCGATCACCTCGAGGTCGGTCATCGGGTCGCGGCCCGGCTCGAGCGTCGCGCAGTCGACGACGTGGACGAGCACCGAGCAGCGCTCGACGTGGCGCAGGAACTCCAGGCCCAGGCCCTTGCCCTCGCTGGCGCCCGGGATGAGCCCGGGCACGTCGGCCATGGTGAAGCGCTGCGACCCGGCGGTGACGACCCCGAGGTTGGGCACCAGGGTGGTGAACGGGTAGTCGGCGATCTTGGGGCGGGCGGCCGACATCACCGACACCAGCGAGGACTTGCCGGCGCTCGGGAAGCCGATCAGCGCGACGTCGGCGAGCGACTTCAGCTCGAGCACGATGTCGATCGACTCGCCGGGCTCGCCGAGCAGGGCGAAGCCGGGGGCCTTGCGCCGCGGGCTGGCCAGCGCCTTGTTGCCCAGCCCGCCGCGGCCGCCGCGGGCGACGACGAAGGTCGCGTCGTGGCCGACGAGGTCGGCGAGCACCGAGCCGTTGCCGTCCTTGACGACGGTGCCCTCGGGCACGGGCAGCACGAGGTCGCCGCCGTCGGCACCGTTGCGCTCGTCGCCACCGCCCGGCTTGCCGTTGGTCGCCTTGCGGTGCGGGGTGTGGTGGTAGTCGAGCAGCGTGGTCGACTGCGGGTCGACGGCGAGGATGACCGAGCCGCCCTTGCCGCCGTTGCCGCCGTCCGGGCCGCCGAGCGGCTTGAACTTCTCACGCTTGACCGAGGCCACGCCGTGGCCACCGTTCCCGGCGGCGACGTGCAGCACGACGCGGTCGACGAAGGTCGTCATGCTTCTCGCTCCTGATGGTCTTGCTCGAAACTCTTCTGGGATGCCGTGAGGGGCGGGCCTAGAGCGGCCCGCCCCTCACGACGTGGTCATGCGGCCGGGTGACGAGCACCCGGCGCCGGAGTCACTCCGCGGCAGCGGTGCCCGCCGGGATGATGTTGACGGTCTTGCGGCCGCGCTTCTTGCCGAACTTCACCGCACCCGCGACGAGCGCGAAGAGGGTGTCGTCGCCGCCGCGGCCGACGCCGTCGCCGGGGTGGAAGTGCGTGCCGCGCTGGCGGACGAGGATCTCGCCGGCGTTGACGGCCTGGCCGCCGAAGCGCTTGACGCCGAGGTACTGGGCGTTGCTGTCGCGACCGTTGCGGGTCGAGGACGCACCCTTCTTGTGTGCCATGTCAGTAGTCCTTCAGTGAGTTCGAGCGGGCGTCAGGCGTCGATCGCCGTGATCTTGACCTGGGTGAGCGGCTGACGGTGGCCTTGGCGCTTCCGGTAGCCGGTCTTGTTCTTGTACTTCAGGATCGTGATCTTCGGACCCTTGGCGGCCTTGACGACCTCAGCGGTGACCTTGACCTTGGCGAGCTTGCTCGCGTCGCTCGTCACGGTGCCACCGTCGACGACGAGCAGCGGCTGCAGCTGCACGGTGTCGCCGGCCTGGCCGATCTTGTCGATGAGCAGGACGTCGCCGACGGAGACCTTCTCCTGGCGACCACCTGCGCGCACAATCGCGTACACGTTTCGTACTCACTTTCGCTACGGGAGCGCTCTCTGGGAAACCGGCTGATGTGTCTCCCGCTTACGACACGGGACATCGGCTCGGTGGGCGCACCGACTGTCAAGACTACCGGTGGTTCCGGTGGGCCTCCAAATCAGCGGCGCCGGGTCAGGGTGCCGCCACCTCGGCGGCCTCGTCGGATGCCGTCGCACGCGGCGGTCCCGCCGGCGCGACCACGCGACCACGCTTGCGGCGGCCACGACGCGCCGCGGCTCGGCTCGGGCTCGGGCTCCGGCTCCGGCTCGACGGCCAGCACCGGCTGGGGCTCGACGACCGGCTCGGCGTCGGGCACCAGCACGGACTCCGGCTCGACGACCGGCTTGAGGTCGACGACCGCCTCCGGCTCGACGACCCGCTCAGCCGCGGGCTCGACGGGCTCCGCCGCAGGCTCGACCGTCTCGGGGTCGGTCGTGGCGTCGAAGGAGGTCTGCGCCACCGCCGCGAGCTCGTCGGCCGGCGCACCGGCATCCTCGTGGTCGTGGGCGTGCTCGCCGGTCTCGGCGCGCCGCAGGGCCGCGGCGTGCGCGGCGGCCGCGATCTGGGCCGCGGTCGGTCCGGACGGCTTCTGGGCGTCGTCGCCCGGCGCGCCGTTCGAGCCGCCGGAGCCGTTGCCGGTCTGGGGCGTGCCCGTGGTCGTGCCACGACGGCCACGCCCGGAGCGGGCGCCACCCTGCTCGCCGCTGCCACCGCTGGTGCCGCCGCTGCGGTCGATCGGCTCGGTGGAGACGACGATGCCGCGCCCACCACAGTGCTCGCACTGCTCGGAGAAGACCTCGACCAGGCCCGGAGCCGACCCGCTTGCGGGTCATCTGCACCAGGCCGAGCGAGGTGACCTCGGCGACCTGGTGCTTGGTGCGGTCGCGCCCGAGGCACTCGAGCAGTCGGCGCACGACGAGGTCGCGGTTGGACTCCAGGACCATGTCGATGAAGTCGATGACGATGATGCCGCCGATGTCGCGCAGCCGGAGCTGGCGGACGATCTCCTCGGCGGCCTCGAGGTTGTTCTTGGTGACGGTCTCCTCGAGGTTGCCCCCGGAGCCGACGAACTTGCCGGTGTTGACGTCGACGACGGTCATCGCCTCGGTGCGGTCGATGACCAGCGAGCCACCCGAGGGCAGCCAGACCTTGCGGTCCATCGCCTTGGCGAGCGACTCGTCGATGCGGTGGGCGGCGAAGACGTCCTCCTCCGCGGTCCAGCGCTGCAGGCGCGGCGCCAGGTCGGGAGCGACGTCCTCGACGTACTGGCTGACCTCGCCCCACGCCTTGTCGCCGGAGACGACGAGCGAGGTGAAGTCCTCGGTGAACACGTCGCGGATGACGCGCACGGTCAGGTCGGGCTCGCCGTGCAGGAGCGCCGGGGCCCCGCCGCTGCCGGCCTTCTTGGCGCCGGCCGACTCGGCCTTGGCCTTGATCTGGTCCCAGATCTTGGTGAGCCGCTCGACGTCGGCGCGCAGCTCCTCCTCCGAGGCGCCCTCGGCGGCGGTGCGCACGATGACGCCGGCGTGGTCGGGCACGACCTCCTTGAGGATCGCCTTGAGGCGGGCCCGCTCGGTGTCGGGCAGCTTGCGCGAGATGCCGGTCATCTGGCCCTCGGGCACGTAGACCAGGTAGCGGCCGGGCAGGCTGATCTGCGAGGTGAGCCGGGCGCCCTTGTGGCCGATCGGGTCCTTGGTGACCTGGGTCAGCACGGTGTCGCCGGAGCTCAGCGCGTTCTCGATGCGGCGAGCCTGGCCGCCCTCGAGCCCCGCGGCGTCCCAGTTGACCTCGCCGGCGTAGAGCACGGCGTTGCGGCCCTTGCCGATGTCGACGAACGCCGCCTCCATCGACGGCAGCACGTTCTGCACCCGGCCGAGGTAGACGTTGCCGGCCATCGAGGCCGTGGTCTCGCGCGAGACGTAGTGCTCGACGAGCACGCCGTCCTCGAGCACGCCGATCTGGGTGCGGTCGCCACGGCCGCGCACGACCATGACGCGCTCGACGCTCTCGCGGCGGGCCAGGAACTCGGCCTCGGTGATGATCGTGCGGCGACGACCGGCCTCGCGGCCCTCGCGGCGACGCTGCTTCTTGGCCTCGAGGCGGGTCGAGCCCTTGACCGCGGTCGGCTCGTCGCGCTGCGAGCGCGGCTCGCGCACCCGGGTCGTGGTGCCGGGCGGGTCCTCGTTCTCGCCGTCACCGGAGCCACCGCGGCGGCGGCGGCGCCGACGACGGCTGGTGCCGCCCTCGCCCTCGTCACCCTGGTCCTCGGGACCGGTGCCCCCGGTCTCCTCGGCGGCGTCGCCGGACGTCTCGGATGCCGTGCCGGTCTGGTCGTCGTCGGCCTGGCTGCGGCCGCGGCGTCCGCGGCCACCGCGACGGCGACGGCTGCGCGAGCCGCCCTCGCCCTCGTCGGTGGTGCGGTCGTCAGGCCCGCGGTCGCCCTCGGCGGCGCCGGCCTCGTCGCCGGTGTCGGTCGTGTCGGCCGTCTCGGTCGCCTCTGCGGCGTCAGCGGAGTCGGTGACCTCGACGGTCTGGGCACCGCGGGTGCGACCGGAGCGTCCGCCACGGCTGCGACGGCCGCGGGTCGGCGCGCTGTCTGCGGCCTCGCTGTCGACCGCGGCGCCGGCATCGGCGTCCTGGTCGGCGACCGCGGTGGGCTCCTCCTCGGCGACCCGCTCGGCGGGGGCCTGGGCGGGGGCGGTGGCCCGGCGGCGGCGCGGCGCGACCGGCTCGGGGGCCTGGAAGAGCAGGCCGAAGGTCGGCACGGCCGGGGCCGCCTCGGTCTCCTCCTCCTGCTCGAGGGTCTCGTCCTCGACGGCCTCGGTGACGGGCTCGGCCGCCGGCTCCTCGGCGGGCTCCTCGACCTCGGCCTCCGGCGCGGCAACGGGCTCGTCGACCGCGGCGGTCTTCCTGGCCCGCTTGGCCGGGGCCTTGGTCGTCGCCTTCGCCGTCACCTTCTTGGCGGCCCGCTTGCGGGTCGCCTTCTTCGCCGGGACCTGCGCGGACTCCTCGTCCGGCGCGGCGGCCTCGGCGGCCGGGGCCTCGTCGGCGGCGGGGGCCTCATCGGCGGTGGGGGCAGCGACAACCGGTTCGGCGGCGGGGGCGGCGGCCTTCTTGGTCGCGCGGCGGCGCTTCGGCTTCTCGGGAGCCGGTTCGCTCGCATCCACTGCGGTGACATCGACCGCGGGGACGGCGTCCACGGTGGTGTCGGTGGTGGTCTGGTCGTTCTCGGAAGCCATGAGGCCCCTTTCGTCACCCACGCGATGACGACCACACCGGTGTCGGTCTGGTGGGACCGGCTCCTCGTGACCGCGTGGTGCGATCGGATCGTGCGGGGCGCACCCCGTCACGGAAGTCGACTGCTGCCCCGGAGCGGCTCGCGCGGGCGGCGCGGCACCTATCCGGAGCCGGCGGCGTCCTTGTCGGCGGCCAACGGGTCGGCCACCCCAGCAGCTGCGTCGAGCAGAGGGCCTTGGGCCAGCCGGGTCACCAGGGGTGGGACCGGTGGCGAGAACCCGGTTACTGCGCGCAGTGCGGTCAGGATGTCGTCGGGGCGCACGGACGGTGTGGAGTGCCGTGCGACCACCCGCAGTATCGCACACCCCTCGTCGTCGACCCCGGTCACGCCCATGGCGAGCACGGCCCCGCGCGTGTCGAAGGTGCGCGGCCCGGTCTTGAAGGTGCGGGTCGCCTCGGCGACGTCGCACGCGAGGTAGCGCTCGACGGCATCCGCCACCTCGGCCGGGTCGGCGCCGCGCACGATGATCTGCCACTCGCTGCCCTCGAGCCGGTCGGCGAGCGCGCCCGGGGCGGCCTCGACGACCTCGACGACGTCGAGCCCCTCGGGCAGCGCCTCGTCCAGGGCCGCGCGGACCGCCTCCGGGTCGACCCGCTCGGTGACCCGGATCTCGAAGTACTCCGCCTCGCTGGCGGTGCCGGTGGGGGCGGCGTTGGCGTACGAGATCAGCGGGTGCGGGTGGAAGCCGCCGGAGAACGCCATCGGCACGTCGGCCCGGCGCAGCGCCCGCTCCAGGGCCCGGGCGAAGTCCCGCGTCGAGGAGAAGCGCAGCCGGCCCCGCTTCGCGTAGCGGATCCGGAGCTTCTGGACCGCGGGGGCGGGCGGGGGTCCGTCGGGGGTGCGCTGGGCCATGATGGGCCAGCCTAGGCGCGGCGGTGAGGTGGCACGGCATCCCTGCGGATCCCGCAGCCCGCGGGGTCCGACGACCGACTGATCCGGCGGCGGAGCGGGGCTGTTCCCCACGGCATCGGTGGCGATAGCGTTCGCCCATGCCTGACCTCGACCGTTCCCGCCTCACCGAGCTGCTCGCCGCGGAGCAGGCCACCTACACGCAGGACCACCCGCGCAGCCGCGAGCTGTTCGAGCAGGGCAGCAACCTGTTCGGCCGGGTGCCGATGACCTGGATGAACAAGTGGAGCGGTGGCTTCCCGCTCTACCTCGACCACGCGCGGGGCAGCCGGATCACCGACGTCGACGGCCACACCTACGTCGACTTCGCGCTCGGCGACACCGGCGCGATGGCCGGCCACTCCCCCCGCGCCACGGTCGAGGCCGTCGCCCGGCGGATGGGCGACCTCGGCGGCATCACCACGATGCTGCCGACGGCCGACGCCCAGTGGGTGGGCGCCGAGCTGACCCGCCGGTTCGGGATGCCGCTGTGGAGCTTCACGCTCTCGGCCACCGACGCCAACCGCTGGGCCGTGCGGCTGGCCCGGCTGGCCACCGGCAGGCCCAAGATCCTGGTCTTCGCCTACAACTACCACGGCTCGGTCGACGAGACCTTCGCGATCCCCGGCCCCGACGGGAAGGCGCAGTCGCGCCCGGGCAACGTCGCTCCCCCGGTGCCGCTCGACCTCACCACCCGGGCGGCGACGTGGAACGACCTGGCCTCCGTCGAGCGCGAGCTGGCCCACGGCGACGTCGCCGCGATCCTGACCGAGCCGGCGCTGACCAACATCGGCATCGTGCTGCCCGAGCCCGGCTTCATGGAGGGCCTGCGCGAGCTGGCCACCCGCTACGGCGCGCTGCTGATGATCGACGAGACGCACACCTTCTCCGCCGGTTGGGGCGGCGCGACCCACGAGTGGGGGCTCGAGCCCGACATCTTCGTCATCGGCAAGTCGATCGGCGGCGGCATCCCGTCGGGCGCCTACGGCATCACCGAGGAGGTCGCCGCGGCGATCACCGGCCACACGGATGCCGGGGACGCCGACATCATCGACGTCGGCGGGGTCGGCGGCACGCTCGCCGGCAACGCCCTGTCGACCGCGGCGATGCAGGCGACCCTGGGCGAGGTGCTCACCCCGGAGGCGTTCGCGCAGATGACCGAGCTCGCCACCGCGTACACCGAGGGGGTGCAGGCGGTGCTCGACGAGCTGGACGTGCCGTGGTCGATCCAGCAGCTCGGCGCCCGCGCCGAGTACCGCTTCACCCGGCCCGCGCCGCGCACCGGCGAGGAGTCGGCGCTGGCCGCACGACGACGAGATCGACGCCTACATGCACCTCGCGATGTGCAACCGCGGCATCCTGATGACGCCGTTCCACAACATGGCGCTGATGTGCCCCGCCACCACCCGGGCTGACGTCGACCGGCACACCGCGACCTTCCGCGAGGTCGTGGGCGCGCTCTACGCCTGACCCCCGCGGGCGCCTCAACTTTTTCGCCCGATGCGAGGACCTTCACCTCGGCACCGGAACCGTTCCGGTGTCGAGGTGAAGGTTGCTGGGATCGGGCGAAAAAGTTGGGGCGGGGCGCGCGACGGCGTCGCGAAGGTCGACGGCGGCTGGTGGACGGGGTGCTCCCTCTCGACCACCGGCGCAGTGTCGTGCTGGGGCGCCCGCCGCTGGTGGTTGGGTGACGGGACCGCCGGGTACTACACGGCCCCCAACCGGGTCGTCGAGCTCTGAGCCCGGTCTGCGTCGCGGGTGCGGCGCAGCGCGCGCAGGGTCTCGACCACGCTCCATCCGAGCACGACCACGACACCGATGGCGGTGGTGGGAATTTCGCAATAGGTCGGGTCTCAGTCGCCGAACTGGTCGCGGATGCGGACCAGCTCGACGGCGTGGGCGTCCAGGGCCCGGTCCTCGTCGTTGGCCGGCACCCAGGTGGGGCACGGCACCGCCCGACGCTCCTCGTCGATGGCCACGAAGATGGTGCGGCAGTAGGTGGTCAGCTCCATGCCGTCGGGCCCGTCGGTCGGGTCGCCCGAGCGCACGTGCACCCCGACGTGCATCGAGGTTCGCCCGGTGTGGAGCAGCCGGGCCTCGACCTCCACGACGTGGCCGATCCGTAGCGGCCGGTAGAAGCGCACCCCGCCCGTGAAGATCGCGACGTTCTGCGGGCTGCCGGTCCACCGGGTGGCGAGCACGTGGGCGGCCTCGTCGATCCACCGCATGACGATCCCGCCGTGCACCTTCCCGCCCCAGTTGACGTCGGTCGGGGCGGCGAGGAAGCGCATGACGACGCGCGGCGCCGTGCCGGCATCCGTGTAGACCTGCCCGGCCATCGCCGCCTCGACCTGGGCGCGCAGGTCGGCCCGGCGCGCGGCCCAGCGCTCCTCGAGCTCCTGTCCCTGGGTGCGCGGCACCAACGGCGGCACCGGGGTGGAGCGACCCTGCTCGTCGACGGCCACGAAGATGATGAGGCACCGGGTGGCCGGCACCATCTCGCGGGTGCGCGGCTGTCCGGACGCCACGTCGACGGTGATGTGCATCGAGCTGCGGCCGGTGTGCACCACCCGGGCGCTCACCTCGACGAGCTCGCCGACCTCCACGGGACGGGTGAACCGCACGTTCCCGACGTAGGCGGTGACGGCGTAGGTGCCGCTCCAGCCGGCGGCCGCGGCGTAGCCGGCCTTGTCGATCCACTCGAGCACCCGGCCGGCCGAGACCGACCCGGACTGGCCGGCATCCGTGGGCGCGGCCAGGAAGCGCAAGGTGATCTCGGCCGCGGCGGCCTCTGCGGGGCTCATGCGCCCATCATGCTCAGCCTGCGACCTGGCCGGGACCGAGTCCGCGTGAGTGGACCCGGTCAGGCGTGGGTGTGCTCGGCCATCGCACTGCGGCCGGCGCCGAGGACGGTCAGCGGCAGCAGGGTCTTGCCGGTGGGGCCGATCTCGATCTCGGTGCCCATCTGGGGGCACACGCCACAGTCGAAGCAGGGGGTCCAGCGGCAGTCCTCGACCTCGGTCTCGTCGAGCGAGTCGAGCCAGTCCTGCCAGAGCCACTCCTTGTCGAGCCCGGAGTCGATGTGGTCCCAGGCCAGCACCTCGGTCTCGCCGCGCTCGCGGGTGGTGTACCAGGCGACGTCGACGCCCAGCGGGGTCAGCTCGCGCTCCGCGGCCGCCATCCAGCGCTCGTAGGAGAAGTGCTCCGACCACCCGTCGAAGCGCCCGCCGTCGCGCCACACGGCCTCGATGACCCGGCCGACCCGGCGGTCACCGCGCGAGAGCAGCCCCTCGACGATGCCGGGCTTGCCGTCGTGGTAGCGGAACCCGATGGCCGAGCCGTAGCGCCGGTCGGACCGGATCGCCAGGCGCAGCTTGTCGAGCCGGGCGTCGGTCTCCTCGGCGCCGAGCTGGGCGGCCCACTGGAACGGCGTGTGCGGCTTGGGCACGAAGCCGCCGATCGACACGGTGCAGCGGATGTCGCGGCGCCCGCTGACCTCGCGGCCGGTGTCGATGACCCGCTTGGCGAGCTCGGCGATCTGCAGCACGTCCTCGTCGGTCTCGGTCGGCAGCCCGCACATGAAGTAGAGCTTCACCTGCCGCCAGCCGGCGCCGTACGCGGCGGCGACGGTGCGGATCAGGTCGTCCTCGCTGACCATCTTGTTGATGACCTTGCGGATGCGCTCGGACCCACCCTCGGGGGCGAAGGTCAGCCCGGAGCGGCGGCCGTTGCGGGTCAGCTCGTTGGCGAGGTCGATGTTGAACGCGTCGACCCGGGTCGACGGCAGCGACAGCCCGGTGTTGGTGCCCTCGTAGCGGTCGGCCAACCCCTTGGCGACGTCGGCGATCTCGGAGTGGTCGGCCGAGCTCAGCGACAGCAGCCCGACCTCCTCGAACCCGGTTGCGGCCAGGCCGCGTTCGACCATCTCACCGATGCCGGTGATGCTGCGCTCACGCACCGGCCGGGTGATCATGCCGGCCTGGCAGAACCGGCACCCGCGGGTGCAGCCGCGGAAGATCTCGACCGACATGCGCTCGTGCACCGACTCGGCCAGCGGCACGAGCGGCTGCTTCGGGTAGGGCCAGGCGTCGAGGTCCATGACGGTGTGCTTGGCGACCCGCCACGGCACCCCCGCGGCGTTGGGGGCGATCCGCTGGATGCGCCCGTCGGGCAGGTAGCTGACGTCGTAGAACGCCGGCACGTAGACCCCGCCGGTGCGGGCCAGGCGCATCAGCACCTCACGGCGACCACCCGGCATCCCCTCGCGCTTCCAGGCGCCGACGATGTCGGTGATCGCGAGCACGGCCTCCTCGCCGTCGCCGACCACGGCGGCGTCGACGAAGTCGGCGATCGTCTCGGGGTTGAAGGCGGCGTGGCCGCCGGCGACGACGATCGGGTGGGTGTCATCGCGGTCGACGGCGTGCAGCGGGATGCCGGCCAGGTCGAGCGCGGTGAGCATGTTGGTGTAGCCGAGCTCGGTGGAGAAGGACAGGCCGAACAGGTCGAAGTCGCCGACCGGGCGGTGCGCGTCGACGGTGAACTGCGGCACGGCGTGCTCGCGCATCAGGGCCTCGAGGTCGGGCCACACGGAGTACGTGCGCTCGGCGAGGGCGTCCGCACGCTCGTTGAGCACTTCGTACAGGATCATGACGCCCTGGTTCGGCACGCCGACCTCGTAGGCGTCGGGGTACATCAGCGCCCAGCGCACGGTCGCGTCGCCGGCGACGTCCCACTCCTTGACGGTGGAGTTCAGCTCGCCACCGACGTACTGGATCGGCTTGCTGACCTGCTCGAGCAGCGGCTCGAGGAGGCGGAAGACGGACTGACCGGGCATCCGTCAAGAGTAGGTCGCCGCGCGCGGGGCCCCAAACCGCTCGACGGACGGATGCCATAGGTCAGGCCGTGATGGTGCCCGGCTGCGGCACGTACGGCTGGAAGAACGGGTTGGCCGGCACCCCCGCCCGGGTCATGACGAGCGTCGGTACGGACACCCCGTCGACCTGCTCGCGCAGGATGTCGGCGTGCCCGGCATGGCGGGCCATCTCCTCGACCTGGTGCGCGAGGTAGTAGCGGGCCCGAATCGGCGACGGCTCGGGGATGCCGCTCCACGGCGGGTGCGTACATGGCTCCTCCTCGGGCCAGTGACCGATGCTGTGCCTCCAGTCCTACCCGATGTCATGGGCCCCCGGGGGTGCCGCCGGGGCCGCCCGCGTGCTGGGATGGGCGGATGAGCACCGAGACCGCCGTGGACCTCGTCGTCATCGGCCTCGGGCCCGGTGGCGAGCACCTCGCCGCCGAGGCCGCGAAGGCCGGCCTGAACGTCGTCGGCATCGACGAGCGCCTGGTCGGGGGTGAGTGTCCCTACTACGGGTGCATCCCCTCGAAGATGGCGATCCGGGCCGCGAACCTGCTCGCCGACGCGCGCCGGGTCGGCACCCTGGCGGGCAGCGCGCAGGTCACCCCCGACTGGGGGCTCGTGCACGCCCGGATCCGCGACGAGGCCACCGACGACTGGGACGACACGGTCGCCGTCGAGCGCCTCGAGCAGGCCGGCGTCCGCTTCGTGCGGGGCCACGGGCGGCTCGTCGACACCGGTGTGGTCGAGGTGAACGGCACCCGGTACGTGGCTTCGCGTGGCGTGGTGCTCAACACCGGTACCTCGCCGGCCGCTCCCCCGGTCGACGGCCTGGCCGACACCCCGTTCTGGACCAACCGTGACGTGCTCGCCACCCCAGACCTGCCGGCGTCGATGGTCATCATCGGCGGCGGCGCGATCGGCGCGGAGCTGGCGCAGGCGTTCGCGCGGTTCGGCACCCGGATCTCGCTCGTCGAGGCGGCACCGCGCGTCCTGGCCCTCGAGGAGCCGGAGTCCTCGGAGGTGGTCGCGCGCGCGATGGCCGCCGACGGCATCCAGGTGCTCGCCGGGGCGTCGATCGGCTCGGTGCGCCACGCCGACGGCCGGTTCAGCGTGGCGCTCACCGACGCGGAGGGCACCGCCCTCGAGCTCGCTGCCGACCGGCTGCTCGTCGCGGCCGGCCGCCGCCCCAACATCTCCGACCTCGGCCTCGAGACGGTCGGGCTCGACCCGCGGGCCCGCACGGTCGACACCGATGCCCGGATGCGCGCCGGTGACAGGCTCTGGGCGATCGGCGACATCACGGGCAAGGGCGCCTTCACCCACATGTCGATGTACCAGGCCGCGGTCGCTCTCGCCGACGTCACGGACCGCACGGGCGACGACGCCCGCGAGGCGGAGTACCACGCCGTGCCGCGGGTGACCTTCACCGACCCGGAGGTCGGGTCGGTGGGCCTGACCGAGCAGCAGGCCCGCGACGCCGGGCTCGACGTCGCGGTCGGCCTGGCCCCGCTGGCCGGGTCGACCCGCGGCTGGATCAGCGGGCCCGGTGGTGAGGGTCTGATCAAGCTCGTCGAGGACCGCGCGGCCGGCCACCTCGTCGGCGCCACGTCGGTCGGGCCGATGGGCGGCGAGGTGCTCTCCATGCTCGCGACGGCCGTGCACGCCCGCATCCCCACCACCACGCTCGCCCGGATGCCGTTCGCCTACCCGACCTTCCACCGCGCCGTCGAGACGGCGCTCGCGGACCTGCGGGGGTAGCCGTGGACGCCGCGAGGCGCGTGCGGGCCGCGATGGCGACCCAGCCCCGTGAGCGGTTCCTCCCGGCATCCGAGCGGCGGCGGGCGTCCTACGACGGCCCGCTCGACATCGGCCACGGCCAGACCAACAGCCAGCCGCGCACCGTGCGGGCGATGCTCGAGCTGCTCGACGTGCGGCCCGGGCAGCGGGTGCTCGACGTCGGGTCCGGGTCGGGCTGGACCACGGCCCTGCTCGCCGCCCTCGTCGGGCCCACCGGTTCGGTGCTCGGGCTCGAGCGGGTGCCCGACCTGGTGCTCACCGGCAGCGCGAACGTCGAGGCGGCCCGGATGCCGTGGGCTCGGGTCCGCGCGTCCGTCGCCGGGGTGCTCGGCGCGCCGGACGAGGCGCCGTTCGACCGGGTGCTGGTGTCGGCCATGGCGACCAGGCTGCCGGAACCGCTGGTGGCCCAGCTGGACGTCGCCGGCATCCTCGTGGTGCCGGTGGCCGGCCGGATGCTGCGCGTCGAGCGGGACGCGAACGCGCCGGACGGGCGGCGGCTCACCGAGCACGGCCGCTACCGCTTCGTCCCGCTCATCACCGACTGACCAGCGGTACGCCCCGCCGGCCAGCGGCGCCGGTCACAGCGCCGTGGCCGGGGTCAGCTCGTGTAGTGGGCGTCCAGCAGCTCCTGGTACTTCTCCGAGACGACCTTGCGCTTGAGCTTCAGGCTCGGGGTGAGCTCGCCGGCCTCGACGGTGAGGTCGTTCTCGAGGATGGTGAACTTCTTGATGGTCTCCCAGCGGTTCAGGCCCGCGTTGAGCTGGTCGATGTAGCCCTGGACCATCGCCCGGCACGCGTCGGAGCGGACGATCGCGGTGTAGTCCTGGCCCGCCAGCCCGTTCTGGGCGGCCCAGCCGGTGATCGCCTCGGGGTCGAGGGTCACCAGGGCGGAGACGAAGTTGCGGTCGGCGCCGTAGACGACGAGCTGGCTGGCGTAGGGGCACAGCCCCTTGAACGTCGCCTCGATGTTCGAGGGCGCGACGTACTTTCCGCCGCTGGTCTTGAACATGTCCTTCTTGCGGTCGGTGATCCGCAGGAAGCCGCGGTCGTCGAGCTCACCGATGTCGCCGGTGTGCAGCCACCTCTCGGCATCGATGGTCTCGGCGGTCGCCTCGGGGTTGTTGTGGTACCCCTCCATGTTGCCGTTGCCCCGCAGCAGCACCTCGCCGTCGTCGGCGATGCGCACCTCGGTGCCGGGCAGCGGCCAGCCCACGCTGCCGTAGCGGTAGGCCTTGACCCGGTTGACGAACGAGGCGGCACTGGTCTCGGTCATGCCGTAGCCCTCGGCGATCTGCATCCCCATCCCGTCGAACCACCGCGCGACGTCCTGGTTCAGCGCGGCCGAGCCGGAGATGAAGAAGCGGATCCGTCCACCGAAGCGCTCACGGATCTTGGTGCCGATCAGCTTGTCGCTGACGGTGTACTTCAGGCCGAGCAGCCCAGAGGGGTTCTTGCCCTGCTCGCGCAGCACGCTGACCTCGCGGCCGACCCCGCCGGCCCAGGTGAAGAGCTTGGCCTTGATGCCGCCCTCGTCGGCCATCATCGTCTGGATCCGGCCGTAGGCCTTCTCGAAGATGCGCGGCGCTGCGCCCATGAAGGTCGGCTTCACGACGGCCAGGTTGTCGACGATCTTGTCGATCCGGCCGTCGATCGCCGTGGGGAACCCGATCTGCAGCGGCAGGGTCAGCAGGACCTTGCCGAACACGTGGGCGAGCGGCAGCCAGAGGTACTGCAGGTCGTCCTCGCTGAGGATGTTGATCGCCTCGACGGCCGCGCCCTCGTAGGTCCAGGCGCTGTGCGGCAGCCGCACGCCCTTGGGGCGGCCGGTCGTGCCCGAGGTGTAGATGATCGTGGCCAGCTGGTCGTGCTGGATGGCGTCGATCCGCGCGTCGATCGCCCCCGGGTCGCCGAGCAGGTACTCGCGGCCGAGCTGGCGCACCTCGTCGAGGGTGAGCGTCCAGGCGTCGGTGTCGGACACGCCGTCGAACACGATGACCCGCAGCACGGCCGGGGTGTCCGCCCGCATGCCGCGCAGCTTCTCGAGCTGGTCGGCGTTCTCGGCGAAGACGACCTTGGCGCCGGAGTCGGACACGATGAACGCGACGTCGTCGGCCATCGTGGTCGGGTAGATGGTGGTCGTGGCGCCGCCGGCGACCATGACGGCGAGGTCGGCCAGGGCCCACTCGTAGCGGGTGCTCGAGGCGATGGCGACGCGGTCCTCCGGCTCGATGCCCAGAGCCACCAGCCCGGCCCCGATCTCGCGGACCACGACGTCGAGCTCGGCCCAGGTCACCGTGACCCAGTCGTCACCGGCCTCCGAGACCAGGGCATGGAGGTACGCAGGTTGGTCGGGGCTGGCCGCGATCCGGTTGCGGAACATGTGGCCGACGCTCTGGGCCTCTCGGTCCAGCACGGACTGGTCGACCGGTTCGTCGGCGGGCGAGTGGATCTGTGGGGAGGCGGTGAGCATCGATCGTCGTCCTCGTCATTGGGGAGCGTGCTGCGCGAATCCTTCCACAGTGGGCCGTAGGAAGGGTATGCCTGCTCAGCGGCGCGCCGACGTGGCGTGCGTCGCGTCGACCAGGCCGATCGCGACCCACGAGACGAGCATCGAGGACCCCCCGTAGGACACGAACGGCAGCGGCAGCCCCGTGACGGGCAGCAGGCCCAGGTTCATGCCCACGTTCTGCACCACCTGTACCGCCAACCAGGTCGCGACGCCGACGGCGACCAGCCGCCCGAACGCGTCCTGCGCCCGCGCGGCCACGACGAGCACCCTCCCCACCACGAACGCCAGCAGCAGGAGCAGCCCGGTGGCGCCGACGAACCCCAGCTCCTCCCCCGCGACGGAGAAGACGAAGTCGTTGAGCTGGTAGGGCACGTATCCGCCCTGGGTGCGCTCCCCCCGCATGAACCCCTGGCCCCAGACGCCGCCGGCGCCGATGGCCAGGCGCACCATCCGGGTCTGGTAGCCGCTGCCCTGCGGGTCGGCCGACGGGTCGGCGAACGCCGTCAGCCGGTCGCGCTGGTAGTCGCTGAGCACGGGCGTGGTGAGGGCGACCACCACGACGGCCAGGCCGAGCAGCACGGCGCCGACCACCCACCGGCGCGGCACACCGGCCACGGTGACGACCACCGCGCCGACCGCGACGACCACCGCCGCCGAGCCGAGGTCCGGCTGCAGCAGGATGAGCGCCGTCGGCAGGGCCACCAGCACGGCGGCGAGGGCCACCTCGCGACGGCCCGGCGCCAGCCCGCGCTCGGCCTGCCCGGCGAGCAGGGTGGCCAGGGCCAGGCACAGCCCCACCTTGGCCAGCTCGGCCGGCTGCACGGTGAACCCACCGACCAGTGGGATCCAGGACCGCGAGCCGTTGACCGTGCGGCCCAACGGGGTCAGCACCGCCAGCAGCAGGAGCAGCGACCCGGCGTACACCCACGGGGCGGCCACCCGCACCCGGTCCTGGCCGACGCGGCTCACCAGCAGCGCCAACGCCATCCCGACCGCCGCGGTGAGGAGGTGCCGCACGAGGTAGGCCGTGCCGTCGACGCGGGCCGTGGCCGACCAGACGAGCAGCGCGCCGACCACCGAGGTGCCGGCGGCGGCGAGGTAGAGCCCGACGTCGTGCCGGGCCCACGGGCTCACGGGGTTCAGGGGGCTCCGGCCGGCGGGCCCACGGCCTGACCCGGATGCGTGCATCCGGGTCAGGCGGGGACGATCTTCGTGAGGAGCTCGTGGCACCGCGCGACGTCCTTGCCCATCGCCTCGAGCAGCTCGTCGACGCTCTCGAACTTCAGCGTCGGCCGGATGTGGGCCGTGAACTCGACCATGATGCGCTCGTCGTAGAGGTCGAGGTCGTCGCGGTCGAGCACGTAGGCCTCGACGGTGCGCCGGTCGTGGGTCGTGAAGGTGGGGTTGGTGCCGACGCTGATCGCCGCCGGCATCGTGCGGTCGCGCTCGCCGTCGGCAAGGTCGAGCCGGGTGAGCCACCCCGCGTAGACGCCCTCGAGCGGCACCAGACCGATCGAGTCGGCGGACAGGTTCGCGGTGGGGAACCCCAGCGCCTTCCCGCGGTGGTTGCCGTGCACGACGGTGCCGACGACCCGGTGCGGACGGCCGAGGATGCGGGCCGCCTCACCCACCTCTCCGGCGCGAAGGTGGTTGCGGACCACGGTGGAGGAGAACCGCTCCCCGTCGCCGACGTCGTCGAGGGCCACGACCTCGAAGCCGAACTGCTCGCCGAGGTCGGCCAACGTGGAGACGTCGCCGGAGTTGCGGTAGCCGAAGCGGGTGTCCATGCCGACGACGACACCGTGGGCGTCGAGGCCGCGCACGAACACGGCCCGCACGAAGTCCTCCGGGGTCTGCTGGGCGAACTCGGTGGTGAAGTCGAGCACGAGCAGGCCGTCGACCCCAGAGTCGGCGATCAGGTCGTCGCGGATCGGGCCGGGCGCGATGAGCTCGGGCGCCTGTTCGGGCCGCAGCACGGCGATCGGGTGCGGCTCGAAGGTGATCGCCACCGCCGGCAGCCCGAGCCGGCGGCCGGCGTCGACGAGGGCGTTCAGCACCGCCCGGTGCCCGCGGTGGACGCCGTCGAAGTTGCCGAGCGTGACGACGCAGGGCCGCAGGGCCGCAGGCGTCTGGGAGGGGTCGGTCCAGCGATGCACGGGGACCACTCTACGAACTCGCCGGGGCAAACACGACGAGGCTGCGTGCCGTGGGACGCGACTCGTCCAGCATCGCGACGAGGGTGCCGTCCGGCGCGATGGCGGCGACCGGTTCGGTGCGCCCCGGCACGGCCGACTCCAGGCGCTGTCCGTAGCCCAGGGTGCGCGCCTGCGCCTCGTCGACCTCACGCACCACGAACGCCGCGCGGGCGGCGTCGGAGAGCGGCGTGACCGGCATCCGCTCCCCCTGGCGCGCCTCGAGGTCGGCGAGCGGGTGCGCGTCCGCGATCGCGAAGCCGCCGACCCGGGTGCGACGCAACGCGGTCAGGTGCCCGCCGCAGCCGAGGGCCGCACCCAGGTCGCGCGCCAGGGCGCGCACGTAGGTGCCGGACGACACGGTGACCTCCACGTCGACGTCGAGCACCGGCGTGCCGTCGGCGTCGCTCCGCGCGGGTGTCGCCGACGACGAACCTCGACACGGTGACCGGCCGGGCGGCGAGCTCGACGGCCTCGCCGCTGCGCACCCGGTGGTAGGCGCGCTCCCCCTTGACCTTGATCGCACTGACCGCGCTCGGCACCTGTTCGATGGCGCCGGTGAGCGGCAGCGCGGCCGCCTCCACGGCATCCCGCTCGATGCCCGCGGCACCGACGGATGCCGTGACGTCACCCTCCGCGTCGTCGGTCACCGTCGCCTGACCGAGCCGGATCGTGGCCGTGTAGTCCTTGTCGCAGCCGACGAGGAAGGTGAGCAGCTTGGTCGCCCGGCCGACGCCGAGCACCAGCACGCCGGTCGCCATCGGGTCGAGGGTGCCGGCGTGGCCGACCTTGCGGGTCGCGCACAGCCGGCGCGCTCGGGCGACGACGTCGTGGCTGGTCCAGCCCTGCGGCTTGTCGACGACCAGGATGCCGTCGGGCGTGGGCTGGGTGCCCCCGCTCTCAGACGTCGGCACCCGCGACCTCGTGGCCGTCGTCGCCCGGGTCGGCCTCGTCGTCGAGCTCGCGGTCCTTCTTGTACGGGTCGGCCTCGCCGGCGTGGACGGCACCGGCTGCGGCGGCGGCCACGGCCGCGTCGCGCTCCCGGGCCTCGCGCAGGAGGTCCTCGAGGTGGGCGGCGGTCTCCGGGATCGCGTCGGCGATGAACTCCAGGCTCGGCGTGAGCCGGATGCCGAGCTGCTTGCCGACGAAGGAGCGCAGCTTGCCCTTGTTGAGCTCGAGGAGGCGCGCGGTCTGGGCGCGCTGACCGGCATCCCCGAAGACGGTGTAGAAGAGCGAGGCGTGCTGGAGGTCGCCGGTGACCCGGACGTCGGTGATGGTGACGAACCCCAGGTCGGGGTCCTTGACGATCGACTCCAGGTTCTCCGCGGTCAGCGTCTTGATGCGGTCGGCGATCTTCTGGGCGCGTGCGGTGTCGGCCACGGCGTCCTCCTGTGCTGGTGGGTAGAACCCGGAGGTGATCCGGGACCTGCCCAACCCTATCGAGTGGCTGCACTCGCTCCTGCCGCACCGGCGGGGTCGTGGGGTCGTCGGCCCGGCTAAGGGAGGGCAGGGCCCGATCTAAGGGTTCGCCAGATGTCGGGCGTCGCGCCGGCGCGGACAGTCGAGGCATGACCTCAGTGATCGAGCTCCAGCCCACCGTCACCACTCCCGTGCCTGACCGGGCACTGGGCCAGGTGACCGACCCGGCGCGGGACCAGCGCCCCGTGCCGACCCACCTGACCCTGGCCGTGGTGTGTGCCCTGGTGTGCATCGGGACCCCGGCGATCGCCGCGGTCATCTGCGCGGGCAACGTCCGCACCCGGCTGGCACTGGGCGACCTCGAGGGCGCCCGCCGTGCGTCGCGGAAGGCCCTGTGGCTGTGCTGCGCGAGCGCGATGATGACGATGTCCTACGTCCTGGTGATCGTGCTCGGCGCGGACGGCTACTCGCAGGTCCACTGACACCCACGAAGACCGGTTGGAGAGCACTCACCAAACAGCACGGGGCCGGGTCCGCCACGGCGGACCCGGCCCTTGTCGCGGCGCTGCGCCCGAGGCAGGAGGCCGGGTCAGCAGGTGGTGCTCCCGGGACAGACCGAGGGCCGGGTCCGCAGTCGCGGATCCGGCCCTCGCGCTGCGTGCCGTCGCAGCTGGTCGTGCTCAGCGCAGGTAGCCGCCGTCATGGAGGCCGGCCCACTCCTCGAACACGTTCTGTTGGCGGCCGCCGGTCCGCACGAACTCGGCGGCGTACAGCGCGGGGAACGACGGACCCACCAAGGCCCACTCATCGGCGTGCCGCGCTTCGTGGCGGTACCGGTCGGGCCCGTCGAGGGTGTCGTAGAGCCAGACGTTGCCGACCGTCGTCCCTGCGTCGGTGAAGCCGGAGTCCAGGGACTCACACGTGATGAAGAGGTCGGCGTGGACCAGGCAGGTGCCGCCGTGGGCCCGACCCCAGATGACGCCGGCGGCGCTGACGGGAAGGTTGACGACCGCCCGAGCGGCGTCGAGGGCAGTGTCCCGGGCGTGGGAACTGGTCAGGGTGAGGGCGAGTGTCACCGCCGCGAGGATCGTGACACCTTTCCTGCTGGCGGGGGCCGTGCGCTTCGTCTCTGTCGGGTACCTGTTCATACCCTTCAGGGTCGAGCGCCACGAGGTCCACGTCGCCCGGCAAACCCTTAGCTGACGCTCCGGGCAGCCTTAGCAGGCGACGCCCCGGAGGAACGGTTCCGACTACTTGATCTCGTCGTCCATGCCCTCGCGCCCGGGGATCGGCAGCGGTTCTCCCGGCCCCTCGACCGGATTCTTCTCTGGATAGCATCCGGGGCACAGTGCCTTGAACCCCCACACCGTGCCGACCGTCGGTCCGTGGACATCGAGGCCGCACAAGGTCTTGGTGGACAGCTCGCTGTCGCACGCGTGCATGATGGTTCCCGGGTTGCTGGTCCTGCACGGATGCGCCATGTCAGATCTCCAGTCCTAAGGGGTTCCCGAGTTCTACACCCCTTCGCCTTCCGAAGGGAAGAGGTTGAGGCGGTTCGCTGCCGCTGCGGCCTGCAGCCGGTTGGAGACGCCCAGCTTTGCGATGACGTGGGAGACGTGGACGCTGACCGTGCTCTCGCTGATGAACAGGCGCCTGGCGATCTGCTGGTTCGAGAAGCCCTCGGTGAGGATCTGCAGGACGTCACGTTCCCGCGGTGTGAGCGGCACAGGGAGGGAGTCCGGGGTGCGAGGTCCCTCGGCGGCAGGGGCTGCTGGCTCGGTCGCTGCCTCCTCGGTCGCGGCCGTCTCCAGTTCCAGGGCCGACACCCCGGCGTGTCGTGCCAGCAGGCGCAGCGACGACTCGAGTGGCGCGCACCGCAGCCGCGCTGCGGTCTGCAGGGCGGATGCGAGTGCACGTGTCCCCTGCGCGCGGGCCCGCGCGCCGAAGAGCTCCTCGGCGCGCCGCCACTGGGCGTAGGCCGTCGGGTAGGGACAGTCAAGGTGCTGCCAGGTCGTGACGACCGTCGTCCACGGGTCGGCTGACTGGCTCAGGGAGGCGCGGGCGGCCTCGGCCTCGCACAGCAGGAGGTGGGCATGACCGAGGGCGCCGGTGTCGCGCTCCGCCGCATGCTGCGCGATGGAGAGAAGCTGCCGTGTCTCGCCAGCCGCCGACTCACTCATGACGCGATCGGCTCGGCTGGTGACCCGATCGGCGTGGGCGCGCAGCGCCACGCTGCACATGCTGACGACCAGTCCGATAGTCCTGCTGGTCAGCGAGGTGGCTCAGCGACTCGCGCGCGATCCGGTGGGCCTCCTGTGCGTCTCCGTGCCACAGCAGGTTCTCCGCCCGCGCGGCGGTGACGTCGTGCAACGCGTACGGGTCGTCCGCCCGGGCGAACCGCTCGATGATCGACATCGTCCGCTCGAAGCTGGCTGCGTCACCTCGAGCGGCGGCCACGTGGGCGAGCTCGAGGTGCAGGGCGAGCGCCATGCCCTCGGCGGCCCACTGCTGCTCCAGCTCCTGCGCAAGCTCCTCGGCCTCGTCCCACCGACCGGTCGCAACCAGCGCGTGCACCCAGTTCTCGGCCAGCGTGGGCGCCACGAGGAGCAACGGTCCGAAGCGTCGGCAGACCTGCGCGCCCTCCGCCGTGATCTCCAGCGCCTCGCCCATTCGGCCCGCGGCCGAGAGGAGGAAGGCGATGTTGCCGAAGCAGCGCACGACCGCCTCGAAGGCGTCTGCCGCAATGGCTTCGGGCAGGCACTGGCGCAGCTGTGCCACCCCCGTCTCCAGCTCGCCCTGGCGAGCCACGACGATGGCCAGCGTGATGCGTGCCTGCAGCGCGGCGCGGATGGCGCCGGCCTCCTCGGACAGCGCGACGGCGAGCTCAGCGGCTGCGCGGCCGCTCTCGTGCCGACCGGTCATCACCAGCCCCCGAGCAAGGGATGCGAGGACCCTCGCGCGCAGTGTCGGGTCACCGGGCTCCGGATCCTCGGGTGCCGGGTTCTGGGCTGCCGGGTTCTGGGCTGCCGGGTCCTCGGGTGTCACCTGCAGCGCCGCTTCACTGCGTTCCCATGCCGCCAGGGCTGCGGCGGGGTCGCCGGCGGCCCACAAGGCCTCACCCAGCTCGAGCTCCAGCCGCGCCCGGTCACGTCCACCGGGGGCGGCCCTCACCATGGCCGTCTGGATGAGCTCCGCCGCCTCCGACGGCCGCCCGGCCCAGCGCGCCATCTCGGCCTCGCGGCGCACCAGGTCGTCGTACGAGAGTCCGGCGAGCGCCTCCGGATCGTCCACCCGGCTCCACAGGACCTCCCTCCCCACGGCGAGCTGACGTCTCGCCTCGGGGAACGCGTACACCCGCCGAGCATGCCCAGCCGCCGACAGGACCACTGGCAGGGCTCCCGCGTAGTCCTTGGCCGCGACGAGGTGGTGGGCCAGCTGGGTGAGGCCCGTCGCCGAGCCCTCCAGGTGGGCGACCTGGAGGCCGTGGACAGCGGCACGGTGCGCAGCGAGGCGTTCACTGGGCAGCATCTCTGCCACCACGTTCTCCCGGACTATCGCGTGCCGGAAGTCGTAACGCTCGGCCCCGGCGACGAGCAGGCCGCGCTCGGTGAGCAGCCGGATGTTCGACGCGACGTCGGCACCCGTGCTCTCGATGGCGTACTCCAGGACCTCGTGCGGGATGTACTCCCCCAGAACGGCGGCCACGTGCAGCGAGCGCCGGGCATCGTCCGACAGGTCCTCGAGTGGCCCCATCAGCGCGTGGCGCAACGCCTCGGTGTGGGCGCCCTCGACCCCGTCATGGGATGCCAGCTCGAGCGCGATGAAGGGATTGCCGTCGCTCAGCTCGATGACCCTGTCGTACTGCGAAACCGGCAGCGGGAGGTCCGCCCCTACGAGCAGCTGACTCACCTCCTCCGCACCGAGCGGGGTCAGCGCGATGTCGCACGTCATCTCTGCCCGGCCCAGCTCTCGGATCCCCCTGCCGGTGGAGGCGTCGTGGCCAAGAGCGTCGTCACGGCAGGTCAGCACGATCAGGAGTCGCTCCTGTCCGGCGGTGCGGGCCAGGTAGTTGAGCAGGTCGAGGCTGGATGAGTCGGCCCAATGGACGTCCTCCAGCACGAGCATCACCGGCTGGCGCTCCCCCAGGGTGTGCAGGACCCACAGCACACTCGTGAACAGCAGCGAACGCTCCAAGCCGACATCCGGTGAAAGTGCGCCGGACGAGGGCCCCGAGACGGTCAGCACGGTGCGCAGCCGCTCCCAGGTCGCACCGGCGACGTCCTCCGACTCGGGCGCCGCACCGATCTGGCTGAGCAGCTCGACGAACGGTCCGAACGGCAGCTCTCCACCGCTGACCGGGGTGCAGTGACCCAGCGCGACGAACACGCCTTCCTGGCGGGCCTGATCGGCCAGCGACTCGGCCAGTCGGCTCTTCCCGATGCCGGACTCACCGCGGATGAGGGCGATCCTCGCCCGACCCGAACGGGCGGAGGTGAGGCACTCCTCCAGCACCTGCAACTCGTGGTGCCTGGCGATCAACGGACGGGTCGTGTCCATCCTAGAAGTGAAGCATCGCCCGGACGGGCTCGTCACTGGGTTATTCGGGTCATCTCCCGCTCCCTCACGGCGGCGCACACCGCATACCCGTGCCGTCCCGGACGAACGTGAAGGGCCCACACCGAGGTATCGGTGTGGGCCCTTCACGGCCTCACGGCACGCCCTTTCGCCCGGATCAGGCGCGCGGCTTCGCCCACGCAGAGCGTGGGACCCGCCGCATCACGCTCGGGGCTTCTCCCGCATCTCGTACGTGGAGATGAGGTCCTCGAGCTGGAGGTCGTTGTACGACCCCAGGTTGATGCCGCACTCGAAGCCCTCGCGGACCTCGGTGACGTCGTCCTTGAAGCGGCGCAGCCCGGCGATCTCGACGTTCTCCGACACGACGACCCCGTTGCGGGTGATCCGCGCCCGGGTGCCGCGCTTGATCTCGCCACTGCGGACGATCGAACCGGCGATGTTGCCGAACTTGCTGCTCCGGAAGATCTCGCGGATCTCCGCGGTGCCGAGCTCGACCTCCTCGAACTCCGGCTTGAGCATGCCCTTGAGGGCCTGCTCGATCTCCTCGATCGCCTGGTAGATGACCGAGTAGTAGCGGATCTCGACGCCCTCGCGCTCGGCGACCTCGGCGTTCTGGCCCTCGGCCCGGACGTTGAAGCCGATGATGATGGCGTCGGACGCCATCGCGAGGTTGATGTTGTTCAGCGTGATCGCGCCGACACCGCGGTCGATGATCCGCAGGTCGACCTCGTCGCCCACGTCGATCTGGAGCAGGGCGTCCTCGAGCGCCTCGACCGAACCCGACACGTCACCCTTGAGGATGAGGTTGAGGGTGTCGACCTTGCCCGCTGCGAGAGCCTCGTTGAGGTCCTCGAGCGAGATGCGCTTGCGGGCCTTGGCCAGGCTCGCCTGACGGTCCGCGGCCTCACGCTTCTCGGCGATCTGGCGCGCGGTGCGGTCGTCGGGGGCGACGACGAAGGTGTCGCCGGCCCGCGGGACCGAGGACAGGCCGAGCACCTGCACCGGACGGGACGGACCGGCCTCCGGCACCGCGTTGCCGTGCTCGTCGAGCATGGCGCGGACGCGGCCGTGGGAGGAACCCGCGACGATGGCGTCACCGACGTGCAGCGTGCCCGTCTGGATCAGCACGGTCGCCGTGGCGCCGCGCCCCTTGTCGAGGTTGGCCTCGATCGCGATGCCCCGGGCCTCACGGTCGGGGTTGGCGCGCAGGTCGAGCGCCGCGTCGGCGGTGAGCAGCACGGCCTCGAGCAGCTGGTCGATGTTCAGCCCCTGCTTCGCGGAGACGTCGACGAACATCGTGTCGCCGCCGTACTCCTCGGCCACGAGGTTGTACTCGGTGAGCTGCTGACGGACCTTGCTCGGGTTGGCGCCCTCGACGTCGATCTTGTTGACGGCGACCACGATCGGCACGTCTGCGGCCTGCATGTGGTTGAGCGCCTCGATGGTCTGCGGCATGACGCCGTCGTCGGCCGCCACCACGAGGATCGCGATGTCCGTGACCTTCGCACCACGGGCACGCATGGCGGTGAACGCCTCGTGGCCCGGGGTGTCGATGAAGGTGATCGGACGGTCGACGCCCTCGTGCTCGCGGTGGACCTGGTAGGCACCGATGTGCTGGGTGATGCCACCAGTCTCGCCACCCGCGACGTCCTCGTTGCGGATCGCGTCGAGGAGCCGGGTCTTTCCGTGGTCGACGTGACCCACGACCGTGACGACCGGCGGACGAGCCTCGAGGTCCTCATCGTCCTCACCCTCGATACCCGTCTCCAGGTCGATGTGGAAGGAGTCGAAGAGCTCGCGCTCCTCCTCCTCGGGCGACACCATGCGGATGTCGTAGCCGAGCTCGCCGCCGAGCAGGCGGAAGGTGTCCTCGTCGAGGCTCTGGGTCGCCGTGGCCATCTCACCGAGGTGGAACAGCACGGTGACCAGCGAGCCCGGGTTCGCGTCGATCTTGTCCGCGAAGTCGGACAGGCTCGCGCCCTGACGGATCTGGATGATGGTCTTGCCGTCGCCGCGGGGGACGCTCACGCCACCGATCGACGGCGCCTGCATCTCCTCGAACTCCATGCGCTTCGCGCGCTTGGACTTGCGGGCCCGGCCGGGTCGACCGCCACCGCGGCCGAAGGCACCCTGGGTGCCGCCACGACCACCGGGGCCGCCGCGGAAACCGCCGCCGCCACCACCGGGACGACCGCCGAAGCCGCCGCCCGCACCGGGGCCGCCACCGGGACGCGCACCGGCAGCGCCGGGACGCGCGCCACCGCGCGCCGGGCGCTCACCGGGACGAGCCACGGCCGAGCGGTCGGGCATCATGCCCGGGCTCGGGCGGGCGCCGCCGGGACGCGGTCCGGCCGCGCCGGCGCCGCCGGGGCCGCCGGCACCGCCGGGGCGGGTGCCCGGACGGCTCTGCGGACGCGGCATGCCCTGGCTCGGGGCGAAGGGGTTGTTGCCGGGGCGGGCTGCTGCCTCGCGGGAGCGACCCATGCCCTGGCTCGGGGCGAACGGGTTGTTGCCCGGTCGCGGGGTGGCCGGGCGCGGGGCGCCCGGACGCGGGGCGCCCTGGCCCGCGCCGCCCTCACGGGCGGCCGGTGCCACCGGCGCGGCGGGCGCACTGGGGGATGCCGGAGCGGCCGGTGCCGCGGGTGCGGCGGCCGCGGCTGCAGCAGCCGGGGCCGGTGCTGCTGCCGGGGCCGGGGAGACCGGGGCGGAGGTCGCCGGTGCCGGAGCGGCCGGCGCGGGGGCCGAGGTGCTCGGGGCGGGCGTGCTCGGTGCGGGGGTGGCCGGCGCCGCTGCGGCGGGAGCCGCCGACGGGGCGGCCGGAGCCGCCGCGGCAGCCGGAGCCGCCGCCTTCGTGGCCGGGGCGGGCCTGGTGGCCGGGGCCTTCTTCGCCGCGGCCGGAGCCTCGGCCTTGGGGGCCTCGGTGGGGAACTTCTCGTTGTACCTGCGTACGACAGGGGTTTCGATCGTCGAGCTGGCGCTCTTGACGTACTCACCCATGCCGTTCAGGCGCTCGAGGAGGACCTTGCTGGTCACTCCGAGCTCCTTGGCAAGTGCGCTCACACGGACTTTAGACACATTTCTCCTGTCCAGGTCCGTGCTCTGTTGCGCGGACCGTCGTTACAGCTGGGGGGTGCTCATCGCTGAGTACTCATCGGGTGCTCATCAGCGTCAAACCCGCTTTCGGTTCTTGCTCTCGGACGGTGGCTCCTGCTGGTGGGCCCTGACCCAGTCGTCGACCGCTGAGTGCTCGGGGGACGTGCTGCAGCGCAGCGCGCGCCCGAACGCCCGGCGACGGACGGCGAGATCGAGGCACGAGAGGACCGGATGCAGCCATGCGCCGCGCCCGGGCCGTCGGTGCTCGGGGTCCGGCAGAACGACAGGGATGCCGTCGGCGCCGGGTCCGAGGACCACTCGCAGGAGTGCCGACCGGCTATCCGCCCCACGACACCCGATGCAGGTGCGCACCGGGTGGCCGGAACGGAGTCCAGTCCGGTCGGTCCGCACCAGTCTACCGCCTAGGGACGCCGGGGCGCGTCATCGGTGCGTGCAGGCGCCGCGGCGGACCCCTCGGTGTCGGGGCGGATGTCGATCCGCCAGCCGGTCAGCTTGGCCGCGAGCCGGGCGTTCTGGCCCTCGCGGCCGATGGCCAGGGAGAGCTGGTAGTCGGGCACGATCACCCGGGCCGAGCGCAGCTGCCGGTCGACGATCTCGACGGAGGACACCCGGGCCGGCGACAGCGCCGCCGCGATGAAGGTCGCGGGGTCGTCGGACCAGTCGACGATGTCGATCTTCTCGCCGTGCAGCTCGCTCATGACCGCGCGCACCCGGGCCCCCATCGGTCCGATGCACGAGCCCTTGGCGTTCAGGCCGGCCACGGTGGAGTGCACCGCGATCTTGCTGCGGTGGCCGGCCTCACGGGCCAGGGCCTCGATCTGAACGCTGCCGTCGGCGATCTCGGGCACCTCGAGCGCGAAGAGCTTCTTGACCAGGTTGGGGTGGGTGCGCGACAGGCCGATCTGCGGGCCGCGCATCCCGCGCTTGACCGAGACGACGAAGCAGCGCAGGCGCTGGCCGTGCACGTAGCTCTCGCCGGGCACCTGCTCGGCGAGCGGCAGGATGCCCTCGACGGTGCCGAAGTCGACCGTGACGTGCCGGGGGTCGGGGCTCTGCTGGATGATGCCGGCGACGATGTCGCCCTCGCGCCCCTTGAAGTCGCCGAGGATCGCGTCGTCCTCGATGTCGCGCAGGCGCTGGACGATGACCTGGCGGGCCGTGGCCGCCGCCACCCGCCCGAACCCGGTCGGGGTGTCGTCGAACTCGGGCCCGATCTCCCGGCGCGGCCGCGCAGGGTTGCCCTCGTCGTCGACCTCACCCTCGGCGGGAGGGATCTCGGTCTCCTCACGCGCCCAGATGACGACGTGCCCGGTCTTGCGGTCGAGCTCGGCGCGCGAGTGCCGGTAGTGCCCGTCGGTGCGCTGGTAGGCGAGGACGAGGGCCTGCTCGATGGCCGGGATGAGCACGTCGAGGGCGATCCCCCGCTCCCGCTCGAGCGCGCGCAGGGCGGCCAGGTCGATGTCCATCTCAGCTCTCCTTGCTCTCGTCGTGGCGGGCGAACTCGACCTGCACGACGGCCCGCTCGACCGCGGCGTACGGGAGCGTCTCGGTGCGGGCGGGAGTGGCCTTGGAAGCGGGCACCTCGAGGCTGACCTCGGTGGCCGAGGCGCTGACCACCCGCCCGGTGACCTCGCCCCCGTCGTGGTGCACGGTGACGAGCCGGCCGACGTTGCGCCGGAAGTGGCGGGGCTCGGTCAGCGGTCGGCCGACGCCCGGTGAGGACACCTCGAGCGTGTAGGGCAGCTCCCCCATCACGTCGGAGGCGTCGAGGGCGTCGCTGACCAGGTGGGTGGCGTCGGCGACCTCGTCGAGGGTGAGCGGCGCGGTGGGCTCGGTGACCGTGTCGGCCTCACCGAGCGCGCGGTCGACGAGGACCTTGACGACGCGGCGTCGGCCGGCGGGGGTCACGGCGACGTCCTCGAGCACCAGGGCGCTCGGGGCGAGCGCGTCCTGCAGGGTGGGGCGGATGCTGTCCGCTGTGGTCATGAAGAACCCTCCCTCTCTGCAGTTTGTCGGTCGGCGGGTGACCGCCGCACCCCACTCTAGGACAGAACGGATGAGGCCCGAACCCGTGCGATGATGCGCCCATGACGGAGGGAACGCGCCCCGGCATCCGCCGGCGCACCGTCGTGGCAGGGGTCGTCGCAGCGGTCCTGCCGAGCGCCGGCTGCGGCATCCGGCTCGAGGACGACGCCCCCCGTGTCCCGCTCGTACCGACCCGGACGCCGGTGCCTGCCGAGGCCGAGCTGGTGGCCCTGACACGAGACACGGCGGCCCTGGCCGAGCTCGCTGCCACCGTTCCCGGCGCCCTCGCCGCAGACCTCACCACCCTCCATCGCCAGCAGCACACCGTGCTGCGCACCACGCTGCTGGCCGCTGGCGTGCCTGCCACAGCCCTCGACGCCACCCCGTCCGCCTCCCCCACCTCCACGGCCTCGCCGACCGGCACGGGCTCGGCCGGGCGCTCCGCGCTCGCGGCGGCCGAGGGCGCGTCCGCGGCGACCGCCGCCCGCTTCGCGGGGGTCGCGGAGGACCTGCGGCCCACCATCGCGTCGCTCCATGCGCAGCGGTATGCCGCGGCGACCCTCCTCGCCGGCCGCCCGCCGACCGTGCCCCAGGAGCCGGTCGCCGGCGACCGGGTGAGCGCCCTGGCAGCCGCGACGTCGGCGGCGGTCTACTTCCTCGAGATCGTCAGCGCGCGGTCGACCGATGCCCAGCGGGCCAGGTCGGACACCACCCTCGCCGCGCTGCGCGACCTGCTCGCCGACCAGCTGGCGGGCGGCGCCCAGCCCGACGACTCGCTCGGCCACCCGCTGCCGTTCCCGGCCGACGACGCAGCGTCCGCGGCCCGGCTGGCCCAGACGTCGCTGACCACGCTGCGCGCCGGCTACGGCGAGCACCTCGGCCCGATCGTGGCCTCCGACGGCGGCCCCGGGCTGGCGGCGCTGACCCGCTGGCTCGGCACCGTCGAGGTCGAGGCCCACCGCTGGGGCGTCGAGCTCGGCCCCCTTCCCGGGGCTGGAGTGAGCGAGCCGGTGCTGCTCCCCCCGGCGTGGGTGGAGCAGGTGAGCGGCTACCCCGCCGAAGGCGGCCCGACCGGCGCCGCCTGGCTCGAGACCGTGCCGCGGCTGCTCGCCGAGGGGCTGGAGCGCTGGGGCCTCACCGTCGACGGCGAGCCGCGCACGGGCTGGACGGCGATCGTCGTGCCGGTGCGGCGCGGCGTGCAGCGGCTCGTCCTGAAGGTGACCTGGCCGCATCCGGAGGGCACGCACGAGGCGCTCGCCCTGCGCACCTGGGCCGGCGACGGTGCCGTGCGCCTCGTCGCGGCCCTGCCCTCGGACGGCCTGCTCCTGCTCGAGCGCCTCGACGCCGACCAGGACCTGAAGGCGATGTGGGTCGACGAGGCCTGCGAGGTCATCGGTGAGCTGTTGGGCCGGTTGCAGGTGCCCGCTCCCCCTCAGGTCGCCCGTCTCGGGCCCTACCTCGCGCCACACCTGGAGCGGATGGCACGGCGCCCGGCCGTCCCGCGGCGGGTCACCCAGCGCACGGTCGGCCTGGCGCGTGAGCTGCTGGCCGACGACGGTGCGGACCTGCTGCTGCACACCGACCTCCACTTCGAGAACGTGCTGCGCCGCCGGGACGGGGCCTACGTCGCGATCGACCCCAAGCCGTTGGCGGGCCACCCGGGTTTCGACGTCTTCCCGGTGCTGCACAACCGGGTCGACGAGCTGGGCACCGGTGCGGCGTTCCGCTGGTCGGTGCGGCACCGCGTCGCACTCGTCGCGGAGGCGGCCGGCATCGACGTCGACGAGGCCCGGGCCTGGTCGTTGCTCCGGGCCGGCGTCGAGGTGAGCTGGACCAGCGAGCTGAGCGACCCCGAGGCCCTGTCCACGTGCATCGCGCTCACCAAGGCGCTGGACGACTGACCTCGGCCCGTCGCGCAGGCGACCACCCGGCATACGGTGGTCGGATGGCGAACCGGCTCGCGGGCTCCTCGAGCCCCTACCTCCTGCAGCACGCCGACAACCCCGTCGACTGGTGGGAGTGGTCGGACGACGCCTTCGCCGAGGCGCGGCGGCGCGACCTGCCGGTCCTGCTGTCCGTCGGCTACGCCGCGTGCCACTGGTGCCACGTGATGGCCCACGAGTCGTTCGAGGACGACGAGGTGGCCGCCGCCGTCAACGAAGGGTTTCGTGGCGGTCAAGGTCGACCGGGAGGAGCGCCCGGATGTCGACGCCGTCTACATGGCGGCGGTGACGGCGCTCACCGGGCACGGCGGCTGGCCGATGACCTGCCTGCTCACCCCCGACGGCGACCCCTTCTTCGCGGGCACCTACCTGCCCAAGGCGCAGCTGCTCGCACTGCTGGCCAACGCCGGTGAGGTGTGGGTCGACCAGCGCGACCGGGTGCTGGCCTCGGGGGCGAGCGTGGCGGAACAGCTGCGGTCGCACACCGGCCCGCCCGCTCCGTCGCGGCTCGGTGCCGAGGTGTGCGACGCCGCGGTGCGCCGACTGCGCTCGATGTACGACGAGGCCCGCGGCGGGTTCGGGGGCGCCCCGAAGTTCCCGCCGTCGATGGTGCTGGAGTTCCTCCTGCGCCACCACGCCCGCACGGGGTCGGCCGACGCTCTGGCGATGGCCCGCGGCACCTGCGCGGCGATGGCACGCGGTGGGATGTACGACCAGCTCGGCGGCGGCTTCGCCCGGTATGCCGTCGACGCGAACTGGGTGGTGCCGCACTTCGAGAAGATGCTCTACGACAACGCCCAGCTCCTGCGGGTGTACGCCCACCTCTGGCGCGCGACCGGAGACCCGCTGGCACGGCGGGTTGCCGAGGAGACCGCCGACTTCCTGCTGCGCGACCTGCGCACCGACGAGGGCGGGTTCGCGTCCGCGCTCGACGCCGACACCGTCGTGGATGGCCACTCGCACGAGGGCCTGACCTACGCGTGGACACCCGGTCAGCTCGTCGAGGTGCTCGGGCCGGTCGACGGGGAACGTGCGGCGTCCCTGCTGGGGGTCACCGCGACCGGCACCTTCGAGGCGGGTGCCTCGACCCTGCAGCTGCGCACCGACCCCGACGACCCCGCCTGGTGGGCGACGACGCGCGAGCGGCTGCTCGCCGCCCGCTCGTCGCGACCCCAGCCGAGTCGCGACGACAAGGTGGTCACGGCCTGGAACGGGCTGGCGGTCGCGGCCCTCGCGGATGCCGGTGTGCTGCTGCAGCGTGCCGATCTGGTCGCCGCTGCGGAGCGGGCGGCCGACCTTCGTGCTCGACGTGCACCTCGTCGACGGGATGCTGCGGCGCACCTCCCGCGGTGGGCGGGTCGGCGCGGCCCCGGGGGTGCTCGACGACCACGGCGACCTCGCGGAGGGACTGCTCGCGCTGCACCAGGCGACGGGTGAGCGCCGGTGGGCCGACGCGGCCGGGTCGCTGCTCGACGTGGCGCTGGAGCGGTTCGTCGACGAGGACGGCATCCTGCACGACACGGCCAACGACGCTGCCCCACTGTTCGCGCGTCCTGCAGGCCGCACCGACAACGCGGAGCCCGCCGGGGCCTCGGCTCTGGCCGGGGCGCTGCTGACCCAGGCGACCCTCACCGGGTCGGCCCGGCTTCGGGACGCCGCGTCGGCAGCGCTGGACGCCTGCGGCCCGGTGGCCGAGCAGGACCCGCGGTTCGCCGGGTGGGCCCTCGCGGTCGCCGAGGCAGCGGCCGCCGGGCCGCTGCAGGTGGCGGTGGTCGGCGAGGGGTCGGGTGCGCAGGCCCTGGTCGACGTGGCGCGTTCGGCGACGTCGGCGGGGTTGGTCGTCGTCCACGGGATGCCGGATGCGCCCGGCGTGCCGCTGCTCGCGGATCGGCCGTTGGTGGCCGGACGGCCGGCGGCCTACGTCTGCCGGGGTTTCGTGTGCGACACCCCGGTCACCACCCCGGACGCGTTGCGCGCGGCTCTCGCCAAGGGGTGACACGGCAGCCGCGGATGGGTGCCCTTCTTTGGATGCCGCCGCTTGGCCTTCGTCGCTCGTCGCCTTGGGTCCGTGGTCGCCGGAACGGCGCTGTGGATGACGGGTGGTCGCCTTGAGTGGCCGCGCTCGGCCGGCGATCGGGCTGGGTGGCCGCGTTCGGCCGACATTCGGGCCACCTTCGGCTCCCCGCAAGTGGGTTGCACTTCAACTGAATTGGTTGTGGACAACTCGATCAGTTCAGCGCTGTGGGACGACTCCGAACGCGATCGCCGGCTGGGTGAGGCTGCCGAGCCAGACCGTTCCCTCGTGCTCCCGGACGCCGGTGGCCAGGTGCCAGTGGGTCGGGTCGAAGTCGAGGTCGTGCACGGTGCGCCCCGTCGAGTCGAAGGCGATGACCCGGGCGGTCTCCTTGGGCTTCGGCTTGAGGCTCTCGGGGAGCCGGCGCACCATGCCTCGCACGGCCCGGGGGCTCTTCTGCAGGATGGTCAGGGCCTTGTCGGTCGGCGAGGCCACCGTCACCCAGACCAGGCCGTCGCTGCCGAGGGCGATGTTGTCGGGGTGGCCGGGCAGGTCGTCGACCCAGGTCGTCGTGGCGCCCGGGCTCCCGTCGGCTCGCAGGTGCACGCGGCGAATGGTGCGGGTGCCGGTCTCGGCGACCAGCACGGCATCCGCCTCGGCCGTGAGCGCGACACCGTTGGCGAAGCACAGCTGGTCGAGCACGGTGGTGACCTCGCCGTCGGGGGTGCGGCGGAAGAGCCGGCCCGTGCAGGTGTGCTCGATGAGGTCGCTCTTCCACTCCTCGACCCGCCAGACCCGGCTGGAGTCGGAGAACCAGATCGTGCCGTCCGCGGTGACTGCAGCGTTGTTGCAGAACAGGAGTCGCTCGCCGTCGACCTCCGTGAGGAGGGTCTCGAGGTCACCGGTGGCGGGGTCGAGGGCGAGCAGGCCGCGGTGGGCGTCGCAGACGAGGATGCGGCCGTCGGGGAGGTTCTCGAGGCCGAGTGGTCGGCCGCCGGTGGCGGTGACGGTCTCGGTCTGATGGGTCGCGGGGTCGTGCACGTGGATCGCGCCGTCGGCCGTGCCGGTCCAGACCCGGCCGTCGGGGGCGACGAGCACGTCCTCGGCGCCGGGGCCGGGGATCGGGATGACGGTGAGCGGGAGGGGCATGGGCTCACCGTAGGGGTGGCGTGGGTCCGGGGGCTGGTCGACGCGACTTTCGGATGCGGGTGCTGTGCCGTTGCTGCGACTCGCCATGCGTACGTGGTCGCCGGAAAATCGCTTTGGATGACGTGCGGCCGGCTTGGGCTGCCCGGCCTGACTCGGTGCGGGACCTTGTGTCCGCGGGCTCTAGGGTCGCGCAAGTGGGTTGCACTTCAACGGGAATTCGGTTGTGGACAACCGTTGGATTCGTACGTGTGTTCGAGTATGATGAGGTATGTCGACCAGCCAGCTCCGGGACCGGATCGCCGCGTTGCGCGCCGAGGCCGCGCGGTCGGTGCGGAGCTCGCCGCGCGCGGGGCCGGGATGGGGCAGGAGGAGCTGTTCGAGGTCACCGGTGAGCTGCAGGGAGTGGCCAACGCGGTCGAGGGCGCGCAGCTGGTCGCGATCGCGCACGCCGGCAGCCACGAGCTGCGGCTGACCGAGCGCGGCCCGGTCGACGTCCATCACGAGGTCGGGTTCATCGACGCGATGACCTCCTCCGAAGTCTCCCTGGCCACCGGGCTCGGGCAGTGGGCCGCCGGGCGCAAGGTCGGCCTGGCCGAAGCCCTGGCCGGGCGGTTCACCAAACTGTTGGGCAAAGTCCTCACCGGCGAGCTGGCCACCGTCAACGCCGGCAAGGTGGTCGCCGCCTGCGACGGCCTCGACCCCGCCAGCTGCGCCGCCGTCGAGGACGTCCTGGTTCAGCGGGTGGTCGGGATGGACCCGGCCCGGATCACCACCGTCGCCCGCAAGGTCGCCACCCGCATCGCCGCCGACCAGGTCGCCGCCGCCACCGCCAAGAACAAGAAGGACCGGGCCGTGCAGGTCACCCCCGGCCCGGACGGCACCACCGACTGGTGGGCCCGCCTACCCGCCGGGCGCTCGGCCGCCGCCTGGGCCGCGATCCGCGACCTCGCCGACCGGTACACCAAGAAGGACCCCAACCTGACCCTGGACCAGGCCAGGGCGGACGCGTTCATCGACCTACTGCTGACCAACGTCACCGTCACCGCCAAAGTCACCCTCGGCATCCCCGTCATCACCGGCCCCGACGCCGAGCACGCCCGAGCGGCCGCCATCGCCGAACACGCAGCGGAGAACCCGACCGACGGCCCGGCCAGCCCCGCGAACGACGGCGAGCCCGTGACCACCGGCCGGCACGGCACCCGGTGACCCCGACCCCGGGGCGGATGCCGGGGCGCAGTGGGTGCGGCCGGCGGTCGCCACCGGCGGCCTCGGCCTGGGCGGGAGGTTCTCCCTGTCCGCGGCCCTGCTGTCCGGGTGCGAGATCCCCGGCATCGGCTTCATCGACGCCGACACCGTGCAAGCCCTACTGTCCGTGGTCCCCACCGACATCGGCCGCGCCCTGCTCGACGCCCACACCGGCACCCTGATCGAAACCGTCAGCACCGCCTACCGACCCTCCAAGGCAGTCACCGACTTCGTCACCACCCGCGACGGCACCTGCCGAATGTGGGGCTGCCCCCGACCCGCCACCAACTGCGACATCGACCACGCCCGACCCTGGCCGAACGGCCCCACCACCCCGAGCAACCTCGGCGGCCTCTGCCGACGCCACCACCGCCTCAAACAACGCCGACGCTGGAGCTACCACCTGGCCCCCGACGGCACCGCCACCTGGACCTCACCGTCAGGCACCACCCGCACCACCCCACCCGACCACGCCGCACTCCCACCACCAGAGCCGCCGACATGCCCGCAACCACCAGCGAGCACCCGAACGAGAGCTCGTGACCGTCGAGCCACCACCCTTCTGATCGAACCTCCCCCGTTCTAAGCGAGCCTCCGCCGTTGTAGGCGAGTCGGGAGTGAGCGACCGTGCGAGTAGGGCTCGGACGGCTGGTGCGTACTCCGGTCGGGCGGCCCTCGGAGCCACCCCCGCACCCGATCGGGTCATTGCGCCCGGCACGCCGCGGCTGGGAGCCTTCGGGATGGTCGACCTTCGTCCCGGTGCGCGCTCGAAACCGACGTGCTGGACCTCGGCGCCCCGGTGCCCATCGCATCCCGGCGAGGTGAATCCACAGTGACGATGACGACGGTGGAACGCGTCGTGGCCCTGCAGCGAGTGCCGCTCTTCGCGGAAGTGCCCGGCCGCACCCTCGCCGCCGTCGCCCAGCGCGCGACCGAGGTCGAGGTCGAAGCGGGCGGACTCGTCATCGAGCAGGGTGCCGTCGAGGACCACCTGTTCGCGGTGGTGACGGGTCGGCTCGTCGCCCGCGACGGCGAGCGGGTGCTGCGCGAGCTCGCCGCGGGGTCGACGGTGGGTGAGCTCGCGGCCCTCGCCCCCGAGCCCCGGTCGGCCGGGGTCACCGCCATGGCGCCGACCCTGTTGCTGCGGATCGACCGGCGCGTGCTCGACGAGCTGCTGGCCGACCACCCCGAGCTCGCGCGCGGCATCATCACCTCGCTCGTGCGGATGATCCGCAGCAGCGGGCCCCCGTGAGTGGTGAACCGCTGCCGTCGGGTCACGGGGCCGTGCGCTGGCTGGTCGCGCAGTCGGTGGCCTTCGGCATCGTCGCCGCCCTGCTCGGCGTCGTGGCGAACACGATGTTCCTGGAGGCCTACGGCGCGCAGTGGCTGCCCCTGACGTACGTGGTGATCGGGGCCGCCGGCGCCGCGGTGTCCGCAGCCGTCGCGCGCAGCGCCCGCCGCTTCGACCTCGTGCGGATCGCGGTCGTCGTCCTGGGCGCGACCGCCGTCCTCCTCCTGGGGGCCTGGGTCGCGACGCTCGGCGGCGGAGGCGCGTGGGTGTCCGGCCCTCTCCTCGTGATGTTCCCGGTGCTCATCCAGCTCGGCTTCGTGTTCATCGGCGCGCAGGCGGGGCGGATCCTCGACATCGCCGGCATCAAGGCGCGCTTCCCCCGCATCATCGCCGGCTTCCCCGTGGGGGCGGTGATTGGTGGCCTGCTCGCGGCCCCGCTCGTCGACCTGCTCGGGAGCACCGAGAGCCTGCTGCTCGCGACGGCCCTCGCGCAGGCGGTCTTCACGGCCCTCGTCGTCGTGACGGGGATCCGATACGCCGCGTTCCTCGCCATCGACCCCGCGCCGCCACCGGCGACAACCGCCGCGTCCACTCCGGACGAGTCGGCCGCCACCCTCGGGCTCCGCCGCCTGCTGGCGACCCGGTTCGTGGCGCTCATCCTCGGGTACCAGGTGCTCTCGGCGCTGGCCTCGCAGCTCTCCGACTACCTCGTCTTCGACCGCGCGGCGGCACAGTTCCCGGATGCCGACGACCTCGCGCGGTTCCTCGGCGGCTACACGGCCGTGATGAACGTGGTCAGCATCGCCTTCCTCGTCCTCGTGGCGGGACCGATGATCCGCCGGTACGGCCTGCGCTTCGGGATCTCCGCCAACCCGGCCGTCCTGCTCGCGGCGAGCGTCGTCATGCTCGTCGTGCTCGGCGTCTCCGGGGGCGCGTCGGTGGCCCTGTTGGTGGCGGTCTCGGCCGCGCGCATCCTCGACATCGCGCTCACTGACGGGACGACCCGCACGTCGATCAACGCGATGTACCAGGTGCTGCCCGAGCGGCTGCGGCTGCCGGCACAGGCCACGATCGAGGGAACCGGTGTGCCCGTGGCGATCAGCGCCTCCGGGCTGCTCGTGCTGGCACTCAACGCGCTGCCGTCGCCGCTCACCACCATCATCGTCACGACCGTCCTCGTCTGTGCGGCATGGATGTGGACCGGAGTCCTGCTCCACCGCGCGTACGGGCCTGCCCTCGTCGACGTCCTGCGTGAGCGCCGACTCCTCGACACACCGCTCGCACTCGGCGGGACGACCGCGGACCGGCACACCGCCGAACGGCTCCTCGAGAGCCCTGACCCGCGGTCTGCGCGACTGGGGCTCGAGCTGGTCAGCGCGCTGGCCGCGCCGGAGGACCACACCGAGCTGGCGTTCCTCGCCGACGACCCGCGCCCGTGGGTGCGGCTCTCAGCGTTGCACGCCCTGACCGCCTCGGGGGATGCCGGCGCACGCGCGGCACTCGCCGAGGCGGTGCGCACGGCCGAGGGGTCGGACGACGCGGACCTCAGGGCGCGGGCGGCCCTCGCCCTGACCTCGCTCGACGACGTCGACCGGCTACCCACGCTCGGCCGGTTGCTCGACGACCCCTCCGCGGCCGTGCGGACCGCCGCGCTGGATGCCGTGCACCCCGGAGACGACGCCTTCGTCGCGGCGGTGGTGGCGACGCTCGACGACCCGGGCACCACCGTGGCGGCGTGCGACGCCGTCGGTCGGCTCGGGGACGCGGTGCTCCGGGCGGCCGACAAGGTGCTGTTGCGGGCCTCGTCGGCCGACCCCGACTCACGGGAGACACTTCGCGCCGTCCGTCTCGCGCGTGCCCTGACGACCGTCACCGAGGCACGCGACGCGCTCCTGACTCGTTGGGCGGGGCATCCCGACCGCGAGGTCGGGCGCGTCGTGCTCGAGCAGCTCGCGGCGGACGGACTCGCGCCCGAAGCCCTGGCGACGGTCGTCGACGAGGTCGTCGCGGCAGACGTCGCCCACGCGGTGCACGTGCTCGGTGCCGTGGTCGCGCTCCGGAGCGAGCCGGGGAACCGGGACGAACCCCTGCACGGGGCGCTCGCCGACGAGCTGACGCTGGTCAGGGGCCGGGTGCTCGCCGCGCTCCTCGCGCGGTACGGCAGGGAGCGCCTCGCCCCGGTGACCGCGGTGCTGATGCACGCGAACCGTCCGGCTCCGCTGGCCATCGAGGCCCTCGAGGTCGTGCTGGGTGCAACCGCGGCGGCGCGGCTCATGCCGGTGCTGGACCCCAGAGACCCACCGGAGGACCGGCTCCACCGCCTGGTCGCCCGGACCGGCGCGGCGCACCCGGAAGGCGGTGCACGCGCGGCGCTCGCGGACCTCGTCGAGGACCCCCGGGACGTGTGGCGCTCCACCTGGGTGCGCGCCTGCGCGGTGCGCGCCGCGTGCGAACGCGGGATCACCGACGAGCTGGACCTCGTGCCGGCGGGCGCCCTGGGCGACCCGATGGTCGACGAGGAGCTCGACCGCATCCGCTAGCCCGCTCGGCAGCCGCGATACTGGTGTGGTGACCGCCGACGAGGTGGACTTCGAGGCTTTCGTGACCGCGCGCTTCGCCGAGCTGGTCGCGGTCGCTGCGGTCACCACCGGCGACCCCGTGGCCGCCGCAGCGGTGGCCGCCACCGGGCTGGCCTCCGTGGCCGACCGGTGGGCCGAGCTCACTGCAGCCGGGACCCCGGCCTCGGCCGCCCGCAGCACCGTCCTCACCAGGTCACTGAACGCCCCCCGGACCACCGCGCACGCCGTCACCACCGACCACCTCACCCTCGACGACGGCCACAGACGGCCACGACGGCGAAGGCTCGGCCACGCGCTCGGCGCTGGCGGCGGTCATCCTCACGGCTCCCGCCACGGCCCGAGCCGCCCTGGCCGTCGCCCACTTCTGGGACGAGACCCCGGCCCTGGTCGCCGCCTGCGCCCGCGTCGACACCGACGCCGTCGTCGCGGAGCTCGACGCCCTCACGCAGGCCTTGGCGCCCGCCCACGCCGCCGCGCTCGGACGTCAGGTCGACGACCTCGCCTGGGCCCTGCCGGCCGCGCTCGCAGACACCCTCGAGCACCTTGCCGACACCGCACAGGTGGTCGACCCGGTGGCCCTGGTCGCAACCGCCCGCACCCGGGACACCCGGCGGCGGCGCACCCGCGCGGGCGCCCTGCTCGCCGCCGTCGCCCTCGCTGTGGCGGCCGCGGCCACTACCGCCCTGGCGTGGCCCGACCCGGCGCCGGTCGTCGCGGTGCCCACCCTGGCCCCCGACGCTCAGCAGTGGTCCGCCGTCACCAGCTGGGCCCCACGCGGCCGCCTGGTCGGCGACCCGGCCGTCACCGCCCTCGTCGCCGCCGAGGCCCGCGACCCAGGGGCGCACCTCCTGTTCGCCGGACCCGTCGGGGACACCACCGTCGTGGTGATGAGCGGCACACAGCCGCAGGCCCGGGCCGCCGTCGCCCTGGACCCGGGCGTGGTGCCGGGTCCGGACATCGCCCCGCTGCACCTGAGCCTGTGGACCGCCCCCGCGCGCCGCGGGCCTTCCGCCCTGGCGCCCACCCCGATCAAGGGTGACGACAGTGCCCGCACCAGCGACGTGGTCGCCCTGAGCATCGACCAGGACGCTGCAGGTGCACCCCCCGTGGTCCTGGTGCTGACCAGGCCCACCGTCACCGAGGGGTTCGCCGTCACCGGCGCCCGCCCGGACCCTGACGGCCGCATCCGACCGCTCATCCAGTCCCTGGCGCTGACCGGCGGGGTGGCGATGTTCACCCAGAACCCGGGGTACCCCACCAAGGTCGCCGTCGCCGGATTCACCGGCCCACCCGCCGGAGTCGTCACCGACGGCGACCGCCTCCCCCGGCGGGGCAGCGCCGACGACCTCGCCACCGCACAGCGCACCCTGCTGGCCGGCGTCGCCGGGTACCCCGTCGGCGCCCTGGACACCCCTTCAGCCCTGGACGCGGTGGTCGACCTCCCCAACCCGGAGGCCGGCATCCTCGGAGCCGACCCCGGCGACGTGCACGTCACCGTCGTCAGCACGGTCACCGCCGACGGCGGCTGGGTGCGCACCTCTCGCCTGTCCACCAGCAGCGAAACCTCCAGGTGGGCAACCATCGAGCGCCTGGCCGCGGTCCCCGCCGGCGACCACTCACATGCCCTGCTGCGGGTCGGGGGCGTGCTCCGGCCCACGTTCGTCGCGCTCGCCCCCGACGCCGCCACCGCCCAGCTCATCACCACCGACGGCCGGCTGCGCGACACCGCCACCATCAAGGGCGGTCTGGCCGTCCTTTCGTCCACCAAGGACCCGATCACCGCCACGTTCCGGCTGCGCCTGCTCGCTCCGGACGGACACACCGTCTACGACGATGTCCCACCGACCGGCGCGGAGCTGCTCGGCTGATGCGCTCACCGCACCTCCTCAGAGGGGTACGACGTCACCGACGCATCGGCGAAAAGGCTCCGGGGAACCGACGGCTGGATCTCACTGACCCTGGCCACGCAGGACCGGGCGAACATCGAGGCGATCGACACCTGAGGTCGGCTCACTGGCACCGCGGCACTATCGCGGCCCCTCGCACCTGGCCTTGAGGCCGTTGGCCTCGTTGGCGAGGTAGCGGTCGGTCAGGCCGCGGTAGAAGCGCCCCACCACCGACCCCAACCACCCCGACTGCGACACCGACAGCCGCACGCGCGTCCCGCCGGCGGGGAGCGGCTCGGCGTCGTGGCGGGCGGTCGTCAGCACCCCCGGCCCGGTCGCCACCCAGGTGAACGAGCGACCCGGCTCCAGCTCGGTGACGACGTACTCGGTCTCGGGGATGCGCGGCTGGCTGATCCTCGCTCGGCTCCCCGTGCGCAGCGGGCCCTCGTCGAGCCGGCGCACCCACGTCACGGTCGGCGTCCACTCCGACCAGTACTCCACATCGCTCAGCACCTCCCACACGCGCTCGGGCGGTGCCGCGATGTCGACGGTGATGCTCTGCTCCATCGGCCCATCCTGACGCGGATCTGACCCGATATCGAGATGGTGGTGGGTCAGGGGAGGACGCGTTCCAGGAAGTCGTTGGCGAAGACACCGTCGGGGTCCACTCGGCGACGCAGCGCCGCGAAGTCCGCCAGGCGCGGAAACGCTCTCGCCAGGGCCGGGGCCTGCATCTCGAACACCTTGCCCCAGTGCGGGCGAGGTTCGAAGGGTGCCAGGGCGCGCTCGACGTCGCGCACCAGCGCCCGCACGGCCGGTTCGTCGCGCACCCACGTGAAGTGGAACCCGACGGTGTCTCGGCCGTAGGCACCGCTGAGCCAGTGCTGGTCGGGCGCCACCGTCCGGATCTCGGCGACGTGGAGGAGCGGCGTCAACGACGCCGCGATTCCGCGCAGCGCGTCGATGACGCTCACGGCGTGCGTTCGGGGGATGAAGTACTCGCTCTGCAGCTCCTCCCCCGCACTCGGGGTGAACTCCATCCGGAAGTGCGGCAAGCGGTCGAGCCAGGGTCCGGGCACGCCGCCCTGGGCGGTCACGGCATCCACCGACCCTCCGCGGATCATGTGCATCGTCGCAGCGGCCGGCAGCGTGTCGAACAGGTGGTCAACGGGCGGCGCCTCGGAGCGGCTCTTGACCCACAGCTGGTCGACCGTCTGCTCGTCGTAGCGGGTGAACAGGCTGACGCTGTAGCCCGCCGCGGTGATCTCGTCGAAGTGACTCTCGACGGTGGCCCAGGTCAGCCCGGTGCGGACCTCCTGCCGCACCAGGTAGGTCGGCTCGATGTCGAGCTCGAGCCGGGTGACGATGCCCAGCGCGCCGAGCGCGACCACGGAACCCTCGAAGTCCGGGTCGCCCCGCTCGACGCGGCGGCTGTCGCCGCCGGGCCCCATGACCTCGAGCGCGGCCACCGCCGAGGCGAGGGAGCCGTTGCGGTCTCCCGACCCGTGTGTGCCGGTGGCCACCGCACCCGCGACCGAGATGTGCGGCAGGGACGCCAGGTTGGCCAGGGCCCAGCCCTGCTCCTCCAGCGCCCGGCACAGCTGGCCGTACCGCACCCCACCACCGAGGGAGACGGTCGCGGAGCCGGGGTCGATCCGGATGTCGGGGGCCAGGCCCGCCAGGTCGACCAGCACCCCCTCGGTGTCGGTCAGGTCGGAGAACGAGTGGCGTGACCCCAGGGCCCGGACCCGCGGGGATCGGGCCACCAGCGAGCGGAGCTCGTCGAGCGTCGTCGGGCTGGCCATGCCGGCCGCCCGGTACGTGTGGTTCCCGGCCCAGTTCGTCGCGAGGGATGGCATGACAGCTGACTCACTCTCACTCGTTCGTTGACTGGCATCGTGCCAGTCAACGGTCACGAGCTGCTGGCCCGGGCCAGCAGATGTGCCCGCGCCGCGATCTTCGCCGCTCACCCATGCGTCGAACGGGAAGGGGTGGAATCGACAGCACGCGCGCGCTTCTCGTCATCGACTACTGCCGGATGCCGGATGCCGGATGCCGCGCACCATCCGGATCTCGTGCACCCCGCGCTCCACCTGGGCTGCCCCGTCGGGAACGAAGCCGTGCTTGCGGTAGAACGCCTGCGCACGTGGGTTCGGGTCGGCCACCCAGAGCGCCACCGACTCCTCCGGGTCGACGACCGCGTCCAGCAGCGCCGGCCCGGCACCCGTGCCGTGGTCGGCCGCGTACACATAGAGCACGTACAGCTGCCGTCACCCACGCCGGCCCGGAATCCCGGGGCGGCCCCGACATGGCGACCCCGACCAGGTCGCCGTCCCGCTCGGCGACAGCCGCCCGGTTCTCGCGGTAGCGCTCGTCGGTCAACGCGACGGTCCAGAACCGCTCCCGCGCAGCCACGAAGCCGGGGTCGTCGAGCACCGCGTCCGGCATGAGTCCCCGGTACGTCTCCTGCCAGCACCGCACGATCACGCGCGCCATCTGCGCGACGTCCTCGACCCGAGCCGGACGAACCGTCAGTGAGGAGCCCACGGCCGAAATCGTAGGCCGCCGACCACTGCCACGCGCTGCACTTCTGACCTGGTCAGCAGTGACGCCCGGGTCGAGGATGAGGACATGACAACCGGAGCGGCGGAGCACGAGCACGCGGTGCACCCGCACTGCTGGTGCTGCGGCAACACGTTCGACGACTCGGACCTGACCCACTTGGGTGCGAACCCCCAGGTCGCGGTGTGCGCCGGGTGCGCCCACTGGTTGAACCGGCGGGCCCGGGCAGCGGCAGACCGCGGTCTGGGGACCCCGGGTGCCCGGGTGCGCCGAGTCGTCGGCTCGGCCCGCGGCCGGGTCATGAGGGCCGGAGCCCACGACTGGCCGGTGATCGGCGCCCTGTTGCGACGCCTTGACCGGCACCTTCCGTGACGGCTGATCGAGGACCCCTGACCCGTGGACTCGTCAGCCGGCGACGGCTTCCTTCACCTTGTCGATCATGGCCTGCTCGCGGTCGCTGACCTGCACCGCACCGAAGCCCATGAAGCCACCGTCCTTGGCGGCATCCGCCGCGGCCTGCGCGGCGGTCACCAGCCAGGTACCGAACGCCGCACGCTCCTCGACCGACGCCTTGGCCCCGACGATCGCGACGACACCGCGCAGCTCCTCGAGCACGCCCTCACCCGGGTTCGGGCCGGCCGGCTTGAACCCCTTGAGCGGGTTGTCGCGCTTCTGCGCCAGCTCCTGGATGTCCAACGCGATCTCGCTGAGCAGCTGCTCGCGCGACGGGGGGTTGGTCGCGTTCTTCAGCGTCGCCATCGACTCCTTGGCCATCTCGAACGGGCCGCCCGGGTCGGCCAGCGAGATCGCGAGCCCGGCCACGAGCGGGGCTCGCCGAACGCGGGTCCACTCGTCCTCGGTGAAGTCGTTCTTCGTCGTCACGACGGGTCCTGCCCCTGGTCGAACTGCACCTCGAGCGTGATCGGCACCGACAGCGCCTGGCTGACCGGGCAGCCGGTCTTGGCGGCCTGGGCCGCCTCCTCGAACTGCTCGGCGGTGATGCCGGGCACGGCACCGACGACCTTGAGCGCGACGCCGGTGATGCCGGTGCCGGGCTGGAAGGTGACGTCGGCGGTGGTGTCGATCGTGGTCGGCGGCGTGCCGGCCTTCGCGAGCCCGTTCGACAACGCCATCGAGTAGCACGTCGAGTGGGCGGCCGCGATGAGCTCCTCGGGGCTGGTCTTGCCGTTCGCCGCCTCGGCGCGCGCGGGCCAGGACACGTCGTACGTGCCGATGCCGCTCGACTCGAGCGACACCTGGCCGGCGCCCTCCATGAGGGAGCCCTCCCAGTGGGCGGAAGCGGTGCGGGTGGTCGCCATCAGTTGTTCTCCTCGTGTCGGGGGTACTCGTGCCGAGTGTGCCTCTCAGCCTTGTCGCGTCGGGCGATCGTGACAAGCCGGTGCCGAGGGTCGAACCCGGATGCCGCGGACCGGGCCCGGCATCGGGGCACCTGCTCGGTACTGTCGAGGGGTGCCCATCCACCTCGAGACCACCGACCGGGTCGCCACCGTCACGATCGACCGCACCCACCGCCGCAACGCCCTGAACCTCGAGGCTCTCGAGGACCTCCACCGCGCCGTGGTCAGCGCACTGGCCGGCGGCGCGCGCGGCATCGTGGTCACCGGCGCCGAGGGACACTTCTGTGCCGGCGCCGACCTCACCGAGCTCGAGGACGTCTCGTTCACCTCCCGCCTCGCCCAGGTGCTCGAACACCTCGCCGCCGCGCCGGTGACGACGGTCGCCGCCATCGACGGCTCCTGCATGGGCCTCGGGATGCAGCTCGCGATCGCCTGCGACGTCCGGGTCGTCGGCCCGACCGCGAAGTTCGCCGTCCCGGTCGCCAAGCTCGGCCTGATGGTCGACCACTGGACCCTCGACCGGGTCGCCCGCACCTGGGGCGAGGGCGCCGCCCGGCTGATGGTGCTCACCGGCGCGGTGCTGGATGCCGATGACGCCTGGCGCCTCGGGTTCGCCCAGCAACGCGGCGACCTGGCCGATGCGCAGGCCCTGGCCGCCCGGGCGGCGGCGCTCGCCCCGCTCAGCCAGGTCGGCTCGAAGATCGGCTTCGACGCCCACCACGACAACCACGCCGAGGTCGCCCGCTACGAGGCCGCGTTCGCGTCGGCCTGGGCCAGCGAGGACCTGGCCGAGGGCCGTCGCGCCTTCACCGAGCGCCGCACGCCGGCCTTCCGGGGGCAGTGACGTGGCCGACGACCACGACCACAACCACGGCCACGGCGCACGGGCACGGGCACGACCACCCTTCCGGGCCGGTGGCCGACGCGAGTGTTCGTCGGGCCCGCCCCAACGACGCCCCGGCCGTCGGCATGGTGCAGGCGACCGTGTTCCGCGAGGCGTACGCCGGTCGCGTCCCCGACGACGTCGTCTCCCTCTTCGAGCCGGACGCCTTCGCCCGCACCTGGCGCCAGAGCCTGGCGGCCCCGCCCGAGGGCGTGCACCGCCTGCTCGTCGCGTGTGCCGGCGACCAGGTCGTCGGCCTCGCCGCGATCGGCCCGTCGCAGGACCCGGATGCCGGTAGCGCGGCCGGTGAGGTCACCGTGCTGGCCGTGCACCCCGACGCCCGCCGCCAGGGCCACGGCTCGCGCCTGCTGAACGCGAGCGTCGACCTGCTCGCCGAGGCCGGCGCCGAGTCGGTCACGCTGTGGCTCCTCACCGACGACGAGCGCACCCGCGCCTTCCTGACCGCCTCGGGGTTCGCCCCGGACGGCGCCTTCCGCGACCGCGTCGTCTCCCCCGACGGCGACACGCTGCGCGAGGTGCGCCTCACCGCCGACCTCGGGGAGGACCCGGCCGAGTGAGCGAGGGAGCGAGCGAGGCAGCGACCGAGCCGACCCTGCCCGACGCCCGCCGGCGCGAGGTCGTCCGGCAGGCCTGGAGCGTCGGCGTCGCCAGCGGCACCTACGGCATCAGCTTCGGAGCCCTCGCCGTCGCGGCCGGCCTCGACCTCTGGCAGGCGCAGGTGCTGTCGCTGCTGATGTTCACCGGCGGCTCGCAGTTCGCCTTCGTCAGCATCATCGGCACCGGCGGCCTGGGCGCGGCGCCGGCGGCGATCGCGACGGCATCGATGCTCGGCATCCGCAACGGGCTCTACGGCCTGCAGACCTCACGGTTCCTCGGGGTCAGCGGCGTGCGCCGGGTCGTTGCCGCCCAGCTCACCATCGACGAGTCGACGGCGGTCGGCATCGCCCAGCCCGAGCTGCGCGCCCAGCGACTCGGGTTCTGGCAGACCGGCCTTGCCGTGTTCGTGCTGTGGAACCTCTCCACGCTCGCCGGCGCCCTCCTCGGCAACGCCTTCGGCGACCCGCGCACACTCGGTCTGGATGCCGCCGCTGCCGCCGCCTTCGTCGCCCTCCTCTGGCCACGCCTGCGCAGCCGCGACGCCACGGCCACCGCCGTGCTCGCGGTCTTCATCGCCCTGCTGACCTCGCCGATCCTGCCCGCCGGCGTGCCGGTCATCCTGGCCGCCACGGCAGCACTCGTCGTGGGGCTTCGCCACCCCGGGCGCCACGAGGGCCCGCTCGAGGGCGCCGACGGCACCCTGCCCGGATCGGACCCGACGCCGTGACGCTCTGGGTCGCCGTCGTCGTCGCCTCGGTGGCGTCGCTGCTCATCAAGCTGGCGGGCTACCTGGTGCCCGACACCTGGCTCGCGGGCGAGCGCACCCAGCGGGTCACCACCTTGCTGCCGGTGGCCCTGCTCGCGGCCCTCGTCGTCGTGCAGACAGTCGTCGGGCCGGGCGGCTCACTCGTCCTCGACGCGCGGATCGTCGCCGTGGGCGTCGCCGTCGTCCTGCTGATGCTGCGGGCCAACTTCCTGGTGATCGTGCTGGCCGCCGGGGCCACCGCTGCGCTGCTGCGGGCGCTCGGCTGGGGTTGAGCCGGGAGGGTTCGAGGCCGGCTACGCCTCGAGCGCGGCGCGGTAGCGCGCCAGCACGATCTCGACGAGCAGCGGGTGCGGCGCGATCGGCGCGGTGACGACGTCGCCACCCGACTCCTCGACCCGCCGCTGGAAGATCCCCGGCGCCAGCAGGTAGGACGCCACGGCGACCGGCGCCCCGCCCGCGGCGTTGCGGGCCGCCGTCACGGCGTCGGCCACCGTGGGCACCGGCCCGGCGGCATATCCGAGGTGCACCGTTCCGCCCCAACGCTGTTCGAGCCGGGCCGCCATGTCCGCGCTGTCGGCCTGCGCCCGGGCGTCACTCGACCCGGCCGGGGCCAACACCACCGACCCACCGCGCAGCGCGCCCGCACCCTCGAGCCGCTCCACGAGAACGTCGACGAGCAGGTCGTCCGGCCCGAGCGCTCCGGTGCTGCGCACGTCGGTGCGGTCGGCGACGGCGTGCGCGATGTCGACGTGCACGTGGTAGCCCGCCGCGAGCAGCAGCGGCACGACCACGCCGGCGACGGCATCCCCCTCGGCGCTCGGCAGTCCGGCGACGACCTCGGCGACGTCCGGCCCGTGCACGTCGACGTAGGCCTCGAGCACCTCGACGCCGGGCAGCCGCTCGGCGACCGCGGCCACCACCTCGCGCACGGTCTCGCGCCCGAGTGGGTCGCGGGTGCCGTGCGCGCACAGGACGAGCGCGGGGCGGGGCGCGTCAGGCATCGCCGGCCTCCGTGGCGCAGGCCGGGTCGTCGATGAACCCCTCGGCGGCCACGGCCCCCACCACCACGACCGCCGGCGACTGCACCCCCACCCGCGCCGCCGCCTCGGCTGCCGTGGACAGCGTCGCGTGGGTGACCCGCTGGCGCTCGAGCGAGCCGTTCTCGACGATGGCGACCGGCAGGTCGGGATCGATGCCGGCCCCGACGGCGGCGGCGCCGATCTCACCCAGCGACGCCACGGCCATGAGCAGCACCAGCGTCGCGCCCGCCGCCAGCGCCGCGAGGGCCGCGGGGTCGGCGCCGGCGTGCCCCGACGAGACGAGCACGGACGTCGACACCCCACGCTGGGTCACCGGGATCCCCGCCAACCCCGGCACCGCGAGTGCCGAGCTGATGCCGGGCACCACCTCGACGTCGACACCGGCCTCGCGGCAGGCGTGCACCTCCTCGCCCCCGCGGCCGTAGACGAACGGGTCGCCACCCTTGAGCCGGACCACCGCCTGCCCCCGCCGGGCGTGCTCGACGAGCAGCCGGTTGATCTCGGCCTGCGGCACGGGGTGTCGCTGGGCGGTCTTGCCCACGTGCACGACCTCGACGTCCGGTGCCAGCCGGTCGAGCAGCCCCGCCGTGCCGAGCCGGTCGGCCACCACCACGTCGGCGGTGGCGAGGGCCTCCATCCCGGCGACGGTGAGCAGGCCCGGGTCCCCCGGCCCCCCACCGACGAGCACCACCCGCCCAGCGTGCCCGCGCCGCCGCCGCAGGTCGACCTGCCCGGTGGACAGCAGCAGCGCCAGGGCGTCGCGCACGGCTGCCGACCGCCGAGGGTCGGGGTCGGCGTCGGAGACCACGCCGACGACGAGGTCGTCGTGCCGAGTCGCCGCCACGGTTCGGGCGGTCCCGGTCGCGCCGCGGACGCACCAGGTGCGGCGCTCCTCGCACCAGCGGGCCACGGTGGCGTCCACGTCGGCGTTCGCCGTGGCGGCGACGACGAGCCACGCGTCGCCCACGTCGGCCTCGGTGACCGCGCGCTCCACCAGCTCCACCCGGCCGCCGGGAGGCGCCGCGGCCAGCTCGCGCGCGGCATCCGACGGGTTGGGGTCGACGAGCACGACATGGGCGCCCTCGGCCGCCAGCCCGCGTGCTCGCCGCGTTCCGACGGCACCGGCTCCGGCCACGAGGACCTGCCGCCCCGCGAGGTCGAGCCCGACGAGGGTGGTCACCTCGGCGTCAGTCGCCCAGGCCGAGGTAGTGCTCGAGCCCCACGGTGACGCCGGGGTGGTCGGCCACGGCACGCACGGCGGCGAGCACCCCGGGCATGAACGACACCCGGTCGAACGAGTCGTGCCGGATGGTGAGCATCTCGCCGGCGTTGCCCAGCAGCACCTCCTGGTGCGCCACCAGCCCCCGCAACCGCACCGAGTGCACGGGGATGCCGTGCACGTGGGCGCCGCGGGCGCCGTCGGGGTCGTGGGTGGTCGCGTCGGGGACGGCGGCGAGCCCGGCCTCCTCGCGCGCGGCGCCGATCAGGTCGGCGGTGCGGGCGGCGGTGCCGGACGGGGCGTCGACCTTGTCGGGGTGGTGCAGCTCGACGACCTCGACCGACTCGTAGAACCGGGCGGCCTTGGCGGCGAACGCCATCATCAGCACCGCACCGATCGCGAAGTTGGGCGCGACGAGCACCCCGACGCCGGGGTGGGCGTCCACCTGGTCGCGCAGCGTTGCGAGCCGGTCGTCGGACCAGCCGGTGGTGCCCACCACGACGTGCACGCCCTGCTCGACGCAGTGCGCGACGTTGGCAGGTGAGGCGTCCGGAACGGAGAACTCGACGACGACGTCGGCGCCGGCGAGGTCGCCGAGGTCGTCGCCGACGTCGAAGCGCCCCACCAGCTCGAGGTCGTCGGCCTCCTCGACCGCGCGGCACACGGTCGCGCCCATCCGGCCACCGGCACCGATGACGGCCACAGTCGTCGCGCTCATGGCCTGAACTGTAGTCAGGCGGCAGGCCGGGTGACCCGGCCGACCAGGGCGAGCACCACGGCGGCGGCGGCGGGGACGGCCACGATGAAGCCCACCCCGACGGCGTCGCCGGCCGGCACGCCCTGCAGCACCCCGTAGAGCCCTCCGAGCACCAGCCACAGCACGGTCAGCCACCCGGCCACCACGGCAGCGCGGAGCCAGCCGTCGCCGTCACGTCCAGTCAGGCGCGCCACCGAGCCGCCGACGACGAGGGCGAGCGCCAGCACGCCGCCCAGCGCTCCCACCTGCCACACGACCCCAGCCGTCTCGTCGGTGCCGGGGGTGACGGCCTCGGGGGCCATCAGCGCGACGGACCCACCGCCCAGCGCGAGCACGAGGGCGGCGGCGATGCGCAGCACCTCCCGGCGCCGGTCGGTCTCGGTGGTGCGGGTGACGTCGTCGATCACCTCAGACCACCGCGCCGCTCGGCCAGGCCGCGTGCGGGAAGCCGTTGTTGTCGTTCATCTTCTGCGTCAGGGTGTTGTTGGCCGCGGTGCAGTCGCTCTTGAGCAGCTCCCCGCCGGTGTAGAACGCACCGACCGCGATGAGCGCGGCGCCACCGGCGATGACGATGCCCGCCGGGATGCCGAAGATCGTGGCCGACGACGCGAGCGCCGCGATGACCCCGGCGACGAGCGCGCCGAGCGCGGTGACCAGGCCCATGTAGAACTTCACCAGCCCGGCCCGCACGGTGTCGAGGGCGCTGCTCATGGCCGTGACGTAGGTCGTGACGACCTTCTCCAGTGCCGTCTGGTGCAGCTTCGCCCGGCCCGCGTAGGCCTCGGCCGCGTCACCCTGCCAGGTGTCGTCGGCCCGGAGCACCGCGGAGGCGTCCACGGCATCCTTCTGGGCGCTCACCGGCCCGCCGACCGAGGTCGACCACGTCGTGGCCGTCGAGCTGAGCGCACCACGGTCGCCCATGTTGGTGGTGATCTTCGTGACGCCGTCCCAGAACTCCTCGAACCTGCCGCACAGCCAGTTCCAGGCGTCCTTGATCTTGTCGGCGAGCCAGCCGAGGCCCCACGGCACCCAGCCGAGGAAGTCGTTGACCTTGCCGAGCAGGTCGTCGAGCTTGCCCTTGATCTTCTCGATCAGGTCGTTGATGCGCTGCACCAGGTCGTCCATAGCGCTCTCCTCACTCGCCCTTCGGGGCCCACGCCGACGACAGCCGCTCGACCGCGGCCTGGTCGGACCCCTCGTAGGTCGTCTTCACGGTGCGCAGCCCCTGCGCGATCGTCGCGGTCTGGGTCGCGCCGCCCCCGAGCAGCTGCTCGGTCTTGGCCCGCATCGCCTCGTACGTCTGCAGCAGGCCGGTCACGTCGGACGCCCAGGACAGCTGCCCCTGCGTCACGGTCAGGCCGGTCGCGCTGTCGCGGGCACTGCCCAGGGTCGTGGACACGTCGTCCCACACCCCGGCATCCGAGGACAGGGCCTCGAGAGCCACCTTCAGCGTCATCGTCGTCTCCTTCTGGGTCTGTGTCGGGGGTTCGGAGCGTGGGTCACAGCACGCGGAAGCGCTGGGCGACGGCGGTGGGGTCGGCGCCGATGCGGCGCAGCTCGCCGAAGACCGAGCGCTCGACGACCTCCTCGACGCCGCGCTCCCCCACCTGCCGCAGGGCGTCGGCGTAGGCGTCCATGAGGAAGCGCGAGATGTTGGCGGCGTGGTGCCGGGTGGCCGCACGCCCCACGCTGACCTCGACCACGGCGGCCGCCCCGCTCAGCGTGACGGTGACGTCGGTGCCCGGGGCACGGCCCACGACCCGGCGCCGGCCCACGGCCTCGACCTCGTCGGCCACCTCGTCGACCTCGACGAGCATCCGCTCGAGCACCTCGGCCATCGCCTCGAGCGAGGCCCGGTCCTGGTCGAGCAGGGAGCGCGTCGAGGTGACCTCGTCGAGCCCGGCCGCCAGGCTCCCGACGGTGGACGGCAGCGGGCGGGTGCGCGGGGCCGGGGCGTCCAGACCGTCGGCGAGCGCGGTGCCCCACTCGACCGCGGACCGGGTCCCGGCATCGGTGACGGCCTCGACGACGGCTCCTCCCAGCGCTTCGTCGTCCAGGCGCGTCGCCCAGTCGGACCGGACCCGGATGCCGTCGAGCCGGCCATCGGCGCGAACCGTCACCGAGACGCTGCCGGACGCGTCGGACCCCACAGTGCTGGTGCGCCCAGCGGCGGCTCGCTCGTACTGCTGGGTCGCGCGGTCGAGCTCGTCGCGGACGTCGAGCAGTCGTTCCATCGGATCGGTCATGGTCTCCCCTGGTGCGTGCCGGCGCCTCACCCGGCGCCCTGTCCAGCCCTCACCCAATCACGGGCCGACGACCGAGGCGATGGGGAGCACTCCCCCGCGGTCCTGAGGACACGACCGGACGGTTCGTTCACCTTCTGTTCATCTTGCGTCCACCCATCGGCTACCCTTGAGGTCGAGAGCAGAACACACCGAGAGGAGGGTCGCGATGAAGAAGCAGGCCCACACCACGACCCGCACCGGACTGTCCATGCGCTGGGTCCCCGTCACGACCGACGGGCGCGTGCGCATGGAGATGCGCTGGAGCGCACCGCCCACCGTGTCGCGCCGCACCGCCTGAGCGCACCGGCACCACGGCATCCACGAAGGCCCGCACCCCCGAGGGGATGCGGGCCTTCGTCGTCAGGCGGGTGTCACTCAGGCGTCGGTGGACGCGCTCTCGGACTCCGAGCGCTCGCCGCGACCACGGTTGCCGCCACGACGGCGGTTGCGCGAACGACGCTCGCCGCGCTCCTCGCGCTCACCGTCGCCCGCCGGGGCGTCGCCCTCGTCGGTGTCGGTGTCGCTGTCGACGTCCGCTGCCGGGGCAGCGTCCGGGGCCGAGTCGGCCGCGGGGGCCGGCTCGCCACCGGTCTCGCCCTCGGCGATCACCGCGGCGAGGCTGAGCTTGCCGCGCGGGTCGATCTCCTTGAGCTCGACCTGGACCTTCTGGCCGACGGCGAGGACGTCCTCGACGTTGTCGATCCGCTTGCCACCGACGAGCTTGCGCACCTCGGAGATGTGCAGCAGGCCGTCCTTGCCCGGCAGGAGCGAGATGAACGCACCGAAGGTCGTCGTCTTCACGACGGTCCCGAGGAAGCGCTCGCCGATCTCCGGCATCTGCGGGTTGGCGATGGCGTTGATCATCGCGCGAGCCGCCTCGGCCGACGGGCCGTCGGTCGCACCGATGTAGACGGTGCCGTCGTCCTCGATCGAGATCTGGGCGCCGGTCTCGTCCTGGATCTGGTTGATCATCTTGCCCTTCGGGCCGATGACCTCGCCGATCTTGTCGACCGGGACCGTCACGGCGATGACGCGAGGAGCGTAGGGGCTCATCTCGTCGGGCGCGTCGATGGCCTCGTTCATGACGTCGAGGATGTGCAGGCGCGCGTCGCGGGCCTGGGTCAGCGCGCCGGCCAGCACGTCGGCGGGGATGCCGTCGAGCTTGGTGTCGAGCTGGATGGCGGTGACGAACTCACGGGTACCGGCGACCTTGAAGTCCATGTCGCCGAACGCGTCCTCGGCACCGAGGATGTCGGTGAGGGCGGCGTACTCGGTCGTGCCGTCGACCTCGGCCGACACCAGACCCATCGCGATGCCGGCGACCGGGGCGCGCAGCGGCACTCCGGCGTTCAGCATCGACAGGGTGGACGCACAGACCGAGCCCATCGACGTCGAGCCGTTGGAGCCGAGAGCCTCGGACACCTGGCGGATCGCGTAGGGGAACTCCTCGCGGGTCGGGAGCACCGGCATCAGGGCACGCTCGGCGAGCGCACCGTGGCCGATCTCGCGACGCTTCGGCGAACCCACGCGGCCGGTCTCACCGGTCGAGTAGGGCGGGAAGTTGTAGTTGTGCATGTAGCGCTTGCGGGTGACCGGGCTCAGGGTGTCGAGCTGCTGCTCCATGCGGAGCATGTTCAGCGTCGTCACACCCATGATCTGGGTCTCGCCACGCTCGAAGATCGCCGAGCCGTGCACGCGCGGGAGCACCTCGACCTCGGCCGAGAGCGCGCGGATGTCCGCGAGGCCACGGCCGTCGATGCGGACCTTGTCCTTGAGGATGCGCTGGCGGATGAGCTTCTTCTGCACGGCGCGGTAGGCGGCGGACAGCTCCTTCTCGCGACCCTCGAACTTGGCTCCGAGCGAGGCCTTCATCGACTCCTTGAGCTCGTCGATGCGGTCCTCGCGCTCCTGCTTGCCCGCGATCTGCAGGGCGGCAGTCAGGTCGGATGCCGTGGCGCCCTCGACCGCGGCGTACGCGTCGTCCTCGTAGTCGAGGAAGATCGGGAACTCCTGCACCGGCTTCGCGGCCGTGGCGGCGAGCTGGGACTGGGCGTCGCACAGGGCCTTGATGAACTTCTTGGAGGCCTCGAGGCCCTCGGCGACGATCTCCTCGGTGGGAGCCGTCTTGCCCTGGGTCTTGACGAGGTCCCAGGTCTGCTCGGTGGACTCGGCCTCGACCATCATGATCGCGACGTCGTCACCGGCGATGCGGCCCGCGACGACCATGTCGAAGGTCGAGCGCTCGATGTCGCTGAAGTTCGGGAAGGCGACCCACTGGTCGTCGATCAGGCTGACCCGCACGCCACCGATCGGGCCGGAGAACGGCAGACCGGAGATCTGGGTCGAGGCGCTGGCCGCGTTGATGGCGAGCACGTCGTACTGGTGGTCGGGGTTGAGCGCCAGCACCGTGATGACGACCTGGACCTCGTTGCGCAGGCCCTTGGTGAAGGTCGGGCGCAGCGGGCGGTCGATGAGACGGCAGGTGAGGATCGCGTCGGTGGACGGGCGGCCCTCACGACGGAAGAACGAGCCGGGGATCTTGCCCGCGGCGTACATCCGCTCCTCGACGTCGACGGTCAGGGGGAAGAAGTCGAAACCCTCGCGCGGGGACTTCCCGGCGGTGGTGGTGGACAGGAGCATGGTGTCCTCGTCCAGGTAGGCCGCGACGGAGCCGCCGGCCTGCTTCGCGAGCCGGCCGGTCTCGAACCGGACGGTGCGGGTGCCGAACGTGCCGTTGTCGATGACGGCTTCGGCGACAGTGATCTCAGGACCCTCCATGGGTCCTCCTTTTCTCTTGTTCTGAAAGCTCTCGTGCATCGTCGTTGTGCACGGGCTTGTCCAACAGGCGGGGGTGCCGCGAACGGCATCCGCCTCTCACGCGAAAAGGGCGGCCCTCACGGTCAACGTGAGGACCGCCCCTCGCGGAAGTCCTTATCGGCGAAGGCCGAGGCGCTTGATCAGCGAGCGGTAGCGCTCGACGTCGACGCTCTCCAGGTAACGCAGGAGGCGGCGGCGCTGGCCGACCAGGAGCAGCAGGCCACGACGGCTGTGGTGGTCGTGCTTGTGCTGGCGCGAGTGCTCGGTGAGGTCCTTGATCCGCTGGGTGAGCAGCGCGATCTGCACCTCGGGGGAGCCGGTGTCGCCCTCGGTGGTGGCGTACTCGGTCATGATCTGCTTCTTGACGTCAGTGCTCAGAGGCATGGGGCGACGACTCTCTTCCTGTGGTTTCGCTGCGCGGCGCTCCCGGGCTGGTTCACCGGGGCTCTATGGATCCGCGGCCGATTCTCACGGCAGTGGTCAAGGTTACCAGCGGTGCCAGTACCCCCCTAATCGAATGCCGTGCCCGGCGGCAGGTGATGCTCAGGCGAGGAGCGTGCGCGTCCAGAGGTCGAGCACCATCGCGGCGTAGTCACCGGGGCCGCGGCCCCCGCTGGTCGCGAGGCGGTAGAAGGCGGTGCTGTTCGTGGTCCAGAGCAGGTGCGCCACCTGTTCGTCGGTCAGGTCCGGGCGCACTTCACCGGTGGCGCGCAGCTCGGCGGCCATCCGGAGCATGTTGGCCGCACGGCGCGCGTCGAGGCCCTCCAGCGCGGCGCGGCAGGCCGGGTCGCGCTCCGCCGCCACCTGCAGCGACTCGCCCAGCGGCACGACCGAGGGGAAGCGCTCTCCCAGCGCGAGCGCGTACACCTCGAGCTTCTCGCGCGCACCGTCGGCGGCCCGGATCGCGGCGACGTAGTCGCGGCCCTGCGCCGCGACCGGCTCGTCGCCGCCGCCGAGCGCCATGTCGTGCACGGCGAGCAGCAGCTGGGGCTTGCGACCGACGCTGGTGTAGACGGTGTCGACCGACACCCCCGCCAGGCGGGCGATGTCGGCGACCGTCGTGCCGGCGTAGCCCGTCGTGGTGAACAGCTCGCGTGCGGCGGTCAGCACAGCGCGGCGGGTGGCGGCCGCCTGCGCGGTGCGAACGGTCGAGCGGTACGCGCGGGGCTTGACGGGGTGTGGCACGAGGCCTACCGTACCAATATTCGTCCGAACTTCCTTCGGGCCAATTAGGTGGAGGTCCGCCATGAGCGGTCAGGTCGTCGTGCACCACGCAGGGGATGGCCCGGGGACCTGGGCGATGGGGTCGCTCTTCGAGCACCTGGTCTCGGCCGAGCAGACCGGCGGCACCCTCGGGATGTCGCTCGTGACACAGCCTCCCGGCATCGCCACACCCCTGCACCGGCACTCACGCGAGGCCGAGGCCCTGCTCGTGCTCGAGGGGGTCATCGAGTACCGCGCGGGCGACGAGACCTACGAGCTCACGGCAGGGTCCTTCCTCTACCTGCCCCTCGCCGTGCCGCACGCGTTCCGGATCCGAGGAACCGCCCCCGCGCGGTTCCTCGCGCTCACCGCGCCCGGCGGGCTGATGGGCCTGTACGACGAGGTGGGCGTGCCCGCGGCCGGGATGCACGTGCCGACCGAGGGCGAAGGGTTGCCGATGGCCGACGAGATCGCTCGCTGGAACGAGGTGGGGCCCCGCTACGGCCTCGAGGTCGTCGGGCCGCCGCTGCCCGTGTAGGCGCGGCCGGGCGCCTGAGTCGCAGCCGCTGGACCACCCTTCGCGCGTAGAGTTGCGACCCAGGTCACACTCAGCGCAGAGGAGTCCACGAACGTGCGTCAGCGAGGCCCCGCCCAGGCACCGGCACCCGCCCCGGCGGACCCCGAGCGGGCGGCATCCGTGCGGGCGATCGCCGAGCAGCTGAGCACCCTGCGCGGGCCGCTGCTGCCGGTGCTGCACGAGGTCGTCGCCACCCACGGGTACGTCACCGACGACGACGTCCTGGTGGTCGCCGAGGTGCTGAACCTCTCGCGCGCCGACGTGCACGGGGTCGTGACCTTCTACCACGACCTGCGCCGCACTCCCCCGGTCGCGCACCGGGTCGCGCTGTGCCGCGGCGAGGCCTGCCAGGCGCGGGGGGCCGAGGGTCTGTACGCCGAGGCCGCCGACCGCTGGTCCGCGACGGCCGCCGTCGAGGTGGGTGAGGTGTTCTGCCTCGGGCTGTGCGCCGTCGGCCCGTCGGGCACGGTCGATGGCGTGCTGCACGCCGCCCTGTCGCCCGATCGCCTCGCCGCCCTCACCGACGGGTGGCCACGGTGACGACCGCCTGGGTGCCGTGCGACGCCGCCGCGGTCGCCCTCGGTGCAGATGCCGTCGCCGACGCCATCGCGGCCGCCGGCGTGACGGTGCGCCGCAACGGCTCGCGCGGGATGCTGTGGCTCGAGCCGCTCGTCGAGGTCGAGACCGAGCGCGGCCGGGTCGGGTACGGCAACATCACGGAGGCCGAGGTCGGGCCGCTTCTCGACGGCGCGCTCGACGACACGGAGCGGTGCATCGGCGTCGTCGACGAGCACGAGTGGCTGTCCCGGCAGCACCGCGTCTCCTTCGCCCGGGTCGGGGTCATCGAGCCGACCGACCTCGCCGCCTACCGCGATCATGGCGGGCTGGTCGGTCTCCAGCGCGCCCTCTCGCTGGCGCCCGAGGAGGTCGTCGCCGAGGTGACGGCATCCGGGCTGCGCGGTCGTGGCGGCGCGGGCTTCCCGGCCGGCATCAAGTGGGAGACGGTGCGCACGGCACCAGCCGACGTGAAGTTCGTCTGCTGCAACGCCGACGAGGGCGACAGCGGCACCTTCGCCGACCGCATGCTGATCGAGGGCGACCCGTTCACGCTCGTCGAGGGCATGACGATCGCGGCGCTCGCCGTCGGCGCCACCGAGGGGTACGTCTACCTGCGCAGCGAGTACCCGCACGCGATCCGCACCCTGCGGCGGGCCATCGACATCGCCTACGCGCACGGGGTCCTCGGTGAGTCCGTGCTCGGCAGTGGGCGGCGCTTCGACCTCGACGTGCGGGTGGGCGCGGGCGCCTACATCTGCGGCGAGGAGACCTCGATGCTCGAGTCGCTCGAGGGCAAGCGCGGCGAGGTGCGCGCCAAGCCCCCGATCCCGGCCCTGGAAGGGCTGTTCGGGCGGCCGACCGTCGTCAACAACGTGCTGACCCTGGGCGCGGTGCCGATGGTGCTCGCCGACGGCGGCGAGGCCTACGCCGCGCTGGGCACCGGGCGCTCGCGGGGCACCCAGGTGTTCCAGCTCGCGGGGAACGTGGCCCGTGGCGGCATCGTCGAGGCCGACTTCGGGGTGTCGCTCGGCGACCTCGTCGAGGACTTCGGTGGGGGCACGGCATCCGGGCGGCCGGTGAAGGCGGTGCAGGTCGGCGGGCCCCTGGGCGCGTACCTGCCACCGGCGCAGTTCGGCCTGCCGATGGACTACGAGGCGTTCGCGGATGCCGGCGCGATGGTCGGGCACGGCGGCGTCGTCGTGTGGGACGACACGATGGACGCGTCGGTGATGGCCCGCTTCGCGATGGAGTTCTGCGCGAAGGAGTCGTGCGGCAAGTGCACCCCGTGCCGCATCGGGTCGACCCGAGGCGTGGAGGTCATCGACCGGATCCGGGCCGCGTCGGACGACGGGGTGCGGCGCACCCAGCTGGTGCTGCTCGACGACCTCTGCACCACGATGGCCAAGGGCTCGCTGTGCGCGATGGGCGGGCTGACGCCGATGCCGGTGCGCAGCGCGCTCGAGCACTTCCCCGAGGACTTCGGGGTGCCTGTGGACGCAGCGGACGGAGCCCGGCCATGACGATCATCGACGAACCCGCTCTCGAGACCCCGGACCGCGGCACCCCGGCGGTGCCCGGCGAGGCCACCGCGCACGTGACGGTCGACGGCATCCGGGTGATGGTGCCCGTTGGCACGTCGGTGATGCGGGCCGCCTCGCTGGCCGGGGTCACCGTGCCGAAGCTCTGCGCCACCGACTCGCTCAAGGCCTTCGGGTCGTGCCGGCTCTGCCTCGTCGAGGTCGACGGCATCAAGGGCACGCCGGCGTCGTGCACCACCCCGTGCACCGACGGCATGGTCGTGTCGACCCGCACCGAGCAGGTCCAGCAGCTGCGCCGCGGGGTGATGGAGCTCTACCTCTCCGACCACCCCAGCGACTGCGCCGGGTGCGAACGCGGGTCGTGCGAGATGCAGCGCCTCGCCCACGACGTCGGGCTCGCCGAGGTGCGGTACGGCCTGGGTGGCGCGTCGCACCTGGCCGAGCCGTCTGACCAGTCGAACCCGTACTTCGCCTACGACCCGGCCGCCTGCATCGTCTGCTCGCGCTGTGTGCGGGCCTGTTCCGAGACGCAGGGCACCTTCGCGCTCACCGTGTCGGGGCGCGGGTTCGACTCGCGGATCACGCCTGGTGGCACCGACTTCCTGTCGTCGGAGTGCGTCTCGTGCGGCGCGTGCGTACAGGCCTGCCCGACCGACGCCCTCACCGAGAAGTCGGTCGTGTCACTCGGGATGCCGTCGCGCACGGTGGTCACGACGTGTGCCTACTGCGGGGTCGGCTGCTCGTTCAAGGCCGAGGTGCAGGGGTCGGGCGACGCGACGCGGGTCGTGCGGATGGTGCCGTGGAAGGACGGCGGGGCCAACGAGGGCCACTCGTGCGTCAAGGGCCGGTTCGCCTACGGCTACGCCTCGCACCGCGACCGCCAGCTGGCGCCGATGGTGCGCGACTCGATCGACGACGAGTGGCAGGTCGTCTCGTGGGACGAGGCGATCGCGCGGATCGCCACCGGGTTCGTCGGGCTGCGGGAGAAGTACGGCGTCGGCGCGATCGGCGGCATCTCGTCGTCGAGGTGCACCAACGAAGAGGTGTACGTCGTCCAGAAGATGGTGCGGGCGGCGTTCGGCAACAACAACATCGACACCTGCGCCCGGGTCTGCCACTCCCCCACCGGCTACGGGCTGAACCACGCGTTCGGCACCTCGGCGGGCACCCAGGACTTCGCGTCGGTCGAGCAGGCCGACGTCATGCTGGTCATCGGCGCCAACCCCACCGACGCCCACCCGGTCTTCGCGTCACGGATGAAGCGCCGGATGCGGGCCGGGGCGCAGGTCATCGTGGCCGACCCGCGGCGGATCGACCTGGTGCGCTCACCGCACGTGGAGGCCGCCTTCCACCTGCCGGTTCGCCCCGGCACGAACGTCGCGTTCGTGAACGCGCTGTGCCACGTCATCGTCACCGAGGGGCTGTGGGACGAGGAGTTCGTGCGCGACCGCTGCGCGGACGCCGAGGCCTACCTCGAGTTCATCGCCGGCCCCGAGCACTCGCCCGAGGCGACGGAGAGCGAGACCGGCATCCCGGCATCCGACCTGCGTGCTGCGGCACGGCTGTACGCGGCCGGGCCGAACTCGGCGATCTACTACGGCCTGGGCGTCACGGAGCACAGCCAGGGCTCGACGATGGTCATGGGGATGGCCAACCTCGCCATGCTCACCGGCAACCTCGGGCGCGAGGGCGTCGGGGTGAACCCGCTGCGCGGCCAGAACAACGTGCAGGGGTCGTGCGACATGGGCTCGTTCCCGCACGAGCTGCCCGGCTACCGGCACGTGTCGCGACCCGAGGTGCGCGAGATCTACGAGTCCCTGTGGGGCGTGACGATCCAGGCCGAGCCGGGGCTGCGCATCCCCAACATGTTCGACGCGGCGATCGGCGGGTCGTTCAAGGGGCTCTACGTGCAGGGCGAGGACATCGCGCAGAGCGACCCCAACACCCAGCACGTCGAGGCGGCCCTGCGGTCGATGGAGCTCGTGGTCGTGCACGACCTGTTCCTCAACGAGACCGCCCGGTTCGCGCACGTGTTCCTGCCCGGGGCCTCGTTCCTGGAGAAGGACGGCACCTTCACCAATGCCGAGCGGCGGATCAACCGGGTGCGCCCGGTCATGCCGTCACGGGTCGGCAAGGACGAGTGGCAGGTCGTGTGCGAGATCGCCACCGCGATGGGCTACCCGATGTCGTATGCCGCGCCGTCGCAGATCATGGACGAGATCGCCTCCACGACACCGACGTTCGCTGGGGTGTCGTTCGCCCGGCTCGACGCCGAGGGTTCGATGCAGTGGCCGGTGACGGAGTCCGCCCCGCACGGCACGCCGACGATGCACGTCGGGTCGTTCGTGCGCGGGCTCGGGCAGCTGACCGCGACCGTCTACGTGCCGACGACCGAGCGCGCCAACCGTCGCTACCCGCTGGTGCTCACGACCGGCCGGATCCTGTCGCAGTACAACGTCGGCGCGCAGACCCGCCGCACCCCTAACTCGACGTGGCACCCGGAGGACATCCTCGAGATCCATCCCTCGGATGCCGAGCTGCGCGGCGTCGCGTCCGGTGACGTCGTCGAGCTGTCGTCGCGGGTCGGGACGACCCGGCTCACGGCCCTGGTCTCCGAGCGGATGCCGGCCGGTGTCGTCTACACGACCTTCCACCACCCGGTGACCGGAGCCAACGTCGTCACCACGGAGAACTCGGACTGGGCGACGAACTGCCCCGAGTACAAGGTGACCGCCGTGCAGGTCGAGGTGGTCACCGAGGCGGCCCGGGCCGAGGCGAGCGCCGCCGAGCGGGTGCCGGACGAGGTCATGGTCGCCGCCACCGAGGCGATGGCCAGGCGGCGATGACCGGCTCGCTGCGGGGCGACATCCCTCCGGTGGTGCGGCTGGGCCACGACCTGGTGCGCAACTTCGAGGCGCTGCCGCCTGACCGGGCTGCGGTCGAGATCGCGACGCACATCCGAAAGTTCTGGGAGCCCCGGATGCGCCAGGAGCTGCTCGCCCGCATCCGCTGGGGCGATGTGACCCTGCACCCGCTGCTGGTTCGCGCCGCCGAGGGCCTCGTCGACGGCGACGTCGACCGCGCCGTGGTCAGGGAGCCCTCGGGCGGCTGATGCGCGAGCCCGGGCGCTCGACAGGGAGCTCGCCGCAGGGCTTTGATGGTCGGATCCCGACTGGTGGAGGTGTGCTGTGGCCAAGAACGGCAAGCGCAAGGCACGGGGCAAGGGCAAGGGCAGCGGCGCAGGCACGGGCCGGTACCTGAGCCCGGGCGTCTACCTCGAGGAGGTCGACAGTGGCGCCAGGCCGATCGAGGGCGTCGGGACGGCGACGGCTGCGTTCGTCGGGTTCGGAGGCGAGTCCCCCGAGGTGCCACGCACCCGACACCGTGGGCGACGGGTCGCGGTCGTCGTCGTGCTCGCTGCCGGCGCCGCCCTCGCCGTGCGCGCCTGGCGGCAGGCCCAACCCTGACGCACCGCGTGACCCGCGCGACATCCTGCTTCGCGCGCCGACCTCAACCCCAACCCGACCTGCCGGTCCCGCGCAACGACGACACCTTCACCACCACCGACGGGGGCACTCGCGCGGTGTTCACCAGCACCTTCGACTCCGCCGAGGACCTGCAGAGGGTGATCGACATGGGCGTCGAGGAGGGCGCCACCAGCGCCATCAACCAGGTCGACGGCTTCCTGGCGAACACCACGCAGAACGCCTGAACTTCTTGAGAACGGCTGCGGGAGAGGCCGATACAGCACGAGGTCCACGTCACCGGGCTGACCCGGTTGCGTGGACCTCGTGTGCGTCCGAAGGAGCTGTTGCTGCAGGGGGGTGCAACAGTTCCGGTCGAAGCGCGCTCAACGTAGCGCGATCAAGGCCACCTCGAGACCAAAACTGAGGAGGCCGCTCCGAAGTGTGACGGACATCACTTTGGGTCGCCGCACCCCGTGTCACCACCGGGCGTCTCACACGCAGAACTCGTTGCCCTCCGGGTCGCGCATCACCGCCCAGTGCACACCGAGGTCGGCGTGGCTGTCGACCCTGGTCGCGCCCAGCGTCTCGAGGCGCGTCACCTCGGCCGCCACCCGCTCGCGTTGCTCGTCGAGGGGCACCGACGGGCCGCCGCCTGCCAAGAGGTCGATGTGCACGCGGTTCTTGACGGTCTTGGCCTCCGGCACCTTCTGGAAGAAGATCCGCGGATGGCCGTCCGCCTCGATCGCCGAGGCGTCGTTCCACCGCTCCTCCGGCACATCGTTGGCGGCGAGGAACGCCGGCCAGTCGGCGAAGTCACCTGGTGGCGCGGGCACGGCATACCCGCGCTCGGCGAGCGCGGACGCCCAGAACAGCGCGAGCGCGCCGGGGTCGGCGGCGTCGAAGACGACCTGGATGGGAGCTGTCGATCGGTCCATCTCGGCAGTGTGCCGCCGCCCACCGACAGGCGGGGCGACACGCACCACCCGATCCGGCTTCCGCACGGCCCTCCCCGGCGCTACCATCATCGGTTCGCCAGTATGCGAACCAACCCACAGATGAGAGGCGGATCCGCCGTGCCTGCGCCGACCGCCGACACCCCCGAGGCCACCGCACCACCACCACCAGCACCACCGACGAGGTGCTGGCCCGCGAACAGGCCCACCTCGACCACGCCCGCGCCGAGCTGCGCCGGATGCGCGAGAACACCGACCGGCTCGACGCCGCCAAGGCGACCGACGCCTGGACGAGCGAGCTGCTCGGGCGGGTGCTGGCCCGCCGCGTGGCCTCCCTGCAGGACGACCCGCGCACCACCTTGTTCTTCGGCCGGATCGACACCCGCACCGAGCACGGGGCGGAGACCTTCCACATCGGGCGACGGCACGTCTCCGACGACCGCGGGGACCCGGTCGTCGTCGACTGGCGCGCCCCCATCTCCACCGCCTTCTACCGGGCCTCCCCTACTGCGCCGATGGGCGTCGAGCTGCGTCGCCGGTTCGGAGTCGACCGCGGCCGGCTCACCGCGTACGAGGACGAACGCCTGGCGGCCGGCGACGCCACCGGGCACAGCGGCATCCTCGCCGCCGAGATCGAGCGGCCCCGCTCCGGCCCGATGCGCGACATCGTGTCGACGATCCAGCCCGAGCAGGACGAGATCGTGCGTAGCGACATCGGCACCAGCATCTGCGTGCAGGGCGCCCCGGGCACCGGGAAGACCGCCGTCGGCCTGCACCGCGCCGCATGGCTGCTCTACTCCTTCCGCGCGCAGCTCGACCGGTCCGGCGTGCTCGTCATCGGCCCCAACCGGGCGTTCCTCGACCACATCGGCGCGGTGCTCCCCTCGCTCGGCGAGGCCCGGGTCGGTCACGCGACGATCGACACGCTGCTCGCGCACGGCCGGGTGCGCGCCGAGGACACCACGGAGGTCGCGATCCTCAAGGGCGACGCACGGCTCGCCGAGGTGCTGCACCGCGCCGTCTGGGCGCACGTCGGTCGCGCTGACGACGCGCTGGTCGTCCCGCGGGGGTCACGACGCTGGCGGGTGCCCTCGTACGAGATCCAGGACGAGCTCGACGCACTGATCGCGCGCGGGGTGCGCTACTCCGCCGCCCGCACCCTGCTCCCCCAACGTCTTGCCCACCACGTGCTCCTGCAGATGGAGCGCTCCGGCGACGCCCCTGACGACCGCGTGCAGGACACCGTGGCCCGGGCGGCGCCGGTGGCCGCCTACGTCCGCGGGCTCTGGCCGGCGCTCGACCCGGCCGCCGTCGTGTTCCGGCTCTTCTCGGATGCCGCGACGCTCACCGCCGCGGCGGACGGCATCCTGACGGCCGATGAGCAGCGGATGCTGCTGTGGGACAACCCACCTCGCACGAAGGGCGCCGCGCGGTGGAGCCGGGCGGACCTGGCCCTGCTCGACGAGGTGGGCGACCTGCTCGACCGCACGCCGAGCCTCGGACACGTGGTGCTCGACGAGGCGCAGGACCTCTCCCCGATGCAGCTGCGGGCCGTCGGCCGCCGCGCGTCCACCGGGTCGCTCACCGTGCTCGGCGACATCGCCCAGGGCACCACGCCGTGGGCCACCGAGTCGTGGCACGACGCCATGGGGCACCTCGGCCGCCCCACGCACGAGCTCGTCGTGCTCGACCGCGGGTTCCGGGTGCCTGCCCTGGTCATCGACTTCGCCGCCCGCCTGCTGCCGCACATGGCGCCGGGGCTCGGGGCGCCGAGGTCAGTGCGCGACAACCCCGGTCGGCTCTCCGTGGTGGCGACCGACCCGGCGGGGCGCGCGGCCGCGGTGACCGAGGCGGTGCGTGCCGCGCTCGGCCGCCCGGGTTCGGTCGGCGTCATCGGCCCGGATGCCGGGATCGCCGCCCTGAGCGAGGACCTCACCGCTGCCGGCATCGCGCACGGCCGGCTGGACGCCGACCACGGCGACGACGAGGACCGACAGGTGGAGCTCGTGCCGGCGAGCATCGCCAAGGGGCTGGAGTTCGACCGGGTCGTGGTCGTCGAACCGGCGGCGATCGCTGCGGCCGAGCCCGACGAGCGCACCGGCCTGCGCCGGCTCTACGTCGTGCTCACCCGCGCGGTGTCGGAGCTGACGGTGGTGCACGCCGAGCCGCTGCCCGGCCCGCTGCGCACGTGACCGGCTCGACCCGGCTCAACCGGCGTCCTCGAGCGGGCGCGAGGGTGCGGCGGCCAGTCCACGCACCAGCACGTCGACGAGGTGGGGCACCTCGGCCGAGTCGACCTGAACGGTCGCCGCACAGGTGTCACCGCGCCAGATCGACAGCACGACGAGCCCGTGCTCGGGGTGCCACGAGACGCGCAACGCCCGGGCTCCCCCGCGGGCGTCGACGACCACCTCGCCACGGATCGGGAGCGGGGACACCTCGGCCATGACCCATCATCACCCGCAGACCCGGGCGGCGCCAGAGCGCGGCATCCCTGGTTCGGCGTGGGCGGCGGCCGCAGGGCTCAGAGGTTGATCATGTGGCCGGCGATGCCCTCGACGGCCTCCTTGACCGCCTCGGACAGGGTCGGGTGCGCGAAGACGTTGCGCGACACCTCGTCCGCGGTGAGGTCCCACTTCTGCGCCAGCGTGAGCACCGGCAGCAGCTCGGTCACGTCGGGGCCGATCATGTGCGCACCGATGATCTCGTTGTGCGTGGCGTCGGCGACCACCTTGACGAAGCCGACCGCGTCGCCCAGGCCCATGGCCTTGCCGTTCGCGGTGAACGGGAAGGTCGCGGTCTTGACGTCGTAGCCCTTCTCCCTGGCCTGCGCCTCGGAGTACCCGAAGGAGCCGATCTGCGGGTGGCAGTACGTGGCGCGCGGGATGAAGTCGTAGTCGACCGGCATCGTGTCGGCGCCGGCGAGGGTCTCGGCGGCGACGATGCCCTGCGCCTCGGCGACGTGCGCGAGCATCAGCTTCGCCGTGCAGTCACCGATGGCGTAGACGTTCGGCACGTTGGTGCGGCAGTACTCGTCGATCGCGACCGCGCCACGGTCGGTGAGCTCGACCCCGATCTCCTTGAGGCCGTACCCCTCGGTGCGCGGGGCGAAGCCGATCGCGGAGAGCAGCTTGTCGGCCTCGAGGACCTGCTGGTCGCCGCCGGCTGCCGGGGAGACGGTGACGCGCACGCCGGATCCGGTGTCCTCGACGCCCTCGACCTTGGTGCTGAGCATGACCTTCACGCCGAGCTTCTTGTAGTGCCGGGCGAGCTCCTTGGAGATGTCGGCGTCCTCGGTGGGCACCATCCGGTCGAGGAACTCCACGATGGTGACGTCGACGCCGAAGTTCTTCATGACGTAGGCGAACTCGACACCGATGGCGCCCGACCCGGCGATGATGATCGAGCCCGGAAGGTTCTCGTCGAGGATCTGCTCCTCGTAGGTGACGACGTTGGTCGAGACCTCGACACCGGGCAGCATCCGGGTGACCGCACCCGCGGCGATGATGAGGTGGTCGAAGGTCAGCTGCCGGGTGGAGCCGTCGTTGAGCGCGACGTCCATCGAGGTGGCGCTGGTGAGCGTGCCCCAGCCGTCGACCTCCTCGACCTTGTTCTTCTTCATCAGGAAGTGCACGCCCTTGACGATGTTCGCCGACACCTGTCGCGAGCGCGAGTGGGTCGGGCCGTAGGACATCGTGGCGTCGCCCTCGATGCCGTACTTCGCCTTGTCGTGCTGGAGCAGGTGCGCGATCTCGGCGTTCTTGATGAGCGCCTTGCTCGGGATGCATCCGACGTTGAGGCAGACGCCGCCCCAGTACTTCTTCTCGACGACCGCGACCTTCTTCCCCAGCTGTGACGCGCGGATCGCCGCGACGTACCCACCAGGACCAGCACCGAGCACCACGACATCGAAGTCAGCCATGGCGCCAGCCTATCGGCCGGTCGCGGCCCTCCTCACGGGAGCCCGCGCAGTGTCAGGTGCACCGCCTGCCCCACCCGACCGGCGGTGTTCGCGCCCGGACCGCCCTGCGCGATGACCACCGAGACGACCCAGCGCGGCCGGTTCGCCGGAGCGTACGACACGAACCACGAGGTGTTCTTCTTGCCCGACACCTCGGCAGTGCCGGTCTTCCCGGCTACGGGCCAGTCCTTCATCGCTCCGAAGAGGTAGCGGGTGCTGCCGCGCTGCACGGTGTCGACCAGGGCGGAGCGCAGGTACGCGTCGACCTGCCGGGTCAGCGGTGCCGCGCGGCGCGGCCCGGCGACGACGGCCTCGTGCCGCCCGGTGGCGGGGTCGACGACCGAGGACCCCACCCGCGGGGTGAGCACGGACCCACCGTTCGCGATCGCGGCATACATGACGGCCACCTGGAGCGGCGTGACGGCGACGTCGCCCTGGCCGATCGAGAAGTTGGCGGCGTCACCGGGCGCGCAGCAGGTAGCCGCTGGTGCAGTTCTCGGCGGCGACCGCCTTGAGGTAGGCCGCCTCCTTCGGGTCGGTGACGTCGGGGTAGCCGATCCGGCCGCGACGGCAGGACTCGGTCCTGGTCGCCTCCCAGTAGGCCCGCTTCCAGGCCCGGTCGGGGATGCGGCCGGTCGCCTCGCCGGGAAGGTCGATGCCGGTGCGGGCGCCGAGCCCCAGGCCCTTGGTCGCGGAGACGAACGGGTCTCGGGCGTCGCTCGTGGCCGCGAACCCGCCCTGGGCTCGCCAGGAGTCGTAGGCGACCTTGTAGAACACGGTGTCGCACGAGACCTGCAGGGCCATCCGGAACGAGATGTTCCCCCGGTCGTGCGTCTCGTGGTTGTGGAACACCCGGTTGCCGATGCGGTAGCTCGACGGACAGCCGTAGGTGCCGTCGAGCGGGTTGCCGGCCCGCACCGCCGCCACCACGGAGGCCGGCTTGAGCGTGCTCGCCGGTGCCCACTGCACGCCGATCGCCCGCGACAGCAAGGGCGTCCCGGCCGACGGCGCGGTGAGGCTCGCGTAGCCGGCCTGCGAGATGCCGCCGGTCCAGACGTTCGGGTCGTAGGTCGGCGCGCTCGCCAGGGCGGCCACCGCCCCGGTGCGCGGGTCGAGCACGACGACGGCGCCGGAGTCGGCCGGCCAGCCTCGTTTACGGGCCGCGGCCATCTGGCGAGCCAGCGCGCGCTCGGCCGCGGCCTGCACGCGCACGTCGATCGAGGTCACCAGGTCGCGGCCGGTCACCGGCTCGGTGCGCGACACCACCCCGGTGACCAGGCCCGCGGGCGTCGACCGAGACCACCGTGCGGCCGGGGGTACCTCGCAGCACCGAGTCGTACTGCTGCTCGAGCCCCGCCCGGCCGACGAGGTCGTCGGCGACCAGCCCGCGACCGTCGCCGAGCTCGTCGCTGCGCACCTGGCCCAGGTAACCCAGCACCTGGGCGGCACTGACGCCCTGTGGCCGGGGGTAGAACCGCACCGGGCGCGACTCGACGGCCACGCCGGGGAACGCGTCGGGGCGCTCGACCAGCGACAGGGCCTTCGCCGGGTCCACCCCCTCCGCGAGCGGCACCGGCACCTGCGGCGAACCGGCCCAGCAGGCGGGGGCGGCCGGTGCCCCCGGCTCGCCGCACAGCCAGGTGCGGCCGAGCAGCTCGTCGGCCGGCCGGCCCAGCTCGGCGGCCACCGCACGCACCTCGGCCGCGCCCCGGTCGGCACTGTTCGCGATCACCCGTCGCTCGATCGTCACCACCGTGCTGGCGCGGTTGTCGGCCAGCACCGTGCCCTGACTGTCGAGGATGCGCCCGCGCAGGGCCGGCACCACGAGGGTGCGGGTGTCCAGCGCGGAGGCCGCGGCGCGGAAGTCGTCGTGCCCGGCCAGCTGCACCTGGCCCAGCCGTCCGACGAGGGCCGCGAAGCCGAGCCCGACGAGGAGCACGACGGCCAGGAACCGGCCCTGGTGGGTGCCCACCCGACGGTCGCGGGCGGTGGTGCCGAGTCGGCTCACCCGTACCTCCGGCGCACCAGGCCACGCTCGGCGGCCACCACGACCGGCACCGCGAGCGCCGCGACGGTGGCAGTGAGCAGGCACTGCACGACGACGGCACCGAGGTCGACCGGAGCCCCCACCGCGAGCGCACCGAGCACGCCGACACCCTCGACGATGGCCGACGCACCCAGTGCCACCAGGGCCACTCGGGGCGCGGCGACCGGGCCCTCGAGCCGGACGCGCCCCGCGAAGGCGCCGGCAGCGGCATACGTCAGGGCCTGCACGCCCAGGTGGGCCGATCCGGGCGGAACGAGGTCGAGCAGCCAGCCGGCGGCGAGGCCGACTGCCGCGCCGGCCACCGGGCCGCGCAGCAGCGCCCACGCGACGACGAGCACGAGCACCAGGTCGGGCACGACGGCCACGTGGCGCGCGCCGAGGGACACCACGAGCAGGACCGCCACGAGCACCACCAGGCCCCGCAGCAGGAGGGCGCCCCGGGCACTCATCCGGTGCCCGTCGCCGCCGGGCGCGGGGTGCTGCGCCGCGAGCCCGAGCACCACCGCGACGACGTCGAGGGAGGTGGGGTCGACGTCGGGAGTGACCGTGCCGGTGGGGGCCAGCCGGCCGACGCCCAGGTGCACGCTCGTCACCCGCCCGACCGGGATGCCGGGCACGTACGGGCGGTCGCCCACGCTGCCGAGGGTGGTGACGACGTCCCCGAGGGCGGCGGTGCCCCGCTCGACGAGGGCGAAGGAGAGCAGGCCCGGCTCGGGGCGATCGCCACCGGGCAGGGCGGCACCGGACGCCTCGCCGAGCACCCCACGCGGGCCGACCCGAACCCCGACGGTGAGGTCGGCGCTGCCGACGAGGAGCACGTCGGAGGTCCACGGGGCGACCGAGACGACCCGGCCGACCAGGCCCTCGGCCGCCACGACCGTGCGGTCGACCTCGACCCCGTCGCGTGACCCGGCATCGATCGTGAGGCGCTCCGGTCCGGCGGGGCCCGAGGCGCCGACGGCGACGACCCTCGCTGGCACGAGACGGGCGCCGGCGAGCGCCGGTGTCTCGAGGATGCCGGCGCTGCCGTGCAGGGCGGCGACCTCACGCTGGGCGGCCGCGAGGCGGGTGGCGAGCAAGGCCTGCTCGGCGCGGGCGGCCGACACCTCGTCGTCACCGGGGCCGAGGAGCCGTTCGAGCGGGCCGAGGACGGTTGCCGCGGCCCCGCGCACCGGCTCGAGGCCGGCGGCCCCTGACGCCCCGAGCGCGACGACGAGACCGGTCACCGCGAGGGCGACGGTGAGGAGACGACGGGAACGGGCGGCGGTACCACGGCCCGTCGCGGCCCGGCCGGACACGACTGGGCCGCGACCGGTGGGCGTGCGTCGCACGTGCATCGTCAGGGACGCCGGTTGTCGACGAGCACGCGCTCGAGCGTGCTGAACTCCTCGACGCACCGGCCCGCACCGCGGGCCACCGCGTGCAGGGGGTCGTCGGCGGCGTGCACGGGCACGCCAAGCTCGTGGCTGAGCCGCTCGTCGAGACCGCGGATCAGCGCGCCACCGCCGGTGAGGGCGATGCCCCGGTCGGCGACGTCACCGGCCAGCTCGGGCGGGCAGACGTCGAGCACGGTGCGCACGAGCTCGACGATCTGCACGACCGGGGTCTCGATGGCGCGGCGCACCTCGGCTGAGCCGATCGACACCGTCTTGGGCAGCCCGGTGACGAGGTCGCGACCCCGCACCCGCTCGGTGAGCTCCTCGCGCAGCGGGAAGGCCGAACCGGCGCCGATCTTGAGGTCCTCCGCGCTGCGCTCCCCCAGCAGCAGCGAGTACTCGCTCTTGAGGTGGGCGACGAGCGCGTCGTCGATCTCGTCGCCCCCGATCCGCACCGTGCGGGAGGTGACCACGCCACCGAGGCTGATGATGGCGACGTCGGTGGTGCCTCCACCGACGTCGACCACCATCGACGCTCGGGTGTCCTCGACGGGCAGCCCGGCACCGATCGCCGCCGCCATCGTCTCCTCGATGACGTACACCCGTCGGGCGCCGGAGCGCAGGGTGGCGTCCTCGAGGGCCCGGCGCTCGACGCTGGTGATGTCGCTCGGCACGCAGACCACGACCCGCGGGCGGATCAGCCGCGAGGGCGAGACCTGCTCGACGAACCAGCGGATCATCCGCTCGGTGACGTCGGCGTCGGAGATGACCCCGTCGCGCAGCGGCCGCACCGCCGTGACCGACTCCGGGGTGCGGCCGAGCATCTCCTTGGCGCGGTGCCCGGCCGCCAGCAGCTGGCTGGAACCGGTGCGGATCGCCACCACGGACGGCTCGTCGAGCACGACCCCCCGGCCGCGTTCGTAGATGACGGTGTTGGCCGTGCCGAGGTCGATCGCGAGGTCCCTCCCGCGCACCCACCCCGACGCCCAGCCGCTCATGTCAGCAGGCTAGGTCGAGGGAGCGCGGCGGTCCGGGTGCCGCGCCGAGCGGCGGCCGGACCGGCCCCCGGATGCCGGGTCACGGCATCCGTGGACGTCCGGGCGGGGCTCTGGGATCGTGGGCCGATGGACGCAGCCACCGAGCCCCGCGACGCCTCGATGAGGGTGCGCGACGGTCGCACCGTCGCCTGGACCGACTGGGGTGACGCAGGACGGCACCCCGCTGCTGCGGGTGCCGGGCACGCCGGGATGCCGCTGGTCGGTGCGGACCGACCGGACGCCCTGGGCGCAGCGCGGGCTGCGCGTCGTGACCACCGAGCGGCCGGGCTTCGGGGCCTCGACCCGGCTGCCGGGGCGTCGCTTCCGCGAGCACGCCGACGACCTCGCCGACGTGCTCGACCACCTGGGCCTGGACCGGGTGCACCTCACCGGCGGCAGCGGCGCCGCACCCCACGAGCTGGCGCTGTGCCAGTACCACCCCGACCGGGTGGTCGCCGCCACCGTCGTGCGCAGGCATCGCGCCGTTTCGCGACGACGAGATCGACACGATGATCCCGGTCAACGCCGAGGTGGCCCGGCTGGCACGAGCGGGCACGGCGTGACCAGGTCGCCGCCGTCATGGCGCCGCACCGCGACGCGATGCTCACCGACCCGCTCGGCGGCGTTCCACGCCATCATGGACACGGCCCCGCCGGAGGACCTGGCCGTGATGGCCGACCCGCAGTGGCAGGCAGGGGTTCGCCCGCGCCCTGGTCGAGTCGCTCGGCGCCGGCCTCGACGGCTGGGTCGACGAGGCGATGGCGCTCGACGGGACTGGGACGTCGACCCGGCATCCGTGACCGACGTCGGTGACCTGGTACCACGCGGTCGAGGACCGCAACTGCCCGATCTCGGCGGCCCGACGCCTCGTCGACACCCTGCCGGACGCGCGCTTCGTGGAGTGGACCGACGCCGGTCACCTCACGGCCTACCACCGCGAGGGCGAGATCCTCGACGAGCTGCTCGCGAGGGGCTGAGCGGCCGCGGGAGCCCGCGGCTCAGAGCTCGGGGAACCAGATGCCGATCTCGCGGGCGGCGGACTCCGGGGAGTCGGACCCGTGCACGATGTTCTGCTGCACCGGGGTGCCCCAGTCGCGGCCGAGGTCGCCGCGGATGGTGCCGGGCAGCGCCGTGGTCGGGTCGGTGGCGCCGGCCAGGGCCCGGAAGCCCTCGATGCAGCGGTCGCCCTCGATGACGACGCCGGCCACCGGACCGGACGACATGAACTCGCACAGCGGCTCGAAGAACGGCTTGCCGACGTGCTCCTCGTAGTGCGTGTGGAGCCGGTCGAGGTCCGGGGTGAGCACCTGGAGGGCGACGAGGCGGTAGCCCTTCGCCTCGATGCGACGCAGCACCTCCCCGGTGAGGCCGCGGGCGAAACCGTCGGGCTTGACGAGGACGAGTGAGCGTTCGGTGGTCACGGGAGCAGCCTAGTCACCGGCGGGGGTGGCCCCGGCCGCGGCCTCGACGTCGGCGTCGGCCTCACGCTGGGCGACGATCCGGTCGATCTTCGAGCCCTGCAGCAGGAGCAGCACCCACAGCGCGGTGAAGACCACGGCGACCCCGATCATCGCCGGTACGAGCAGCGCGCTCGCCCAGGTCAGGGCCTGCACCACCCAGCCGAGGGTGACGCCGAACGGGCGGCGCATCAGGCCGGAGGCCACCAGGGCGAGCAGCGCCAGCCCGAGACCCACCCAGAGCAGCTGCTGCCCGTCGTCGGGTCGGCCGTCGGCGATGGCGTTGCCGCGGGCGACGAGGGCGAAGAAGGACAGGATGATCGCCTGCCCGAACAGGGCCATGGCCAGCAGCCGGAAGGTGAACTTTCCCTGCGTGCCGTAGAGGGGCAGCCGGCTCATCCGTCGCGCTTCCAGCGCCGGGTCTCGACGGCGGCCTTGGACTCGCGCCAGCCCCGCGCCGGTCGCGGCCCGGTAGTGCTTGATCGCCCCGATCAGCTCGCCGCGGTCGAGCGCCGCGTCGATGGTCTGCCGCACCTCGGGGGTGAGGTCCTCGACGGGCGTGAAGGCGGTGGTCGAGGCGCCGCGGCTGGCGCGCACCGACGTGACGACCCACCAGATCGCCGCGATCGCGGCCACGATGAGGATCAGCTTGAACAGCGTCATGCAGGAAAGGGTATGCCGGGCGGACGCTCGTCGCCGTCGTCCGCCCGGGTGCTCCCGCCGGGAGGGGGCGTGGATGCCGTGCCGCTCAGACGGTCGTGGTGCCGAGCAGCATCCGCACCTCGGCGGCGGTGACGACCGAGCCGGTGGCCAGCACTCCCCCGGTGACGCCACCACCCTCGTCGGCCATGCCGGCCGCGCGGTCGAGGGCGTCGGGCAGCTCGTCCACCACCACGACGCGGTGCTCGCCGAAGATGTCGGTGGCGATCTCGCCGAGCTGACGCGGTGACATGGCCCGGGGCGACGACGTGCGGGTCACGACGACCTCGTCGAGCACGGGCTCGAGCGCCTCGAGCAGCTCGGCGGCGTCCTTGTCCTTCATCACGGCCACCACACCGACCAGCCGGGCGAAGGTGAACGAGTCCTGGATGGCGTCGCGCAGGGCCCGCGCGCCCGCCGGGTTGTGCGCGGCGTCGACGAGCACGGTGGGGCTGCGCCGCACGATCTCGAGCCGCCCGGGCGAGTCGACGGTGGCCAGCCCGGCCCGCACCACGTCGATGTCGAGCGCCTGCTCGCCCCCACCGAGGAAGGCCTCGACCGCCGCCACCGCCACCGCCGCGTTCTGCGCCTGGTGCGTGCCGTGCAGCGGCAGGAAGAGATCGGGGTACTCGGCGGCCAGGCCGCGCAGCGAGATCTGCTGCCCCCCGACGGCCACGTCGCGGGCCGTGACGCCGAAGTCGTTGCCCTCGAACACGATCCGGGCACCCACCTCTGTGGCGCGCTCGATGAGCACCTCGGCGGCCTCGCCCGCGGGCTGCAGCCCGGTGACGGTGATGGCGTCGGCCTTGATGATGCCGGCCTTCTCCCCCGCGATCTCCTCGACGGTGTCGCCGAGGAAGTGCCGGTGGTCGAGGTCGATGGGCGTCACGACGGACACCGGGGCGTCGACGACGTTCGTCGCGTCCCACGAGCCGCCCATGCCGACCTCGACGACCGCGACGTCGACCGGCAGGTCCGCGAACGCGGCGTACGCGACGGCCACGAGCACCTCGAAGTAGGTCATCGGCGGGCCGCCGTCGATGATCGAGCGGGCGTCGACCATCTCGACGAACGGGATCACCTCGTCGTAGGCACTGAGAAAGCGCTCGGCGTCGATCGTGCGCCCACCGACGGCGATCCGCTCGAGCATCGAGTGCAGGTGCGGCGAGGTGAACCGCCCGGTGTTCAGGCCGAGCTCGCGCAGCAGCGCCTCGATGATGCGCGCAGTGCTCGTCTTGCCGTTGGTCCCCGTGACGTGGATGACCGGGAAGGTGCGCTGCGGGTCACCGAGCAGCTCCATGACGGCGCGGATCCGGTCGAGCGAGGGCTCGAGGTCGTGCTCGGGGGCGCGGGAGAGGATCGACGCCTCGACCTCACGCATCCGTCGGTTCAGCTGGAGCTGGTGCGCGGCATCGCGCTGGGCGGCATCGGGGGCAGGGCTCACCCGCCCATTGTCCACGCTGCGGCACGCCGCTCGGCCCGGGGCGTGGGCGGCATCCGTGACACAACATCTGGTTATGGGTTGCATAACGCAGCGAAGCCGTTTAGCGTGAAGCCCATGAGTCACCAGCGAATGCCTCAGCAGCGTCCGGCCACGCCGTCGACGCGCTGTCGCTGTCGCCGCCACACCGCCTGAGCGCCACCGCCAGCCACCCCGGACCACCCGCCCGACGCGACCAGCGTCGGATGCCGGATGCCGTCCCACCGCCCCTTTGACTCACCTCGCGCGTCGTCCACGCGCCCTCCAGACCACGGAGCACAGCCATGACCGTCACCAGCCGCACCCTGCCAGCCACCTCCGAGACCTACGTCGCGCCGTCGCTGCGCCCGAGCCCGCTGCGCACCGCGCTGCGCCTGGCCGCAGACCCGTCGCGCTGGCGCCCACACATCGACTTCGACCCGGACCGCCGCTACTTCCGACGGCTCGTCGCGGACGAGCAGCACGAGGCGTGGCTGCTCACCTGGCTGCCCGGTCAGGGCACCGACTGGCACGACCACGGCGGGAGCGGAGGGGCCTTCGTCGTGTTGCAGGGCGCCCTCGTCGAGGGCACCGCGGTGCACGGGGTCGTGCGCGGCCCCCGGCACATCCACCGTCGCGGAGTCGCCCACGCGTTCGGGCCGGACTACGTGCACCGGGTCACCAACGAGGGGCCGGACCCGGCGGTCTCCCTGCACGTCTACGCGCCGCGCCTCGAGGTGCAGCACGACTACGTGAGCGACGACGGCATCCTGCGTCGCATCGCGACCCGCCGTGAGGGTGACGACTGGTGAGCCAGCACAGCCGCACCGACCTGCTGCTGTCGGCCGCCCGCGCCCGGTTGCACCGCCTCACCCCGCTCGAGGCCCTGGACGCGGTCGGGCACGGCGCGGTGGTCGTCGACATCCGCCCCGCCGCCCAACGGGCGCAGCACGGCGACCTGGCGGGCGCCCTCGTCATCGAGCGCAACGTGCTCGAGTGGCGCTTCGACCCGACGAGCGAGGCCGCCCTGGGCATCGCGGACGACGACCTGCAGGTCATCGTGCTGTGCCAGGAGGGCTACACCTCGAGCCTGGCCGCCGCCGCCCTGCAGGACGTCGGGGTGCACGGAGCGACCGACGTCATCGGCGGGTACGCCGCGTGGGTCGCCGACGGGGTGGCGTCGCCGGCGGCGGCGTGGCTCAGCGCCTCGTGACCCTGACCCTCGCCGGGTAGCGCTCGCCGATGACGACCTCGGTGACCCCTTCGCCGTCGCGGTCGAGGTCGTCGAGGTCGGGCGTCACCGACAGCTCGGTGGAGAGGGTCTCACCGGTCACCAGCTCGCGGTGGCCGAGGACCGCGCGGTAGACGAACTCGGCGCCGGTGACCTCGAGCGAGATGCGGTCGGAGACATCGAAACCGGCGTCGCGCCGAGCCTGCTGCACGGCCCGCACCAGGTCGCGTGCGGCCCCCTCGACCTCGAGCTCGGGGGTGACGTCGGTGTCGAGCACGACGAACCCGCCGCCGGGCAGCATCCCGGTCGTGTGCGACCCGGCCTGCTCGGCGTCGACGACAGTCTCGACGACGTACTCGCCCTCGACGAGTGCGAGCCCGCCCGAGGTGACCGTGCCGTCGTCGGCCACCGACCAGTCGCCGGTCTTGCTGCCCTTGATCGCGGTCTGCACGTCGCGACCCAGGCGCGGCCCGGCGGCCCGGGCGTTGACGACGAGGCGCTGGCTGATGCCGAAGTCCGACTCGTGCGCCTCGGCGACGTCGAGCACGGTGACCGTCTTGACGTTGAGCTCGTCGGCGACGATGCCGGCGAACGGCCGCAGGCCCTCGGGGTCGGTCGTGACGACGGTCAGCTGCGGCAGCGGCAGGCGCACCCGCAGCTTCTCGGCCTTTCGCAAGGACGAACCCGTGGAGCACACCGCGCGCACCTGGTCCATCGCGGCGACGAGCGCGTCGTCGGCCGGGAGGCCCGCGGCATCCGGCCAGTCCTCGAGGTGCACCGAGCGGCCGCCGGTGAGCCCGCGCCAGATCTCCTCGGTGACCAGGGGCAGCAACGGCGCCGCGACCCGAGTGAGCACCTCGAGGGCGGTGTAGAGCGTGTCGAAGGCGGCCCGGGCCACGGCCCCGTCACCGGCGGCGGTGTCCCAGAACCGTTCCCGCGATCGGCGGATGTACCAGTTGGTCATGGCGTCGACGAGCTGGCGCACCGACTCGCAGGCGCCGGGGATGTCGTAGGCGTCCATCTGGCCCTGCACCGTCTCGACCATCCCGCGCAGCTTCGCGAGCAGGTAGCGGTCGAGCGGGTCGGTCGACGCGGTCGACCACTGGGCGGTGTACCCGGCTCCCCCGTCGAACGCGTTGGCGTAGAGGCTGAAGAAGGACCAGCTGTTCCACAACGGGATGAGCACCTGGCGCACCCCTTCGCGGATGCCCTCCTCGGTGACCACGAGGTTGCTGCCGCGCAGGATGCCGCTCGACATCAGGAACCAGCGCATCGCGTCGGCGCCGTCGCGGTTGAACACCTCCGACACGTCGGGATAGTTCTTCAGCGACTTGCTCATCTTCTGGCCGTCGCTGCCGAGGACGATGCCGTGGCTGACGCACGACGAGAACGCCGGGCGGTCGAACAGCGCGGTCGCCAGCACGTGCAGCGTGTAGAACCAGCCGCGGGTCTGCCCGATGTACTCGACGATGAAGTCGCCCGGGAAGTGGTGCTCGAACCACTCGGCGTTCTCGAACGGGTAGTGCACCTGGGCGAACGACATCGAGCCCGAGTCGAACCACACGTCGAGCACGTCCTCGACGCGGCGCATCGTGGAGTTGCCGGTCGGGTCGTCGGGGTTCGGCCGGGTCAGGTGGTCGATGAACGGGCGGTGCAGGTCGGGCTCACCGGCCTCGTTCAACGGCATCCGGCCGAAGTCACGCTCGAGCTCCTCGAACGAGCCGTAGACGTCGATCCGCGGGTACGCGGGGTCGTCCGATCGCCACACCGGGATCGGGCTGCCCCAGAACCGGTTTCGTGAGATCGACCAGTCACGGGCGTTCTCGAGCCACTTGCCGAACTGGCCGTCCTTGACGTGCTCGGGCACCCAGGTGATCTCCTGGTTGAGCTCGACCATGCGGTCCTTGAACTTCGTCACCTCGACGAACCACGACGAGACCGCCATGTAGATGAGCGGCTCGCGGCAGCGCCAGCAGTGCGGGTAGCTGTGGTCGTAGGTCTCGCGGCGCAGCAGCACCGTGCCCTCGGTGACCGACCCGTGGTCGCCGTGGCCGGCGGTCGCCGCCTTGAGGTGGTCGATGACGACCGCGTTGGCGTCGAAGACGTGCAGGCCCTCGTAGTCGGCGACCGGGAAGGTGAACCGGCCGTCCGGGCCGACGGGCACGACCGGCGCGATGCCGTACTGGTCGGTGAGCTGCTTGTCCTCCTCACCGAAGGCCGGCGCGATGTGCACGATGCCGGTGCCGTCGTCGGTGGTGACGTAGTCGGCGGCGAGCACGACGTGCGACTTCGCGTGGCCGAGGTAGTAGGAGAACGGCGGGGTGTAGGAGCGCCCGACGAGGTCGCTGCCCTTGAGCCGCTCGACGACCCGCTCGGGGGCGTCGTCACCGAGCTCGCGGGCGTAGGCGGCCAACCGTGCCTCGGCGAGCAGGTAGCGCTCCGGGCGGCCGGTGACATCCGACTCCACGACCACGTAGTCGATGTCGGGGCGCACGGCCATGGCGAGGTTGCTCGGCAGGGTCCACGGCGTGGTCGTCCAGATCAGGGCGAGCTCGCCGGTCTCGAGGCGGTAGCCGACCGTCACCGCGGGGTCCTGCCGGTTCTTGTAGACCTCCTCGTCCATCCGCAGCTCGTGGTTGGACAGCGGAGTCTGGTCGTTCCAGCAGTAGGGCAGGCAGCGGAAGCCCTCGTACACCAGCCCCTTGTCGTAGAGGGTCTTGAACGCCCACAGCACCGACTCCATGAAGGTCGGGTTGAGCGTCTTGTAGTCGTTGTCGAAGTCGACCCAGCGGGCCTGGCGGGTGACGTACTCGCGCCACTCACCGGTGTACTTCATCACCGACTCGCGGCACTTGGCGTTGAAGGTCTCGATCCCCAGCTCGAGGATCTCCTCCTTGGTCTTGATGCCCAGCTGGCTCATCGCCTCGAGCTCGGCCGGCAGGCCGTGCGTGTCCCAGCCGAAGCGGCGCTCCACGTGGCGGCCGCGCATCGTCTCGTAGCGGGGGACGATGTCCTTGACGTAGCCGGTCAGCAGGTGGCCGTAGTGCGGGAGACCGTTCGCGAAGGGCGGGCCGTCGTAGAAGACGAACTCGTTCGCACCGTCCTCCCCCGTCGGCCGGTTTGCCACCGACGCCGCGAAGGTGTCGTCGGCCGCCCAGCGGGCCAGTACGGCATCCTCGATCTGCGGGAACCGGGGGCTCGCGGGCACGCCGAACGCGGTGCCGGTGTGCTCACCGGTGGTGGAGACCTGGGGGTACGTCATGGGTGCTGCTCCTGCGGGTCGTCGACTCGTCGTGGTGCCGGGACGAGGACGAAGAATGACGCCACGGCATCGGATGCCGGTGCGCACCTCCGCGGTGCCACCTCGCTTGCCGCCGCCCGGGGGCGACGACCGCTCTTGTGCCAGGTCGTGACGTGACCCGTACGTCCGGTTCTAGTGAGGACTTGCGGCGGATGCCGTGCCGTCCCGTTCTTCCGGAAGCTCGCCGCTGATGACGGCTCGAACGCTTCTGGTGCTGAGTCTACCGGCGCGGCGGCGGCCGTGCGTGCCGGCAGGCCGGGAGCACAGCTCGATGGTGTGTTGACGACGGCGGCCGGGCGGCGGCTCGAGGGTGCGCGCGTGGGTGCCGGTCGCGGTCGCTTGTGGAGGTTCGGTCGCGTGGGACTCGTTGCGGAACAGTCGAATTGAGTGAATCGAACACTTGTGCGTGTCGGAGTTGCCGAGTAGAATCGACGTAGCGAAACCGCAGGGGGGTGAGGGTGATGGTCAGGGGTCCGGTGGAGGTTGTGGCGGCGTGTGAAGCCGCTCTGGTCGAGCTCGGTGACGCGTTCACGACCTCGGCCGTGTGCGGGTCGTTGGAGGAGTGGGCGGCGGCGGTGGGGGCCGCGCAGCGGGTGATCGATGTGGCGTCGGCGGTGCAGGACGCGGCGATCGCCCGGTTGGCGGCGATCGAGCCGGAGTTCCTCGAGGACGGCACCATCGTGCAGTCGCACCGCGCCCTGGGGCATGCGTCGTTGGATGCGCCGGCGATCGTGTCCGGGGTGCTGGCCACCACGGCGGTGCACGCCCAGCGGCGGGTGCGCACCGCGGTGCGCCTGGCCGGTGACGGCCCGGCCGGGTCCGAGAGTGAGACGGGTCTGGGTGGGTTGCACGCGGCGATGGCCTGCGGCCGGTTGGACGCCTACCGGGCCGGGGTGGTCGCCGAGGAGCTCGAGCACGCCCCCGCCCAGGTGGCCGCCACCGTGGTCGCCGCCCTGGAGGCGCACTTCGACACCGAGGACGGCACCGCGTTGCGGCGCCGCTGCCGGCGGGTGCTGACCCGGATCAGCCCCGACCTGCTGCACCAGCGCGCCGCCCGGGCCCGCGCGGCAGTGCGGGCTGCGGCGCTGGGTCGAGGAGCCCGGGGTGGACCGGTGGGAGGGCACCTTCCCCTCCGAGGACGCCGCCAAGGCCTGGGCCGCGATCGACGCCCTGGCCCGCCAGTACGTGCACGACGGTGCCTGCTCGGGCATCGAAGGGGCCCGGGCCAAGGCGTTGACCGACCTGGTCGCCGGCCACGCCACCATCGACACCGTCATCACCATCACCGTCCCCGCCACCGCAGTCCCGGCCGCCGCAGCCCCGACCGCGGCAGTCCCGACCGCCAGTCGCCGCCGCGGCAGCCCCGACCGGGCAGACCGACGCCATCGGCGTCGCCGTCGCCGACGCCAGCCGGTGACCCCGACGCGATAGCCGGTGCCGGTGCCGATGCCGCGGTGGACCCCGGGAACCACGGGACCGAGCCGGTCGGGCCCAGCTCGGGCACGGTCATCGGCGGCGACGCCCTGGTCGAGGTCACCGGACCCGGCGCCGGGGAACCGGTCCTGGTCTCCCACCAATGGCTCACCGACAGCATGAACGCCGCCTCCGCGGTGCAGGTCGCGACCTGCCACCCGGTCACCGGCGCCCTGCTCGACGACACCGCCGCACCAGCCCCGGTCGGCCTGCCGGCGACACGCGAGACCGGTCGGGACCCCACGGTGCGGACCCGAGACCGCAGAACACGACGCCGAGGACTCGACGCCGAGGCGAGGCCGATCGGGGTCCGGCCAACGAGGCAGGGCGCCGGCCGGGACGTGGCCGGTCGGTGCGCGGCGGCGGCCGGGGTCGGCGCCGACCGGTACCGGCCCCCGAAACGGATGGCCAGACGGATCCGGGCCCGCGACCGGCGCTGCCGGTTCCCCGGCTGCCACGTCGCCGCCGTGTTCTGCGACCTCGACCACGTCAGGCCCTGGCCACACGGGCACACCCAAGACGACAACCTGCTCTGCCTGTGCCGACGCCACCACCGGATCAAACAACGACCCGGCTGGACGGTCATCCTCACCGCCGACGCGGTGGCGACCTGGACCGACCCCACCGGCCGGACCCGCACCACCCACCCGGTCGACGCCCTGCGAACGGCCGTGCTGACCGGAAGCTCACGCGGCACCCCGGAAACGGAACCAAGCACCAGCGTGGCCCGCACGCTCATCCCCGACGGCCCACACAGCGAGCTCGAGTTCCACCTCGAACACCACGGCACCCTCCCACCGGCCCACCAACGAACCCGAACACCGGTCACGGTCTGGCGCGACGACCACGGCCACCGCCACCGCACCGAACTCCTGCCCCAGACCGGCACCCTCGTCATCGACCACGACGCCTGGCCCCACAGGCGTGAACGACATCCCGCCCACGTGCCCCGACACCGACCTGCCCCCGTTCTGAACGCGGCGCAGACCCAGCCTCGCGGGGGAGTAGAGTCTGGCCGTCGCCTCCGGGCGGCACCCACACGCACCTGTTCGGGGAAAGCCGGTCCAATTCCGGCACTGTCCCGCAGCCGTGGGTCGCGACCTCAGTCGCGGCGAGTCGGAGTGCCCGACAGGTGCGAGCGGCTCCACTACACCCGTCGAGGATCGCGGGACGGAGCCCGAGTGACCGGGCCACCCGGGCGTTCGGGCATCACGTCACGGAACGCTCAGAGAGGCACCGATGTCCACCCTCACCACCGCCCGGGGCGCCCTGCTGCGCCGCGCCGGGACCCTGCTCGTGGCCGCCGCCCTCGTCGGCGCCCCGGCGACCAGCGCGTTCGCCGACCCGACCGCCAGCCCGGCCGTGAGCCCGAGCGCGGAGGCGAGCCCGACGGCATCCTCTTCGGCATCGCCGAGCCCCAGCGCCACGACGACGGCCACGGCCACGGGTGAGCCCACCCCGACCACCAGCCCGTCGGCCACCACGTCGCCGAGCCCGAGCGACCCGGCCCCCTCGCCGAGCGCCAGCGGGTCGCCCACGGCCCCCGCCGCGACGCCCAGCGCACCGGCCACCACGTTCCTCAAGGGCGCCTCGGCCTCGGTCCTCGCCCAGGCCGCCAGCGCCGCCACCCCACAGACCGCGTACGCGGCAGACTTCATCGCCCGCACGCTCGCCAGCGGCGACGACCACTACAACTTCCCGGAGTTCCCGGGCTTCCCGATCTCCCCCGATGTCGGCAACACGATCGACGCGATCCTCGCCCTGGACGGCGCCGGCGCCGGCTCGGACCAGGCGAACGCCTCGTTCGCCTTCGTCGAGGCCAACGTGAGCAACTACATGGGCGCGGACTTCGATTCGACCTTCGCGGGGCCGACCGCCAAGGCGCTGCTGGCCGTGCTCGCCCAGGGTGGTGACCCCACTGCCTTCGGTGGCGTCGACCTCCTCGGCAGCCTCCAGGCGACCGAGGGTGCCGTCGAGCCGGGCCGCTTCTCCGACCTGCCGGTCGACTGCGGGTTCGGCCAGTGCGACTTCTCCAACACGATCGGCCAGTCGCTGGCGATCATCGCGCTCATCCGCGCCGGTGAGCCGGTCAGCACCGCCTCGGTCGACTTCCTCCTCGCCCAGCAGTGCGCCGACGGGGGCTTCCGGAACGACATGGACGCCCAGGTGTGCACCAGCGACGCCGACGCGACCGCGTTCGCTGCCCAGGCGCTCATCGCCGCCGCGTCCGACGCCGCTGCGAACGACGCCCTCGATCACCTCGCCGCCGTCCAGCTGGGCAACGGTGCACTCGAGAACGCCGACGGCGTGGCGAACGCCAACACGACCGGGCTCGCCGCGCAGGCGTTCGCGGCGGGTGGCCGGGACGCCGAGCTCGCCGACGCCCAGGCCTTCCTGGTCTCCCTGCAGTACACCTGCTCGGTCCCGACGGTGCTTCGGGGCGGCCTCGCGTTCTCCGTCGCCGACCGCTCGACGACGGTGCCCAGCGACCAGGACCTTCGCGCCACCCCCCAGGCGACGCTGGGCCTCAGCGGCCAGTCACTGCTGAGTGTCGCGCCGTCGGAGGGCGCGAGCGCCGGGACCACCCCCACGCCGTGCGCCGCCACGCCGACGACCACACCGACCTCGACTGTCGCCCCGACCACGAGCAGCGCGCCCACCGAGGGCGCGGGCGGTTCCGACCCGTCGACGCCCGTCGACTCGAGCGCCACCGGCTCGCTCGCGCAGACCGGCACCGACCTGCTGGCGCCGGCGATGCTCGGCCTGCTGCTCGTGCTCGTCGGTGGCCTGGCGGTCTGGGCGAGCTCGCGCCGTCGGGGGGCGCACGCCTGATGCGCCGCCCCGCACTCCGGTTCGTCGCGCGCCTCGCCGGTGCCGCCGCCGCCTCGGGTCTGGCCATCGCCGGGCTCGTCGTGGTGGCGGCCCCGGCGAGCGCCGCCGCCTGCTCGGGCACGACCGGGGTGACCGTCGTCGTCGACACCGGCAGCTCGATCAGCACCAAGTGCGCCTCGGGTGACCCGTCGTCGGCCCTGAAGGCGCTGACGTCCGCCGGGTTCTCCGTCGCGTACCCGCAGCAGTACCCCGGGTCGGTCGTGTGCCGCATCAACGGCTACCCGGCATCCGACCCCTGCGTGCGGATGCCTCCGGCCGGCGCCTACTGGGCCTTCTTCCACGCCAAGCGCGGTGGCAGCTGGGCCTACAGCTCGAGCGGTGTCGGGTCGTACCACCCCGCCCCCGGCTCGGTCGTCGGCTTCCGGTTCGGCTCGGGCCAGCAGCCCGGCATCGCTCCCCCGGCGGCCACCAAGACCAGCGCGCCGACCCCGACGAAGACCGTCCCGAAGCCCGAAGCCGAAGCCCACGACAGCGGCCCCGAAGCCCACCACGCCCAAGGCCACGACGCCCAAGGCCACCTCGGGGGCGGCCCCGTCGGCCCAGGCCGGCAGCCCATCGTCGGCGCCCCCCGCGAAGGGCCAGGCGACTCCCACGCCATCGGCGAGCGCCACGGCATCTGCCTCGGCGAGCCCGACCACGAGCGCAACGGACACGTCGTCGGCGAGCCCGAGCGAGACGGCATCCGACCTCGCGGCCGCTCCGACATCCACTGACGCCGACGACGACGGCGGCCCGGGCACCCTCATCGCCGGTGCCGCCCTCGTGGCCCTGGTCGCCGGTGGGGCCGGCTGGGCGGCGTGGAAACGACGCACCTGACGCGATGATGGTCCGATGAGCTCCACTCTCCCCCGCGCGGTCCACCCGGCCGCGTGGTGGGGGTGGGCCGTCGGGATGGCCGTCGCCGTCAGCACGACGAACAACCCGCTCCTGCTGTTCCTCGCCCTGGCCGTCGTCGCGCTCGTCGTGGCGAACCGGCGCGGGTCGTCGCCCTGGGCGCGCGCGTTCCGGCTCTACCTGTGGCTCGGGCTGGTCATCGTGGTGATGCGCGTCGTGCTGCACGTGCTCGTCGGGCTCAAGTTCGGCACCATCGTCGTGCTCGAGCTGCCGGAGGTGACGCTGCCGTCGTGGGCGGCGGGCATCCAGCTCGGCGGCACGGTCTACCTCGAGGGACTGATCGGCGCAGCCGTGCTCGGCCTCCGGCTCGCGGTCATCATCGCCTGCATCGGCGCCGCCAACGCCCTGGCCAACCCCAAGCGGCTGCTCCGGTCGCTGCCCTCCGCGCTGCACGAGATCGGGTCGGCCGTCGTCGTCTCGGTGTCGGTCGCGCCGCAGCTGGCCGAGAGCGTCCAGCGGGTGCGACGGGCGCGCCAGCTGCGCGGCGACACCACCCGCGGCATCCGGTCGGTGCCGTCGGTCGCTTTGCCGGTGCTCGAGGACACCCTCGACCGCTCGTTGCTGCTCGCCGCCGCGATGGACTCGCGCGGCTACGGCCGGGCCGGTGCTGCGCCCCGGTCGCACCGCCTGCTGACCGGCGCCGTCACGCTCACCGGCCTGCTCCTGGCCGCCCTGGGCATCTACGGCGTGCTCGACACCACGACACCGGCGCTGATGGGCACCCCGGCGCTGCTGCTCGGGCTGGCCCTGTCGGCCCTCGGGCTCTGGCTCGGTGGGCGGCACATCGAGCGCAGCAGCTACCGGCCGGACCCCTGGCGAGGGGCCGAGTGGCTGACCCTGGCCTGCGGCGTGGTCGCGGCCGCGGCGCTCGTCACCATCTCGCGCACCTCCCCCGAGTCGCTGGCGATGCCGCTGTCGCCGTTGGCGTTCCCGCCGCTGCCGCTGGCCGCGGTGGTCGGGCTGCTCGTCGGGGCCCTGCCGGCGTACCTGACCCCGGAGCCGCCTCGGCCGGCCTCCCGCGTGCCGCAGCGCGGTGCCCGCGAGGAGGTGGGGGCCCGTGGCTGACGCGATCTCGCTGTCACAGGTGTCGGTGACCCTGCCCGGCTCAGCACGACCGGCGTTGCGCGACGTCGACCTGACCATCGACGAGGGCGAGCTGGCCCTGGTCGTCGGCCGCACCGGGTCGGGCAAGTCGACCCTGCTCGGCGCGATGTGCGGCCGGGTTCCGCACTTCACCGGAGGCACCCTGACCGGCCACGTGCGGCTGCACGGGCGCGACACCCGCGACCACCGGCCACGCGACCTGGCCGACCTGGTCGGAGTCGTCGGGCAGGACCCCCTCGCCGGGTTCGTCACCGACACCGTCGAGGAGGAGCTCGCCTACGGCATGGAGCAGCTCGGCCTGCCGGCCGCGACCATGCGCAAGCGGGTGGAGGAGACCCTCGACCTGCTCGGCATCGCCGAGCTGCGCGACGTGCCGCTGCGCGAGCTGTCCGGCGGGCAGCAGCAGCGGGTCGCCATCGGGTCGGTGCTCACCGCGCACCCCCGAGTCATCCTGCTCGACGAGCCGACCTCGGCCCTCGACCCGACCGGCGCCGAGGAGGTGCTGGCCACGATCACCCGGCTGGTGCACGACCTGGCGGTGACCGTCGTCGTGGCAGAACACCGCGTCGAGCGGGTGCTGCACTACGCCGACACCGTCGTGCACGTCTCTCCGTCGGGCGAGGTGCGCTCGGGCCTGCCGTCGGACCTCATGGTCGACAGCGACATCGCGCCCCCCGTGGTCGAGCTCGGCCGGTATGCCGGGTGGTCGCCGCTGCCGCTGTCGGTGCGCGACGCGCGCCGGGCCGCCGGCGGCCTGCGGGCGCGCCTCGTCGCCAGCCTCCCGCCGGGGCACGATCGACCAATAGGTCAAAGTTCGCACACCACGGACGCAGTGCTGTCCGGGCGGGACGTCGTGGTTCGCTACCCCGGGGACGTGCTGGCCGTGGCCCGGGTCGACCTCGACCTGCACCCGGGCGAGGTCACGGCCATGATGGGCCGCAACGGCTGCGGCAAGTCGTCCCTGCTCTGGGCGCTCCAGGGCAGCGGCGTCCTGACCTCCGGCACGGTCCGGGCCACCCGAGCCTCCGGAACGGTGGAGCCGAGGACACTGGCTGCGGGAGAACGTCGTTCACTGGTGGGGCTCGTCCCGCAGACCGCCGCCGACCTGCTCTACCTCGACACCGTCGGCGCCGAGTGCGACCAGGCCGACCGCGAGAGCGGCGTGCCCAGCGGCACCTGCGCGGGGCTGCTCGAGGCGGTGGCCCCCGGCATCCCGGCCGAGCAGCACCCACGCGACCTGTCCGAGGGTCAGAAGCTGGCCCTCGTGCTCGCCGTGCAGCTGACCGCCGACCCGCCGGTGCTGCTGCTCGACGAGCCGACCAGGGGCCTGGACCCGACGGCCAAGGCGGCCCTGAGCCGAGTCCTGCGGGGCCTGGCGCAGCGCGGCCGCTCCGTGGTGGTGTCGACGCACGACGTGGAGTTCGTCGCGGAGGTGGCCGACCGGGTGGTGGTCATGGCCGCCGGCGAGGTCGTCGCCGACGGGCCGACCACCGAGGTCGTCGTGTCGTCCCCCGCGTTCGCGCCGCAGGTGTCGAAGGTGACCGCCCCGGGACCCTGGCTCACCGTCGACGACGTGCGCGAGGCACTCGCGGTGGTGGCGTCATGAGGGCGCGCACCCGGGCCCTGAAGCTGCGGCCACGCTCGTTCGCCGCGGTGGCGCTGGTGTCGGTCGCCGGGTTCGTCGCCTTCTGCTGGCCGCTGCTCGTCTCCCCCGACTCCGGGCTGGCGCACGGCACCGACGCCCCGCTCGTCTTCGCGCTCGTGCTGCCGCTGCTGCTCGCCGTCGTGCTCGCCGAGATGAGCGAGGGCGGCATGGACGTCAAGGCCGTCGCGATGCTCGGCGTGCTCGCCGCCATCGGGGCGGCCCTACGACCCCTCGGGGCCGGCACCGCCGGGCTGGAGACGGTGTTCTTCCTGCTCGTGCTCGGCGGGCGGGTGTTCGGTGCCGGGTTCGGGTTCGTGCTCGGGGCCACGACCCTGTTCGCGTCGGCCCTGGTCACCGGCGGGGTCGGGCCGTGGCTGCCGTTCCAGATGCTCGGCGCCGCGTGGGTCGGTTGGGGGGCGGGCATGCTGCCGCCGCTGCGCGGCCGTGCCGAGGTGCTGATGCTCGCCGCGTACGGCGCGGTGGCCGGGCTGGCCTACGGCCTGTTGCTCAACCTGTCGTTCTGGCCGTTCACCACCGGGATGAGCGGTGACCTCTCGTTCGTCGCCGGTGCGCCGGTGTCCGAGAACCTCCACCGGTTCCTCGTGTTCACCCTGGCGACGAGCCTCGGCTGGGACATCGGGCGCGCCGTCACCACCGCCGTGCTCGTGCTGATCACCGGCCGGCCGGTGCTGGGAGCGCTGCGCCGGGCCGCCCGTCGGGCCGCGTTCGAGGAACCGGTGACCTTCGTCGGACCCCCGGGCCCCCCGTCGATCCAGCTGCCGGACGTGGCACGATCGAGCCCATGAGCAACCTCGAGCTGGGCCGCAGCACCGGCTGGCTGAGCCGCGAAGAGCTCGACTTCGCGCGCGAGAAGCTGCCGATCCTCTACGTGGATGCCGTGCCGGTGCGCGTCGACGACCGCGGCGCCGTGACCACCGTCGGGGTGCTGCTGCGGCTCGGCGAGGACGGCGGCGTGTGCCGCGAGCTGGTGTCCGGCCGGGTGCTGCACCACGAGCGGGTGCGCGACGCGCTGCTGCGACACATCGAGAAGGACCTCGGACCGATGGCCCTGCCGCGGGTGCCGGCCAGCCCGCAGCCGTTCACCGTGGCCGAGTACTTCCCCACCCCGGGCGTGACGCCCTTCCACGACCCGCGCCAGCACGCCGTCTCGCTGGCGTTCGTCGTGCCGGTCGCCGGCGACTGCGCGCCGCAGAACGACGCCCTCGACCTGACCTGGCTCACCCCCGACCAGGCGCTCGACCCGGGCATCCAGGCCGAGATGGAGCGCGGCCACGGGGTGCTGCTGCGCCAGGCGCTGGCCCACCTCGGCCACCCCGTCTGACTCCAGCCGTCACTGCGACTGGGCGAGCTCCACGAGGTAGTCGCCACGCAGCAGGCGGCCGCGCCCACGAGGCCCCGAACCCCAGACACCCGACGAGCGTGCCACTCGGGCATCATCGAGGGACGCAGACCACGGGAGGTACGCCATGGCGAGGTTCGTGACGATCGGGTACGGCGACGAGGCGGGCTACCAGCGCACCGCCCCCGACGTTCGGGATGCCGCGCACGCGCACGACGCGCGGCTGGCCGACGGCGGGGTCCAGATGGGCACGGCGGGCACACCGGTCCAGGTACGCAACCACGACGCCGCCGGGGTGCACACGCAGGAGGGCTCGTTCATGACGTCGTCACTGCCCGTGGCCGGGTTCGCCATCATCGAGGCCGACACCCTGGCCGAGGCCGTGGAGATGGTGTCGCGGACGCCGTGCGCCGTGGCCCAGGGTGTCGTCGAGGTCTGGCCCCTGGACGCGGGCGTCTGATCAGCCGGAGAACTTGTCGCGGGTGCGGGTCATGTCGTGCAGGTCGGCGGCGTGCGCCGCCTGGGGCGTCGGGGCGGAGCCGCCGAGCCGGGCCGGCTGGTAGACGAGGTCGTCGCCGTGCAGCGCGGGGTAGGCCGCCTGCTGCGCGTCGAGCTGGGCCTGCATCACCGCCTTGAGCCGCTCGGTGGCGGCCACGACGTCGTCGCGACGCCCGATCTCGAGCGGCTCGCCGACGGTGATGCTGACCGGGATGCGCGCGGCCGGTCGCAGGTGCTTGGGCAGGTTCTTGGTCCACACCCGCTGGGCGCCCCAGATGGTGGTCGGCAGCACGGGTACTCCCGCGACCTGCGCCATCTTCACGGCGCCGGGCTTGAACTCCTTGAGCTCGAAGGAGCGCGACATGGTCGCCTCGGGGAACACCCCGACGATCTCGCCGGCGCGCAGCGCCCGGATCGCGGCCGCGAACGCCTCGCCGCCCTTGTGCCGGTCGACGGGGATGTGCCGCATCCCGCGCATCAGCGGGCCGGCGACCCGGTGGCCGAAGATCGACTTCTTCGCCATGAACCGCACGTAGCGCCGGTGCGGCCACGCGGGCAGCCCGGCATACGTGAAGTCGAGGTACGAGGTGTGGTTGATCGCCATGATGGCTCCGCCCGTGCGCGGCACGTGCTCCTCGCCGGTGATCGTGAACTTCGTGCCCTGCACGAAGAAGAGGGTCTTGGCCGTGTAGATCACCGGCCGGTACACGGGGTCGTTCATGGTGCTCACCCTAGGCCAGCCGCGGGCACCCGCCGAGCGCCGAGGCCCGCCGCTCACCCCAGGCGCGGCGGCTGCCACGCCAGCTGCAGCACCTGCTCGCCCAGCTCGCGGGACACGATCCGCCCCCGGCCCGGCGGCTGCGGCGTCGGCTTGGTGCGGCCGATGAGCGCCCCCTCGTCGGGGTTGCCCGACAGCAGGATGCCGGGTGAGCCCAGGTCACGCACCGACTGGAGCACCGGCTCGAACATCGCCCGGGAGGCCCCGCCGCTGCGGCGGGTCAGGGCCAGGTGCAGCCCGACGTCGCCGGCCTGCGCGAGCAGCGGCACGAGCGGGCGCAACGGGCTGCCCGCCGAGGTGACGACCAGGTCGTAGTCGTCGACGAGGAAGTAGACCTCGGCTCCCTGCCACCACGAGCGCGCCCGCAGCTGCTCGGGCGTGACGTCGGGCCCGGGCAGCCGGGTGCGCAGGAACTCGGTGATGCCCTCGACGGCCGCGGCGGTCTGGTCCTCGGTGGTGAGGTACTCGCCCAGGTGGCTCTCGGGCAGCTCGCCGAGCAGTGCCCGGCGGTAGTCGACGACGAACAGCTTCGCCTCGTCGGGCGCGTGCAGCCGCGCGACCTCGTGCGCGTAGGAGCGCAGGAAGGCCGACTTGCCGCTGTCGCTGTCGCCGAACAGGTAGACGTGCGGCGACTCGGCCAGGTCGAGGCCGATCGGCGCGAGGTCGCCCTCGTCGAGGCCGAGCAGCAGCCGTCGGTCGTCCGGCCCGGCCAGCTCGCGGACCCGCTCGAGGGTGACCTGGGAGGGCAGCAGTCGCAGCTTGGGCCCGCGCGGGCCGGTCCAGGCGGCGTTGACCCTGGTTACGAGGTCCTCGACACCCTCGCCGAGGTCGTCGACGGTGCCGCGGTCGTCGACCCGCGGCACTGCGGCGAGGAAGTGGTGCTTGGTCGTGGTGATGCCCCGGCCGGGTCGGCCCTTGGGCACGTTCGCGGCGAGCCGGCGGTCGACCTCGGAGTCGCTCGGGTCGCCGAGACGCATCTCGATGCGGGTGCCGAGCACGTCGCGGATCTGGTTGCGGAAGTCCATCCACCGCGAGCTCGTGACGATGACGTGCACCCCGAAGGTCAGCCCGCGCCCGGCCAGCTCGTGGATCTGGGTCTCGAGCTCGTCGAACTCGGCGCGCACCGTGGGCCAGCCGTCGACGACGAGGAAGACGTCGCCGTAGCCGTCGTCGACCCGACCGGCCGCCCGGCGGCTGCGGTAGGTCTCGATCGAGTCGATGCCGTGCGCGCGGAAGTAGCGCTCGCGGGCGTCGACGATGCCGCGCACCTCGGCCACGAGGCGGCGCACCACCTCCGGCTCGCTGCGGTTCGCGACCCCCGCGACGTGCGCGAGCTTCGCCAGCGGGGTGAAGGTGCCCCCGCCGAAGTCGAGCACGTACACCTGGCTCTCGAGCGGCGTCGTCGTGAGCGCGATCGCCGTGACGATGGTGCGCGCCATCGTCGAGCGGCCCGACCGCGGGCCGCCGACCACCGCCACGTGCCCGGACGCACCGCCGAGCCGCAGCACGTGCAGCTCGCGACGCTGCTCGAGCGGCCGGTCGACGATGCCGACCGGCAGCACGTACGACCCGCGCTCGCGCCACCGGGTGCTCACCAGACCGAGCTCGGGGTGCGGTGCGAGGTCGCCGAGCAGCTGGTCCATCGAGTTCGGCACGTCGAGCGGCGGCAGCCAGACCTGGTGCGCGGGCCGACCGTGGCCCTTCATCCGGCTCACCGCGATGTCGAAGACGGCGCGCGTCTCCGGCGGCTCCCCCGCGCCGGACGCGGCCGGCGGCTGGTCGGCTCCGCGTCGACCGGCAGCGACGGGTGCGAGCGTGTACGGGAGGATCTCGGCCGGGCCCCCGGACCCGTCGGTCGTGGCGGCCGGGCGGCGACGCCCCTTGGGCGGGCCGGACACGTAGGCGGCCTTGAACTTCGTCAGGGTGGTCTGGTCGGGCTTGAGGTAGCCCAGGCCCGGCACCGGCGGCAGCTCGTACGCGTCCGGGACGCCGATGACCGTCCGTGACTCACCGGACGAGAAGGTGCGCAGGCCGATGCGGTACGACAGGTGCGACTCCAGGCCACGCAGCCGCCCCTCCTCGAGCCGCTGGGACGAGAGCAGCAGGTGCATCGACAGCGACCGTCCGAGCCGGCCGATCGCCACGAAGAGGTCGGCGAACTCGGGCTTGGCCGACAGCAGCTCGGAGAACTCGTCGACCACGATGAGCAGCGCCGGCAGCGGCTCGAGCGGCGCGCCCTGGGTGCGGGCCCGCTCGTAGTCGGTGACGTTCGCGAAGTTGCCGGCCGAGCGCAGCAGCTCCTGGCGGCGCGTCATCTCGCCCTGAAGGGCGTCCTGCATGCGTTCGACGAGGGTGATCTCCTGGCCGAGGTTGGTGATGACCGCCGAGACGTGCGGCAGGTCGGCCATGCCGGCGAACGTGGCGCCGCCCTTGAAGTCGACGAGCACGAAGTTGAGCGACTCCGGGGAGTGGGTCATCGAGAGCGCGAGCACCAGGGTGCGCAGCAGCTCGGACTTGCCCGAGCCGGTGGCCCCGATGACCAGCCCGTGCGGGCCCATGCCCTGCTGGGCCGACTCCTTGAGGTCGAGCGCGACGACCGCCCCGGCCTCGTCGACGCCGATCGGCACCCGCAGCCGGTCGCGCTGCAGCCGGGGTCGCCAGGCAGCGTCCGGGTCGAGGTCGCGCACGTCGCCCTGACCGAGCAGGTCGACGAGCTCGGTCGACGCGCTGAACACGTCACGCGCCTCCGGCTCGTCACCGGCGTAGCGCGGGGCCAACCGGCGAGCGGCCGCCTCGGCGCGCACCGTCGAGAGCTGGTCGGCCGTGCCGTGGGCGGTTCCGCGGGCCAGGCTGATGATCTCGAGCGGCACGGTTCCCGCCCGCGGCCCCCGGGCCGGCGCCTGGCCCACGGCCAGGCGCAGCGTCGTGGCCGCGGCCAGCTCGCCCCACTGCTCGGGCAGGTCGAGCACGGTCACCCCGAGCACGCCGTCCGGGGTGACCACGGGGTTGCCGGGGGGCACGTCGCCGCCGTCGACGACGAGCAGCACGTGCGGCAGCGTGGCCTGCTCGCTCGGGCCGAACCGCGGTCGCTCCACGATCTCGGGGGGCAGCAGCGGCAGCAGGTCGTGCACCGACTCGCCGACCAGCCGCACCGGCCCGACGGCGTCGCGGTCGCGCGGGCTGAGGGCGTGGGGCAGCCACTTGAGCCACTCCCACTCCGAGCGGGTCTCGCGGGACACCAGCGCGGCCACGACGAGGTCCTCCGGGGCGTGCTGCATCGCGGCCGACAGCACGATCGAGCGGGCCAGCGCCCGGGCCGGGTCGGCGTCACCGGTCACCTCGACGCGGGCCCACGCGCGCAGCGCGGCGGATGCCGGCAGCCCGGGCTGGGCCTGGTGGGTCGAGAGGAGGCGGTGCAGGGCCGAGGCCGCGACCGGGTCGAGCTGGGCCAGGGGCGGGGTCTCCGGGGGCTCGAGGGTGAGGCACAGCGGCTGCGACGTGGCGCCCATCCGCACCTGGAGGAAGTCGGGGTCGGACACGGTGCGCTCCCACACCCGGCTGCCCTCGGCCGCGATGGTCGGGAGCGCGGCGGGGTCGGGGTAGTCCCACAGGGCCGCCGCTCGCTGGCGCCCGGCGGCGTCCCGGATGGTGCCGCGCACCTCGGCGAGGTACGCGAGGTACTCGCGGCGGGCCGCCAGCACGCCGGCGGTGTGCTGCTGGCGCTGGCGCACCCCGCTGGCGAGCACGAAGCCCACCGAGGCGAGCAGGAACATCCCGGCGGTGAACCACGCGCGCGGGCCGCTCTGCGACATGGCGACGAAGCCGATCGTGCCCAGCGAGCCGACCATCGGCACGGCCTGCAGCAGCAGCCCGCTCGCGCCGTCGGACGGCGTGATCTCCGGGGGTGGCTGCAGCGCGATCCGCCCGGAGGGCACCAGCGGTGCCTGCTCGCGGGCGCCCCGCCGTGCGGCCACCGTCATCGCGCTCCCTCTCCGACGTCGTCGCAGCGATCCGGACCACCGTACCCGTGGCTATTGTTCATGGCGGACGCCGCCGGAGGCGGGACACCGCGATCGTACGGGGAGGACTCGTGGCGGCACCGACGCACCAGCTGACGCTCGTCGCCGACGAGAAGCGGTACGACCTCGTCGTGCCCGTCGGCACCCGCGTCACGGACGTGCTCTCGGTGCTGGGCATCTCCTCGAGCGCGGCCCCCAGCTCGGTCGCAACGGCCGCGGGCCACGTCTACGGACCGCACGACCGGCTCGGCGACGACCTGCCCACCGGCGCCGTGCTGACCGTCGTGCGCACCACCACCCACCGGCTGCACCGCGACGTCGTGAGCATCGACCGGTCCTCGGCGGCGCCGGGCTCGCGCAGCACCGCGCCCTCGTGGGCCGGTGGCGGCCGCGCGGTCGTCGCCGAGCCCGACGCGCCGGGCGTGCTCGACGACTCCACCCGCCGCCGCGAGGACCTCGAGGCCGACGCCACCGTGAGCCGTGCGGGCCTGCGGGGCGGCGGACGTCGTGCCGGGATGCCGTCGGGCACGCGCCGCTCGCGCCGCGCCCCCGACGTCGTGCCCGCCCTCGTGGTCGGCCTGGGCCTGCTGTGCGTCGTGGTCGCGGCACTCGCCCTGACCGCCGAACCCACCACCGCTGGAACAGGTTTCGCGTCGGCGCCGGCCCGCTGGGTGAGCGCCGCGCTGCTCCTCGCGGGAGCCGTCGTCGTGACCCTGGCCGTGCCCCGTGAGCGCCCGGGCGCCATCGCGTTGCGCCTCGCCGGCGCCCCGGCACTGGCCGTGGCGGCCGGGCTCACCGTGCCGCTCGCGCCCTCTGCCCAGCGGGTCGCCGTGCAGGGGGTGCTCGCGGCAGCCCTCGCCGTCGTCGTGCTGGCCCTGGGGTCGGTCGACACGGCCGACACCGACCGGGCTGCCCGCACCGCGATGGCCTGCCTCGGGGGCGTCGGCACCGTGCTCGCTGCCGGGGTGCTGCTGGGCTGGGCGCCGGTGGCGTCGGCGGCGCTGCTCGTCGGCCTGGCGCCAGTCGTCGTACGGGCCCTGCCGAGTGCCAGCCTGGCCGTCGACCCGACCCAGCTCGTCGACACCGACCGCCTCTCGAGCACGATCTGGGCGGTGCGCGAACGGCACGCCGGACGCCGCCGCCGGGTGACCGCCGTCGACGTGCGCGACCGGGTCGCGCAGGCGCGGGCCGTGGTGTCGGTCGGCACCTCCTACCTCGCCACTGTGGCCGCCCTCGGCGGGTGGGCGGTCGCACTCTCGCCCGCGCAGTCCGAGGTCGCCCCGTGGGGGCGCTGGGCGCTGCCCGCCGTCGCCGCCGTGGCCCTGGGCTACCAGGCACGCAGCGTGCGCGACCGGGTGGCCCGGTTCGCGATGCTCGCCGCGGCCGCCTCGCTGGTGGCCGCCACCGGCTACGCCGTGCTCACCGACCACCCGTCGTGGGTGCTCGGCCTCGTCGTGACCGCGCTCGTGGCCGCGGCGGCCACCGTGGTCGGGGCCGTGGCGGTGACCGGTGGCTACCACTCGACCCGCCTGTCACGGGTGGCCGACCTCGTCGAGTCGACGGCCGTCGTGCTGGTGCTGCCGCTGGGGATGGTCGCCGCCGGGGGCATCGAGGCCCTGCGCCGGCTCACCTCGGGCTGAGCCGGCCGGTCACTCCCACACCGGCGGGGTGGCGTCCTCGGCGCCCTCGAACCAGGTCTCCTCGTCCTCCAGGGTGAGGTGGTCGACGTCCTGGGCGTCCGCGCGGTCGCCCGCGCGCCCGCGCCCGCCGGCCGCGCTGCCACCCACTGCTCCTGACGTGCCGCGTCCGCCGGCTCCGCCGCCGAGCTTGGGCACGCCGTAGCGCCCCGTGCGCGCCGCTCCCCGGCCTCCGGTCCCGCCCCGGGCAGCACCGGCCTGACCTCCGCCGGCGACCACCGACGAGCGACCGGCGGGACTCGTCCCGGCTCCGGCGGAACGACCGGCCGCGCCGCCGTTCGAGGTCGCCACCATCGACCCGGGCACGCGGCCTGCGGCCGCGCCGCCCGGCATCCCGCCCGGCATCCCGCCCCGGCCCATCATCGCCGCGGCGCCGCCACCGGCGAGCATCCCGCCCATGCCCGCAGCGGTGCCGGCAGCGCCGACCGACCCGCTCGTGCCACCGGCACCGGACGCGGTCGAGCCGGGCACGGGCCCGCCGCCCACGCCATCACCCGGCGCGGTCGTGCCGTCGACCGGGCCGTCGAGCACCGGCGGCGTCGGGTCGGCGGCCGGCGGCCAGGGGTCAGGCTGCGGCCACGGGTCGGGCTGCGGCCACGGGTCGGGCGGGACGTCGGTGCCTGCGGGGTAGTCGCCGCCACCGTTGGTGGGCGGCGGGGTCCACTGGCCGGGGGTGGGATCGCCCGCGCCCCCCGGCGGAACGTACGAGGAGCCGCCCGGCCGCGAGCCGCCGCCCACGCTGCTGGGGCGCCGGCCGCCGGTGGTGGGTGAGCCGCCCGGCACCGGGGTCTGGTCGGCCGGGTCGACCGGCAGCTTCTTGGTCGCGGTGGTCATCGACTCGGTGAACGTCGCGAGCACGGCCGTCGCCTGCTGCTCACGAGCGGCCCGGGCGTCGGCCACCGCCCGGTCGTAGGCGGGCCGGTCGAGCACGGTCGGCAGGTCTGGTGAGGCCTGCGCCGGCGGACGCACCGGGGCGCGCTGGAAGTCGGCCTGGTCGACGGCGAGCGAGACCGAGCGCACCTTGGTGACGTAGTCGGTGCGGGCGGTGACCACCGAGTCGTGGGCGCTCTTCAGGCCGGCCTCGATGCGGTCGATCTTCTCCGCGTGCACGTCCAGGTTCGCGGCGAGCCTGCCCAGGGACTGGTAGGCCGCGGCGGCCGCCGGGCCGGCCCACGCGTCCGGGGCACCCTGCAGGGCGGCGACGATGCCGCGCACCTCGGCCGACAGCCCACGCACGGACTCGGCACTCGTGGCCCAGTCGCCCGCGGTGAGGTCGACGATGCCCGTCTGGAAGTCGTAGATGTCGTAGAGGGTGCGCTCGGTCGGGCCGGCCTGCTCGGGCAGCGGGGGGCGGCTCGATCCGCCGTCGTCGGGTCGCATCGTCACTCCTCGGGGTCGGCGGGTTCGGTGAGCGGGGTGCCGTCGTGGCGCAGCTGCGTGTCGAGCGCGGTCACCGTGGCGCTGCCCTGCACGACCTCGTCGGTGCCCTTGGCCTGCTCCTGCAGGCGCACGCTCTCGAAGCCGGCCGGGTCGGTCCAGCGCGCCAGCAGCGCGACGAACGCGTCCCCGGCGTTCTCGTCGCGGCTGCGCATCTCGGCGGCCGCGAGCGCGAGGTTCTGGGCCGCCGTGACCAGGTCGTCCTGGATGCCGCGCAGCGTCTCGGTGTACTCGGTCGCCGCCGCGGCGTAGACCGTGCCGAAGGCGAGCGCCGCCGGGGTACCGCCGAAGCTCGAGCGGTTGGCGAGCCCGTCGCGCGCCCGCACGACCTCGGCATGAGCGGCTTCGCGCCAGTTCGTCTCGTGGTCCCTGGCCAGGGTCGTCAGGATCGGTGGGTACCTGAGCGGCTGGTCCTCCGGGGGCAGTCCCACGATGTCTCCTCCCACGTGCACGGTTGCGGTGGAACGCCGTTCGTGCCGGCACCCGGTCGACGGGTGCCGGCACGCGGCGCTTCGCGATGGTCGCGCTGGCGCGCGCCGGTGTGGTGCGTCAGCCCCACATGTTGGTGTTGCGCAGCTCCCCGGCGAGGTAGTCCTCCTTGGAGGTGATGACCGCCTGGCGGACGTCCTCGAGCAGCTGCCGGCACTCGTCGATCTGCTTGTCCCAGTCGAGCTGGGCCTGGGAGTAGGCCTGTCGCGCCGAGCCGTCCCACTGCTCGACGTAGGGCTTGAGGTCGCCCTTCATCGTCTCGAGGCGCTGCTCGAGCTTGGCGAGCCCGCCCTTCATGTCGCTCACGAGGGCGTCGATGCCGGCGCCACCGACCTTGATTCCGTCTCCAGCCATGATGGTGTCCCTCCCGCTCACTTGCCGAGCATGCTGTTGTACTTGGACAGGTTCGACGAGGCCGAGGCGTCATCCGCGTCGTACTGGCGCTGGGCGCCGGTCAGGTTGGCCTCGAACGTGTCGAGCACGTCGACGATGTCCTGGGTCTGCACCTTCCACGCCTCGCTGACCTGGTCGAAGCTGCGGGCCCCGTGACCCTCCCAGTGCGCCTTGACGGCCTCCATCTGACCGCGGAGCGAGCTGATCTGCGTGCGCAGGTCGCCTCGGGCGGTGCTGACGATGTCGGCGCTCTTGCGGACGACGCCTTCGCCGGCCCGGTACGAGTCACCCATGAGTTGTCCTTCCCTCGTGCGACGGTACGTCGCTGACTGTGTCCCCTGACCGGTGGTCCCTCTCCCGACCCCGGCCCGGCCTTCCCGTGGTCTCGCAGAAGCGACCCTACGGTGACATCGCGACCCGTCCAATGGGGAGAACTCCCCGGCCCCGCCGCGGGGCCGTCGTGGCTCACGCGGCCGGTCTATGCTCAGACGGCTGTCGGGAGCCAACGCCGCGGGAAGGCCCGCAGCCCTCGGAGGGGAGTCGAGCACGTGAGCCAGGCCAGCACCGCCGCATCACTCGTGCGCGTGTCCGTGTCGTCGGGCACGCGCCGCGCCGATCTCGGTGTGCCGGGCGGCATCCCGGTCGTCGAGCTGGTGCCGGAGCTGGCCCGAGAGCTCGGGGTGCTCGACCCCGGCAACGCCTCCCACGGCTTCCGGCTGGTTGCCGGTGGTGGGGTGGTCGTCGACCCCGATCGCAGCCTCGCCGCCCAGGGCATCACCGACGGCGCGGTCCTCTCCCTGGAGACCGTCGACGTCACGACCGACAAGGTCTACGACGACGTCGTGGAGGCCGTCGCCGACGTCGTGGAGACCCAGTTCGCGCCGTGGACCGCCCGGCACAGTGCCGGCACGGCGATCGGCGCGGCGACCGTCTTCCTCCTGTGCGCGGCGTGGGCGCTGTTCACCGCCCGTGACACCGGGCTGCTCGTCTCGGCCGTGGCCGGGGCGGTCTCCCTGCTGCTGATCGGCACCGCAGCCGTCCTGGAAGCACGCACCCAGGCCACCGGAGCGGTCGCCCTCGCCGGGGTGTCGCTCGTCTATGCCGCCGTCGCCGGCTTCGCGGTGAAGCCGTCGGCGCCGCTGTGGGGCGAAGGACTGCTGTACGCGGGTGCGGCGGTCGCGGTCGCCGGCCTGCTCGGTGCGGCCGCGCTGCCCCGTCACCGCCTGGTCCTTGCGGCCGGCGCCGTGGTCGGCGCCGCGATGGTCGTGCTCGGTGTGGCCAGCGGTCCGGGCGAGGTCACGATGACGACGGCCTGCACCGTGGTCTTCGTCGTCGCCGTCGTGCTCGGCAACGTGCTGCCCTGGGTCGGCCTCTCGTCGAGCCGGCTCTCCTCGCACGCACCCCGCACCGAGGCCGAGATCGGCGCCGACGCCCCCGAGGTCGACCGGGCCCAGGTGCGCGCCCAGGTCGCCCGCGGCCACGACGTGATGGTCGCCGTGGCCCTCGCCACCGGCGGCATCGCCCTCCTCACCACCCCCCAGCTGGTCGCCGCCGGACTGGCCGGCACCCTGCTCGCCATCGCCGGGCACGTCGCCACGCTGCTGCGCACCCGGCACAGCCGCACCCGCACCTCCGTGCTGCTCGCGATGTCCACCGGCATCCTGGGTCTGGCGGTGGCCGCGGTGGCGGCGGCCCAGCTGCACCCCGGCTGGCGACCGGCCCTCGCCGTGCTGCTCGGCGGCGGCGCGGCGCTGGTCGTGTCCCTCGCGGTGCTCGCCCCCCGCACCCGGGTCGGCCTCGGCCGGCTCGCCGACACCCTCGATGCCGTCGTGCTCGTCGCGCTCCTGCCGCTCGCCGCCGCCACCATCGGGGTGCTCTGAGCCGATGGCCACCAAGAAGGACCTCGTCGAGGCGCAGTCGTTCAGCCGCCGGCGGCTCACGACGGCGTTCGTCAGCGGGGCGCCCGGTGGCCGCGAGGTCGAACCGCACCGTCCGTTGCGGGCCGTGGTCGGCGGCCTGGCCCTGACCGCCGTGCTCGTGCTCGGCAGCATGGCCTTCGGCTGGCTCCGCTCCTCGCTCCCGGCCGACTGGCAGGACAACCGGCTGATCATCGCCGAGGACAGCGGCGCCCGCTACGTCTCCCTCAAGGGTCTGCTGCACCCCATCGTCAACACCACCAGCGCCCGGCTGCTCATCCCGTCGAAGGACTTCCGGGTGCTTGCGGTGCCCGACGAGGAGCTCGCGTCGATCCCGCGGGGCGCCACCCTGGGCATCGTCGGGGCACCCGACTCCCTCACCCCTCCCGAGCGGCTGGTCAACAGCGGATGGGTCGCGTGCCTCGACTCCAGCGACCAGGTCTCGACGTCGATCGGGGGGGCTCGCGGCGCGACCCCCGTCGAGCGCGGGGCCCTCGTCGTGCGCACGGACGACCGCACCTTCGTCGTGGCCGATGGCCGCCGCTACCCGGTGGCCGACCGCGACGTCTCGGCCGTCAGCGTCGCGCTCCGCCTCGACGGGCGCCCGGCGGTGGCGGCCCCCGCGGCGTGGCTCAACCTCTTCCCGGAGGGGCCGGCCCTGGCCCCACTGACCATCGACGGCCTCGGCGCCCCGCTGCCCGGGCTCCCCGCCGGGGCGACGGTGGGGTCGGTGCTCACCCTGGACGGCGACGGCCGCCGGTACGTCGTGCTGCCCAGCGGCGACCTCGAGCCGCTGCCCGAGGTCGCGAACGAGATGTACCGCCTCGGCTCGGGCGCCTCGGGCCGCGAGATCCCGGTGCAGGCGGCCCAGATCGCCCAGCTGCAGGTGCGCCCCCAGCGGTTCGCCCCGCCCGAGTGGCCGGCCGCCTACCCCACCGCCATCACCGACACCCCGTGCGCGACGCTGACCACCGCGTCGGGGGCCGCACCCGAGGTGACCCTCGGCACCACGACGGCGGCCCCGCCCGAGGGCACCGCCGGCCGCACCGTCGTCGAGACCGGCTCCGGTGCGCTGGTCCGAGCCGTCTCCGGGCCGGTGCTCAGCAAGGGCCCGGTGCTCGCCGTCGACCAGACCGCCACGGCCTACGCCATCAAGGACGCCGATGCCGAGCTGCTCGCCAGGCTGGGCTACGCCCCCGGCGACGTCGCTCCGGTGCCCCAGGCGTGGACCGAGCTGCTGCGCTCGGGCCCGGCGCTGGGCAGCACGGCCGCCCGCACCGAGGTCTCCGGCGGGTCATGAACCGCGCCCGGTCCGCCCTGGCCGCGTCACTGGCGGCGTGCGCCCTCACGGTGTTCGGCGCCGTGGGCCCCGGCGGCAGCACGTCGGCCGCTGCGCCGCTGGCCGCCCAGGCCTGCGAGCAGGGTCGCACCCGGTACGTCAAGGACACTCCCGCCGCCCTGGTACGGCTCGGCGCCCGCACGGCGTGGGGCCTGGCCACGGGCAAGGGAGTGGTCGTCGCCGTCGTCGACACCGGGGTGGCCGACGCCAACGCCCACTTCCCCGACGGCGTGCTGCTGCCCGGGCGGTCCTTCGCCGGCGGCTCGCCGCGCACCGACCCACGCGCCCACGGCACGGCGGTGGCCGGCATCGTCGCGGCCCGGCCGCTCGGCGACCGGTCCGGCGTCGAGGGGCTCGCGCCGCAGGCGCGCATCCTGCCGGTCAAGGTCGTATCCGACGAGCCGGGCACCGCAGACGGCGAGGTCGCGATCGGCGCGCTCGCCGACGGCATCCGGTATGCCGCCCGTGCGGGTGCCGACGTCGTCAACGTCTCGCTGAGCACGACCAGCGACGACCCGCGCCTGCGAGCCGCAGTGCGCGACGCGACCAGGCGCGGCGCCCTCGTCGTGGCATCAGCCGGCAACCGCCGCACCGCCCAGGACCCGGCCGACGGGCCGCGCTACCCCGGCGCGTACCCGGAGGTGCTGGCGGTGGCCGCGACCGACGCCGACGACCGGGTGACCGACGACTCGGTGCACGGTGCGCACGTCGACCTCGCCGCACCCGGCCGCGACGTGCTCACCGCGTGGGGGGCGTGGGGCGACTGCTACCTCAGCCAGGACGGCGAGTCGACGAGCTACGCCACCGCCTACGTCAGCGCGGCAGCGGCCCTGGTCGCGCAGCGCTTCCCGGACGACGGCCCGGCCGGCTGGAAGCAGCGGCTCGAGGCCACCGCGGCGCGGGAGCGGCGCGACGCCCGTGACGACGTGACCGGGTGGGGCGTCGTGCAGCCGGTGGAGGCGCTCACCGCGGTGCTCGACGACGGCATCGCCGGCCCCGCGGCGCCGGGTGCCGACCCGCGACCGAGCGCACCCGCGGGCACCACCCTGGTGGCGGTCGGTGCGGTGGCCGACCCCCTGGTCGCCGACCGCCGGCAGGTGCTGTGGGTCGGCATCGGAGTCGGCAGCGCGGTGCTGGGGCTCGCCCTGCTGCGCCTGGTGCGCCGGCGCCCCACGACCTGAACCCGGGTGAGCCGCACCCGCTCCGTCTGGGAGGATGTCCCCCATGACCGAGCCCCTCTCCACCCTTCGCGCTGCCTCCGTTCCGGAGAGGCCGTCCCTCGACGGCCTCGAGGACAAGTGGGCTGCCGTATGGCAGGAGCAGGACACCTACGCCTTCGACCGCGCGGCGGCGCTGGCCGGCCCGCGCGAGGCGGTCTTCTCGATCGACACTCCGCCGCCCACGGCATCCGGCTCGCTGCACATGGGCCACGTGTTCAGCTACACGCACACCGACTGCATCGCGCGCTACAAGCGGATGGCGGGCTTCAACGTCTTCTACCCGATCGGCTGGGACGACAACGGGCTGCCCACCGAGAAGCGGGTGCAGAACTACTACGGCGTGCGCGGTGACGCCTCGCTGCCGCACGACCCCGGCTTCGAGCCGCCCTTCCGGGGCGACGCGAAGAGCACCAAGGCCGCCGACGAGGTGCCGATCTCGCGACAGAACTTCATCGAGCTGTGCGACGAGCTGACCGTGCGCGACGAGGAGGCCTTCGAGTCGCTGTTCCGCCGGATCGGCCACAGCTACGACTGGTCGATCTCGTACCGCACCATCGACGACCACTCCCGAGCCACCGCCCAGCAGGCCTTCCTGCGCAACCTGGCCCGCGGCGAGGCGTACCAGGCCGAGGCCCCCGGGCTGTGGGACGTCACGTTCCAGACGGCCGTCGCCCAGGCCGAGCTCGAGGCGCGCGACTACCCCGGGCACTACCACCGCGTCGCGTTCCACGGCCCCAACGGCCCGGTGCACATCGAGACCACCCGCCCCGAGCTGATCCCGAGCTGCGTGGCCCTGATCGCGCACCCCGACGACGAGCGCTACCAGTCGCTGTTCGGCACCACCGTCACGACGCCCCTGTTCGGCGTCGAGGTGCCGGTGCTCGCGCACCCGGCCGCCGAGATCGACAAGGGCGCCGGCATCGCGATGTGCTGCACCTTCGGTGACCTCACCGACGTGCTGTGGTGGCGTGAGCTGCGGCTGCCGACCCGCTCGGTGATCACCCGCAGCGGCCGGCTCCAGCGCGAGGTGCCCGAGTGGCTGCTCGGCACCCCCGGTGAGCACCTGTACGACAACGAGATCGCCGGGAAGACCGCGTTCGGCGCACGCGAGGCGGTCGTCTCCGCGCTGCGCGAGAGCGGCGACCTCGAGGGCGAGCCGACCCCCACCAAGCGGATGGCCAACTTCTACGAGCGGGGCGAGAAGCCGCTCGAGATCGTCACCTCGCGGCAGTGGTACATCCGCAACGGTGGCCGCGACGCCGACCTCAACGCCGCCCTCATCGCGCGCGGCGAGGAGATCGAGTTCCACCCGGCCTTCATGCGCAGCCGGTACGCGAACTGGGTCGGTGGACTCAACGGCGACTGGCTGGTCTCGCGGCAGCGCTTCTTCGGCGTGCCGATCCCGGTCTGGTACCCGCTCGACGCCGACGGCGAGCCCGACCACTCGCGGCCGCTCGTGCCGGCCGAGTCCGACCTGCCGGTCGACCCCGCCGCCAACCCGCCGGCCGGCTACACCGAGTCCCAGCGCGGCGAGCCCGGCGGCTTCGTCGGCGACCCCGACATCTTCGACACGTGGGCCACGTCGTCACTGACGCCGCAGATCGCCGGCGGGTGGCGTGACGCCGCGGGCACGGGCACCGACCCGTTGTTCGAGAAGGTCTTCCCGATGGACCTGCGCGCCCAGGCGCACGACATCATCCGCACCTGGCTGTTCTCGACCGTGGTGCGTGCGCACTTCGAGCACGGCACGGTGCCGTGGACGGGCGCCGCGATCAGCGGCTGGATCCTCGACCCGGACCGCAAGAAGATGGCCAAGTCGCGCGGCAACGTGGTCACCCCGGAGGACGTGCTCAAGGAGCACAGCGCGGATGCCGTGCGCTACTGGGCCGCGAGCGGTCGCCTCGGCACCGACGCCGCCTACGACACCGGCCAGATCAAGGTCGGCCGGCGACTGGCCATCAAGGTGCTCAACGCGAGCAAGTTCGCCCTGACCTTCGGTGACGTCGAGGGCGACCTGGAGACGCTGGTCACCGAGCCGCTCGACCTGTCGCTGCTCGCGGGGCTGCGCGACGTCGTCGCGCGGGCCACCGCCGCGTTCGAGGCCTGGGACTTCACCCGCGCCCTCGAGGTCACCGAGCAGTGGTTCTGGACGTTCTGCGACGACTACCTCGAGCTGGTCAAGGACCGCGCCTACGGCGCCCAGGGGGATGCCGTTGCCGCCAGTGCCCGTGCGACGCTGCGGATCTCGCTCGACGTCGTGCTGCGCCTGCTCGCCCCGGTGCTGCCCTACGTCACCGAGGAGGTCTGGTCGTGGACCCACGACGGCTCGGTGCACCGCGCTGCCTGGCCCACCGTCGACGAGGTGCCGACCGGTGGCGACGCTGCGTTGCTGACCGCCGTCGGCTCCGCACTCGCCGCGGTGCGCAAGGCCAAGTCCGAGGCCAAGGTCGGCATGCGCGCCGAGGTGCCCTCGATGACCCTCGTCGGGCCCGACGCCGCCCTGGCCCAGGTGCGGGCGGCGGAGGCCGACCTGCGAGCGGCAGGCAAGCTCACCGGCATCCTCGACTTCGCTGAGGGCGACGAGGTCGGCGCCCGCGACGTCGAGCTCGTGCCGGTGGCCAAGCCCACCCCCTGACGACCCGCCCCAACTTTCTCGCCCGATGCGGGAAACGTCACCTCAGCATGGGAACAGTTCCGGTGCCGAGGTGAAGCTTCCCGCTCCCTGCGGGAAAGTTGGGATCGGGGTCAGGCCGGAGCAGCGCCGAAGTCGGGGGCGTACCCGCGCGAGCGCACGGTGCGCAGCCCGGTGGGGCGCACCGCCACCCACGGCACGTTCCACCCGCTGAGTGCGAGCCGGCGCTGCACCAGGGTGTCGCGGCGCAGGTGGTCGACGCGCCCGCTGGCCGGGTCGTAGACGTCGAGCATCCGGTCGCCGTCACCCGGCAGCACGAGCACGACGTGCCGCGGGGTCAGCGCGTTGCCGATGTAGAGCAGGGCCGGCTCGCCCTCGGCCACGACGTCGACGAGGGCGTCGAACGAGCTCCTGAGGTCGATGTGGCGCTCGCCGCGCAGCACGTCGAGGGTGTAGAGCGTGCCGATCCGGGCGGCGCCGTACTCGAGCTCGAGCTGCGCGCCCCACGGCGGCGTTCCGAGACGGCGGGGCCACGGCAGGTTGGGCCGGTGCCCCCCGGCGAAGAGGCTGTTCGTGCGGCGCATCACGACCCGCTCGTAGGCGGCGAACCGCTCCGCCTCGGTGGATCCGCTCGGTGAGCCCGGCGGGTTGGGCCGCCCGGTGCGCACCCAGGACGCGAAGAGGGGGTCGACGAGCATCCGGGCGACGGTGAGGCAGGCCGACCCGCAGGTGACCGGGGACTGCTGCACGGGGCCGGTGTCGCCGGCGCGGAGTCGGTAGGCCATCACGCCCCAATCGTTACCGCCTCAAGGGCCCCAGCGCCAGCACCGGTCTGGTTGGCTTGTCCTGTGTCCACCCGCCCGAGTGTCGTGAGCGCACTGGGCCGGCCACCGTACGTGGCGGCCCTCGGTGTGCTCACCCTGCTGGTCGTGGTGTGGGCGGCCGCAGCGCCGCGCCCGGCCCGAGTGCTCCCGGGCCTGCACCACGACGCCGTCATCGAACAGCAGGCGGCGTCCGACGGTCTCATCGGCGGCGAGGTCGACCTGGGCATCAAGCGGATCACGGGCCCGTTGAACCAGACCGGTGACGCGCTCGCGCTCGTGCTCGGCTGGGCGACCATCGCCGTGCTGGCTGTCTGTGCCGGGGTCTGCGTGTACCTCATGGTGCGTTTCTGGATCAGCGCTCGTGAGGACCGCACCCCCGCCGTCGCGGACGCCCCCGACCTCGACCTCGAGGCCCTGGCGGTGGCGGTGTCGGGCGACGCCTCGCAGCGGCTGGACGCCCTGTCCCTCGGCACGCCGGCGCAGGGCATCATCGCCGCCTGGGCCCACCTCGAGGCCACCCTCCACGAGACGGGTGTGCAGCTGCCGCCCTCGCGCACCTCGACCGAGGTCAGCCTCGACGTGCTCCGCCGGTTCTCGGTCGACGAGGCCACCCTGCGCACCCTGGCCGACCTCTACCGCGAGGCCCGCTGGTCGCGTCACCCGCTCACCGAGGAGGACCGCAGCCGGGCCGCCGCGGCCTACGGTGCGCTCGACGCGGCGCTGCGGGCCGGGATGCCGCAGGGCACCCGGGGGACGCGTGGCTGACCCGCCCCGGCCCGGCCTGCGGCCACTTCTCCTCGCCGGTGCCGGCGTCGTGGCCCTCGTGCTCATCGTCATCGCCCGCGGCCCGGTGGCCCTGCTCGCCGTGGCGACCGTGGCGGTGATGGCCGGCTTCGTGCTCGCCGTTCCACCGCTGATGGGCCACGACGGCATCGACTGGGACTGGCTGCCCCACCGCTCCGTCGAGGTGCCCCCCGAGCCGGGCATCGCCAACCTGCGCCGCCTGCTCGCCCCTACCGCCGGTGACACCGCCGCTCCCGAACAGCTGCAGCTGCTGGTGCGCGCCATCGCCGCCGACCGTGCCGGGGGCGACGCGTTCGGCCGCGGCCGCCTCGCCGCCTACCTCGACGCACCGCCGCGCGTCCTCGACCTCACCGAGGCCGACGCCGTCATCACCGAGCTCGAAGCCCTACCGACCCAGGAGACCTAAGTGACCGACATCCCCTCCGCCCACCGCCGCGCGGCGGCCGTGCTCGACGAGGTCGACACCGTCATCGTCGGGAAGCGTGCCGCCACCGAGGTCGTGCTGGCCGGGGTGCTGGCCGGGGGGCACGTGCTGATGGAGGACTTCCCGGGCCTGGGCAAGACCCTCGCGGCCCGCACCTTCGCGCAGGCCCTCGGCCTGGACTTCACCCGGGCCCAGTTCACCCCCGACCTGCTGCCCGCCGACCTCACCGGGTCGTTCGTCTACGACCAGGGCCGTGGCGAGTTCGAGTTCCGCAAGGGCCCGGTCTTCACCGGCTTCCTGCTCGCCGACGAGATCAACCGCACCCCGCCGAAGACCCAGGCCGCCCTCCTCGAGGCGATGCAGGAACACCAGGTCACCGTCGAGGGTCAGACCTTCCCGCTCCCCCAGCCCTTCCACGTGCTCGCCACCGCGAACCCCGTCGAGTACGAGGGCACCTACCCGCTGCCGGAGGCGCAGCTCGACCGGTTCCTCGTGCGGGTGGCCTTCGGCTACCCCGACGCGGACGGTGAGTGGGAGGTGCTCAACCGCCGGATGACGCGTCGCCAGGAGGACCAGGAGGTGCGCCGCATCGTCGACGCGGCGGAGCTGCTCGAGATGCAGGCGGCGATGGAGGACGTCACCGTCTCGCCCGAGCTCGGCCGCTACTGCGTGGCCCTGACCCGGGCCACCCGCGACCACGAGCACTCGCTGATGGGAGCCTCCCCCCGTGGCTCGCTGGCCCTGATGCTCGTGGGGCGGGCGTACGCCGTCATCCGTGGTCGCGACTACGTCACCCCCGACGACGTGAAGGCCATCGCGCCGGCCGTGCTCGAGCACCGCGTCGTCGTGCGGCCCGAGCTGTGGATGAGCGACGTCTCGGCCCGCAGCATCGTCGCTGACCTGCTGCGCACCGTGCCCACGCCGCGCACGGCGGTGCGCTCGTCGTGAGGTCCCCCTGGCGACCCTCGCGGGCGCTCGGGCGCGCCACCGCGATCGGGGTCGTCCTCCTCACCGCGTCCGCCTTCGGTGGCCGGGGCGACCTCGCGGTGATCGGTGGTCCGCTCGTGGCGCTCGTCGTGTGGGCGGTGGCGACCCGGCCGACCGCTGGACCCACGGTGCGCAGCCGGCTCAGCACCGAGGTCGGCCATGAGGGCGACTCCCTCACCTGGCGCGTCGACGTCAGCACGGTGCCCGGGCTGCGGGACGTCGTCGGGCACCTGCCGGGCGACCGCTGGGCCACCACGACCCCGGCGCACGGTCACGTCGCCGCGGCCGCCACCCGTGCGGCGACCGTGCCGATCGCGGTGCGGGCCCGCATCGACCGCTGGGGCGTGCGCCGGCTCGGCCCGGCCCAGGTCGGCGGTTTCGGCGACTTCGCGGCCTTCGCGTGGACCGCGCCCGAGCAGCTGGTCGAGTCCGTCGCGACGGTGCCCACCCCCGGGGTGTTCACCTCGAGGGCCGCGCTCCCCCACCCGGTGGGGCTGGTCGGCCAGCACCGGAGCGCCCGGGTCGGCGGCGGGACCGAGCTCGCCGAGATCCGCCCGTTCCGCACCGGCGACCGGCTGCGCCGCATCCACTGGCCGGTCTCGCTGCGCACCGGCGCCCTGCACGTGACGACGACCTACGCCGACCAGGATGCCGAGGTGCGCCTCGTCCTGGACGCCATCCGCGACCTCGGTGAGCGCGACGTCGAGACCGGCCGGCGGTCGAGCCTCGACGTGGCCGTCGAGGCGGCCGGTGCGGTCGCGGCGCACTACCTGACGACCGGCGACCGGGTCGGGCTGTCGGTGCTCGGCGGCGCCGGGGTCGTCGAGGTGCCGGCCGTCGGCGGCCACCACCAGCTCGCCCGGGTGCTGCTCGGTCTGGGCCGCGCCGAACCCTCAAGGGGCACGGTGGGAGAGGAGCGCGCGCTGCGCGCCCAGCTGCGCCGCAGCATCCCGCCGGGTGCCTTCGTCGTGCTCCTGTCGGCCCTGGTCTCGGCCGAGCCGCTGGCCCACGCCGTGCGGCTCGCCCGCAGCGGTCACGCGGTCGTGGTCGTCGACACCCTCCCGCCGGAGCTGAGCGGGCCGGATGCGACCGACGACGCGCTGCGCTCGGTGACCGGGGTCGACGACGCCCGGCTGGCGCGGCTGGTGTGGCGCCTTCGGCTGCTCGACCGGGAACGAGAGGCCCACCGGTGCGCCATGGCCGGTGTTCCGGTCATCGCCTGGCGGGGGCCCGGTTCGCTCGACACCGTGCTGCGCCAGGCGGCCCGTCGATCGCGCGCCCCGAGGGTGGCCAGCCGATGATCCGCAACCGCACCTGGCACCGCGCGATGATCGGGACCGTCCTGGTCGCCGACGTCGTCATCGTGCTCGTCGGCGGCGCCGCGCTCCCCGGCTTCCTGCCCTTCGCCATCGGCACCCTCGTCGTCGCCACGTGGTGGGCGCTGGCCCGCCCGGCGGGCTGGGGTGCGTTCACGCTCGTGGTCGCCCAGGTGCTCTGCGCCACCGTGCCCGGCGACGCGCCGACGACCCTCCTGCAGTGGGCGTTGGCCGCGGCAGCCGGCTCCGCGGTCATCCTCACCCACCTGGCGCTCACCCTGCTCGCGTCGTGGCCCGCGCGGGCGGACCTACCGCGCGCCACGGCGCTGCGGTGGGGCGCCCACGCGGCCGCCCTGGTGTGGGTGGCGATCGGCGCGGCGCTGCTGGGTGCGCTGGCCACGACCACCCCGTTGGGCTGGGCGCCCTGGATCGCCGCCATCGGCCTGGGCCTGATCGCCGGGACGGTCTGGCAGCTGCGGGCGAACACCCGCAAGGGCTAGTGCTCAGGCGGAGCGCTTGCGCGGGGTGCGCTTGCGACCGGTCTCGGCGTCGTCGTGCCGGACGATGGTCGGGTTGACGTTCTTGTAGACGACCTCGCTGCTGATGACGACCTTGGCGATCTCGTCGTCGCTGGGCACGTCGAACATCACCGGGAGGAGGACCTCCTCCATGATGGCGCGCAGCCCGCGGGCGCCGGTCCCCCGGGCCAGGGCCTGGTCGGCCAGGGCCTCGATGGCGTCGTCGGTGAACTCCAGTGCGACACCGTCGATCTCGAACATCTTCTGGTACTGCTTGACCAGCGCGTTGCGCGGCTCGGTGAGGATGCGCACGAGCGACGCCGTGTCGAGCGGGGCGACCGTGGTGATCACCGGCAGGCGACCGATGAACTCGGGGATCAGCCCGAACTTCATCAGGTCTTCGGGCATGACCTCGTGGATGCTCTCGGCGAGGTCCTTCGGGGTGTGCAGCTCGGAGCCGAAGCCCAGCCCCTTCTTGCCGTTGCGCGACTCGATGAGCTTCTCGAGACCGGCGAACGCACCACCGACGATGAACAGCACGTTCGTCGTGTCGATCTGGATGAACTCCTGGTGCGGGTGCTTGCGGCCGCCCTGCGGCGGGACCGAGGCCGTGGTGCCCTCGAGGATCTTCAGCAGCGCCTGCTGGACGCCCTCGCCGGAGACGTCACGCGTGATCGACGGGTTCTCGCTCTTGCGGGCGATCTTGTCGACCTCGTCGATGTAGATGATGCCGGTCTCGGCCTTCTTGACGTCGTAGTCGGCGGCCTGGATGAGCTTGAGGAGGATGTTCTCGACGTCCTCGCCGACGTAGCCGGCCTCGGTCAGGGCCGTCGCGTCGGCGATGGCGAACGGCACGTTGAGCATCTTGGCGAGGGTCTGCGCGAGGTAGGTCTTGCCGCAGCCGGTGGGCCCGATGAGCAGGATGTTGGACTTGGAGATGTCGACGTGGTCGGGGTCCTTCTTGCCGAGCGCCGACTCCCCCGCCTGGATCCGCTTGTAGTGGTTGTAGACCGCCACGGCGAGCGCCTTCTTGGCGACGTCCTGACCGATGACGTACTGCTCGAGGAAGTCGAAGATCTCGCGCGGCTTGGGCAGCTCGTCGAGCCCCAGCTCGCTGGACTCCGCGAGCTCCTCCTCGATGATCTCGTTGCACAGGTCGATGCACTCGTCACAGATGTACACACCCGGCCCCGCGATGAGCTTCTTGACCTGCTTCTGTGACTTGCCACAGAAGGAGCACTTCAGCAGGTCGCTGGTCTCTCCCACGCGTGCCACGGATGCACCTTCCCTCGGCTGAGCAACGTCCCCGACGCTACCTTCCGGCGCGGGTCATCGCACCCATTGAAGCCCGCACGAGCACGGCGCGTCGCGCTGTTCCGCTGACAGCGCAACGTCGCGGCGACCCCGGTGGCGCAGACGCACGGATGCCGCCCGCTCGGGTGAGCAGACGGCATCCGGTGCGGCGGTGGGCCTTCAGTAGTGCTTCGGCTCGGGTCGAACGACCCGTCGCACGTCGCCCGTGGTGGGTGCCGGGGGCGCGTGTCGCCCGGCGCGAGCGCGCTGAGGCCGCGAGCCGGCGGCGGCGGCCGGGCTCCACGGGATGCCGGCGAGGGTTGTCGCGGGCTCGCCGGCCACGCCTCGAAGGTGCCGGACACGTCGTAGAGCGTCTCGGTCGTGCCCGCCTTGTTGAACACGGAGTAGGTGTTCGTAGTCGCTGACCCCGGTCCACGCCGCGTTGGCGCGGGTGACTCCCTTGGTCAGGTTAACGCTGCTGATCCCAGGGTCGCGGGCCGCTCGCCCCAGACGGTCAGGAAGGTGTTGGCCGTCGGCAGTCACTCCGGTGATGTTGCCGGCAAGGGCCCAGGTGTCTCGACCGGACGACGTTCACCGGTGCCGGCGACGACGGCGTCGACGGAGGACGTTCCGACGCTCGCGGCACCGAGGTCGTGCGCGGTGTCGAGGATGCGGGTCGGGGCGACCGGTCGGAACCGCAGCCCCTCGTCGCCGTCGACCTCCTGGGCGTAGAGGCCGACGATGTCGACGAGACGTGGGTTGCGGCGCCGGCGGAGTTGGCGATGCAGATCCGTCGGGTAGTTCGCGCCCGTCGACGTTCATCTGGCTGGTCTTGGCCGCGACGAGGTTGGCAACCGCCGGCCCGGGCTGGTAGTTCAGGCTCGAGGTGGTCGGCGGGCCCGGTCGGCTCGGTCGGGAGTCACCGACGAGCACGCCGGCTTTGGTGGCGTTGGCCGGCGGTGAGGGTGAACGACGAAGCCCTGGATGCGCGGGTTCACGGCGGGCCCGAGGTCGAGCGGCAGGGAGAAGTACTCCTGGGAGTCCAGCTTGACGCCCCAGTCGGAGCGGGAGTCGAACACGCGTTCGGGGACGGTGGTGTAGAAGTCGTTGCCACCGGACTGGGCGAACGTCGGCGCGGCGGCGTAGTAGCCGACGAGGTCGGCGACGAACTGCGCCGAGCCCGGCGTTGTTGTAGAAGCCGCACGGCGCCGTTCGACCCGAGCGGGACGGTGACCAGGTTCGCGCCGGTGAAACCCTTGGGGAAGTTGAGGTTCGAGGTGGCGGGCCGGGCGGTGCCGCCCGGGTAGACGGTGGCGAACGAGCTGGACGTGGCTCCGGTCACCGTGACGTTGAAGACCGCCGCGCTCACGCCGGTGGCGGGCACGCCGTTGTGGCCGGCGACGGGCAGGCTGACCGTCTGACCCAGCGGGGACCGCGCCCTTGCGGACGCCGAGCCCCGAGGCGGGTGTCCATCAGCCGGGCGCTTGGTCGGGAAGTACTGCCCGCGCTTGGACACCTGCGGGGCGGTGTAGGTGAGGTTCGAGGTGCTGGCTCCAGGCCGGCGGGTTGCGACGTCGTGAACACCAGGTGCTCGGTCGAGCGACGTCGCGGGTCGTGCAGCGCGGGCCGGCAGCGACGGTGATCGGTGCACGTGTCGAGGTGAACCAGCACGGTTATCCGGTGCACTGGTCGCTGCCGCGCACGACGACGAACGAAGCCTGCGGAGCATCGGACGACCACATCGACCGCGACGATCGTCGTCGATGTCGTTGCCGCGAGCGGTGACGGTACACGGTGCGTCGGCGACGTTCGGCTCACCGACGAACGGTGCGGTCCAGGAGAGGTCGCGAGTCACGTCCAGACCGCCCCAGGGAACCGGGACGGAGGCGCAGCGGACCTGGCCGGTGGTGGCCGGTCGCCGCGACCGCAGTCGCCGGAGCAGTCGGCGGCGAACGACGTCGGCACACCGGCGTTGAGGCCGAAGCTCGCGGATCGGTGACGTCTACGGTGACGGTGCACGACGCGCTGCCTGGTCGAGTCGACCGTCAGGGTGAGCGAGGCCGGCCGCGGATCACCGCGTGGTGCCCGTCGATCGGGAGGTCTCCCGCGACTGCTCGAGAGCGGCCGCGAGTGATGGGCGAACGGGGCATGGAAGACCCGGTACACCTGCACGCGACGGTCGCGGATCGCCCCGACCGTGACGGGCCGTTGGTCGACGGTCGTCGACGGTTCCGTCGTCGACCCACGCGGCTGTGGTGGCGCTGTACGGCGATCAGCACGGCGCCCGTCCCCGCCGGTCGCCGCCTGCGGCAGTGCCGTCGGCCCGATCGAGCGCCAGCTGCCGCCGCCATCGCCACGCTGCCTACCAGCGCGACATCGCTTCACGTTCTTCATCGATGATCCCCTCTAGGTCCGGATGCCGACCGAAGAGTAAGCGATCACACCCCCGTCCGCGACACCTGGTGCGAGAACTCGCAACGGGCGTGTCGCTGAGGTACCCCCTGGACGCACGGATGCCGCCCGCTCTCGGTGAGCGGACGGCATCCGGGTCGTCTTGAGTCAGACGGTGTTCGTCTCAGACGGTGTTCTTGCGCGAGGCGAGGACCTCGTCGATCAGGCCGTACTCCTTGGCCGCCGCGGCGGACAGGATCTTGTCGCGCTCGATGTCCTTGCGGACCAGCTCGACGTCGCGGTTGGAGTGGTGCGCGATGGTGTCCTCGAGCCAGCCACGCATCCGGATGATCTCGTTGGCGTGGATCTCGAGGTCGGAGGCCATGCCACCGGTGCCCTCGATCGCCGGCTGGTGGATGAGCACACGGCTGTTCGGCAGGGCGAACCGCTTGCCCTTGGCGCCGGCACCGAGCAGCACTGCAGCGGCGGAGGCGGCCTGCCCGATGACGAAGGTCTGCACGTCGGGGCGGATGTACTGCATCGTGTCGTAGATCGCGGTCATCGCCGTGAACGAGCCACCGGGGCTGTTGATGTACATCAGGATGTCGCGGTCGGGGTCCTGCGACTCCAGCACGATGAGCTGCGCGATGACGTCGTCGGCGGAGGCGTCGTCGACCTGCACCCCGAGGAAGATGATGCGGTCCTCGAAGAGCTTGGTGTAGGGGTCGAGGCGCTTCATGCCGTACGAGGTGCGCTCCTCGAACTGCGGCAGGATGTAGCGGCTCGACGGGCCGGGCACGTGGAGGCGGCTGGTCAGGTCTGAGTTCATGTTCATCTCTCGCGTCGTCTCGGCCGTGGTCAGGAGGTCACCGGGTTGTCGACCCCGGGACCTGCCATCGTCGCCTTGGTGATGACCTGGTCGACGAAGCCGTACTCCTTGGCCTCCTCGGCGGTGAACCACCGGTCGCGGTCGGAGTCCATCTCGATCTGGTCGACGGTCTGGCCGGTGTGCTGGGCGATGAGCTCGGCCATCTGCTTCTTGATGTGCAGCAGCTGCTCGGCCTGGATCTTGATGTCGGATGCCGTGCCACCGATGCCGCCCGAGGGCTGGTGCATCATGACCCGCGCGTGCGGGGTGGCGTAGCGCTTGCCGGGCTCGCCGGCCGACAGGAGGAACTGGCCCATCGAGGCGGCCATGCCCATCGCGACGGTGGCGACGTCGTTCGGGATCCACTGCATGACGTCGAAGATCGCCATGCCCGCGGTGACCGAGCCACCCGGGGAGTTGATGTAGAGCCAGATGTCCTTGGTGGGGTCCTCGGCGGCGAGCAGGAGCATCTGGGCGCAGATCGCGTTCGCGTTGTCGTCGCGCACGTCGGACCCGAGGAAGATGATCCGCTCCTTGAGGAGACGGTTGTAGATGTGGTCGTCCAGGCCGGCCTGGGGGCCCGGGCCGGCGGCGACGATCTCGGTGCTGGTCACGCTGGAGACGCTCCTCGTCAGATCGGGTGCTGCTTGTCGTTGACCCTAACGCCCGGGTCCGGCGCTCCACTCCCCGCCCGGCGCGATGTTCGCCGTGGGCGCAACGCGGCCGGACACGCCGGCGGGGGCGGAGCCGTGTGGCTCCGCCCCCGCTCGAACGTGGTTCAGGTCAGGCGAGAGCCTTCGCCTTGAGGGCGTCGAACTCCTCCTGGGTGATGGCGCCGGAGTCGAGCAGGCCCTTGGCGTGGGTGATCTGCTCCGCCGGGCTGGTCGAGCTGGCCGCAACCTGCTTGATGTACTTCTCCTGCTGGACCTGCGCGTCGGCGACGGCCTGCATCTGACGCTCGCCCATGCTGCGGCCACGCGCGATGAGGTAGATCAACGCACCGAGCCACGGGACGAAGATCAGCACGATGGCCCAGCCGGCCTTGCCCCAACCGCTCAGCGTGCGGTCGCTGAACATGTCGAAGACGCAGCGGAACCAGATCATGATCGCGGCGATCCAGATGAAGATCCAGAAGCTCCAGAGCAGGACCTCGCCGAAGCTGTTGATGTTGTTGATGCCCATCGTGTGAGTCACCTTTCAGGTGGTGGTGTTGTGGTGATGGTAGAGCCGGTGGTGCTGGCGGCGCAGGAGGCACACCGGAGAGTCGCTGCGGCTCACCCGCGCGCCGGCTGGTCGATGCAGGCCCTGACGGCCAGGATCAGCACGTCGTTCTGCTCGGGCGCGACGTCGACGTTGGTGTCGCGCACCCGGAACCACTTCGTGGAAACCTCGGCAACCCTAGTGCCGTCGTCGGCCTCGGTCGCACTCGGCCCTCTCGCCTGACCTGGCCGAGCATGCTGTCCTGCCTACTTCCACACCGAGGGCGCTGCCGGCCAGGGCCCCTGCGCCGCAATGATCACCCGCGCCACCGACCGCCGCATCACCTCCGAAGGGTGAGGGCGGGGTCAGGCGTGGGTGGGCTTGCGCACAGCCGGGACGACCGCGAGGGCGAGGATGGCGAGCGCGCCCACCACGAGAAGCGAGTGCAGCACGCCCACCTGGTCACCGAGCAGGCCCAGCACGGGCGGCCCGGCGAGGAAGGCGGCGTAGCCGATCGTCGCGACGACCGACATCCGCGCCGCCGCGCGCTCGGCGTCGTCCGCCGACGCGCTCATCCCGACCGGGAAGCCCAGGGCCGCACCGACACCCCAGACGGCGGTGCCCGCGAAGGCGACCCACGGGTTGCCCAGGATGACGAGCCCGGCTCCGAGCGCGGCGAGCGCGAAGCTCACCCGGAGCACCGGCACCCGGCCGTAGCGGTCGAGCAGGCCGGTGCCGACGATCCGGCCGAGCGTCATGAAGGTGAGGAAGGTGGCGAAGGCCAGCACCCCGACCCACTTCTCGAGCCCGTGGCCCTCCACGAACGCCACGGCGAGCCAGTCGTTGGCCGTGCCCTCGGTGAAGGCCGCCGCGAACACGACCACGCCGATCAGCAGGGTGCGCGGCTCGAGCCAGGCGGAACGGTGCCGCTGACGGGCGGCCTTGGCCGCGGCGGGCTGTTCGGTGGAGCGCGGGAGGAAGTGCGGGATGGCCCACCAGGCGAGCGCCACGGTGATGACGGCGGCCCCGGCGAAGTGCACGCTGAGGGGCACCCCGGCCCGCGACATCGCCGCGCCGACCAGGGCTGACACGACCGTGCCGCCGCTGAAGGCGGCGTGGAAGTGCGGCATCACCGAGGCGCCCAGGTGGCGCTCGACGTCGGCGCCCTCCAGGTTCATCGCGACGTCCCAGATGCCCATGCCCAGGCCGACGAGGAACAAGCCGGCCGCGACGCCCCAGCGAGGACCGTGGGCGTCGACCACCACCCCGACCACCATCAGGCCGGTGACCGCGAAAGCCATGCCGAGCGCGACCGCCCGGGTCGCCCCGACCCGGTCGGAGATGCGACCGGCCAGGGGTAGCCCGGTGACCGAGCCGACGCTCGCGGCGAACAGGGTCAGCCCCAGCTGCCCGGCGGTGAGGTTCAGCGACTCCTTCGCGTCAGCGATCCGCGACGCCCACGAGGCGAAGACCAGCCCGGCCAGAGCAAAGGTGACGAAGACCGCGGTGCGGGCACTGGTGACCCGCTCACGCGGGATCGTCGACGTCGGGGTGGTCATGGCGGGCGTGGCGGACAACGCGGTTTCCTCAGCGGGGTGTCGGGTGTGGCGCGGGTGTCGAATCGATTCGATCGAATCGATTCGATATTGTGTCTCCCATGACCCCCACTCGTCAAACGGATGCGGCGCGCCGGCCCACCCTGCGTGACGTCGCGCGCCGGGCGGGGGTCTCGACGTCCACGGCATCCCTGGTCTTCAGTGGCAAGGGACCGGTCGCCACGGCCACCGCCGAGCGGGTGCGCACCGCCGCGAGCGACCTCGCGTACGCCGGCCCCGACCCGCTCGCCTCCTCGCTGCGGCAGGGCCGGGTGGGCACCGTGGCCGTCGTCGTCGAGGGGCCGTTGCGGCTCGCCTTCCACGACCCGTTCGCGCTCGCCGTGCTCGACGGCCTCGCCGAGGAGCTCGACGCCGCGGGTCGCTCGATGCTGCTCGTGGCCCAGCCGGTCGAGGACCCCGAGCGCGCCCTGGCCCAGCTCGCGACCCAGGCCGTCGACGCGGCGGTGTTCCCGCTGTGCGGCGAGCGGGTCAACCCTGTGGTCGACCACCTGCTGGCCCGTGGCGTGCCGCTCGTGGGCAGCGGCGCTCCGGTGCACCCGCGGGTGGCCCACGTGCTCACCGACGAGGCGGCGGCGATGCGGCTCACGACCCGCCACGTGCTCGACCTCGGACACACCCGGGTCGCCCACCTGTCGATGGCCCTGTGGCCCGGCGCCCCCACGGGGTGGGTCACCGAGGAGGACGTCGCCGCTGCCGCCTACCCGGATGCCGCCGGTCGGCTCGCCGGGTTCCGCTCGCTCGCCGGCGACGCCGCTCCCGTCGTGCAGGCGCACGACCTGACCGTCGAGGCCGGGGAGGCCGCGGCCCGACTGCTCCTCGACGTCCCGGCCTCGCAGCGGCCGACGGCCGTCGTGGCCCAGGCCGACCTGCTCGCGGCCGGCGTGGTGCGCGCCGCGGAGGCCCTGGGCCTGCGGGTGCCGCAGGACCTCAGCGTCACCGGCTTCGATGGCGTCGACCTGCCCTGGCTCGACCACGTGCTCACGACCGTCGAGCAACCCGGCGCGGCGAAGGGCCGGGCGATGGGTCGGCTCGTGCGGCTGGCCCTGGAGGGCCGCCAGATCGCCGACGAACCGTTCCCGGTACGCCTGAGGGTGGGGACGACCTCGTCGTCCCCACCCTCAGTCACGTCCTGAGGCGTGGTTGCTCGCCGCCTCTGTGCGTCAGCCGCGGCGTTGCGTGGTGCTCTCGTGGCCGGTCGCGAGGGTGCCAGAACCCGGGAGGGTGCGTCCACCGAGCGTGCGGTCGGCCGTGCGGGCATCGCCGGTCAGCTTGGTGGTCGCTGCCGGCGTCGGGACCACGGTCGAGCCGGGGTAGAGGTCCAGGGTGCCCGCCGCGTCGAACAGGACGTGGGTGGACCCGGCGTTGTTGTAGACCCGGTAGCGACAGGGACTGGTCAGCGTGCAGCAGCAACGGGGCGTAGGTCGACACGGCGCGGTTCACCCCCGCGGTCAGGTTGAGCGTGCTGGCGCCGGGAGGGGTCGCCGTCTCACCGCTCCATAGCGGTCAGGTACGTGCTGCGCCGTCGGCAGCACCCCGGTCGTGTTGCCGACGACGAAGAACGAGTCCGGGGTCGCGACGCTCGCGGCCGCCTGGCGTGACGCGTTCGCACCGATCTTGCCCGCCGTCGAGCCGAGGCCCCTTCGGGTGTCGAGGATCCGGAGCGGCGAAGGCCCGGCGAGCGGCTTGAAGCGCAGGCCGATGGAGTCATCGGTCGACGTAGTAGCCGAGCAGGTCGACGATCAGGTGAACCGTGCCGCTCCCGGCGACCTGCATACGGAAACCGGTGTCGGTCGGGGTGTAGTGACCGGCCGGGATGATCGCCATGTTGGGGGCGGCGATGCCCTTCTGGAAGTTGACGTTCGAGACGGCCGGCATTTCTGCGGCACCCCCGGCCCACGCCGTCACGTGCCCCGATGCGGTCGCGCGGAAGGCGGTGATGGTCACCGCGTAGGACTGGATGGCCGTGGCGGCCGCCTCGGACTCCCACAAGTCGTCGAACTCGATCGCAGTCGCCATCCAGGAACGGGAGGTTGTTGTTGAAGGAGTCCTGGAGGCTGTTGTACATGCGCTGAGGATCGCCGCGGCGACTTGAACTGCGAGCCCATGCCCTTGCCGATGGGCGCGAGTCGCACGCTGTCGTCCTTGGCGTACCAACCCATGACGTCTACCAGGATGTGCACGTTGCCGCCGTTGTTGAAGACAGTGACCCTGCCGTCCGAGCCGACGGGCACGGTGACCATGTTGGCGCACGGTCGCGCCCTTCGGGAAGTTGATCGACGAGGTGTCCGCGCGGACGTTGTCGTGAGGCTCGGGTAGGCGGTGAGGTAGCCGCTGCCGACGCGGACCTGACGGCCGTGAGGTTGATGACGACGGCGGAGACGCCCGTGGCGGGGATGCCGAACTGACCGGCGACCTGCACCGAGACGGTGCTTTTCGGCAGCCACCGGCGGGGACGTCCCAGCGACGCCGCGGGTGTCGAGGAGCGCGCTGCGGCTGATCCAGGCCGTAGTACGTACCCGTGGCATCCGGCACGCCGTTGCCGGTGAGCGCCACCAGCACGGTGGCGACCGGCGAGGTCGTGACGAGCTGGAGGGTGGCCTGGCGCGGGCCCTCGGCGAACGGGCGGAACTCGACCGTCACGGTCGCAGGTGCCTTGCCGACGAGCGACGGTGTCCTGAACAGGTGTTGCCCACGACCGAGTAGTCGGCGGCCTCGATCGAGGGCCGCGCCGACCGGCTCGATCGTCGGTGGCACCGAAGGTCACCGGTTCAGCGGCTCGCGGTGACGGTGACGACCTGCCGTGCTGGGCTGTAGACCGCGACGTCGCCGAAGCTCACGTTCGGTGGCGCGATCGCGCCGGCGGCGAGGGCCGAGGCGGATGACGCCCCGGCGACGGACGCCGCCAGGAGCCCGACGGCTCCCAGCACGGACACGAATGCTCGACGGCTCATGATGGTCCTCCCGTTGCAACAGGCCGCCGGTGATCGGCGACACACTCACGATAGGTCAGCGCGGACAGGGGCGTCAGCAAATCGGGGGATGCACCCCGGCATCTCCTCAGGAACCACCCATCATCGGCGGGTGACGGTGGCGGTGACGCCCTGGACCGCGACCGTCGGGCGGAGGACGTGGCCGCGGAGGCCGCGAACGCTCGGGAGCAGGTGCCCTCGGACGCGACGACCGCGCCGCTGCAGCCGTCATTGACGACGTCGAACTCGGGGAAGTCGTCGGGGTTGGTCGGCACCGTGACGCTCGCGGCGCCGAAGGACACCGGGGACGTGCCGGTGACCGCGACGACGACGTCCTGCTCGGCGTAGGTCAACAGGTCGGCCTCGCCGACGTCGAGCGACGCGGGAACCGCGAGACCGGCCGCAGGTGCCGGTGACGTCGGCGGCGAGGGTGCTCGTCGTGCTCGAGTCGCCGGCGAGCTCGTGGACCACGACCGAGCCGGCGGTGTAGGTGCAGTCACCGAAGCCGGTCGACAGGGTGACGCTGCCCTGCGTGGCCGTCGGCGTCGACGCCAGCTGGATGCTCTGCCCGGCCACGAGCGACTCGCCCACCCGTGGCGTCACGCGCAGGGTCACGACGGAGCCGGCGCGGGCCCCGGTGACCAGGACGCCACCCTCGGGCGTCGGGGCCGCGGAGACCGTGCCGCCTGCGCTGAGGTCGTAGGTGAGGGCGCCGGTGCCACCGCTGCCCGCGGTCGGGAACCGGACGCTGAGCGCGGTGAACGGCGCGGTCGGTGCGGCGGAGGCCGGCAGCGCTGCGGCGAGGCCGCCCACGGCGAACAGGGCCGTGGCGGCGAGGCCGGTGACGAGGGTGCGGGGGGTCATCGAGGACTTCAGGGGTCGCAGGGGCGGCGTCGCCCCTCGACGCCGCGCCAAACCTAGGGGCACCTCATCCGGCACCGTGGGCGAATCGGCACAACTGGCAACCGAACTGCGAGAACCCGCAACCGGCGGTGCCGGGTGCGGGTTCTCGCAGGTGGTGCGGGGCGTGCTGCCCTCGGCGTCAGGCCTTCGCGGTGGCCTCGTCGGCCGGGGTCTCGTCGACCGGGGCCTCGTCGGCGGACGCCTCGGCGTCGTCGCCGGCCACGTCGTGCTCGTGGTCGTGCTCGTGGTCCTCGATCTCTTCGCGCTCCACCAGGTCGTCGAGGTCGATCGTCGCCCCGGTGGTGTCGGTGACGATGGCCTTGTCGAGCACGGCGGCCAGGGCCTTGCGACGCCCGACCTCCTGCACGATCGAGGGGATCTGGCCCTGCTGGTCGATGGTCTGGGCGAACTCGTTGGGGTCCATGCCGTACTGCTGGGCGCTCATCACGAGGTACTCGATGAGCTCGGGCTGCTCGACCCGGACCTCGAGCTTCTCGACGATGGCGTCGAGGAGGAACTGGGCCTTGAGCGCCTTGCGGGTGCTCTCGTCGACCTCGGCGCGGTGCTCGTCGTCGTCGAGGCGGTTCTCACCCTCGAGGTGCTGGTGCACCTCGGCCTCGACGACGCCGTCGGGCACCGGCACGTCGACGGTCTCGAGCAGGTGCTCGAGCACCTTGTCGCGGGCCTGGATGCCCTGCTCGTACCGCTTGGCCTGCTCGGCCTGGGTGGTGACGTCGGCGCGCAGCTCGTCGAGGGTGTCGAACTCGGAGGCGAGCTGGGCGAAGTCGTCGTCGAGCGCGGGCAGCTCGCGGACCTTGACCGACTGCACGGAGACGGTGCAGTCGGCGTCGTCGCCCTCGTGGTCGCCACCGGCCAGCGGCGCGGTGAAGTTCTTGGACTCGCCCGCGGCCATGCCGAGGAGGGCCTCGTCCAGGCCGTCGAGCATGTTCTTGCTGCCGACCTCGTAGGAGACGCCGGTGACCGAGTCGATCTCCTCGTCGCCGATGGCGGCGGACAGGTCGATGGACACGAAGTCGCCGTCCTCGACGGCGCGCTCGACGCCCACGAGGGAGCCGAAGCGCTCGCGCAGCGCGGTGAGGCGCTCGTCGACGTCGTCGTCGGAGGCCTTGACCTCGTCGACCTCGACCGCGATGCCCTCGAGGTCGGGAAGCTCGATCTGCGGGCGCACGTCGGTCTCGACGGTGAACTCGAGGTCCTGGCCGTCCTCGAGCGGCACGGCGGTGACGTCGACCTCGGGCTGGCCGATGGCGCGGATGTCCTCGGCCTCGGCGGCCTGGGCGAAGAAGACCGGGAGGGCCTCGTTGACGGCCTCCTGCACGACGGCCCCGCGGCCGACCCGCTGGTCGATGATCCGGCTGGGGACCTTGCCCTTGCGGAAGCCCGGGATCTGCACCTGGGCGCCGATCGTCTTGTAGGCCTGGTCGAGCATCGGCTTCAGCTCCGCGAACGGGACCTCCACGACGAGCTTGACCCGGGTCGGGCTGATGGTCTCGACGGCACTCTTCACTTCAGGCACTCCACAACCATGGGGGAATCGGGGCAACTTCTTCAGGTCGTATGCCGTGCGGGCCGGCCCACGGGCCGGCGCCTTCCAGGGGCACGCGAGCACGCGGCACACCGGATCGGCACCAAGGACCCATGCTAGCGGCCGGGGTCGGGGCCACCCAATCGACCTCGGCGGCCGCACCCGTCGACAGCGATCTCCCCACCGCCCCGCGGCCGCCGGTAGCGTCCCGCGGAGCGCGCCCCGGACCGGGGCTCCTGACGCCGAAGGACCTTCAATGATCCGCATCCCCTCTCGCACCCGCCGGCTCTACGGTGCCGGTGTCCTGCTGGCCGGAGCGTTCGCCGCCGCTGCCCTCGGCAGCGGCGCCGCTGTCGCAAGCGCCGGCGCCGCCACCGGTGGTACCTCGACGACCACCGCGCTGGACTGCCTGGCCTCCGGGCGGACGGCGCCCAGCGCGGCCCGCGTCGCGAAGGGGTCAACCGTCGCCGAGCCCAAGCTCTACCCGGACAACCAGGCCAACGCCTACGGCGTCATCAAGGACGCCCCGCGGATGCCGAACGGCTCGGTGCACATCCGCACCGTCTTCCACGTCATCTCCGACCACACGCTCACCGCCAAGGAGCGCACGCGGCTGCAGACGATGGTGAACGCCCAGGTGACCGTGCTGAACGCCTCGTACTCGGGCCAGACCTCGGACACCGCGGCGGACAGCCCGTTCCGGTTCGACCTGGCCAAGACCGACTTCGTCGTGAACAAGGCCTGGTACACCGTCACCCCCGGCAAGGGCGAGCGCGACATGAAGGCGGCGCTGTACGAGGGCGACGCCACCACGCTGAACGTCTACACGGCGAACATCGGCGACGGCCTGCTCGGCTGGGCCTACTTCCCGAAGGGCTACAACAACGGCCGCGACTTCGTCGACGGCGTGGTCATGCTCGACGAGTCGATGCCGGGTGGCGTCAACCCGGTCGACCCACGCGAGCCCTGGAAGTACGGCGAGGGCGACACGCTCACCCACGAGGTCGGCCACTGGCTGATGCTCGAGCACACCTTCGCCCACGGCTGTGGCGCCTCCGGCGACTACGTGACCGACACCCCGAAGGAGGCCGGCCCGCAGTTCGACTGCCCGGTCGGCGCCGACACCTGCACGGCGCCCGGTCTGGACCCGATCCGCAACTTCATGGACTACACCCAGGACTCCTGCATGAACGAGTTCACCCCCGGCCAGGTCGAGCGGATGAACGACGCCTGGATCGACTTCCGCGCGGGAGCCAAGGCCTGACCTCCCGTTCCACGCACCACCACCGGATGCCGGTCGCGCACGTCGCGACCGGCATCCGGTGTCTGCGCACGGCACACTGAGCCCGTGCTGTCGCTGCGCATCTCCGTGCCCGAGGGGCTCACCGACGACGTCGTCGAGCTGCTGACCGACTCACCGAGCGTCACGGGGCTGAGCGTGCTGCGCGGCGCCTCGGTGATCCCGCCCGGTGACGTGGTGACCGCCGACATCGCGCGCGAGGGGGCCAACCCGGTGCTCGACGCGCTGCGCGACCTCGGGGTCCACCGTGAGGGGACCGTGCGGATCGACCCGGTCGACACCTGGCTGTCGCGCCCGGCGTACGAGGCGGAGCGGGAGGCACCCGGGGCGAGCGCCGACGCGGTGGTCTGGACCCAGGTCGTCGGCCGGGCCTACTCCGACTCGGAGCTGAACTGGACCTACCTGTCGTTCATGGTGCTGGCGACCCTCATCGCCGGGGTGGCGATCGTCGTGGACTCCTCGATCCTGGTCATCGGGGCGATGGTGCTCGGGCCGGAGTTCGGGCCGATCGCCGCGATCGGGGTGGCCCTGGTGCGGCGGCGCACCCGTCTGCTGTCGATCGCGACGCGCACGCTGCTGCTCGGGTTCGCGGCCGGCATCCTCGCGACGTTCCTCGCCGGGCTGCTGGGCCGGGCCCTCGGCTGGGTGACCTACGAGGACATCGTCGGACCCCGGCCCCAGACGGCGTTCATCTACGACCCGAACCGGTGGACGCTGGTCGTCGCCGTCATCGCCGCGGCCGCCGGGGTGCTGTCGCTGACGTCGGCGCACACCGGCGGCCTCTCGGGCGTGTTCATCTCGGTGACGACGGTGCCGGCGGCGGGCAACATCGCGCTCGGGCTGGCGTTCGGGGCGTGGTCGGAGGTGCGGGGCAGCGGGGTGCAGCTGGCCCTCAACCTCGTGGCCATGGCGGCCGCGGGGTGGGCCACGCTCGCCCTGCAGCAGCGGGTGTGGTCGCGCGTGCCCGCCCGGCGGCGGACCCGCTTCGGGGGCCGACCGATGATCGGCCGGCCGCCGGACTGAAGGCCCCGCGACCGGTTCGGTGCGGGTTCGTGCGGGTTTCGTGCTGGAGCGGGCGACGAGAATCGAACTCGCGTAGCCAGTTTGGAAGACTGGGGCTCTACCATTGAGCTACGCCCGCGCACCTCGTGAGCTCGCACCCCGAGGGCAGCGCTAGCCTAGGGCCGCGCTCGCAGGATCCGAAATCCTTCCCTCGACCTCTCGTCGATGTCGGATGCCGGTTCGCGCGGTCGCGGGGTATGGCGCAGCTTGGTAGCGCGTCCGCTTTGGGAGCGGAAGGCCGCCGGTTCGAATCCGGCTACCCCGACAGAGGACGACCCGCTGCGCTCCGCGCTGCGGGTCGTTCGCTGTCGCGGTGGCGGATGACGGGAGCGGGCTCGAGGCACCGACGCAGGAGGTGGCTCGAGCCCGCGGCTCCGGCTACCCCGACAGACCATCGGTGGTGATGCAGGGCGCGCGACCTACCGCGCCCCCTGCATCACCACTGGTCACGCCGCCCGAGCCGACAGCATCTGGTACGCGCGAACCACCTGGTCCATGAAGGGTTCGGGCCGGAGCCGCAGTCCCAGCACGGGGATCCTCAGCACCATCTCGTTCCCCAGCGTGATCTCGTTCTGGCGCAGGGCGTCGTCCACGGGGTGCAGCGCCAGCGCGTGGTGTCCCCCGTCGATCTCGAGCACCAGGCCGACGTCCTCCCATGCCACGTCCAGGTAGACCCTTCCGCGCGGTCCCTGCCGCACGACCTGCCTGCTCGGTCGCGGCAACCCTGCCTTTCGGCACAGCGCGCCGACGTCGAGCTCGCCGAGCGAGTGGGCTCCGTCGCAGATGTCGTCGACGGCCGCGCGCAGCAACCGGCGTCGACGGCTCACCTTCACCTCGTGCCACGCCGCCAGAAGTCGCTGCGGGTGAGTGAGTCGCTGCTGGACGACGAGGCACAGCACCAGCACGGCCTCGCGGTCGGATCTCGCCCACTCGGCTGCTCGCAAGGCGGCCCACTCGGGTCGCACCCGCGGAACGCCCGCCCCCACCAGCGGCCCCACGACCCGCCGGCGCCTCGACCGCACTCCGGCGACCTGGCGCCGCCGGTTGGCTCGGGGCACGGTCACCTCGACGAGGTCGGTGGTGTAGCCGGTGAGCCCGGCCGCATGCAGGGCACTCGCCCCGTCGAGGACTGCACCCGACCCCGACTCCCACACCGCACGCCACCGGTCGGCCTCGGCGGAGAGCGCGCCGGTGCCGATCTGCACGGTGTGTCGGCCATGTGTGGTCCACCGGCCCGCGGTCACCTCGGTGCGAACGTCCGCGCGGCTGATGCCCACCGATCGCAGGTCCTTGCGATGGACGACCCCGTCGTTGTCGTCGGCCAGGGGGGCAGCCCGGGCGGCGCGTTCGGCCCGGGAGAGGCGTCGGCGTCGGGCTTCGGACATGGTCCGAGGGTGTCGCAGATCGACGTCTCGCCGCCGAGGCCCTGTGGACAACCGCGAGGGGTGATGCACGCCGCGCGCCCAGCTGCGCCCCCTGCATCACTCCTGGGAGGGCCGGCCCTCGGGGCGGAGGGTGCAGGTGAGCTCAGCGACGGTGCGGCCGGCTCGCACGCCCTTGGCCTCGAACCCGTCGTCGGGGCGCCAGTCGGGCCGCTCCCCCTCGACCACGTCCCACCGCCCGTGGTGGGCCAGCTGGGCACGGGCGTGCGCGGCATACGCGGCGATGTCGGTGGCGATCCGCAGCACCCCGCCGGGCGCCAGCCGCGAGGCCAGCAGGTCCAGGGTGTGCTGCTGCACGAACCGCCGCTTCGCGTGCTTGTTCTTCGGCCACGGGTCGGGGAAGAACAGGTGCACCGCCGCCAGCGACGCCGGGGGCACCCGCTCGGTGAGGAACGGCATCGCGTCACCGGGGTGCACCCAGAGGTTGGCGACCCCGGCCTCATCGGCGGCCGCGAGCATCCGGGCCACGCCGGGCACGTGCACCTCCACGGCGACGAGGTCGGCCTCGGGATGGGCGGCGCAGTAGGCGATCGCCGCGGCGCCGTGGCCCGAGCCGATCTCGAGCACCACCGGCCCGACCCGCCCGAACGCCTCCGCGAAGACCAGCGGGCCCTCCGGCAGCGAGCGTGCGGGGAGCAGGGTCGCCATCCGCTCGTCGGTGAGCGGGCTGTTGCGCCAGCGTGGGGTGAAGGTGCGCACGCCCTCGCGGGGAGCGTGGTCGAGCACCGGGTCGGATGCCACGGTCGGGCCCTCTCGGCAGGAGTCAGAGTCGACGAACGGCGAGCGCCGCCCGGTCGTCATCCTCTCCCGACCGGGCCGACTCGCACACATCGCGGGCCACGTCGCCCTCGCCGAGCACCGACATCGCCGCAACCCCGAGCATCCGGTCGATGCCGTCGGTCAGGTCGCGACCGCGCGCCTCGATGACCCCGTCGGAGTAGAACAGCAGCGCGTCACCACGGTCGAGGCGACCGCTCTGGCGCGGGAAGGAGGCGCCCGGCACGACCCCGAGCAGCGGCCCGCGGCCCCCGTCGAGGACGGTCCACCGGGCCCGCCCGGAGGTGTAGCGGGCCGGCGAGGGGTGCCCGGCGTTCGCGATCGAGTACTCCCCCGTGCGCAGGTCGAGGTCGAGGTGCACCGCCGTGGCGAACCCCTCCTCCCAGCCCTGCCGGACGAGGTACTCGTTCGCCGCGCGCAGGAAGTCACCCGACGGGACGGCGCCGAGCAGCCCGCCGAGTGCACCGGACAGCGCCAGCGAGCGGGTGCCAGCCCGGGTGCCCTTGCCGCTGACGTCGACGAGCACGATCTCGAGGCGGTGGCCCGACTCGCTGAGGTGGGCCACCACGAAGTCGCCGGAGAACCGGTCGCCGTGCGCGGACAGGATGCACGACCAGGCCCGCCAGCCGTCGGGCAGCACGGGAACCCGGCCGACCAGGACGATGCGGTCACGCAGCTCGGCGAACATCCGGTCGGCGCCGAACCCGCGCGTGCCGATGACCGAGCGCGACCGGGCGGCGAAGTACATCAGCACCATGACCGACAGGAAGGCCAGGACGACGAGGATGCGACGCGACGGGCTCAGGCCGGAGTCCGGCATCCAGAGGATCAGGAAACCCAGGGTCAGCGCGTAGACGACGAGCAGCCCGCGACCGGAGAGGAGGATCCCCGCCCCGACGACCACGGGAAAGAGCAGCGCGCTCGGCACGGCATCCGGCCAGAGGTTGACTCCCACGCCCACGACGACCACCGCGATGACGAACAGCACCGTGTAGAACCGGTCGGTGCGGCCACTGCCGGGGCCGAACCAGCGAGTGAGCACGCGAGGTCGCCCGGTCCCGCTCGGGGACTCCGGGCTCGGCAGATGCTCGTTGGGCACGCTCACCACCTCAGGGTCGCCGGGCTGACGCGCTCGAACACTAGTGGTCACGGGGTTCCCCTGCCAGATGATCGCAGGTCAGCAAGAGAATGGCCGACCCGCTCGCGACACCGCGCGAGGCCGTGCGGGTGTCGTCGGCAGTCAGGCCGGGAGCGGCGGCAGGGTGCCGTCGGACTCGTACGACGACACCATGTCGATGCGGCGAACGTGCCGCGGGTCGCCGCTGAACGCGGTGCCGACGAAGACCTCGACCATCGACCGGGCCTGCTCTGCGGTGGTCATCCGGGCACCGATCGAGATGACCTGGGCGTCGTTGTGCTCGCGGGCGAGCCGCGCCAGCTCGTCGTCGTAGCAGAGGGCGGCCCGGATGCCGGCCACCTTGTTCGCAGCCATCTGCTCGCCGTTGCCGGACCCACCCAGCACGACGCCGAACGACCCCGGGTCGGCGGCGACCGCCTCGGCCGCGCGCAGCACGAACACCGGGTAGTCGTCGACGGCGTCGTAGGCGTGGGGGCCGTGGTTGGTGACCTCGTGACCGTTGCCCTCCAGGAAGGCGACGAGGTCGACGAGCAGGTCGTATGCCGCGTGGTCGCCGCCGACGTGGACCCGCACCTCAGGCGTCCGTGTCGAAGATCGGACCGACGGTGCGCGAGCGCTTGAGCTCGAAGAAGCCCGGGGTGCCGGCGACGAGGACGCACCCGTCCCAGAGCCGGCCGGCGGCCTCGCCCTTGGGGGCCGGGCTGACGACCGGGCCGAAGAACGCGACGCCGTCGACGGCCACGACCGGCGTGCCGACGTCGTCCCCGACCAGGTCGATGGCGCGCTGGTGGCTGGCCCGCAGCACGTCGTCGTGCTCGTCGCTCGTGGCGGCCTCGGCGAGCTCGGCCGGCAGCCCGAGGTCCTCGAGGGCGCCGACGATCGCGACGTCGAGGTCCTCCCCGCGGTGGTGGATGCGCTCACCGAGCGCGTCGTAGAGGGGCTTGACGATCTCGTCGCCGACCTTGGCGCGGGTGGCCATGACGACGCGCACCGGCCCCCAGGCCCGGTCCATCATGGCCCGGTAGTCGTCGGGCAGCTCACGCCCGTGGTTGAGCACGGCCAGGCTCATCACCGACCAGGTGACGTCGACCGGGCGGACCTTCTCGACCTCCATCATCCAGCGGGAGGTCATCCACGCCCAGGGGCACAGGGGGTCGAACCAGAACTCTGCGGTGTTGCGTTCGGACATGGCTTCATCCTGCCATCCGGTCGCGCGCGTCCGGGCTTCCGGGGCCGTCGTGACAGGATGGTCCGACGCCCAGCGCGACCCCCGACCGACGTCCCACCCCGTACCGCCCCGCAAGGAGACCCCGTGCCCGGCACCAACCTCACCCGTGAGGAGGCCGCCACCCGCGCGGCCCTCGTCACCGTCGACCGCCACGAGGTCGAGCTCGACCTCACGACCGGTCCGGAGACCTTCTCGACTCGCAGCACCATCCACTTCACCTGCACCCAGCCCGGCGCCGGCACCTTCCTCGACTTCGTCGGTGGCACCGTCGAGTCGGTCACAATCAACGGCACCGACCTCGACCCGGCCGAGCACTACGCCGACAGCCGGGTGCGCCTGCCGGACCTGGCCGCCGAGAACGTCGTGGTCGTCGCCGCCACCGGCCGCTACACCAACACCGGTGAGGGCCTGCACCGCTTCGTCGACCCGGTCGACGACGAGGTCTACCTCTACAGCCAGTTCGAGGTGCCCGACAGCCGGCGCATGTACCCCGTGTTCGAGCAGCCCGACCTGAAGGCCCGGTTCACCTTCACGGTGACCGCGCCGGCCCACTGGCAGGTCGTCTCGAACTCCCCCACCCCGCAACCCGACTCGGCCGCCGACGGCGTCGCCACGTGGCGATTCGCCCCCACCGGGCCGATCTCGAGCTACATCACCGCTCTCGTGGCGGGCCCCTACGACGTGCTGCGCGACACCGTCACCAGCCGCCGCGGTGAGGTGCCGCTCGGCATCTTCTGCCGAAAGTCGCTGACCCCCTACCTCGACGCCGACAACCTCTTCGACCTCACCAAGCGCGGTTTCGCGTTCTTCGAGGAGGAGTTCGACTGCGCCTACCCGTTCGAGAAGTACGACCAGCTCTTCACGCCGGAGTACAACATGGGCGCGATGGAGAACGCCGGCTGCGTGACGATCAACGAGATGTACGTCTTCCGCTCCAAGGTCACCGAGTCCCTCGTCGAGCGGCGTGCCCTGACCGTGCTGCACGAGCTGGCGCACATGTGGTTCGGCAACCTGGTGACGATGCGCTGGTGGAACGACCTGTGGCTCAACGAGTCCTTCGCCGAGTGGGCGTCCACCACCTGCCAGTCGGAGGCCACGCACTGGACCGACGCCTGGACCACCTTCGGCACCCACGAGAAGGACTGGGCCTACCGCCAGGACCAGCTCTCGTCGACGCACCCGATCGTGGCCGAGATCCACGACCTGCAGGACGTCGAGGTGAACTTCGACGGCATCACCTACGCCAAGGGCGCCTCCGTGCTCAAGCAGCTCGTCGCCCACGTCGGTCGCGAGCCGTTCCGTGACGGCCTGCGCGCCTACTTCGCGAAGCACGCCTGGGGCAACACCACCCTGGACGACCTGCTCTCCGAGCTCGAGGCCACCTCCGGGCGCGACCTGCGCGCCTGGTCCAGGCAGTGGCTCGAGACCGCCGGGGTCAGCACACTGCGCCCGGTGCTCGAGGTCGACGACCGTGGCCGGATCGCCTCGGCCGCCATCGAGCAGACCTGTGCCCCCGGGTTCGAGACGCTGCGCCCGCACACCCTCGGGATCGGCCTCTACTCCGTGCGCGACGGTCTCCTGGAGCGCACCCACCGCCTCGAGCTCGACATCGACGGGGCGCGCACCGCGGTGCCCGACCTGGTCGGACGCGAGCAGCCCGACCTGCTGCTGGTCAACGACGACGACCTCGCCTACGCGAAGATCCGGCTCGACGAGCGCTCGCTGGCCACCGCCCTGGCCCACCCGCGCGGCTTCACCTCGTCGCTGCCGCACTCCCTCGTGCTCGCCTCGCTGTGGGACATGACCCGCGACGCCGAGATGGGCGCCCGGTACTTCGTCGACGTCGTGCTCGACACCCTGCCCGGCGAGTCCGACTCCACCCTGCTGCGCACCCTGATCAGCCAGCTGCAGACGGCGGTGCACACCTACAGCGCCCCCGAGCACCGCGCCGCCCTGACCTCGTCGACCCGCGACCGGCTCTGGGCGCTCGCCCGTTCCGCCGAGCCCGGCAGCGACGCCCAGCTGCAGCTCGTCAGCGCGACCGCAGCCCTCACCGGCACCGACGCGAGCGGTGACACCGCGCACCTGCGGGCACTGCTCGACGGCACCGAGGTGCTCGACGGCCTCACCGTCGACTTCGAGATGCGCTGGACCCTGCTGACCGCGCTCGTCGCGGCCGGCGCGGCCGATGCCGACGAGATCGACGCCGAGCGCTCTCGCGAGGACACCGCCACCGGGCGCGAGCGGGCCGCCCTGGCCCGAGCCGCGCTCCCCACCCCCGAGGCCAAGGAGCACGCCTGGGCAGCGGCGGTCGAGGGCAGCGGGCTGCCCAACGCCATCGTCGAGTCGGTGGCGCTGGGCTTCATCCGCCCGGGCACCTCACCCGACCTGCTGCGACCGTTCGTCGAGCGCTACCACGCGATGCTCGACACCGTCGAGAGCCGCGGCTCGCACGCCATGGTCGAGTCGGTCGTCCAGGGCTTCTACCCCCGCCCCATCGCCGACGCCGCCCTGCGCGACCGCACCCAGGCGTGGCTGGACGCCAACCCGCACGCCCCGGCGGCCCTGCGCCGGCTGGTCGTCGAGAACCGCGACCCGGTGGTGCGGGCCCTGGCGGCCCAGGAGCGTGACGCCCGTGACTGATGCCGTCACCGCGCTCCCCGTCGTCCCCGACCCGGGCGAGATCACCCTGACCGTCGACACGGTGCAGCAGTGGCTGGTCACCGACGGCCTGCGCATCCTCATCACCATCGTGCTCGCGGCGCTGGCCATCGCCGTGCTCCATCGACTCATCGACCGCGTCGTCGCCACCATGACCTCGAAGTCGGCCCGCCGGCTCGCCGAGTCGGGGCGGGCCGGGCGGGTGCTCGCCTCCGCCACCGGCCTGGCCAACGAACGGCAGCATCAGCGGGTCGAGACCGTGGGCTCGCTGCTGCGCAGCATCGTCACCTTCGTCGTCGTGACGCTGGCCGTCCTCACCATCATGGCGCTGGTGGGCATCCCGCTCGGTCCGCTGCTGGCGTCGGCCGGTGTGGCCGGCGTCGCGCTCGGCATCGGCGCCCAGAGCCTGGTCAAGGACTTCCTGTCGGGCATCTTCATGATCATGGAGGACCAGTACGGCGTCGGTGACGTCATCGACACCGGTGAGGCGATCGGCACCGTCGAGGAGGTCACCCTGCGGATCACCCGGCTGCGCGACGCGAACGGCATCACCTGGTACGTCCGCAACGGCGAGATCATCCGGGTCGGCAACCGGTCGCAGGGCTACTCCACCGCGATCGTCGACATGCCGGTCTCCTACGCCGAGAGCGTCGAGCGCGTGGTCGGCATCATCCGCGACACGGCCACCGCGATGGGCCAGGACCCCGACTGGGCGGACAAGTTCATCGAGGAGCCCCAGGTGCTGGGGGTCGAGTCGATCGTCGGGATGGCGATGACGATCCGCACCATCGCCCAGTGCGTTCCGGGCGAGAACTTCGCGGTGCAGCGCGAGATGCGCGAGCGCCTCAAGGCCGCCCTCGACGCCGCCGACGTCAAGGCACCACCACTCGGCCCCTTCGGCGGACCCGTGGGAGGACCCCCGTGAGCCTGTACGACGAGGTCGGCGGCGCCGCGACCTTCGAGGCCCTGGTGCACGCGTTCTACCAGGGCGTGGCGGCCGACCCCGAGCTGCGCGCCCTCTACCCGGAGGACGACCTCGCGCCGGCCGAGCGGCGGCTGCGGATGTTCCTGACGCAGTACTTCGGCGGCCCCACCACCTACAGCGAGGAGCGCGGGCACCCCCGGCTGCGGATGCGGCACGCGCCCTACCCGGTCACCCTCGACATGCGCGACCGGTGGATGCGGCACATGCTCGCCGCGATGGACACCCTCGACCTGCCGGAGGCGCAGGACGAGCAGATGCGCGACTACTTCCTGCGGGCCGCGCACATGCTCGTCAACACCGACGAGACGCACCCCGCACCCAGCGCGCCGCTGCGCCCGCTCCCCGAGGCCTGACCCCCTCGCACCTCCGGCGCGCGCATTTCGCGAGCGCCACGGCATACGGAAACATGGTGCCGGTGACCCAGCTGACCACTGCGACCGACACCTCGACCCTGACCTCCCCCGGCGAGGTCGTCCACGAGGCCGACTCCCCCGACGCCCCCTGGTGGCGCGACGCCGTGATCTACCAGGTCTACCCGCGCTCGTGGGCCGACGCCGACGGTGACGGCATGGGCGACCTGCCCGGCATCACGGCACGCCTGCCGTACCTGCGCGACCTCGGTGTGGATGCCGTGTGGCTGAGCCCGTTCTACGTCTCACCGATGAACGACGCCGGCTACGACGTGGCCGACTACCGCGAGATCGACCCGCGGTTCGGCTCGCTCGCGGACGCCGACACGATGGTGGCGACCGCCCACGACCTGGGCCTGAAGGTGCTCGTCGACCTGGTGCCGAACCACACGAGCAGCGAGCACGCCTGGTTCCGGGCCGCGCTGGCGGCCGGCCCCGGCAGCCCGGAGCGCGAGCGCTACATCTTCCGTGACGGGCAGGGGGCGAACGGCGAGGAGCCGCCGAACAACTGGCCCTCGGTCTTCGGCGGCCGCGGCTGGACCCGGGTCACCGAGGCCGACGGCACCCCGGGCCAGTGGTACCTGCACATCTTCGACGTCACCCAGCCCGACCTGAACTGGAAGCACCCGGAGGTGGTGGCCGAGTTCCACGGCATCCTGCGGTTCTGGTGCGAGCGGGGCATCGACGGCTTCCGGGTCGACGTCGCCCACGGGTTGGTCAAGCGCGAGGGGCTGCCCGACTGGCACGGCAAGGTCGGGCTCTACGACGAGGTCGACGCCGACGCCGGCCCGACCGGCGAGGGGCGCGACGCGGAGCAGTTCCGCTCCTCCGACGGCGACGTGCTCGACCACACCGCCACCGGTGCGGCGCCGATGTGGGACCAGGACGGGGTGCACGAGATCTACCGCGGCTGGCGCCGGGTGCTCGAGGCCTACGGCATGCCCGACCGCATCCTGTGCGCCGAGGCATGGGTCACCCCGGCCCACCGCCTCGCCCGCTACGTGCGCCCCGACGAGATGCACCAGGCGTTCAACTTCGACTTCCTCGACGCCCACTGGGACGCCACCGCGCTGAGCACGGTCATCGAGGCGTCGCTGCGCTCCAACGACGACGTCGGCGCCCCCACGACGTGGGTGCTGTCGAACCACGACGTCGTGCGGCACGCCTCCCGGCTGGGTCTGGACCAGTCGAAGCCGCGACCCAACGGCATCCGGGCCGACGACCCGCAGCCGGATGCCGTGCTCGGCCTGCGCCGCGCACGCGCCGCCACGGCGCTCATGCTCGCGCTGCCCGGCGGCGCCTACGTCTACCAGGGCGAGGAGCTCGGCCTGCCCGAGCACAGCACGATGCCCGACTCGTTCCGCCAGGACCCGACCTTCCACCGCACCCACGGCACGGTCACCGGCCGCGACGGCTGCCGGGTGCCGATGCCGTGGGTCAAGGGGGCGCCGAGCCACGGCTTCGGGCCCGGTGACACCCCGTGGCTGCCGCAGCCGGACGTCTACGGCGACCTCGCGGTCGACCAGCAGGAGGGTGTCGCGGGCTCGACCCTCGAGCTGTACCGCACCCTGCTCGGGTACCGCCGCCGGCACCGGTTCGGGCAGGGCGCCCTGGCCTGGGACCCGCTGGCGTCCGACACCGTCATCGCCCTGCGCAACACCCCGGGCGGCGGGGAGCACACCCTGCTCGTGGTGACCAACCTCGGCGCCGACCCGGTGGCCCTGCCGGCCGGTGAGGTGCTCGCCGTCTCTGGCCCGCTGACCGACGAGGGAGCCGTGCCGACCGACACCACGGCCTGGGTGCGGCTGCCGGTGGCCTGACGTGCGCGCCGGCGACTTCGCCTACCTCGACCTGCCGACCCCGGTGGGGCTCGCGCACCGGGGCGGCGCGGCGTTCGGTCCGAACGTCGGCCTGGAGAACACGCTGGCCGCCTTCCGTCGCGCCGTCGCGATGGGCTACCGGTACCTCGAGACCGACGTCCACGCGACCCGCGACGGTCGGGTCGTCGCCTTCCACGACGGCGTGCTCGACCGGGTGACCGACCATCGCGGGGCCATCGCCACGCTGCCGTACGACGCCGTGCGCGAGGCGCGGATCGGCGGCGCCGAGCCCATCCCGCTGCTGTCGGACCTCTTCGAGGAGTTCCCGGACACCCGGATCAACATCGACATCAAGGCCGACGACGCACTGGCGCCCACCGTTCGGGAAGTGTTGCGGCACAACGCGACCGACCGGGTCTGCATCGGCTCGTTCAGCGAGCGCCGGCTGCGAGCGGCTCGTGCCGCGTTGGGCCCCGGGGTGGCCACCGCCGCCGGGCAGGTCGGCACGGCACTGCTCCGGTTCACCCCGGCGGCCCTGAGCCGGATGCTGCACACCCCGGCCCCGGTGCTGCAGCTGCCTGCGCTGCACCGGCTGCGGGGCCGCACCGTGACCCTGGTGACGCCCGGCCTCGTCCGCCGCGCGCACGACCTGGGAAAGCACGTGCACGTGTGGTTCCACCCCTGGGCCCGCGAGGACGCGTTCGAGATGCACCGGCTGCTCGACCTGGGCGCCGACGGCATCGTCACCGACCACATCGACGTGCTGCGCGACGTGCTCGCCGAACGGGGCCATCCGCTCGTCCCGCCTGCCTGACGAGAGCGGCAAGACTAGGGTGGCGAGCGATGCCTGACGCGACGACTGCCCAGGTCGAGGGGCCCCTCGGTAGGACCTACCTCGAGGTCACTCTCGCCGTCCTGGCGCTGGTCACGATCGTCGCGTTCGAGGCGATGGCCGTCTCCACCGCGATGCCCGCGGTGGCCCGCGACCTGGACGCCGTTCGGGCCTATGGCTTCGCTTTCTCGGTGATGCTCACCACCCAGCTCCTCGGCATCGTGCTCGCCGGCGTGTGGTCCGACCGGTCCGGCCCGATGGTCGGTGCCGTCACGGGGCAGGCCCTGCTCGCCGCGGGGGCGGCCATGTGCGGCTTCGCCACGAACCTCCAGGTGTTCCTCGCCGGCCGCGCCCTCACCGGCCTCGGCGGCGGCCTGCTCGTCGTGATGCTCTACGTGATCGCCGGCCGGTACTACCCCGAGGCGATCCGACCGCGCTTGTTCACCTATGTCTCGGCGGCGTGGGTCCTGCCTGCACTGCTGGGACCGCCCGTGTCGGCCTGGCTGACGACGAACCTCACCTGGCGCTGGGTCTTCTGGGGGGTGGTGCCCCCCGTGCTGCTCACCCTGGCCGCCCTGACCCACGCCCGCACGCGCATCGACGACTCCGCGCTCACCGCCGCGGTCGGCAGCCGCGACCACTCCGCGCACGTGCGGACCGCGTGGGCGGGCCTGGGGATCGCCCTGTCGGCCGGCGCCCTCCAGCTCGGCACCTACAAGCTGGCGCTCGAGCTCTCGCCGAGGACGGTGGTTGCCGTGGCAGGCCTGATCGGCGTCGCCGTCTTCGCGCCCATGCTCGTGCCCCGCGGGACCTGGCGAATGGCGCGCGGGCTCCCGAGCGTCATGTTGGCCCGCGCGCTCCTCGTCGGCGCGTTCTACGGAGGCATCACCTACATCCCGCTCTTCCTCGTCGGGCAGCTCGGGCTGACCCTGCAGACGGCGGGGCTCTCCCTCGCCGTGGGGGCGATCGGCTGGGCCGCCGGCGCGTGGTACCAGGGCCACGACCGCCTGCACCTGCCCCGGTACCGCCTGGTCGAGCTCGGCGCGATGCTCCTGGCGGGCGGGCTCGCCGTGCTCTCCGCGGTCGCCTGGCTCGGGCTGGCCTGGTGGGTCGTGCCGCTGGCTCTCGTGGTCACCGGGGTCGCGATGGGGCTCGGTGTCACGACGACCACCGTGCTGGCCCTCGAGCTGAGCCCGGTGGAGGAGCACGGCGCCGCCTCGTCATCGCTCCAGCTCGCCGACGTGCTCGGCAGCGTCCTGGGCATCGCCGCGGCGACAGCGGTCTTCGCGGCGAGGCACGTGCCCGGCCAGGACGAGGCGCTGTTCGGGGCGATCTTCCTCGGCCTGGCCCTGGTGGCTGCGGTGGCCGTCCCGGCAGGTCAGCGGATCAGCACCTGACCCCCGGCCCGGCTCGGCAGGGTTCACTCGCCTGCCGGGGTACTCCTGATTCTCCTGAGCAGCAGCAGGCCGAGGATCAGGACGAGGGTCACCGCAACGGCGACGACAGCCCACGGGCTCGACCGCGACGAGTCCCCGACGACCGACTGCGCGGCCTGGAGCGCCGCGTGGCGGTGGGGTGCGGACGCCACCTCGACAACCGGCGCCGGTGCAGGCTCCTTGGCCATGTCCACGCCGACTCCGGTCGTGGAACGAGGCGAGACGGTGACGGACGACGGCTGGGCGCCCTCCCCTCGAGCGATGCCACGACGGACCTCCTCGACCAGGTCGTCGCTGAGCAACGGACCGGTGTAGGTGATGTCGAGCCGGCCGCTGCGCGCCGACGTCGCGTAGTCGCCGAGCGCGTCGGCAAGGATGCCTTCGCGAGCGATGGCCGCCACCATCTCAGGCGGGTTGGTCGCCCTGACACTGAAGCGCAGGTCGTGCACCAGCACCCGGGTGACCTCGTAGTCCTGCACCTCGGGGAAGGCAACTCGCGTCGACGTCGCGGGACGGATCAACCTGTCGGCGTCGGCCAGGGTCGCTCCGGTCGGGAGGACCACGGTCACGTCCGGCCGCAACCGTTCCTGGTCGGCGGGATCGAGTACCGAGGGCGAGATGTCGGTGAGGGTGGTGTGACGACCGGCCGCTGCCCGGTCCAGCTGCTCGCGCAACGAGACGACGTCGGCGCCCGGCGTGGGGAGGATGGCGATGACCACCCTCCGTCGGACCATCAGCCCGTCATGGGTCACCTGAGGGCGGCCGTTGCCCACGTCGGAGCCGGCCTCGGCTGCCTCAGCCGGACCGGACCGTGCGGCAGCCGAGGCGGTGGCGCCGTCGGCGACCGTGGACGTGGCCCCGACAGAGCAGCCGGCCAGGGCGGACGTCAGCAGCAGCACGGCACCGAGTCGGAGCGCACGGCTCATCTCAGGTCCCGGGTGGGAACTCTTGTCGGTACACCGGCGGGTAGGAGTCCAACGGCGTGGTGTCCAGGACCGGCCGGTCCGACGCGACGGGGTCGTTGTCGTTGGGGTTGCCCACGGAGAACTGCACCATCATGTCGTGGTCCTCGTGGACCAGGTTGTGGCAGTGGACCATGTACTTGCCCTGGCTCGCCGGTTGGATGGCGAACTGCATCAGCGCGGTGACCGACTCGTTCTCGCCCAGGTAGAACACGTCCTTCGGGCCCAGCTCCCAGGCAAACGGCTTGCCGCCGTTGGTGTTTCGCGCAATGATCTTGGCGTTGATCAGGTGGATGTGGACCGGGTGGAACCACCCACCCGACTCGTTGACCAATGTCCACTGCTCGACGCTGAACGGCGTGGGGTTGGCGAAGAGCAGCTTGAACCCGCTGTCCTCGACGTCGTGCCAGGTGACCCCGTTGACCGTCCATTCCCCGTTCTTGCGCTCGAACCGGAGCTGGCGTTTCGCGACGGCCATCGCCGGGGTCAGGGTCATCGTGGAGATGCCGCCTTCGGCCGCGTTCGGCTGCGGACCGTCATCAAGGGTGGTGGGGATGGCGGTGATGGTGGATGCCGGGCCGGAGTCGGCCACCACCTGGAAGCGCATGATCTTGTCGGTGTTGGCGAAGTCGACGTTGTTCTTGTTGCTCAGGTTTCGCAGGTCGACGCTCTGCCCGACCTTGAACTTGCGGAAGTCGATGAGGATTTCGATGCGCTCCGCGGTCCCCTGCCGCCAGGACTGGACCGCCTGGACGACGCGCACCATCCCAGCGTCGGTGCCCACGATGTAGATCGGGTCACCGTTGGACAGTGTGGGCCGGTAGGAGCGTGAGATCGAGGCGATCAGCACCCGGAACCGGTAGATCCGTGGCTTGACCTTCATCGTCGGCCACGGCACCCCGTTGACCAGGATGATGTCGCCCCACAGCCCCTTGGTCTGGTCGAGGTCGTAGCGCAGCGAGCCGTTGGGGTTGAACTGCGCGTCCGAGAGCATCAGCGGGACGTCGTACTCGCCCTGCGGCAGCTGGTCCCGCTCGTACTGGTCCGAGGACGGGTAGAACCCGGCCAGTCCCGAGTACACGTTCTGGGCGGTGACCAGGTGGCGGTGGTCGTGGTACCAGAAGGTGGTCGCCTTCTCGCCGTTGGTGAACTTGTAGGTCTTCACGTACCCGGGGATCGTGATGTCGTTGGCGTACCCGTCGTACTGGGGAAGCGACGGCGCACCGTGCAGGTGGGTGGAGGTGTCCGTTCGCTGCGGCAGGAGCAGCCCGGGCGCTTCCGGGAAGCCGTTGCGCATCCGCAGCTCGATCCGGGTCCCCCGCTTGGCGCGGATGGTCGGCCCCGGGAAGATGCCGTTGTACCCCGCCACCGGTGTCGACAGCCCCGGTAGGAAGGGCATCTGGCCCAGCCGTTCGGTGAGCGCGAAGTGGTCGACCGGCCTGGCCGGGTCCCCATCGACATAGGTGGTCGCGTAGGGCTCCAGCTCCGGCGGGCGGCGGAACACCCCCCGATAGGGGGCCGGCGTGTTCTGGGGAGCCAACCGGCTGGGGGCGTCCCCGGACGAGCCGTCCTTCCCGAACTCGATCCCTGCCAGGCCCGCTGCTCCCAGCGCGCCCAGCTGCAGTACGTCTCGCCGTGTGGTCATGAGCTATCCCAATGTGGTTACAGACCGGCTCACCCCGACCGGGCATCTCGGGGGCTGACCTTGCGAGGCGGCGTCATCCCCTCAGATCCACGGTCCTCGCCCGACCTTTTGAAAACCTTTGGAGAACGTTTGAAGGAGGCGGTCAGCGGATCAGCACGTGACCGCCGGGCGCGGTGAGCCGTGTCCACCGGTTCGAGCGGAACACCTGCACCGGCTGGCCCGGCGCGAGGAACCCCAGCGCATAGGCCGCGAACGCCCCACCGGAACGCACGGCCGTTCCCCCGTCGGCGAGCCCGCCCTCGGGGTCGAGCAGGTCGGGGTGCGGCCCCGCGGCCTCGCGCACGTCCCGGGCCCAGACCCGGTCGCGCACCAGGCCCGCGGCGGCACCCCGCTCGCGCACGGCATCCGAGACCTCGGCGAGACCCGCACGGGCGACGGCGGCGAGGAGGTCGCCGGGCAGAGCGCCCGCTGGTTCCCACGGCCCGCGCGGAGGGGTGACCGCCGACCAGGAGGCGACGGCGCGGGTCGGCGGGACGGGCAGGTCCGTTCCGGTGTCACGCGCGGTGCGGTCGGTGACCGCCCCGAGCGGGACGATGACGTCGAGCTCCGCGGGCTCGGCGAGCGCGAAGGTGCGCAGCCCGAGCACGGTGCCCTCGGCCAGGATGCCGTTGCCGGGCAGCACACCGACCCAGGCGGCGAGCACCACACCAGACGCCTGCAGGCGCATCGCGCCCTCGTCGTCGACGGTGCGGGCCCGCGACGCGAAGCGGCCGAGGTCGGCGAGGGACTGGGGGTCGGTGAGCCGCAGGACCGCGGTCACCGGCCCGCCCAGCGGAAGCGCACCGGGTCGCCGACGTGCGCGGCGAGCTGGGCGCGAGCCTCTGGAGCGAGCCGTCTCGGGCGAGCGGTCGCGAAGTCGTAGAGCGCCAGGCCGGTCTCGGCAATGGCGTAGAGCTGGTCGCCGACCGCCGCAGGGTCTCGCACCGTGTAGCCCAGGTCGAAGCCGGCGCCGTGCACCCGGGTGACCCACATGTCGACCTCGACCGGGGCCGCCCGGTAGGTGAGCGGGGCGCGGTACTCGATGGCGTGCCGGGTGACGACGATGCCCTCGTCGAGCATCGTCGGCCGGTCGGGGAACCACTCGCGGAAGCCGATGACCCGGGCGTCCTCGAGCAGGCGGAGGTACTGCACGTTGTTGACGTGGCCGTAGGCGTCCATGTCGGACCACCGCAGCGGCACCTCGACACGGTAGGTCTGGTGATCGTCGGGACCGGGCATGCGCCCATCCTCCCAGCCACGCGCTCGGACCGCGGCCACCGGTGCGCACGGGGTCCTAGGGTGGGCTGATGCCGCTGCAGCCCGCCACCTCCGCCCGGCTCGACCACCTCCTCGCCACCGCGCAGCGCGACGGGCGGCTGCCGTCCGTCGCCGCCGGGCTGGTGCGCGGCGGCCGGCTCGTCTGGAGCGGCGCCGCGGGCACGGCCGACGGGCGCGCCGACGGGCGACCCGCCGACACCGACACGCAGTACCGGATGGGCTCGATCACCAAGACCTTCGTCGCCGTGTGCGTGCTGCGGCTGCGCGACGCCGGGCGACTCGACCTCACCGACCGGTTCGGCACGCACGTGCCCGGCTCGGCCCTCGACGACGTCACCATCGAGCAGCTGCTGACCCACGCCGCCGGCACCCAGGCCGAGACGCCCGGGCCGTGGTGGGAGCGCACGCCCGGGGGCGACTGGGAGGCGCTGGTCGCCTCCCCCGTCGGGCAGCGCTTCCGCGCCGGGCGCCGCTTCCACTACTCCAACGTCGGCTACGCCGCCCTCGGTCGCCTCCTCGAGGTGCACCACGGGCGCGGCTGGTTCGACGTCGTGCGCGGCGAGCTGCTCGAGCCGCTCGGCATGACCCGCACGACCACCCGGCCGTCGGGATCCGCGGCCCTGGGGCTGGCCGTGCACCCGTTCGCCGACGTGCTCCTGCCCGAGCCGGAGCACGACGCGGGGGCGATGGCACCCGCCGGGCAGCTGTGGACCACCGTGCCCGACCTGGCCCGCTGGGCGACCTTCCTCGGTGGCGCGACGGACGGGCTGCTCTCGCCCGACACGCTCGCCGAGATGGTCGAGCCGCACCACGTGGTCGACGACCCCGGCCAGCCCTGGGTCGCGGCGCACGGGCTCGGCTTCCAGGTGTGGAACGTCGGCGGCGCCCGGTTCGCCGGTCACGGCGGGTCGATGCCCGGCTTCCTCGCCGGGTTGCGGGTTCGGCTGGATGCCGGTGTGCCGGTTGGTAGCTCAGCGTCCGGTTCCGCTGGGGCCGGTGGCACGGCATCCGGTCCGGCGACCGGCGCGGCGGGCGACGGCGCGGTGCTCTTCACCAACACCACGGCGTCCACCGGGACGAGGGCGATCATCGACGAGCTGCTCGACGGGCTGGCCCGGCACGAACCGGCACCCGTCGAGCCGTGGTCGGCCAGCGGTGACCCGGCCCTGCTCGAGCTGGTCGGCACGTGGCACTGGGGTCCGGCGACGGTGACCGCCACCGTCGCCGGGGCGCACCTCGTGCTGGGCGAGCCGGGCACCGGTCGCGGTGCGCGGTTCCTGCCGACCGGGCCGGACCAGTGGGTCGGGCTGGACAGCTACTACGCGGGCGAGCCGCTGCGTGTGGTGCGGCGAGCCGACGGCTCGGTGTCGCACCTGGACCTGGCGTCGTTCCGGTTCACCCGCACGCCGTACGACCCGGCGGCCGACGTGCCGGGCGGGGTCGACGAGCACGGCTGGGCCTGAGCCCCCGGGGCAGGATCGACCAACAGGTCGATCCTGCCCCGCCCGTCACTGCGCGCCGTCGTCGAGCACCTCGTGCAGGCGGGCGGCGAAGGCCTCGGGCTGGCCGGCGTAGCCGAACTCGCCGCCGAGGAACCCGCCGTGGTGGCTCGGGAACTCGGTGACCGGCCGACCCAGGACCGTGGCGAGGACTGGCGCGACCCTCCCGGTGAGGACCTCGAGCGACTCGACCCCGACCCCGACGACCAGGCGCGTGGGCGCCGCACCGAGCGCCTCCGGGTCGGGGAGGTAGCTCGTGATCGCGTTGGCGGTACCGGACAGCAGCGGGTCGTCGCGCCGGCCGTCGTCCTCGGTGGGCAGGCCGAACTGCGCCGGGTCGGGTGGCGGCTGGGCGAGGTAGGCGTCGGTGAACTCGCCCGTCCACGAGGTCAGGGCGATGAAGGCGGCCATCCCGGCGCCGAACCCCCGCTCCCGGTACGCCGCCTGCACGGCGCGCTCGGCGGCCAGGGCATGGTCGGCATCCGGCAACAGGGCGAGCAGCGGCGGCTCGTGGGCGACCAACGTGGCGACGTCGTCGGGGTAGGCCGCGACGAGGGCCAGCGCGTTGACGGCCCCGCCGCTGCTGGCGAACACGTCGACCGGCCCGGGGCCGAGCTGCGCGATGAGCGCGTGCAGGTCGGCCGCGTGCAGCTGCGGGGTGCGCTGGTCGCTGCCGTCCTTGCGCACACTGCGCCCGACGCCGCGCGGGTCGTAGGTGACGACGGTGCGGTCGGTGAAGTGCGAGGCCAGCACGTCGAAGCCGCGGGCGTCCATCGGGTGACCTGCCATGAGCAGGGTGGGGTGGTCGGCATCCGTCGTGGTGGGCGGTCGCACCTCGAACACGAGATCGACCTCGGGCGTCTCGAGGGTCCTGCTCTGCGTGGTCATCTGGGATTCCCTTCCGTCAGCGGTCGAGCCGGGCCCGGGCACCCTCCCTGTCCATCGGACACCGTAGCCCGGTCACCGACGCCAGGTGTAGGGCGTGGTCGTCGAGACCTTGAGGAACCCGGAGCGCTCGAGGATCGGGCGCGAGAACTCCGTGGAGTCGCTGTGGATGATGGACTTCCCCAGCCGCAGCGCCGACCGCGCGCGGGCTGCGGTCAGCGCCCGGTAGATGCCGCGGCCCCGCCAGGGCGCGAGGGTCGAGCCGCCCCAGATGCCGGCGACCTCGGTGTGCGGCACCGGTTCCAGCCGCCCGGCGCTCACCATCCGCCCGTCGGCCTCGGCGACCCAGAGCTCCATCCCGTCGCGCAGGGTCAGTCGGTGCAGCAGCCCCTCGGCCCGCTCGTCCGAGACCGGGTCACCGAACGCCTCGTCGGCCATGGCGCTCATCGCACGCACGTCCGCCTCCTCGGTCACCGTGCGCAGGGTGACCCCCTCGGGGAGGTCGACGTCGACCGCCAGGAGGCGGGCCTCGCCCATCATGATCGACTCCTCCTCGTCGGGGACGAAGCCGGCCGCCAGGAGCGCCTCGTGCAGCCCCGGCGCGTGGTCGTGGCCGCGCGTCTTCCACTCCACCCGGGTCACCTGGGGGTCCGCGGTGAAGTGGGCGACCGCGGCGGCGACGAGGTCGCGGATGCCGGCCGCGTCCGCACCGTCGAGGTCCCGGTAGGTCACGAAGCCGCGGCCTCGCGCGAAGGTCACCAGCCGTAGCGGCCCGTGCTCGGTGACCGAGAGGGCGCTGGGCGTCTCGGCATCCGTGCGCAGCTGGTCGTCGTAGGCAGCCAGGAGGGTCGCGGCGTCGGTCACCCGGCCACGGTGTCGCGTCCGGGGCTCGGCAGCAACCCATTTCGGCGCGACGGGAGGAGGTGCCCCGTAGGACAGATGTCCTGTCGAGGAGGGGACCTCGTCCTCTGGGGCGGGGAGGGTCGGCGCTCGTAGCGTCGAAGGACCAGATCCGCAGCACCAGGAGGAACCCATGACCACCACCGACCTTCTCGACCAGGCACCCCGCACCTGTCGTGTTCCCCGCCGGGTCGACCTCGCGACAGCGGGTTCCGCGGCGACCTGCGCCGTGTTCACCTGGCTGTTCGTCGCCGTGCTGCCGGGCGTCGACCTCGTCGTGCGCACCGGTGCCGGGGTGCAGACCGTCGGCGGGGTCGCCGTCGCGGTGACGGCCGCCGCGGCCGCGTTCGTGGGCATGGTGGCCCTGCGCGTGCTCGAACGGTTCACCCACCGGGCGCTGGGGGTGTGGACCGTGCTGGTCCTGCTCGTGGCGCTGGTGTCGCTGCTCGGCCCCCTTGGCGCCGTCACGGCCAGCGCCACCTGGGCGCTGATCACCCTGCACTCCGTCGTCACTGCGGTGGTCCTGGGCGCGGGGCACCGGTCCCGCCGATGACTGGTCCGACCCCGGTCCGGTCGCCGTCGAGGGCGGTAGCGTCGGCGCCGTGCCGGCTACCGAGGTGACCCGCCCCGACGGGCACGTCGTGCAGCGGCACGGCGCCGTGCTGGTCTGGGTGCCGGTGATCCTCGGCGGCGTCCTGCTCGAGCTGCCTGCGGGCGCACCCGCGGTCGTCGCCGACCTCGCCCTGGTGGCGGCCGGGGCCGTCGCCTGCGTGGTGGCCGTGCTCGCCAGCTGGCCGCGGGCGACCCGTCGCTCGTCCGTCGCCGTCGCGGTCCTGGCGGCAGTGGTGGCGGCCGGCTCGTTGGCCTGGTCGGCGTGGACGCCCGCGTGGCTGCTCGTGGCGATGTCGGCAGCGGTCGCCCTGCCGACCCCGGCCGCCCTGGTGGCCGTCCCGGCATCCGCCCTCGCCTCGGCGTGGACCCTCTCTCGTTCGGGGGCGACCCGCGACGAGCTGCTGGCCCAGGCCTTCGTCGTGCTGTTGGCCGGGGTGGCCGCGGCCGCCTTCTCGCGGCTGGTGTCGACGGCGGAGGAGCTGCGCCGCACCCGCGAGGAGCTCGCCGAGACCGCGGTGGCGCGCGAGCGCGAACGCTTCTCCCGCGACCTGCACGACACCCTCGGGAACACCCTGTCGGTCATGGTCGTCAAGGCGGCCGTCGTGCGCCGGCTGGTGGGCACCGACCCGGTGGCGGCGGCCGAGCACGCCGCCGACATCGAGGAGGTCGGGCGTCAGGCAATGGCCCAGCTGCGTGACACGGTCGAGGGGACCGTCGTGCCGCGCCTGCCCGACGAGCTGCGGCAGGCCCGGACGTCACTGGCGGCGGCGGGGATCCGGGCCACGGTGCGGTCGGTGCAGCCGGTGCCGCCGGTGGCGGCCGCGCCGCTGGCCTGGGCGGTGCGCGAGGGCGTGACGAACGTGCTGCGGCACTCGGGCGCGAGCGAGTGCCTGGTCGACGTGACCCACGACGGCGGACGGGTGCAGCTGACCGTCGCCGACGACGGTGTCGGTGGCCCCGCGGCGTTCGACGGACCAGCAGCGGAAGCCGGTCGCCCCGGCAGGCGCGGTGGGCTGGAGGGGCTGCGTGACCGGCTCTCGGCCGCCGGCGGCGGCCTCGACGTGGCACCGGGAACCGACGGATTCACCCTCACGGCCTGGGTGCCGGACGGGACGGGGTCGGCGTGATCAGGGTGCTGCTGGCCGAGGACCAGGGGATGATGCGTGGCGCGCTCGCGGTGCTGCTCGGGCTCGAGCCCGACATCGAGGTGGTCGCCGAGGTGTCGACGGGCACCGCCATCCTGCCGCGGGCGCTCGAGACCCGCCCCGACGTGGCGCTGCTCGACATCGAGCTGCCGGGGCGCAGCGGGCTCGACGCCGCGGCCGACCTCGCCCGCGAGCTGCCCGGGTGCGCCGTGGTGATGGTCACGACGTTCGCGCGCCCGGGCTACGTGCAGCGGGCGATGGCGGCCGGGGCGCGCGGGTTCCTCGTCAAGGACGGACCCGCCGAGGAGCTCGCCGAGACCGTGCGGCAGGTCGCCGCCGGTGGCACGGTGGTCGACCCGGTGCTCGCTCGAAGCGCGCTGCGCCACGCGGCATCCCCGCTCACCGAGCGCGAGCGCGCCGTGCTCGTCGAGGCCGAGGAGGGTGCCGACGATCGCCGACATCGCGAACCGGATGCAGCTGTCGGTGAGCACCGTGCGCAACTACCTGTCCAGCGCGATCGGCAAGACCGGCACCCGCAACAAGGTCGAGGCCGCGCTGCTGGCCCGGCGGATGGGCTGGCTCTAGCTCCTCCCCGGCCCCGCGATCTCCCGGCGTCGCGCCTCCACCAGCCGTGCGACCAGGTCGGCCGGAAGCGGTTGGTCGGCCGGGAACTGGACCGACCCCTTCGCCGTCACGTAGCCCCGCAGCTCGTCCGCCAGCTCGCTGGTGATGGACCCGCTCATCGGCAGGTACGTGCAGTGGTTCGTGTAGGACGCGAACCCCGCCACCCCCTTGCCGCCCTCCTTGAAGCACGGGACGCCGTAGGCGATGCCCTGCTCCGCCTCGGGCAGCAGCGCGGCGAGCGTCGCCCGCACGGCCTCGAGGGTCGTCCTCTGCGGCTCGGGCACGGCCGCGAGGTAGTCGTCCACGTCCTGTTTCGACACCTCGGTCACCCTTCCTCTCCTGCCCGTGCAGTATGCCGGTCACCGCCGACAGCGGCACGGCCGCGGCCGGGAGGGCCGGGGTTGCCGACCGGGGCCGGCGGTGCTCTGCTGGGGCGATGGTCGCCGATCTGGTCCGCCCGGCCAAGGCCCGACCGGGCGACCGGGTCGCCATCCTCTCCCCCTCGTTCGCCGCCCCCGGCGTGGCGCCGGCAGTGCACGAGCAGGCGATGCGCCGACTCACGGATCTCACCGGTCTGGTTCCGGTGGAGTACCCGACGACGCGGCTCGTCGGCGCGGACCCCCGCGCACGGGCGGCCGACCTCAACGCCGCGTTCGCGGACCCCGACATCCGTGCCGTGCTCACCGCCATCGGTGGCGAGGACCAGATCACCGTCATCCCGCACCTCAGGGGCGACCTCGTGCGCGCCGACCCCAAGCCGTTCCTCGGCCACAGCGACAACACCAACATCCTGTCGTGGCTGTGGACCGAGGGCGTGGCCGGCTTCTACGGCGGGTCGACGCAGGTGCAGCTGGGCCCGGGGCCGGCGGTGGACGCCTGCCAGCTGGCATCGTTGCGGGCGGCGTTGCTCACCGGCGAACGCCTCGAGGTGGTGGAACCCGGCGAGTCGGAGGACTTCGGCATCGACTGGGCGGACCCACGGTCGCTGACCGACCTCGGCGAGCGTGAGCCCACTGAGCCATGGGCCTGGGCCGGCCCGGCCCGCGCGGTGACGGGGCGCACCTGGGGTGGGTGCCTCGACGTGCTGCAGTGGATGCTGACCGCCGGCCGCTTCCCGAGCGATCCCGCAGTGCTCGACGGTGGAGTGCTCCTGCTCGAGACCGACGAGGACCTGATGCCGAGCCGCGAGGTGGGGTGGGTGGTGCGCAGCCTCGGCGAGCGCGGCCTGCTCGCGGCGGCGGACGCGGTGCTCGTCGGGCGCCCGGCGGCGTCGAACTTCGAGCACCGCGGGTCTGCCGAGCAACGGTCGGCGCACCGGTCCGCGCAGCGCGACACCGTGATCGACGTCGTGTCGCGCTACAACCCGGATGCCGTGGTGTGCGTGGGCGTGCCGTTCGGCCACACCCGACCGCAGTGGATCCTGCCGTACGGCGGAGACATCACCGTCGACGGCGTGGAGCGTCGGGTCTGGGCCGACTACTCCTGACTCACCCCCGCCATCGGCTCAGGTCTTGGCAGCGGTGAGGAGGACGACGGCATCGGTCAGCGCGAGCAGGCCGTGCCGCTCCTGGGGGATGACGACGTGGCCGCCCACCTCGAGGTCGACCGCGCCGTCCGACCAGGAGAGCCGCACCTGCCCTGCGAGCACCTGGAGGGTCGCCTCGCCGGGGTTCTCGTGGTCCGACAGCGTGGACCCGGCGAGCAGGGCGATGGCGGTCTGCCGCAGGACATGACCGGTGCCACCGCACAGGGTTCGCGCAGCACGGCGCGCCGAGTGCGCTCGAGCCTCGTCGAGCAGAGCGGTGCTGACCTCGGGCAGTGCGGACGTGTCCATCCCCCGATCCTCCTCCCCCGCCCGCCTGTGGACGACGGAGCCAGTGGTGTCGGGGTCCCGGCATACGGTGGGGTGACCATGACGAACCCGACGGATGCCGTGACCGCACCCCCCGCGCCCTCCTCCCCCACGCCCGAGCTCGCCACCCGAGCGCGAGAGTCGCTGCGGCGGCTGGTCGGGCGCGCCGACGCCGACTTCCGCGACGGCCAGCTCGAGGCCGTCTCGGCCCTGGTGGCCGACCGCTCGCGGGTGCTCGTCGTGCAGCGCACCGGCTGGGGCAAGTCGGCCGTGTACTTCGTCGCCACCGCGCTGCGCCGGGCCGAGGGTGCAGGGCCCACCGTCATCATCAGCCCGCTGCTCGCCCTGATGCGCGACCAGATCGCGGCGGCCGAGCGGGCCGGCATCCATGCGGTCACGATGAACTCGGCCAACGCCCAGGACTGGGACGTCGTGCGCGAGGCACTGGCCGCCGATGCGGTCGACGTGCTCCTCGTCAGCCCCGAGCGGCTCAACAACCCGCGCTTCCGCGACGAGCAGCTGCCCGACCTCGCGCGGCGCTGCGGCCTCCTGGTCGTCGACGAGGCGCACTGCGTCAGCGACTGGGGGCACGACTTCCGGCCCGACTACCGGCGCATCCGCGACCTGCTGGCCGGGCTCCCGGCCGACACCCCGGTTCTCGCCACGACCGCGACCGCCAACGCGCGGGTGGTCACCGACGTCGTCGAGCAGCTCGAGGTGGGCGGTCGGGCGGTGCTCACGGTGCGCGGTGGCCTGGCCCGCGACTCGCTGCGGCTCGGTGTGCTGCGCTCGATGTCGCCCGAGCAGCGGCTGGGCTGGCTGGTGGCGCACCTCGACGAGCTGCCGGGCAGCGGCATCGTCTACACGCTGACCGTGTCGGCCGCCGAAGACGTCGCGGCGGCGCTGTCGGATGCCGGGCTGCCGGTCGCGTCGTACACCGGGCGAACCGACCCCGCCGACCGCGAACGCCTCGAGGGGGCGCTGCGCCGCAACGAGGTCAAGGCCCTGGTGGCGACCTCTGCCCTGGGCATGGGATTCGACAAGCCGGACCTCGGCTTCGTCGTGCACCTCGGCGCGCCGAGCTCGCCGGTGGCCTACTACCAGCAGGTCGGCCGTGCCGGGCGCGCCACCGAGCGGGCCGAGGTGCTGCTGCTGCCCGGCCCCGAGGACCGCGACATCTGGTCCTACTTCGCATCGGTGTCGATGCCACGCGAGGAGCAGGCCGAGGCCGTGCTGCGCACCCTGGCCGAGTCGGGGCGGGCGCTGTCGACGGCGGCCCTCGAGACGGCCGTCGACGTGCGCCGCACCCGGCTCGAGCTGCTGCTCAAGGTGCTCGACGTCGACGGTGCGGTGCAGCGGGTGTCCGGGGGCTGGGTGGCCACCGGGGTGCCGTGGACCTACGACGCCGAGCGCTACGCCCGGGTGGCCGCAGCCCGCCAGGTCGAGCAGCAGCTGATGGTCGACTACGAGGGCACCGACGCGTGCCGGATGGCCTTCCTGCAGGAGTGCCTCGACGACGAGACCGCGGTGCCGTGTGGTCGCTGCGACGGCTGCGCCGGCCCCTGGTACGCCACCGAGGTGCCCGACCGGGTCGTCGGAGCCGCTCGCGAGCGACTGGCCCGGGCCGGTATCGACCTCGACCCTCGGGTGCAGTGGCCCACCGGCATGGACCGGCTCGGCGTGCCGGTCAAGGGCAAGATCCCGCCCGACGAGGGGCTGCTGCCCGGGCGGGCGCTGGCCCGGCTGTCCGACCTGGGCTGGGGCCAGCGGCTGCGCGAGGTGCTGCGCGACGACGCCCCGGCCCACCCCGACCTGGTACGTGCCTGTGTGCCGGTGCTCGCCGAGTGGGGATGGGCCCGGCGGCCCGTCGGCGTGGTGGCGGTGCCGTCCCGCTCCCGACCGGCCCTGGTCGGCTCGGTCGCCGCGGGGCTGTCCGAGATCGGGCGGCTCCCGCTGCTCGGGTCGCTCGACCTCGCCCACGGCGGGCCTACCGGCGAGCCCGGTGGCAACAGCGCCTTCCGGCTCGCGGGCGTCTGGGAGCGGCTCGTCGTGGGGCCCGAGCTCGCCGCCGCGCTGGCCGACGTCGACGGCCCGGTGCTGCTGGTCGACGACCTGGTGTCGTCGCGGTGGACCCTGACCGTGGCCGGGCGGGCGCTACGCCGTGCCGGTGCTGCAGGCGTCCTGCCCTTCGCGCTCGCCGTCGACGGCTGAGGCGGCCACCACGGCGGCACCTCGGGGCGCAGGGCGCTCGACCCGCACGGTCAGCATCGGCAGGAAGAACTGCACCACGTGGCCGATGAGCAACGCGTAGAGCACGGTGCCGACGCCGACGATCCCACCGAGGGCAAACCCGAGCACCACCACGGTGACCTCGAGGGAGGTGCGCACCAGCCGGATCGACCGACCGGTGCGCCGGGCCAGACCGGTCATCAGCCCGTCGCGCGGGCCCGGGCCGAGCTGGCTGCCGATGTACATCGCCCCGGCCACGCCGTTGCCCGCGATGGCCAGGAGCATCACCGCGACCCGCCAGCCCAGGCCCTCGATGGCGGGCACGACCGCAAGCGTCGCGTCGATGGCCACCCCGATGACCACGGCGTTGAGCACCGTGCCGAGGCCGGGCCACTGGCGCAGCGGGATCCAGAGCAGCAGCACGACGAACGACACCACGATGCTCATCGCGCCGTACGACATCGGGATGTGCTGGATCAGGCCGTACTGCAGCACGCCCCAGGGCTCGAGCCCGAGGTCGGCGCGCAGCAGGAGTGCCATCGAGATGCCGAAGAGGACCAGCCCCACCAGCAGCTGGGTCACCCGGTGCACGAGGCGGCCGGCCCGCAGCTGCTCGATCGGGTTCATCGGCACGAGCTCGACGCGGCGGGACGCGCCGCGGCGGAGCGCCTGGATCGGGGTCATGCCCACCATCCTCCCCGAAAGTGGCCTTCACTTCGATGGCCAATCCTGACAGAGTGGCCACCATGTCCGCCCCGACCGTCTCCGCCGCCCGCACCGCACGGCTCGTCGGCACCCTGGTCGCCGGGCGGCCGGCCTACCGCGCACTGGCCGATGTCCTGCGCCTCGCCGTCGCCGACGGCCGGATCGCCGCCGGCACCCGCCTGCCGAGCGAGCGCGAGCTCACCGCCGCCCTCGACGTCAGCCGCACCACCGTCACCCGCGCGTATGCCGTGCTCCGCGACAGCGGCTACCTGACCTCCCGCCGCGGGTCCGGGTCGGTCGCGACCCTGCCGTCCGGCACCCGCCAGCGCAGCGCCGGTTCGTTGTTCCCCGCGGATGCCGGCGAAGGCGTCATCGACCTCACCTGCGCCGCGACGCGGGCACCGGCCGGCGTCGTCGAGGCCTATGAGCGGGCGGTCGGCCAGCTCCCCCGCTACCTCGCCGGCGCGGGCTACCTGACGCTCGGGGTGCCCGAGCTGCGCGAGGTCATCGCCGACCGCTACACCGAACGCGGTGTGCCCACCAGCGCCGACCAGGTGCTCGTCACGTCGGGGGCGGTTGCCGGTGTCGGAATCGTGCTGCGCGCCCTGGTCGGTCACGGTGACCGGGTCGTCGTCGAGAACCCGGGCTACCCGAACACCATCGACGCCGCCCGGCGGGGCGGCGCCCGGCTGGTGCCGCTGGCCCTCGACCCCGACGGGTGGGACGTCGACGAGTCCGCCCGTACGGTGCGGTCCGCGGGCGCCACGGCAGCCCTGCTCATCCCCGACTTCCACAACCCCACCGGCGCGCTCATGCCCGACCACGACCGGGCGGTCCTGGCCCGCGCCCTGCGCCAGGCCCGCACCGTGCCGGTCATCGACGAGACCATCGCCGAGGTCGACCTCGAGGGCGGCCCGATGCCGCTGCCGTTCGCCGCGCACGACCCGCGGGCGATCACCGTCGGCAGCTCGTCGAAGTCGCACTGGGGTGGCCTACGCACCGGCTGGGTGCGCGCCCCGCGCACCGCGCTCGCCGGGCTGGTCGAGTCGCGGGTGACCAGCGACCTCGGGGCCCCGGTGCTCGAACAGCTGGTGCTGCTCGAGCTGATGCGGGTCGCGCCGGGGCTGACCTCGCAGCGCCGTGACGACCTGCGCGCCTCACGTGACGCCCTGGTCGCCGCCCTGGGCGAGTGCCTGCCCGAGCTGCGCTTCCGGGTGCCCCGCGGCGGCCTCTTCCTGTGGTGCGAGCTGCCGGAGGGCGTCGACGCGAGCGGTGTCGCGGTCGCGGCCGAGGACGAGGGACTGCTCGTCGCCGCGGGCCCGCGCTTCACGGTGGTCGGCGGGCTGGAGCGCTGGGTGCGGTTGCCCTACGTGCTCTCGCCCGAGGTGATGACCGATGCCGTGCACCGCCTGGCGCGCGCCGTCGACACGGTGCGGGCGGGTTCGGTCGGGTCGACCCGCACGCGCGGTCGCGCCGCCCGCCCCCTGGTGGCCTGACCCCGGGCGAGCGTGCGAACGTGGGTGAAGAATCGCCGGATACCCGACGATCTTCACCCACGTTCGGCAGCGGGTCCCCGCTGACTATCGTTGCCCCGGTGACCACCGACCAGCCGGCGCCCCTGCTCGACCTCCTCGCCACGCTCGACCTCGAGGAGCTGGGGTCGGCGCAGATGAGCGTGCAGCCGATGTCGACGGCCGCCGGGCCGGACGGTGCGGCACCGGTGCCGCTGCCCGAGACCTTCGCCGAGGACGTCACGCTGTTCCGCGGGCAGAGCCAGAAGCAGCCGCACGGGCGGGTCTTCGGCGGCCAGGTGCTCGCCCAGGGCGTCGTCGCGAGCGGTCGCACCGTGCGCGCGATCGAGGGCGGCGCCGACCGCCGGCTGCACTCCATCCACGCCTACTTCATGCGGCCCGGCGACGACACCCAGCCGATCACCTTCAGCGTCGAGCGGATGCGCGATGGGCGGTCGTTCTCGACCCGCCGGGTGCACGCCATCCAGCACGGCAAACCGATCCTGTCGATGAGCGCGTCGTTCCAGACCCCCGACCGGGGCATGGACCACCAGGACCTGATGCCGGAGGCACCCGACCCGATGACCGTGCCGTCACTGGCCGAGTCCTTCGCCGGCATCGACCATCCAGGGGCTCGGCACATGGCCGAGGAGCGGGCGATCGAGCTGCGCCACATCGAGGGCAACCTCTTCGTCGCACCGGCCACCGAGCAGGTCGCCGACCAGCGGGTGTGGATGCGGGCGATCGGCGAGCTGCCCGACGACCCGCTGGTGCACGAAGCAGTCCTGGCGTACGCCTCCGACTACTCCCTGCTCGAGTCGATCCTGCGACGCCACGGAAAGGGTTGGCGCACACCGGGTCTGCGGGCGGCAAGCCTCGACCACGCGATGTGGTTCCACCGCCCGGCCCGCGCCGACGAGTGGCTGCTCTACGCGCAGCACTCGCCCTCCGCGCAGGGCGGTCGCGGCCTGGGTATCGGCCGGATGTTCACCGAGGCCGGCGTGCTCGTCGCGACCGTCGCCCAGGAGGGCATGGTTCGCATTCCCGAGTGACCGGCCGAAGGTCAGGCGGCGCCGACCAGGTGGCCGTCGACGATCTCGACGACCCGGTCGGCGATCGACAGCAGCACCGGGTCGTGCGTCGTCACGACGGTCGTCATGGTCTCCTCCTTGGCGAGGCGGGCGATCAGCATCATGATCTCGCGACCGGTCTCGGAGTCGAGCTGGCCCGTGGGCTCGTCGGCCAGGAGCAGCCCCGGCCGTGACGCCAGCGCGCGAGCCAGCGCCACTCGCTGCTGCTGCCCACCCGACAGCTCGCCCGGACGCTGATTGACGTGACCGGTGAGCCCGACGTGCTCGAGCGCCTCCGCCACCCGGTCCTCGCGCTCCGCCGGGTCGAGCTCGTTCAGCCGCAACGGGATCCCGACGTTCTCCCGGGCCGTGAGGATGGGCACCAGCCCGAACGACTGGAAGACGTAGGCCACCGTGCCCCGACGCACCGCGAGCAGCTCGTCGTCACTCATCGCCGTGACGTCGGCGCCGTCGAGCACGACCCGGCCCTCGTCGGGCCGGTCGAGGCCACCGATGACGTTGAGCAGCGTCGTCTTGCCCGACCCGGAGCGGCCCCGCACGGCGACGAGCTCGCCGGGCGCCGCCGTGAGCGAGACGCCGCGCAGCGCGTGCACCTCCGTGGCGCCGGTCCGGAAGGTGCGGTGCACCTCGTGCACCGACAGGTAGTCCGTGGTCATGCCGGTGCCTCCCCGGGTCCGTCGGCATCCGGCCGCGGCGTCGGCCAGACCCCGATGTGGTCGGCCTCCAGGTCCAGGCGCACGCGGTCGCGCATGGCCAGGGCGTCGGTGAAGCCGCGCGGCAGCTGGAGGCGGCCGGCGCGGTCGAGCACGGCGAACTCCTCGGCGACGACGCCCTCCACCCCGTGCTCGTCGACGGCGGTGCGCCGGCGCACCTCCGAGGAGGTGCGACCGTCGCGGATGCCGACCGTGCGGCTGACCTGCTCGCTGACGTGGGCGTCGTGCGTCACGACGACGACGGTGGTGCCGAACGACTCGTTCGCGTCGCGGATGGCTCCGAACACCTCGTCGCTGCTGCGGCTGTCGAGCTCGCCGGTGGGCTCGTCGGCGAGCAGCACCCGCGGCCGGTTGGCCAGGGCCACCCCGAGCGCCACGCGCTGCTGCTGCCCACCGGAGAGCTCGCCGAGCTGCCGGTCGGCGCACTCGGGGATGCCGAGCACCTCGAGCGTCTCGGCGGCCCGGGCCGCCCGCTCGGCGGACGACAAGGAGGCGAACATCATCGGCAGCTGCACGTTCTCGACCGCGCTGAGGTAGGGCAGCAGGTTGGCGGTCGCCTGCTGGAAGAGGAAGCCCACGGTGTGGCGGCGGTAGTGGAGGCGGTCCTTGGTCGACATGCTCAGCAGGTCTCGGCCGGCGACCCGCGCGACCCCGGCGCTGGGCAGGTCGAGGCCGGACAGGATCGTGAGCAGCGTGGACTTGCCGGAGCCCGAGGCCCCGACGATCGCCACGAGCTCGCCGCGGCCGACCTCGAGGTCGAGCCCCTGCAGGGCCACCACCTCCACTCCCTCGGACGAGAAGATGCGCACGAGGTTGTCGCAGTGGATGTCCGGCCCATCGTGCTCGGTCGGGGCAGGGGCGGGGGTGCGCCCCCGGGTGCGCGCTGGACTCGAGGTCATGCGGTGTCTCCTCTGCGCAGGTGGTCGGCGAGGCTGCCGCGTCGGGTGGACGCGGCGTCGGTCAGGAGGGCCAGCGACCCGATGCCGAGCGCCACCAGACCCACGAGCAGACCCGTGAGCGGGTGCGGCTGGATCGGCAGGCGGGTGACGGCGCCGGTGAAGGGGGCGAGGTCGAGGGCGGCCGCGAGCGCGGTGGGCACGAGCACGCCGACGAGGCAGCCGGCGACGACCCCCACGGCGAGGAGCGGCAGCACCTCGGCCCAGGCGAGGCGGCGCTCGCGACCGTGCGGAAGGCCCATCGTGCGGAGCCGGATCGCCAGCTGGGAGCGCTCGGGCCGCGTTGCCGCGAGCAGGAGCAGGACGGCGAGGAAGGACAGCACCCCGGCGAGCAGGACACCGACGAGGAAGGTGGCAGCGACCAGGCTGGGCAGGGCGCGGTCCGCGACGCCGGCGCCGAACCCGGTGACGGTCGTGACGCCGGTGACGAGGCCGCCGAGCTGCGAGCGGTCACGGGCGGCGGTGGCCTCGAGGGCGCGCTGGGCCTCGGGCGACGCCCGGAGGAAGACCGTGTTGGGCTGGGTGGTCGGGAGGGCCTCGACGAGCGCGTCGAGCGGCACCAGCGCAACCACTCGCCCCTGCCCGGAGACGGCGCGCTGAAGGCCCGGCACGGTCGCCACCCGGTGTGCCGGCGTGCTGAGCCCGCGCAGCCCGAGGTCGAAGTCGCCCACGTCCGGGCCGCCGCTCAGCACCACGGGTAGCCGGCCGTCGACCGGTGCGCCCGGCGGGGTGAGGGCCAGTGGGGTTCCCTCGAGCAGCTTCGCGTAGCGGGCCGGGTCGACGGCGACCACGACCACCGACGTCACGCGCCCGTCCGCGCTGACCGTGGCACCGGCATCCACGTGCGCGGGGATGGCCGCCTCGACCCCGGGACGTGCGGCGAGGGCCGCGACGTCGGCAGTGTCGATGCGCGCCGCGTCGACCCGCGCATCGGCGCCGACCGCGCGCAGGGCCGCGAGCTCACGCTGCTCGGAGACGCTCGCGGTGAGGGTGGCCATCAGCGTCACCAGGGTCGCGCCGACGACGAGGGCGGCGAGCGGCACCGCAGCCCCCGCACCGGTGCGGGCGGCCCGGGTGAGCCCCACGAACGCCACGAACCCACGACCGCGCTCGGCGATGCCGGCGAGCCACTCCACCGGCCACGGCATGACTCGCAGCGCGACCACGGCGGCGGCCAGGGCGACGAGCACGGGGGTGACCGCGGCATACCAGTCGGTGCGTCCTGAGGCGATGACCGCGCCGCGGCTGCGCACCGTCGTGACGGCGAGCACCGCGAGGAGCACGACGGCGGCCTCGAGCACGAGCCGTCGGGCGGCCCGCACCGTTCGCGTCGACTCCTCGGGGACCTCGTCCATGGCGCGCACCCGGCGCGCCGTGGCGACGACCGCCACGACCGGCGGCAGGACGACCACGAGCGCGACCTCGACCCAGGCGGGCGTGGTCGTGTCACCGGGGACGAGCAGCACCACAGCCACCGCCGCGAGCACCGCCAGGGGTACGGCGAGCACGCTCGTCGCGACGCCGACCAGGGTGAGCAGCTGCCCCCGCGACGCGCCGCGCGCCCGCAGCAGCCGGACCTCGCGGTCCCGGCGCTGCGCCCCGAGGAGCGCCGTGAGGGCGAGCACGAGCGCCGCGAGCGCCGCGACCCCGCCGGTGACGAAGGAGGTGAGCACGCCGGTGACGGCGACGTCGCGCTCGTAGCGGTCGAGCAGCCCGCCGAGACCCGTGCTGACGGCGGGGACGTTCGTCACGCCCGCCCAGGTCGTGGGGTCGGTGTCGAGGCGCACGAGGAAGTCGCGCAGCACCTCGACGTCGCCACGGGTGAGCCGCTCGGGCTCGAGCGTGTAGCGCCAGGCGTGGTCCAGCGCGGGCGAGGGTGACGGTGGGGGCTCGTCGGCGGGGCCGCGCCAGAGCCCGTCACCCACGACGGAGTAGCTCTCGAGCGGGGCGATGACCGCGGCCTGGTCGGTGGTGCCCCCCTGCGGGGTGAGGATCTTGGCGATGCCGAGCATCCGGGGCTCGGCGGCCCACACCTCGTCCGCTGGGTCGAGCGGCTCGAAGGTGCCGGACACGACGACCGCCGTCGGCGAGTCGACGCGGCGGGTGTTGGCGCCGGCGGACAGGTCGAGCACGTCGCCGGCGGACACGCCCCAGGCCCAGCGGTGCGGGCGCTCAGGGCCACGGGAACGACCTGCACCACGTGGTCCTGCTCGGCGGAGTCGCGCAGCGTCCGGGTCGTCGTCGGGGCACCCGGGGGTCCGCCGGTGACCCAGCGCACCCGGTCGAGCGCGGCCCCGTCGACGCGCACCGCCAGCTCGGCCGAGGAGACGTCGAGCGGTTCGCCGGTGGAGCGGGCCACGGTGAGCGGGTCGCTCTGCGCGGCGACGAAGGCACCGCTCAGCAGGCGCTGCACCTGCTGGCCCATCGCGGCCCGCACGGCGGTGTCGACCGGCGTGAAGGGCGCGCTCGGGCCCTGGGTCGGGGTGGTGGACGCCCGCGAGGCGCGACCCGCGGTGGTCGTCAGCCGCAGCCCGAGGTCGCGCTCGGCCGGGGCCGCGGTGCTCACGGCGTCACCGAGGGCGCGGTCGTGGGCGACCGACTCCACGCGCGGGGCGGCCACCAGGAACACCGTCGTGAGCAGGGTGAGCACCGCGAGGAGGGCGGCAGTGGCGCGCTCGGCGGCCAGGCTGTGACGGAGCAGCGCGAGACGGCCGAGCGGCGGGCGGGCGGCGCCGGATGCCGGTGCCGCTCGGCGCGCGCTCACGACGCCTCCCCACGGCGCAGCTCGGCCGAGATGTCGCGACCCGCGCCGCGCAGGACGAGCACCCCCACGACCGAGAGCACCAGTGCGACGAGGACCCCGAAACCCACGAGCTGACCGGCCGGGAGGGTCACCAGCACCCGCGGCACCTGCGGGTGGCCGTCGCCGCCGACGAGCACCGGCACGACGGCGAGGGCGCTGAGCACCCCCAGCACGAGGCCGACGGCGACGGTCAGCACGACGACCCCCACCCGCTCGAGGGCGAGCACCCGACGGATCCGGCCCGGCGGCATCCCGAGGGCCAGCAGCACGGCGTTCTCGCGGCGCCGGGTGCGACCCAGGGCGGCGGTGGTCGCCGCGAAGCCGACGGCGGCCAGCACGAGCGCGGCCCCGGTGACGAGCAGCATGGCGGCCCGCATCCCGGCGTTGACCGGGTTGGCCGCCCGCTCGGCCACGACGTCGCTTCGGACGACCACGGAGACGCCGGCCGGCAGCTGGGTGCGCACCGCAGCCTCCACAGCCGGCTCGGACACCGGGTCGACCCACCACTCCTGCGGCTCGACGGGACTGCTCGACGGGTCGCCGCCGTCCCCCATGGCCAGCACCGTGGGCAGGTCGACGACGACCGCGCGGTCCGGGACGGCAGCCGTGGGAACCGAGTCGACCAGCCCGACGACGGTCAGCGGGAGACGGCGACCGGCCACCGTGAGGGCGAGCGTGCTGCCCACCCGGGCGCGTGCGGCGTCGGCGACGGTCCGGGTGACGAGCGCGGGGACGGCATCCAGGTCCGCAGGGGCGCCCGCCCGGACCAGGTCGCTGTCGTGGGACCGGTCGGTGAGCACGTCGAGCCCCGCCACGGGCGTGGTGTCGGCGGTGACCGCGTCGACCTCGACGCTGATGTCGGGTGTCGTGATGCTGGGGTCGACGAGCTCCGCCGGTGCGCGCGCGACCACTCCGAGCAGGGTGAGGGGGTACTCCATCCGGCGCTCGCCGCTCGGCAGCTCGGCCGTCAGCTCGGCCTCGTGCACGCCCAGCTCGCCGAGCGGCACCGTGTGCACGAGTCCGCGGGCGTCCCGCAGGAGCACCGACGCCGGCAGGGTGAACTCGTCGGCCACGCCGAGAGCGGTGCCGAGGTTGGCCCGCACCGTGAGACGCGTCGGCTCGCCGGGCAGTGGCACGCCCTCGGCGAGGCGGCGCGCGTCACCGAGACGGCCGAGGAGGTTCGACCACGTGGAGCCGCCGAGCAGGTCGGGGCGCGGGTCGACGACCCCGGCTGCGGTGACCGCGTCGAGGGCCAGTGCCGTCACCCCGGTGAGCGACCCGACGCCGACGACGTCGCGGGCCACCGGCACGACCCGGTCGGCGCCACCGGCCGCCGCGGCCAGCACCGGTCCCGCGGTGCCGGGCTCGCCACCACCGCCCGGCCCCACCAGGACCTGCACGGGCGCGCCGGTCTCGAACGCCGACTGGTCGGCGACCGCGCGGTCGGCGGTCGCCGAGTGGGACAGCGCGAGGGTGCCCATCGCGACGGCGAGGAGGACGAGCAGCACGGTGCCCACCTGGCCGGACAGCCGCCGGGAGAGCTGCCAGCCACCCCAGGCCGGCTCCAGCCCGCGCGCCTCACCGGTGAGGCGCGCCACCTGACGGGTCAGCACGGGGAGCAGCCTCAGGCACAGCACCGACAGCCCCGCGATGACGACGGCCGGAGCCGCGGTGGTCAGCGGGTCCACCGTCGTCGACCCGGTCGCGTCGTAGCGGCGCAGCTGCACGACCGCGAGCGCGCCCAGCCCGACCAGCAGCACGTCGAGCCCCGACCCGGTGAGCAGACGCACGACCCGACCCGACGGGCGCGAGCCGGCGCCGTCACGCACCCGGCCCACCCGCAGCGTCGTGGAGACGATGACGACGGTCGCGAGGAGGACCATCGGCCCCAGGGCCAACCACAACGGGGCCGACGTCAGGGCCGCCTGCACCCCCGCCGCGCCCAGCTCGAGACCGGCCGAACGGGCCACGGCGCTCGACAGCAGCGGCGCCAGGAGCACCGCCCCCACCGTGCCCAGCAGCACGACGATCAGGGCGTCGGCCATGGCCAGCACCGCGAGCTGGCCGGTGGACGCCCCGCGGGTGCGCATCAGCCGGGTCTCGCTGTCGCGCAACGACGCCAGCAGCGCCGCCGCCACGACGAGAGATGCCGTGCCGAGCACGACGAGCAGCACGGTGGGTGTGAGGAGCGAGACGCGGACGCGCTCGCTGACCAGCGCCGCCGCGGTGAGCAGGGCGGGCAGCCCCGAGGTGACCCGGGCGTCGCGCAGCGGCGCGCCGCCGAGCGCGCCGTCCGGGTCGGCGGTGCCGTTGGCCAGGATGCCGGCGGTGTGCCGGAGCGCGCCGATGACCTCGTCGACCCCGGCCCGGACCGCAGGGAGGTCCTCGGTGGTGACGTCGTCCGCGCTGGGGAGCCAGCGCCAGGTCGCGGTCGACGCCCCGGCGAACGGGCGGTCGAACGACCCTTCGGCGGCCACGAAGGGCCCGTAGGTCGTGAAGTCCGAGCGGTTCACCCCCGCGAGGCCCAAGGGGTCGTCGACCCACAGGCCGTCGTCGACCCCGCTCGGTGCGTAGGTGCCGGTCACGAGCACGTTGAGCGGCTTCGCGTCGCCGTCGACGAGGTCGGTGAGGGCCAGGCGCGTGCCCACGGTGGCGCCGAGCGCGTCGGCGGCCGCCACGGGCAGCACCACCTCCAGCGGGGCACCGCCGGGTCCCACGTCGTCGCCGGGCGCGGTCGGCCACGCGCCGGCGGTCAGCCGGGCCCGGGCCGGGAGGTCGGCGACGTCCGCCAGGCTGGCTCGGTCGGTGTCGGTGCGACCCTCGATCCCTCGCGAGGTGACGGTGGAGGTGCGGGTCACCACCGCATCCGCCCCGCCACGGGCCAGCGCGGCTCGCACCCGGCGGTCGATGTCGCCGAGCTCGCCCGGGCGCACTCCAGCGGTCAGCGCCACCGAGCGTCGGTCCCCCGGCACGTCCAGGGTGGTGCGCACACTGGCGTCGGCGATGGACGACGAGAGCAGCTGCAGGGTGGCGACCACCACCATCGACATGAGCACCGACGTCGCCACGGCCACGAGGGCCACCGGGTGCGTGAGCAGGCGCCGTCGCAGCAGGGTGCCCGCGCCCACGCTGCCCTCCTGACGTCCTACCCGACCGACCGACCGGGCCACCCTAGTCAGCGGGTCAGCGCCGCTGGGAGCCGCTCCCCGGATGTGCCCGGATCGTGACCGACGGCGCACCGGCGGGCACCGCCCCGCTCAGCCGAGGCGGAGCACCGCGACCGCGTGGCCCGGCATCCGCACGCTGCCCTCGCGCACCTGGGTCCCCACGTCGTCCCAGGCGAGCAGGACCGTGGTCGAGGGGCTGGTGACCAGCGGCACCTCCTGGGGGACGTCGGCCAGGTTGACCGCGACGGCGTGGGCCGGGCCCCGGGCCGGGGTGTGCGTCGTGACCAGCCACCGGGCGTCCTCGTCGTGGGCGACGGTCACGTCGGCGAAGCGGGTCGGGCCGGTGCCGAGGAGGTCGCGGCGCAGACCGGTGCACGCGGCGTACCACTGCAGCATCCGCCCGTGGTGGCCGGCGTCGGCCTCGTCCCAGTCGAGCACCGACGCGTCGCGGGTGGCGGGGTCCTGCGGGTCGGGCACGGCGTCCTGCGACCAGCCGTGCGCCCCGAACTCGGCCCGCCGACCGCGGCGGACCGCGTCGGCGAGCACCTCGTCGTCGAAGCTCGTGAAGAACTGCCAGGGCGTCGACGCCGCCCACTCCTCGCCCATGAAGATCATCGGGGTCGTCGGCCCGAGCAGGTAGAGCGCGGCACCGGCAGCCTGCACCCCCGGCGGGAGAGCGCCCGAGATGCGGTCGCCCGCCATCCGGTTGCCGACCTGGTCGTGGGTCTGCAGGTACCCGAGCAGGCGCCGGGCATCGAGGTGCTCGACGTCGACCGGCGCGCCCCACGGGCGACCCCGGAAGGTGGACATGGCGCCGTCGTGGAGGAACCCGCGGGTGAGCACCTTGGCGAGCACCGCGAGCGGGCCGGCCTCCTCGCGTGCGCCTCCGCCGGCGAAGTCGGCGTAGTAGCCGTTCGCCTCACCGGTCAGGGCCACGTGCAGCGCGTGGTGCACGTCGTCGTCCCACTGTGCCGTCATGCCCCGGCCGCCCTCGGAGGTCGGCGTGACCATCATCGTGTCGTTGAGGTCGCTCTCGGCCACGAGGTCGAGCGGGCGGCCGAGGGTCGCGGACAGGGCGGCCACGGCGTCGGACAGCTCGGCCAGGTAGTGCGGCTGCGAGCTGTCCTTGAGCTCGTGCACGGCGTCGAGGCGCAGTGCGTCGACGTGGAAGTCGCGGAACCAGCGCAGGGAGCTCTCGACGAGGAACTGCCGCACCGGGCCACAGCCCTCGTCGTCGAGGTTGACCGCCGCTCCCCAGGGGGTGTGGTGCGCCTCGGTGAAGTAGGGGCCGAAGCGCGAGAGGTAGTTGCCGCTGGCGCCCAGGTGGTTGTGCACGACGTCGAGGGCGACGCCCAGGCCGCGGGCGTGGCACGCGTCGACGAACCGCTGAAGGGCGGCCGGGCCACCGTAGCCGTCGTGCACCGCCCAGAGGTCGACGCCGTCGTAGCCCCAGCCCCAGCGCCCCGGGAAGGGGGCGACCGGCATCAGCTCGACGACGTCGACGCCCAGGTCGACGAGGTGGTCGAGCCGGGCCAGGGCCGCGTCGAGGGTGCCCTCGGGGGTGAAGGTGCCGATGTGCAGCTCATAGATCACCGAGCCGAGAACTCCTGTGCCGGAACGTGGCCCGCGCCAGCCACCATCGGACCAGTCGAAGGTGCCTGGGTCGAAGGTTCGGCTGGGCCCGTGCACCCCGTGCGGCTGCCACGCGCTGCGCGGGTCGGGCAGGGCCGGCTGCTGACCGTCGAGCACGAAGGCGTAGTCGAGCACGCTCGGTGCGGATGCCGTCCCGTCGCCATCGTCGGATGCCGTCGCGTCATCCTCCCCGTGTGGTCCCGGCTGCCAGCGCCACCACCCGTCGCCGGTGGCCGTCATCGCGTCGCGCTGCGGTTGGGGCAACGTCGACCCGTTGGTCGATGTCGCCCCGCTCGTCCACTCGATCTCGACCCGCTCGGCGAGCGGAGCCCACACCTCGATGACCTCGGGCAGCCCCTGCTCGGGGGCCGTCACGACTGCCTCACGAGCAGGGCCACGGGTCGGTGGGCCAGCAGGTCGGCGAGGAGCACCCCCGTGCCGTCGTAGACCGCCTCGTCGTCGGAGAGCACGTCGTGCCAGGTGCCGGCCGGCAGCGCCACGGTCGCGTCGCCGAAGCCGCCGGCCGCCGCGAGCAGCCCGGCGGCGCGGGTGGCCACCGTGACGACCCGCGCGCCGTCGTCGTCACCGCGGGCGAAGGCGAGCGCGTGCTCGCTCGTGGTTGGCAGGCCCGTGTACGTGGTGCCCTCCCCCACGAACACCCGGGCCAGGTCGCGGCGCACCCCCAGCGTGCGGGCGGTCACCCGCAGCTTCTCGTCGTCGAGGTCGAAGGCCGGCTCGTCGGCCAGCACCCGTTCGAGCCGCTCGCCGCGATCGGTCCAGTCGACCGGGCGGCGGTTGTCGGGGTCGACGAGCGAGAGCATGACGATCTCGCAGCCCTGGTAGACATCGGGCACGCCGGGCATGGTCAGCTGGATCAGCTTCTGCGACAGCACGTTCGCCCGCACCGACGGCTCATGGACGGTCGTCCAGTCGTCGAGGTGCCGCTGCACGGCGGGGTCACGGAACAGCGCCTTGCCGTAGGCCACCACCTCGTCCTCGTAGGCGGGGTCGCCGTCGACCCATGCGGTGTGCACCTTGGCTTCGCGCACGGCCTTGAGCAGGTACTCCTCGAGCCGGGCGCCGGTGATCGGCCAGGTCCCGACCAGGGTCTGCCAGACGAGGTACTCCGTGGGTCCGTCGACCCGCTCGGTGCGGTGGCCGGCGGCGAGCTCACGAGCGGCGGCCAGCCAGGTGGCCCAGCCAGCGCCGTCCTCGGCGAGCGCCATGAGGCGGGCCCGCACGTCCTCGGACCGCTTGGTGTCGTGGGTGGTCAGCGTCGTCATCGACGTCGGCCAGCTCGTGACCAGCGCCATGGCACCAGGCGTGGAACTCGTCGGCCGAGATCGACAGGTGGTCGGGGTGACCGCCCACCTCGTTGGCCCCGGCGAGGCGGAACCAGCGGTAGTACGCGGTGTCCTCGATGCCCTTGGCCATGACCGGCCCGCAGGTCTGCTGGAAGCGCACCCGGAAGTCGTCGGCCAGGGCGCCGCTGTCGAGCTGCACCTGCGACAGGTCTCGGCCGAGCACGAGCGCCACGACGACCTCGAGCGACTCGTGGTCGCTGGGGGCCAGGAGCCCGCGCGCCCGTTCGGCTGCGCCGTCGACGACGGCCGCCTGCTCGGGGTCGAGCCCGCGGCCGGGCACGACGTAGGCGCGGTAGCGGTCCATCGCGACGAGCAGGGCCTCGAGCGCGCGCCGCACCGCCGCGAGGTCGACGTCGACCAGGACGTTGCGGGCGAGCCGCATCAGGCGGTCGACCTCCGCGGCCTGCACGTCGTCGACGACCAGCCGCTTCGCCTCGGCGACGACGTCGTCGAGCGAGACCCGGTCGGGCGCGGCATCCGCCCACAGCCGGTCGAGGTCCCCGACGCCAGCGGGGGACGTGAGCACCTGCTGCACCCGCAGCAGGGCGTCGTAGCCGGTGGTGCCGGCGCAGCGCCAGCTGTCGGGCAGGCGCTCCTCCCCCTCGAGGATCTTCTCGACGACGACCCAGGCGTCGCCGGTGGCGTCGGCCAGCCGCTCGAGGTAGCCGGCCGGGTCGGCGAGGCCGTCGGGGTGGTCGATCCGGAAGCCGTCGACCTCGCCGTGGCCGTGCAGGGCGAGCAGCAGCGCGTGGGTCGCCATGAAGACGATGGGGTCCTCGACCCGCACCGCGACCAGGGACGTGACGTCGAAGAAGCGCCGGTAGTTGAGCGCCTCGCCGGCCTCGCGCCAGCTCGACAGGCGGTAGGCCTGCGCGTCGACGAGGTCGGACAGTGGCAGTGTCTCGGTGCCGGGTGCGACCGGGAACTCGTCACCGTAGTGCCGCAGCACCCACTCGTGACCCGTCGGGCCACCGTCGTCGGCGAGCGTGACGTCGCCGCGCTCGAGGGCCTGCTCGACGGTGCCGCCGAGCACCGGCATGAGGATGCGCTCGCCCTCGGAGACCCAGTCGACGTCGAACCACCCGGCGTACGGCGATCGGCGCCCGTCACGCAGCAGCGACCAGAACGGCGCGTTGAGGTGGGTCGGCTCGGGCACCGTCATGTGGTTCGGCACGACGTCGACGATGATGCCGAGCCCCGCCTCGCGGCACGCCGTCACGAGCCGCTGGAAGGCCTCGCGGCCGCCGGCCTCCTCCGAGATCCGGGTGTGGTCGAGCACGTCGTAGCCGTGCATCGAGCCCGGGGCCGCCTGGAGCACCGGTGACAGGTAGAGGTGGGAGACGCCGAGCGAGGCGAGGTAGGCCGTGTGCTCGGCCGCCGCGTCGAACCCGAAGCCGGCGTGGACCTGCAGGCGGTAGGTCGCCGTGGGGACCACGCGGCCGGGGTCGGGGCGGTGGGCGGTCGGCATCGTCACGTCCGGTGGGTCGTGGCGGCTCCGGAGGGCTGGGGTGGGGTCTCGCGCGGGCTGCGCAGGACGATCAGCGAGCGGGGCTGCACCTTGAGCTTGCTGCCGGCCTGGTGCCACTCGGTGTCGACGACGTCGGCGCCGGTGTCGATCTCGGCGACCCAGTGCTCGCCCCACTCCTTCTCGGGGAGGATGAACGCCTCCTCCTGGTGGTCGGCGTTGAAGATGACGAGGAAGTCGTCGTCGAGCACGCGACGACCCCGCGAGTCGGGCGTGGGGATGGCCTGGCCGTTGAGGAAGACCATGACGGTCCGGGCCTCGCCGTCGGACCACGCCGACTCGCCCATCGGCTCGCCGGAGGGCTGGAACCAGGCGATGTCGCCGAGCTCGGACTGGCCACCGTGGTCGGCACTGCCGGCGAAGAAGCGGCGCCGGCGGAACACGGCGTGCTCGCGGCGCAGCGTGGAGACCGCGGCGGTGAACGCGTAGAGCCGCTTCGCGTCGTCGTCGAGCTCCCAGTCGACCCAGGCGAGCTCGTTGTCCTGGCAGTAGACGTTGTTGTTGCCCTGCTGGGTGCGGCCGATCTCGTCGCCGTGGGCGAGCATCGGCACGCCCTGGCTGAGCAGGAGCGTCGCGAGGAAGTTGCGTTGCTGGCGCAGGCGGAGGGCGATGACCTCGGGGTCGTCGGTCGGGCCCTCCTCGCCACAGTTCCACGACCGGTTGTGGCTCTCGCCGTCGCGGCCGCCCTCGCCGTTGGCCTCGTTGTGCTTGTCGTTGTACGAGACCAGGTCGCGCAGCGTGAAGCCGTCGTGGGCGGTGACGAAGTTGATCGACGCGAACGGCTTGCGGCTGGAGTGCTCGTAGAGGTCGCTGGACCCGGTCAGCCGGGACGCGAACTCGCCGAGCGTGCTCGGCTCGCCGCGCCAGAAGTCGCGGACCGTGTCGCGGTACTTGCCGTTCCACTCGGTCCACAGCGGCGGGAAGTTGCCGACCTGGTAGCCGCCGTCGCCGACGTCCCACGGCTCGGCGATCAGCTTGACCTGCGAGATGACGGGGTCCTGCTGGATCAGGTCGAAGAAGGCCGACAGCTTGTCGACCTCGTGGAACTGCCGGGCGAGGGTGGCCGCCAGGTCGAACCGGAAGCCGTCGACGTGCATCTCGGTGACCCAGTAGCGCAGCGAGTCCATGATCAGCTGGAGCACGTGCGGGTGGCGCATCAGGAGGCTGTTCCCGGTGCCCGTCGTGTCGTAGTAGTGCTCCTTGTTGTCGTCGACCAGCCGGTAGTACGCGGCGTTGTCGATGCCCTTGAAGCACAGCGTGGGGCCGAACTCGTTGCCCTCGGCGGTGTGGTTGTAGACCACGTCGAGGATCACCTCGATGTTGGCGCCGTGCAGGGCCTTGACCATCGCCTTGAACTCGGTGACCTGCTCACCACGGCGGCCGCGCGAGTAGCCGTTGTGCGGCGCGAGGAAGCCGATCGTGTTGTAGCCCCAGTAGTTGCTCAGACCGCGGTCCTGCAGGGAGGTGTCCTGCACGAACTGGTGCACGGGCATCAGCTCGATGGCGGTGATGCCGAGCGCGGTGAGGTGGTCGATGATCGCCGGGTGCGCGATGGCGGCATAGGTGCCTCGGATCTCCTCGGGCACCTCCGGGTGGGTCATCGTCATGCCCTTGACGTGCGCCTCGTAGATGACCGTCTCGTGGTACTCGTGGCGCGGCGGGCGGTCGTGGCCCCAGTCGAAGTACGGGTTGATGACGACCGAGAGCATCGTCTTGCCCAGGTTGTCGTCGGTGTTGCGCTTCTTGGGGTTCTTGAAGTTGTAGGAGAACAGCGCCTGGTCGTTGGTGACCTGGCCCTCGATCGCCTTGGCGTACGGGTCGAGCAGCAGCTTGCTCGGGTCGCAGCGGTGGCCCCTGTCGGGGTCGTACGGGCCGTGCACCCGGAAGCCGTAGCGCTGGCCGGGCTGCAGGCTGGGCACGTAGGCGTGCCAGACGAAGCCGTCGACCTCGGGCAGGTCGAGGCGGGTCTCGGCGCCGTCGTCGTCGATGAGGCACAGCTCCACCCGCTCCGCCACCTCGCTGAACAGGGCGAAGTTGACGCCACTGCCGTCGTAGGTGGCGCCGAGGGGGTACGCCGTTCCGGGCCAGATCTCCACTGGTTGCCTTCCGTGTGTGGTCAGGGACCAGCGACGGTGCTGGGCCGCGGACGGGCCAGCACGGCCTTCCGCAGTCCATGCAACCTACCCTCGCGCAACGACGTGGTGATAATGCCGACACCGAACCTGCTCGGGGTTGGACGGCTCGCTGGGTAGGGTCTGGAAGTCGCAGCGGACCAGGTCGCGCGACGTCATCCCGACCTCGAGGAGCAGCATGTCCACCCAGCGCGTCGCCATCGTCACCGGAGCGGCCCGAGGCATCGGGGCAGCGACCGCGGAGCGGCTCGGCCGCGACGGGTTCGCCGTCGGGGTGCTCGACCTCGACGAGGCGGCCTGCGAGGCCGTCGCCACCCGGATCCGCGACGCCGGCGGCCGGGCCGTAGGGGTGGGTGTCGACGTCACCGACGCCGCGCAGGTCGAGGCCGGTGTGGCCCGGGTGGCCGACGAGCTCGGCCCACCCGTCGTGCTCGTCAACAACGCCGGCATCATCCGCGACAACCTGATCTTCAAGATGACCGAGGCCGACTGGGACGCCGTCATGAACGTGCACCTCAAGGGCGCGTTCCTGATGACCAGGGCCTGCCAGGCGCACATGACCGCCGAGAAGCACGGCCGCATCGTCAACCTCTCGTCGTCCTCGGCGCAGGGCAACCGCGGCCAGGCCAACTACTCCGCCGCCAAGGCGGGCATCCAGGGCTTCACCAAGACCCTGGCCATCGAGCTCGGCAAGTTCGGGGTGACCGCGAACGCGGTGGCGCCGGGCTTCATCCAGACCGACATGACCGCGGCCACCGCCGCCCGGATCGGGGTGCCGTTCGACGACTTCATCGCCCACACGGCCCAGCAGATCCCGGTCGCCCGGGTCGGCCAGCCCGAGGACATCGCAGCCACCATCGCGTTCCTGGTGTCCGAGGAGGCCGGCTTCGTCTCCGGCCAGGTCATCTACGTGGCCGGCGGGCCGCTTGACTGAACCCTCCGGCCCGCCAGGAGGCTGGTCGGACGAGCCGCGGGGGCCGTTGAGCACCGTCGTCGACGCCGAGCTGGCGCGGCAGCTGTCCCGGCAGGCCGCACGGGTGGGCCAGATGCGCCCCGCCCTGGCCCGGACCGGCCTCGCCGTCGGCATCGGTGCGGTCACCGCCTGGCGGGGCGGCCCCGCTACGGGGGTGGTCATCGGTGCCGTGGCGGTGCTGATGCTGGTGGGCTTCCCGCTGGCCCTGATCGCCGCTCGCACGCGCGGGCAGGTCTGTGCGGGTGACCTGCGCACGACCGGGTACGACCGGGAGGGCCGCTTCGTCTGGGAGGGCTCCACCCGGCGCACCCACCCCGCCGGGTGGGCACGCTCGGTCGAGCGACGGGGCGACCTGCGCGTGCTGCGCCCGCGGGCCGCGCGCGTCCAGGCGACCCTCCTGCCCGCCGCCCTGCTGACCGAGGTCGACGTCGCGTTCCTCACCCGAGGGGGCGCCGATCCGCTGGCCCTGCCCCTGTCCACGGTGATGACCCCCGCGATCCGGGCCGGGCTGCGCGGCGCCCTACTGCGCAACCTCGCCACCCTCCCCGTCCTCGGCGTCGCCGTCGTGCTGTTCGCCGTCCAAGCCGTCATCCTCAGCGGTGCGACGTGGCCCACCACGCTCGCCTACGCAGCCGGCGCGACCGTGATCACCCTGGCGCTCGCCGCCCTCCTGCTCGCGGGCCTCGCCCGAGCCGGCCTGCGAGACGGACGGGTCCTGCGCTCGGGCGTGGTCGGCGAGGCGCTGCGGCTCGACGGGAGCCGGCTGTTGCCCGGCGAGGTCCCTCTCGAGCTGGTGCGCAGCGGCACCCCTCGCGGGGTGACCGTGCGGCTCCGGCACGGGTTCAGGTGGGTCGCCGTCCCCCTCGACCTCGTGCCGGACGAGGACCGGCCGTCGCCGGCCCACTGAACCCGGGACGACGTCGCCGGCACGGATGCCGCCGTAGCTTCACCCGCCCGCGTCGCTACGCTCGCGGCATGCTCCCCCGTCGACCTGCCGCGCGGCTGCTCCTCGGCGCCTTCGCGGCCGTGGCGCTGGTGCACCTCGTGGCCCAGCTGGCCGGTGGTGGCCGACTCACCGACGGCACCCAGGTGCTGCTCATGCCCCTGCTCGCCGGCGTGCTGTGGTGCGAGACCTCGTCGCCCCGCGGCCGACTGGTCACCCTCGTGCTTGTTGCGCTCGGGCTGTCGTGGATCGGTGACAGCGCCCCCAAGCTGACCAGCGGGGACAGCTCGTTCCTCGTGATGATCACCTTCTTCCTGCTCGCCCAGGTCGCCTACATCACGGCCTTCTGGCCGTTCCGCGGCCGCAGCGTGCTGCACGTGCGCCGCCCCCTCCTGCTGGTCTACCTCGCGGTCGTCGCCGCGCTGGTCGCCGCCTGCGCCGCGGGGGCCGGCGCCCTGCTGCTGCCGGTACTCGTCTACGGCGCCTGCCTGGGCACGATGGCCGTGCTCGCGACGGGGGTCAACCGGCTCACCGCGGTCGGCGGGGCGCTGTTCCTGGTCTCCGACGGGCTGATCGCGCTGGACGCCTTCGCCTCGGGGTTCGACCTACCCGCCCAGGGCTTCTGGGTGATGTCGACCTACGTCGCCGCCCAGGTGCTCATCGTCGCCGGGGTGCTAGACGCGGACGCCGGCGAGTCCCTCTCCCCCACCTCCACACAGACGGATGCCGTCCGCTCTCGGTGAGCGGACGGCATCCGTGCCGGTCGAGTCCTGGTCTCAGAGGCCGAGGTCGCGGCCGATGAGCTCCTTCATGATCTCGTTGGAGCCGGCCCAGATCTTGGTGACGCGGGCGTCGCGCCAGGCACGCGCCACGCGGTACTCGTTCATGAAGCCGTAGCCGCCGTGCAGCTGGACGCACTCGTCGAGCACGTCGTTCTGCACCTGGGCGCTCCACCACTTGGCCTTGGCCGCGTCGACGGCGGACAGGGTGCCCTCGGCGTGCGCCTGGATGCAGTCGTCGACGTACGCCTCGGCGACCTCGATCGAGGTGACGAGCTCGGCGAGCTTGAACTTGTTGTGCTGGAAGGACCCGATCGACTGGCCGAAGGCCTTGCGCTCCTTGGCGTACTCGATGGTCTCGAGCAGGATCTGCTTGGCGTGCGCGACGTTGGCGCAGGCGGCGCCGACCCGCTCCTGGGGCAGCCGCTGCATCATCGCGATGAAGCCCATGCCCTCCGCGCCGATCCGGTTGCTGTCGGGCACGCGCACGTCCTGGAAGAACAGCTCCGCGGTGTCGCTCTCCTCCTGGCCGACCTTGTCGAGCTTGCGGCCGCGGGTGAAGCCCTCCATGCCCTCCTCGACCATGAACAAGGTGATCCCCTTGGCGCCCTTGCTCGGGTCGGTGCGGGTGGCCACGATCACCAGGTCGGCCTGGTAGCCGTTGGTGATGAAGGTCTTGCTGCCGTTGATCACCCAGTGCTCGCCGTCGCGCACCGCGGTGGTCTTCAGCGCGGCGAGGTCGGAGCCGCCGCCGGGCTCGGTCATCGCGATGGCGCAGATCTTCTCGCCGGCGGCCATCGCGGGCAGCCAGCGCTCCTTCTGCTCCTGGGTGCCGAGGTCGACGATGTAGGGCGGGCAGACGTCGCTGTGGATGCCGAAGCAGGAGCCGACGGCGGCGTTGAAGCCGTTGATCACCTCGGCCGCGATGGCGTTGAAGCGGTAGTCGTCGGCGCCCATGCCCCCGAACTCCTCGGGGATGTCGAGGCCGAACAGCCCCTGGGACCCGGCCTCCTTCCAGATGTCCCGGTCGATCGCCTTGACCTCGAGCATCTGCTCGGCGCGCGGCTTGAGGGTGCGCTCGACGAACTCGCGCACCGAGGCGCGGAAGTCCTCGTGCTCGGGACCGTAGATGTTGCGGGGCATGGAACTCCTCCGGGGGCGACTCGGGACGGCGCGCCAGTGTTGACTAAGCGCTTGCTTAGTCTCGCCGTGGTGCGGCATGCTGTCAACCGTGCCGAGCCCCACACCGCTGAGCGAGTCGGCGGTCCTCGCCGCCCTCGCGCCGGACGGCGGACGCCAGGAGGCGGTCGGTGACGTCACCGACACCGCGGTGCGGATCATGCTCGCCGCGGCCGACGCCTTCGCCCAGCGCGGGTTCCATGCGACGACCACCCGCGACATCGCGTCGCGGGCCGGGCTCTCCCCCGCAGGCGTCTACGTGCACTTCGCCTCCAAGGAGGTGCTGCTCTTCGAGCTGAGCAGCCGGGGGCACGCGCGGGCCCGCGACCTGCTCGTGGCGGCGGCCGAGCAGGCCGCCACGCCCACCGAGGCGCTGCGGGCGATCATCGGAGGGTTCTCCCGCTGGCACGCGGAGCACTACGAGCTCGGCCGGATCGTGCAGTTCGAGTTCCGCCACCTCAGCGTCGAGCACCGCGAGGCCGTGCTCGGTCTGCGCAAGGAGATCGACGGCGTCGTCGCCGGGGTGCTGCGCGACGGCATCGCCTCGGGTGAGTTCGAGGTCGACGACGTCTCGGTCACCGCGCTGGCCCTGCTGTCGATGGCCATCGACGTCGCCCGCTGGTACGCCCCCGACGTTCGGCGCACGCCGGCCGACATCGAGACGTCCTACGGCGACCTGGCCGTGCGGCTCGTGCGCGCCACCGGCTGACCTGCGTCGCGCCCGGCCGGGCCTCCTCGAACGACGGATCGCGGCGCACCTGCGCTGTTACGCTGATTCGGCCCGGCGACCGCCACGGTCGTGGGGCTCCCACCCGGGTCGAGCAGCAGCCATGAGGAGCCGATGGACGCCAGGACCGGCGTGCGTGGACGGCAGAGCGTGCCCGACGACGCACCCGCACCCACGACGGATGCCGTCTCACCCGTCGACGAGGCGCCGTCCCCGACCAGCGTGCCCGAGCTGGGCGACGAACCGACGCGCCTCGCTGACTTCCTCCTCGGCGCGGTGGTCCTGTTCGCCGTCGCCTTCCCCCTCGCACCCGGACACCTTCAGGTCGGGTTGGTCGCGCTTGCTGGCCTCGTTGCGCTGAGCGTCTCGCGGCGACCCACCCGCTCCCTCGCCGGCCTGACGTGGCTGCCGGGCGCCGTTGTGGCAATGATCGGATACCTCGTGCTGGTATCGGTCAGCGGTCTGGACCTCTCCCTGTTCGGGTGGTCCCAGCGAGCCCTGCGCCTCGGGCTCGTCGCCACGGCCGTGGCGGTCGTCGTCAGCGGGCGCATCCACTACCCCTCGCTCGTGCGTGGCATGGCGGTGGGCCTCTTTGGCAACGCGGTGCTCTTCTTCGCCGGGGTCGCCCCCGCGCCCTACCAGCAGTACCTCACCGGCTTTCTGCTGGACAAGAACCAGGCTGGCCTCGCCTATACGGTGGTCGGCGTCCTGCTGATTGGAGTGACCACCAACACTCGCCGCCAGATCGCGATCGCAGTCGTCAGCACCGCCCTCGTCTGGGCCACCGGGTCGCGCACCTCGATCGCCGCCCTAGTGTGCGCGCTGGTGTGGTTCGCGCTGCGCCCACGCCTCAGTGTGCCGGCGCGCCTCATGCTGGCGGGGGCCTTCGCCTTCGCCATCCCCTTCGTCCAGGAGAAGTACGGGCAGACCGGCGAGTTCGCCGACCGCGTGGGCACCGACTGGTTCCGCGCCCGGATCGACGCGGCGTCAGAGGCCAAGCTCGCCCACGCGCCGTGGCACGGCCAAGGTCTGGGCGAGGCCTGGGTCCACCTTCAGGACGGCTCGACATACTTCTTCCACAACTCCTACTGGGCACTGCTCGTCGAGGGCGGGTGGATCTACCTCCTGGCGACCCTCGTGCTGACCGTCTGGTTCTGCATGCGCCCGCTGCGGTCGGGCCCGCCGCCCTCGCTGCTCGCCCGCAGCGGCGAGGCCGCGAACCTCGCGGTGCTGATCTGCGCCCTGCGCCTCGGCGAGGTGTTCGGCGCCACCACCGCGTCGATCGCCCTCGCTGCCGGGCTGATCGGGTACCTCCAGGCGGAGTCGCTCAGATCGTCACACGAGGGCGTCGCTACAGTGACGCGGTGAACAACGCCGAGGGACACGGGGGGTCCGCGTCGATCGCGATCCCCGACTACTGGTGGTACGTCGCCCGGGCCGACCTGCTCGAGGCCGCGCTGCGCCCGCACGTCGAGGGTGCCGAGCTGGCCCTCGACCTGGGCAGCGCCGACGGGCCGAGCGCCGCGTGGTTCCGGGAGTCGGCCCAGCGCACCGTCTCGCTCGACATCGACCCGCGCGGGCTGGGGTCAGACGGCGTGTGCGGCTCGGCGCTGGCCCTGCCGTTCGAGGACGCCACCTTCGACGCGGTGTCGGCCTTCGACGTCATCGAGCACTGCGAGCCCGAGGCCACCGCCCTCGCCGAGGTGCGGCGGGTGCTGCGCCCGGGCGGCCGGTTCGTCATGTCGGTGCCCGCCTACACCTGGGCGTGGACCGACTTCGACGTCGCGAACGGTCATCACCGGCGGTACACGACCGGCCGGGCCGTCGCCGCGGTCGAGCGCGCCGGCTTCACGGTGCAGCGGGCGACCTACGGGTTCGCGACGGTCTTCCCGATGTTCGCGGTGGAGCGCCTGGCCCGCAAGGTGTCGCGCCGTCGGGCCCAGGGTCCGGTCGACATCGTCTCCCTCCCCCAGCTCCCCAGGCCCCTCAACAGCATGCTGACCAGCCTGTCCCGCGTCGACCGGGCCGTGCTGACCCGCCGCGACCTGCCGTTCGGGTCGTCGGTGTTCCTCGCCGCCACCCGGGCCGACTGAGCCGGCCGACTGGCCGTCCGGCTCAGTGGTCGAGCGGGCCGCCCGACACGACCCTGGCACGCACGTCGGCGGAGGTGCGCGCCAGACCCGCCGCCAGTGGAGTCGCCGCGAGCGCGTCGACCTCGGGCCACACCCTGGACTCGAGGCGCAGGTCGAGCACCTGCCCGGCGCCGCTGCCGCCGACCGGGATCGTGCGCAGCGGCCGGTGGAACACCCGGCGGGCCTCCGCCACGAGGTAGCCGACCGTGACGGGCCGCCCCGACGCGAGCACCTTGGTCACGACCGTGCCGGCCGGCTCGTCGCGGGCGAGGGCGATGCTGCGCACGACCATCCGCCCGGCATCACCGGCGTACAGGTAGTCGCGGATGGTGTCCATCGAGACGTAGACCGGTAGCGGCCGGCCGGTCGCGTCGGCGAGGCAGAGCTGGGAGAGCAGCCCCTGCGGCTTGCCGAGGGTCTGACCGGGCCCGTAGACGTTGGCGAGGCGGCCGAGCACCGCCCGCAGGCCGGTGGCGTCGGCGAGGCGGTGCACGGCATCCTCCATCGCGAGCTTCGCCCGGCCGTAGGCGACCAGCGGGTGCGGTGTGGTGCGCTCGTCGAACGGCGCCGGCACGCTGCCGGCATACAGCCCGCCGGCCGAGGACGCGAGGAAGACGACACCGACCTCGCCCGCCAGCACGGATGCCGTGAGCGCGCCGGTCACGCGCTCGAAGACGCGCACCTCGGCGGCCAGCGCCTCCTCGCCGGTGGCGACGACGCCCGCGCCCGCGCACCAGGCGAGCGCCCACGGGCGACCGGCGCGAGCGGTGGCGAACCGGCCCACCTCGTCGACGAGCGTGCGCACGCTGGCCTCCTCGTCGGCCCAGGGCACCGCCGTGGTGAGGACCTCGTGCCCCGCGGCCGTGAGCTCGGCCACGACGTGCCGGCCGACGAGCCCCCCGGACCCGACGACCCAGGTGAGGGGCCGCGGGCCGGTGCAGGTCACGCGAGGTCCCGGCCCAGCGGGCCCTCGCGCCGGTCGCGCACGGGCAGGTAGAGGGGCTTGCCCATCGCCATGTTGACGGCCAGGCCGACGTACTCGGCGATGACGCCCAGGCTGAACAGGATCACGCCGGTGGCGACCATGAGCAGGATCATCGTCGAGGTCCAGCCGGGCACCTGCCAGCGCCCGCTGGCCCGCCCGAGGACCAGGGCCAGGGCCACCACGGGCGCGAGCAGCACTGCCGCGGCGCCGAGGGCGCTGACCCAGCGCAGGGGGCGGGTGCCGCTGGAGAGCACCAGGCGCCAGAAGTGACTGATCAGGCGGCGGAGGGTGTAGCCGGAGGGGCGGTCGCCCTCGCTGCGCATCTCGACCGGGCAGGTGGCGGTGCGGTTGGCGACCCAGGCGATGGCGACGTCGAGGTAGATGCCGGGGCCGGCATAGGCCGCGACCGAGCGGGCGACCTCGCCGAGCACCAGCCGGAAGCTGGAGAAGGCGCCCGCGTCCACGCCCTTGGCGAGCCGGTCGACGAGCCACTTCGCCCCGCGCGACGCCAGGTTGCGCACCGCGCCGTGCGGCGGCTCGTTCGCGGGCCGGGCGTAGACGACGTCGGCCTGCTCGGTCATCGCCGTGTCGAGCAGGGCGCCGATCGCCTCGGGGTCGTGCTGGCCGTCCTCGTCCATGGTGACGACCCACTCGCCACCGGAGGCGGCGATGCCGGCCAGGGTCGCCGCGTGCTGGCCGAAGTTGCGGCTCAGCCACACCGGGCGCACCCAGTCGTGTGCCGCGGCGAGCGAGCGGATGGTGTCGTCGGAGGCGTCGGGGCCGCAGTCGTGCACGAGCACGACCTCGGTGACGCGGTAGCGGCGCCCGGCCGGGGACACCCGGTCGGCGACCGAGGCCGCGAGCTCCTCGACGACGGAGCCGAGGGTGCGTTCGCCCTGGTAGACGGGGATGACGACCGAGACCAGGTGCGGCGAGGGTGCCGAGGTCTCCGTCTCCACGCGGCACACCCTATCCGCCGTCCGCGAAGCCCCGGCGCTACCCGAGGGCGAGCCTCACGACGGGTCTGCTCGGGCCCGTTCGGGCGACCTCCTCGAAGCCGGCGGCGAGGAACATCGACAGGGTGCCGTGGTAGAGGTCGGCGCTCGAGGCCTTCCCGCCGCGGGCAGCGACGTCGACGGGGTGGCCCTCGAGCGTGTGCGCTCCGGCGTCACGCGCGGCGGTGACCGCGGCATCCAACAGGGCCGCACCGACACCGCCGCGCCGCTGGCCGACCTTGACGACGAAGCACGTCACCGCCCAGACCCCGGCGTCGTCGATGTCGCCGCCGACGACCTGGAGCAGTGCCCGGCTTCCACGCAGCCGCGGGTAGGTGGGGCGCGGCCCGACCTGCACCCATCCGACCGGTGTGGCCCCGCGGTAGGCGACCATCCCCGGCCGCGGCCGGTGGGACGCCTGGGTGCGCAGGGCCTCGCGGTTGGCGTCGGTGGAGCGGGTGTAGTCGCTGCCCGAGGTGAGGAAGTACTGGCACCAGCACCACGAGGGATCGCCGCGGGTGCCGAAGAGGTCGACCACGTCGTCGAAGCGCGACGGGGTCAGCGCCCTGACCTGGAGGTCGGGAAGGTTCGGGCCGGCGGCGCGGGTCACTCGGACGCCCTGGTTGGGCTCGTCAGTCGCGGGTGAGCTTGCGGTAGGTGACCCGGTGCGGACGGGCGGCGTCCTCGCCCAGCCGCTCGATCTTGTTGGCCTCGTACGACTCGAAGTTGCCCTCGAACCAGTACCACTTCGAGGGGTTCTCGGCGTCACCCTCGTAGGCGAGGATGTGCGTCACCACCCGGTCGAGGAACCACCGATCGTGGCTGATGACCACGGCGCAACCGGGGAAGTCGAGGAGGGCGTTCTCGAGCGAGCCGAGGGTCTCGACGTCGAGGTCGTTGGTCGGCTCGTCGAGCAGCAGCAGGTTGCCACCCTCCTTGAGGGTGAGCGCCAGGTTGAGCCGGTTGCGCTCGCCGCCGGACAGCACGCCGGCCTTCTTCTGCTGGTCCGGACCCTTGAAGCCGAACTGACTGACGTAGGCGCGGGACGGGATCTCGACCTGACCGACGTTGATGTAGTCGTGCCCGCCGGACACGGTCTCCCAGAGGTTCTTGTTCGGGTCGAGACCGCCGCGGCTCTGGTCGACGTAGGAGATCTTGACGGTCTCACCGACGTCGACGGCACCGGCGTCGACGTCCTCGAGGCCCACGATCGTCTTGAACAGGGTGGTCTTGCCGACACCGTTCGGACCGATGACGCCGACGATGCCGTTGCGCGGGAGGGTGAACGACAGGCCGTCGATGAGCACCCGGTCGCCGAAGCCCTTGCGCAGGTTCTTGACCTCGATCACCTTGCTGCCCAGGCGCGGGCCCGGCGGGATCTGGATCTCCTCGAAGTCGAGCTTGCGGGTACGGTCCGCCTCGGCTGCCATCTCCTCGTAGCGGGCCAGGCGCGCCTTGGACTTGGTCTGCTTGGCCTTGGCGTTGCTGCGCACCCACTCCAGCTCCTCGGCGAGGCGCTTGGCGAGCTTGGCGTCCTTCTTCCCGGCCACCTCGAGGCGGGCGTGCTTCTTCTCCAGGTAGGTGGAGTAGTTGCCCTCGTAGGGGTAGGCGCGGCCGCGGTCGAGCTCGAGGATCCACTCGGCGACGTTGTCCATGAAGTACCGGTCGTGCGTCACGGCGACGACGGCACCGTGGTAGGCCGCGAGGTGCTGCTCGAGCCACAGGACGGACTCGGCGTCGAGGTGGTTGGTGGGCTCGTCGAGCAGGAGCAGGTCGGGCTTCTGGAGCAGCAGCTTGCACAGGGCGACCCGTCGGCGCTCACCACCGGAGAGCACCGTGACGTCGGCGTCCGGCGGCGGGCAGCGCAGGGCGTCCATGGCCTGCTCGAGCTGGGAGTCGAGGTCCCAGGCGTCGGCGGCGTCGATGGCCTCCTGCAGGTGACCCATCTCGGTCATCAGCGCGTCGAAGTCCGCGTCCGGGTCGGCCATCAGCGCCGAGATCTCGTTGTAGCGGTCGACCTTGGCCTTGATCTCGCCGGCCCCCTCCTCGACGTTGCCGAGGACCGTCTTCTCCTCGTTCAGCTCGGGCTCCTGCATGAGGATGCCGACCGAGTAGCCGGGCGTCAGCCGCGCCTCCCCGTTCGAGGGCTGGTCGAGGCCGGCCATGATCTTCAGGACCGAGGACTTCCCGGCACCGTTCGGGCCGACGACGCCGATCTTGGCGCCGGGCAGGAAGGACAGGGTGACGTCGTCGAGGATGACCTTGTCGCCGTGGGCCTTGCGGGCACGGGACATGACGTAGATGAACTCGGGCATGGGGGCAAGGCTATCGACCAGCACCGCCCCGGCCCGAATCCGCGCCCGCGCCACCTCGGTGCATGCGCGCGCCTCAGGGCCCGCGTGCGACGCGGTGCCCGCCGGTGGGAGCAGTCACGCCGCGGTCTCCTTCCCGGGCCGCACCAGGGGGCCGGTGTCGGCGACCGGCTCGGTGAGGTCGGCGCCGCCCGGAGCCGACTCGTCGGGCGCACCCACGCCCACCTCGCCGAGGCCCCGGCCCGGGCCGTCGTCGAGGACATAGGGATCGCTGTCCGGGTCGCCGAGACGACTCGAGCCGGCGGCGTCGTCCGGCCGGGCGGGCTGAGGCCCGGAACCCTCACCCTGCGACCACGGCTCGGCGGCACGCCCCATCCCGACGCGCGCGAACGCGGTGGTGCCGAACGTCAGGTCGTGCCCCACGGAATCCGCCTCGATCTCGACGCTGTTGCGGGTCGACCCGTCGTCGCCCCGCCACGACGTGATCCGCTGCTTCCCGTGCACGGTGACGGGGTGCCCCCTGCGCACCGACACCGCGATGTTGGCCGCGAGCGACCGGAAGGTGACGACGTCGTAGAAGCTCGCCTCGGTGTCCTCCCACTGCCCGGGCTGGCCCTGGACCTGTCGTCGCGCCGAGTGCGCGATGCGGAACGTCGTCATCGGCGCTCCGGTTCGGGTGGTGCGAACGGTGGGGTCGGCGGTGAGCCGGCCCCGGATGGTCACGTAGGTCTCGTTCATGGTGGGTCCTCCCCCGGCCTCGTCCGTCGGGGCCGCTGCGACCAGCCTCGGCTGCACGGCACCCAGGGACAACGACGACCTCGACCCTGTGGACGAACCACCGAGGGCGACGCCCCTGTGGACGACGGGGTCAGACGTCGGCGGCGCGGCTGAGTGCCAGACGGGTGGCCGCGTGACGCTCGAGCACGCGCTCGACGGGCTGCACGATCTCGGCCCCGGCGACACCGTCGATCGAGGCACGCAACCGGGCGTCCATCACCCGGCCGCGGCGCCGAGCGCCGATACGCGCCAGCCAGCGCGAGACGAGCGCCAGCAGCAGTCCTCCGAGCAGCCCGGCCACCAGCAGCACCAGCGGAACCGGCACGACGCCGAGAGTCGGAGGGTCACCGATCACCCGGTCGAGCTGGGCCCAGCCCACGATCACGTAGAGCGCCAGCCAGAGGAGACCCGCCACGGCGGCCAGGGCCAGCACGAGCTGCGCCAGCCCGACGACCCGCCACCAGATCGGCACCCGGGCCAGTAGCGAGGTGCCGACGACCGCGCGGTCGAGGGCGTCGCCCAGCGCTGGGCCGGGTGGGTCCGCGGCGCGCTCCACGGCATCCGCCCAGGGGTGCGGCAGCGAGACGCTGGCCCGGTCGGCCAGTCGCCGGGTGGCGAGGTCGACGGTGGCACGGGCGGCCGGGCTCGGCGGGGGCAGTGACGAGCGGCCGAGCACGGAGCGCACGTCGGCGTCGGTGACCCGGATGTCGCGCCCGTCGAGCCGCAGCCGGCGCAGCGGTCGAGGACGCAGGCGCTGCACCCACCGGGTGAACGGCCACCCGGTGCTCGCGGCGGCCTCCATCCGGTAGTCGCGCTCGACGGCCTCGACCACGGTCGGCACGCCGGCACTGCGGGCGAGGGCGTCGAGCAGCTCGGTGCGGGCGGCGTCGTCGACCGTGGGCTCGCCCTCGGCGACGTGCCCGGTCAGCGCTCCCGCGGCCGCGCGGACATCGCCGGCCAGCCGGGCGCGGGTCATGGTGCGACCGGCGACGGCGTTGGCCAGCCGCTGGTGCAGCTCGTCGAGCCCGTCGCCGTTGGACACCGAGGTGGCGAGGACCGTGGCACGCGGCACGCCGTCTCGCTCCATGAGGCGCACCAGGTCGGCCCGGCACTGGGCGACCTCGGCGGCGGTCAGCCGGTCGGCCTGGTTGAGCACGACCATGGTGACGGCCTCGTGCGTCGCGAGTGCCGCGACGTAGTCGTCGTGCAGCCGGGCGTCGGCGTACTTCTGCGGGTCAGTGACCCACACGAACAGGTCGACGAGCTCGAGAACCCGCTCGGCCTCCCTCCGGTGGCCGGTCTCGCGCGAGTCGAAGTCGGGCAGGTCGAGCAGCACCAGCCCGTCCAGCGAGCCCACCGGGCCACCCCGTCGACCACCTCGGGGGTCGGCCTCGAGGTCGGCCGCCACCAGGTACCGGGCGCCGACGCCGAGCCAGTCGAGCAGGTCGCCGACCGGTTCGTCGCCCCAGATCGCCGCCGTGGGCGTCGAGGTCGTCGGTCGGCGCACCCCCACCGTCGCCACCGGGGTGCCGACCAGTGCGTTGAAGAGCGAGGACTTGCCGCTGCCGGTGGCCCCGGCCAGAGCGACCACCGTGTGGCCTCCGACGAGGGCGGTTCGCTCGGAGACCTTCGCGACGACGGCGTCGGCGCGCTGGCGCTCGACGGCGGGCAGCTGCTCACCCCCGGCCTCGACGGCAGCCGCGAGGGCGGTCGCCGCTGCTGCGAGCTGCTCGGCCGACACGACGGCACCCCGCGAGGAGCCCATCCGCAACGGGCTCACCGCACCACCGCCCGCAACCCGGCCGCCACGGCAGCGAGGCGTTGCGCCTGGTCGACGGGCGGGGCCACCTCGGCGAGCGCGGCGGCATACCGCTCGCGCTCGGCGGAGTACAGCTGGTCGGCGAGCTCGAGCAGGCTGCGCCGCGCCTTGGCGGCCATCTCGCGCACGGCCTGGTCGCCGAAGATCGCCTCGAGCACGCGCTGTGCGAGCAACGCGGTGCCGCCGGCGATGCCGACCTCGGCCCCGGTGAGCCCGGCCGTGCTGCTGAAGGCGACCAGCATGAGGAACAACCCGATCGCGTTGAGCCCGTAGGCGGCGATGCGGGCGTTGGTGCGCCGGCCCTGGCCCTCGGTGCGCACGAGCTCGAGCACCTCGCCCTGCCAGTCGCGCACGACCCGCTCGACATCGGGCCGCAGCCCCGGGGCGGGCTTTGCCAGGTCGGGGTGGGCCGTGAGGATCTGGTTACCGCCGGGCAGACGACGCCAGGCCCGCGCCGTCTCGGAGGCCGCGGTCTCGGCGTTGGACAGGACCAGCGCGGCGACCCCGCTCTGCAGGGCCTCCCCGAGACCCTCGTCGGGCGGCGGGTTGCCCTTGATCGCGGCCGTGACCTTGTCGCGCCAGCGCGCGATCGTGCTCTCGATCTGCCGGAAGAACTCGCCAGTGCCGACGAACTCCTGCCAGCGGGCGAGCACCTCGCCGCGCAGCAGGGTCCCGTCGGTCATGCCGGCGTCCACTCGCCGGTGCGCCTCGTCGAACGACTCGTCGACCGCCGTGCGCAGCGACACCGCGGCGTCGTGCTGGTCGCGGCTGGCGACGACGAGCTCGGCGGTGCGGCCCGACAGCGAGTCGACGGCGCCACGCAGGGTCTGCCCGACGACGATCGACCTGGCCCGGGCGTCGCTGGCGAGCGCCCGGAGCCACGAGCGCAGCCGCTCCACGGCATCCGGCGGCAGTCGCCCGTCGGCGTCGAGGGTGGTCTCGGGCACGGTGAAGATCGGGGCCGTCGGCAGGCCCTGCTCGCGCAGCATCGCGGCGAGGTGCGGGCGGATCTCGGCCACGGCATCCGGGGGGATGCGGTCGAGCACGATCGCGACCGAGGTGCCCCGGTCGGCGGCGGTGCGCAAGAGGTCCCAGGGCACGGCATCCGCGTAGCGTGCCGCGGTGGTGACGAACAGCCACAGGTCGGCGGCTGAGAGCAGCTGGGTGGCGATGGCGCGGTTGGCCGAGACGACCGAGTCGATGTCCGGGGCGTCGAGCAGGGCCATGCCGGCGGGCAGCGCGCTGGACTCGACGAGTCGCACGGTGCCGGCCTGGCTCTCCCCGGTGTCCTGGCCGGTGACCCGGGCGAGCCCGGGGAGGATCCGCGTGTCGGCGAACCAGTGCCGGTCGTCGGGGTGGTGCACCAGCACCGGGGAGGTGGTGGTCGGGCGCAGCACACCGGAACGGCTCACCTGTGCACCGATGACCGAGTTGACCAAGGTCGACTTGCCGGCGCCCGTGGACCCGCCGACCACGGCGAGCAGCGGCGCGTCGATGGCCCGAAGGCGCGGCAGCACGTAGTCGTCGAGCTGCTGGAGGAGCTGTGTGCGGGACGCCTCGGCCGGGGCGCGACTGGTGACGTCGAGCGGTAGCCGTGCCCCCTCGACGGCATCGCGCAGACCCTCGACGGCGGAGACCAGCGCCCCCACGTCCCCGTCCACCGTCACGGCGCAAGCCTAACGACACTGCGCAGGTCGGCCCGCCATTCCCGAGGGCGCGCCGGATGATGTCCTGCATGCGCCTTTTCGTGTCGATCGAGCCCCCCGAGGATGCCGTGGAGCACCTCGACGAGTTCCTCACCGTGCGCCGGTCGTCGGGTCCGGAGCTGCGGTGGTCGTCGCCGGCCCAGTGGCACCTGACCCTGGCGTTCATGGGGTCGGCGCCGGACCGGGTCGTCGAGGACGTCGTCGACGGGGTGGCGGCCGTGGCGGCGCGCACGCCGCCGGCTCGGCTGGCGGTCGCTGACGGTGGGTGCTTTCCGGACGTCACCCGGGCGAAGGTGCTCTGGGCCGGCGTTGCCGGTGACACCGGTCGGGACGGCGGGGACGGTGGCGTCGCGGCGCTGGGGAGGCTGGCGCGCGGCGTGCGCTCGGCCTGCTCGGTGGCCGGGGCGGCGCCGGAGGGCGGGCCGTTCCTGCCGCACCTGACATTGGGCCGGTTCTCCCGGGCCGAGGACGCGACCCGCTGGGTGCGCGTGCTCTCGACGTACGCCGGGCCGACCTGGGCCGCCGACGGAGGTCGCCGTCGTGGCGTCGCACCTGCCGCGCGAGCGCGGGCACCGACCGCGTCACGAGGTGTTGGCGCGGCTCCCCCTCGGCGGGTGACCCCTCGGGTCGGTCAGCCCTTCCAAGCCCAGAGTGTTCCGTGTCCCCAATAGTTGGGGGTGTCGTGTCCGACCTCGAAGCCGGCTTCCTCGAGCAGTCGCCTGGCGGCAGCACCGGCGGGCAGGGACGGAGCGCCCACGCGGTGGTACTCCATGACGAGGGTGAGCCGCTTGAGCTCCCTCAGCCTCGGATCCGCGAGAACGGGCCACTCGCCTCCCTCGATGTCCATCTTGACGAGATCGGCCGCTGCGAAAAGGGGGAACCAGTCGACGGTTCGAACGACCGTGGTCGCCGCTTCGCCCGTGGTCGGCGCGTGACTGCCGGACCCCCAGCCCTCGACGAAGGCGATCTCACCATCGCGTGGTGCCACAGCGGCCTCGATGACCACGGTCCGGCGGTCATGAACGGCCTGTTCGTGCAGCACGACGAGGTTCTCGGGTGCAGGTTCGACTGTCACGATGCTCGCGTCCGGCCAGCGACCTCGGGCCCAGGCGGAGAACATCCCCACGTTTGCTCCGACGTCGAGGACTGCCTTGACCGACTCGGTGGTCAGGCGGTCGCCCACCTCACCCGGCGGCGGCTCGTACTCTCCTCGGATGAACAGCTCGAAAAGAGCTTCCATGTCGCGGCCGTGTTGCATGGCGACTCGAACCCCTGTGGCACGGATGAGGTAGGTGCGAACCTCGCCACGTGACAGCGCTTCACCCGCGAGCACCGCGAAGGGTTTCGTCGTCACCCACGCCGCGACGAGAAATCGGAGGGCCAGAACTGACGCCACCGCTCGGCGGACGTCGGGTTGCAGCAGGACAACCCGCACTCCCGGGATGGAAGCGGCGCGCCGCAGGAAGTTCATCACCGCGCCAGCGTAGGGCTGGCCCTCGCGCGAAGACCCTGCATCCATCAGGATGCCGGTCGCTCCCCGACTGGAGTCGCCACGCCGTCAGCGGAGCCGACTCTAGACTTGCGCCTGGCATCCCGGCCGGATGCCTGGCCCCCGTAGCTCAGCCGGATAGAGCAAGAGCCTTCTAATCTCGAGGTCGCAGGTTCGAGTCCTGCCGGGGGCGCCGTCGGAAACATGGCCTGACCTGCACAAACACGAAATCGGACTCCGAAGCGTGCCCGAGCCGTGCCCTAACGGGGGCCGCGACTTCTGCCCCAGGTAGGCGCGGGCCCTTCCAGTCGAGACATGGCCGGCACGCCGGCAATCGTCAAGACCTCGGCGACGCAGCGGCGACGCGGCGTCGAGACTCCACGTCGAGGTCTGGTGCCGGAGTGAGAGACATGCCCAGGATGATGGCGGATTCTGCAAGACCATCCGCCCTGCGACATGAGCGTCCAGTGTGCTCAGAACATGCCGCGTAGCCGGCTGTCGGTGTACTCCACGAACTCCGGGGTTGCGGTGGCTGGTCCACCAGAGGCCAGCCAGCCGGCCCACACGTCGTCGAGGACTGCCTGTGCGGTCGCGTGCGTCCCAGGTGGACGGAGGAGCCAGATCCGGCCCGCGGGGCGCGGCGGAAGACCCAGCTCGGTCAGCAGGGTGTCGGTGTCGTTCTCGATGTCGGCGTACTCAGCGGCGGTCCACGGTAGGCGCTCGGACCGCCCGTCGCTGTAGCTCCTCGTCAGGTGCCGCACCCGGCAGTCGCGGACCCAAGCCCGCTCCTGTGCCGGCCAGATCGCTGGGATGAAGCACCACAACGGCGCCTCGTCAGCGGGGAAGAAGCCAAGTGCCCGGGCGGCGACGACCTCTGGGACATCGTCGGCCTGATCGGAGTAGACCGGCTCCCAGGACCAACCACCCGGCCCGAAGGAACGCGCCGGTTCATCCACTCCCCAGTCGGGCACGGCCATGGCGAGATACTCGCATGGCCCACACCTGACAGACGTCAGTCAGAGAGCCGCACCACGAGGTGGCGGCGCACGGCGAGCGGCAGTTGAGTGCGTTAGCCGTGTAGGGACGGTTCGGCGGCGGGGACCCTGCCCGCCGGGCCACTCAACGCGGTCTCAGCGGTCCCGACGGTGGGGGCGGGTGGCCCGGAGACCTGATAGCTGCGGGACATCCACGGCCAGTACCTACGGTCCTGGCGGCACGCAACGGCAGTCTGGCAGGCATGCGAGTCGTGGGCGGAGTACGCGAGGAAGATCGCCAGCTTCCGCGCAGCAACGGCGTCCGGCTGGTTGGCGGGCAACCGGGTCATCGGGTAGCCACGGAAGCCCTGCAGGCGGTGCGGGGTGGTGTAGTTCCGCTGAGCCTCGTAGGTGTAGTAGGCGGCGTTGTGATGGTCGGCGTGGTCTCCGTCGCCGTAGGGATCGGTGTAGTCCAGCGTTCGTACGACGCTTGGCTGGAACTTCGTCATGAAGCCGGTCAGGGTAGCCCGCAGCGATGCGCTGGTGTACGCGGCGGTGCCGTCGACGGCATGCACGACTGTGATGGTTCCGGCGTGCAGCTTGCTGAGGCACTCGTAGTGGTGGACGGCACGCCCTCCGGGACTGCCGGTCGGCAGGCGCAAGAAGATCAGCCGTATGTTCGTCCCGGTCAGCGTGCGAGTGACGGCTGGCTGGCCGGATGCGGTTTTGAGCCGCGTCGTTGTCCAGGAGTACCTGGTGCCGGCCATCTTGGCGTAGGCGGCCATCGCGCCGTCCTCTCGGCCGTGCCAGTACGACGCGCTCTGGCCGTCGTCGCCGGCCGTCAGGTACACCGTCGTCAGGCAACGGCCCGCGGCCACGTCCATGGACGTGGCCGGGTCCATGAACAGGATGTCGTCGTCCTCATGCGCCACGACGTTCATGCTCGAGTTGGCGCTCGTGCAGACAGCTGGCACCACGACGGCAGTCACCTGGTCGACGGCGCTGACGGATAGGGCGCAGCCGCTCAGCGCACCGCCCATCGCTGCTGCGTACAGGAGGGCCTTGGTCCAGGTGGCTCGCACACATCACATGATGAAGGACGCCGACAGATGTTGAGGAGCCTTGACGATGCCCGCCGCACAGAACTGCTGTTCTTCCAGTGTCGGTTCACTGAAGGCGGCATAGGACGGTTAGTCCACGGGAAAGCGGTGGTGACTGACTTGCTCCCCTGATGTACGGGTGCTGCCACCTCGGGTCTGCCGTTGACGGAGGTAGTCGTTTGTGACGGGCTATGACGCGCTTGCCGACGTGTACGAGTGGCTTATCTCGGACGCGAAGTTGACGCCCGCCGAGTTCGCCGCGGCGTTCGATGACGTCATCCGTCTCCTTCCGTCAAACGCCCGCGTCCTCGATTGCTCATGCGGGACTGGGCAGCTGGCGGTTGGTCTCTCCGGTCTCGGCATGCAGGTTGTCGCGACCGACGCCAGCGCAGCGATGGTTCGTCGGACTGAGGAGTTGGCCGAGGAATACGGCGCATCTCTGCGGACGGTTCGAGCCGACTGGCATGAGTTGACCGACCATTTCGACGTCGCCAGCTTCGACATGGTGTTCTGCGTCGGCAACTCGCTGCATCATGCCGAGGGGGCGAGAGGCAGGCTTGTTGCGCTGGAATCCATGTCGCGGCTGCTGCGCCCTGCGGGACGCTTGGTTCTCACCTCCCGCACGTGGGAACTCGTGCGCGCGGGCGGCTCCCGGTTGGACATCCGTGACCACCTGGTCCGCCGGAATGGCCGCGATGCTCTCGTCATCTATCGCTGGGAGATTGCGCCGCACTGGGAGCAGGAGCACCACATCGAGATTGCTGTCGCGCAGGTAACGGCGGATGGGTCGGTCCTTGTCCGCTCGGAACTGTTGTCGTGCTGGCCATACCGATACGACGAACTCGGATCTGAGTTGCACAGCCTCGGACTACGGGTCGAGCAGAGCACGTTCGACCCGGAGGCTGAGGGGTACATGGTGGTGGCGACCAAGGAGTAGGGCGCCGCCATGCGTCCTCACGTCAGGCCAGGTAGCCACCGCCACCGTCGCGCACGCTCATCGGCAGGATCGCGAAGCGCGCGTGCGCGCAAACTAGGACGTCGTGGATGGCTGACATCTGCTTGGCGAACGTGCCATGGTGAGCATGTTGCCAAGCAGGTTTGAGGCACTCGTTCCGAGGTGCTTGGGAAGGTCGTGCGTCATGAGGTGCGAGCGATGCCGAGCAGAGGCGACTTCGACAGGGCCTGGAGGCCAGAGGCTCTGCGACAAGCACTACAACCCGATCATGGCCGCTGCTCCCGGCATGGTCGGCACCGGCACGACTGCCGACGCCTTCGGGGCCATGGTCGTGGCTGGAGGTGTTGCCTCCCACGTGCACGGTGGCCACGTCCCGGTTCCGCGGCGCCGGCGGTTGTGGCGGCGGGTGCGGCGAGGGTTCGGTCGCTGAACACTGGTCTGACCCGCGGTTGGCAAGGCACCCACGGCGGCAGTACCGCGCGTTGCTCATCGCTCAGCGGCGGGGCGTTCTGAGCAGTTCGATGGTGCAGGTCGGGCCGGCCGCATGGGCAAGTCGCCGGTCGCCGGTCAGCAGCGTCGCCTCCAGCGCCTCGGCCAGCGCGACGTAGGCGGCGTCGTAGGTGGTCAAGTTGTCCCGAAGCTCCCAACAGCCGGGGTAGAAGCGCCAGTGACCTTCGCAATGGTGTAGCCGAGGCCGGTCAGCCGAAGTCCATGCCTTCGAGGTTGGCGGTGGGCTTGACGTCCGGCAGCTTCAGCATCCTGAACGAGTTGCCGAGGCCGAGCAGCGACGCCAGCACGGGGACCAGGAGCGCGAACTGCAGTGATCGGTTGCGGGCCTCGTCGTTGATCTCCAGGACTGCCGCCTCGACCTCTGGCGGCTGGCCGACGATCTGCTCGGCCAGGGCCGTGTTGCTCATCACCTCGGCGTCGTCCTCCAGGACCGCAGCGATCTGCTGCTGCTGGGCCGGCGGGATGACCGTGCTGTTCTCGGTGAGGTTGGTGAAGCTGAAGGACAGCGCGGCGAGCATCAGCCCGCCCGCGAAGGCCAGCCCGAACGACAGGCCGAACGAGCCGGCGGCGGAGTTGACCCCGGCGGCCTCGCTGATCCGCTCCTCCTCGATCGGCGCGAGCGTGTAGTTGTTCAGCTGGGAGACGAGCAGCCCGAGGCCGCACCCGGCGATGATCAGCGGGACCACCAGGTACCAGCCGCTGTCCACCCTCGGCACGATCGGGATGATGATGGCCATTCCGACCGCGGTCAGCAGGAACCCGGTACGGATGACCGCCGCGGGGCGCCGGTTGCCCGCCCTTCTGCCGGCGATGATCGCGGTGGCGAACATGGTCAGGGAGAGGGGGGCCAGCGACAGGCCGGCCTCCATGGCGTTGTACTCGAGGGTCATCTGCAGGAACAACGGCAGCACGATCATCGCGCCGCCGAGCGAGACCTGCTGCAGCAGCTGGCCGGAGACGCCGGTGGTGAAGTTCGGTGAGCGGAACAGGTCGGGGTCGAGCAGCGTGACCCGGTTCTCGCGCTTGCGCCGGACCAGCCAGCGAGCCAGCGAGACCAGCGCGATCGCGCCGACCACCATCAGCAGGACGACGAACTCGCCGCCTTCCTGCCAGACCAGGATGCCGAGCACCACGCCGCCCATGCCCACGACCGACAGGACCGCGCCGACCTTGTCGATCTCGCGGGAGCCGGTGTACGCAACGTCCTTGACCAGTCGGATCTGGCTCAGCACCACCGCGATGATGACGACCTCGAGGGCGAAGCCGACCCGCCAGGACAGGTACGTCGTCACGAAGCCGCCGAGCAGCGGGCCGACCGCGGCCGCGATGGCGGCTGCGGCACCGATCAGGGCGTACGCCTGCTTCTGGGCTGCGCCGGCGAAGTTGCCATGGACCAGGGACTGCATCGCCGGAAGCAGCAGTGACGCACCCAGCCCGCCGATGATCGCCCAGAAGATGACGATGGCGGTCAGGCTCTGGGCCAGCGTCATGGCCGCGGCCCCGATCGCGTACGCCATCAACCCCAGGACGTAGGCCCGCTTGCGACCGATCAGGTCACCGACCTTGCTGTTGATCAGGATGAACGCCGCGGAGACCAGCGCCTCCAGGGCGATGGCGGACTGCACCCCGCTGGCCGTGGTGTCGAGGTCCTTGATCACCGCGGAGATGGACACGTTCATCAGCGAGGTGTCGACGACGAGGACGAACATGGCCATGGCCAGCAGCACCATCAGGCGCTTGCTGCCCTGCGCCACCGACTCGGCCTCGGGTGTCGGTTGGGTGGTCATCTGAGCTCCTCGAAATGCAGTCTTCGGTAACCGGGCCGGCGATGGGAGAAGCCTGACGACGGTGTGACACGGAGAAAGGTACGTCCACGGGCGCTCCGGGCGCCTCCCCTACGGGGGGTGAGGGCAAACGACGGGGCCCAGCCGGGGCCCCGCCTACGCGTCGTGTGCCGTGCGGGCACGCTCGGGGGCCACGGCGGCGTCGGGGGCCACCGCGGTGGGCGACACCATCCGTCGGCGCCGAACCACCTTGCCGACCTCGACCGTGAGCGGCAGCAGCGCCGCCAGCGCAGCGCACACCAACCACTGGGTGCCGGTGAGCGAGGTGGTCAGCAGCGCCCGCTGGAGACCGGGCAGCTCGGTGGCCAGGTACACCGCGACGACCGGCACCAGGCCGATGGCCAGCCCCTTCACGATGGGAGCCCTGAAGCCGCTGGTGGGGTCGCGTCGGTTGACGAGCGCGTTGAACACCGTGCCGATCCCCATCACGGCAAAGGTCATCGTCATCGAGACGCTGGCGGTCTCCAGGCTCGCGTCGTCCGGGCCGGCGACCAGCGGCGCCAGCGCGCCGACGAAGAGCACCACCGCGTAGACCAGCCACATCACCACGGCCGACCGGTTGGAGATCGGCAGGGCCGGGTCCCTCGGCGGGCGGTGCATGACGTCGGGGTCGCCAGGGTCGACGGCGATGATGACGACCCCGCCGGCCGTCGCGAAGAAGAGCAGGTACAGCACCATCGACGGCGTCATCGCCTCGCCCTCGTTGATGTCGAAGATGGTCGCGGCGAGGAAGAGCAGCACCAGGGAGAGCAGCTGGGTCATCTGGTAGCGCACGTACGACACGATCTTGTCGTAGACCCGACGCCCGATCTCGACCGCCTTGACCAGGGTGCCGAAGTTGTCGTCGGTCAGCACCATCCGGGCGGCCTGCTTGGTGACCTCGCTGCCGCTGCCCATCGCGACCCCGATGTCGGCCTGCTTCAGGGCCGCGGCGTCGTTGACCGCGTCGCCGGTCATGGCCACGATCAGGCCCTGCTCCTGCATGGCGCGCGCCAGCCGCAGCTTGTCCTCGGGCGTGACCCGGCCGAAGACGTGCAGCCGGGGCAGCCGCTCCTTGAGCTCGTCGTCGGAGAGCGCCTGCAGCTCGGCGCCACTGATCGCCCCGGGCCCGAGCCCGAGCTCCTCGCCGATCGCCTGGGCGGTGACGGCGTGGTCACCGGTGATCATCCGCACGTCGATGCCGGCCGCGAGCGCCGTGGTGACGGCGCTCCTCGCCTCGGCCCGCAGCGGGTCGATGATCCCGGTCAGTCCGACGAACGCCAGGTCGTGGGTGAGGGCCATCGGGTCGTCGGTCATCGTCGCGAGCTCGTCCTGGTCGACGATCCGGGCGGCGAACGCGAGCACCCGCAGCCCCTTCTCGCCCATCCGCACGTTGGCGGCCTCGATACCCGCGAGTGCCTCCGCCATCGGCACCTGCGACCCGCTGAACGGACCACCGGCCTGGGAGCACCGCGCGATGACGACGTCGGGGGCTCCCTTGACCAGCTCGATGACGTGCTCGACCCCGTCGAGGGTGCCCCGGTGGAAGGTCGCCATGAACTTGTACTCGGAGTCGAACGGGACCTCGGCGAGCCGGGGGTAGGTGCGCCGGGTCTCGGGGGCGTCGACACCGAGCTTGGCGGCCAGCACCACGAGGGCGGCCTCGGTGGGGTCACCGATCACCGTGCCGTCGCCCTCGACGACGGCATCGCTGTCGAGGGCGAGGCCCAGCGCCAGTCGGGTGAAGTCCGGGACGGGCGAGCCGGCGACCGACCGGACGCCACCCGTGGTGCTGTACCCCTCACCCTCGACCGTGAACCAGGCGCCCGAGGCGTACAGGGTCGAGACCATCATCTGGTTCAGAGTCAGCGTGCCGGTCTTGTCGGTGTTGATGGCACTCGTCGCACCGAGCGTCTCGACGTCGGTGAGGTTCTTGACCACCGCCTTGGCGTCGGCCAGCTGGGTCGAGCCCATCGACAGCAGGCCCGAGACGAAGGCGGGCATGCCGGTCGGGATCGCCGAGATGGCCATCGCCGTGCCCAGCAGCAGCAGCTGGTCCAGGGGCGTCCCCCGGACCAGGCCGGTGACGACGATGACGGCGACCGCCCCCCAGGCGATGATGCCGAGCACCTTGGTCAGGGTGTCCAGCTCGCGCTGCAGCGGCGACCGGGTGCGGGTCACCGAGGTCAGCATCGTCGCGATCTGGCCCATCTGGGTGTCCATCCCGGTGGCCGTGACGACGACGGTGGCGGTGCCGCGGGTCACCGAGGTGTTCTGGAACAGCATGTTGGTGCGGTCGCCCAGCGCGACGTCGGGAGCCAGCACCCCGGCATCCTTGGCGATCGGTGCGCTCTCACCGGTGAGCGCGGCCTCCTGCGCCTCGAGGGTCGCCGAGCGCACGATCCGCCCGTCGGCCGGAACGATGTCGCCGGCCTCGAGCTGGACGATGTCGCCCGGCACGACGTCGGTGGCGGGGACGAGGGCGACCCCACCGTCACGCACCACCCGGGCCTGCACGACCTGCATCTTGGACAGGGCGTCGACGCTGGCGCGGGCGGTGAGCTCCTGCCGGGTGCCGAGGCCGATGTTGAGCACCACGAGCAGGGCGACGAGCACCCCCGTGGACACCTCGCCGATCAGGAGGCTGACCACGACCACCGCGACGAGCATCAGGTTCATCGGGTCGCGCAGCAGCCCGGCCGCGATCGCCCCCGCCGAGGGCGGCTTCTCCGCGGTGATCGCGTTGGGCCCGTGGGAGGCGAGCCGGGCGGCGGCCTCGGTCGCGCTCAGGCCGGACCCGGCATCCGAGCCCGCCGCGGCGAGCACCACGTCGACCGTGTTCGCGAAGGGCGGCACGCCCTCAGCCGTGGTCGGCGCTGCTGCTGCTTGGCTGTCGCTCACAGGCGCTTCTCCTCGAACCGGGTGGCCCACCGCTCCGACCTCCGGAGCCATGGCACGCCAACGCTAGTGCCGGGCTCCCCCACCGCCAACACCCGTCACGGGTGGTCGGCCCGACGTCGCGCAGGGGGCGGGTCAGTCGGTGGCGAGCTGGCGGGAGCGCCGCAGCGCCATCTCGGCCAGGGCCACCGCGATGTCCGGGACGACCGCGTCGTCGAAGGTCGCCCGCGGCGAGTGGTTGTCCTCCGCGTCGCGGTGGTCGGCGAACGCGCACGCCGACACGTTGAGGTACGCCCCGGGCACCTCCTCGAGCACGAACGACATGTCCTCCGAGCCGGCCTCCGGGTTGACCATGTCGGCCCAGCGGTCGGCCCCGAACAGGTCCACCACCACGCCCTGCGCGAAGGCCTGCTCGTCGACGTCGTTGACGGTGACCGGGTAGCCGTTGCCGATGCTGACCTCTGCGGTGAGCCCGTGCGCGGCCGCGATCCCCTGGGCCACCCGCGTCACGACCTCGTGCGCCTTGGTGCGGTGCTCGGGCGAGAAGGTGCGCAGCGACGCCTCGATGACGGCGTCGTCCGGGATGACGTTGTTCACCGTGCCCGCAGCGATCCTGCCCACGGTCAGCACCACCGGGTCCCACACGCTGAACTGCCGGGTGACCGCGGTCTGGAACGCCAGCACGATCTCGCACGCCACCGGCACCGGGTCGCGGGTGCGGTCGGGTGCCGACCCGTGGCCGCCGAGGCCGCGCACCGTGACGACGATCTCGTCCGCGGCCGCCATCAGGGTGCCGGGTCGCCCGAACCAGGTGCCGACCGGGTGGTCGGCGGAGTAGACGTGCACGGCGTACGCCGCGTCGACCCGGCGCCCGGCCGCCTCGAGCAGTCCCTCGCGGATCATCGGTTCGGCGCCACCGGGACCCTCCTCGGCCGGCTGGAACATCAGCACGACGTCGCCCACCAGCTCGTCGCGGAGCTCGTCGAGGATGCGCGCTGCTCCCACCAGCGCGGCCACGTGCAGGTCGTGCCCGCACGCGTGCATCAGGCCCGGGCGCTCGGACGCGTAGTCGACGGCCACCTGCTCGGTCACCGGCAGCGCGTCCATGTCGCCGCGCAGCAGCACCACCGGCCGCTCCCCCGACACCGGGGCCCGTCCGCGCAGCACCGCCACGACCGAGCTCAGCGACTCCCCCACGGTCACCTCGAGGTCGAGCCCGGCCAGCGCCTCGAGCACGGCGGACTGGGTGTCGGGCAGGTGCAGCCCGAGCTCGGGGATGCGGTGCAGCCGGCGTCTCAGGTCGACCAGCTCGGGGCCGATCCGGCGGGAGATGGTGAGGGCGTCGAGGGCGTCGGGCACGGTGGTCCTTCGGTTCGGGTCCGGTGGGGTCGAGAGCGAGGGTATGACGTGGTCGGTGGATGCCGTGTGCCCGGGTTACGCGCCCGGCATCCCGATGAACTCGCCGCGGCGGGCGCGCAGCGCCTCGAGCAGCTCGCGCTCCTGCGCGACGGCCTTCTCGTCGGCGGCCGAGTGGTACATCCGCCGGCGCAGCAGGGCGAGCTCGCTCGCGGTGTCCTGGAAGGCGCGCATGGCGGCCAGCCCCCGGCGGCCGGTGTTGGCCCGCGCCCAGGCCCGGGCCTCCCGGCGCTGCGGCATCGACGACAGCATCGTGACCTCGGCGGCCGAGAGCCAGCCGGCATCCGCGTAGGGGCGCAGGAACTGCCCGATGAGGCGGCCCTCTCGGCGTCGGGCCCACCCGACGAACCCGATGAAGGCCAGGAAGATCGGCACCTCGACCAACAGGTAGACGACGACCATCCCGCGGCCGCCCGAGACCGCCGCGAGGTTCCACAGGGCGTGGCTGAGCACGGCGAGCAGGTAGCCCAGCAGGGGCCCGAGGATGCGCGGGAGCGTGGTGCGGCTCGTCGCCGCGACGCCGACGCCCACCCCGAAGAACACGGAGAACATGGGGTGCGCGAACGGCGACATCAGGCAGCGGGCCACGAAGGTGCCGGTGAGCGCCTCGCCGCCCCCGCTGGCGTACGCCTGCGCCAGGTACTCGATGTTCTCGGTGAAGGCGAAGCCCGCGGCGCAGATGCCCGCGTAGACCATCCCGTCGGTCACGCCGTCGAACTCACGCCGCGCGATCAACCAGACGAGCACCACCAGGGCACCCTTGGCAGCCTCCTCGACGAACGGGGCGACGAGGACGGCGGTCGTCTGCAGGGCGGCCTCGGGGTCGGCGGCCGCCTCGAGCACGGCGATCGCGCCGGTGTTGAACAGCGCGGCGATGACGGCCGCGACGAGCGCGCCCCACAGGAACGCACCGACGAGGTAGCGGGTGGGCTCGGACTCGAAGCGGTCGAGCCACAGGAAGGTCGGGATGACGATGCCGAGCGGCACCAGCGCCACGGCGAGCGCGAGCACCGCGGTCTGCACGCCGAACGCCGCACCCAGGTAGGAGGACACGACCAGGGCCGAGAGCAGGAACCCGACGGCGGCGACCCCGGTGAACAGCCAGCCCCGCAGGGCCGACCGGGTCGTGGGATCGGTGCGGGCGGTGAGCGCCCGGCGACGCGTCACGAGGTCCCCACTCATGGCACGCGACCCTAGTGCAGTCCCTGCGTACGGCAGGGGGTGTCAGCCGTTGCGCCCTAGCATGGCCCCCATGACCACCCCGGGGACCGACCGAGCGCACACCGACCGCATCGTCTGGATCGACTGCGAGATGACCGGGCTGTCGCTCGACACCGATGCCCTCGTCGAGGTGGCCGCCCTCGTCACCGACTACGAGCTCACCGTGCTCGGCGAGGGGGTCGACGTCGTCATCCGCCCCCCGGACGCCGCGCTCGCCCAGATGGGCGACTTCGTGCGCGACATGCACACCGGATCGGGGCTGCTCGACCAGCTCGCCGACGGCATCACCCTCGAGGCGGCCCAGACTCGGGTGCTCGACTACGTCAAGGAGTGGGTCCCGGAGCCGCGCAAGGCGCCGCTGGGCGGCAACACCGTGGCCACCGACCGGGCCTTCCTCGCCCGCGACATGGCCGAGCTCGAGGCCCACCTGCACTACCGGATCATCGACGTCTCCTCCATCAAGGAGCTCTCCCGCCGGTGGTTCCCCCGGGCCTACTTCGCGGCCCCGACCAAGACCGGCGGGCACCGTGCCCTCGCCGACATCCGCGAGTCGATCGCCGAGCTGCGCTACTACCGCGAGGCGGTGTTCGTGCCGCCGCCCGGCCCCTCCACCGAACAGGCCCGCACCCTGGCCGCCCGCCACGTCGTCGACCACGACGCTGCCGAGGTCGGTACCCCCATGGCCACCGGCGAGGGTGGAGGCGTGGTCGGGAGCACCCCCCGGTAACGGGTACGATGGTTCGCGCTGCGGGCGCAACGGCATCCTCGGATGCCGGGCGCCCGCCGTGGTGGGTATAGCTCAGCTGGTAGAGCACCTGGTTGTGGTCCAGGGGGCCGCGGGTTCAAGTCCCGTTACTCACCCCACGTGATGTCTCAAGGACATCGGCAGGGCCCGAACCCTCAGGGTTCGGGCCTTGTGGTTTGTCGGGGAACCGGACGACCTCACGCCCGGCGTTCGGCGAGAACACGACCCGCTCGCTGCGCTCTCTTGCGAAGATGGGGGCATGTTGTCCCGTCGCTTCGCCACCATCGTCACGCTCGTCATCGTCATCGCCTTCGTGGTGGTCGCCGTCGCGCCCGCGTTCGCCGCGACCCCGGTGTCGCTGGCCCTGCACGCCCAACTCGCCTCGTCGGCCCCGAAGGACGGGGCGAAGGTGGAGACGGCGCAGGAGGTCGTGCTGACCTTCAACGAGGACGTCAACGCCGACTTCGTCGCCGTCAAGGTCACCGGGCCCGAGGGCTCGGAGACCGCCGGCAAGCCCGCCGTCGACGGCACCGCCGTGACCCAGGCGCTGGCCGCCGACCTGCCGGCCGGCAAGCACACGGTGACCTACCGCGTCGTCAGCACCGACGGTCACCCGGTGTCGGGGACGGTCACGTTCACGAGCACGGCGGCCCCGGCATCCGCGTCGCCGTCGCCCACGGCGTCGCCCACCGCGTCGGTGACCCCCACACCGTCACCGACTGCCTCCGTCGTGGCCTCACCGGAGCCCACCGTGACCGCCGAGCCCGCCTCGGAGGAGTCCGATGGCGGCGCCACCCCCTGGCTGGTCGTCGGGGCCGTCATCCTGCTGGCCGTCCTCGGGCTCGGCACCGCCTGGCGCACCATCGGCGGCCGCAAGGCCGAGGCCGAGGCGGATGCCGCGGACGTGGCCGATGACGACCCCGAGCCGCCCGCTCACGGGCGCACCCCGACGGCCTGACCGATTTCGCCCGGACGCCGGGCGGCTGCTAATGTCTCCGTCGCGCGCCATTAGCTCAATTGGCAGAGCAGCTGACTCTTAATCAGCGGGTTCGGGGTTCGAGTCCCTGATGGCGCACCACCGCTCACCGAGCGAGAGGCTCCCCGACCAGGGGAGCCTCACCTGTCTCCGCACCGTCCGCCCCAGGGTGGGCCCCACCACGGAGGGCGAATGGGGCACGACGACACGCCGGTCGCATCGGTCATCGTGCCCACCCACCGCGGCGCGCACCGCCTGGGCGCACTCCTCGCAGCCCTCGAAGCACAGGACCTCACCGAGCCGTGGGAGGTGGTTGTCGTCGTCGACGGTCCTGACGCCGAGACCCAATCCCTCCTCGACGCCCACCGCGATCGCCTCCCCCTTCGAATCGTGATCCGTCATCGTTCGACGGGCGTCGCAGCAGCGCTCAACACCGGGTACGGCGCGGCCCTCGGTCGCGTGTTGGTTCGCTGCGACGACGACCTCACGCCGGCCCCCTCCATGCTGCGTCGACACCTCGAGCACCACCAAGGGTCCGAGCCCGTCGGGGTCATCGGACCCACCCGAGACTCGCTCCCTGACACCCCGTACGCCCGCGCCTACGGGCGACCGGCAAATGCCCGTTCGCTGGCCGCTGCGTACGCCCGCCCGGAGCGGTCACGCTGGCTGGGGTGGGCGGCGCACAACTCGCTGACCCGGGAATCCTGGGATGCCGTCGGCGGCTTCGACGAGTCATTCGCGTATCGCGAGGACAGCGATCTCGGACTTCGACTGGCGGAGCACGGGGTGCACCTCATCGTCGATCCTCAGTTGGAGATCGAACATCGAGGTGCGGCGGGCGACGCCGCGACGCGTGCGGCACGAGCCTGGGTGAGCGGCGCGTCCGAGGTGTTGTTCGCCACGCGCCATCCTGGTGCCAGCACCGAACTGGAGACGGCCCCATTGAACGTCCGCACCCGAGTGTGGTCGGGCGCAACGGTCCTGATCTCGACCCTCGTCAGGACACGCAGCGCCGCAGCCCACGCGGGTTCGACGGTCGACCGGCTCCTGCCCATGCTTCCTCGGCGTGCCGGAGGCTGGGGCGTGGCTCTTGTGGTGGAGGCGTCAGCACGCGCTGGCCGCCGTGGCGGCAACCCGGACCAAAGTGCCTACTCGGTGCAGAAGGATGCCGAGCTCGCCGCGGAGCATAGAGCCCGCAGATAGGCGGGCGATGTGCGTCACGCCGAGCTGCCGGCTCAGTTGCGGTGCAGCCTTCGGTAGACGAGCCACGCGCCGACGACGGCGACCACCGCGACCGCGGCGGCCACCCGCTCGACGCGCAGGTCACCCTCGGGGGTGGTCGCGACGTCGGCGAAGCGCGCCTTCGCGGCCTCGGTCTGCCGGTGGATGATCGACCTCGGGTGCAACCGCTCGGTCAGCTCGTCGATGGTCTTGGCGAGGCGGTCGCGACGGGCCGCGATCTCGGCCTCGAGCACCGGGATCGGCACCGGAGGCGCGGGAGGTGCCGGGGCGGCGGCGGCTGACGCGGCGTCGGTGGACCCGGGTGCGGGCTGGGTGGCGCTCATGGTGTCCTCACTCGAGTCCGAGGTCGCGGCGGAGCTTGGCGACGTGGCCGGTGGCCTTGACGTTGTAGAAGGCGTGTGAGACCTGGCCGGCCTCGTCGACGACGACGGTGCTGCGGATGACGCCCTCCACGGTCTTGCCGTACAGCTTCTTCTCACCGAAGGCGCCCCACCCGTTCATCACCGCACGGTCGGCGTCAGACAGCAGTGTGACGGTCAGCCCCTCCTTCTCACGGAACTTCGCGAGCTTGGCAGGGGTGTCGGGTGAGATGCCGAGCACGGTGTAGCCGTCGGCCTTCAGCGACTCGAGGGAGTCGCTGAAGTCGCAGGCCTGCGTGGTGCACCCGGGGGTCATCGCCGCCGGGTAGAAGTACACGATCACCTTGCCGCCACGCAGGTCGCCGAGCGTCACCGGTGAGCCGGTGTCGTCGGGCAGCGTGAAGTCGGGAGCGGTGTCGCCGGGGCTGAGCCGGTCACCCACGTCGGGCCTCCTCGTCGTGTCGTCGATGCTGACGCACAACCTACCCCGAGCCGATGGGCGAACGCGGCGGGAGTTGCCGGCCTGCGCCGAAGCCGCTCGGCTCACCACCGGGCGGCGCGTATCCTCCCCACATGGCAGAACGGGTGGGGACGGCACTACGAGGTCGAAACAACGCGTTGAACGCCGTGCGGCTCCTTCTGGCTGGTGCGGTGATCGTCTCGCACCTGTTCGTGACCGGAGGCTACGGCGCCGAGCCGCGGTGGGGGGGTTACACGCTGGGCGGGTGGGCCGTCATGGGTTTCTTCGGTATCTCGGGCTACCTCGTGACCGGCAGCCGCCTGTCGAACCCATTGCCGTCGTACCTCCGGCGCCGCTGCCTACGTATCTACCCCGGCTTCTGGACATGCATGGTTCTGACGGCGTTCGTGCTGGCGCCGCTCTCGGCCGTGCTCGAGGCTTCGCACTTCGCGGCCACCAGCGCGGCCGGCTACGTCATGTTCAACGCAAGCCTCTGGATGGCCCAAGGAGACGTCGACGCGACGCTGCGGCACGTGCCGCTACCGCTGGTCTGGAACGCGTCGGCCTGGACCCTGGCATACGAGTTCCTGTGCTATCTCGTCGTCGGCGTCGGCATGTCCGTGGCGAGGGACCCGCGGTGGCGTCGCCGCAGCCTGTGGGCCGGCATGGCCTTGGTCACCATGCTCAACCTGGTCGCGGTCTACCGCGGCTCCTCGAACGGGTTCCTCACGCTGTCGCTGTGGCTGGGCGCGTTCTTCCTCGCGGGTGGGTGCGTGCGGATGGAGGCCCACCGGCTGCCGGTCAGTGCGTGGCTCGCCGCCGTGTCGATGGCTCTGTTGGTGGTGGCCTCCTCAACGGGGGTCGTACGGGCGCTCGCCCCACTTCCGCTGACCTACATCGTCCTGTGGCTGGGAGCCACCGTGAGGGTCCGGTGGGGTTCGCGCAACGACCTGTCCTATGGGGTCTACATCTATGCATTCCCGGTCCAGCAGCTCCTGGCTGCCGCAGGGATGCAGCGGATGCCCTGGCTCTACGCGTCCTCGACCTTTGTCCTGGTGTCCGCCCTAGCGGCGGCGTCCTGGTGGGGCGTCGAGAAGCCGTCTCTGGCACTGGCCCACCGCGGCAGCGCACGGCGCACCCAGGTGGTGATGACTACGTGAGTAGCACGGGTACGCGGCCGATACCTTTGCGCGGACGCATCGCTCTCCTTGAAGAACACGACCCGGCGCTGTGGGAGCGTCGGTGGCGAGCCGGCCATGCCAGTTCGGCGAAGCCCTACGGCGTGGATCGCCTAGAGGAACGTGGTCTGAAACTGCTGCAGGCCCCGGGCCCACAACCCGACTCGGCCAGAAGACACAGGATGTGCTCGACCACCGGGCCGGCTTCCCGGTAGCCGGGCCTCTGCGCGGTGTCGCGAACGTCGCCCGGGCCGACCTGACGCTGGCCCTTCTGGAGCAATACACCCGTTTGGCGGTAATACTGCGCCGCCACTCCGTGCCGCCATTCCGGGGGCGGCCCCTGGTCACCACCTCGTGCTGGCTGGGGGAACGCCTGGTGCGCGCGGATGCTGAGGCGCGGCGCCACATGGTCCATCAGTACGGGCTGGTCGACCTGGTCACCGTGTGGAGCCACAACCAGGTCGAGATCCTCGAGGACGCCGGCTTCCGGACGGGCTCCGTGCGCGCGATTCCCTTCGGGGTCAATGCCGAATGGTTCACGCTCGAGACTGGGGCTCGACCGATCGACGTTCTGGCCGTCGGCATGGACGCGGGCCGTGACTACGCCACGTTGATGGATGCCGTTCGGGGCCAGGACGTCCGAGTGCTCCTCGTGTGCAACGAAGCCAACCGCGCGGCCTCGAGGCCGTCCACGCGTACCGAGCGGGCCGACACGCGTCGAGTCGCTCGCAACAGGCCACTGCCTTGGTCCAGCGCGTCCGATGCCATGCGTCGCGTCACCGCCCCGCGCATCGCGGGTTGACGTGCTCAGGGCCAAGACGGTCATCCACGTGCGTCAGAGCCCAGCTGCGCTCGTCGCAAGATCGCCGCGCGAGCGCCGCGATTCCGCGCCGCGTCCCGGCCGATGGCGCTGAGCCGCATCGGTGCGCAAGGCGGGACTCGAACCCGCACACCCGAAGGCACCAGGACCTAAACCTGGCGCGTCTGCCAGTTCCGCCACTTGCGCGCGCGACCAAGGTTAGACGACGCGCCGCCGACCGCGTGCGTGACGATCGAGCCCCCTCGTCAGGCGAGTCACGGTCAGGATGTCCAGGAGGTGTCGCAGCACGGGTTCGAGGGCGCGGAAGGCGTTGCCCCGGTGCGAGATCGCGTTCTTCTCGACGTCGGTGTACTCGGCGAGGGTGCGCGTGTCGCCGTCCGGCACGAACACGGGGTCGTAGCCGAAGCCGTTGGTGCCGCGCGGGGACCGCACGAGCGTGCCGGTGACCCGGCCCTCGACGCCCTCGACCCGAGCCGTCGGGCAGCGCGACGACCGCGGCGCACACGAAGGCCGCCGCCCGGTGCTCGTCGGGCACGTCGCCGATCTGCTCGAGGAGCAGGTCGAGGTTGGCGCGGTCGCGTACGGCGCGACCGGCATCCGCACCGGCCGTCGAGCCCGACCAGCGCGCGGAGAACACGCCCGGCGACCCGCCGAGCACGTCGACCGCGAGCCCGGAGTCGTCGGCCACCGCGGGCAGGCCGGTGGCCTGCGGCGAGCGCGACGGCCTTGAGCCGGGCGTTGCCGAGGAAGGTCACCTCGGTCTCGGCGACGTCCGGGGCGCCCTCGACGTCGTCGGCGCCGACGACCTCCAGCCCGAGATCGTCGACCAGCCCCGAGAGGATCTGCCGCAGCTCGTGCACCTTGTGCTCGTTGCGGGTCGCGAGCACGAGCCGGCGGGTCACGCGAGCCGCTCCCGCGCGGTCGCGGCCAGCGCCTCCTGCTGGAGGCGGCTCAGCTGCTCGCAGCCAGTGGTCGCGAGGTCGAGCAGGTCGCCGAGCACGGTCCGGTCGAACGCGGCGCCGGCGCCCTCGGCGGTGCCCTGCACCTCGACGAATCGGCCGTCGCCGGTCATGACGACGTTCATGTCGGTCTGCGCCGTGGAGTCCTCGGGGTAGTCGAGGTCGAGCACCGGCCGGCCGGCGACCAGGCCGACGCTCACCGCGGCGATCGAGCCGGTCAGCGGCTCGGCGCCGGCGGCGACCAGACCCTTGGCGCGGGCGTCGGCCACGGCATCCGCGAGGGCGACCCAGGCGCCGGTGATGGCGGCGGTGCGGGTGCCGCCGTCGGCCTGCAGCACGTCGCAGTCGAGCACGATGGTGTTCTCGCCCAAGGCTTTCGTGTCGATGACCGCGCGCAGGCTGCGTCCGACGAGCCGGCTGATCTCGTGGGTGCGACCGCCGACCTTGCCGCGGCGCGACTCGCGGTCGCTGCGGGTGTTGGTCGAGCGCGGCAGCATCTCGTACTCGGCGGTGACCCAGCCCGACCCGCGGCCCTTGAGCCAGCGCGGCACGCCCTCGGTGAAGGAGGCGGCGCAGAGCACGCGGGTGCGGCCGAACTCGACGAGGACGCTGCCCTCGGCGTGGTCGAGCCAGTTGCGGGTGATGCGCACCTCGCGAAGCTGGTCGGGGGCGCGGCCGTCATGGCGGGGTGTCTGGTCAGGCATGGCCGCAAGGCTAGCGGGGCCCGGGGCCGACCCCCGACCGCCTGCGGGTCAGAGCTCGTAGACCGCGCCGGCCCGGGCCAGCTCGACGTCACCCGGCCACACGGCGGCGGCCTGTGCGCGGCACACCTCCGGGTCGTTCCAGGCCGGGATGTGGGTGAGCACGAAGCGCCGTACTCCCCCGGCCCGCACCGCGGCCGCGGCGGCCCGCGACCCGGACAGGTGGATGTCGGGCACGACGTCGCGCCCGTCGACGAACGCCGAGTCGAGCAGCGCGAGGTCGGCGCCGCGCAGCAGCGGGGTGAGGTTGTCGCAGTCGTCGGTGTCGCCGGTGAACGCCAGCACGGCACCGCCGGCCTCGACCCGGTAGCCGTAGGCCTCGACCGGGTGGTTCACCGCGTACGGGGTGACGGTGAACGGGCCCACGGTGAGCGGCACGGCATCCGTGACGACGCCGAAGTCGAACTGCGCCTCCATGCCGCCCGGCTCGAGGCCGTGGTACATCAGCGCCACCCGCTCGGCGGTGCCGACCGGGCCGTGCACGGGCAGGCGGTGCGGCAGCGGGCCGGCCGGACGGTAGCGCCGGGTGACGTAGAGCCCGCACAGGTCGACGCAGTGGTCGGGGTGCAGGTGGCTGAGCACGACGGCGTCGAGGTCGTCGGGCGACACGTGGCGCTGGAGCGCCCCGAGCGCGCCGCTGCCGAGGTCGAGCAGGAGGTTCCAGGTGCGCCCGTCGACCTCGTGCTGCACGAGGTACGACGACGCGGGCGAGTCGGGGCCGGCGAAGGACCCCGAGCAGCCGATGACGGTGACCCTCATGCCGGCTCCGCCGTCATCACGTGCGGCGGCGCGGTGAACACCGGGCCGAGCCGGGAGCCGACGCCGAGGAAGCGGCTCGCCAGGCGGCGGAACTCCTCGGGGTCACCGGTGGTGGTGAACCCGTGGTCGGGCTGCGGGCAGGTCGTCGGGGCGCAGCAGGTCGGCGTCGGCGAGCACCCGGTAGACGTCCTTGGCCGTCTCCTCGGCCGAGGAGACCAGCGTGACGTCGTCGCCCATGACGTACGAGATGACGGCGGTGAGCAGCGGGTAGTGGGTGCAGCCGAGCACCAGGGTGTCGACGCCGCGCTCGCGCAGCGGGTCGAGGTACTCGTGGGCGACCCCGACCAGCTCCGGGCCCCCGGTGACACCGCGCTCGACGAACTCGACGAAGCGCGGGCACGGGGTGCTGACGACGTCGAGGTGCGGCGCTGCGGCGAAGGCGTCGAGGTAGGCCCCGGACTGGTGGGTGCCGACGGTGGAGATGACGCCGATCCGGCCGGTGCGGGTGGCGGCGGCCGCCCGGCGCACCGCGGGCCGGATGACCTCGACCACCGGCACGTCGTAGCGCTCGCGGGCGTCGTGCAGCACCGCCGCGCTCGCCGTGTTGCAGGCGATGACGAGGATCTTCACCCCGTGGTCGACGAGCCGGTCGAGGCACTCGAGCGCCAGCTCGCGGGTCTGGGCGATGGGCCGCGGGCCGTAGGGGGCGCGCGCGGTGTCGCCGAAGTAGGCGACCGACTCGTGCGGCAGCTGGTCGAGGACCGCCCGCATGACGGTCAGCCCGCCGTACCCGGAGTCGAAGACCCCGATCGGTGAATCAGCCACCGCCCAAGGGTAGGGGCCGACACCGACGCGGACGTCACCGAGTGGGCGTCGCGCGTGTCACACCGCACGTAGACTGACCGGACAGGGAAGAACCCCTGATCCGCATCGGGAGGACGCACGTGCTCGGTATCCCTCGCGGTACCTCCGTCCTGTTCTCCCGAGGAACACGCGCACGGCTGGGCCTGGCGATGGTGGGCTCCATCGCCGCTGCGGGGCTGGAGATCATCGGCGTCGCTGCTGTCGTGCCGCTCATGCAGCTGCTCACCGGCACCGTCCCCGACGAAGGCGCCCTCGGTGCCCTGTCGAGCCTCTTCGGCGACCCGCCCGCCTCGCAGCTCGCCCGCTACATCGCCGCCATCGTGTTCGTCGCCTTCGTGGCCAAGGCCGTGTTCACCATCGTGTTCCGCTGGTGGCTGCTCAGGCTTCCTTGCCGAGCAAGAGGCACAGACGGCGATCTCCCTCCTTCGCCGGTACCTCGCCGCGCCCTACTGGTTTCACCTGCACCGCAGCAGCACCGTCCTTCGTGCGAACGATGAACGAGGGCGTCTCGCAGACGTACTCGGTCGTCGTCATCGGCGTCGTCTCGCTCATCAGCGAGGCGGTCACGGTCGCTGCACTGACCACGGTCCTCCTCCTCGTCGACCCGGTGCCTGCCGTGGCGGCCATCGCCTACTTCATCACCACGGGCTTTGCCTTCGACCGCCTGGTGCGGTCTCGGGCGACGTCGGCCGGCCAGAGCTTCCAGGTCGCGGCCCTGGCGATGTCGACCACGGTCTTCGAGACGCTGCACGGCATCAAGGAGGTGAAGGTCCGGCGCACCTCGGCCTTCTTCCTCGACAAGTACGCGGCCCAACGTCTGCGCTACGCACGGTCCCGGCGCATGCATGTCGTTCCTCAGCGAGCTCCCACGCTACGTGTTCGAGCTCGTGTTCGTGGGTGGTGCCGCCCTGCTCGACGATCGTCTCCCTCGCCCAGGGTGACTCTGCAACCACCCTGACTACGCTGGCCCTGTTCCTGGCGGCCGGCTTTCGCATGTTGCCCAGCCTCGTGCGGATATCCGCCTCCGCTCAGCAGGTTCGTATCGGGCGCCCCCGGGGTCGACCTCCTCCTCGAGGACCTGCGCTCAAGGGACCTCACCAGCGTCGAGACGGACGACCCGGGTGAGACCCGTCGCATGCCCTTGACCGACGAGCTGCTCGTCGACGACGTCTCGTACACGTATCCCGGAGGCATGGCGGCCGTTCTCAGCGGTGTCGACCTCGCCATCCCCGCGGGGGCGTCTGTCGCCCTCGTCGGCGGGAGCGGTGCGGGCAAGACGACGCTCGTCGACGTCATCCTCGGCCTCCACCCACCCGCTGAGGGACGCGTGCTCGTCGACGGCACGTCCATCGACGAGGATCTCGCGGCGTGGCAGCGAAGCATCGGCTTCGTACCCCAGGACGTCTACCTGCTCGACGACACCCTACGTGCCAACATCGCCTTCGGGGAGCCCGATGAGCTCATCGACGACGAGCGGGTCCGCTCGTCGATTCGACTGGCTCAGCTCGAGGAGCATGTCGCCACCCTCCCCGAGGGACTCGAGACGAGGGTGGGCGAGCGAGGAACGCGACTCAGCGGTGGCCAACGGCAGCGACTGGGCATCGCCCGGGCGCTGTATCGCCAGCCCACCGTGCTGGTGCTCGACGAGGCGACGTCCGCCCTCGACAACGAGACCGAACGGCGGGTCACCGACGTCATCCGCGCCCTGCACGGTGCGGTCACGGTCATCGTGGTGGCCCATCGCCTCTCCACGGTCATGAACTGCGACCAGATCGTCTTCCTCGAGGCCGGGCGGATCTCGGCGACGGGGTCCTTCGACGAGGTTCGGCGGCAGAGCGAGGCGTTCGACCACCTCGTCGAGCTGGGCACCCTCGACGGCTCCTGGCAACCGGCGGAACGTACCGAACCCACCGGGTACCGGCCTGGATGATCCCGGTTGCGCGGATGACGTCGTCGTCGAGTTCGCATGCCCGTCGGTTCGCCGGAGGACGTACCCCCCGTCCCGTTAGCCTGTCACCGTGAGTGACGAGCGGGTCCATGGTGGCGGGGTCACGGTCGTCGTCCCCCACTACGGTGACCCCGCTCCCACGCTGGCGACGATCGGCGACCTGCTCGCCCAGGTGACCGACCGCACGGTGGAGATCGTGGTGGTCGACGACTGCTCACCCGAGCCCTTCCCGGATGCCGACGGCGTCACCGTCGTGCGGCGGACGACGAACGGCGGTTTCGGCTCCGCCGTGAACTCGGGCGCCGCAGTGGCCACCCAGCCCCTGCTCCTCGTCCTCAACAGTGACGTCGCCCTGACCCCGACCTTCGTCGACGACCTCGTCGCCGCGGCCGAGCCGTGGATGCCGGCCGTCGTCGGCCCGCTCCTGCTCGACACCGAGGGACGCCCGTCGAACAGCGCGCGGCACTTCCCCACCGTCGGCCACCAGACGGTCGAGTGGCTCACCCCGCTGGCCCGGTTCCGCGACCGGCGGGTGCTGCACGAGGCGGTCGGCCACGACACCCGCGCGGTGCCGGGGGCGGTCCTGCCGGTCGACTGGGTGGTCGGGGCGACGCTGCTGCTGCCCACCGAGGCGTTCCGCATGGTCGGCGGCTTCGACGAGGCCTTCTTCATGAACTCCGAGGAGATCGACCTCCAGCGCAGGCTGCGCGAGCACGGCATCCCGACGGTCTTCGTCGGCACCGTGCCGCTCACCCACGTCGGCGGCGGGTCGAGCGACCCGGCCGCCCGGCGCCGCTGGCTCGTGGAGTCGCGGATGCGGTACGCCGGCACCTGGGGCGGGCGGCGCCGGCTCGGCCGCCTCGCTCACCGCGGCCACGGCGGTGAACGCCGTCGTCAACACCGGGCGCCGCCTCGCCGGCCGCGACGTCGACCCGTTCGCGACCGCTCGAGAGGAGCTGCGGCTCATCCACGGTGGGCGCTCGTGAACGTCGCCCGCCGGGTCGTCGAGGCACCGCCGTCGGTGCGGTGGCACGTCGGCCGCGCCCGCACGGCGCTCTACCGTCGGGCGTTCGCCGCCATCGGCCCCGGCACCGTCATCGTGCGCCCGCTGTGCCTGCGCGGCGTCGACCGCATCTCGCTCGGCGCCGGGTGCGCCGTCTACGAAGGTGCCTGGCTGCAGGTCGAGGGCACCGACGGGTCGATCACCGTGGGCGACCGCGCCTACCTCGGCCACGACGTGCACGTGCACGCCATCGACCCCATCCGGATCGGCGACGACGTGGTGCTCGCCGACGGCGTGTTCGTCGCGACGACCGACCACGGCCGCGCCGACCGTGGTGCCGTGCGCGGCACCGGACCGGTCGTCATCGGCGACCGGGTGTTCGTCGGCCAGCGCGCCGTGGTCCTCGGCGGCGTCACCATCGGCGACGGCGCCACGGTCGGCGCGGGGGCGGTCGTCACCCGCGACGTGCCCGCCAGGGGCCACCGTCGGCGGCGTGCCCGCGCGGGTCATCGACCCCGGTCCAGTCCCCGAGGAGGGCTCGTGACCGTACTGTCACCGGTGGTGCCGGGTTCATCGGCCAGCACCTCGCGCGCCGGCTCACCGAGGTGCGGTACGACGTCGCGGCCCTCGACCTGCTCCACCCCCAGGTGCACGCCGACCCCGAGGCCGCCCGCCGCGACTTCCCCGGGCCGGTGGTCGTCGGTGACGTCGCCGACCGGCCCGCCTGGACCACCGCAGCCGCCCAGGTGCGCCGGGTCGAGGCGCTGGTGCACCTCGCGGCCGAGACCGGCACCGGGCAGTCGATGTACGAAGTCGACCGGTACCACCGGGTCAACGTCGACGGCACCCGGCGCGCAGCGGAGTTCGCAGTGGGACACGGCATCCCGTTGCTCGTCATGAGCTCGCGCGCCGTCTACGGCGAGGGTCGTTACGAGTGCCGGGACCATCGGCCCACCTTCGGCCGCCCGTGCTGCGCGTCAGCCACACCGGCTCCGTCGCGCGAGGACGACCCCCACCACCCGGTGTCGGTCTACGGAGAGACCAAGTCGCTCGCGGAGTCGGTCGCCGTCGCCGTGTGCGGTGACCGGGTGCCGCTCACCGTGGTTCGACCGCAGAACGTCATCGGCCCTGGCCAGGCGCTGCACAACCCCTACACCGGTGTGCTCGCGGCGTTCCTCGCGATGCTGCGCGAGCAGCAACCGCTCACCATCTACGGCGACGGGCACCAGACCCGCGACTTCGTGCACGTCGACGACCTCGCCGCGCTCGTGACCCACCTCGTCTCCACGCCGCCCGACCCCGGGGAGCCGTTGGTGCTCAACAGCGGCACCGGTGTGCGGACCTCCCTCGTCGAGCTCGCCGGGCTCGCCGCGGACGCCGCACCCGTCCCCTCCGCGGGCGTCGTGCACGTCGAGGTGCACCGGGCCGGCGACATCGAGCACGCGTGCGCCGACCTGACCCGGCTGGCCTCGGTCGGTGCCCCCCGCCCCGCGCACTCCACGGCGCAGGCGGTGCACGACTTCGTGCGTGCCTCGTGGGACCGCCCGGGCGTCGCGGCCAGCGCCTGGGAGCAGGCCCTCGGCGAGCTCGAGGAGCGTGGGCTCACCTCGTGAGCGGCGACCCCCGCCTGCTGGTGCTCAGCCCGGTGTTCCACGGCTACTGGCGCTCGATCGAGCGCGCCTTCACCACCCTCGGGTATGCCGTGACCACCGTCGCCTACGACGCGCACCCCGGCCCGGTCGACCGGGCCAGGGCCAAGGTGGCGCACGACCTCGTCGAGCGGCTCGGAGGGCCGGTGGCCCGGCGCCGCGCCGAGCAGACCGCCGCGCGGTCGAGGTGGTGCGCGAGGTCGACCCCGACGTGGTGCTGGTCGTCAAGGGCGACACCTTCGACGACGAGCTGTGGCGCCTGCTGCAGGGTCGACGGCGCGCGCTGTGGCTGTACGACGAGCTGCGTCGCACCGGGCACACCCCGGCCTCGCTCGCGGCGGCCGGGCCGGTGGCGAGCTACTCCCCCGACGACGTCGCGACCCTCACGGCGCAGGGTCTTCGGGCGGTGCACGTGCCGCTGGCCCACGACCCCGACATCGCCTTCACCCCCGCGCCCAGCGACGAGGTCGTCTTCGTCGGCGCCCGCTACCCGGGTCGTGAGGCGCTGCTCACCGACCTCGCGGCGTCCGAGGTGCCGGTGCGGGCCTACGGCCGCGACTGGTCGGGCCACCCCGTCGACCGGCTGCGCACCTGGCGGCTGCGCCAGCCCCCCGTGCCGCACGGCCGCGACCTGTCCCGCGCCGACGCCTACGCGCGTGATGGCCGGCGCCCGGGCCACCCTCAACGTGCACGGCGACCAGGACGGCTTCACGATGCGCACCTTCGAGGCCTGCGGCGTCGGGGCCGTGCAGCTCGTCGACCGGGCCGACGTGTCGCGCCACTACGAGCCGGGGGTCGAGCTCGCCGTCTTCGGCTCGCCCGAGGAGGCCGCGGAGCTGGCCCACCGGGCCGCGACCGACCGCCCCTGGGCCGACCGTCTGCGCGCCGCCGGGCGCGCCCGCACCATCGCCGAGCACACCTTCGTGCACCGCGCCCGAGCCCTGGAGGCACTGTGGAAGGCCTGACCCACCCCGAGGACCTCAAGGCCTGGCACCGCTGGCAGGACCGCAGCCAACCACTCGGGCGGCGTGCTCAGCGGATGCTCGGCGTGCTGCGCGACATCGCCCGGCCCGACGGCCACGCCGGCCACGCCGTGCTGACCCGGGGCGGTCCCGAGCCGCGGGTGCTGGTCTGCCTGGAGTCGCGCTCCCCCTCCTCGGTGCGCGCCCTGCTCGAGCCGGTGCACCACCTCGACCCCGCGGACGTCGCCGTCGTGGCCCCGACCGGCGTCACCGACCTGCTCCCGGAGGGTCCGTGGACCGAGACGACCGGCTACGCGCCGGACCTCGTCGCCCAGCAGACCGGCGGCGGTTCCCTGGTGCTGTCGACGGGCCACTACCTGCCGCTGGGCGCGCTCGCGCACCGGGCCGCGGAGCCCGGGCGCTTCCTCACCGTCCAGCACGGCCTGCTCACCCCGCACGCGCCACCGCTGGCCGCCGGCACGATCCTGCTCGCCTGGAGCGAGGCCGACGCCGCGTTCTGGCGGTCCGGCCGCGACGACGTCGGGTCGGTCGTGGTCGGCTCCCAGCTGCTCTGGGAGGCCGCCGAGGCCGCGCCGGTCACCGCCGACCCGGACGCCCGCCCGGTCTTCCTCGGCCAGCTGCACGGCGCCGAGCTGTCACGCGACGTGCTCGCCAAGGCCGCCGAGACCTTCTGCCGCGCCGAGCACGCCACCTACCGGCCGCACCCGTCCGAGCACGACCGCCGGTCGGTGTCGACGCACGCCCGCTGGGAGTCCTCGGGCATCGCGATCGACCGTTCCGGCATCCCGCTGCGCGAGCTCGCCGCCCCGGTGGTCAGCGTGTTCTCCACGGGCGTGCTCGAGGCCGCAGCGGCCGGGCTCCCCGCGTGGGTCACCCTGGCCGACCCGCCGCCCTGGCTGCAGGAGTTCTGGGACCGCTACGCCCTCGCGCCGTGGGGTGGCCCCCCGACGGCATCACCCGAACGGCCCGAGGTGGAGCCGTCCCGCGGTGTCGCCGAGGTCGTGCGGGGGATGATGGCGCGGTGAGGATCCTCTGCGTCGTGCCCGCCCGCGGTGGGTCCAAGGGCGTTCCCCGCAAGAACCTGCGGGTCGTCGGGGGCAAGCCGCTCATCGTGTGGACCCTCGAGCGGGCCCTGGCAGCGCGCCCCGCCATGGACGTCGTGGTCTCGACCGACGACGAGGAGATCGCGGCCGTCGCCCGCGCGGCCGGCGCACTGGTCCCCTTCCTGCGACCCGCGGACCTCGCCCGCGACACCACGCCCACCGAGCCGGTGGTGCGGCACGCGATCGCCCAGGCTCGGCAGGCCGACGCCGCACCCGACGCCGTCATGCTGCTCCAGGCCACCTCACCCGTGCGGCTGCCGGGCACGCTGTCGCGGGCCGTCGCGCAGCTCGAGGCGACCGGCGTCGACTCGCTCGTGGGCGTCGTGCCGCAGGCGCCCTTCATCTGGACCGAAGGCACCGCGGATGCCGGGCCCACCTCGGCCTACGACGTCACGGCCCGGCCCCGCCGCCAGGACCTCACTCCCGCCACGCTGCGCTACCGGGAGACCGGGTCGCTCTACCTGACCCGCACCTGGGTCTACGACGAGCTCGACAACCGGATCGGCGGACGGGTCGGGCTGTTCGTCATGGACGAGCTCGAGGGCATCGACGTCGACACCGAGCTCGACCTCGAGGTCGCCGACCGCACCCTCAGCCACCACGACCTCACGCGCTCCCACACGGCGTCCGGGAGCCTCGCATGATCATCGACCGGACCATCCGGCCCTTCGTCGTCTACGGCGAGGACCCGGTCCTCACCGCCCTGGAGAAGATCAGCGCCAACAAGGCCAGGATCGTCTTCTGCGTCACCGAGCACGGGCACCTCGTCGGCTCGATCAGCGACGGCGACGTGCGGCGCTGGATCGCCGCCCAGTCCGAGGTCGACCTCACCCGGCCGTGCGCCGACGTCGCCAACACCGCGGCGACCAGCGCGCCCTCGACGGCCACCCCCGCGGAGATCCGCCGGCTGTTCGTCGGGGCGATCGACCACGTCCCACTGCTCGACGAGCACGGCCACCTCGTCGCCGTCGCCGTCAACCGCAGCGACGCGTTCCAGGTCGGCCGCCACGACGTCGGGCTGGGCCGGCCCGCGTTCCTGATCGCCGAGATCGGCATCAACCACAACGGCTCGGTCGAGCTGGCCAAGGAGCTCGTCGACCTCGCCAAGGGGGCCGGCGCCGACGCCGTGAAGTTCCAGCTGCGCGACATGGCGGCGCTCTACCGCGGCGGCACGGGCAGCGCCGGCGAGGACCTCGGCCCGCAGTACACCCTCGACCTGCTCTCCCGGTTCAACCTGCCCGCCGAGCAGCTCTTCGAGGTCTTCGACCACTGCCGTGCGGTCGACATCGACATCATGTGCACCCCCTGGGACGCCCCCAGCGTCGACGCCCTCGTCGGCTACGGCATCCCGGCCCTGAAGATCGCGTCGGCCGACCTCACCAACCACGCGCTGCTCACGCACGCCGCGGCATCCGGCACGCCGCTCGTGGTCTCGACCGGGATGTCGACCGAGAGCGAGATCCGCGAGAGCGTCGCCGTGCTCCGGGCCAGCGGAACGGCCTACGCGCTGCTGCACTGCCAGTCGACCTACCCGGCGCCGTTCAAGGACGTCAACCTGCGCTACCTCACCCGGCTCGCCGAGCTCGGCGACTGCCCGGTGGGCTACTCCGGCCACGAGCGCGGCTTCCACGTGGCGGTCGCCGCCGTCGCCCTCGGGGCGAGCATCGTCGAGAAGCACTTCACCGTCGACCGCGGCCTGGAGGGCAACGACCACAAGGTCTCGCTGCTGCCCGGCGAGTTCGCCGAGATGGTCGCGCGGATCCGCGAGGTCGAGGAGTCCCTGGGCAGCACCGCGCCGCGGGCGGTGTCCACCGGCGAGATGATGAACCGGGTCAACCTCGCCAAGAGCCTGGTCGCGGCCCGCGACCTCGAGCCCGGCGACGTCATCGACCGCGCCGCCGTCGACATCAAGAGCCCCGGCCGCGGCCTGCAGCCCAACGCGCTCGACCGGCTGGTCGGCCGCACCGCCAACCGCGGCCTGCGCGCCGGCGACTTCTTCTACGCCACCGACCTGTCGGATGCCGTGTCGAAGGGTCGCGACTTCGTCTTCCGTCGTCCGTGGGGCCTGCCGGTGCGCTACCACGACGTCGAGACCCTCACCGCCGACTGCACCCCCGACTTCCTCGAGTTCCACTTCTCGTACAAGGACCTCGAGATCGACCCCGCCACCGTGCTTCCCGAGCGCCTGCCGATGGGCTACGCCTGCCACGCACCGGACCTGTTCGCCGGCGACTTCATCCTCAACCTCGCCAGCGAGGACGACGCGCACTGGGAGCGCTCGATCACCGAGCTCCAGCGGGTCATCGACCTCACCCGGTCGCTGCGGCCGTACTTCACCACCGAGGTCGACCCCGTCGTCATCTCCAGCGTCGGCGGGTTCACGACCGACCGGCACGTGCCCCTCGACGAGCTGCCCGACATGTACGCGCGGGTCGCCGCCGGGCTCGACCGGGTCGACGACACCGGCGTGCGCCTGTCCTGCCAGACGCTTCCACCGTTCCCCTGGTACATGGGTGGCCAGCTCTACTGCAACCTGTTCGTGCGCGCTTCCGACACAGCCGAGTTCGCGTCCCGCTACGGTCGCCGGCTCTGCCTCGACGTCTCGCACACCAAGCTCGCGGCGACCTTCCTCGGCCAGCCGTTCTCCGAGGCGGTCGACCTGCTCGCCCCGCACAGCGACCACCTGCACCTCGTCGACTCCGTGGGGGTCGACGGCGAGGGCGTGCAGGTGGGCGACGGCGAGATCGACTGGCCGGTGCTGGCCCGCCAGCTCGACGTGCTCGCGCCGGGCGTGGGCTTCATCCCGGAGATCTGGCAGGGGCACGTCAACAACGGCGAGGGCTTCTGGCTGGCGTTGGAGCGGCTCGAGCAGTGGTTCTGACCGGGCCCGACGCACCCCCCACCGCCCTGTGGGTCGTTCCGGTGGGTGACGTGGCCGGTGTCGGGCGGCACGTTCTCGACGTCGTCGAGGTCGGCGTGCCGGGGCACCGGCTGGTCGTGCTGCTCCCACCCGGCCCGCTCGCCGACCGGCTGCGGGCCGTCGGCGCCGCCGTGGCGACGGCCCCGGTCGGGCCCGAGCACGGCATCCGCGAGTCGGTGGCCGCCGTGCGGCACACCGTCCGTGCGCTGCGACCGGCCGTCACCCACTCGCACCTGTCCTGGGCCGACGTCGTCACCGCCGTCGCCACGGTGGGCTCACCCACCGCGCTGGTCACGACCGAGCACGGCATCGCCGTCGACGACCTCGTCTACCACGGCACCGTGCTCCGCGCCCGGCTCAAGGCGCTGGCGCACACGGCGCGCCTGCGTCGCGCGGATGCCGTCATCGCGGTCGCCGAGTCCACCGCGAGCACGGTGCGGGCCAAGTGGCACCCGTCGCGCTCGACACCGGTGCGCGTCATCCGCAACGGCGTCGACCCGCTGCCCGACCCACCGCGCCGTGGCCCCGGCCTGCACGTCGTCTCGATCGCCCGGCTCGCCCCCGAGAAGCGGGTCGACCACCTGCTGCGATCGTTCGCACTGCTGCGCGCGGCGCACCCGGACGCCCGCCTCACCGTCGCCGGTTCCGGACCCGAGGAGGAGGCGCTGCGCGACCTCGCCAACGACCTCGGGCTCGGGGGTCGACGACCTTCGTCGGACACGTCGACCCGGGGCCGTTGCTCGACGCGGCCGACGTGCTGGTGCAGCTGTCGGTCTGGGAGAACTGCTCGTACTCGCTGCTCGACGCCCTCGTGCACGGGGTCGGCGCCGTCGCGACACCGGTCGGCGGCAACCCCGAGATCCTCCCGGCTGCCGCCATGGTGGCGCACGACGACCACGCCGGGGTCGCCCGGCTGGTCGCCGACCAGGGGCTCGACCCGGCAGCCCGGCCGACCCTGCCGGCCGGCTGGCCGGACCGCGCCGCGATGTGCGCCGAGGTCGCCGAGGTCTACCGCGCCGTGGCAGGCCGGTCATGACCGCCGTCGTGCTGGCCGCCAACAACGGCGAGATCGGCGGCGGCGAGGTCATGCTGCTGTCGCTCGCCGAGGCGCTGCGCACCCTGGGCCACGAGGTGCAGGTCGTGGCGCCCCGCGGCGGGCGCGAGGGCATCGCCGAGGCGGCTCGCGCCGCCGGCTTCCCGGCGACCGACCTGTCGTCCGGCCGCCGCCACTACGTCGCCGAGCTGCGGGCGTGGCGCGCGACCAATGCCGCCGGCATCCTCTGGTGCAACGGTCTCGTGCCGGCCTTCGCGACCGCCGGGCTGGGCCACCGCGTCGTGCACCTGCACCAGGAACCGGTGGGGGTCAACGCCATCGCCGCCCGGGTCGCCCGGCGCGGTGCCCTGGTCACCCTGGTGCCGTCGGAGTCGATGGCGGCGAGCGTGCCCGGCTCGCGGGTGCTGTGGAACTGGGTCGAACCGGTGGCCACGCACCCCCGCCCGCCCGAGCACACTCGTGAGCGGCGGATCGGCTTCCTCGGCCGGCACTCGGTCGACAAGGGGCTGGTCACCCTGGCCGCCGGGCTGGCCGAGCTGGACCGCACCGACCCGGGCCGCTACCACCTGCTGCTGGCGGGCGAGGGACGGTTCGCCCCACCCGAGGACTCGGGCCCGATCCGCAAGGCCATGGAGCCGGTCGAGCACCTCGTCGAGCGACCCGGCTGGATCTCCCGCGAGGACTTCTTCTCGTCCATCGACGTCGCGGTCTTCCCCTCGCAGTGGGCCGAGCCGTTCGGGCTCGTCGTCGCCGAGGCGATGTCGTCGCGCACGCCGTTCGTCATCTCGGACGCCGGGGCGCTGGCCGAGGTGGCCGGGCCGGGCCACCCGTGGGTCACCCCGATCGGGGATGCCGCCGCGCTCGCCCACGCGGTGGAGTCGGTCTTCGACGCCGGGCCGGACCGGATGGTGGAGGTGCTCGACCGTGCGCACGCCCGGTGGGAGGAGCACTTCTCCCCCGCCGCGGGCCTGTCCCGGGTGTCGGCCCTGGTCTCCGACCTGGGGCTGTGACGACCGCCGGGGTGCGAGGATGGACGAGCCACGAGACCTGAACACCGAGCCGGAGGCCCACGCACCGCATGCCACGCGCACTCATCACCGGGATCACCGGCCAGGACGGCCTGTACCTCTCCGAGCTGCTGCTCGCCAAGGGTTACGAGGTGCACGGCATCATCCGTGGCCAGAACAACCCCAAGCGCGAGCTCGTGCAGGCGATCGTGCCCGAGGTCGTGCTGCACACCGGCGACCTCACCGACCTGTCCAGCCTGATGCGGGCGCTGTCCGTCTCGCAGCCCGACGAGTTCTACAACCTGGGCGCGGTGTCGTTCGTGGCGTACTCGTGGGAGAACGCCCGGGTCACCACCGAGGTCACCGGCAACGGGCGTGCTCAACGCGCTCGAGGCGGTGCGCCTGTACTCCGGGTCGGACCCGGCGAAGGTGCGGTTCTACCAGGCGTCGTCGTCGGAGATGTTCGGCAAGGTGCAGGAGGTGCCGCAGCGCGAGAAGACCCTGCTGTGGCCCCGCTCGCCCTACGGCGTGGCCAAGGTCTACGGGCACTACATGACCATCAACTACCGCGAGTCCTACGGCATGCACGCGAGCTCCGGCATCCTGTTCAACCACGAGTCCCCGCGCCGCGGACCGGAGTTCGTCACCCGCAAGGTGTCGATGGCGGTCGCCGCGATCGCGCTCGGGCTGCAGGACACGATCACGATGGGCAACCTCGACGCCAAGCGCGACTGGGGGTTCGCCGGCGACTACGTCGAGGGCATGTGGCGGATGCTGCAGCAGCCCGAGGCCGACGACTACGTGCTGTCCACCGGCGAGACGCACTCGATCCGCGACCTGCTGGACGCCGCCTTCGCCCGGGTCGGCATCGACGACTGGTCCGGGCACGTCGAGCAGGACCCGCGCTTCATGCGGCCCGCCGAGGTCGACCTGCTCGTCGGCGACGCGAGCAAGGCCCGCGAACGGCTCGGCTGGAAGCCCACGGTGGCCTTCCACGAGCTGGTCGAGATGATGGTCGACAACGACCTCGCCCTGCTGCGGGCCTCGACCGGCCGATGAGCGTCGCGCTGGTCACCGGGGCCACCGGCCAGGACGGGAGCTACCTCGTCGAACGGCTGCTGGGCGAGGCGGTCGAGGTGCACGGCCTGGTGCGCACCGAGGACCTCGGCGGCCCGCTGCCCGAGGGACTCGTCGTGCACGAGGTCGACCTCGACACCGACCCCGACGTGCTCGCCGACCTCGTCGCGCGGGTCGGACCCGACGAGATCTACAACCTCGGTGGGATGAGCTCGGTGGCCCGCTCGTGGGAGGACCCGTTGCTCACCACCCGGGTCAACGGCCTCGCCGCGCTCACCCTGATGGATGCCGCGCGCCGGCTCCAGGAGCGCCGGGGCCGTGAGGTGCGGGTGCTGCAGCCGAGCAGCGCCGAGATCTTCGGGGAGCCGGCCAGCTCCCCCCAGGACGAGCACACCCCCATCCGCCCGGTCAGCCCCTACGGGGCGTCCAAGGCGTTCGCGCACCACGTCGCGGGGGTCGAGCGGTCGCGCGGGCTGTTCACCGCGACGGTCATCCTCTACAACCACGAGTCACCGCGCCGCCCGACCACCTTCGTCACCCGCAAGATCACCAGCACGGTCGCGCAGATCGCCGCCGGCCGGGCCGACCGGCTCACCCTGGGCAACCTCGACGCCCGCCGCGACTGGGGCTGGGCCCCGGACTACGTCGACGCGATGGTGCGCGCCGCCCGCTACGACGTCCCCGGCGACTACGTGATCGCGACGGGCCGGGCCCACAGCGTGCGTGACTTCGTGGCCGCGGCCTTCGAGCACGCCGGGGTGACCGACTGGGAGCCGCTGGTCGAGGTGCACGCCGACTTCATCCGGCCGGCCGACCCCAGCCTGCTCGTCGGCGACGCCACGGTCGCGCGTGAGCGGCTCGGCTGGTCGCCGACGGTCACCTTCGAGGACCTCGTCGGGCGGATGGTCGACGCCGAGCGGCCCACCTCGTGACCCGTGCACGTCCCCGGGTCGCCATCGCGCACGACTACCTGACCCAGCGCGGTGGGGCCGAGCGCGTCGTGCTCGCGATGGCCAGGGCCTTCCCCGACGCGCGGATCTACACCACGCTGTACGACCCCGACGGGACCTACCCCGAGTTCGCCGACCACGACATCGTGACCTCACCGCTGAACCGGATCGGTCCGGTCCGGCGCGACCACCGCCTCGGGCTGCCGTTCCTCGCCCGGGCCGCCTCCAGGTTCACGGTCGACGCCGAGGTGGTGCTGGTCTCCTCCAGTGGCTGGGCGCACGGGTTCCGCCACACCGGCCGCAACCTGGTCTACTGCTACTCCCCCGCGCGGTGGCTCTACCAGACGGACACCTACCTCGGTGGCCCGGCCAGGCGCTCGGCGACCGGGCTGGCCCTGCTCGTGCTGCGTCCCGCCCTGCGCCGCTGGGACGGCCGCGCTGCCCGCCGCAGCGACCGGTACCTCGCGATCTCGCACGTCGTCCGCGACCGGATCGAGGCGACCTACGGCATCGCCGCCGACGTCCTTCCCGCGCCGCACAGCATGGCCGCCGACGCGGCGCAGGCACCGGTGCCCGAGGTGGAGGACTGGGCGAGCAACGGCGGATACCACCTCGTGGTCTCGCGGCTGCTCCCGTACAAGAACGTCGACGTGGTCGTCGATGCCGTGCGCGGCACCGAGCACCGGCTCGTCGTCGTCGGCGCCGGGCCGGGGCGCGACGCCCTGGTCGCCTCGATGCCGGGCAACGTGCGCCTCCTGTCCGGCCTCACCGACGCCCAGCTGCGCTGGGTCTACGCGCACACGCGCATCCTCGTCGCGCCGAGCTTCGAGGACTACGGGCTCTCGCCGCTGGAGGCCGCCGTCTTCGGCCGGCCGAGCCTCACCCTGCGGGCGGGGGGCTACCTCGACACCGTCCGCGAGGGGGTCACCGGGCTGCACGTCGACGCGCCCGAGCCCGAGCTGTTCCGGGCGGGGCTGGCCGCGGCCGACGCCCACGCCTGGGACCCGGACGTGCTGCGCTCGCACGCCGAGCGGTTCTCCGAGGCGGGCTTCGCGGCGCGGCTGCACGCCGAGGTCGACGACCTCCTGCGCGCCCGCTGAGCGGGACTCTTGGCGGCCCGCGAGCCGGGTGAAGGGCGCACCGGTCCCCATCGTCCGAACGGCCCGTATTCGATCCGGTCGGTCACGACCCCCTGTTGGGGACCCGGTATCACGACCGATACTGGTCGGGGCCACTCCCTCCTCGCCACGAGGGGGCCGCCCGTCCGATGCTCGCCACGACGTCGCGAAGGTCCCATGATCATCAACGAGGTGCACACCGACACCACGGCGGCCGCCCGCGCCGCGCGGTGGAGCCACCTCCTCCCGAGCCTGGCCGCCGTCGTCGTCGACCTCCTCGTCATCACCGGGGTGACCCTCGCAGCGGCCTACGGCCGCATGCGGCTGCCGTTCTTCAACGCGGTCGGCGACGTCGACAACCTGGTCGCCATCGTCGGCGTGCCGATCGTCCTGGGCTGGGTGGCCGCCATCGCGCTGACCGGGGGGTACGCGACACACGTCATGGCGGCCGGGGCCACCGAGTACAAGCTCGTCGTGCGCGGGACCATGGTGGCGGCCGGGACGACGGGAGTCGTCTGCTTCCTGATGAAGTTCCAGTTCTCGCGCGGCTTCTTCTTCCTCCTGGTCATCTTCGGGGTGCCCGCGCTGCTCCTCGGCCGCTTCGCGCTGCGCCGGGTCACCCACGCGCTGCGCCGCCGCGGCCACCTGGTCAGCCGGGTCGTCGTCGCCGGCTCCGCCGCCCAGGTCGACGAGGTCGCCCGCGTGCTCAACCGCGAGCGCTGGCTCGGCTACCACGTCGTCGGCGCGGTCGTGCCGGCCACCGAGTCGGCCGAGCAGACCCCGGGCGGCGTCGAGATCCTGGGCACGACCGCACGCACCGCTGCCGTCGTCGCCGACACCGGGTGCGACATCGTGCTCTTCGCCGGGGGGGCGGTCGCCTCCGCCCAGCAGATGCGCCGCGCGGCCTGGGAGCTGGCCGACTCCCCCGTACAGATCATGCTCGTGCCGGGGCTCACCGACGTCGCCAGCGACCGGGTGCGGGTGCGCCCGGCGGCCGGCCTGCAGCTCATGGAGCTCGAGGGGCCCCGCGCCCAGGCCGCCACCCGCGTCTCGAAGCGGCTGTTCGACCTGATCGGCGCCGGTGTGCTGGTCGTGCTGTCGAGCCCGCTGCTCATCGGCACGGCCATCGCGATCAAGGTGCACGACCGCGGTCCGGTGCTCTTCCGCCAGCAGCGCGTCGGCCGCAACGGTGACCTGTTCGACTGCTACAAGTTCCGCTCGATGGTGACCGACGCCGACACGTTGGTCGCCACGGTGGCGGCCGACAACAAGCACGAGGACGACCACGTGCTCTTCAAGGCCGAGAACGACCCACGCGTCACCCGGCCGGGGCGGCTCATCCGGCGGTTCTCGCTCGACGAGATGCCCCAGTTCTTCAACGTGCTCCGCGGCGAGATGAGCCTCGTGGGTCCGCGCCCGCCGCTGCCCGGGGAGGTGGAGCGCTACACCGACGACGTGCGTCGCCGGCTCGCCGTCCGGCCCGGGATGACCGGCCTGTGGCAGGTGTCGGGTCGCTCCGACCTGTCGTGGGAGGACTCGGTGCGCCTGGACCTGTACTACGTCGACAACTGGTCGATCGTGCAGGACCTCGCGATCCTCGCCCGCACCATGATCGCCGTCGTGTCGAGCCGCGGAGCCTACTGACCGGTGGGGTCGCGCGGACGGCGGGCCCGCTGCGGTCAGACGTTCGCGTCGTCGAGGTCCTTCGGGCGACGGTCGGTGGGCCGCGAGCGCCGCGGGGCCGGGGTGATCGGCACCGCCGCGGAAACCGCGTCGACCTCACCCGGCCGCACGCAGGTACTTCTCCCGGGTGGCGTACTCGCTGCCGTAGCCGTGGCCGTACCCGTAGACGACTCCGCCCAGACCCTTCTTCGGGGCCATGTTCAGCACGACCCCGAGCACGTGCCCGCCGACCTGGCCCATGATCTTGGCGCACAGCCGGGCCTGGTCCTTGTGCGTGCGGCCCACCGCGAAGACGAGAAGCGTGCCGTCGCTCATGCCCGACAGCAGGCCGGCGTCGGTGACCGGGAGCAGCGGCGGCGCGTCGAGGATCACGAGGTGGTCCTTGGCGAGGTGGTCGATCAGGGCGTGCATCCGCTGCGACCCGAGCAGCTCGCTCGGGTTCGGCGGGGTGCGGCCCGCCGCGATGAGCCGCACGTTGGGCTGCTCGGTGTCCTGCAGCGCGTCCACGAGGCGCACCTGGCCGGCGAGCAGCTGGGAGAGCCCGACCGAGCCGGGCCGGTCGAAGATGGTGGCCAGCATCGGCCGGCGCAGGTCCGCATCGATGATGACGGTGGGCTGGCCGGACTCGCCGAGCACCCGGGCGAGCGTGGCCGACATCGTCGACTTGCCCTCCCCGGCGTTCGCGCTGGTGACGACGATGCTGCGCGGTGCGTGGTCGACGCTGACGAAGCGCAGGTTCGTGCGGATCTGCCGGAACGCCTCGGTGGCGAGCCCGAGCTGGTCCAGGCTGCGGTTGCCGGTGCCCGCGCAGCTCTGACGTGAGCGGCACGACGCCGAGCACGCTGGCCCCGGTCTCCGTCTCGACGTCGGCGACGGTGCGCAGCCGGGTGTCGAGCTTGCGGCGCAGGAACACCAGGCCGTAGCCGACGAGCAGGCCGACGACGGCGCCGATGAGCACGTTGCGCATCGGGTCGGGGGCGACCTTGACGCCGGGCAACGCGGTCTCGATCGGGACGACCTGCACCAAGGGGTCACTCGCGGTCGACGCGCTGCCGGTCTTCTCGATCCGGTCGGCCTCTGCGGCGGTGGCCGTGATGACGGCGTCGGCGAGGAGCCGCGCCTCCTCGGGGTTCGGACCGGTGGCGGTGACCTTGAGGATGACCGACTCGGGCGCCACCGAGGCCGACACCCGCGCCGCGACCTGGGCCGGCGTCGCACTGATGCCGGTCGCCTCGATGGCCCGCTGCGCGACCGCGCGGCCGGTGACCAGCGGCAGGTACGAGTCGGCCTTGGTGCCGCCGAGGGTGGTCGCGGCCAGGCCTTCGCCGGAGGAGTTCTGGTCACCCCCGACGACGACGTAGCCGCTCGCGTCGGCGAGGTAGACCTCCGGCATCCGCTCGGTGATCACCCAGGCCGAGCCGGCGCCGACGAGCGTGAGGAAGAGCAGGCTCCAGACGTGGGCGCGCGAGAGTCTGACGAAGTCGAGAATGGTCACAGGGGTCCTCGAGGGAAGAGCACGACATCGCCGCGCGGTGTCGAGATTTTATCCCGGCCTTCCCGGTTCCACCGGTGGTCCGGGAAACCTCGAACCTAGAGTGGCACCGTGACCGAGGTCGTCGACGTGCCCCTGCCCGTGCGGGTCGAGCTCGCGCACGCGGCCGTGCAGGCACTCGCCGACGAGGCCGGCGTCGACGTGCTGCACATCAAGGGCCCGGCCGTGCACCCCGGTCTGCGCGCCCACACGGACGCGGCAACCGACGTCGACGTGATCGTGCGACCGTCCGGGGTCGACGCGCTGATGGCGATCCTCGCCGCCCACGGCTGGCGGATCGAGACCACCTTCGACGCCGGGTCGGCCTTCGACCACGCGGCCAACCTCTTCCACGAGAGCTGGGGCATGCTCGACGTGCACCGGCACTACCCGGGGATGGACCGCGACCCGGCGCACGCGTTCGACCGTCTGTGGAGCAGCCGTGACTCGGTGGAGCTGGGGCACCTGCCCTGCGCCGTGCCCGAGCCGCTGGCCCAGTCGCTGGTGCTGCTGCTGCACTCCGCCCGTACCCCGCACCCCGGGGGCGACCACCCCGACCTCGCCCCGAACTGGACCGACCGCACCCCGCAGGACCGCGAGCGGATCAGGGCGCTGGCCGCCGACACCGGGGCCACGGTGGCCCTGGCCGCCGCGACGGGCCACCTCGACGAGTACCGGGGCGACCCCGAGGCAGCCGTCTGGGAGGTGTTCGTGCACGGTGGCGACCGCCTCGACGAGTGGACCGCCCGGTTCCGCGCCGCCCGTGGCCCGCGCGCGAAGGTGTCGGTCGCGTGGCGCTCCCTGCGGGTCAACCGCTACTACCTCGGCCTGAAGCTCGGACACACCCCGACGCGTCCCGAGGTCGCCGTGGAGTCCGTGCGGCGGGTCGGCGCCGGCGTGAAGGCCCTCGCCGGCCGGGTGCCGTGGCGATGACCGACCAGCAGCTGCTCATCGCGGCGCGCACCGCGTGGGTCGAGCGGGACGGCACCGTCTACGCGGCACCGCTGCCCGACGGCCCGCCGTTCGTGCTCGCCGGGGCGGGGGCCGTGATCTGGCTGTCGCTCGCGGAGGGCGGCACGCTTCGAGGAGGTCACCCAGCGGGTCGCCGACGACGTCGGCTCACCCGCCGAGGTGGTCACCGCCGACGTCGCCACGTTCGTCGCCGGGCTGGTCGACGCCGGCCTGGTCGTCCGCCGCACCATTCCGTCTGTGCCGGCGTCGGCCCACGACTGACGCCGCGACGACACCGAGCACCGCCCCGAGCGCGTTGCTGGCGACGTCGAGCAGGCTGGGGTCCCGACCGACGACGGGCAGCGCCTGGACGAGCTCGACGGCCGCGCTGGCCGCCGTCAGCGTCCAGCGCCACCCCAGCCGGCGGCCAGCGCAGCAGCGCGACCCCGATCCAGCCGAGCGGCACGAACACGGCGACGTTGAGCACCACGGCATAGTCCTCGGGCGTGACGCGCTGGGGCATCCCCCGGTCGAGGAAGAAGACGTAGACCCGGACGACGGCGCGGTTCAGGACCCAGCCGTCGGGCCACAGCAGCACCACCACGAGCAGCACCGCCAGCACGACCGCGAGCACCGGTGCGACCCGGTGTCCTCGACCCCGGTCGCCCCACCCGGGGTCACCCACGCTCACCCGTCCAACATCGCGGTCGCCAGCGACTCCTGCAGCCAGGTGAGGAAGTCGTAGACGGCCAGCGCATACCCCAGCGGGTCGTCCGGGTCGAGGTCCTGCGCGGCGGCCTCGAGCACGTCGACGTCCTCGTCGGTGCGCAGTCCCATCCGCTCACCGAGCACGAGCCGCACGTCGGTGAGGGCGGTGAGCAGGGCCCGGGCCTGACCTGCGTCCAGGCGGATCTTGTCCTCGCCGCGCAGGAGGTCGGCGGCCGTCTCCAGCGCCGCGGCCTTGCGCTGGCGCAGCCCGGTCTCGGTGAGCCGGCGGAACTCGGCCGCCACCTCGTCGTCCTGGCGGTTCGCGGTCGGCAGCAGCCGGTCGAGCGCCGGGTCGCGACGGGCATCGTCGGGGTCGAACTCGCGCTGGTCCTCGGCGGCGACGGTCACGCCCATCCCGAGGCCGGCGACGATCGACGCGAAGTCGTCACCGCCCTCCGGCACCGGGGCGGGCGGGTCGAGCAGCTCGCGGACCTGGTCCATCAGCCCCGCGACGGTGGCGCGCTCCAGGGGGTCGAGCTGGGCGGCGTACCGGGTGCGGCCGCCGGACCCCTTGCGCCGGAACCCGCGCGCCATCAGGCGTCCTTCTGGAAGGTGGCCCACAGCCCGTAGCCGTGCAGGGCCTCGGTGTCGGCCTCCATCGCCTCACGGGTGCCGTTCGCGACGACCGCACGACCCTGGGTGTGCACGTCCATCATCAGCTTCTCGGACTTCTTGCGGGAGTAGCCGTAGTGGTTCTGCAGCACCCACGTCACGTACGACATCAGGTTGACCGGGTCGTTCCAGACGATGGTGATCCAGGGGGTGTCGGGCGCCACGTCACCGCCGGTGGCGGTGACCTCCTCCTTCACGGGCGCGAGCGACACGCAGCAAGGATAGGCGGGCCGCGGCATCCGGCCGACCGGGGGCGGCCCGGGAGACCTCAGCCGCGGGTGCGGTTCCAGCTGCCGGCGTACTGGCCGTCGTCGCACGCGCGCCCGGCCTCGCCGAGCTCGAGCGGGCGGAAGGTGTCGACCATGACGGCGAGCTCGTCGAAGTAGTGCTTGCCGATCGAGGCCTCCGCGGCGCCGGGCTGCGGTCCGTGGGCGTGCCCGCCCGGGTGCAGCGAGATCGAGCCCTTGCCGATGCCGGAGCCCTTGCGGGCCTCGTAGTCGCCGTCGACGTAGAACATGACCTCGTCGGAGTCGACGTTGGAGTGGTAGTAGGGCACCGGGATCGACAGCGGGTGGTAGTCGACCTTGCGTGGCACGAAGTTGCAGACCACGAAGTTCCAGCCCTCGAAGACCTGGTGGGCCGGCGGTGGCTGGTGGATACGGCCGGTGATCGGCTCGTAGTCACGCACGTTGAACACGTACGGGTAGAGACAGCCGTCCCAGCCGACGACGTCGAGGGGGTGGAAGGGCAGCACGTGCACCGTGCCGACGATGCCGCCGCTGCTGGCCGGGCCGCCGCCGCGGTGCTTGATGTAGACCTCGGTCTCGGCGCCGGCCTGTTCACCGATGTCCTCGGCGAGCAGAGGGCCTTGCGGCAGACGCAGGTCGCGCTCGCAGTAGGGGCTGTGCTCGAGCAGCTGGCCGTACTTGCTGAGGTAGCGCTTCGGCGGCGAGATGTGGCTGTTGCCCTCGATGCAGATGGTGCGCAGCGGGTCCTTGCCCGAGCGCTTGGGGACCCAGCGGTGCGTCGTGGCCCTCGGGATGATGACGTAGTCGCCCTCGCCGACCTCGAACGCGCCGAACACGGTCTCGACCCGGGCCCGGCCGCGCTCGACGTAGACGCACTCGTCGCCGATGCCGTTGCGGTACCAGGGGCTCGTGGCGCCTGCCACGGCGTAGGACAGCCGCACGTCGCCGTTGCCGAGCAGCAGCCGGCGTCCGGTCACCACGTCGGTGTCCTTGACGACCTTCGCGGGGAAGAGGTCGTGCGGCTTGAGGTGGCGCGGGAGCAGCGGGTGGTTGGCGGTGGTGCCCAGGTCGCCGACGGTCCACTCGCGGTACTCGGCCACCGTCGAGGGGATGTTGCGGTGGTAGAGCAGGCTGGAGTCGCTGCTGAAGCCCTCCTCGCCCATGAGCTCCTCGTAGTAGAGCTCGCCGACCTTGCCCCGCCCGGCCGGCCGCCGGTGCTGGGTGTGCCGCTTCGGGGGGATGCTGCCCATCGCCTGGTAGTGCGCCACTGCTGCTGTCCACCTCGTCGTGGTCGGGTCGGGGTCGCCCCCGCGTGCTGTCCGAGCAGCGTATGCCGGGAGGCGCGTCACCGGCATCCCTGCCCCGGGCGTGCGGCAGAACTGCCAGACCCGACCCCTGTGTGCGGGCACCGACCCGGCAACCTGCTCACCGCGACAGCGACTGCGCGAGCCGCCAGAATCGTCGCCATGACGTGGTGGGTGCCGGTGCTGTCCTTCCTCGGGGCCCTCGCCGGTGCGGCCGCGGCGGCCTGGGTGGCGCTGCGCGGCCAGCACCAGGACGCCCGAGGCGAGTGGCGACTGCGGCTCGACCGGGCCATCGACCTGGTCACGGCACCCAGCCAGGTCGAGCAGCAGATCGGCGACGAGCTGCTCGCTGACCTCATCGAGTCGGACCTGGGCAGCGAGGAGGACCGGGGCCTGGCCCGCCGGATCGCCCGGATCCGGCTCGGGCAGCAGCTGGGGGCCGCCACACCGGGCGCACACCCGGTGGACCTCGCACTGCTACCGGGGGACAATGGACGCGTCGACGAGGAGGAGGACCGATGACCGCGACCTCGCAGCCCGAGGGGATCCTGAGGCTCCCGTCATCCACCGTCCGCCTCGCCCGGGCCCTGGTCCGCGACGCCCAGCGGCGCGGCACCCGCGAGAACTCCCGCGTCGAGGACGCCGCGCGGACGCCCCTCCCCGACGACTCCGCGCGCTGATCCCGGCGCCGTGGCGCCGGCGCGGCTCGCGATAGGTTGTGGCGCATGCCGACGACCACACCGGTGCTGCTCAGCGGGCTCGTCGACGACGCGGCGGTGTTCCCGCCCGGAAACGCCGCACTGGCCGACGCTGTCAGCCAGCACGCCGTGCATCTCGACGCCTGGTACGCCGACTGTGTCGGACCGCTGCTCGTGCCGGCCTCTGCCGTGGCCGACCTCGTGCGCGTCCTTGACGAGCAGGATGCCGTCTCCGAACCCGACGCTACCGCCCCCCTCGACCTCGTGCTCGTCGCCCGTCCCGGGGCCGACCCGGCCACGACGACCGCTGCCCTCGACGCCCTGCGGGACGAGCCCCGGGTGCGGGTCGTGGGGGCCGAGCTGGCCTGGCAGGAAGGGTGGCGCGACCTGGGGCTCGACGACGTTGCGCTCGCCCTCGAGGTGCCCCGCGGCGCCGACCACGCGGTCGCCGTCGCCGACGTGCACAGCGCGCTCGCGCCGGGCCACCGCGTCGTCGCGAAGTTCCGCACCGGGCCGACGCCCACCTGGCCCTGGCCGCAGGAGGCCGAGCTGGCGGCGTTCCTCGGGCTCTGCGCCGGGCTGGAGGTGCCGTTCAAGCTGACCGGCGGGCTGCACCACGCCGGGCGCGGCACCTATCTGGTTGCCGGCGTCCCGGAGGAGAACCACGGCGTGCTCAACGTGCTCGTCGCGACCTCGGCCTCGCTCGCCGGCGCAGGGCCGGACGAGGTCACCGCGCTGCTGGAAGTCCGCGACGCCGTCGCGCTCGCCGACCTCGTCGACGCGTGGCCCGACGCCACCGCCGCCCGGGTGCGCGAGGCGTTCACCGCCTACGGGTGCTGCACCGTCACCGACCCCGTCGGCGAGCTCGCCGACCTCGGCCTGCTCCCCCGACCCTGAGCCACCCACCGGCTCCACCGACCGACACCTGACCCCGACGACCGACCGACCGACCGAAGGACCGCCATGACCTGGCTCGACCTGCCCGCCGACCACCCCTACGGCATCCACAACCTGCCCTACGGTGTCTTCTCGACTCCCGGCACCGAGCCGCGCGTGGGGGTGCGGGTCGGCGACCACGTGCTCGACGTCGGCGCGTGCGCCGAGCAGGCCGGCATGGAGTCGGGCGTGGTGTGGCGGGCGCCGTCGCTCAACGCGTTCCTCGCCGAAGGGCGTCAGGCGTGGAGCGCGGCCCGCGCCTGGCTCGTCGAGCAGCTGACCAACGAGGTGCACCGCGAGTGCGTCGAGGCCAACCTGGTGCCGGTCGACGAGGTGACGATGCACCTGCCGGTCGAGGTCGCCGACTACGTCGACTTCTACGCCAGCGAGCACCACGCCACCAACGTGGGACGCATCTTCCGCCCCGACTCCGCGCCGCTCACCCCGAACTGGAAGCACCTGCCGATCGGCTACCACGGCCGCTCCGGAACCATCGTCGTCTCCGGCACCGACATCGTCCGCCCCAGTGGGCAGCGCAAGCCCCCGACCGAGCCGGTGCCGGTGTTCGGGCCGTCGGTGCGCCTCGACATCGAGGCCGAGCTGGGCTTCGTCGTCGGCGGCGCCACCCGCCTCGGCGAGCCGGTGACGCTCGCGGATGCCGACGAGCACCTCTTCGGGGTCGTCCTCCTCAACGACTGGTCGGCCCGCGACCTGCAGGCCTGGGAGTACGTGCCGCTCGGCCCGTTCCTCGGCAAGTCGTTCGCCACCTCGATCTCACCGTGGGTCGTCACGACCGATGCCCTGCGGGCGGCCCGGGTGCCGCTGCCGGGCCAGGACCCGGAGCCGCTCCCCTACCTGCACGGCGCACCGACCGACGACGGCGCGGGTACGGCCTACGGGCTCGACGTGCAGGTCGAGGTCGACTGGAACGCCACGGTCGTCTCCCGCCCGCGGTTCCGCGACATGTACTGGTCGCCCGCGCAGATGGTGGCGCACATGACGGTCAACGGGGCCACCCTGCGCAATGGCGACCTCTTCGGGTCGGGCACCGTCTCCGGGCCGGAGAAGGGGACCCGTGGGTGCTTCCTCGAGCTCACCTGGAGCGGCACCGAGCCGATCACGCTTGCCGACGGTTCGGAGCGCACCTTCCTCGAGGACGGCGACACGGTCACCCTGCGCGCCACCGCGCCCGGGCCGGACGGCAGCGTCATCGGGTTCGGCGAGTGCGTCGGCACGGTCCTGCCGGCCCGCTGAGGCGGGTCCGCGCCTGACCGGCTCCGGTCAGGAGTGCGGGTTGCGCAGGATGACGACCGTGTCGGCGAGCTTGTCGTGCAGGCACTGCCGCTTGGGGTCCCAGAGCATCCAGGCCGGGTCGACGAGGCTCAGCCCGGAACCGAAGATCGACAGCAGCGGCACCAGGCCCATCAGCGAGGTGCACACCGAGATGATCTGGCGCCGCAGCGCGGTCGCCACGGACAAGCGCCCGGGGCCTTCGACCAGGCGCACCAAGGTGCCCGTCACCATCTTCCCGGGGGTGGCGCCACGGGTCGTGAGGAACGCCGTCTCGTAGACGAGCGACACCGCGATGTTGATCAGGGTGATCGGGAGCACGACCTTGTAGAACTGCTCGGCGAACGCGGCCTGGCTCGGCGCGGCGCCGCCGTTCTCCGCCGCTCGCAAGGTCTGGGCGAAGAAGTCCGACGTCGTCGACAGGGCCTGGCTCACCCAGGGCCACGCGATGACCAGGGTGATCACGGCGGTCACGATGAAGTCGAGGATGCGACCGATGAGCCGCCGCCACCACTCCGCGAGGACCGCGCCGTCGGGCAGCACGGCTCCCTGCTGGGTGGCGTAGCCCGGACCGTACGCTCCGTAACCGCCGGGCGGCATCCCGCCGCCGGGGTACTGACCCTGCCCCCGCTGCCCCTGCTGCTGGCCGGGCTGGGCCCAGGCGCCCGGGTTGCCGGCGCGGCCGGGGATGACGCCCGGGGTGGCGCGCCCGATGGTCGAGGCCTCAGCGGTCGGCGAGCGTCGCGGCGTGGTGTTCGAGGTCCAGACGACACCGTCGAAGTAGCGCAACAACAAGGGGTCGTGCTCGTCCTCGTACCAGCCGGGTCCTGCGGGGAGCTCGCTCATGTCGACAGGGTCTCACGGCGGGCTGCACGCCCCGTCCGCCCGTGGTGCGCCGTTGACGGCCGCAGGCATCGGGCGCAGCATCGGTGGATGGCGATACGCATGGGTGAGCACCTGATGGGCCTGGTGGGCGAGCTGCGGTTCGAGCCGGTGACCAGGCGGGTGCGAGCGTCGCTGCGCGGGCAGCCGGTGCTCGACACCACGGATGCCGTGCTGGTCTGGGAGCCGCGCCGGGTCGTCCCGCTGTATGCCGTGCCGACCGCCGACGTGGCGGCCTCGCTCGTGCCGTGCGCGGCACCCGAGGTGCCCGACCGGCTGCCACCGGTGCTCGGGCCGGTCAACTTCGGCTGGCACCACACCCCCGGCCGGTCCTACGACGTGGTCGTCGGTGACCGGACCGTGTCTGCTGCCGGCTTCGCCCCGGACGACCCCGACCTGGGCGGCCGGGTCGTCATCGAGTGGGCGCCGTTCGACTGGGTCGAGGAGGCCCACCCGGTCGTCGGCCACCCGCACGACCCGTTCAAGCGCATCGACCTCCTCCCGAGCGAGCGGCACCTCGTGGTCAGCCTGGGTGGCACCGTGCTCGCCGACACCCGCCGCGCGATCGCGCTGCACGAGACCCACATCCCGGTGCGCTGGTACGTACCGCACGACGACGTCGTCACCGACCTCCTCGTCGGCAGCACGTCGACGAGCGACCTGCGCCTACAAGGGCCACGCCATCTACGTCTCCATCGCGCCCGACGCGGTCGCGGGTGTGGGCTCCGAGGGTGAGGACATCGCGTGGACCTACACCCACCCGCTCGACGAGGTGGCGGCGATCAAGGGGATGGTGTGCTTCTACTCCGAGCGCACCGACCTCGAGCTCGACGGGGTCGCCGTGCCCCGCCCGGTCACGCCGTGGTCGTCGCCCCGCGACCAGGAGCGCACCTGAGCCTCAGTCGACCCCCAGCTCACCCGCCAGGTCGAGCGCGGCGGTGGCCACGGCATCCGGGTCGACGAGGTGGTGCAGGTGCAGCGCACCCTCGAGCACCGCGGTCGGCCAGCCGAGCCCGCGCGCGAGAGCGGTCTCCTCGGCGTAGGTGTCACCGAGGGCGAGGTAGGCCTGCGGGTGCGACGTCCAGCCGTCGGGGGCGCCCAGGCGGCAGCGGAAGTACGCCAGCGGCATCCGCTGCTCGTCGGCGCGGATGCCGGCGAGCACCTCCAGGTCGGGCACGACGGCCGCGATGTCCTCGTCGTCCCACCAGCGGGTCCACGGCGGCAGCAGACCGGAGTCGTCGGCGAGACCGGCGAGGTGGTCGAGCAGGCCGCCGGGGGCCAGGGTGGCCTCGCCGTGCTCCGGTGGCAGCGCCGCGTCGACGTAGACGACCGGGGCGGCTCCCGCGGCCGCCACGGCATACCGGCCGGCGTTGCTGTGCGCCACGACCAGGTCGGCGCGGTGGCGGGTCACGGCGTCGCGGTAGGCCGCGAGCACGCGGTCCGGGCCGTCCGGGGGCTCCGACAGGGCAGCGACGCCTACGCCCCACCCGCGACGCCCGAGGGCGTGCGCGAGCGGGGCGTAGGCGCGAGCCGGCAGCAGCGGGCTCGCGAGGACGACGGTGCGGTGCACCGGCCCATCATGCTCAGAGGTTGCCGCGCAGGTCCTGCTCGCGCTCGATCGACTCGAAGAGGGCCTTGAAGTTGCCCTTGCCGAAGCCGAGCGAGCCGTGCCGCTCGATGATCTCGAAGAAGACGGTCGGCCGGTCGCCGAGCGGCTTGGTGAAGATCTGCAGCAGGTAGCCGTCCTCGTCGCGGTCGACGAGGATCTTGCGCGCCTTGAGCTCCTCGACCGGCACGCGCACCTCGCCGATGCGCGCCCGCAGCTCGGGGTCGTCGTAGTACGCGTCGGGGGTGTCGAGGAACTCCACACCCTCCTTGCGCAGCTCGTCGACCGTGCGCAGGATGTCGTTCGTCGCGAGGGCGAGGTGCTGCGCACCCGGCCCGGCGTAGAACTCGAGGTACTCGTCGATCTGGCTCTTGCGCGCGGCGATCGCCGGCTCGTTGAGCGGGAACTTGACCCGGTGGTTGCCGTTGGCGACCACCTTGGACATCAGCGCCGAGTAGTCGGTGGCGATGTCGTCGCCGATGAACTCGGCCATGTTCACGAAGCCCATGACCCGGTTGTAGAACGAGACCCACTCGTCCATCCGGCCGAGCTCGACGTTGCCGACGACGTGGTCGAGGGCCTGGAAGAGCCGCTTGGGCGCGCCGTCGCGCTTGACGAAGGTCGACCCGGCGGTGACGTAGCCCGGGAGGTACGGCCCGGCGTACGTGACGCCGTCGACCTCACGCTGCACCAGGGTGTGCCGGGTCTCGCCGTAGGTGGCGATGGCCGCGACCCGCACCGAGCCGTGCTCGTCGCTGACCGTCTCGGGCTCCTGCAGCACCGTGGCCCCGGCACGGCGGGCCTGCTCGATGCAGCGGTCGACGTCGGGCACCTCGAGCGAGATGTCGACGACGCCGTCGCCGTGCGCGGCGTGGTGGGCGATCAGCGGGCTGTCCGGGCTGACCGCGCCCTTGAGCACGAACCGGATCGAGCCGGACTTCAGCACGAACGCCTTGTGGTCGCGGGTGCCGTTCTCCGGGCCCGCGTAGGCGACCAGCTCCATGCCCCACGCGCTCTGGTAGTAGTGAGCGGCCTGGGTGGCGTTGCCGACGACGAAGACCAGGGCGTCCCAGCCGGTGACCGGGAACGGGTCCTGCTTCTCGTCGTACTCGACCAGGCCGACCAGCTGCTTGAGCTGCTGCAGGTCGAGCCCCGCCTGGCGCTCCTGCTCGGTGAGGTCGAGGTGGCTGGCAGGCGTCGTTGTCGTGTCAGTCATCCGGCCACTGTGCGGGATCCGAGCACGGTGTGCAACGGTGGGCCGCTCGGGTGGTCAGGCTGCGCACGGTGTTGCCTCAGGGGCGATGCGGCCCGGACAATGTGACCATGGCACACCAGACCGGGGTGGACACCCTCGACGCACGGCTCATCGCGCTGTTCACCGACGACCCGCACGTCGGGGTGCTCGGTGCCTCCCGGGCCCTCGGGGTCGCCCGCGGCACGGTGCAGGCGCGGCTCGACCGGCTCCAGGAGCGTGGCGTCGTCAAGAGCTTCGCGCCCACGGTCGACGCCGGTGCGCTCGGCTACCCGGTCACCGCCTTCTGCACCCTCGAGATCAGCCAGCGACAGGGCCACGCGCCGGTGGTGGCCCACCTGTCGGCGATCCCCGAGGTGCTCGAGATCCACTCGATCACCGGCGCCGGCGACCTCGTCGTGCGCATCGTCGCGCGGGACAACGCCGACCTCGGCCGAGTGATCGACGAGATCATCGACGACACCCACGTGCTGCGGGCCAACACGGCGATCTGCCTGGTGACCCACCTCGACCACCGCACCGGCCCGCTCGTGGAGGTGGCCGCCAGCCGCGGCTCCGCCGCCGAGGGTCGAGAGTAGAGAACACGCCGTGCGGCTTCGGGCCGGCACGGCGTGTTCTCTGCTCTCGACTCCCAGACGGGTCAGCCGGTGACGGTGATCGGCGTCCCGCCGCTGGTCAGCCTCCAGTCGACCGAGAAGAAGGCCGGGGGGTCGATGACCTTGTTGGTCGTGACCCAGTCGATCATCAGCTGGCGGATCTCGACGGTGCGGTTGTAGACCACCGGTGCGGCCTTGACGTGCGGGAAGTTGCCGCCGCCGCCCTGCCGGTAGTTGTTGATCGCGACGACGAAGGTGGCCGCCGGGTCGATGGGTGCGCCCCCGTACGACAGGTTCGTGATCCGGGCACCGGGTGCCACCGAGATGTCGATGTCGTAGGTGAGGTCGGCGTCGAGCCCGCCCATGATGTCGTAGTTGTAGTCGGGGGTGCCGCCGGGCGCGGTCGGCGTCACGGCGTTGGTCACGGCGGAGGCCGGGAAGGGCCCGGTGCCGGTGACCTTCTGGAAGTAGGCGGCGGACTGCTCGAGGTAGTCCTTGACCTGAGCGCCGGTCAGGGTGACGCCCAGCAGCGTGTTGTCGAAGATGTAGAGCCCCGCGACGTCGCGCACCGTGACGTCGCCAGCCGGGATCGCGGCATCCTTGTTGAACGGCGCGGCGATCGAGAGCACCGGCAACCCCTCCGAGGGGGTTCCCGCCAGGGCCGCCTTGACGGTCTGCGCCTGCACCAGGTTGATGAAGTCCATCGCCGCGGTGTCCTGGTAGCGCGAGGTCGACGCCGACATCGCCTGCGTGCAGGTGCCGATGACGCTGTTGACGTAGGCCAGCACCTTCTCGTGCGCGGGGCGGACCAGCGCGGCGATCTCGGCGTCCTCGGGCGCGGTGTTGGCGTTGAGCAGCGTGGCCGAGGACGACGCGACCGTCCACTGCCCGCGCACCTTGACCAGGTTCAGGTCCATCACGCTGACCCGCATGCCCCAGTAGAGCGGCTCGCTGAGCAGCACCTCGCGGCCGGTGACGGAGTTCCTGACCTTCGAGCCGGCGACCTCGACGTGTGCGTGGCCGACGAGGATCGCGTCGATGTCGGGCACCTGCTGGGCGAGCAGCGTGCTGGCGTTCTCCGGGTAGGGCAGCGCGTCACCGTACGACGACGAGGTCAGCGCGCCGGAGTGGCACGAGACGACGACGACGTCGGCACCGGCGGCCTTCATCCGCGGCACCATGACCTTGGCCTGCTCGACGATGCCGGGGAAGCGCACCTTGCCCTCGACGTTGGCGGCATCCCAGATCGCGACGCCCGGCGTGACCAGGCCGAGGATGCCCACCGTGATCGGCTTGTCGCCGGGCACCTTGACCCGCTTGAGCACGTACGGGGTGAAGACCGGCTCGCCGGTGTCCCAGTCGACCGAGTTCGCCGACAGCAGCGGGTGGTCGCACTGGTCCTCGAAGGCGCGCAGCGTGTCGAGCCCGTAGTTGTACTCGTGGTTGCCCAGCGCGGCGGCGTCGTAGCCCAGGGCGTTCATCGCCGTGGCCATCGGGTGCTTCGCGCCAGCGGTGATCGGGTCGATCTTGGCGTAGTAGTAGGCGAGCGGCGTGCCCTGGATGGTGTCGCCGGCGTCGAGCGTGATGCAGTGGTCGGCGCCGCGCTCCTCGCGCATCGCCTTGATCAGGGTCGCCGCCTTGGCGACACCGATCTGGTTGCCCTTGGAGTCGCTGTACGTGGCGTTGCTGAAGTAGTTCCAGTTGTAGACGTTGCCGTGCAGGTCGGTGGTGCCGAGCACGGTGAGCTTGAAGCCCTTCGCGTTGACGCCGCCGGCGGCCGGGGTGGCGGCCTGGGCGTCGGTGGCGGCGAAGAGGCCTGCGCCGCCGACGACTGCCATGGTGAGCAGCTGTCGGCGGGAGGCGGCGGACAGGGAGTGGGTGTCGGTGTGGGTCACGATCGGCGACCCTAGCCCGGCATGCGGCGCGGCGCGCGTCGAGCGACCGGCCTCTCAGCGAACCTGCAGCGGCGCTCCCCCGCGGGGTCAGCGACGACCGACGAACCAGCGCCGGATCCGCTCCACGCGCTCGAGCACCTGCTCGCTCGTGGCGGCCGCGAGCTCGGGCCCACCGCACGCCCGGCGCAGGTCCAGGTGGATGCTCGCGTGCGGCGAGCCCGTCTTCGACGAGTAGGCCGCGACGAGCTTGTTGAGCTCCTTGCGCTGCGCGGCCAGGGCCCGGTGGGCCGACACCGGCGAGGGCCCGGAGGCCACCGCGGCACCACCGCGCGCGCCGGCGGCCCGGGTCTGCTTCGCCTGCCGTTCGTTGAGCAGGGTGGTGACCTGCTCGGGCTCCAGCAGGCCGGGCAGGCCCAGGTAGTCCTGCTCCTCCTCGGACCCGACGGCGGCGTGCAGGCCGAACTGCTTGGCGTCGAAGAGCACGTGGTCGAAGTGCGCGTCGGACTCCAGCGCCTCGAACGAGGCGTCCTCGAGCCCCACGGTCTTCTCGGTGCGGTTCGCCGCCGCCAGCAGGCCCTCCTCCTCGGCCCACAGCGAGGCCTCGCCCTCGTCGGTCGAGGGCCGGTTGAGCGCGTGGTCGCGCTCCTCCTCCATCGTCGCGGCGTGGCTGAGGATGACCGGAACCGAGGGCAGGAACACCGAGGCCGTCTCCCCCCGCCGCCGGGCCCGCACGAAGCGGCCGACGGCCTGGGCGAAGAACAGCGGGGTCGAGGTGGACGTGGCGTAGACCCCGACGCACAGGCGGGGCACGTCGACGCCCTCGGACACCATCCGCACGGCCACCATCCACCGGGAGGTGTCCGCGGCGAACGCCTCGATGCGGGCGCTCGCCCCGGCGTCGTCGGAGAGCACCACGGTGGGCTCCTGGCCGGTGATGGTGCGCAGCAGCCGGGCGTAGGCGCGCGCGGACGTCTGGTTCGACGCGATGACCAGCCCACCGGCATCCGGCACGTGGCGGCGCACCTCGCTGAGCCGCTTGTCGGCGGCGGCCAGCACCGAGGGCACCCACTCGCCCTTGGGGTCGAGCGCGGTGCGCCAGGCCTGGGCGGTCTGGTCCTTGGTCAGCGGCTCGCCGAGCCGGGCGGCCACCTCGTCGCCGGCCTTGGTGCGCCAGCGCATCGCGCCGCCGTAGGCCAGGAAGAGCACCGGGCGCACGACCCCGTCACGCAGCGCCGCGGCGTAGCCGTACCCGTAGTCGGACGCCGAGCGCAGGATGCCGTCCTCGCCCATCTCGTAGCGCACGAACGGGATCGGGGTGGTGTCCGAGCGGAACGGGGTGCCCGTGAGCGACAGCCGACGGGTGGCACCGTCGAAGGCCTCGCGGATGCCGTCGCCCCACGACCGCGCGTCGCCGCCGTGGTGGATCTCGTCGAGGATGACCAGCGTGGGCGTCTCCTCGGTCCGGCGGCGGTGCAGCTGCGGCTTCGAGGCGACCGCGGCGTAGGTCAGGGCCACCCCGTCGTACTCGTGCGACTGCAGGCCGCTGGAGTTGGAGAACGCCGGGTTGAGCTGGATGCCGACCCGGCCGGCGGCGTCGGCCCACTGGTGCTTGAGGTGCTCGGTGGGCGCGACGACGGTGACGGCCCGGATGACGCCGCGGTCGAGCAGCTCGGTCGCGATCCGCAGGGCGTACGTGGTCTTGCCGGCGCCGGGCGTGGCCACGGCGAGGAAGTCGCGCTGCCCGCTGCCCAGGTAGGCCTCGAGGGCCTCCTCCTGCCACGCACGCAGCTTCGCGGCGGTACCCCACGCCGCCCGCTCGGGGAAGGCGGGTGGCAGGTGTCCGGCGGCTGAGGTACTCATGGGCGAGGGCAACCATAACCGGGCCGAGCACCCGACACACCGAGGCCCCCGCAAGTCGTTGCGGGGGCCTCGGTTGTGCTATGCGCGGCTCACTTGGCTTGCCGCACAAGCGATCTCACCGGCGGTAGGCGACGTACGCGTTCTGCATCCGAGTGGCCTGCCCGGCGCTGAACGTGTTCATGCAGGAGTCGTCGGTGTAGTCCATGAAGTTCTTGATCGGGTCGGTGCCCGGGGCCGTGCAGGTGTCACGGCCGGTCGGGCAGCCGAAGGCCGCCGAGGCCTCCGCCGGGGTGTCCGAGACCGCGTCGCCGGAGCCCGTGCACCCACCCTGGAACGTGTGGTAGAGGTTCATCCAGTGGCCGACCTCGTGCGTCGCGGTGTCACCGAGGTTGTACGGCGACGCCGTGCCGCCCGGCAGCGACTGGTCGAGCACGACCACGCCGTCGTAGGTGTCGTACGCCGTCTTCGGGAAGGTGGCCCAGCCGAGCAGGCTTCCTCCGAGGTTGGCGGTGTAGATGTTCAGGTCGCCCATGTCGCCCTTGCGCAGGGCCTTCTTCATGTCCTTCTCGGCCTTCGACCCGCTCCGCAGACCGGTGTACCAGCGCGAGTTCACCGTCGTGTCGGTGCCGGCCAGGGAGAAGGAGAACCCCGAGCTGGCGTACGCGTTGTTGAGCACGCTGAGCTGCTGGCTGATCTGGCTCGCGCTGAGCTTGCCCTTGGTGCCGTCGGTGATGACGTGGAAGTAGACCGGGATGGTGCCCCCGGCCGCCGCGAGCGTCGTGGCGCCCTGCGGCACGGCCTGGCCCTTCGCGTTCTTGGTCAGGCCCTTGGCGGCGAGCGCCCGGTTCAGGGCGGCCTCGTTGGCCCGCACCTGGGTCTCGGTCAGCTCGTTGGCGTCCTTGGCGCCACGGGTGGCCCGCGCGTCGGGCGCTCGGGAGATGCATTCGGCCGCGACGGTTGACACGCCCGCCATCGGCTGCGCCGAGGCGCTGGTCACGGGGAGGGCGAGGCCGACGACGCCGAGGGCGAGCGTGGCCAGGACGGTCATGGAGCGTGAGGGCATGGCGACCTTCCGATCGGGCCGCTCCCTGCTGGCGCGGCTGGGGGAAGGCTATGGCGGTGAGTACCTGCTGCAGGTCAGACCAGGGCAAAGGCTCGGTAAGGGCTGCCCACGCAGCACCGGGTGCCGGCTACTCGCCGCCGTCCTGCGGCGCGCGCAGGCCCTGGTAGATCTCCTTGCAGGTCGGGCAGACCGGAAACTTGTCCGGGTCGCGCCCGGGCACCCAGACCTTGCCGCAGAGCGCGGTGACCGGCTCACCGGACAGCGCGCTCTCGAGGATCTTCTCCTTGCGCACGTAGTGCGAGAAGCGCTCGTGGTCGCCGGGCTCGGCGACCTCGGGCAACGTCTCGGTGCGCTCGAGCACGGCCGTCCGCGTCTGGCGCTGGGGTTCGGGGGCGTTCGGGTCGTCCAGCGGCGGCATCGTCTCGCTCATCCCGCGATTCTATGCGCCCACACCGTCCGAGCTGGGTGCGTCAGTTGAGGGACGGGTCGCTCGGGAACCAGGCGACCCAGCGCAGCGGATCGGGCTGGCGGCGCAGCACCCGGCGCCACAGGTCGTCGGGCTCGCCGGTGAAGACGTCGTTGCTCTCGCTGCCCACGACGAACCACGAGCCCGTCACGATCTCCTCCTCGAGCTGGCCGGGCGACCACCCGGCGTACCCGGCGAAGATGCGCAGGCCCGCGACCTCCGGCACCACGAGGGTCGGCGGGGTGTCGAGGTCGACCAGGGCGACCGCCCCGAAGAGGCGGCGCACCCCGGTCGGCTCCGGTGCGTCGCCCGGCACCGCTACCAGGCCGAGGGCGGAGTCGAGCTGCACCGGCCCGCCCTGGAAGACCTTGGCGGGCCGGGTGGCGTGCTCCTCCCAGCCGGGCAGCACCGCGTCGACGTCGGCATCGATGGGGCGGTTCAGCACCAGCCCCTGCGCGCCGTCGTCGTCGTGGTGCAGCACCAGGACCACACTGCGCCGGAAGACACCTTCCTCGATCAGCGGTGTCGCGACGAGGAGCTGCCCGGTCGTGTGGGTCTGGCTCACCCGTCCATTCTGCCCCGGCTGTGGCCGGGACGCCCGGAGCCCTGACGGGGGCGCCCGCCACCGAACGAACCGTGCCCGCGGCTCGCCGGACGACCGCCCGGGCGGCTGCCACCACGGCGGCCACCGTTCTTGCCGCCCTCGAGCACCGGGCGCCACACGGCATCCGGCACCGGCACGCCACTCGGCGTGCGTCCACCCAGGGCCTGCATGACGGAGTCGCCGGGGGCGACCTTGGCGGTCAGCGCCTCGGCGCCGGCCCCCTCGACGATGCGGGTCACCATCTTGCGCTGGTGCGGCAGGGCGATCATGACGACCGCGCCCTCCTCGCCGGCGCGCGCGGTGCGACCCGCGCGGTGGAGGTAGTCCTTGTGGTCGGTCGGCGGGTCGACCTGCACGACCATGCCGACGTCGTCGACGTGGATGCCGCGCGCGGCGACGTCGGTCGCCACGAGCACGTTCATCGAGCCGTCGCGGAAGGCGCCGAGCACCCGGTTGCGCACGGCCTGTGAGAGACCGCCGTGCAGCGCGGCCGCGAAGACGCCGCGTTCGCGCAGCTCGCCGGCGATGCGGTCCGAGCCGAGCTGGGTGCGGGCGAAGACGATGACGCGTCCGCCGCGACCGGCGAGCTCGGCCGTGAGGGCCTTCTTGTCCTGCGGGTCGATGAGCAGCACGTGGTGGCTCATCGTCGTCACGGACGCCTGCGCCTCGTCGGTCGAGTGCGTGACCGGGTCGACGAGGTAGCGGTCGACCAGGGTGTCGATGCCCTTGTCGAGGGTCGCCGAGAAGAGCAGTCGCTGCCCGCCCGGGGGAACCTCGTCGAGGATCGCGGTGACCTCGGGCAGGAAGCCCATGTCGGCCATGTGGTCGGCCTCGTCGAGCACGGCGATCTGCACGCCGCCCAGCTCGACGGCGCCGCGGTCCATCAGGTCGGCGAGCCGGCCCGGGGTGGCCACGAGGATGTCGATGCCCTTGTTGAGCGCCTTGATCTGCGGCTCGTACGACAGGCCGCCGGCGACCAGCTTGTGGCGCAGGCCGGTGACGTGCACGAACGGCTCGAGCGCGTCGCTCACCTGCATGGCGAGCTCGCGGGTCGGCACGAGGATGAGCGAACGGGGGCGCTTGCTCTCCGGGCGGGTGCCGTCGGCGAGCCGGGTGATCATGGCCAGGCCGAAGGCCAGCGTCTTGCCCGAGCCGGTACGGCCGCGGCCGAGGACGTCGCGACCCGCGAGGGCGTCGGGGATCGTCGCCGCCTGGATCGGGAACGGCTCGGTGATGCCGTCGCGGGCCAGCCGCTCGACGAGGCGCTCGGGCACACCGAGGGCGGCGAAGCCGTTGTCCTCGGTCACCTCCTTGGACTCGCCCTTGTGCGAGGAGTAGTGGGTCCAGGTGTCGGCCTCGGCGCGCTGCGCCTCTGCCTCCTCGAAGCTCAGCGGGCGGTCGGCGTCGACGGGGGCGCCGCCGCGGTAGCCGCCACGGTCGTCGCGGCCCTGGTAGCCACCGCTGGTGCCACGGTCGTCGCGACCCTGGTAACCGCCAGAGGTACCGCGGTCGTTGCGACCCTGGTAACCACCAGAGGTGCCCCGGTCGTTGCGACCCTGGTAACCACCAGAGGTGCCCCGGTCATCGCGCTTCTGGCCCTGGTAACCGCCGCTGGTGCCACGGTCGTTGCGGCCCTGGTAACCACCAGAGGTACCGCGGTCATCGCGCTTCTGGCCCTGGTAACCGCCACCGGTGCCCCGGTCGTCGCGCTTCTGGCCCTGGTAGCCGCTGGTGGTGCCACGGTCGTTGCGACCCTGGTACCCACCGGAGGTGCCCCGGTCGTCGCGCTTCTGGCCCTGGTAGCCGCTGGTGGTGCCACGGTCGTTGCGGCCCTGGTAGCCACCGGAGGTACCGCGGTCGTCGCGGCCCTGGTAGCCACCGCGGTCGCTGGTGGGGTCGGCGCGCCGGCCCTCGTGGCGGTCGCGGCGGGCGGGGTCGGCGACCCTCGGCGCGCGGTCGCGCACCGGGCGCTCACCGCGCTCGAGACGGGGTCGCTCGTCATGGGGACGGTGCACGTGGCGCTCCTCGCGCGAGTCCGAGACCCAGCGCTTTGGTCGGTCGTTCCGGTCATTTCGGTCAGTGCGGTTCGAGGTGTGACCCCGGTCCGTGGAGCCAGAGGGATACCTCGACCCCCGGTTGTCGTCGCGGTTCGAGCTGTTGCCCCGGTCCGAGGGACCAGCGGCATACCTCGACCCGCGCGAGTCGCTGGTGCGGCGCGGGTCCTCGCGGTCCCAGCGCGGCGAGCGCTCGGCGCGCGGGCGCTTGGTGTAGCCGTCGGCCGAGTCGGGCCGGGCCGAGCGCTTGGGGGCGCCCTTCGGGCCGTCGGGCTGGCCGCGGTGGTGCGCCTTCTTGGGAGCCTTGCGAGCCTCGGACTTCTGGGCAGAGCTCCAACGGGCCTTCTTGGGCCCGGATGCCTTGTTGGGCATGGGTGTGTTCACCTGTGTTTCATCATCGAGTCGGACGGAGACAGACACGTCTTCGAGCCGATGGCGAAAGCGGCGAATCAAGACGAGCCTCGGACGCGGTGGTCAGTGACCGTGGTCCGTGGGGGCCGGTTCGACCTGGGTGTCACCGGCGCACCGGGCGGGATGGGGCGGGACCGCACTCTGCGATCACGGCGGACGCGGCCATGCGTCCGAGCACCTCGGTGGACCACCCAGTCTACCAGCGGCGCGGCATCCCCCGGACCACCGCCGGATGCCGTGCCCTGCCGTCAGCTCTCCGACCGGGCCGCCGCACGGGACGCCAGGGCGCGCAGCACCAGCGTGCCGACCAGGACCCCGAGGGCCACCCCGGTGAGGTCCGCGACGGCATCCAGCACGTCGCCGGAGCGGTGCGGCAGGAGCACGGCCTGCACCACCTCGCTGAGCACGGCCTGTGCCGCGAAGACCGCCACCACGACCCGGCGGCGGAACCCGGCGACGACCGCGAGGGCAGCCGGCACGAGGAACACGAGCAGGTGCACGACCTTGTCGGCCTGCGGGAACGGACCCGCCCCGGCACCCTCGGGCGCGTAGAGCACCACGCACTGCACGGCCACGGCGAGCACCAGCGCCACCAGGACCAGAGGGCGCACCGAGCGGCGTGACGCCGCGGTGGCTGCGACCGCCGCGCCCTCCCCTGCGCCGCTCACACCGGTTCGCGCGCGGCCACCGCCGCCCGCACCGCCTCGGCGACGACGGTGCTGACGTCCGGGTGGAACACGCTCGGGATGATGTAGGTCGCGTTGCGCTCGTCGTCCTTGACCACGTCGGCGAGTGCGTCCGCGGCGGCGAGGAGCACGTCGGTGCTGACGTGCGAGACGCCGGAGTCGATCAGCCCGCGGAACACCCCCGGGAAGACGAGCACGTTGTTGATCTGGTTCGCGAAGTCCGAGCGGCCCGTGGCGACCACGGCGGCGTGCCGGGCCGCGATGTCCGGGTCGATCTCCGGCACCGGGTTGGCCATCGCGAACACCACGCTGTCGGGCGCCATCGACTCGATGTCGGCCTCGGTGAGGATGTTCGGCGCCGAGACGCCGAGGAACACGTCGGCGCCGCGCATCGCGTCGGACAGCGTGCCGGTGACCCCGTCGGGGTTCGTGTGCTCGGCGATCCACGCATGGTTCGGGTGCTCCCCCGACAGCACGTCGGCCCGGCCGCGGTGCACGACCCCGTCGATGTCGGTCACGACGACGTGCTGCGCCCCGGCCTCCAGGAACAGCTTGAGGATGGCGGTGCCGGCGGCCCCCGCGCCGCTCATCACCAGGCGCACGTCCTCGAGCCGCTTGCCGACCACCCGCAGCGCGTTGCGCAGGGCGGCGAGCGCCACGATGGCCGTGCCGTGCTGGTCGTCGTGGAAGACCGGGATGTCGAGCTCCTCGCGCAGCCGGGCCTCGATCTCGAAGCAGCGCGGCGCGGAGATGTCCTCGAGGTTGATGCCCGCGAACACCGGCGAGATCGCCTTGACCGTGCGGATGATCTCCTCGGTGTCGGTGGTGTCGAGGCAGATCGGGAAGGCGTCGATGTCGGCGAACCGCTTGAACAGCGCGGCCTTGCCCTCCATGACCGGCAGCGCCGCCAGCGGCCCGATGTTGCCGAGGCCGAGGACCGCCGTCCCGTCGGTGACCACCGCGACGGTGTTGCGCTTGATGGTCAGCCGGCGCGCGTCCTCGGGGTTCTTCGCGATGGCCAGGCAGACCCGCGCCACCCCCGGCGTGTAGATCATCGACAGGTCGTCGCGCGAGCGGATCGGCACCTTGGACTCCACCGAGAGCTTCCCGCCGAGGTGCATCAGGAAGGTGCGGTCGGACACCCGGCCGATCTCGACGCCCTCGACCTCGCGCATCCGCTCGACGATCACCTCGGCGTGCTCGGGGTCGTGGGTGAGCATGGTGAGGTCGATGCGGATCTTGCTCGCGCCGGATGCCGTGACGTCCAGGCCCGTGACCACGCCCCCGGCGGCCTCGATGACGCCGGTCATCTCGCTGACCGCCGTGGCGCGCGCGGGCAGGGTCAGTCGGACGGTGACGGAGTTGGCGATCGAGGGAGCGGGGGGCATACCGAGGATTCAACCCGCTACCGACAGGTAGGCCGAACCCGCGGCCCCCTCACCCCCGGGCGGCCCTACAGTGACCCGCATGTCCGACCACGTGGAAGTCATCGGGTCCGGCACTGCGAGCGCGGTGCCCGACGTCGTCGTCCTCGACGCACGGGTCCAGTGCGAGGCGAACGACGTCGCCGGCGCGCTGGGCGCGGCGACCGGGCGGGTGACCACCGCCCTGCAGGCGGTGGCCGACCACGGCGTGGCGGCGCCAGACCGGCGCACCACCGGCATGGGGGTCTCGACCCGCTGGGACCGCGACGGCCACGGTGTCGTCGGCTACACGGCCTTCCAGAGCCTGCGGCTGCTGGTCCGCGACCGCGACCGGGTGGGTGAGCTGATCAAGGCGCTCGCCCGGGCCGCCGGTGACGCGTTCGGCCTCGACGGCGTCACCCTCGAGGTGGCCGACCCCGCGCCCCTGCTCGAGCGGGCCCGCACGGCGGCCTTCGACGACGCCCGCGCCAAGGCCGAGCAGTACGCGGCCCTCGCCGGCCGACCCCTCGGCCCGGTGTTGCGGGTCACCGAGGAGCCGGACCGGGGGATGCCGGTGCCCCGGTTCGCGGCGAAGGCCGTGGACGTCGCCGGTGGGATGCCGGTCGAGGCCGGCGAGTCGACCGTCTCGGCGACGGTGACCGTGCGCTTCGGGCTGGGCTGAGCCGTGGACTGGGTCGACGCCCTGGGCTGGCTGGGGTCGGCCCTGCTCATCTACTCCCTGCTCCAGGCACGGATCCTGCGGCTGCGCGTGCTGAACACGGTGGCCTGCGTCATCCTCATCGTCTTCAACGCCCTGCTCGCGGTGTGGCCGATGGTGGCCATGAACGTCGTCCTCGCGGCGATCAACATCGTCTTCATCCTCCGGATGCTCAGGGAGCGCGACGACGAGCGCACCTACGCCGTGCTGCCGGTCCGCGAGGACGACGCCTACCTGACGCACTTCCTCGGCGTCCACCGTGCCGACATCGACCGGCTGTTCAGCCAGTTCGCCGCCGGGGCCGCCGCGGGACGCTCCACCTACCTCGTGCAGCACGGCGACGAGACGGCCGGTGTCATGGTCGTGCGCGACGAGGGCGAAGGCGTGGCGCAGGTCGAGCTCGACTACGTCACCCCGAGGTTTCGTGACTTCAGCCCCGGGGAGTTCGTCTTCCGGCGGTCGGGCCTGTTCCGCGACCGCGGGTTCCGGCAGGTGCTCACCCCGCCCGGGATGGTCTCGCCCTACTACGAGCGGGTGGGCTTCAGCCGCCAGGGCGACCGGTACCGCCTCGACCTGGCGTGAGTGGCGAAGGCCACGACGCGCGAGATCAGCCCCGGTCGATGCCGTCCCTCCCTCGGGACTAAACTCGTTGATTACTACACGACGTAGTATCCGACTCCAGGAGGCCAATCATGGCCCAGCTCGTCCACGACTTCGAGACCGGCAGCAAGGACCAGAAGGACCTGCTGGGCGGCAAGGGCGCGAACCTCGCCGAGATGACCCGCCTCGGCATCCCGGTGCCGCCGGGCTTCACCATCACGACGGACGCCTGCCGTGCCTACCTCGCCGGCGGCACCGTTCCGCCCGAGCTGTTCGCCGAGGTCGACGAGCACCTCGAGCGGCTCGAGGCGCGACTGGGCCGCACCCTCGGTGACGGCGAGGACCCGCTGCTGGTGTCGGTGCGCTCGGGCGCGAAGTTCTCGATGCCCGGGATGATGGAGACCGTCCTCAACATCGGCCTCGGTGACACCTCGGTGGAGGGACTGGCCCGGCAGACGGGCGACCCGCGCTTCGCGTGGGACTCCTACCGCCGGCTCGTCCAGATGTACGGCAAGACCGTGCTCGGCCTCGACGGCGACCGCTTCGAGGACGCCATCGACGCGGCCAAGGCCGCCAAGGGCGTCACCGCCGACGTCGACCTCGACGCCGACGACCTGCGCGCCCTCGTCACGACCTTCACGGCCGTGGTCGAGGAGGAGACCGGGATGCCGTTCCCCCAGGACCCGCGCGAGCAGCTGCGGGGCGCCGTGCTCGCCGTGTTCAGCTCGTGGAACTCCGACCGCGCGATCCTGTACCGCCGCCGGGAGCAGATCCCCGGCGACCTCGGCACCGCCGTCAACGTGCAGGCGATGGCCTTCGGCAACCGCGGCTCGTCCTCCGGCTCGGGCGTCGCCTTCACCCGTGACCCGTCGACCGGCGCCACCGGCGTGTACGGGGACTACCTGCAGGACGCCCAGGGCGAGGACGTCGTCGCCGGCATCCGCAACACGCTCACCCTGGCGGACCTCGAGGACATCGACCCGAAGAGCTACGGCGAGCTGCTCGAGATCATGGCCCGCCTCGAGAGCCACTACCGCGACATGTGCGACATCGAGTTCACCATCGAGCAGGGGCACCTGTGGATGCTGCAGACCCGGGTCGGCAAGCGCACCGCCCAGGCCGCGTTCCGCATCGCGGTCGACCTCGTCGACGAGGGCGTCATCAGCGAGGAGGAGGCCCTGATGCGGGTCACCGGCGACCAGCTCGCCCAGCTGATGTTCCCCCACTTCGACCCCGAGAGCGCACGATCGCTGATCGCCAAGGGGATGAGCGCCTCCCCCGGCGCGGCCGTCGGCGTGGCGGTCTTCGACTCGGACGCCGCGGTGCGGATCGCCGCCGAGGGCACCCCCGTCATCCTCGTGCGCCGCGAGACCAACCCCGACGACCTGCACGGCATGGTCGCCGCGGCCGGCATCCTGACCAGCCGTGGCGGCAAGACCTCGCACGCGGCCGTCGTGGCCCGGGGCATGGGCCGCACCTGCGTGTGCGGCGCCGAGACCATCGAGGTCGACACCAAGGGCAGGCAGTTCAGCACCCCCGACGGCAGCGTCGTGCGCGAGGGCGACACCCTGTCGATCGACGGCTCCACCGGTGAGGTCTTCCTCGGCGAGGTCGCCGTACGGCCCTCCCCCGTGGTGCGCTACTTCGAGGGCACCATGTCGGTGGACGAGGGCGGCCCGGTGGTCGCCGCCGTCGACCGGCTGATGGCCGTCGCCGACAAGCACCGCCGGATGCAGGTACGGGCCAACGCCGACAACGCGCCGGATGCCGCCCGCGCCCGCCGGTTCGGCGCCGAGGGCGTCGGCCTGTGTCGCACCGAGCACATGTTCCTCGGGGCGCGTCGCGAGCTCGTCGAGCGGCTGATCCTGGCCGAGGGCGCGCAGGACCGGCAGGTCGTCTTCGACGAGCTGCTGCCGCTTCAGCGGGCCGACTTCATCGAGATCTTCCAGGCCATGGACGGGCTGCCCGTCACGGTGCGCCTGCTCGACCCGCCGCTGCACGAGTTCCTGCCCGACTTCACCGAGCTGTCGGTGAAGGTCGCCGTGGCCGAGGCGACCGGCACCCCGCACGACACCGACTCGCTGCTGCTCATCGCCGTGCACCGGCTGCACGAGGAGAACCCGATGCTCGGCCTGCGCGGGGTGCGCCTCGGCATCGCCATCCCCGGCCTGTTCGAGATGCAGTCCCAGGCGATCCTCGAGGCGGCGGCCATCGTCGCCGAGCAGGGCGGCCACCCGCTGCCCGAGATCATGGTCCCGCTCGTCGGGGCGGTCGAGGAGCTGCGCAACATCCGCGCCGAGATCGACGACGCCGCCCTCCGGGCCCGCGCGAAGCACTCGGTGCACCTCGACCACCTGGTCGGCACGATGATCGAGCTGCCCCGCGCCGCCCTGACCGCCGGCGACATCGCGCAGGTGGCCGACTTCTTCTCGTTCGGCACCAACGACCTGACCCAGACCACGTGGGGCTTCTCGCGCGACGACGTCGAGTCGAGCTTCTTCTCGCGCTACATGGAGGCCGGCATCCTCGGGGTCTCCCCGTTCGAGACCATCGACCGCCAGGGCGTCGGCCGGCTGGTGCGGATCGGCACCGACGAGGGCCGCCGGACCAAGCCGGGGCTCAAGGTCGGGGTGTGCGGCGAGCACGGGGGCGACCCCGAGTCGGTGCACTACTTCGAGGAGCGCGGCCTGGACTACGTGTCGTGCTCGCCGTTCCGGGTGCCCGTCGCCCGGCTGGAGGCCGGCCGAGCCGTCATCGCCCGGTCCTCCGGGAGCTGACCCGCCCGTCGCCGGCACGCTAGCGAACGACGACGGCCCGGCCCCGCAGGTGCGGGACCGGGCCGGTCGCTGGATGCGTGGGAGTGATTCCGGTGGTGGAGGTGGCGGGAATCTCCCTTGCGGCGTCCTGAACTGCATAAACATGGGATCGGCGTCATTCGTGACAGTCCTGTGACAGTTCTTCTAGATGTCGGCGGCCCACTGTGTCCGCGTCATCTGGACATGCTGGACCCACCGACACCTCCCGACCGCGGCGAACAGTGGCTCCTCGCCGCGGATGCCTGGACACGGCGTTCGTGAGTTGCCTGCTGGCCGTCTTCTGGATCTGAGGCGTCGAACACAGACCGCTTCGACAGCGGCATGTCCGGTTGATGCTTGCCTGCAGGGCATGATGACCACAGGGGGTCTAGGTGGGGTGCGGGCGGTCGACGAGCGCGACCAGCTTCCTCGGGGCCAGGACGCAGTATGACTCGACGACGAGCTCGGCGACCTCGTCCCAGTCGGTGGCGTCGTCGAGCGTGAGACCCATCGCGTCGCGGCCCCAGCCCAGGATGTGGAAGGGCGGGCCCGCGTGCCGCAGCGCCTCAAGCTCCTCGCCCGCGGCGCGGAAGGTCATGACCACATGGGCCCCGTCGACGGGGTCGTCGACCCCGAGGACGTGCGCGAAGGTCCGCGTGCGCACCCGCCACCGGGTGCCTACCCAAGCGTGCTCCTCGTAGGCGTCCGGGAGGGCGAGGCACAGTCGGCGGAGGCGCCGCTCGACGTCGGCGGAGACGTCGTCGGTGAGGCGGCGGACGGGCGCGGCGGCCATCGGCGCAGGCTACGCCGCCCCACCGACGGCCGGGTCGGACCCCGGGGCCGGCAAACGCGGCGCCATCCATTGGCACACCGATCGCGGCAAATGAGTGCGTCAGGCCAATCGTGCGCTCGAGGTGGCGCTGCGAATGAGGAGGCCCAGAAACAGCACCGCGCCCAGCACGCCCACGGTGATCAAGAGAACGCTGGCAGCGGGCAAGGGGAAGTACGCGTCAGCACACAGTGCGTCAGGAAGCGGATCTGGCCGACCGAACAGCGCTGGACCACAACTGACGAACAAGTCATTCGGCTCGACGGCGGTCAGCGAGGCTGACCCTAGGAACCATCCGACGAGTGCAACGGTCAGTGCCGCACATCCGGCCCCAACCAGAACTGCGATCCGTCGGAGATCCCAGCGGGAACCATCCAACTCCGTACTCGCCGGCGCGCCAGGGTGCGCCTCGATCTCAGCCATAGCCAGCACCGTAGGCCATGACGTACCTCCGGTCCCGGCCCACCCGCCGCCCTAACCACTCGCGGCATAGGAAGGCGTTGAGCGTCTTCGGTCTGGCGTGGGGAACGTCCTCCTGATGCGCTTGATCCGGGCTTGGTGTCCCAAAGTCGCAAGAAGGAGGACGTTCATGAACAACGGTAGTGGTGTCTCTCGTGGGGATCGGAACCGGAACGCACGCCTTGCGAGGCTGCGCTCGGCGGTGCCGGTGACGAACGCGATCGTCGGGATCGACCTGGCCGATCGCAAGCAGATGGTCGTGGTGACCGACCACGACTCCACGGTCCTGGCCAGGCGCACGTTCCGGGTCAAGGCGTGGGACCTCGGAGCCGCCCTGGACTGGGCCGCCGGCCGTGCCGCGAAGGCCGGCTTCGCCGGGGTGACGGTGGCGTGCGAGCCGACCGGGCACCGGTGGCGGGTACTCAGTCAGCTCGCCGACCAGCGCGGCATGCCGCTGGTGTGCGTGCAACCCTCGGCCTCAGCGTGGGCCCGCCGGTCCGAGGACCTGACCCCGGACAAGACCGACGACAAGGACGCGGTCCTGATCGCCCGCCTGGTCGCGCAGCTGCGCTGCTACCTGCCCGAACCGGTCGATGAGACCTGGGCGCGGCTGCGGCACCTGGGCACCCGCCGCGAGCAGCTGACCGGTGAGCACGTCGCGTGTGTTCAGCAGGTCCGCGACCTGCTCGAGTGCGTGTGGCCGGCCGCACTCGAGGCCGCGAAACACCCATTCAAGTCGACCACCTGGGTCGCCGCGATCAGCGTGGTCATGGCCCGTGATGGCGGCGATCTTCAGCGCACCCGACGCCTGGGTGCGGCCCGGTTCGAACGAGCCGTGCGCCGTGAGGTCACCCGCCGCGGCGGGCAACGCCCGTGCCTGCGGATCGTCCGCCGCCTGTTCGCCGCTTTGAGCGACCGGGCCGGGGTGCTGGCGCACCGGTCGGCCGCGTTCGAGCGGATCGCCTGGGTCATTCAGGACTGGGACCACGCCCGGGCCAAGCTGGTCGACACCGAGGCCCGGATGGTCGCCGTGCTCGACGCCCTGGAGCTGACCGAGCTGGCCTGCAGCATCGACGGGCTCTCCGCGGTCGGGGCCGCCGCGATCCTGGCCGAGACCGGAGACCTGACCAGGTTCACCTCCGCGAGGGCCGTGGTCAAACACGCCGGCCTGGCACCACGCGAGAGGAAGTCGGGCACCTTCGCCGGCCGTGCCCGTGTCACCGGCGCCGGCCGACCACTGTTGCGTGCCGCCGCCTGGCGGGCCGTGTGGGGCTGCCTGCAAACCAACCGGGTGTACGCCGCCCGCTACCGGCACCTGACCACCCGGGAGACCAACCAGCTCCACCCCGACCCAGGCACAGACAGCGGTCGCCGCGGCGATCCTTCGCCAGCTGCACTACGTCGTCACCCACCGACAGGCGTGGGACCCCGCCGTCGCCGCCCACGGCATCCGGGCAGTGGAGGTGGCTGCCGCATAACCGATTTCGTCGCCCACCACGTCAGGTAGGAAGCGACCCGAAGGGCTGGGGCGGGGCGAGCCTTCCGCGGCATTGAGAACCACTAGGTATCTCGTCGGACATCACAGGCCGCCCCGTCCCGTCGTCGACACAACCCGATCACACGCTGCCGAGCACACCTCGATTACCGCTATGCAGGGACCGACGACGAGGACACGGGCACCCGCCCACCCCTTGACGCTAAACACCTCACGCTGATGTCCGGACGTTCTCGCCGTAACGATGTGCGCATGCTTTCGCTCGCGGGCTAGCAGCGTTCTTCGGCTGTCCGTAGCCTCGCAAGATGAGATGGCGAGGTGGGCTCTTGGTGGCAGCACTTCTCGCCAGTGTGCTGCTCGTCGCGTTGGCATGGAACGGCCACGAACGCGATGTGACAACGGCCTACGGTCGCCCCGACTCAACCCAGCTCGAACTGAGCGTTGCCTCGTGCAACGAGCACCCGCGCGCTGAGGTAGAGGAGAGCGCGACCGCGGTGCGGGTCCGGGCAGAAGCAGCCGACGGATCGGCCAGAACAGCGGCGATTGCCAGGACAGCGCCAGTGTCACGCTGCGCTCACCCCTCGGGGATCGCAAAGTCGTCGACTTCGACAACAACGCGATCCCGCTCAAGCCAGCAGAGGTGTGAGTCAGTCCCACGTTGGTGCCAACTCTTATCGGCACGACCAGCGGCATGAGCGTGCGGTTGGGTCGTCTAGCCTGCCGCCATGGCTGAGGACGAACGGCATGCACTCGTCGAGGACATAGTGGCGGGACTCGCCCAAGGGCAAGTCGCTGGCCGCAGAGGTACCTTCTCGGTTGAGCGCCGCGATGACGGAACAGTTCTCGAAGTCGACCTCGGGGATCCCGCTGGTCTACCTGATCACGGTCGTCGATGTGGAGCGGGTCGACTGACCGACCTCACCGCGGCATGACCGGATGCTTGAGGTGCACACTGAGGACGTGGACGAAGGAGGCGCACCGGACGGCGCTGATCCAGCCGGGTCCGCGGTGATGAATCCTTGGAAGCGCATCACGAATCTCGCGCTCATAATCTCCGCGCTCGGCGGACTTGCTCTCGGCCTTGTTCTGGGATTCACACGGCCAGCCGGGGAACGCATTCGTGCAAGGTCCACTCGGCCTGCTGTTCATACTGCTGGTGGCAACAACCGTCACGCTTGGCCTCGTCACCACGATCGGCGACAAGCGCTCCTGATTCGCCGCGATCCGCGAGTCGATTGCGGCCTGTCCGAGCGTTTCGATGTCGTGCGCCGTACGGCCCGACCCTGCTCGCCCACCGCACCCGCTCGGCTCGCCGCGCGGATCGCGGCATGTGAGTGAAGGTTGGCCTGGTGCCCGGGGACTCACGTTCCGAGGCACCAGTCGCTCGGAACTCGCACCGGCGGTGGCTACCCAGAAGACGGCTTCGCCAATCGCCAACTGAGCAACGACGTCTTCCCCGTCGCCCACCATGTGAAGCCGCCTGGCTCCGAAGGCGTTCTCGTAGAAGCTGACCGCAGAGGCGCCGGCATCTACCCACAATTCAGGTTGGATGGTCGTCATTGCTGCAGTCTCCCGCAGCCCCGCACAACACGCACTCGGCGGCAGTTGAGGGCGTTTCCGGAACGCCGCCGAGCGCACGACCAGCCCTGCCCCCTCGGAGCGGCCTCTCCCAGCTGCCGCCGCAGGTGCGGGGTGTCAGGCGCCCCCAGCGAGGAAGCCCAGCAGCGCGGCGGAGGGGTGGAGGGCCGTCGAGATGTTTGCCGCAGTGACGAGGGCGAAGGCTCCGGCGAGCAGCGGCAGACCGATGCCTCCCGCGGCGAGCACCCGCCGCCACGATCGCTGGGACCGCCCGGTGCGGGTGCGCCGGCGCCACAGGACCACGGCTCCGCCGATCAGAGCCAGGGTCACAGCGGTTCCCAGCACCGCCATGACCGCGTGGTAGCGCACGAAGTCGGCCCGTAGCACCTCCGCCGCAGGCGTCGAAGCACCGCTTCCGACCACCTGCCGCGCCTGCTCCACGACCGGTTCCAGCGGGCCACCTGGGTCAGCGAACGACAGCACCCCCAGCACCGATGACAGCGGAGTCACGGCACCCTGGAGGTTGGCGACGACCACCAGCAGCGACACCACAGCCAGGCCGCTGGCTCCATAGGCCGAGCACCGCGAGGCCCCATCGCCGACCAGGACTGCCGGCATCGGTGCTCGCACGCCACACCCTCGCGAGCAGAATGCAGAGCACGACGAAGAAGAACCGTCGACAGCATCGCCTTCACAACGTGGAACCGCGCCCAGAAGGCCGCGGCCGCCGAGAGCTCACCCAGCCGGCCGTCTCCCGTGGCCCACAGCTGCACGAACCCGTTCGTGACACCGGCGCGCAACGCGGCCAGGTCCCCGTACCGGCCCCCCGACAGCGCCGAGGCCAGCGGGAACGGCACCAGGGCCACCAGGGCGACCAGCAGCGCGGCCGCTGCCGTCAACGCTCCGAGGTGGCGCGGTCGGGCCGAGCCGGTGAGCAGCGGGGGCGGTGGTGGTCATCAGCGGTGCCTCTCGATCGTGGTGCTCGCGGAACGAGTGAGTAGGACATGCGCGGGTTCCAGGCACACACCAGCATGTCCTGGGCAGGGGTCGCAATCGCCGACGACCTCGATCGGTGTCCTGTGAACACCGAGACCGACACTGCGATCCGGTGCCACCTCGACACCCTGCTGAAACCCGCGACATGACCCTGACCGAGGTCGGCCCGCCGCGTAGACATCACCATCGCGAACCTCTCGGTCCTCAAGAACGATCGCGCCAAAGCCGTTCGCTTCTCCACCCTGGCCGCGATCTGCCACGAACTCGACTGCCAGCCGGGGGAAGAGCGGGTTCACCTTCGTCGAGTAGCCCCTTCGCGGCATGACAGGACGAGTCAGGGGCCAGGAGCAGGGACCTTCAGGATCTGCGCGAGCACTTGCCCTAGCGCGCGTCCGTCCTCGGGGCCGTCACCCGTCAGTTGCACGAGCACGTTGTCCGGTTCAAGGCCTTCCACACTGAACCGTGCCTCGCGGCTCTCCGCGTCGAGGTAGATCCAGTAGTCGATACAAGGGGGCGGCCACTGATCCTGCCCATACGCCTCGACGATCCCGCTATCGGGGTAGCGATCCACGAACAGCAGCGGCTCTGCCTCCCACAAGAGAGCCGCAGCCTCACCATTGGCATCCATGGACACCTGACGAACGAACCCGACATGTGCCGACTCGCAGATTGGATCGCAGACCGCACACACGGACTGCACCCACGCTTCGTCCAAGGCCGTTGCCATGCCGCCAACCTAAGGTCCGAGGAGGCCGGTGAGCGCCTCGTATCCGGGCCCACTGCAGGAGCGCGGTACGCGGCAATAGCGGACGCCAGGGGTGAGTCGGGATGGCGAGTGTCGCGGCCAGTGCGTGTGCCGCGTCGCTGGACTGGATCAGTGTCCGGGGCCGTCGCGTTCGTGTCACAAGGGGTCCCGTGCTGACCCTCGACCTCATCCCACGATGGGACCTGCTGATCCGGATGTCGGGGCTCCTTTGTTCGGCTCGGCGGCGATGCTCGAACTGATCCGGTAGCCAGGTCTCGACCTGCACCAGCTCAGCCCCGCCTCGATCAGGGGCCTGGCGCCACCCAGCCCGGCCTCGGGGACTGCGTTGACCGCGTCGACCACGACGTCGATCCCAAGCTCCAGGTGGACACAGCCAACTGATGAATGACGGCGTAGCCTCGATGTCGACGTCCACACCGGTTCGCGCCAGGGCCGTCTCGGCCGCATCCACCCGGCGTAGCACGGCCGTCGGCTGCTGGCCTGCCACGGCCTTCGCCAAGGTCGTCTCGCCGGTGCCCGGTCGCCCGGAGATCACCGTCAGGGTGAGGCACGGGTCGGATTCGGATGTTGCGCTCACCCGACCATCAAAGCGTGCGCCGGACAACAGTCGAGCGCTGAGCGCGGTAGTCGCGGACGTTTTACAGCTCAGGGGTCGGAGAGCGACTTCGAAGTGTCATGGACTGCGGCCTGGAGCTCACGGGCCAGCCGCTGCCCCCGTTCGGTCCAGTCAGTTGGGACGTAGCCTCCGCGCTTCATCGGCGTGCCCTTGGCAGTAGTCGCGTCGAACTCCTTGGCGCAACGGTGGAGCGCGCGTTCAGCCGGGGGCTGAGGGGCAGGTCCTCGATGGGAATGTTGCCGTCGAGCGTCCAGAGCGGGCTCGCGCCGTAGTCCCGCTAGTAGACATATAACTAGTAGTAGGCGTAACCTTCAGACATGCCAGCCGAGCAGGACCCCCAGCTCCTCAAGGGAGTGCTGTCCCTTCTGCTGCTCCACGTGCTCGCCGAGCGGGAGTCCTACGGGTACGAGGTCGTGCACCGGCTGCGCGAGATCGGCCTGAGTGACATCGCCGCCGGCACCGTGTATCCCGCGCTGTCACGACTGGAGCGTGAGCAGCGCCTGACCGCCCGCCTGGTGGCGTCAAGCGAAGGTCCAGCCCGCAAGACTACCGGCCGACCGCAGCCGGATACCAGACCCTCGCGGCGGGCTACTGCGTGGACCGCGCTGGCCAACCTGCCTCCCGCGCAGCCGTCCCGCCCCGTCCCGCCTCCTTCGAAAGGCCACTGACATGCCCAACGACGTCAACCTCCTGGATCAGCCTGCGGATCGAGCGGGTGGTGTGGAGCCTGGACCAACGCCTCTACGACCTGCCGCGCAGGACCCGCATCGAGCGACGCCGAGAGCTGCGCAACAACCTCCTGGACGCCGCACACGACGCCGGCACCTCGACCGCGCTGCGCGATGTCGGCGACAGCCATGCTCTGGCTGCCGAGTATCTGGGACGCCGAGCTCGGTCCAGGGCCGCGGCACTCATGGATCGCCGCAGGCGTCTTCCTCCTGACCAGCGCGCTGATCCTCACCTCGATCTTCTTCGACGCAGCGGACGCCTTCGGTGACGGCATCCTCGCCGGCAACCCCGAAGCCACCGGCACGTTCACCTGGCCCGGCATCGACTACCTCCAGACCCCGGCGACCTACACCGTGACCGACGGGGCGCAGACCTTCGTCGGCGGCGCCTTCACACCACTGACCTACCTGTTGCTCGCCATCGGAACGATCGCCATCGGCCGCCTATGGCGTGCGCTG
>CAVOGG010000011.1:0-346400 GCA_963695175.1 uncultured Actinomycetota bacterium
CGCTCGGTCGTTGGCACTGGGAGTGCACGTGCGGCGCAGGCGCCCGCGGCGGGGCTGCCTCGACCGACTGGCACTGGATGGTCACCGCCGCGCTGGTCCACCAGGGAGCGTGCCCGGGGGAGTGACCCCCGACCCCCACGCACTGGTTCCCCCAACACTGGTTCCCCCCGTCACCGCTCGGTGACGTCGAACCCCCCGGCTCCGGCCCCCCGGAGCACAACTGTGGTCAGTTCGAGCTGGTGGCGCTGCGCAGCCATCCGCCGACGCGGGTGCGCTGGTCCTCCGCGAAGCGACGCCAGGCGGTGCGGCGAAGGTCGTCGACCATGTCGAGGTGGGAGTCGCCCCACCCAGGGTCAGGACGACGTCGTTGCAGTGGAGGAACTGAGGCCGAGTGCCGGTCTGCGTGATCATGATGACCAGGCCGTTCCGGGTGGTCCCACCCTGTTCATGCCCCTGCATGACGTTCCCCTGCGCGACACACAGTAGGGTCCGCCGTGGCGTAATCGATGGAATGGCTTACCCCCCCTTACTCCCGTGTCGCGAAGGATGGCCGAACGGCTGATGGGGCGATCACGACCAGAGCCCACCGTCCGATGTTGAAACCCAATCGTGCGTGACAGCAGCGAGTTTGAGCCCAGATGCAGGTGACACATTGGCCATGTGTCTGCCGCGCTGTGCGGAAGTCTGGGAGGGCGCTGGGAGCCGCCTCACGACACGCCGCGAGGCGGTCGAGTGGCTCGAGCAGGGGACATGACCTTCGGAATCCGTCGTCACGTCCGAGCTCCCGTCCCGCCGGCTCGGGACCCTGCCGAGGGCCCTCGGGGCCGCCGCTCGGGCAACTGCGGGCCCTCTCCCTGGCCGGGTGGCTGCCGTCCGGCGCCTCCCAGGTCGTCGCGGGCTACCGCGCCGTAAGCGCTCTGATCGCAACGGCTCCTGCGCGGTAACCGGCGTCGTGGACGCGATGACGCAGCGTCGCCCGAGCGCGGGTCGCGCCTGTGCGATGCAGAGGGCGCAGCATCCGGCGCCGGCTGCATCGCTCGGCCGCTCCGCGTGCCGTAGCCGCCCGGATGTCGTCGCGCACGGCCCGCCGATCGTCATCCCCAGATGTGGGGTCACCCAACCAGCCGCGAACCCCCAGATCTGGTGCCTCTGGCGTCACACCAGCCCCACTGATGGTGCCCCGTCACGCCGGCGACACGCCCGAGCGGCACTGGACGACACGGCATCCGGGCCCCTGACCTGCGCAAACACACCCGACCCACCGACTTTCGCCGAACCGCTTGCGGTCCGCGTCACATCGGGACAAGATAGCCACTACATCTAGTGGTTACACCGATGTAGTTCGTCCACATGTTGTGCACACGAAATCTCGGTTACCCACAGGTTGTTAACACCAGTGTCCACCGCTCGTCCACAAGCGCCGAGCCGCAACCGCCACGCGAGGGGGTCCGAAATGCACTGCCCGTTCTGCCGCCACACCGACTCGCGGGTCATGGACTCCCGCGCCACCGACGACGGCTCGAGCATCCGCCGCCGCCGCCAGTGCCCCGAGTGCGGGCGCCGCTTCACCACCGTCGAGACGGCCAGCCTGTCGGTCGTGAAGCGCTCCGGCGCCACCGAGCCGTTCAGCCGCGCCAAGGTCCTCGTCGGCGTCCGCAAGGCCTGCCAGGGCCGCCCGGTCACCGAGGACGACCTGGCCCTGCTCGCCCAGCGCGTCGAGGAGACCATCCGCAGCCAGGGCAGCGCCGAGATCGACGCGCACGAGGTCGGCCTGGCCGTCCTCGAGCCGCTGCGCGAGCTCGACGAGGTCGCCTACCTGCGCTTCGCCTCCGTCTACCAGGCCTTCGACTCCCTCGAGGACTTCGAGTCGGCCATCACCCTCCTGCGCGCCGAGCGTGACGCGCTGGGGGAGGAGCCGGCCGGCATCCGGGCAGCCCGCGGCACGTCCGCCGGGGCTGTCACACCCCAGCAGTAGAACAGTCAGATACCAGGTCACCACGGCCCCCGGAGGGGGGCAGAAGGAAGGGACAGCATGACCGAGACCGCCGGAGCACGTGCAGGTGCTCGCAAGTCCGCCCGCGCCAAGGGGGTGTTCGTGGAGCGCATCTTCACGACGCCGGGCGTGCACCCCTACGACGAGGTGACCTGGGAGAAGCGCGACGTCGTCCAGCAGAACTGGAAGACCGGCGAGACGATCTTCGAGCAGCGCGGCGTCGAGTTCCCCGACTTCTGGTCGGTCAACGCCTCCACGATCGTCACGACCAAGTACTTCCGCGGCGCCGTCGGCACCGAGGCCCGTGAGACCGGGCTGAAGCAGCTGATCGACCGCGTGGTGCTCACCTACGTCAAGGCCGGCAAGGACTACGACTACTTCGGGTCGCCCGAAGACGCCGAGATCTTCGAGCACGAGCTGACCTACGCCCTGCTGCACCAGGTGTTCAGCTTCAACTCGCCGGTCTGGTTCAACGTCGGCACCGCCAGCCCCCAGCAGGTCAGCGCCTGCTTCATCCTCAGCGTCGACGACTCGATGGACTCCATCCTCAACTGGTACAAGGAGGAGGGCTTCATCTTCAAGGGCGGCTCCGGCGCCGGCCTGAACCTCTCGCGCATCCGCTCCTCCAAGGAGCTGCTGTCCTCCGGTGGCACCGCCTCCGGCCCGGTCTCCTTCATGCGCGGCGCCGACGCGTCCGCGGGCACCATCAAGTCGCGGCGGCGCCACGCGTCGCGCGGCCAAGATGGTCGTCCTCGACGTCGACCACCCCGACATCGAGGAGTTCGTGCAGACCAAGGCGCGCGAGGAGGACAAGATCCGCGCGCTGCGCGACGCCGGGTTCGACATGGACCTCGGCGGCAAGGACATCGTCTCCGTGCAGTACCAGAACGCGAACAACTCGGTGCGGGTCACCGACGAGTTCATGCGTGCGGTCGAGGAGGGTCAAGCGAGTTCGGCCTCACCTCGCGCAAGGACGGCTCGGTCATCGAGACCGTCGACGCCCGCGAGCTGATGGGCAAGATCGCCGCCGCCGCGTGGGAGTGCGCCGACCCGGGCATCCAGTACGACGGCACGATCAACGACTGGCACACCAACCCCGAGAGCGGCCGCATCACCGCGTCCAACCCGTGCTCGGAGTACATGACGCTCGACAACTCCTCGTGCAACCTGGCCTCGCTGAACCTGCTCAAGTTCCTCAAGGACGACGACACCTTCGACTCGGTGCTGTTCGAGAAGGTCGTCGAGCTGGTCATCACCGCGATGGACATCTCGATCTGCTTCGCCGACTTCCCGACCGAGCCGATCGGCGAGACCACGCGCGACTACCGCCAGCTCGGCATCGGCTACGCCAACCTCGGCGCGCTGCTGATGGCCACCGGCCACGGCTACGACTCCGAGGGTGGCCGCGCCATCGCCGCGTCGATCACCTCGCTGCTCACCGGTGCCGCCTACAAGCGCTCCGCCGAGCTCGCCGCGGTCGTCGGCCCGTACGCCGGCTACGCCCGCAACGCCGACGCCCACAAGCGGGTCATGCGCAAGCACGCCGCCGCCAACGACGCGATCCGCACCGTCACCACGATGGACAAGGACATCCACCGCGTCGCCACCAAGGCGTGGGATGCCGTGGTCAAGCTGGGCGAGAAGAACGGCTACCGCAACGCCCAGGCGTCGGTGCTCGCGCCCACCGGCACCATCGGCTTCATGATGGACTGCGACACCACCGGCATCGAGCCCGACTTCTCGCTGGTGAAGTTCAAGAAGCTCGTCGGTGGCGGCTCGATGCAGATCGTCAACCTCACGATCCCGCGGGCCCTGCGCCAGCTCGGCTACACCGAGGAGACCGTCGAGGCGATCGTCGAGTTCATCGCCGACAAGGGTCACGTCATCGACGCCCCCGGCCTGAAGCCCGAGCACTACGAGGTCTTCGACACCGCCATGGGCGCGCGGGCCATCTCGCCGATGGGCCACGTGCGGATGATGGCCGCGGTGCAGCCGTTCCTGTCCGGTGCGATCTCCAAGACGGTCAACCTGCCCGAGACGGCGACGGTCGAGGAGATCGAGGACGTCTACGTCCAGGGCTGGAAGATGGGCCTGAAGGCGCTGGCCGTCTACCGCGACAACTGCAAGGTCGGCCAGCCGCTGTCCGACGGTGGCTCGACCGCCAAGGACGCCGCTGCCGACAAGGCCTCGGCTGCCGTGGCTGCTGCTACAACTGAGATCGTGGAGAAGGTCGTCTACCGCCCGACCCGCGAGCGGCTGCCGAAGCGTCGTGGCGTCGCAGACGACGTCGTTCGCCGTCGGTGGCGCCGAGGGCTACCTCACGGCCGGCACCTACGAGGACGGCCGCCTGGGCGAGGTGTTCCTCAAGTTCGGCAAGCAGGGCTCCACGCTCGCCGGTGTCATGGACGCCTTCTCGATCGTCACCTCGGTCGCGCTGCAGTACGGCGTGCCGCTCGAGACGTTCGTCGAGAAGTTCACCAACATGCGCTTCGAGCCGGCCGGCATGACCGACGACCCCGACGTGCGGATGGCGCAGTCGCTCATGGACTACGTGTTCCGGCGGCTGGCCCTGGACTACCTCGACTTCGACACCCGGTCGTACATGGGCATCCACTCGGCCGACGAGCGCGCTCGCCAGCTCGAGACCGGCTCGTACGCCCCGGTCGACGAGGAGTCGGGCGAGGACCTCGAGGAGGAGATCGAGTCCTTCAGCCAGGGCATCGGCGCCTCGTCGAAGAAGTCGGACGCTGCCGCTCCGGCGGCGGCTGAGGCCCCGGCGGCTGCTGCCGCTGAGGGCAGCGAGGCCAAGGAGCTCGACGCCTCGTCGGTCTCGTCCGGCGCCGGCGCAGCCTCGGCCCGTGAGGTCTCCTCGGAGATCCACTCCTCGGCCGACCTGCTCGCGATGTTCGGCGACTCCAAGGCCGCGGACGCGCCGATGTGCATGACCTGCGGGACGAAGATGCGCCCGGCCGGTTCCTGCTACGTCTGCGAAGGCTGCGGAAGCACCTCCGGCTGCAGCTGACGCTCAGTCAAGCGAGAGGGCCCGGGCGGAGCAATCCGCCCGGGCCCTCGTCGCGCAGCTGGCGTCAGTCGGCCTCGACGTGCGCATGCCTTCGCAACACCCGGCAGATCGCCGAGGCATTCGGGCCGCTGGCGCCGATGCGGATGTACGCCCGCGGGGGAGAGGGGCCGGAGGTCACCTACGTCGAGGCCTCGGCCGAGGACGCTCTCGACGTCGCTGACGACCAGATCGACCCGCTGCTGGATGAGGGCTGGCGACCGGAGGACGTCGCGCTCCTGACGACTGGCGCGCGGCATCACGAACAGGTGGCGCTGCAGGAGTCGGAGGGCCAGGACGGCTACTGGCGGACCTTCTGGGACAAGGACTGTGTGTTCTACGGGCACGTGCTCGGCTGCAAGGGCCTCGAGCGCAAGGTCGTCGTCCTGTGCGTCAACGAGCGGATGCCGCGCGAGCGGTCCCGCGAGCGGCTGTACGTCGGCTTGTCTCGGGCGACGGACAAGCTCATCGTCGTCGGTCCGCCAGACGTCATCCGAGACATGGGCGGACCCGCGGTGGCGAAGAAGCTCGGCATCCAATGACTCAGGACGACATCCGCGGCCCGAGCTCACCAGCGGCACGGTCGCAATGAAGGAGTCCACGATGGATGAGCGCTTCACGACCACTCCCGACGGACTGGACGCCAGCGACGCCACATCAGCTCGAGCGCGCGAAGGAGCTCGTCTGGCTGGCGCTCAACGCGGAGGCCGCGGTGGGTCACCTCGAGACCTACTACCGACGAGATGGCAACTACGCCGGTGCGACGTTCATCGACCTCGACCCGGTCGACCCCTACTCGTTCACGGCCGCCGACCTCCTGTCGCTGAACCTGCTCAGCGTTGCCGCGCAACCGGTCGCGGTCCGCCGGCTGCTCGAGCCGTCACGCGAACGCGGCCACCTGGTGCGTCTGCTGAGCGAGGAGAACCTCCCCATCGACGCGGACTTGGCGATGGCCGACGCCGATCAGCTCCTGGCCATGGCTGAGCTGCATGAAGCGGTCAAACGTGCCCTGTCGCCCGCAGACGTCAAGAACCCGAACCCGTGGGTCACTGCCTCCAAGCTCTGCGCCCGCAAGCGTCCTGACCTGTTCCCCGTGCGAGACAACGTGGTCTGCAAGCATCTTGGACTCATCGAGCCGAAGGGCAACTACGAGGTCGACTGGCAGGTGTTCCGCCACGTCATCCAGGACAACGCCATCCGCCGACGCCTGGACGAGATCGTCGACGAAGCTGCTGGGCGTCCTGGCGTTGACGTCGGCCATCCGAACCGGCGACTGCGCCACCTTGACGTCGTGCTGTGGATGCACGCAAGGCCGAAGCCACCGGGACTGCGGAGGCGTCGGGAGACATGGCGATCTCGCCTCGGCTGAGGGACTCAGGTCGTTGCGGCCTTCTGACTGACGACGCGTCGCAGCTCGGTGAGTCGACGGCGCACCGGGGTGCTCGGCATCCCTTGGAGGTTGAGAGGCGGGTCGAGCAGCCGAAGAACCTCCGTCTCGAGGCGCCCCAGGGTGTCGGCGTCCTCGTAGGGAGCGGCGAGCACTCGAAGATGAGCCATCATCCACTGCGTCAGCGCCTGCTCATCAACGGTTTCCGAGTTCTGGCGGTGCGCTTGAACGGCCCCGAGCGTGCGCCTGAAGGTCGAGAACTCATGGCGCTTGCCGAGATGCATCCCAGCGATGCGCGACCAGAGGGTGTTGCTGGATCGCTTGCCGCTGGGCCACCGCGTGGCCCCCGCGAGGCCGGCGTAGATCATGCCCGGCTGAATCGTGTGACCGAGTCCGCTGGACAGGTCCGTGGCTGCCTGCTCATCCGCCCACCAGCTGTACAGGCCAGGGACCTTGAGACCCGTCGGATCCATGCGCAAGGAAATCAGCTGGCGGCAGCGACTTCGCCTCCTCGCGAAGGATTGCGGCAAACGCCTCCGCGCTCTGGTCGTGCGTGTGGCGGGGTGTACGGCCGTGGGTCGACCAGTCCTGATGGCTCGGGTGTTGCATCAGCCGGGGCGGCATACCAATGCTGGCGCGCTCCGAGGCTGAGGCCGGCGAGCGGCAATGAGACGGCGCAACCCTTCGCGCGGAGGTGATCGGCGATTGGCTCGACGTAGGCGGAGCCCGCGTGGATCTCAACCGTGCGTCCTGCCAGACCGCCCACGAGGAGGTCGAGGCGTTCGACCACCCAGTTGCCCCAGGCGGCCCGGAAGCTCTGTGGTGTGTCCGGAAGGTAGCGCTCGTACGGCGCCAACCACTCGTCTGGACCGACGAGGCCGTGCTCGGCGGACAAGATGAACCACGGACGGCCGCTGCTCATCGCATACGCGCGCGCCTGCCGGAAGAGCGGTGAATCGTAGAGGTCACGCGCCGCGGTCGGGTGGTCGACCTTGGTCTTAGAGCAGGAGATCAGGACGACGTCGGATCCCGTTGATCCCTTCTCGACCGTCCGGCTGCTCGGCCGGGTCGAACTTGAAGTCGGGGGCGTGTGGGGGTCGACGGTTGAGTCGAGCACTCGCGGACGAACGTGACGTTGTGACCCAGCGAGACATCTGCGAGCCGGAAGCCTGCGGCTCGCCAGGCGCGCACCTGCGTTCGGTCGCCGCTCCACCAGGCCCGATGGTCGGACGCAGACGTAGGCAACTGGCCGACGATGTCGATGAGCTGCTCCCACGTCAGATGACAGGTGTCTCCAGACGTCGTGAGGTAATCGGTCAGGGCGCTCCAGCGAGGCATACCTCAATGTCGCAGACTGCCGTCAGGTCATGGAGGGCAATGCAGTCGAGAGGCGCATGGCAATCGCGAACCGGAGCTCGTCGTCGAGTGGACCTTCCTGGGTGACCAGGTTTGACAGGCCCTTCGGGCCACAGAGGCGGGTGCCCTTCACCCGGCGGTTCTTCTCTCGGAGAGGAAGGGCCGCGTCGACGAAGCACAACACTGGGATGACCGGGATGTCGGTGTGCTCAGGGGAGGCCAGGGCCCCACGGACCACGTCGCACTGCTTCAGAACGGCGTCGACCAGATCGTTCTTGCGGCGTCCACCGATCTTGAGCGTCTCGACGACGGGGCTGAAGAGGCCGCCGGTTCGCTCGACCGAGACGTCGGCGTTCTTGTAGCGCTTTGCGTCGATGACGTAGACGCCGGCTGCCCCGACGAACAGGTGGTCGATGTTGGAGCGCTTGCCTGGTACCCGACGGTCGTGGAGCGCGTAACCGTGGCCGCTATCCACCAGCGCCGTCAGTGCCTGCGCGACTCGCTCCTCGCCGGCAGCACCCACCCTCCAAGCGTTGGTGCTCTGGCGACCGTCCGGGTAGAAGAACGTGTTGAGCGCTCGCCAGACGCGCGACCGCTCGGCGCGGGCAGCGTCGTCCTTGGCCTTGCGGCGCTCATACTCCCGCAGCGCCCCACCACCGGCGACACCCACATCGAGGGTCGGAGGCGCGGGGGCCGGGGCTTCCTCGAAAGGCGCTGGTGACGTATGGTCCGCCGATCCTTCGTAACAGAGCATGCAGAGGACGCGCTTCTCGCCTCGGTGGTATGCCGCCCGGTCACCTTGGGCGAGCTCTCTGCCGCAGGCGCACGTCCCGGCGTACCGAAGCCGCATCACCTTGACGTCGGACACGGCCGTCACATCCCCTTGGACTCAAGGCTCTGGATGGCAGAGACATCCAGGTAGCGGTTCCTGAACTCCTTCACCCACGCCTCATCGAACTCTTCGGCCAACGCCGCGACGACGTCCTCCAAGGTCGTCGTGATGAATGTCGACTGGTCAACCAAGTGGGTTCTGTAGCCGTCGATGACGTCCGATACAGCGGTGTTCAGCCGGGGTAGAGCAGCACGAAGGAACCCTCCCGGGCGAACTGGGTCGCGGCGTTGATGCTGAGCGCCAGCAGGTGGTCGAGAAGGATCTGAGCGTTCTTGCCTGTCGACATCACGGGGAAGGAGTCGACCGCGAAGACACCCGACGTCTCGAAGACCTCCTGCGGCCGGCCCACGCAGCTCGGCGGCGCCACCCCGAGGTCCTCGTGGTACTTCACCTCGATCCCCAGGAACCGGGGCGAACCGTCCGTCGCGGTGTACTCGACGTACACGTCGAATGCCGTGCCGTTGCCGAGGAACCTGGGGTCGCGGCGACCCGGTGACCACTCATAGCGGATCCCCGTCACCGTGCGGATGTCCGGCCACACCCTGCTGAGCGCGATCGAGACACGAGGGTCGTTGTGGTTTTCGGACAACGGGCCGAAGAGGTTCATGCATAGGGGCTGGCTCGACAGGAGGTTGCGCCAGAGCCGCGCGGGCTGCATCACGGCGCCCTCGATCTTCGCGATCTGCGGCAGCCTTCCGGGCTGCCTGCACGGCATGCGCCGAGATGAACGCTGAGCCTGTCGCCTTGTACCGCGGAAGGTCAGCGAGCATCGACCCTGCATGGAGGGCATCGCTCTCCGGCTGCAGCGCGCGCCGCTCCCGCCACATCGACTGAAGTAGTCGGGCCTGCTGCTGCCACCCCCGAGAGTCGCCCTTGTAGTACGCCTGATGAGCTTTCAGCGTGTCCGCACTGACCATCACTCGACCGTAGCCACGAGTCAATCGCCCGCGCGCCAGATCGTCGGAACTCGGCCGGCATGCGGCGCGGTCGACGGTGACCGTGGACGGGGTGTGGGGGTGCTGTGGGTGGGGTGGGACGGCATCCGTCGTGAGGCTGGAGGCACCACTTCCAGCCAGCCCACGAGGAGCCACCATGACCACCACGACCCGCACTGACCAGCGTCCCGACGTCCACGAGATGGTCGTCGTCCATCGAGCCTTCCGGCGGGAGTCCGCCGCCGCCGCCGGCCTCATCCGCTCCACGCCAGAGGGCGACACCCACCGCGCCAAGGTCGTCGCCGACCACCTTCGCCTCGGCCTGGCCGGTCTGCACATGCACCACACCGGCGAGGACATCGTGCTCTGGCCGCTGTTGCTCGAGCGCGCGGCGCCGTCGACCGGGCTGGTCGAGACGATGCAGACCCAGCACCACGCCGTCGACACCCACGTGGAAGCCATCATGCCCGCGCTAGACGCTTGGGAGGCCGCCCCCGCCAGGGCCGACGGCGAGCGGCTCGCCCAGCTTTGCGAGCAGCTCACCGTCGCCCTCGTCGAGCACCTCGACCTCGAGGAGCGCGAGATCCTGCCGCTGGCCTCGCGTCACGTCACCGCCGCCGAGTGGAACCAGATGGGCGAGCACGGCAAGGACTCGATGAGCCCCAGCCAGCTGCCCATCATGTTCGGCCTGGTGCTCGAGGACGCGAACGACGAGGAGCGCGCGCAAGATGCTCGGCAACCTCCCGCTGCCGATCCGGCTCCTGCTGAAGACCGTCGGCGCGTGGCAGTTCAAGCGCTACGTCCGCCGTCTGCGCGCGTCATGACCATCGCGGCACGGGCCTGGATCTCGGCGTCACTCGCGACGCGGCCGGCGTCCCACTCCCGGATGAACTCCCGCTCTCCGAGGGCGGCGCGGGTGGCGTCGAGCCCGCGGTCGGACAGCGCCCGCGACACCGGGAAGGCGGGGTCGACGGCATCCGCCGCCGAGATCGAGGCGCCCGCCCCGAACAGCCAGGCCGCGGATGCCGGGTCGCCCACCCGCTGCGCGAGGCTCGCCAGGGCGGGTAGCGCGTAGCCGAGGGTCCAGCTCAACCGCGCCGCGAGCGACAGGGCGACCGACTCGTCGAGCAGCGCGGCGGTCACGGGCTCGTCGCCGAGCAGCTCGGTGCGGGTGGCGTTGATGTTGAGTGCAGTGGCCAGGGTGAACGGGTTGCCCAGCTCGCGCGCCGTGGCCACCCCCTCCGTCAGCACCGCCCCGGCAGTGGCGAGGTCGCCCGCCGTGAGGGCCAGCAGGCCCTGGGCCAGCACCACGTGGGCCGCGACCCAGGTGCGGCCGGACTTCTCTGCCGCCTCCGCGGCGCCGGCCAGCAGGCCTTCGGCCTCGTGCAGCGCGCCCGCGAAGACCGCGCCCTGTCCCGCGAGGAGCTGGATCTCGCAGGTCACCGCGGGGTCGGCGACCCGACGCACCAGGGTCACGGCCTCGTCGGTGTCGTGCCGCATCCCCTCGACGTCGCCGGTCACCATGAGCAATCCGAGCCGCCCGGTAAGGGCGCGGCATCGCGCGACGTCGGACGCTCCGGGCCCGATCCGGTCGAGCCACGCCAGCCCCTCGCGGGCGTGGCCACGCAGCGCGAGGTAGAGCCAGAGGTTGCCGACGATCTCGGCTGCATCCCCGTCGCGGTCGAGCTCGAGCAGCCGCAGGTAGGCCGAGCGCAGGTTGGCGTGGTCGGCCTCGAGCCGGTCGAGCGCGACGGCGAGGCTCGGCCCCTGGAGGGGATCGCGGAAGGTCGTCGCGAGGGCGTGGAAGTGCGCGGCGTGCCGGTCGGCGGTCGCGGTGGCCGAGCCCGACTCGTGCAGGCGCTGCATCGCGAACTGCCGCACCGGCTCGAGCAGCCGGAACCGCGGCTGGTCGTCGGGAGCCGGCACTCGCAGCACGAGCGACTGGTCGACGAGCGCACCAAGCGCCGGCACGACATCGGCGCCGTCGCCATCCTGCGCGACCGGCCCGACGTCGTCGAGCGAGAACCCGCCGCTGAACACCGCGAGCCTGGTGAAGAGGTCGACCTCCTCCGGCTCGAGAAGGTCCATGCTCCAGTCGAGCACCGTGGCCATGGTGCGGTGTCGGTCGGGCAGGTCGCGCGGGCCGGTGCCAAGGCCGGGCGAGCCGGCGCCAAGACCGGTCTGCTCCAACCGGGTGAGCAGTGTGGATGGCGAGAGCAGCCGCAGGCCCGGCGCCGCGAGCTCGAGCGCCAGGGGGATGCCGTCGAGCCGGCGACAGATCGCCGCCAGGGTGGCGGCGTCGTGCTCGGTGACGGCGGTCGGTGAGCCGGCGGCCGCGGCACGTTCGAGGAGCAGCGCGACGGCGGGGGAGGAGGCCACGGTCGCGAGGTCGTCGTCGGCCGGAGTCGCCAGCGGGCCGAGCACGACCTCGTGCTCGGCGCGCACCCGCAGCGCGGCCCGGCTGGTTGCCACGATGACCAGGTCGGGGCAGCGCGCGACGAGGTCGGCCAGCAGCGGCGCCGCCCCGGTGAGCTGCTCGAGGTTGTCGAGCACTAGCAGGACTCTCACGCCGGTGAGGTGTGCGACGAGCGCGTCGATCGGGTCGGCGGCGACGGCCTCGGGCATGCCCAGGGCGGCGGCGATCCTAGGCACCACGAGGGCCGGCTCGCGCACCGCCGCGAGGTCGACGGCGCGAGCGCCACCGGTGAACTGCGTTGCCTCGCGATGCAGCAGCTCCATCGCGAGCCGGGTCTTGCCGACCCCGCCCGGGCCGGTGACGGTCACGAGCCGGTGGGTGCCAGAGCGGACGAGGGCGCTCAGGTCGTCGAGGTCGGCCTCGCGGCCGATGAGCGGGGTCGTCGGCGTAGGCGGAGCCGCGGAGGAGGAGCCGAGCGTCGCTGCCGGGGGAGCGGATGGCGCGTGGCCGGCATCCGCCTCGGTGGTCGCGGGCATCGCTGGCGCGGAGGCGGACGCCGCGGAGCCGGCCACCTGCGCGACGGAGGATGCCGACCCGACCCGTGGCACGGCATCCCGACTGGGGACCGCAGCGACCAGAGCGGAACGTTCGTCATCGTCGAGGGCGAGACCGTCGGCGAGGGAACGGACGGTGTGCGGGTAGGGGCGCCGGCGCTCGCCGCGCTCGAGGGCTCCGATCGCCTTGGCGGTCAGGCCGGCTCGCTCGGCCAGCTCCTCCTGGGTCAGCGACCGCGACTCGCGCAGGCGGCGCAGCACGACGGCGAAGTCGCCCGGCGCCGCACCCGAATCCACGGGTCAGACGCTAGCCCGTCGGATGCCGGGCGCGTCGGTGGTTCGAGCGGTCGCGCAGGTGTGGTGCCGGTGTGGGTCTGCTGTGGGTGGGGTGGCACTCGCCGCGACGCGAAGGTGGGACGTGACGGCATCCGGCCGCCCCGACGAGAGGAACGACCATGACCGCCACTCCCATGACCAGCACCGCACCCGGCACCCGCGCGACGGCCCGGACGTCGACCTACGGCCGCCACATGTCGGGTGTGCTCGTCGCCGCGTTCACCCTGTCGGTGGTGCACACGATCTACGCGTGGGTGGCGGGCATCGAGGACCCGACCTTCACCGTCGACACCCCGCTCGCCTGGGGCTTCTACGCGGTGGCCTTCGGCATGGCCGCGCTGGCCCGCCGGAACGAGCGGTGGGCCCAGCTCACGGTGCTCGCCTACCTCGCGACCGTGCTCGGCATCGCGTTCTTCTACTACCCGACGGTGTTCGGCCTGGAGCAGCAGACGGTGTTCGGCTGGTTCGAGAACGACGTCTACGTCGGGCTGCTCGTCACGGCGACCTACCTCGGCGTGCAGCGGCTGCGGCGCACGACGCTCACGCCGGCGTGACGCGCGGGTAGGCGCTCGGGCTTCGCTCACACCTCACCGTCGGTGAAGACGATGCTCTCCTCGTAGGCGTCCACGAAGTGGATGACGCCCTCGAGCACCTCGAGCACGGCCGTGGCCATCTGCTCGGGCGGGAGGTCGAGGTCGGGCAGCTCGGCCCGCTCCGGAACCTCCCTGATGAGCCGACGCAGGCGCCGCTGGTCGCCGTCGGAGAGCTCGTAGTCCTGGAGCACTGAGCTGAGGACGTCGCGCAGGCAGAACTTGGCCTCTTCGGGAGCGGAGGTCAAGGTGTCGATGACGGCGTCGAGCCACTCGTCATCGCCGCTCTCGAGCGCGTCGGTGACAGCGACGAACAGCTGGTGCTGCGCCGTCATCGCGGCGGGGTGCACCTGCTCGTGCTCGTCGTACGGGAGCGCGACGGCCCGCTCGACGAATCGGCGCGCCCGGGCCTCATCGCCGTCGTCGAGCGCGCGCAGCGCTTTGTCGAGGAGGTTCGTCGCCGCGTCCATCTGTGCCCGGCTGAACGGTGCGAGGGCGGCCGTCGCGCGCAGCGGGATGTCGCCCAGGCCCCGGTTCGCCTCCTGCTCCATGTGCCGTCGGAAGCGGTCGAAGACGTCGTTCTCATCCACGTCGGCAACCTACCTTCGAGGTTCCTGAGCGCCGGGCCGGTGGACGGCCAGATGCCTCGGTCGCGGGAGGAGCGCCGGGGTGAAGCCGGCCCGCTTGTCGGCGCACCCGGTCCACCCGTGCTCGGTGACGAGGTAGACGTCGCCGTCGTAAGCGGCGGCGAGGTGGTTGCTGTACCGCCACGCCAGGAGCCAGAAGAGCTCCTCCGGTCCGGGCACGACGCGACCCGAGCGGCAGACGACCGTCACGAACACGTGGTGCGGCGGCATCCACCCGCCGTCGACCCACGGGCGCTCGCCCACCATCGCCTCGGCATTCATCCTCAGCAGGTCGGAGGCCTCGTGCCGTCCTGGCAGGTCACCGCGGTGTGCGCGAACGACGTCGACGAGCGCCTGGTCAGGGTCTTCGCCCGACTGCACGAGGGCCACGAGCACGTCGCCGGGAGTGGGTCTGCGGCGGCGCAGTGCCTCGCCGATGATCGTGGCCGGCTCTCGAACGTCCCACGGCTCGTGTGTCCTCATGCGGCCACCATCGCAGCCCCGAGCCTGGTGCCGATCCCGTCATCCACAGGGGGCGTGCCTGTGGATGACGCGGCGGCGCCATCGCGCCGGTCGTGCAGTCTGGATGCCGTGTGGGACGTGACGAGGGGAGCATCGCGGTGGGTTTCAACACGGAGTACCTGGGTCATCTGCGGATCACACCGACGCTGAACCGGGCGGAGGTCGAGTGGTTGAGCGGGTTCGCTGACTGGGGTGCGCTGCCTGACGGCGACCCCTTCCGGCTCCCGATGAACCCCCGCGCGGCGCTCGCGAAGGCGTTCGCCGACGCGGGTGGGTCCATGTCTGGGCCCCCGGTCGTTCCGTACGGGGTGCATCACTGGCGCGCGTGCGAGCACGGCGATCGCATCAGCTGGGTCCGTTCGGAGAAGTCCAACGACGCCGTTCAGGCTCTGACGTTCCTCGTCGAGCACTACTTGGGGCCTGACGCGAAGGCCAAGGGCAGCGAGAGCCCCGACTTCGCTGCGTTCACCTTCGACCACCGGCTCGACGGGGTGATCGTCGGTGAGCGCGACGACACCGACGAGTTGTTTCTCATCCGGGTGGTCGACAGCGCCTTTCATCACGAGACGCTCGTCGGCGGCGTCGCCTGGTGGGAGAGCCCGGACGTCCTGAGCGAGTGGTGACGGCGGTGCAGCGGGCTTCGCACGGCCCGTTGCAGGCGGGCGATCCTCGACGCTGGACCGTCGAGGGATGTGGACAACTCCAGGGCCGTGTCATAGGACGCTTGTACGATTAGGTCATGACTGAGGGACTTCCACTCGCCGAGCGGCTGGCGCGGATCGCGGCCGGGGTCGAGGCGTGCCGGGGGATCGAGGGCGAGCTGTGGCGTGCCGGTTCGGCCGAGCTCGAGCAGGTGATGGGCCACGTCGACGCGATGGTCGTGGCGGGGGAGTCGGCGCGGGTGGTCGTCACGGCGGAGGCGATCAGCCGCGGAGAGACAGGTTCTGGCCCCGACGCCTTGACGCCGGTGGCGTGGGTGCGGCGGCATGCTCCGTCGACGGTGGCGGGTGGGGCTGGTCAGGTGGTTTCGGTTGCCCAGGCGTTCGCAGTGCCCGGCAATGCACCGGTCAAGGATGCGGTGCTGTCCGGGGTGTTGCCGGTGCGCAGTGCCGCAGTGGTCGTGTCCGAGGCCGACAAGCTGCTGCCGCTGCTGATCGAGGAGGCCAGGCCGACGGCCATGGATGGGCTGATCCGGATCGCGGCCGAGGAGGGGCCGCGGGAGTGCCGGAAGCTGCGGCCGGAGTTGCTGGCGAAGTACGGCGTGGATGGTCAGCTGCAGCGCGAGCAGGACGGGGCCAAGCGGTTCGTGTCGTTGTCGCAGCCGTTCGTGGACGAGATGGGTGTGGCCGAGTACCGGCTGACCCTGGACCCGGAGGGCAAGGCGGTGCTGGAGGCGGCGTTGGGTCCATTGTCAGCGCCGCAGCCGGTCGAGGGTGAGCGCGACCTGCGCTCGAGCGACCGGCGGCGGGGTGAGGCGTTGGTGACGTTGGTCCGCCGAGCCGTCGAGTCAGCCGAGCTGACGCCCAAGGGCGTGAAGTCGCAGCTGTTCGTCACGGTCGACCTCGAGACGTTGCGCAGCGGGGTGACCGGAGCAGGCGAGGTGCTGGCCGGCACCCAGTCCGGTGACCTCCTAGGGCCCGAGACGATGCGGCGGCTGGCCTGTGACGCGATGATCATCCCCACGGTGATGGGCGTGAAGGGAGCGGTGGTCGACCTCGGGCGGCAGGAGCGGTTGTTCACCCTGCCGCAGGTGCGCCGGCTGTGGCTTCGCGACCGGCATTGCACGTATCCGGGGTGCACGATGCCCGCGCAGTGGGCTGATGCGCATCACCTGGTTCATTGGGCAGATGGAGGCCCCTCCGATCTGTCGAACGCAGCCTTGTTGTGCGAACGACACCACACGGTGGTGCACACACGCCGGTACGCCGGGCGGCTTGTCGAGGACGAGGGAGGCTCGCGGGTGGAGTGGGACCGACGGGTTGGCTCGTACGACGAGCTGCTCGCCGGGCTCGCCGCGCGACAACCAGCGTGACCCTGCCCCGCACCCCGTCTCAGGCAGACGGGGTCACAGCCATGGGCGTGCCGAGTTCAGGGCCGCACCGGACGGCGCATCCGTCGGGCGGCGACCTCGGCAACTGCATCGGTAAGCAGCGTCTCGATGCCGCTGTCGGTCATCGCTGCGAGGATGACGCCGCCCCAAGGTGTGGCTCGCCCAAGCATGTGCTCGTTGACGCACCATCGCGGAGACCCTGACGGGGACTCGTGGGTGGCGCAGCGGGGGAGGGAGAAACAGCACGTCGTCGAACGTGCGTGCGCACAGCGGTGGCTCTACGGCTGTCCGCTCCAGAGAAACGCATCCCGACACTCGACGTGGCGAATGGCGGGGCTGGGCGGCCGTGGTCGACAAGGCCCCTCGATGGACTTGGAGTACGCCACCGCCTCCCGCGCATCGTCCGCGGCGGGGTCCTGACCCGGCACCTGTGTCCGCCTCGCTGCAGGGACACAACCTCACACAGTGAAGCGGCTGCCGTCCCAGACGGCGTCGAGGTGCGGAGCGTACGCGCTGGATCGGATGCTGTCGCCGGACCAGACGAGGGCGAGCTCGTCACCCAGCCGTGACGCCCCGGGCAGCAATCCGGCAGTCGCGGTCAGCCGCGCCCACCCGTAGTCGCCACGCCCGGAGGGCGCGACGGGCACCCGGCGCGCCACGAACACCGTTGCGGCCAGCGCTGTCTCGATCGGGAGTATGGGCACCGAGCCGAGATCTCGCTCGACGAAGCCCATCCCGACCGGGTCCCACGCCAGGCCGGTCCACTGTTCGGTGGTCGCGCCGGGTGTCCCGTCGGCGACCCTGATGCCGAGCCGGTAGCCGGCTGCGGAGTCGCTCGCCGCCCGGCCCAGCACGACAGGGTCGTTCTCGGGGTCGACGGTCGCCGCGGTGGGTGCCACCCACACCTGGCGACCGAGGTAGGGGAGGGGGTCCGATAGGCCCCCGGTGCCGCCGGTCGGCGCGGGCAGCGCCGTCGGTGGGGACCACAGCGGCAGCATCCCGTCGGCTGCCCGCAGGTCGACGAGCGCCGCCACGAGCGCCGGCGCGAGGTCCTCGCGCACCGCGACCGAGAGTGGCACGTCGGCACCAGCCGCACCCGGGGGCCGGTGGTTCGCCACAGCAGTCAGGTGCAGCGGAGGCACTGACGGGCCGCTCGACGCGTCGAGGCCACCGGTGGCCAGGCCAAGGGTCGACCCGAGCATGTCGCGGCGCATCTGCGTCTCGCCGAGCGTCTGGAGGAAGTTCAGGTAGCCCCCGACCTCGGTGATGTTGCGCGGGGCGGGGATCCGGGACGGGATGACGTCCCCCTGGGTGGCGAGCCGGCGCAGGAGAAGGGCCTGGGCCTGCTGGATCTCCGGGCTGGTCGCGCCCTTGATGACCTCGGTGAGGGCGAGGACGAGGGCGTCCTCGGCGGCGTCGGGCTGGGTGCTCATGGCGTTCCTCTTCCTGGTGCTCGAGCGGTTCAGTACGTGAAGGCGACGTCGGCGCGGCGCAGCTGCGGGTAGTCGCCCGGTGCCCCGGCGAGGACTCCACCCTCGGCGCGGGTCGCCGTGATCCCCTTGGTCTGCAGGTGCGCGATGACGGCATCCGCCCGCCGGTGGGCCAGGTCGATGTTGTGCGCGGCGGTCCCCTCGGGCGAGGCGTAGCCGCGGACGACGGCACCGGTGGCACCGGCATCCTTGGCCTTGGTGACGAGCGCGTCGAGTGCGGTGACCTCGGCCGGTGCGGGCGCGATGGTCAGGTCGTCCTTGTCGAGGGCGAAGTGGACCGACGCGGTCTGCGGGGGCGTGGGCTTCGGTACCGGCGTGTTCTCGGGCTCGGGGTTGGGCTTCGGCTCCTCGGGCTTCGTCGGCTTCTCGGGGTTCTCCTTCTTCTTCTCGTCCTCGGCCTTCTTGCCGGTGTAGATCGAGGCGGAGGTCTCCATCGCCTTCACGGCGAGCTGTGTCGCCGACGCGAGGGCGTCCTTGCGGGCGGCCTCGGCCGTGTCGATCGTCTTGCCGCCCAGCGTGGTGAGGTTGGCGGCGTTGGTCAGCGCACCGACGTCGAAGGACTTCTGCTCCTTCGCGGCGTTGATGAGCGCGGTGGCGAGGGAGGTGTCGGCCGTCACCGGGGACATGTTGAAGTTCTGGATCTGGGGTGCGACCTTCGTCAGCGTGTCCGGGGCGGCCAAGCCGGCGGTCAGCGACCCGGTCGGCATCGTGATCGGGCTGATCTCGGTGGCCGCGTCGCCCGGGCTGTCCTGCCAGTTCCAGAACCTGGTCAGGTCGATCTTCTCCGCCGACGGGCAGTGACCCAGCACGGCCTCGCCGAGGACGCCCTTGGTGGGCAGCGCGATCGTCGAGCGCGGCGGGGAGAAGCCGTCGGTGTGGAAGCGGGTCAGCGCGTCCTGGATGTCGGCGGTCGTGATGCCGGGCTCGACGAGCACCCTGGTGCCGTCGTCGAGGGAGTCCCACTGCCCGGTCGCCTCGGTGATCGCCGCGGGGATGATGAACGGCAGCACCATGCTGTTGCCGTACCACCCGAGGACGTTGTTCGTCACGCAGGACAGCAGCGGGACGCCGGGCCGCGCGGTGCCGTCGTCGTTCGGGGGCAGCTCGATCTCGTAGCGCTCGAGCATGACCGCGCGCTCCTCGGGGGTCAGTGACGCGAAGACGGCGATGCTGCACGTCATCGTGTTGCGCACGACCCACTGGAGCGTCTTCTCGATCTCCAGCACCGATGCGTACGACAGGACCGGCGGGATGCCGCGTGCCGCGACAGGGTAGGCGGAGGCGGGCAGCTCCACGCCACCGCCGAAGGAGCCGGCGACGAGCTCGATGCCGGCCGGAGCCCCGCCACCACCGCCACCACCGCCACCACCGGGCGTCGGCGAGGGCAGGGTGGCGGAGAAGGACGTGACCCGGGGGCCACCGACCTCGCTCTCCACCCGGTCGGACCGGTACGAGCGCGTGACCGATGGCCGCTCGAGGGCGGCCTTGAGCACCGCGTCGCCGAGTGTGCCCAGCGGGCCGAGCACGGCGCCGGCCGTGCCGAGGTCGGCCACGAGGGGTGGGACGAAGGTGTAGTCGAGCCGCTGCGTGCGGCGGGTCACCTCGAAGCCGGTGACGTCCTGGCGCGGCATCGAGGTCGGCAGCGAGACGCTCGCCGTCCAGTCGACCGCGGCGCCACCCTGCCGGGCGCGCCGCAGCGCACCGAAGAGGGCCTCCTCGGAGGCGAAGGCGTCCTTACCGGTGGGGAGGGCGTAGGCCGGGCCGCTGCCGTCGAGCCGCACCGGCCCCACCCGCATCCCGCGCTTGCCGAGGATCGTCACGTACACCTCGTCGGTCGCGAGGAACGTGCCGCGAACCTTGAGCGTGACGACCTCGGTCGAGGGCGCGGCCTCGTCGGCGACGTTGGTCGTCGGGTTCGCGGCGAAGTCGGTGAGTAGGCCCAGGCCGCGACGGTGGCGGGCGGGGACGACGCGGGTGAGAACGTCGGCGTGGGTGAGCACCCGGCCGTAGCGGTCGAGCACCTCGTCGCGGCTGTCCGGGGCGTCGGTCAGCCGCGGCGGCAGGCCGGGAGGGAGGAACTTGATGACGTCGAGCGGCACGAGGCACACGAGGTTGACGCCCTCGGCGACGGTCGTGACGTCGAAGAGCCGCTGCACCTCCCAGTACTGCATGGTCAGCGCACGCGTCTTGTTGTGGTTCGTGATGACCTTGGTGACGACCTCGGTCGTCTCGTGCACCGTGGCGAGCCGCATCGCGGTGCGCGACGAGCTGCGGCGTGCGGCGGCCTGGCGCTGCACCGCCGAGTGGGTGCTCTGTGCCGCGTCCGAGGTCGAGTTGCGGGCGCCGTTCATCCACGTGTTGGTGTTGCCCGACGAGCTGGAGGTGCCGAAGCTCGTCGCCACGCCACCCGCCACGCAGCCGAAGGGGAAGACCCCGCCGCCGCCGACCGCGGCGGCGACCGAGAAGGAGCTGGCCTCGGTGTCGTAGTGCGAGCCTCCGGCGGCGACCTCGGTGAAGGCCGAGGCGAATGTCGCTGTCGCCGAGGTGTCGTCCCGCTCGGTGAACGACATCTGCTCGCTGTTGTCGACGCGTTCGCTCTCGACCACGGTGGAGGACGCGCTGCGCTCCATGACGGCGATCCGCTGCTGCTCGCCGGGGGCGAGGGGAAGTGAGTAGACGAGGTCGCCCAGCGCGAGGCCGAGCGGGGTCCAGCGCTGGGCCATCTGCACGACGTAGCCGATGGCCAGCGAGCCGGCGATCGGCACTCCGCCCCATGGGCGCTCGACCGCCAGGCCCTCCCGGAACGCCTCGACGTCGATCGGCCGGTCGACAGGTACGCGCTCGGCGAGGTGGAACTTGACGCGAGACAGCTTGCGCGCCAGGCGCGTCTCCGGGGCGGCCGGCCCGTAGAACGTGAACCTCGAGCCCTGCGTCTTCAGCTTCGACGGCAGCTGGAAGCGCAGCGACGGCTGGCTGAGGGCCGGGTCGGTGAGGCGGAAGAGGACGCCGTACGGGAAGCGGTCGCTCGAGGTGTCCTTGCGGAAGACGAGCATGCAGTCGTCCTCGCCGACCGCGATGGCCGGGCTGGAGTCGTGCCGTGATCCGTGCTCGTCGTCCTGGGCCGAGGTGGGGATGCCGTCCACGAGGTCGCGCAGCGCGGCGACGAGGCTGGGCGGCAGGGGAGGAGCGGGGTCCTCGAGTCGGATGGGCGGCAGCACGCCGCTGGGGAGGAGGTCCTCCAGCACGTCGGGAACCCGCTGGATGCCGGCGGCGGTCGTCACGAGGAGCTCGACCGGGACGTTCGTCGGCCGCGTCGCCACGGGGAGTGCCACGACGAAGCTGCCGTCCGCGGCGGTGAGCGCGGTGGCCGAGCGCGACTCGGCAGCAGAGGCGCCGTCGGCCTCGAGGGTGACCTGCACCCGCTCGGCCGGGGTGCCGTCAGGTTGCTCGAGCCGGCCGATGACCTGGGCGGCCCGCTGGGTGGCGTTGGTGCTGCCGAGGCCGTTCATCGTCTCGACGAGCTGCTCGAGCGACTCGACAAGGCGCTTGCCCTGGTCGACCTTGAGGTCGACGTATTGGCGCGCCAGCTCGTGGCTCACCTCGCTGTCGTCGTCCCAGACGACCGAGTCCGGGCCGATGGCCCAGGGGATCGTCGTCTGCAGGCTGTTCCGGCCGCGGTTCTCGCGATCGCGGCTGTACATCATCTTGTCGTCGAACACGGCAACCCCCTCGGCACGAGCGCTCCGCCAGTCTGCGGTGACGTCGAGAGTGAGGAGGGCGGCGGGATGCCATTGATACACGTCGGGCCGTCGCAACCCATGGCGCACACCGGCATCCGGCATCCGCGTTCGGACGTGTGCCCCTCGGCCCGCCTCTGGCCGCGGCGGCGTCCGGACACGGCGAAGCCCCGGTCGGCTGGTGCCGACCGGGGCTTCGGGGTGCTGCCGTCCTGCGTTGGCAGCGGGTCTGGTGTCAGGCGTTGACGGTAGCCGGGATGCTCTCGATGGCGGGGGCGTCGATGCCCTCGACCTTGTGGGCGTGGCGGATGCCGAGGAAGCCGAGCACGAACATCAGGGCGGAGCCGGCGAATGCGGCGATCGCTGCCCACATCGCGATGGTGCCGAGGGTGGCGAACGCGTAGGCGTTGAGGAGCATGCCGCGCAGCGTGGTGCCCATGAAGAGGGTCTGGCGCAGCTGGCCGAGGTCCTGGGTGGCCTGGGCAGTCGGGTCAGCCTTCGCGGCGGCCATGTACTCGCTGGAGATCTGCGAGTAGGTCTTGCCGTCCGCCTGGGCGTTCATGTGCGCCTGGACGTAGTAGTCGGCGAACGCCTTGGCCTGCGCGCCGGTGGTCATCTCCTGGCCGGCGTACTCGCTGAGGTGGGCCTTCATCTCCGGGGTGGTCAGGGCAGCACCGGCGGGCATCGTGATCTCCTGCGACTTCAGCTGGTCGTGGACGTTCGACGTGGCGAACGAGGAGGCGAACGTCAACAGCCCGCCGGCCACGAGGAGGACGCCGGCGATGATGATGCCGGTCCAGGAGATGAGCTTGTCGAATGCGCTTCGCATGGTGTGTCGTTTTCCTTTCGAAGGCCCGGGGATGGTGGACCCTCCCTATGTGTTCTTCTGACGAGTCATACTTTACTACTAGTCGTAGTAGTAGAACGGTCAATTAGATGATCTGGCGATGTCTCGTAGGACACATTTCCGGCCGGCGCTCTGCGACCAGCTGCGCTGCGGTGCGCTCCCGTTCGGCGCCAGGAGCCCCCGTCGCCTGGTCGGTCCGGGACAGGGTGAGGCCCCGGTCGGGGTTGCCGACCGGGGCCTCGGGGTGCTGCCCCATCCTGCGAGGGCAGCAGGTCTGGTGTCAGGCGGTGGCGGGGATGCTCTCGATCGCCGGGGCGTCGATGAGCTCGACCGAGTGAGCGTGACGGATGCCGAGGAAGCCGAGGACGAACATCACGCCGGCGCCGATGAAGGCGGCGATCGCTGCCCACATCGCGATGGTGCCGAGGGTGGCGAACGCGTAGGCGTTGAGGAGCATGCCGCGAAGCGTGGTGCCCATGAAGAGGCTCTGGCGCAGCTGGCCGAGGTCCTGGGTGGCCTGGGCGGTCGGGTCAGCCTTCATGGCCGCCATGTACTCGCCGGAGACCTGGGAGTAGGTCTTGCCCTCGGACGACTCGTTCATGTGGGCCAGGATGTAGTAGTCGGCGTAGGCCTTGGCCTGTGTGCCGGTGGTCAGGTCCTGACCGGCGTACTGGCTGAGGTTGGCCTTCATGTCTGGGGTCGTCAGGGCCGCGGCGGCGGGCATCGTGATCTGCTGTGCCTTGAGCTGGTCCTGGACGTTGGAGGTGGCGAACGAGGAGGCCCACACCAGCAGGCCGCCGGCCACGAGGAGGACGCCGGCGACAACGATGCCGGTCCAGGAGATGAGCTTGTCGAATGAGCTGCGCATGGTGGTCTCTCTTGTCCGTCCATGGGCCCTTGGGTGGTGGGCCCTCTGATTTATTCCTGCAACGCCAACGTACTACTGCGCGTAGTAGTTAACGACGCAATCACGTGTCTGGTACGCCACACTCGCGCGCCGGCCGTCAGAGGTAGCTGGTTGACCTGTTGGCGATCTCGGCCGGCGGCACGAACTCATCGGGGTCGATGTCATGCACCGGCGCGGTCTCGGGATCGATGAGGTGCGCGGCGAGAAGGTCACGAACAGCGCTGTGGTCGAGCGACATTCGCGATCCGCGGGCACAGTCGTCGCAGAAGACGAACCACCTGTCGCCGTCGCGCGAGGGGTTGATGCACAGGACCGCGGCGTGCATCAGCGCTCCTCCCCGCGCTCCGGCGACTGATCCGCGTGCCGGGCCAGGTCGGTGGCCAGCTCGAGCAGCCCGGGCGGCGGTGGCGGGATGTCCCTCACCATGAGTGCCGCCACAGGTTCGCGGCGTAGGAGCGCTGCACCGGGTAGCCCGCTGCGAGGAGCTCCTGCACCACGCGGTGGCCCTCGCGGATGTTCGAGCTGTGCACCCAGATCCGGCCCACCGGCACCGGCCGGCCCTGCGCGGCCAGCGCGACGAGGAGGTCGACGAGGGGCTGGACGGTGTCCTCGCCGATCAGGTCGTGGTCGAGCCACAGCTCGTCGATGCGCGTGCCGGCCAGGCCCTGCACGTAGGCCACGGCGTCGGCCGAGGTGCGCAGCACCACCGCGGCACGGCCGTCCTTGAAGTCGCGCACGTCGTCGACCAGCACGCGCAGGATCGTCGGCTCGTCACCGGCATCCGTGGTGTCGGGGGCGAGGCCAGGGGTGAGGCTGGCGGGGTTCTCGTCAAAGCGGTTGGGCACGGCAAGCTCCTCGGGGTCCGTCGGACCCCTCGGTGGCTGCCGTGGAGATCCGCTGTTGTCATCGGATGACCGGCTCGTCACCTGGGGCACCTCCGCGGAGGAGGTTGCCAGACAGCTAGCCAGGGCTTGTCGCTGTCATTCATGAGCCACTACATACGGTAGCCGCCCTCACCGACAGGAGGGGTGAGGTTCGGCCATCGTGGGCCGGCCCGACCGGGAGGGAGCCAGGGTTGGGCGCTGGACCTCGCTGGGGCTTGCCAGTCGAATCGGGCTGCAGCGCAGCCGCTCCCGACCGATCGGTCCGGTCAGCGGACCGAGGCCAGCGCGGTGTGCTCGACGCGGTCCTTGGCCCACCAGATGAACTCGGCCACGTGCTGCGGCCCGGTGAACTCGTCGCCGGCGAGCTCGAGCAGCAGGTCGTTCGACCACACCGCGAGCCGGCCGATCTGCATCGAGGTCAGGTCGACCTTGGGCAGGTGCAGTCCGTACACGGCCAGGGTGAGGGCCTGCTTGCCGGTCTCCTCGGTGGCGTAGGTGGTGATCGGCAGGAACCGCTCGGGCTCCATGATGCACAGCACCTTGGTGAGCACGGCCTCCTTGAAGCCCGGCATCCCGGTGCCGGCGTGGTCCTCGATGAGGTGAGTGAGGCGATCCTCGAGGGGCACGGCATCCGGACCGCGCAGCAGGTAGCTGATCGACGCGCGGGTGCGGTCGGCGGCGACGTCCTCGCCGAGCCGCTTCCAGGCCCGGCTGAACATCGAGGTGTTGCCGATGCTGGCCCCGATCGGGGTGCTGACGAAGTCCTTGAGGTCCTGCGGGGTGCAGCTCTCGAGGCCCTCGACGGAGAACAGCTCACGGCAGCGGGCGTAGTAGGCGTCGACGGCGGGGTCGGCCTCGGCACCGGTGCCGGCCTTGAGGAACTTGGTCTTCAGCCGCTTGACGCGTGCCGCGAGGGCTGGGTCGACCATCTCGGAGTTCGCGAAGCGACCCTGGGCCATCTCGAACGGGGTGCGGGTGAAGGTCGGCGCGTGCGTGACGACGACAGGGGACCAGGTGTGGCCGCAGTCGCCGCACCGCAGCACCCGCTCCCCGTTCGGACCGTTGCCCTCGAGGTGGATGTCGTTGTCGGACTGGCAGTTGGCGCACGAGATGATGGCCATGTCGCGATCCCTTCCAAGGGTGGTGGTGTCGAGACGGCACGGAGCCCGGCGCGGCAGTGTGGTGTTTTCGTCCCCAATCTACCATCGATAAATTGTCACTTTGACCACTAAGATGCCCTGCGTGACACATGCCAGCGAGTTCCCGCCGTTCTACGTCACGTGCGATCTGGTGGTGCTCTCGGTGCGGGCGCGGGCGCTGCACGTGCTGCTGGTGCGGCGGGGTGGGGAGCCGTTCGCCGGGTGCTTCGCGCTGCCGGGAGGGTTCGTCGAGGTCGACGAGAACCTCGAGGATGCCGCGTACCGCGAGCTGGGCGAGGAGGCCGGGGTCGGGCGCGACGACGTCATCCTCGAGCAGCTCGCCGCCTACGGGGAGCCAGGACGCGACCCGAGGAACCGGGTGGTGACGGTGGCGTGGCTCGCGCTGGGGGCCGACCTTCCCGAGCCGACGGCGGGGTCGGATGCCGCGGAGGCGCGGTGGGTGCCCGTGGCGTCGGCGTTGCGCTCCGGCGAGGCGGGAGAACCGGGTGACCCTGGTGGGCTGGGGGAGAGGCTCGCCTTCGACCACCACCGGATCCTGGCCGACGGGGTGGAGCGGGCCCGGGCCAAGCTCGAGGACTCCGGCTATGCCGCGGCGCTGTGCGGCGAGACGTTCACCGTGGCCGACCTGCACGCGGTCTACGAGTCGGTGTGGGGGATCGACCTCGACAAGGCCAACTTCCACCGGAAGGTCACCGGGGTGGAGGGGTTCCTGACTGCGACGGGCGAGGTGCGCGAAGGTGCCCGTGGTCGCCCGGCACGTGTCTATCGAGGCGACCCGCGGGCCACCCTTTCGCCGCCCATCCTTCGCGGCGACCGCTGAGCGGGTTGCGCGAGCGACGCCATTCGCCTTCAGGCCCAGGGCAGCAGCTTCGACGGGGGAGGTCCTCAGTCCTTCACGTCTTTGGACGCTGCTGGCCCGGCGGGCTGCTGACGAACCGCGCCAAGGGCCTCCAGGTCGCTCCAGCTCACGGTGTGAAGCTGGTCCATGGCGCGTGCGGCCAGGTCTGCGAGCACGTCGCCGAGCACCTTGTCACGAGCGAGGACCAGATCGCTCAGAGCCAGACGGTGCGTCTGGTAGACGGCGGCGACGCTGCGCGGTGCCTCGAGCATCCCTTGGAAGGGTGTGATGGCCTGTTGCAGGTACCTCGCTGTGTTCTTCATGGTGTCGATCAAGGGACGGTCGACGCGGTACCTGCCGCGCTCGTCAGTCAGCCGCTCGACGGCGTCGAGTGTCGCTTGGCCCCAGCCTTGGACGGAGGAGTGCGGGCTCGCGGCTTGGGCCTGTGTTGCAGCCAACAGATCGGCCACCAGGAACTCATCGGCCGACCCGTCGGTGCGGCCTTCCTCGCCCGCCGCGGTCTCCCGCGCGTCGTCCGGGTCGCCGTCAACCATGCTGCCTCCCTCCGGCCTGCGCCACGGGTATGTGCTCGCTCGGTGGGAGCGACCTAGCAACCCGTTCGACGCCACCTGGATCGGTGTGATCCGCAGGGATCGAATCTGGCCCAGGTTTCCGGTTGAACTCTAGGTCGGCCAGACCGCTGCGCGCGAGCCCCACTGCGTCGCACGAAAAGAGGGCGTGGACGACGGGTGTCGAGCGTGGATGAGATCCGGCGCGTGGCCCGGCAAGTGATCGACCTAGAGCGCGGAGAAGAACTCAGGCGGTGGAGGGCAGGAACGAGACCAGCGACATCGCCAGGGCGAAACGGCGGTCTCCGTCGAACGGCCCCTCGACGCCCACCTCGTCCGCCAAGTTCAGCGGATTCGCGAGCCGCACGTTGCCGAACCGGCGGTTCTTTGCCCGCCGCGGCAGCTGGGCCTCCACGAAGCAGAGCACCGGTGTCACCGGCACCTCGCCCTGGCCGTGGTCGGCCAGTCCGGCGGCGACCTCAGCGCACTGGTCGTGCACGGCATCCACGAGATGGGTTGCGCGAGAACCGCCCACGGTGAGCACCTCGGCGCCCTGAGCGAAGCGCCCACCGGTGCGCGCGACGGCGACGTCGGCATCCGGCACGTGCACGAGGTCGATGACGAAGACCCCCGTGGCGCCGACGAACAGGTGGTCGACGCTGGTGCCGATCTCGGGGAGGGTGCGGCGGTGCAGTGCATAGCCACGCTCGTCGGCGACCAGCTCGGTGAGGGTGCGACGGGTGAGCAGGGCGCGGTCGGCAGCCTCGGCGTCACGGCAGGAGAGGCACTGGGCATGCCTCGAAAAGAGCTGCAGCACTTGCGGATCGCGGGGGGTGACCTCGCCGCCGCAGGCGCACAGCACAGCATCGTCCAGCCGCATCGCAATGATGTCAGGCACTGACGAACCTCCCGCGCAGTGTGCTCGGTCGACCCGATCGCCACGAGCCGAAGCCCGTTGCGTCGCACCCCTGCGCGTCGCTTGGTGCCGACGATAGCGGTGGAAGGGGTGTCTTGTCGTGGAAATGATGTCAATGGGCTCGGCGCGCCGAAACGGCTGAGCGGCACCCGACCTGGTCGGATGCCGCTCAGTGTCCTCGACGCCGAGGCCTCTGACAGCTCAGGCGTCGACGCTCGCCGGCATCGTCGGCGCCGGCATCACCCCCATCTGGATGAGCGAGCCCAGCTCGTCGCGCACTCCCCAGTGCTCGGCCAACCGGTCGCCCTCGGTGCGGTACACGTGGATCGTCTGCATCGTGTAGGGCCGCCCCTCTGCCTCGGGGCCGTGGAACTCGGTCGCGCCGATGCCGTGGGCGAGGGCGCGGATGACGATGCGGTCGTCGGTCTCGATCGTGTCGAGCAGCTCGTAGCGGATGCGCAGCACGCCATGCACGAAGCCGAGGATCTGCGCGTACCCCTCCGGCCCGGGCGGGAGTGGGAAGGGCGAGCCGTGGTCGACGAAGTCGGAGGTCACGCACTCCGGGAGGCACGACAGGTCTCCGGAGTTGATGGCGGCGAAGACGCGCGTGGCGGCCGTGCTCGCGGCGTTGTGGTGTGCTCCCATGACATACTCCGATTCAGTGGATCGAGATTCCATTGGAATGAGGTTCTAAGTAAGATGGATGCCGTGTCAAGCCCCCGCGCCTACGACAACTCCGCTCGCGCCCAGGCTGCGGCCGACACGCGTGGCCGCATCCTCGACGCCGCGGGCGCGATGCTGCTCGACGGCGGCTACCACTCCATGTCGGTCGCGGGCCTCGCGTCGGCGGCCGGGGTGAGTCCGCAGACCGTCTACAACTCAGTCGGCGGCAAGGCCGACGTGGTCAAGGCGGTCTACGACGTGCTGCTGGCCGGCGACGAGAACCCGGTGCCGATGAGCTCGCGGCCCGAGTTCCTCGCGATGGGGGAGGCGCCCGACCGCGACACGTTCGGCCGGGCGTACGCGGCGTTCGGTGCCGGCATCTGGCGCCGGGTCGGGCCGCTGCTGGGGGTGCTGCTGGCCGACGGTGCGGGGAGCGACACCACGCTCGCGGCTTTCGTCGCCACCATCGACGGCGAGCGGCTGACGGGGAACACCCACGCGATCACGATGCTCGAGACGCGGCACGGGCTGCCTGACGGTCGGGAACGGGGGGAGCTGGTCGACGAGGTCTGGACGCTCACCGCTCCCGAGATCTACGACCGGCTCGTTCGGCGACGCGGGTGGTCGCACGACGCGTACGCCGCCTGGCTCGCGGATGCCGTTGCCGGCGCGTGCACGCGCACGGGAAGCGTTGCGGCCGGCTGATTCTCGAGGCGGCTCGTCGGGTGGCGAGCCTTGTGGACAACCTGCATGGCTGTCGGTGGACATCTGTACGATTAGTGCATGGCAGGGGGATTGACGCTTCAGGAGCGACGCGAGCGATGGGCGGCCGCGCGTGAGGCCTTCGACGGTCTCGGTGACGAGCTCTGGCGCGGGGGGTCCGCAGAGCTCGAAGCGGTGATGGGCGAGATCGACGGGCTGGTCGTGGCCGGGGAGGCCGCCCGGGTCGTCGTCACGGCCGAGGCGATGACGCGCGGCGAGACCGGTTCCGGCGCACTGGCACTCACTCCGGTTCAGTGGGTGCGGCGTCATGCCCCGTCGCTGAAGGCCGGGGGAGCGGCCGCCGTGGTGGCGGTCGCGGAGGCATTCGCGGTGCCCGGCAACGCGCCGATCAAGGATGCCGTGCTGTCCGGCGTGCTGCCTTCGCGCAGTGCCGCCGTCGTCGTGTCCGAGGCCGACAAGCTGCGCCCCCTCCTCGTCGACGACGCCGAGCCGGCCGTGCTCGAGGGCCTGATCAAGATGGCGGTCCGCGAGGGCCCGCGCGGGTGCCGCCAGCTGCGGCCGGCGCTGCTCGCCCGGTACGGGCTGGACGGTCAGCTGCAGTCAGAGCAGGACGCGATGAAGCGGTTCGTGGCGCTGTCCCAGCCGCGGGTGGACGAGTGCGGGCTGGCGGAGTACCGGCTGACCCTCGATGTCGAGGGGCGGGCCGTGCTCGAGGCGGCGCTCGGCCCGCTGTCCGCCCCGCAGCCGGTCGACGGCGAGCGCGACCTTCGGCCCAGCGACCAGCGGCGGGGCGAGGCACTGGTCGCCCTGGTCAAGCGCGCGGTGGCCTGCGCCGACGCGACACCCAAGAGCTCCAAGAGCCAGCTGTTCGTCACCGTCGACCTCGAGACCCTTCGCAACGGGCTCCGAGGTGCGGGCGAGACGCTGGCCGGAACCGAGTCGGGCACGCTGCTCGCCCCCGAGACGGTGCGCAGGCTGGCCTGCGACGCGACGATCATCCCCACGGTGATGGGTGCGGCCGGAGAAGTGGTCGAGCCTCGGTCGGGGCGTGCGGCTGTTCACCGCGGCGCAGACCAAACGACTGTGGTTCCGAGACCGGTGCTGTACCTATCCCGGGTGCGGTGCGCCCGCGCAATGGGCGGACGCGCATCACCTCGTTCATTGGGCCGATGGCGGCGCGAGCGACCTCGACAACGCCGCCCTGCTCTGCGAACGGCATCACACGATCGTGCACAAGCGGCGATACGCGGGGCAGCTCGTGCAGGACCCGACCGGCACCCGGGTCGAGTGGGACCTGCGACCCGGATCCTACGACGAGCTGCTCGCCCGCCTCGCGGCCCGAGAACCCGCGTGACCCCGCCCCGCACCCCGCCCTTGGGCGGGGTCGCATCCGTGCCTGCCGCCTCATGTACAGGGGCCATCCCGCCGTGGAACGCGCGGCACGGCACCTCAGCCAGGCGCCCGAGCCAGTCCGACGCCGCCGAGGCGCGCACCCGACACGGGCGCGACACGACGGCCATGTGTCCACGACGCGACCACGACACGGCGCGACGCGACCGCCACGTGTCCACGACGCGACCACGACACGGCGCGACGCGACCGCCACGCGTCCACGACACGGGCGCGACACGGGCCGGGGACCCTGACGGCCACGGGGCGCCCCGACTACGATTCCCCCATGCTCATCATCGGAATCATCCTGCTCGGCATGATCGCCGGCGCCGGCGCCCAGATGCTTCTCCAGCGCGGCACTGGCATCAACTGGCCCCTGGCCTTCGTCACCGGCCTCATCGGGTCGTTCGTCGGTGGGCTGTTCTTCAGCTTCGTCGCGGGCCACGGCCTCGAGCTGCACCCCAGCGGGATCATCGGCTCCATCTTCGGCGCCGTCCTGGTGACGTTGCTGTGGGACTGGATCCAGCGTCGCCGCGCCCCCAAGAAGGAAGAGGCGCCGCGCCCGCACGTCGGTCCCTGACCGATCGCCGCGCCTTCGACGGGACGCCTGTCGAAGGTTGACCGCCGGGATGCCGGCCGGCGCACGCCACCAACCTAGGTTTGGGGCATGCCAGCCCCCGACGCGACCCCCAGTCACCCGGTCGCGCCCACGACAGTTCTCGTCACCGGCGCCACCGGCTACGTCGGCAGCCGGCTGATCCCGCGCTTGCTGCGCGAGGGCCACACCGTGCGGGCCGCCGTCACTGACCTCGACAAGGTTCGCGACCGGTGGTGGGCCGACCAGGTCGAGCTGGTGCGGATGGACGTGCTCGACGCCGACACCGTCGATGCCGCGGTCGAGGGCGTCGACTCCGTCGTCTACCTGATCCACGGCATGGGTGACGAGGACTTCGCGGTCCGCGACCGGGAGTCGGCCGAGACGATGGCCCAGGCGTGCGCGATGGCGGGCGTCGACACGATCGTCTACCTCAGCGGCCTGGTGCCGGACGTGCCCGAGGACGAGCTGAGCGAGCACATCGCCTCGCGGCTCGAGGTCGAACGCATCCTCACCGGCGCCAGCTCCGGCATCCGCACCATCACCCTGCGGGCCGCGATCGTGACCGGCTCCGGGTCGACCAGCTTCGAGGTCGTCCGCCAGATCAGCGAGCGGATGCCGGTGCAGGCCATCCCCGCGTGGATGGACAGCCGGGTCCAGCCGATCGCCGTCGTCGACGTGGTGGAGGCGCTCACCGGTGCGCTGCGTCCGGGGTTGGACTCACGCTCGTACGACGTCGGCGGACCCGAGCGGATGCCGTACACGCGCCTCCTCGACGTGTACGCGGCCGTCGCCGGGCTGAGCCGCCCGCAGGTCGTGGTGCCCGGGCTGCCCACGGACCTCGTCGGCACCCTCGCCGGCGCCATCACCGACCTGCCCGGCACCACCGTCGAGGCGCTCGTCGAGAGCCTGGCGCACGACATGGTCTGCCACGACGTCGACTGGACCCACGACCTGCTGCCCCTCGACCACGAGCTGGTCGGGGTCGAGGAGTCCTTCGCACGCGCGCTGGCCGAACCGGACGAGACCCTGCCGCCCGCCGACCGCGACCCGCTGGGCCCGATGCCGGGCGACCCGGAGTGGGCCGGCGGGCAGGGCGGGGGACTGGCCTCGGCGGTCGCCGGAACACGGGCCGTGGTCACGGAACTGGCCGGGCGGCTCACCCCGGGCGGCTGAGCCGACCCCGGCGCTCAGCCGACCGGGGGGCTGAGCCGGTTCCGCAGCGTGTCGGCGCTCACCCGACGCGCACGAGCGCGAGGTCGAGATCGTCGAGCCAGCGTCGGGCACCGGCCGCCGTCAAGGTCGTCCGGGCCGCGTCCAACAGAGGGATCGCCTCCATCGTGCGCCCCTCCCGGCTCAGCCAGGCGCCGAGCTCGCCCTGGGCGCGTGCCGCGAAGGCCACAGCGCCCCACTCGTCGTAGAGCGCCATCGCCGCCCGGTAGTGGTGCTCGACCTCTTGTGGCGGCGCGGCATCCCGAAGGGCCGAGATCGCGGCGTGGCGAGCACGGTGTGCTCGCAGGCCGAGGGGAAGGGCGACGTTGACCCCGTCGACGAGCGCGAGGACCCGTGACTCCTCTGCCGGGTCCCCGACCTGCACCGCCAGATCCATCGCCAGGGCCCAGAGGTGGTGGAAGTCGTCGGCGACCCCGACGTAGGTCTCGGCGGCCCGGACCGCGTGACCCAGAGCGGTCGTCGGGTCGTCGTCGATGACACTGCGGTATGCACGCACGAAGTGCAGCCAGGCGCGGTCGAAGGCCACCGGGAGATCGCTCTCGCCGGGCAGGTCGAAGGTGTCCGAGTACTCCCGGCCGGACCCGTGCGCGAGCATCGCGTCGATCGCCGCCGCCGACGCGACGTCGCCCCCAGGGTTCCACTGGCGGCGATCGCTCATGAACTCGTGCATCTCGGCCCACTCGCCACGGACCCACAGGGCGAGGGCGAAGTTGAGGTCGGCGATCGAGGACCAGAAGCGGATGCCGGTCCGTCGGCCGGCCACGACCGCCTCCCTGCCGGTCTCGACGGCCTTGACGGCATCGCTCCCGATCGCGGAAGCGCAGCGGTTGGCCAGCGACCTCGCCAGCTGGAGCGGGATCTGGTGCTCGCGCGCGATGCGGGCCGCACAGTCGATGAGGGTGTCGGCGACGGTGTAGACCCCCGCGTCCTGGTAGCGCAGGCCCAGGGCCAGGGTGACGTTCGCGACGGCCACGGGGTCCCCCAGTTTCTCCGCGAGTCGAGCCTGGTCGTCGAGGATGCGCACCATCTCGTCCGGGTAGTCCTCACGGACGAACCGGGTGAGCAGCGCCTCAGAGAGGTCGAGCGCTGCCCGGGTGGCGTTGGGATCGTCCTTGTGCTTGAGCCACAACGGCCAGGCGATCTCCAGGGACTCCTCGTTGCGGTGCAGCCGGCCGAGGGCTGCGGCCCCCTTCGCGGCTGCCGAGGCCGCGGCGATCTCGTCTCCCTCGGCCAGGAGGGCCCGCGACGCCTCTGCCGCCACACCGACGGCTTCTTCGTAGAGGGTGGCCTCGACCAGCGCGTCAGCGAGCATGGCGCGCAGCCGCGCCAACGAGGCCTGTTGCGTCTCCTGGCCCATCGCCGTGCGGAGGTGGTCGATCGACTCGTCGAGCAACCCGAGCGAGCGTGCTCGGCGCGCCGCCACGAGGAGCAGTGAGATCGCCGCTCGTCGAAGATCGGGGACGTCGTCGTCACCGGGGAGGGCGGCGATGGCGTCGAGGTGGTGTTGCGCCAGGACCGACGACTGGTCGCTGGCGAGGTCCTCGGCGGCCCCGTACGAGGCGATGACGGCGAGGTGGATGCGTTTGCGCTCGCGCATCGACAGGGTGGCGTAAGCGACCTGGTGCACGACGGACTGGCGGAAGGCGTACCGCCCGAACTCGGAGCTGAGCCGACTCGACTGGCGTTCCAGGATCTGCAGGTGAACGAGCTGCCCCAGGACGGAGGGGACGTCCACGACGTCGGGACACAGGTCGGCGATCCGGTCAGTGCTCAGGGTCGGACCGAGGACCGACGCGACGCTGACGACGTGGTGCTGGTCGGGGGTGAGCGCGTCCAGCCGCGCGGCGACCAGGGCCTGGAGTGAGGCCGGGGCCGCGATCGACTCGAGGTCGAGCCGGTTGGTCGTCGCGAGCACGTAGACGCCACCGCTGGGGATGACCAGGTCGCGGTCGATGAGCGAACGGACGGTCTCCACGGCATAGAGCGGGATCCCCTCGGCCCGCGTGACGAGGTCGGCGCGTATCCCGTCCGGCAGGCCGGACACCAGGCCGTCGAGCAGGCTGGCCATGGTGGGGTCGTCGAGCCCGGACACGTGGATCACCGTCGAGTTTCGGTGTGTGGCAAGGGACATGCGGCGCTCAAGCAGGCCCGGCCGGGTCATCATGAGCACGAGCAGCGGGATCGTGGCCCAGGTGATCAGGTGCTCCACGAACTCCAGAAGCCCGTCTTCGGCGTGCTGTGCGTCGTCGATGACGATGACGACCGGCGTGGTCCCGTCGCCCACCCGCTCGAAGAAGGACGTCCACGCGGCGAACAGGTCCTCCTTGGGGTAGTGGTGGGTGGCGAGGCCGAGGAGCACCTCGAGGCGAGGCGTCATCCACTCCCGTTCGTCACCGCTCACGCCGTGCTTGTCCAGGGTCGCCGCGAGCAGCGCGGCCTCCTCCTGGTCGGGGTCATCGGCGTCGGCCGCCAAGCGGCCACGGACCGCCTCGGCCACGGCCCAGAAGGCCACCCCTTCTCCGTAGGCGAGGCATCGCCCGGTGTGCCACTTCACCGGGTCGGTGAGCCCGTCGATGTACTTCTCGAACTCCCAGGCGAGCCGCGTCTTCCCGACGCCGGCCTCCCCGTCGACGAGCAACAGGGCCGGTCGACCCGTCGCCACCGACGAGTGGAAGAGCTCCTTGGCCAGGCGCAGCTCGCGGTCCCGGCCGACGTGCGGTGCCTCGAGACCGTCCGCGCGCTGAGCACCACCACGAGCCGCGACGACCGCTCGAGCGCTCCACAGGGGCATCGGGTCGGCCTTGCCCTTCAGCGTGTGGGTACCGGCATCGACGTAGGTGATGGCGGCGGACGTCAGCAACCGGGTCGTGTCGTCCACCCACACCTGACCGGGTTGGGCCAGCGACTGCACACGCGACGCCGTGTTCACGGCATCACCGGCGACCATGCCCTGGTTCACCGCTCCGACGGTGACGGCGACCTCTCCGGTCACGATGCCGACCCGGGCGGTCAGACCCGCCACCCCCTGGTCCTCACCGAGGTTGGCGACCCTGGTGACGAGCTCCAGCCCGGCGCGCACGGCTCGCTCGGCGTCGTCCTCGTGCGCCGTGGGCACACCCCACACGGCCATCACGGCGTCACCGATGAACTTCTCGACGATGCCCCCGTAGCTGGCGACGATGGCTCGGGCGTCATCGAAGTAGGCCGTCAGCAGCTCACGGGTCTGTTCGTGGTCGCGGGTCTCCGAGAGCGTCGTGAAGCCCACGAGGTCGCAGAAGAGCACGCTGGTCACACGTCGTTCGGCGACCGGGGAGCCCGGCTTGCGCCCCCCGTCGGCGGATGGGGACGTGCCGGCCGCGGCATCGGTCGCGGCCGGTGTGCCGCACGCCTGGCAGAACCGCGCCCCGGGCGCGAGGGTGGACCCGCAGGCGCCACACGTGGCCCGCAGGGCGGAGCCGCACTGGCCGCAGAAGTTGGCTCCCTCGGGCTGGTCGCCAGCGCCGCACACGGGACAGGTAGCCGCCGTGAACGACTGCGCCATGTCGCCCCCTTGGGCTATTCCGCAGGACCTCAGCGCGCCGTGTCCGGGGACACTCGCGGGGCCGGGTGACCCCGGCCTGCGAGCATCATCGCGCTTCGCGGGGTGGGCGGTCCATCCCCCGATCGGCCGGTGGCGCACGACTCGTGCACCGACGACGCCCCTGTGCAGCTGTCGACGCCCACGGCACGGGTGCGCGCCCGGTGGGATGAGTCCCTGCGGCCCGGCATACGGTGGGGCAATGGACTACCGATACCTCGGCAACAGCGGACTCAAGATCTCCGAGATCACCTACGGCAACTGGCTCACCCACGGCTCCCAGGTCGAGAACGACATCGCCACCCAGTGTGTGCGCGCGGCGCTCGACCACGGGATCAGCACCTTCGACACCGCCGACGTCTACGCCAACACCAAGGCCGAAACGGTGCTCGGCGAGGCGCTCAAGGGCGAGCGGCGCGAGAGCCTGGAGATCTTCACGAAGGTCTACTGGCCGACCGGCCCCGGCGGGAAGAACGACACCGGCCTGTCGCGCAAGCACATCATGGAGTCGATCAACGGCTCCCTCACCCGCCTGCAGACCGACTACGTCGACCTCTACCAGGCGCACCGGTACGACACCGAGACGCCGCTCGAGGAGACGATGCAGGCCTTCGCCGACGTCGTGCGGCAGGGCAAGGCCCTCTACATCGGCGTCAGCGAGTGGACGGCCGAGCAGATCCGCGCCGGCCATGCACTGGCGAAGGACCTTGGCGTGCAGCTGATCTCCAGCCAGCCGCAGTACTCGATGCTCTGGCGGGTCATCGAGGACGAGGTCGTGCCGACCTGCGACGAGCTCGGCATCAGCCAGATCGTCTGGAGCCCGATCGCACAGGGCGTGCTCACCGGGAAGTACGTTCCGGGACAGGCGCCTCCCGAGGGCTCGCGGGCTGCCGACGAGAAGGGCGGCGCCGACATGATCAGCCGCTTCATGAACGACGACGTGCTCACCCGGGTGCAGGGCCTCAAGCCGGTGGCGGATGACGCCGGGCTCACGATGGCCCAGCTCGCCGTCGCCTGGGTGCTCCAGAACCCCAACGTCGCCGCAGCGCTCGTCGGTGCCTCCCGCCCGGAGCAGGTCGGCGAGAACGTCAAGGCTGCCGGCGTCACGCTCGAGCCCGAGCTGCTGAGGCGCATCGACGAGGCGCTCGGCGACATCGTCGTGCGCGACCCGGGCATGACCGCCGCGAACGCGCCCAAGGGCCGCGTCGCCTGACGCCACCCGGCCACCGGCCACCCGGCGGCACCCGGCCACCGGGTCAAACGGCCACCGGCCGTGGGTGACCCGCTCAGCGCAGGGGACGTGCCCGGCATCCAGACCGGATGCCGGGCACGTCGCCGTGGCGCCCCTGTCGCGCGGGGGCTCGGGGTAGGACGCTCGGGCATGAGGTGGTGGACCACCCGACCGAGCAGGAGGACGTCACGGTCCGCAGCCGGGACGTGGATCGCGCCGACGTCGACGAGAACCACGACCCCCTGCGGCGAGGCCGGCTCAAGGTGAGTGCGCCCGGCGTCGGGGTGGTCAGGCGCAAGACGCTGATCGCGGAGGCGGTCGTCTCCGCCTCGCCCACGCCCGGAGCCGGCGACATCGCCTGACGACGGGCCAGTCTGTTGCCGCGTCGTCGCGCCCGGTGCACCATCGGGTGATGCGCCACCGTGACCTCACCCGTGACGACGTTCCTGCCCTCGTCGCGCTCGCCATGGCACGCTGTCCGCACCTGCAGGCCTGGTGGGTCACCGGGTTGTTCTCCGACGGCGTCGACGTCGACGCGGCCCGGGTCGTGGAGTCGGGCGCCGGTGCCCCGGTGGCCTTCGGCGCGGTGACCCATCGGCACGGTCGCCCGGGCCACCAGCGCTGGCTCAACGTGTTCGTCGACCACCAGGTGGAGGGCCGCGGGGTGGCGGCGGAGCTGCTCGCCGACTGTCTCGCCGCGCTCGCCCCGGGGACCACCGAGCTGTGGGCTCAGGTGTTCGACGACGACGAACGGTCGATGGCCGTCGCCGGGCACTGGGGGTTCGAGACGGTGCAGCTGTCGATCACGAGCGTCGCCGAGATCGACCCCGCGACCGCGCCGCACCCCGCCCTGCCCGACGGCGTCACCGCCGAGCCGTGTGGCGACCTCGACCCGCCCGACCCGGACGCGTTCGACGCCATGCTCACGGCCAGCCAGACCAACCCCGAGGCCAGAACGAGCCACGTCATCACCCGGGCGGAGATGCACGGCTGGATCGACGAGGGGGAGGTGCCGCTGGGCACCCTCGTGCGGGTCGACGGCATCCCCGCCGCGGTCACGTTCGGCGGGGTCATCCCCGCCGACGGCATCGGCGGCGTCGGTTACACCGGTGTCGACCCGCAGTTCCGCGGGCGGGGGCTGGGCCGGCTCGCGAAGCAGCACCTGCACCACCAGGCGGCCGGGCTCGGCGTGCGGCGGTTGTACACCGACAACGAGCAGAACAACCACGGCATCCGCCGGGTCAACGCCGCCCTCGGCTACGAGGCCGACTACGGCCTCTTCCGGATGCGGAAGCGCCTGGCCGAGACGTGATCCCGGCGCACCGCGAGGAGAGGGTCAGGCCCGAGCCAGCCGGCGCATGACGACGTCGTCCGCAGCCGCGAGCGACTCGTCGACACCGCGCACCGCGTCGAGGAAGTCGTCGCGGGCCAGGCTGTAGAGCGTCGTGTCCTCGATGGCCGTGACCGTGGCGGTACGGGGCACGTCGCGCAACAGGCCGATCTCGCCGAAGAACTCGCCGGGGCCCTCGAACCGCACGTGCTCGCCGTCCTGGGTCACCTCGACCCGGCCGCTCACGATGACCAGGAAGCGGTCGGAGACGTCGCCCTCACGCACCACGGCGGTACCGGCGGATGCCGTCTCCGTCGTGAGCGAGCCTGCCAGGGACTCGATCTTCACCGGGGACAACGGCGAGAAGATCGAGATGCCGCGCAGCAGGGCAGTCCCCTCGGGCGCGCGCAGGGTGCCGTCGAGCCGCAGGCAGCGCGGGATGAAGGCCAGGGCCGGGATCCCCACGACGAGCGCGAGGATCGCCAGGGCCCACTGCAGCCCGAAGCGGCTGATGAGGAACGGTGTGATGGCGGACCCGATGGCCATCCCGGCGATGAGGGCACCCTCGTAGGCCCCGAAGACGCGACCGAGGACGGCATCCGGGGTGAGGCGCTGGACGATCGTCGCGAAGTTGACGTCGACGAGCGGGTTGCCGAACCCCAGCAGGATGACCGCGGCGAACACCGTCACGGGCGACGGGTACACCACGATGAGGAGCAGTGGCAGCGACCACAGCACCGTGCCCAGGGCGAGGTCGCCGGCGAGCCGGTTGCGGGTGGAGCGGCCGATCGCGTAGAAACCGCCGACGATCGCCCCGACGCCGAAGACCGAGTCGATGATGCCGACGCCCTGCGGGCCGGTCTCGAGGATGTCGACGGCGATGACCACGCCGAACACGGCCGTGGCGCCGGCGACGATGGTCTGGGTGCACACGAGGATCGCGACCATGACGAGGTCCCGGTCGCGGGCGATGTGCCGGAAGCCGCCCGCCATCTCGGCGAGCATCCCCTCCTTCGGGCCTGCCTCCTCCTCGTCGTCCTCCTGGTCGCCGGGTGTCGGACCGGCGATCGGGTGGATGCCCCACACGAGCACGGCGGACAGGAGGAACGTCGCGGCGTTGAGGAGGAAGACGACCTGCACGCTCGTCGTGCTCACGAGCAGGGCCCCGAGCGCCGGGCCGAGGAAGAAGGCCAGGCTCTCGATCGTGCTGGACGCTCCGTTGGCGGCGGTGAGCTCCTCGGGGCGGCGGGTGAGCGACGGCATCCACGCCATCTGGGCCGGGCGGAAGATGCAGCCGACGAGGGAGAGCACCGTCGCCACGACGAGGATGACGGCATCCGGCGCGTCGGTGATGAGCGCGATCGCCGCGACGGTGGCGAGCACGGCCCGCACGAGGTCGCTGCCGATGAGGACGAACTTGCGCGGGAGCCGGTCGGCGAGGGATGCCCCGATGGGCGAGACGATCGCCATCAGGAGGTAGCGCACCGCCATCCAGATGCCGACGAGGCGCGCCCCGCCGACCCCGTACGCCCACACGACGACCGCCGTGGCGTACGCCCAGTCGCCGATCATCGACCCGGCGAGGGCGAGCTCGATGCGCCGCAGCGCCGGGTTGCTGAAGACGGATCGCAGCGAGGTCCACGTGTCGCGGATGGCAGCACCCACCACACCGCGGGGGGCGGCGTCCTGGTCAGCCTCGACAGCCATCTGGGGTCCCTCCATCTCCAGGACGGCGCCCTGACTCCGGTCACCATCCCGGGCGGGTCACGGGCTGTCCATAGCCCGAAATGACTAGATGAGGTGGCTCCGTCCGGTTCGGGGGCGGACGGAGGGCTCACCCCATCCGGGCCGTGACGACGTCGTAAGCCGCCGCCATCGACGCGTCCGTGCCGCGCACGGCGCCGAGGAAGTCCCCGCGGGTGAGCGACAGCAGCACGCAGTCCTCCAGGGCGGTCACGCCCGCGGTGCGGGGCACCTCGCGCAGCAGGCCGATCTCGCCGAAGAAGTCGCCGGGGCCCTCGACGCGCAGCTCCCGGCCGCCCTGGGTCACCTCGATCCGCCCGCGGGCGATGACGTAGAAGCGGTCGGACGGGTCTCCGTCGCGCACGATCACCGTGCCGGTTGCGGCCTCCTCGGTGACGAGGCGGCGCGCGAGGAACTCGAGGGATGCCGGTGGCAGCGGCGCGAACATGTGGATGCCGGCCAGCAGCTCGGTCTCCGGCGGCGGTCGCAGCGTGGCGTCGAGGCGGCGGGCGCGGGGGAGGCAGGCCAGGGCGGGCACCCCGACGACCACGGCGAGCGCACCGAGCACCCCCCGGATGCCGAGGTGAGTCATTGACGTGCCGTTGGGTCGGCCGACTGGCGGTCGGGCATGCGGCCTGGTCAGGAGGTGGCGGCGCCGAGCAGCTCGCGCAGCCCGATCGGCGCGCGCCCGGTCACCCGGCGCACGTCGTCGGTGACCCTCTCGACCTCACCGGCGGCGATCGCCGTGTAGGTCGAGACCCACGCGTCGTACTGCCAGTCCGGGGCGTCCCACTTCCTGCGCGACTCGTACGCCTCGTCGACCGTCTCGTGGTGGAAGGTCACCTCGCGGCCGGTCGCCTCGGCGATGATCCCGGCGGCCTGGGTCAGGGTGATCGACTCCGGGCCGGTGAGGTCGTAGGTCGCGGCCCGGTGGGACTCGGGGTCGAGCAGCACCGCCACGGCGACCCGGGCGATGTCGGCGCGACTCACGGCGGACACGCGCCCCTCGCCGGCCGGGCCACGGATGACGCCGTCCTCACCGACCGTGAGCGGCAGGAAGTCGAGGTAGAGGTTGTCCCGCAGGAAGGTGAATGCCGTTCCGCGGGAACGGATGTGCTCCTCGGTCGCCCAGTGGTCACGACCCAGGGTGAAGGTGCAGTCGGCGGAGGCGCCGAAGAAGGAGGTGTAGACGATCTGGTGCACCCCGGCATCCACTGCTGCGTCGACGAACGTGCGGTGTTGTTCGAGGCGGTCGGCGGACTCCGAGCCGGAGACCATGAGCAGCGTCCGCACGCCGAGCAGCGCACGGATGGCGGCATCCCGGTCGCCGTAGGCGGCGGCCACGGGGACAGCGCCGGGCAACCGGGGAGCACGATCGGGCGAGCGGGCGAGGAGCCGCTGGGGCACCCCCCGGTCGGCCAGGTCGCGTGCGACCAGGCCGCCGAGGGCACCCGTCGAGCCGGTGACGGCCAGGCTGGGGAGGGTGTTCATGCAGCCAGTGTGGCAAGCGACGCGCCGACGGCGTCGCGCAGCGACGTGGGGGTGCGGCCGATGAGCCGCTCGAGGTCACCGGTGTTCACCTCGAGCTCGCCCCTGGCGATGCCGAGGTCGGCACTCACCAGCGCCTCCGCATACGCCTGCGGCAGCCCGGCGCCCACGAGGATGACGGTCAGCTGGTCTGGTGAGACCTCGGTGTACGTGACCGGGCGACCCGAGGCGTCGGCCACGGTCGCCGCGAGCTCGGCGAGGGTGAACCCCGCACCACCGAGCTCGTGGACCCGGCCCGCGGAGTCGGGGTCGAGGAGGGCGGCGGCCGCGGCATCCGCGAAGTCCCCGCGGGTCGCCGCGCTGATCCGCCCGTCGCCGGCCGCACCGACGACACCGTGCTCGAGGTAGGCGGGCAGCTGCGTCAGGTAGTTCTCGAGGTACCAGCTGTTGCGCAGGAAGGTGAAGGGGACCCCCGACTCGCGGATGACGCGCTCGGTCTCGCGGTGCTCGGTGGCCAGGGCCATCTCGGCGGTGTCGGCGTGCGGGATGCTCGTGTAGGCGAGCAGCGCCACGCCGGCGTCCCTGGCGGCCTGCGCGACGGCCGCGTGTTGCGCCACGCGCTGACCCATCTCGGTGCCGGAGACGAGCAACACCCGGTCGGCACCCTCAAAGGCCGTGCGAAGGCTGTACGGGTCGGCGTAGTCGGCGACGGCTGTGCGCACGCCGAGGGCGTCGGCGAGCTCGGCGAGGCGCTGCTCGTTCCGGCCGGTGGCGACGACCTCGCGGGGGGAGGCGCCCCGCCGCAGGAGGGACTCGACGACGAGGCGGCCGAGGTGGCCGGTGGCTCCGGTGACGACGATGGTCATGGTGGTGCGTCCTTTCGGGTGTCGCCGGGAGGTGCCGGTGACGGGGCGGTGGTGCGGGGTCGACCGGGCCAACAGGCGGAGGCACAAGGTGCTTCCCACTGGTTAGTACGCACTTTGAAGTAAGGTACACACATGCAGGTAAGTCATGAGGTCAGCGGATCGCAGGTACAGCCGAACATCCGGATGCCGGGCCCGGGCGAGGTCTTCGCGGCCGCCTGTCCCAGCCGTGTCGTGCTCGACCACGTGACGAGCAAGTGGGGCGTGCTCGTTCTCGTCGCACTCTCCGACGGTCCTCAACGGTGGAGCGAGCTGCGCCGCCGGGCCGAGGGCATCAGCGAGAAGATGCTCGCCCAGACGTTGCGCACCCTCGAGGCCGACGGCTTGGTGCATCGCGACGCGCAGCCGGTGATCCCGCCGAGGGTCGACTACAGCCTCACCGACCGCGGCACCGAGCTCGTGACCCTGCTGCTGCCACTGTTCGGCTGGGTCGTCGCCAACGCCGACGCCATCGTGGGGGAGCGCGCCCCCACCGCCTGACCAGCAGGGACGGGTCAGCGTCCAGCGCGGTGCGGACCTGCGTGGGGCTCGCCGGGTTCTTCGTCGGGCACGCGCTTGGAGGCGATCTGCTCCCCGTGGACGCCGTTCTCCGGCTCGTCGGGCTCGGGCTCGTCGTCGAGGTCGGCGTCCGGGCCTTCGGCGACGTCGCCCGGGAGGGCCACTCCTTCGGGCAGCACCACGGCGAGCGGCGGCGCCGACCGGGCGGCCTTGACCCCGGCGGCGATCGAGTGCCACACGTGCTCGGGCCCGAGCTCGGCGAGGAAGCCAGAGCGGGTCAGCACGTCACGCACGTTGCCGAAGACGCGCACCAGGTAGAGGTCGATGCCCTGGCCACGCAGGCGCTCCATCATCTGCTGCAGGCGCTCGGCGGTGGTGGTGTCCATCTGGTTGGTCGCCTCGAGGTCGAGCACGACGGCCCGGAGGCTGCCTCGCCCCCGAACCATGGTCTCGATGTGCTGGACGATGGAGTTCGCGTTGGCCCAGAACAGTGGGCCGTCCGGGCGCAGCACCGCGACTCTGCGGTAGGTGCGGCGTGAGGGGTCGTTCGCCACCGACCCCCAGGCCGCCTTCTCGCCGGCGACACGGCCCATCTCGTCGACCTCGACCTGGAGCGAGCGGTAGACCAGCCCCAGCAGCGACTGCCCGATGGCGACCAGGAGTCCGTAGAGCGGGCCGAGCACCAGCACGCCGAGGAACGCGACGATGGCGGCGAGGAAGTCGTTGCGGCGCACCGCGGCATACCGACGGAAGGACGAGACGCTCACCAGCCCCCACACGGCGTGGATGACGATCGCCGCGAGCACGGTGCGGGGCAGGTTCGCGAGCAGCCCGGCGGCGAACAGGACGAAGCCGAGCACGACGATCGCGGCCGCGACGCCGCTCATCTGGGTGTAGGCGCCGGCCCGCGCGTTGGCGGCTGTCTTCGACAGTGACCCGCCGACCCCCATCCCGCCGAACAGCCCGGAGGCGAGGTCGGCGGCGCCGTGGGCGACGAACTCCTGGTTGTCGGTGTCGGTGTCCACGGCACCGCTGGGGGCGAAGGTGCGCACCGCGGCCAGCCCCTCGGCGATGCCGACGGCGGCGATCGCCAGGCCGCCGGTGAGGATGCCGCTCCACAGCGAGATGTCGACGATCGGGATGGACGGGATCGGGATGCCGGTGGGCACGTCGCCGACCACACGGACACCCTTGGCGGCCAGGTCGAACCGGGTCGACACCACGATGCCGGCGACCAGGACGATGAGCGACCACGGCAACCGGGGCGCGAGGCGAGAGCCGCCGAAGAGGATCGCGAGCGAGGTGAGGCCGACGACCAGGGTGAGGCCGTGGAAGTCGCCGGAGTCGCGCACCAGCACGGCGACCCGCTCGAAGATGCCGCCGCTGGGCGTGGCCAGGCCCGCCAGGCCGGGGATCTCGCCGACGACGATGAGCACGACCAGGCCCGCGACGAAGCCCGTGACGATCGGCTCGCTGAGGAACTGCGCGACCCAGCCGACGCGCAGCAGGCCGACGGCCACGAGCACGACGCCGGCCGTGATCGCCAGCACGGAGGTCAGCTGAACCGCGAGCGCCGTGTCACCGCCCGACAGGGCGCGCACGATCGAGCCGGACAGCACCGAGACCGTCGAGACCGGCCCGACGAACAGCAGCCGCGAGGTGCCGAACAGCGCATAGGCGAGCAGCGCCGGAGGCAGGGTGTAGAGGCCGACCTGCACCGGCACACCCGCGACCACGGCGTACCCGAGGGCCTGGGGGATGGCCAGCGCCGCCACGAGCAGGCCGGCGAGGACGTCGGCCGGGAGGTGGCGACCCGTGTACCCGCGCAGCAGACGCAGCCCGATGGGGAGGCGCAGCGCTGGCAGGTGCACGGGGGACAGTCTGCCGCCTCGGGTGATGCGGCGCGGGGGCTTCGTGGTTGGCCTCGGCGGGCCCTGGAACGACCTGGTGGTCACCGTTTCGGCAACAGCCAGGGTGGAGCGTCGAACACGGGAGTGGCCACCTGTGGATAACTCGAGTGGCGAAATCGGGCGGTTTGGCTAGCGTTTTCCGTGCGGGTCGACGAGGGGCGGCCGGGAAGGGACGCATGGAGCGACGCACGATCGGGATGCCGTCGGGCCGGGTCAGGCGGCCCGCTGCGGTGACGCTGGTGGGGCTGGCCGTGGTGGTGGGGGTGCTCGCCGGGTGCCAGTCGGAGGAGACGCCTCCTGCCACGACGAGCCCGTCCGCGTCGGTGACGAGTGCGTCGCCGAGCGCGAGTGCGTCGTCTCCGTCCCCGTCGGCCAGCGCGTCGGTGGACATCCCCGCGGCCGCCCGGGTGAAGTCGGACAAGGGAGCCGAAGCCTTCGTCCGCTACTTCTTCGACCAGGTCAACACGGCATGGACCAACGCCGGATCCCAGCCCTGATCGACGAGCTCATGCGATCCGGGCTGCAAGTCTGTGCGTCAGCCTGGCCGGCACGGCGCAGAAGCTGCAAGGAAGCAGGCCACCAGTACGCAAGTCGCGCCCGATCACCGTCAAGGTCACCCAAGCGCGTCACTGGTGCACCGGCGGACAAGCAGCTACGTCGCGGCATCGATCTCGTACAGAACCGCTGTGGACGTCGTGGACAAGCGGCGGGAAGGTGGTGAGCACCGACAAGAGCGGCAACCTTGGAGCGGACGTTCCTGCTCTGATCTGGAAGGAGGGTCGGTGGTTCATCTACGGCGTATCGCGTGATGCTCGCTCTGGTCTTGAGCTCGGCGTATCCGCACCGGCTTCGCGGTGACGACGGCGCGGACGGATGTCGGCGGCGGCACCGACCAAGGACGGCGGCAGAGGTGTTGCTGACGCAGGCGGATCTTGCGCGAGGCACCTCGGGAACGACCTGAGGCCTCCAAAGAGGACCCTGGTCGAGTTCGCGACCACTGTCGGTCTGTGGAAGGGCATCCGGACGGGCCTGGGGCCGACAACCTATGTCTGCGGGCAGTCGTGCGATGTGCCAGGGCAACAGCCAGACCCGAAGGGCATGGGACCGGCAGTTGCCATCTTCTCGCGGGAAGTCGATCGTAGCGGGACACCAATCGCTGGCGCGCGGGTCAGTGGGTCGAGCCGCGGATCACGTGCTTTCCCGAACTGGTGCCCGGGGCGGGCGAGGCCTCACCATGGCCATGATCCGGGATGCCTTCCATGACACCGACTTCTCGGTGCCCACGGTCAACATCCAGCCCGAAGGCGACGTCACGCTGGTCAACCTGCCGACCTTCTTCGAGGTGAAGTTCCCTGCAGCAGGCTTCGGCCCCGACGAGGTCGACACCCCCGACCCCGCGCGCCTGCTGGGCTACCGCATCGAGGTGCGCCCACGGCTGAAGTCGATCACCTACCACCTCGGCACCACGACGATCGGGCCCACGACGTCCTTGGGTGGCCCGCACCCGACGGGTGACATCCGCGCCACCTACGCCCAGCCCGGCAGCCACGAGGTCCGTGCCGACATCGTCTACACGGGCCAGTTCCGGGTGGGTGGCAGCCAGTGGTTCGACATCCCGGGCGACGTCGACCTGCAGGGCACGCCGGTGACCCTCACCGTGCGAGAAGCCACGTCGCGGCTCTACACCCACTGACCGCCTCGGCGCGGTGGCAGCTCGTCCACAGGCGGTGCTTCGCGACCACGCTGTCCACAGATCCGTCGATCCCGGGCGTCGCTCCTCGGCGATGTCGGTGCGCCCGCCTAGGGTCGATCCACGAGCACACGACCTGACCGCACGCCACGACATCCGCACGACGAGAGGAGGCGACGATGGAGGTCACGAGGGCGCTGTCGACCGGCCGTCGCCTCCTGCGCGAGCACGGCCTCGACGACTGGACCATCGTCGCCGACCGCGCCAAGACCCGTGCCGGCGTGTGTCGCTTCACGAAGCGGCAGATCGGGCTGAGCGCGCCGCTCACGACCCTGCACTCCGACGACGAGGTGCTCGACACGATCCTCCACGAGATCGCGCACGCGCTGGTCGGGCCGCAGCACGGGCACGATGCGGTCTGGCGCGCCAAGGCCCGGGAGATCGGCTGTAGCGGTGAACGGTGCGTGTCCTCCGACTCAGCCCGGGTGCCTGGTGACTGGGTGGGCCGCTGCCCGGCCGGTCACGAGAAGCACCGGCACCGCGCACCCGCACGGCTGATGTCGTGCGGTGAGTGCTCCAGGCGCTTCGACCCTCGCCACCTGTTCAGCTGGACCTACCGCGGTCGGCCGGCCACCCTGCCCAGCGGGTATGCCGCCCAGCTCGCCGCGCTGGCCGCGACCCAGCGCCCGGTGGAGCATCTCACGCCGACTCCCTTGGTCGGTGACCTCGTCGAGGTGTCTGCCGGCCCGTGGCAGGGGCTCGCGGGCGAGGTCGAGCTCGTGGGTGCCGTCCGGTGCCAGGTGCGGGTCGAGGACGACGAGCTCGTCAGCGTGCCACTCGATGCGGTCCGGGTGCTGCCCGCCAGCGCGGCACGTCACACGAACGGCAGCAGCGTCCGCTGATCGGCGACTTCCGCCCCTGATCGGCCGCCGCCGTTGATCGATGGCGCCGCCCCTGATCGGCCGTCGCCGTTGATGGATGGTGCCGCCCCTCCCGACGGCCGCCGCCGTTGATGGATGGTGCCGCCCCTCCCGACGGCCGCCGCCCTGATCCGGGCTGCCCTTCGACGGGCGAGGATCGACCGGAGGCGAACACGCTGACGGACGGGGTGGCGTGGACGACGCCTCGTCCGAGGACAATGCAGTGGTGAGCGAGAACGTGGTCCATGTCGAAGGACCGAGCAGTGACCACACGCGACCCGCCGTCGAGGGCGACGGATTGCACGACTGGCACCCACCGAGCGAGGGCCTCGACCGCGCGTTCGTGCTCGCGGGCGGGGGAGCCACCGGCATCGCGTGGGAGGCCGGCATCATCATCGGTCTGCGTGACGGCGGCATCGACGTGCGTGATGCCGACACCATGATCGGCACGTCCGCGGGGTCGATGGTCGCGGCGCACCTGCGGGTCGGCACCGACGAGGGCGACGCGTTCGCGCGCATCCGGGAGGGTGCGCCGTTGGCGAGCTATGGCCGGCTCGGCACCTCCGACGCCGCCCGCTACCTGCGCGCCCAGCTGAACCTCGACAAGCGGCGAGGGCGTGCCCTCGTCGGCCAAGCAGCCCTCAGCGCGCGCACCACCACCGAGGAGGACTGGCTGCAGGCGATCGGGCTCGGGCTGGTCGGCAAGGCGTGGCCCCAGGGTCGGCTGTTCATCACTGCCGTCGACACGCAGACCGGCACCTCGGTGGTCTTCGACAACACCAGCGGCGTGCCGCTCGAGCGGGCCGTCGCGGCCAGCTGCGCCGTGCCCGGCGTCTTCCCGGCCGTCGAGGTCGGCGGCCGCCGCTACGTCGACGGCGGGCTGCGCAGCATCGCCAACGCCGACCTCGCCGCAGGTCACCGCAGGGTGCTCGCGCTGTCGCCCTACCCGATCGGGTCGCGCCTGCGCGACCTGCCACGGGTGCAGCTGCTCTCCCTCAAGCCCAAGGCCAGGACCCATCTCGTGGTCCCGGATGCCAAGGACCTGCGGGCGATGGGTGCCAACCCGCTCGACATGTCGCGCGGCGCCGACAGCTTCGAGACGGCCCGAGCCCATGGCGCCCGCATCGCCGACCGGGTCGCCGAGATGTGGGCCGACTGACCGGAGCAGGTTGGACATCGGGTCGATCCGCGGCCGGCCCGTCGTGTATCAGCACCACCGCCCCCGCCTCTTGACCAGTGAGGCCACGTAACCGGGTGGCCCGCTGCCGGTCGGAGGACCCCATGGCCATGGTCGACGCCCTGCCGTTGCTGAAGCTGCCCGCCTCCTGGCCGCTGCCGGTCGTGGCCACCCTGTGCATGGGAGCGCTGGCGGCCCTGGACCTGTTCGGCGCCTTCGCCGCCAAGGAGTGGGCCGAGAAGCAGAACACCGTGGCGCTCGGCCTGGGCGCGCTGTCGTTCCTCGTGCTCTTCTGGGTCTACGCGTCGTCGCTGCAGTACGCGGAGCTGGCCGTCGTCACCATGGGCTGGATCGTTCTGCTGCAGGTCGGCATCCTCGTCATCGACCGCATCGCCTTCGACAGCTCACTGCCGGCCGGAAAGCTCGCCGCCGTCGTCATCATCCTCGCGGCGCAGGGGTACCTGGTGCTCGCGCCGAGCGGCACCACCGCCTGACCGCCGACCCCGTCGCGCAGGCCGCACCCGCACGGAGGGGCCCGGCCGCGACGGCGCCACACCCCTCGCTAGGCTCGCAGCGAGGAGGCGACGATGACGTCCCCAGCACAACCAGCACAACCAGGGCAGCACCGGTCCCACGGGCCACACCGCAAACACCGCCGCGCAGATCGCGCTGGTCGAGCGCTATGCCGCGCACAACTACCACCCACTGCCGGTGGTGCTCACCCACGGCGAGGGAGCCTGGGTCACGGACGTCGACGGCCGGCGCTACCTCGACTGCCTGGCCGGCTACTCGGCGCTGAACTTCGGCCACGGCCACCCGCGCCTGGTCGCCCGCGCGCAGGCGCAGCTCGCCCGGCTGACCCTGACCAGCCGCGCCTTCCACAACGACCAGCTCGGCCCGTTCGCCGAGGCCCTGGCCGGTCTCACCGGCAAGGACCTCGTCCTGCCGATGAACACCGGAGCCGAGGCCGTCGAGACCGCCCTGAAGGTCGCCCGCAAGTGGGGCTACCGCGTCAAGGGTGTCCCGGAGGACACCGCCAGCATCGTGGTCATGGAGGGCAACTTCCACGGCCGCACCACGACCATCGTCAGCTTCAGCGACGACAAGATCGCGCGCGACGAGTACGGCCCCTACACGCCCGGGTTCCGCTCGGTGACCTACGGGGATGCCGACGCGCTGCGCCACGCGATCGACGACACCACGGTCGCGGTGCTGCTCGAGCCGGTGCAGGGGGAGGGCGGCGTCGTCATCCCGCCCGAGGGCTACCTGCGCGAGGTCCGCAACATCTGTGACGAGGCCGGTGTGCTGATGATCGCCGACGAGATCCAGTCCGGGCTCGCGCGCACCGGGCGCACCTTCGCGTGCGACCACGAGGACGTCGTCCCCGACGTCTACGTCCTCGGCAAGGCCCTCGGTGGCGGCCTGTACCCGGTGTCGGCCATCGCGGCCGATCGTGAGGTGCTCGAGGTCATCACCCCCGGCTCGCACGGCTCGACGTTCGGCGGCAACCCGCTCGCTGCGGCCATCGGCCACGAGGTCGTCACCATGCTTGCCGAGGGCGAGTTCCAGCGCCGCGCAGCGCATCTCGGAGCGGTGCTCGCCGACCGGCTGGCCCCCCTCGTCGGCAGACCAGGCGGTGACGGCCTCGCTGCCGTGAGGGTGCGCGGGCTGTGGGCCGGCCTCGACATCGAGCCCGGCGGCCCCAGCGGTCGCGAGCTGTGCGAGCGGTTGATGCGCCGCGGCATCCTCGCCAAGGACACCCACGGGTCGACCATCCGCATCGCGCCGCCGCTCGTCGTCACCGAGGACGAGGTCGGCATGCTGGTCGACGCGATCGCGGACGCCCTGCGGAACCCGTAAGTGGGCGGGCGGCGACGCGACCTACACCGAGTCGGCGCGCTGCAGGTCCTCGGCGATGTCACTCGACGACGCCGCCCGAGCCGCGTTGCGGGCGATCTCCTCGACGATCTCGGCCCGCCGCGGCCCGGGCAGGTCGTGCGCCATGTCGGGGAAGGCGATCAGCCGCGCCCCCGGCACCGCACGGGCCGTCGCGATGCCACCGCTCGGCATCACGAGCTGGTCGCGCAGGCCGTGGATGACCAGGGTCGGCACCCGCACCTCGTGCAGGTCGGCGGTGCGGTCGGGGCTGGCCTGGATGGCGACGAGCTGGCGGATCGTGCCCAGCGGGTTGACGTTGCGGCTGAGGGCGGTGCGCACCATGCCGCCGATCTCGTCGGCGTCGAAGTGCGGCCCGGCGATCACCCGGAAACCCTCGACGGCGAGCCGCTCGGCCTCTGCGGGGTCCTCCGGACGCGGCGCCGACATCGACATCGCGACCGTGGGGAGCAGCCGGGGCGAGACGCTGCCGTGTCGACGGTCGCCGGTGTTCGACATGATCGAGCACAGGCTGAGCACTCGCTCGGGGTGGTCGATCGTGAGCTGCTGCGCGATCATCCCGCCCATCGACACCCCGACCACGTGCGCGGCACTGACGCCGAGGTGGTCGAACAGCGCCACGGCATCCGCGGCCATGTCGGAGATGAGGTAGTCCGAGCGCGCGTACCGCCGGTGCGCGAAGCCCTTGAAGAGCGCGGCGCGGCTCGGCACCGGACCCTCGGTCTTCGTCGACAGCCCGATGTCCCTGTTGTCCATCCGGATGACGCGGAAGCCGCGGTCCACGAGCCCGCTGACCACGTCGGCAGGCCATGCCACCAGCTGAGCCCCGAGGCCCATCACGAGGAGCATCGGCACGCCGTCGTCGGGCCCGTCCACCTCGTACTCGATCGTCACGTCACCGAGCTGCGCACTGGTCATGGAGGGAGTGTCGCACTGGTCGGAGCCGACACGGAGACGACCCGCCAGCGGGTTAGGGTTGGCGGCGTGATCGAGCCGTTGACCTATGTCGTCGTGGCTCTGGCGTTCCTGTTGTTCGTGGGGTCGGTCTACTACGCCGTCAAGGACCGGCTGGTGGACGACCGTCTGCTGGCGGTCGCCGGGCTGGTCGAGATCGGGCTGCTCGTGCTGCTCGTCCTCGGCCTCACCGGCCTCGGTCACATCACCGACCCGACCGAGAAGGCGACCTTCGTGGCCTACCTGATCACGTTGCCGCTGATCCCGATCGGCACCTCGTTGCTCACCATCAAGGAGAAGTCGCGCTGGGCGATGGGCTCGATGGCCATCGGGGCCTTCGGCGTCGCCGTCATGGCCGTACGCCTGCAGCAGATCTGGAACTCCTATGCCTGAACCGACCCGTCGCGCCCTCGGTGGCCCCGGCGTGGTGCTCGTCGTCGTCTACGGACTGCTCGCCCTGGCGGCCACCGGTCGCTCGGTGCTGCAGATCCTCAGCTACTACGACCGGGCCCCGCTCGCCTACACGCTCTCGGCGCTGTCCGCGGCGGTCTACATCCTCGCGACCTGGTGCCTCGCGCGGGGCGGGAAGTGGGTGCGGGTCGGGATCTGGGCCTGCACGGTCGAGCTCGTCGGCGTGCTGGTCGTCGGCACGGCGTCGTACCTCGTGCCCGATGCCTTCCCCGACAAGACCGTGTGGTCGCACTTCGGTCAGGGCTACGGGTTCGTGCCGCTCGTGCTCCCCGTGCTCGGGCTGCTGTGGTTCCGCAAGGTCGAGCGCGACGCCGCGGCCGCCGAGCAGGCCGCCGGCACCGCCGCGGTCTGACCGCGGGCCGCGCCTCGACACGAGTTGGGCGCTGAGGTGGTCGCCGGGGCAGCCACCTGAGCACCCAACTCGGTGAGGTGGGGGTCAGCCCTCGGTGGAGTCCTGCCCGTCCTGCTCGACCCGCTCGAGGAGCAGCACCGGGATGAGCCGCTCGGTCTTGAGCTGGTAGTCGGCGTAGGGCGGGTAGGCCGCGACGCACCGCACCCACCACTCGTCACGCTCGGCGCCGGTGATCTCGCGGGCGACGGCGGCCCACGACTCGGTGGCGTCCTGCAGGGTGATCTGCGGGTTGGCCCGCAGGTTGCCGTACCACTTCGGGTGCTCGGGCGCGCCGCCCTGGCTGGCGACGGCCGCGTAGACCCCGTCGTGCTCGACCCGCATCAGCGGCACCTTGCGGATGCCGCCGGTCTTCGCGCCGCGCATCGTGAGCATGACGACCGGCCGGTTCATGATGTGCACCGAGCGGGTGTCGCCCGTCGCCTCGATCTTCTCCACCTGCTCGCGCACCCAGCCGCTGGGACTCGGGATGTAGTCGGTGTCGGACATGGGGGATCTCCTCAGGGTTGGTGGGTTCACGTTGACGACCGTCGCGGCGGGTGACGCGCGCGGTCCGTCAGGTGCAACTCACTTGTCGCTCGAGGTCTTCCACAGGTTGATGCCGGCGTCGACGGCGTGCTTGTCGATCTTGGCCAGCTCCTCCGCGCTGAAGGTGAGGTTCTTGACGGCATCCAGGCTGTTGTCGAGCTGCTCGACGGATGATGCCCCGATGAGCACGGAGGTGACCCGGGGGTCGCGCAGCGCCCACGCGAGGGCCATCTGTGCGAGGGACTGACCGCGCGCCTTCGCCATCCTGTCCAGGGCGCGGATGTGCTTCAGCGAGGTCTCGGTGAGCAGCGACGGGTCGAGGGACTTTCCCTGTGCCGCACGCGATCCGGCGGGGATGCCCTTGAGGTACTTGTTGGTGAGCATGCCCTGCGCCAGCGGGGAGAAGGCGATGAGGCCGAGGCCGGTCTCGCCGACGGCGTCGAGCAGGTCCTCCTCGATCCAGCGGTTGAGCATCGAGTACGAGGGCTGGTGGATGACCACCGGGGTGCCCATCGCCCGCAGGATCTCCACGGCCTCACGGGTGCGCGAGCCGGAGTACGACGAGATGCCCACGTAGAGCGCCTTGCCCTGGCGGACGATCGAGTCGAGCGCGCCCATCGTCTCCTCGAGGGGAGTGGTCTCGTCGAACCGGTGGCTGTAGAAGATGTCGACGTAGTCCAGGCCCATCCGCTGCAGCGACTGGTCGCACGACGCGATGAGGTACTTGCGCGAGCCACCGCCCTGGCCGTAGGGGCCTGGCCACATGTCGTAGCCCGCCTTGGAGCTGATGACCAGCTCGTCGCGGTAGGGGCGGAAGTCGCGCGCGAAGGTCGTGCCGAAGTTCCGCTCGGCCGCGCCGTAGGGCGGCCCGTAGTTGTTCGCGAGGTCGAAGTGCGTCACCCCGCGGTCGAACGCGCGCCGCAGGGTCGCCTGCTGGCGCTCGAGGGGCACGTCGTCGCCGAAGTTGTGCCACAGGCCGAGGGAGACGGCGGGCAGGTCGAGGCCGGAGCGCCCGACCCGGCGGTAGGGCATCCCTGCCCGGTAGCGTCCGGCGGCGGCCTTGTACTCGTCAGCGTGGAAGGTCATGCCCCCATCTTGGTGGTTCGCGAGGTGAGACGTCACCGGGAGGGGGGTGACCGGCATCCCGACTCGTCGTATATTCGGCGCAGGTCATGAGTGCCAGCGACAAGCCCCGGCTCGCTGGCCGGCAACCCTCCAACCGCGGTGGGGTGCCCCGGGTGAAGACCTGGCGCACGGCACCCGCCGTGCGCAAGCGCGGGACTGCTTCCGGTAGCCCCGCAGTGCCACGTCTGACGTGCGCCGGCGGTCACGACCGGCGCACCTGATCACAGGGAGACACCGATGACCGACCCCTCGCAGTGGGGCTTCGAGACCACGCAGATCCACGCCGGGCAGGTGCCCGACAGCGCCACCGGCGCCCGGGCGCTGCCGATCTACCAGACCACGTCCTACGTCTTCAACGACACCGCCCACGCGGCAAACCTGTTCGCGCTCAAGGAGTTCGGGAACATCTACACCCGGATCATGAACCCGACCCAGGATGCCGTGGAGCAGCGGATCGCGGCGCTCGAGGGCGGCCTCGCGGCCCTGCTCGTGTCGTCCGGCCAGGCCGCGACCACGATCGGCCTGCTCAACATCGCCGAGACCGGGGACCACATCGTGTCGAGCTCGGCGCTCTACGGCGGCACGGTGAACCTGCTGAAGTACACCTTCAAGAAGCTCGGCATCGACGTCACTTTCATCGACGACCAGGACGACCTGGAGGCGTGGCGCGCCGCGGTGCGCCCCAACACCAAGGCGTTCTTCGCCGAGACCATCGCCAACCCCAAGGCGATCGTGCTCGACATCGCCGGGGTTGCCGGTGTGGCCCACGAGGCCGGCGTGCCCCTCGTCGTCGACAACACGATCGCGACGCCCTACCTCATCCGCCCGCTCGAGCACGGCGCTGACGTCGTCATCCACTCTGCGACGAAGTACCTCGGCGGCCACGGCACGTCGATCGCCGGCGTCATCGTCGACGGCGGCACCTTCGACTACGGCAAGGACCCGGAGAAGTACCCGAACTACAACACGCCCGAGGAGAGCTACCACGGGCTGGTGTTCGCGCGTGACCTCGGCGTCGGCGGCGGCCTCGGCGCCAACCTCGCCTACATCCTCAAGGCGCGCGTGCAGCTCCTGCGCGACCTCGGGTCGGCCATCTCGCCGTTCAACGCGTTCCTCATCGCTCAGGGCGTCGAGACGCTGAGCCTGCGCGTGGAGCGGCACGTCGAGAACGCCCGTCAGGTGGCTGCCTACCTCGAGGCACACCCGCAGGTGGAGTCGGTGCGCTGGGCGTCGCTCGACAGCAGCCCGAGCAAGGCGCTGGCCGACAAGTACGCCCCCAAGGGTGCCGGTGCAGTGCTCGCCTTCGAGATCTCCGGCGGCCTCGAGGCGGGGCAGCGCTTCGTCGAGGGGCTCTCGCTGCACAGCCATGTGGCCAACATCGGGGACGTGCGCTCGCTGGCCATCCACCCGGCGTCGACGACCCACAGCCAGGGCGGCGACGAGGACCGCATCGCGGCCGGTGTCACCCCGGGCCTGGTTCGCCTCGCGGTCGGCATCGAGTCGATCAAGGACATCCTCACCGACCTCGACGCGGGGTTCGCCGCGGCCGGCGGCTCGGGCGACGACGGCAGCGCCGACGAGGTGTCCGAGCCGGAGCTGGCCGGAGTGGGCGCGACGGGCTGACCCGTTGCAGCGGTTCCCGCCCGAGGGCGAGAGCCGCCGTTCGGCCCGCGGCCGGCCAACCCCTTCCGGGTCGGCCGGCCGCGGTCGTCGTGCCGGGGTTGTGCCCGAGCTCAGGCCTGTGGACAACTCGGCCGGTCTGTCGCCCCGGATGCCTAGCGTTGGGCCATGACGACGATCCGGGTCGACGCCGCCGAGGTGGCCGAGCTGGGGGTCGCCCTCGCCGAGACGGGGGCAGACCTCCTGCTGATGGGCGACCCCGCGGCCGATCGGTGGGCCCTCGGTCCGGGTGCCACCGGGCCGGCCGTCGAGGAGCTGCTCGGCGGGTGGCGCCGGGTGCGCTTTGCCCTGGGTGAGTCCCTGAGCGAGCTCGGTGACGCGGCGGTCGACGCCGGGTCGCTCTACGTCGACACCGAGGCCGGGGTGTCGCGGTCGCTGTTCGGGGGGTCGTGGTGACCGGCCTGCCGCCGCTGCCGGGTCACCCGGGCGCGGTGCGGCTGCTCGCCGACCGGCTCGCGTCGACGGCGCAGCGGCTGTCGGCGCTGGCCGCGGTGCTGGCGCGGCTGCGTGACGGCGCCACCTGGGACGGCCCGGCCGGTGAGGCCTTCGGCGCCCGCCTGCGCGAGGTGGGGCCGGTGCTGGATGCCGTCGCGGAGCGCCTGGGCGGGGCCGCCGCACCACTGCGCGCGCTCGCCGCCGCCATGGAGGAGGCGCAGGCGGTCATCACCGTGGCGGTGCTCGACGTCGAGGAGGCGGAGCACGCGTATGCCGTGCTCGAGGACCGCGCGGCGGCCTTGGTGAGCGCCGGGGCCGAGGAGGGCTCTGCCGAGCTGCTGGTCGTGCGTCACCTGCAGATCGAGCAGGTCGAGGTGCAGCGCGTGGGCCGTGCGCGCCACGCGTCGGCGGCTGAGCGGTTCCGGGAGGCCGATGCCCGGTGTGCTGCGTTGCTTCGCAGGCTGAGCGTCGACGGTATCGCCGACTCGCTGCCCTACCGGGTGCTGTCCGGGGCCAGCGGCGTCGGGCACGACGTGGCGTCGGTGGCGGCGGTCGCCACCGTCGTCCCCGAGCTGAAACCGGTCGTCGCCGTCGCCGACGGGATGGCGGTGACCGCCGATGCCGCGCTGCTGGCGGCCTATGGGGAGGGAGATGCCGGGCAGCTCGCCGTGGCGACCGGGCTCAGCGTCGCCGGGGCGTTCGGCGGGGCCCTGCGGTTGGGCGCCACGGCCGGGGCGGAGCGTACGGCGAGCGGCGTCGTGTCCACGGCGAGGCTGACGGCCCAGCAGCGGGTGGCCGTGGGGGTCGTGAAGGAGGCTCGCGCCCGCCGCGACGCCGCGCGCGCGGCCTTCCGGGTGCCTCCGGCGCGGGCCACGCCGAGTGCCGTGCTGGGTGGCCCGGCGCCTCGGTCGTTGGCGCACTCCCGCTCCGGCCTCGGCGGGTTGACCGTTCACGCCGCGGCGGCTCGCCTCGGTGCCGGTGCCCGACGTGCCGCGGCCGGCGCGCACGCGGCGGCGCGCGAACGGGTCGACCGGGCCTTCCTCGACGACTGGCGGCTGGCGACGGCCAATGGGCCGCAGGCGCAGCGGATGTACACCGCCGGCGCCACGCTGGAGGTCGCGGCCACCGCAGCAGCCAAGGCTGGTGGGGGCCGCCCGGAGGGAGGTGGGAATGTGCGGTGACCGAAGGCGTACCGAGCAGTCGACGTGGGTGGAGACGGCGCACGGCTAACGACGGGTCGGGGTGCGGCACGGTTCTGGCTGATGGCCGGTCGGGGTGCGGAACGGTGACGTGCTGATGTCCGGTCAGAGGTGCGGCGCGGAACCTGCCTGGCGACCGTCGAGTGCCGTGCCCGCCCCTTGACCTGTGTTGGGTGCGGCGCCCCACCGGAGAACCGGTCGGGTGCGGCACGGGGACCTGGTGGATAACCGGTCGGGGTGCGGCACGGCTGCCGACCTATCCTTGGCGCCATGCCTGCCCAGCCCGTCGACGCGGTCGACCCTGCCCGGCTGCGGTACCCCGAGCACCTGCCCGTCGTCGAGCGCCGCGACGACATCCTGGCGGCGCTGCGCAACCACCAGGTCGTGGTGGTGGCCGGCGAGACCGGCTCGGGAAAGACGACCCAGCTGCCGAAGATGTGTCTCGAGCTCGGCCGTGGGGGAGCGGGCCAGATCGGGCACACCCAGCCCCGGCGGATCGCCGCCCGGTCGGTCTCGGAGCGGATCGCCGAGGAGATGCAGGTCGAGCTCGGCGACCTCGTGGGTTACCAGGTTCGGTTCACCGACCACAGCAGCGACGCGACGCGGCTGAAGGTGATGACCGACGGCATCCTGCTCGCCGAGATGCAGCGCGACCGCGACCTGCGTCGGTACGACACGATCATCATCGACGAGGCCCACGAGCGGTCGCTGAACATCGACTTCATCCTCGGCTACCTCAAGCAGCTGCTGCCGCGTCGCCCCGACCTGAAAGTGGTCGTCACCTCCGCGACGATCGACCCGGTTCGCTTCGCGCAGCACTTCGCCACCGACGAGCGCGGCCAGGTCGTGCGCGAGGTACCCGTCATCGAGGTCTCCGGACGCACCTACCCGGTGGAGCTGCGCTACCGCCCGCTCGTCGAGCTGCACCCCGACGGCCGGCACGTCGTGGCCGAGCGCGACCAGGTGACCGGTGTCGTCGAGGCCGTCGAGGAGCTGTGGACCGAGGCGCCCCCCAGCCCCGAGGCCACCGACATCCTCGTGTTCTTCTCCGGTGAGCGCGAGATCCGCGACGCCGCCGACGCCCTGAACGCGCGAAAGCTGCCCAACACCGAGGTGCTCCCGCTGTTCGCCCGGCTGTCCGCGGCCGAGCAGCACCGGGTCTTCCACCGCGGGAGCGGCCGCCGGATCATCCTCGCCACCAACGTCGCCGAGACCTCGCTGACCGTGCCCGGCATCGGCTACGTCGTCGACACCGGCACGGCCCGCATCTCGCGCTACAGCCAGCGCACCAAGGTGCAGCGCCTGCCGATCGAGCCGGTCAGCCGGGCCAGTGCCGCGCAACGCGCCGGTCGGTGTGGTCGCGTCGCGCCCGGCGTGTGCATCCGGCTGTACTCCGAGGACGACTTCGAGGCACGGCCCGAGTTCACCGAGCCCGAGATCCAGCGCACCTCGCTCGCCTCGGTCATCCTCCAGATGACCTCGCTGGGCCTCGGTGACGTCAGCCGGTTCCCGTTCGTCGACCCGCCGGACGAGCGCCAGGTCGCCGACGGCGTCCGACTCCTCGAGGAGCTCGGGGCCTTCGCCACTGGTGACCAGGGGCGCGGTCGGCACCGTGGCCGCGGTCGCCGGCTCACGGCATCCGGGAGGACGCTGGCGCGGCTGCCGCTCGACCCGCGGCTCGGCCGGATGGTCATCGAGGCAGGTCGGCTCGGCTGCACCCGAGAGGTGCTCGTGGTCGTGGCCGCCCTGTCGATCCAGGACCCGCGCGAGCGCCCCGTCGACAAGGAGGCCCAGGCCGACCAGTCGCACGCCCGCTTCAAGGACGAGAGGTCCGACTTCGCCACCCTCCACCGACTCTGGCTCTACCTCAAGGAGCAGCAGAAAGAGCTGTCGCACAGCGCCTTTCGGCGGATGTGCAAGGCCGAGTACCTGCACTACCTGCGCATCCGCGAGTGGCAGGACCTGCACGCTCAGCTGCGCGCCGCCTGCCGCTCGGTGCGCATCGACCCCGACCTCGCGACCTCCGCGCGCGACGCCGAACCGGAGTGGGACACCATCCACAAGGCGCTGCTGGCCGGGCTGCTCTCACACGTCGGCGCGCGCGACCAGGCCAAGCGCGAGTACGCGGGGGCGCGTGGTGCGCGGTTCGGCATCAGCCCCGGCTCGGCGCTGTTCCGCAAGCAGCCCGACCTGGTCATGGCGGCCGAGCTCGTCGAGACCAGCCGGCTCTGGGCCCGGGTCACCGCCGCGATCGAGCCCGAGTGGGCCGAGGAGGTCGGCTCCCACGTCGTCGCCCGCACGGTCAGTGAGCCGCGGTGGAGCCGCAGGTCCGGGGCAGCGGTCGCCACCGAGCGGGTCACGCTCTACGGGGTGCCGCTGGTCACCGACCGGACGATCCAGTACGCCCGGATCGACGCCGAGGCCGCCCGGGAGATCTTCCTCCGCTCCGCCTTCGTCGAGGGCGACTGGGAGCCGCAGCACGACTTCTGGAAGCGGAACGTGGCGACGCTCGCGCGGGTCGCCGAGCTCGAGGAACGGGCCCGCCGGCGCGACATCGTCGTCGACGACGAGGTGCTCTTCGCGTTCTACGACGCCCGCATCCCGCCGGACGTGCCGACCGAGCGGCACTTCGACCGGTGGTGGCGCGGCGAGCGGCGCCGGCGCCCCGACCTGCTCACCCTCACCGAGGACGACCTCACCTCGGAGGCCGGCGAGCAGGTCTCGGCCGCCGACTACCCACGCAGCTGGCGGCAGGGTGACCTCGACCTCGACGTCACCTACCAGTTCTCCCCGGGCGAGGCGGCCGACGGCGTCACCGTGCACGTGCCGGTGGCCGTGCTCAACCGGGTGACCTCGGCCGGCTTCGACTGGCAGGTGCCCGGTCTGCGCGACGACCTCGCGATCGCCCTGCTCAAGTCGCTGCCGAAGGCGACCCGCCGCCACTTCGTGCCCACTCCCGACCACGCGACGGCGGCGCTCGCCCAGGCCGACCCGGCCCGCGGCACGCTCACCGAGGAGCTGGCCCGGGTGCTCCACGAGCGCACCGGGATTCGCATCCCGCCGGGGGAGTGGGACCTGTCGCGCGTGCCCGACCACCTGCGGGTCACCTTCAGCGTCGACGGCCCCGGCGGGCGGGTGGTGGCCCGCGGCAAGGACCTCGACGCCCTGCGCGACCGCGCCGGAGGTGCAGTGCGGGCCGGGATGGCGCGCGCCGGGGCCTCGCTGGAGCGCACCGGCCTGACGACGTGGTCGGTCGGCGCCGTGCCCGAGACCTTCGAGGGGCGCTCCGGCGGCCTCACCGTCGAGGGCTACCCCGCCCTGGTCGACGAGGGCACCTCCGTCGCGCTGCGCGTGCTGCCCGACCGCGGTGCGGCGCGGGCCGTGCACCGACACGGGGTGCGCCGACTGCTCCTGCTCAACACCACCGCACCGTGGAAGCGGGTGCTGGCCCGCCTCACCAACGCCCAGAAGCTGGGCCTCGCCGACAACCCGCACGGGTCGATCCCCGCGCTGCTGCAGGACTGCCTCGACGCGGCGGTCGACGACATCGTCGCCGAGCACGTGCCCGGTGAGGTCCGCACCGAGGAGGCGTACGCCGCCGCGCTCGCCGCCGTCCGAGCCCACGCGGCCACCCGGGTGCTCGTCGTCGTCGAGGCGGTCGAGCCGGTGCTCGCCCTGGCCGGGCAGGTGCGGCGCACCCTGGAGGCACTCGAGCGTGGGGCGGCCTCGGCACGCACCGCAGCCACCCGCGCCGACGTGCGAGCCCAGCTCGACAGCCTCGTGCGGCCGGGCTTCGTCGCCGCGACCGGGGTGGCCCGCCTGCGCGACGTGCGGCGCTACCTGCTCGCCATGCAGCACCGCGCAGAGCGTGCCGCCACCAACCCGCGTGAGCCCGTGCTCCAGGAGCAGGTTGATGCCGTGGAGACCGCCTACGCCGACCTCCTCGAGACACTGCCACCGGCCCGGCGGGCCGCGGCCGACGTGACCGACATCGGCTGGATGGTCGAGGAGCTGCGGGTCAGCCTGTTCGCCCAGTCGCTCGGCACCGCAGGCCCGGTGTCCGAGAAACGGGTGCGAGCCGCGATCGCGGCCGTCACGGCATCCCGCTGACCCACACCCGGGGCGCCTTCAGACCTCGTGCGACTTGGGTGCGGTTCTGCCCGACCCGCCGGCCGACAACCGTAGGCACGTCGCACGAAGTTCGTGGGGTGGGGGCCGAGGTGAGGCCGGGCCGGCGGTCGACAAAGGTGAAGAACGGTAGACGAGGGTGGACAGCGGTCGAACGGGGAATCCGAGGGGGCGTCCCGGGCGTTCAGGGGGTACACGCTCCACCCGTGAAAGGCTTGTGCCGTGCAGAACCCCTCAGCTCTCTACCGTTTCGAGACCGACGCCGATCTCACCCTGCCCCGGCCGGGTGTGCTCATCGTGGCTCTCGGCGCCTTCATCGATGCCGGCCAGATCCAGTCGGTCCTGGGTGGACACCTGCTCGAGACCGGCGACCCCGAGGTCGTCGCATCCTTCGACATCGACCAGCTGCTCGACTACCGCGGCCGCCGCCCGGCCATGATCTTCGACACCAACCGGTGGGTGGAGTACGACGACCCGGCGATGCTGCTGCACCGCCTCACCGACCGCGACGGGCAGACCTACTACCTGCTCACCGGCCCGGAGCCCGACTTCCAGTGGGAGCGCGTCGTCGAGGCGGTCCGCGAGCTCGTCGTCGCGCTGGGCGTCACGCTGGTCGTGCACACGCACGGCATCCCGATGGGCGTGCCGCACACCCGCCCGGTGGGGATGACCGCCCACGCCACCAACGCCGCGCTGATCGGTGACGCCGCGTCGCCGTTCGGTCGGGTGCAGGTGCCCGGTTCGATCGGCGCCCTGCTCGAGCTGCGGCTCGGCGAGGCCGGCCACGACGCCGTCGGGTTCGCGATCCACGTGCCGCACTACCTCGCCGGCTCCGAGTGGGCCGAGGGCGCGCTCGCGTCGCTCAACGCCATCGTCGACGTCACCGGGCTCAACCTGCCCAACGACGACCTCGTGATGCGGGCCCGCGCCAACCAGCAGGCCATCGCGGCCGAGGTCGACGGCAACGACGAGGCCCGCGCGGTCGTCACGGCCCTGGAGCAGCAGTACGACACCTACCTCGAGGGCCGTCAGCGGCCGAGCCTGCTCGCCACCGAGGCGTCGCAGCTCCCCTCGGCCGACGAGCTCGGTGAGGACTTCGAGAACTTCCTGCGCGCCGTGAACGACGACGACCAGGCCTGACCCTCAACTTTCTCGCCCGATGCGGGAACCTTCACCTCGGCCCCGGAAGCGTTCCGCTGCGCTGGTGAAGGTTCCCGTGTGAAGCCGCGGGAAGAGCGGCCCGAGCTCAGTCCTTGGCGTCCGACCAGCGGGCGATGACCGAGGTGTCGGCGACGAACCGCACCGGTGCGCCCCCGGCCCACCGCCTCGCGGCGTCGTCGAGCGCCCGGTCGACCCGCGACGCCACCTCGGCGGCGTGCTCGGCCGGCGCGTGCACGAGCAGCTCGTCGTGCAGGCACAGCACCACCTGCGCCCCCAGGTCACGGGTGGTCGCGCGCACCGTCGCCGCCCAGGCCTTGAACAGCTCGGCCGCGGCGCCCTGGATGATCGCGTTGCGGGCGAACCGGCCGCGCGCGGCATCCAGCGCCGGGTCGACACCGACCGGGCTCGCCGCGAGGAACCGACCGGTCGGGATCAGCCGCCCGCCGTACGTGCGCAGCGGCTCACCTCGCCGCCCCGCGCCGGCCGCCCGCTCGAGCAGCGCCATCGCCACCGGGTAGGCCCGCTCCAGCCCCTTGAGCGCCTCGCCCGCCGCACCGCTGCGCTGGCCGTACATGGCGGCCAGCACCGCCACCTTGGCCACCGGCCGCTCCACACCGAGCCGCTGCGCCACCGGTGCGTAGAGGTCGTCGGCCCGGGTGGCGGCGGCGAACGCCGTGTCGCCGGAGACCACGGCCAGCACCCGAGGTTCGATCTGCCCGAGGTCGGCGCGCACGAACACGTGGCCCTCGTGCGCGGCGACGCCCGGGCGCAGCACGGTCGGCAGGTTGTGCAGGCCGTTCTCGGCGGTCATCCGGCCGGCCGCACCGTCGCAGGCCGTCCACCTCCCGCGCAGCCGGTCGTCGGGGCCGACGTGCGCGTCGAGCCACCGGTAGCCGTACGTCGTGGCGATCCGCTCGTCGCGGCGCCAGTCGAGCAGGGCGTCGACCACCGGGTGGACTGTGCGGTAGGGCTCGAGCACCCACTTGCGGGTGTTCGGCACGTCGACGCCCACGGCGTTGAGCATCTCGAGCACCTGGGCCGGGTTGCGCAGGTCGGTCGACTCCCGGCCGGGCACGTGACACAGCACGAGGGCGTCGCGGGCGCGACGGGTGGCCAGCTCCTCGGCGTCCGTCGTCGGCCTCGGCCCGACCGCGTCGGCGAGCAGCTGCTCGGTGCGCACCCGGTCGATCGGCAGCCCGTCCCTCCGCAGCTCGAGGCACATCACCGCCGCCGCCGACTCCGAGAGCACCGTGCCGACCAGGCGCACCGAGGTCGCCGCCGCCGCGTCGTGCTGGAGGTGGGCGGTCTCGAGCGTCGCCTCGGCCCAGGCGCGCAGGTGGTCGGGGTCGCGCAGCCACTCCTCGTGGTCGCCGCGCAGGTGCCCGGCGGCGTCGACGAGCGTGTCTGCACCGGTGGGCGGCGCGTCCGCGGCGAACTCGAACAGGTCACCGGTCGGGGGAGCGGGCACGTCCTCGACCGGGATGCCGTGTGCCACCGCCCAGCACTGGCCGGCGGTCGCGCTCCACCCGCCGTGGAGGAGCCGGTGGGCCTCGGCGACGTCCCAGGCCCTGGTGACCGGAACCCCGGCATCCACGAGGGGGGCGGCCGCCGCCTCGGCGGACCACCACACCCAGCGGGGGGAGCGGTCGGCCTCGAGCCGGCGGGCGGCCTCGACGACCTCCGCGAGCGGGCCGGTCCGGCATCGGCCCTCGTGGAGGAGCGCGGCGCACCGCTCGCCGTGGCCCGGGGGCGTGACGGCGAGCACCGCGACGTCACCGGGGATCATGGCGAGCAGCGTAGGCGCGCGGTCCGTCACCGCTGGTCACGCCCGGCCGGAACGCGCCCGTGACGTGGCAGGATGACGAGACGACGAGGGGGCCGCACGGGCCACCGTCAACGGTCCGAGGAGGACGACGTGGAGTTTCTCGGCATCGGTGGGGGCCGCACGGGGCAGGCGGTCCAGGACGTCCGTGGCGCCCTCGCGCAGGCTGAGGCCGGCCCGCGCGACGAGGGAGTGCTCGGCAACCAGGCGACCCGGTTGGTCCAGAACATCCTCGACCTCGGCATCGACGGCAAGGGCTTCTTCCACTCCGCCGACCGGGTGGCTGAGCGCGCGCTCGCGGACCACCGCGACCCGGAGGCGGCCATCGACGCGATCGTGCGCCAGCACGTCGGGCTCGGCGCGGCATCCGGCTTCGTCACCAGCGTCGGCGGGTTCATCACACTGCCGCTCGCACTGCCGACCAACGTGCTGGGCTTCTACCTGATCGCCACCCGGATGACGGCCGCGATCGCCAAGGTGCGTGGCTACGACCTGCGCCAGGAGGAGATCCGCACCGCCGTGCTGCTCACCCTCGTCGGCGCGGACGCCGACGACCTGCTCAAGAAGGCCGGGATGGCGTCACCCGGCGGCACGCTCAGCAACCTCGCGGCCCAGCGCCTCCCCGGCCCGGCGATGATGGTCATCCAGAAGGGCGTCGGCTTCCGGCTGCTCGCGACCGCCGGCAAGAACATGTTCGTGCGGCTGGGCAAGATCGTGCCGATCGTCGGTGGTGTCATCGGTGCCGGGCTCGACGGGTTCATGCAGCACCGGGTCGCCGTCAGCGCCAAGCGTGAGTTCCCGACCGTCCGACCCGAGGTGACGGCACCGACCACCTCGGCGCAGGTCGGCCCCGCCTGAGGGAACGGGAATCTCCCCTCGCACGTCGTTCGTTGTGGAACCGGGGCCGCAGGTGCCCCGAGGTGAGCCCAGGAGGAACCCATGTCAAGGAACGCCCGTATCGCCTCGGTCGTCGCCGTCGCCCGTGCGGTCCGTCTCGCGGTGCGCCCCGGTGGCCCGTCGATCGGGGAGCGTGCCGGGGCCGTGCCTCGCATGGTCCGGGCGACGTTCAGCGGCGAGTACGTCGGGGTGTCCAAGGGCCGGCTGATGCTGATGCTGGCCGCCGCGGGCTACCTGGTCTCGCCCCTCGACCTCATCCCCGAGGCCGTCCTGCCCATCATCGGCCTGGCCGACGACGCGCTCGTGCTCAGCTGGCTGGCCACCAAGCTGGTCGAGGAGACCGAGGCCTTCCTGGCGTGGGAGAAGGGCACCATGGGCGCGCCGGCCGGCTCGACCGGCGGTGGCTCCAGCGGTGTTGGTGGTTCCGGTGGCGGTGCCTACCCCGGCGGGGCTGGCGGGAACGGCGCCAGCGGTGCGTCCGGTGCGCCGAACGGGTCGACCCGCCCGGCCGCGGCACAGACCGTGCCCGGCGACGTCGTGCACTGACCTGCTGACTGCGCTGACTGCTGACTCGCTGACCTGCCGAGCCGCTCAGCGACAGACCTGCTGAGCCGCTGACGGGCGGCTGGCAGCCGTCGTCCACAGGCGCCCAGACCGCGAGCCGTCGTCCACAGGAACGACGCCGCCCTGTCGCGGTCGTGACGGCGCCGCCACGGTGGACGCCATGACAGCAGACATCACGCTCCGAGGCCCCGGCGACGTCGTCGCGATCCTGCCCTACCAGCTCGGGTACCACCCGCACGACAGCGCCGTCGTCATCTCCCTGCGGGGGAAACGGGTGGGCCTGGTCGCCCGCGCCGACCTGCCGCCGGAGAAGTTCGTCGACGAGGTCGTGTCCTCGCTCCTGGGGCCGTTGGTCCGGGACGGGGCCACCTCGGTCATCGTCGTCGGGTACGAGGACGAACCCGACGCCAGCCAGCCCCTGCTCGTCGCCCTGGTCGAGCAGCTCGAGCGGGCCGGCATCGACGTCGTCGACGTCGCCGTGGTCCGCGACGGGCGTCGGTACTCGCCGATCTGCTCCGAGCGGTGCTGCCCTCCGGAGGGCGTCGCGCTTCCGGACCCCGCCGACGTGCCCGGGGTGGCCGAGTACGTCGCCCTGGGGCGCTCGCCGCTGCGGTCGCGCGGCGCCGTGGAGGAGCTGGTCGCGCCAGAGCCGTGGCGGTGCTTCGGGGTCGAGAAGGCGGTCGACTCGCGGTCGCGGATGCCGCGTGGTCGCCGACGTTCGGTGGCCGCGTGGAAGGCGGTGCTCGACCCGGGGGAGGCGGGGCGGCGGCCGCCCGACCGCCGCGTCGTGGCAGACCTGGCACTCGGCCTGGCCGACGTCACCTGGCGCGACGGGCTGATCGCGTGGCTCGTGCCGAGCGTGCTGCCGACCGGCTCGATCGACGCGAGGGTGATGGCGATGCTGCGGGCGGCCCTGCCGACATGGGGCGGGATGGGGCTGGGTCCGCAGCCGCGAGCGCTGCGGGTCGTGGCCGGTGCGGGCACCGCGCTGGCCGGGGAGCGAGACGACCTGCTCCATCGCCTGCTGGCCCTGTGCCGGTCCGTGCCGGACGAGTGCCCCGACGAGGCGGCACACGTGTGCACCGTGGCGGCACACGTGGCCTGGGTCGATGGCGACGGAGCCATCGCGCGGGCGGCCGTCGACCGAGCCCTGCGACTGGCTCCCGACTACCGCCTGGCCCAGCTGCTCGAGCGCCTCGTCGAGACAGGGCTGCGGCTGCCACCCGTGAGCGGCGAGAGGCAGCCGGCGGGGGGCCTGGGACAGGCCGGCTGACGCCTCTGCTCGGCACTCGGAACGCCTCCCGTGGCGCGTGGTGGCGCGGGTAGCATGGATGCCGGTCATGAGTCCCAGCGCCAAACCCCGGTTTGCTGGGCGGCAACCCTCCTCGCGGTGGGGTGCCCCGGGTGATGACCTGGCCGCACCGCACGGTGTGGCAAGCGCGAGCACGAGGAGTTTCCTGTCATGACGGCCACCCAGACGAGGTCGACCGCAGCGGTCTGGCGTCCCGGTGACCCCGTCGGCGACCGCCGGTTCGCCGCGATCGGGCCCCTCGCCCTCGAGCGCGGCGGCGAGCTGCCCGACGTGACCGTCGCGTACGAGACGTGGGGCACGCTGTCGCCGTCCGGGGACAACGCCGTGCTCGTCGAGCACGCCCTCACCGGTGACTCCCACGTCGTCGGCGACTCCGGGCCGGGACACGCGTCGCCCGGCTGGTGGCCGGGGCTGATCGGCCCCGGGGCACCCCTCGACACCGACCACCTGTTCGTCGTCGCCAGCAACGTGCTCGGCGGCTGCCAGGGCACCACCGGGCCGGCATCGGCCGACCCGGGCGGGCGTCCCTGGGGTGGCCGGTTCCCGTTCATCACCGTCCGCGACCAGGTGGCGGCCGAGGTCGCGCTCGCCGACGCGCTCGGCATCCGGCGGTGGCACTGCGTGCTCGGTGGGTCGATGGGCGGCATGCGGGTGCTCGAGTGGGTGGCGGGCCACCCGGACCGCGTCGAGCGCGCGCTCGTGCTCGCCTCCACGCCGTACGCCACTGCCGACCAGGTGGCGTGGTGCCAGCCGCAGCTGCTCGCCATCCGGTCCGACCCGGCGTACCGCGGTGGCGACTACTACGGCCACGACGAGTGGCCGCTCACCGGCATGGGCATCGCACGGCGGATCGCGCACACGACCTACCGCCACGAGGCCGAGCTCGACGACCGCTTCGGCCGCAGGCCCCGCGTCGGCGAGGACCCGCTCGGGGGAGGCGGGCGCTACGACGTCGAGAGCTACCTCGACCACCACGCCGCGAAGCTCGCGCGCCGTTTCGACCCGAACAGCTATGTCGTGCTGACCGAGGCGATGAACAGCCATGACGTGGGTCGCGGTCGCGGCGGGCTCTCGGCCGCCCTGGCCGGGTACGCCGGCTCGCTGCACGTCGCCGGGGTGAGCTCTGATCGCCTCTACCCGCTGCGCCTGTCCGAGGAGATCGCGGCTGCCTACGAGGGGTCCGTGCTGTCGGTCATCGACTCCGCGCACGGCCACGACGGCTTCCTCATCGAGACCGAGCAGGTGGGCGTCGTCATCGACCGCGCGCTGGGCGAGGGCTGACCGGCGCGTCCTGCGGTAGCGTGCGGAACCTAGGCACCACCCGTCTGTCCTCAGGAGGAGATCGTGACCATCGTCGTCGGGTTCGTTCCCACCAAGGAGGGTCGGGCTGCGCTCGCCCGTTCGGTGGAGGAAGCGAAGACGCGCCGATCACGGCTCGTCGTCATCAACTCCAACCGCGGCGGTCGTGACTTCGACGACGAGACCAGCCAGGCCGCCGAGGCCGAGCTCCAGCGGGTCAAGGACGAGCTGAGCGGTGACGGGCTCGAGCTCGAGGTCCGTCAGCTGGTGCGCGGCAACGAGCCGGCCGAGGACCTCATCTCGGTGGCCAACGAGACCGACGCCGACCTCATCGTCATCGGCCTGCGCCGCCGCACCCCCGTCGGCAAGCTGATCCTCGGCTCCAACGCCCAGCGGATCCTGCTCGACGCACCGTGTGCGGTCCTGGCCGTCAAGGGCTGATCGCGCCAGAGCACTGGTCGTCGCTGGCCGCGAGGCCCGGGCCCTGATCGGCACCACGGCGTCGATTCGGCCGGGTGATGTGCTCGAACGGCCCTGCGCGTTTTATAATGTCTGTGCGCACCTCGTCACCACCCCGGCCGAGCACCACCCGGCCCGTCGACACGGTGTCGCACAGGACCTTCCCCGCCGCTTCCGAACGGCCGCCCAGCGCGCCCTCGGAGTGTGGCCATCCGCGACGAAAGGTAGTCGGTGTCGCCTGTGTCCAACAAGCCCTCCGAGACGAGTGCACTCCCGCCGGAGTTCTCCCACAAGGCCCTGCAGTCCCTCGTCCGCAAGGGTTCCACGACCGGCTCGGTGACCGGCGCGGAGGTGGCCGACGCCATGCGTGCCGCTGACGTGCGCCCGGCCCGCGGCCGGGTCGTCCTGCGCGCCCTCGGAGACCAGGGCATCACCGTGACCATGGACCCGTCAGCCACCGGTGTCGCGGCCGCGACGAGCACGACCAAGAAGGCCGCGGCCTCGAGCCGCGCGACCGCCACCACGGCCAAGCCCGCGGCGAAGACGACGTCCAGGGCCACCGCCACGAAGGCCACTGCCACCAAGAGCGCGACCGCGACCAAGACCGCCGCCACCAAGGCGGCGACGCCCGCCAAGGCCGCCGCGTCGAAGACTGCCAAGGCCGCACCCGCCAAGGCGACGACGACGCGCACGGCCGCCAGCGCCGCTGCCGGCGAGGCCGCCGCACCAGCGAAGACCGCCGCCGCGAAGAAGACGGCCGCCCGCAAGACCGCTGCCGGCAAGGCCACCAACGGCGCCGAGGCTGCCGACGACGACGTCGCACCCGAGGAGCTCGAGAAGATCGTCGCGGAGGTCGTGGCCGAGGACGTGGCGGTCGTCGACCTCGGTGACAGCGACGACGACGACGGCGACACCCCGGCCAAGCCGGTCGAGGTCGAGACCGAGTCGAGCGGGTTCGTGCTGCGCGACGACGACGAGGACGACGCCCCGGTGCAGCAGGTCGTCACCGCCGGCGCCACGGCCGACCCGGTCAAGGACTACCTCAAGCAGATCGGCAAGGTGGCCCTCCTCAACGCCGAGCAGGAGGTCGAGCTCGCCAAGCGCATCGAGGCCGGCCTGTTCGCCGAGGAGAAGATGAACTCGGGCGAGAAGCTCGACATGAAGCTCAAGCGCGAGCTGTGGTGGATCGCCCAGGACGGCAAGAAGGCCAAGAACCACCTGCTCGAGGCCAACCTGCGCCTCGTGGTGTCGCTCGCCAAGCGCTACACCGGTCGCGGGATGCTCTTCCTCGACCTGATCCAGGAGGGCAACCTCGGCCTGATCCGTGCGGTCGAGAAGTTCGACTACACCAAGGGCTACAAGTTCTCGACCTACGCCACGTGGTGGATCCGCCAGGCGATCACCCGCGCGATGGCCGACCAGGCCCGCACCATCCGCATCCCGGTGCACATGGTCGAGGTCATCAACAAGCTGGCCCGCGTGCAGCGCCAGATGCTGCAGGACCTCGGGCGCGAACCCACCCCGGAGGAGCTCGCCAAGGAGCTCGACATGACCCCCGAGAAGGTCGTCGAGGTGCAGAAGTACGGCCGCGAGCCGATCTCCCTGCACACCCCCCTGGGCGAGGACGGCGACAGCGAGTTCGGTGACCTCATCGAGGACTCCGAGGCGGTCGTCCCGGCCGACGCGGTCAGCTTCACCCTCCTGCAGGAGCAGCTGCACAGCGTGCTCGACACCCTCTCCGAGCGCGAGGCAGGCGTGGTCTCGATGCGCTTCGGCCTCACCGACGGCCAGCCCAAGACGCTCGACGAGATCGGCAAGGTCTACGGCGTGACCCGCGAGCGGATCCGCCAGATCGAGTCCAAGACGATGAGCAAGCTGCGCCACCCCAGCCGCAGCCAGGCGCTGCGCGACTACCTCGACTGACCGACAGCCCAGCACGACGACCGGATGCCGCGCCCCCGCCAGGGAGCGCGGCATCCGTCGTAGCGGGTGGCCGACACGGGGATGGCGGAGTCGTTCCCGCAGGGGAGGCCTCGACCGGGTCACGCCGCGATGGTGCTCGCCGAGGACTACGCGACCTCGCACGGTGCTCGAACCCTCGGCCTCAGCGTCTTCGGTTTCAACGTGGCGGCCCGCCGGCTGTACGAGTCGCTCGGCTACGACACGACCAGCGTGAAGATGTCCAAGCGGCTGGGAGCGACCGGGCCCCATGGCTGACCGCCCTGGGTGTTGTTGGGTGCCCAGATGGTTGCCGCGGCAGCCGTTCGCGCACCCAACCCCAGGGAGAGGGGTCAGTCCTGGGGCGGGACGTCGGGGTTGCGGTCCCGCCAGAAGAGCAGCGAGCGGCCGAGGCTGCGCCACATCTGCTTTCCCTCCTCGGGCAGCAGCAGGGCCCGCGCCCGGTCGGTGCGGCGGCGCCGGGACAGCGCCCCGCGCCACACCGTGCGGGCGTCGTCGGTGACGTCGACGAGGTCGGCGCCCGGGCGGGCGTAGCGGGCCCGCTCCAGGGTCGTCACCACCCGTCCGAGGGCGTCGTTCTCGTCGGGGGTGAGGTACGCGTCGTTCCCGATCGTCCGGGAGGCCTGGCGCGGGGTGGCCCCGTCGGGCGGCACGAACCCGATGTCCTGCAGGCGCAGCAGCAGTGACTGCCACTCCGCCTCGACCCGGTCGGCGTCGTCGACGGCGGCCGCCCGGGCGCGACGGCGCGACAGCCACGCCCCGAGCGGCACGATCGCGGCGATGAGCAGCGCGAGCAGCACGACGAGGATCGTCGTCGCGTGCCGGGTGACGAACCGCACGGCACCGGTGCCGGTGGTCCCGGTGGTGATGCCGGTCTGGTCCGCGGTCACGTCGCGGGACGGCCCGGTCGACGGGGTGGGCGACGAGGTGGACAGCGACGTGGTCGGGCTGGCGCTCGAGGAGGCCCCGCCGCCGACCGGCACGACGCTGTACTCCGGCGCGACCCCGCTGCGGGTGCCGGGGGTCGGTTCGAAGCGCACCCATCCCAGCCGCGGGAAGTACAGCTCGGGCCAGGCATGGGCGTCGGAGACGCGCACGACCCGGTCGTCGCCGTCGATGGAGCCGGGCAGGAACCCGACCGCCATCCGGGCCGGGATGCCGGCTGCGCGCGCCAGCATGACCATGGCCGAGGTGAACTGCACGCAGTAGCCGCGCTTGGTCTCCAGGAAGCGGGCCAGCGGCTCGTCGGACAGGTTTCCGTCGGCGGCCTGGTCGGCCAGCTCGAGCGAGTAGGTGAACTGTGCGCCGCGCAGGTAGGCCTGGACCTTGCGGGCCACCTGGAGCGCCGTGTCGCCGTCGTCGGTGATCTGGTCGAGCACGGCGCGCACCTCGGGTGCTGCGGCCGGGTCGACGTCGAGCGTGCTGCCCTCGACCTGGGGGTTGTCGCGGTCGGCGGAGAACTGCCCGTCCTCGGGGTCGAGCTCGACGAACTCGGTCGAGTACGAGGTGGCCGGCGCGGTGAGCTGCACCAGGCCCTGCACGGTCATGTTCCACGTGCCGGCCGGGAACGGGGTGCCGACCGCGCCCGGGGGCAGCGCGACCTGCGGCACCCCGATCGCGTTGTCGACCACCGAGATCCGCTCGACCCGACGCGGCACCTCCGGCCCGGCGATCGGCCCGGGGATCTGGCCGTCGACCGGCACGAAGGTGAAGTCCGAGCTCGACTGCCACTGCCCGCGCCGGTAGACGTCGAGGATGCCGACGCGCAGCGGCTCGAGGCGGTCGGAGGTGCTGCGGTAGCGGAACACCGGGTCGGTCGAACGGTTTCCGAGGTCGCGGGCGATGTCGATGCTCGAGGCCAGCCGGACCTCCGAGCCCGTCCCGCCACGGCCGTTGACGCTGCGGCCCAGCCCGTCGGCCAGGAACGTCGTGGGGAAGTGGGGGATCAGCGCGGGCAGCACGATGGCCACGCCGAGGGCGCCGACGCCGACCACTCGCCCGAGCGTCGCGAACGCCGTGGTCGGGTCGGCGAGCGGGCCGGACGACGAGTGCGGGGATGCCGTGCCCCAGGCGCGCAGTGAGCGCACTCCCTGTCGCCCCACGAGGGCGAGCCAGGCGAGGGCGCCGGGCACGGCGTACCAGGCGCCCAGGCCGTCGCCGGAGTTGGTCGCGGACGCGAGGAAGGCCGACAGCAGCGGGATGCCGGCCAGCGCCGGGCTGCGGTAGGTGACCCCGATCGCGTCGACCGCCAGGGCCGTCAGGCCGATGAGCAGGCTGATCGCCAGGATCGTCGCGCGGTTGGACGGTGCCGGTGCGGTGTAGTTCGTGACCGTCGCCTGCGCCTCCTGCAGCAGCACCCCGAAGGCTCGGCCGGTCTCCGGAGTGGGCAGCAGACCGCCCAGGAGGTGTCCGCGCCCGTGCATCAGGGCTGCCGCGTTGACGAGCAGCACCAGCTGGCCCACCACGACGAGCGGTCGGTTGGCCGTGATGCGCCGCAGGCCCATCCCGACGAGGGCGACGACCGCCACGAGGATCACGCTGGGCCGGAACCACGTCAGGGGGGTGAAGAGGGTGGTCAGCGGCAGGGTGACCGCGAGCGTGGCGAGCGCGGCGAGCAGGGCCTCCACGGGCCGGACGCGGTTCACCGGGCCCCCACGACCTGGCCGCCGACGACGGCAGCCCAGGCGAGGGCCGGCGTGGTGTGCGCGTCGACCGGGGTCGTCATCCAGCCCGAGGCCTGCAGGATGGCCAGGGTCGCGTCGGCCCGGCCGGCGGCAGCTGCGCCCCGCCGGGTGCGGCCGGCGAACGCCTCCGGGTCGACGACCATCGCCGCGCCCGCAGAACCCGGTTGGCGCAGGGCGGAGAGCGTGCGGGCGTCGTCGTCACCGACCGGGCCACCGACGAAGACCACGAGCCCGCCTTGTGAGGTGAGCGCGTTCGCGGCGTGCAGCACGGCCCGCAGCCCGTCCTCGGGTCCGAGCCCGACCCGGGCCAGCGAGTCGAGGGCCTCCGGGAGGCTCTCGTCGTGGTGCACGCCGTTGTCGGCGCGCGCGTCGGCGGTGAGCAGGTGCACGGCGTAGCCGGCATCCACGACGTGGGCGGTGACCGACGCCGCGGTCGTGACGCACCACTCCAGCGAGCTGCTGCGCCCCGACCCGCCGTGTCCGGCACCGCGGGTGTCGAGCACGACGACGGCCCGCCGCTTCGCCGGGCGGTCCTCCTGGCGCACCATCAGCTCACCGGTGCGCGCGGTCGCGGGCCAGTGGATGCGCCGCAGGTCGTCGCCGTCGCGGTACTCGCGCACCGTCTGGTCGTCCTCACCGTGCAGGGCGACCATGTGCGGGATCGAGCCCTCCGACCCGATGCCGCTGCCGAGCGAACGCCCGTGGGGGAGCGGCACGACCTTGGGCAGCACGACGATCTCCGCGTCGCCACTCACGGCGGCGGTGCGCAGGGTGAGCCCGAACGGGTCGCGCACCCGCACGCCGAGCGGCCCGATGCGGTGCACCCCGCGGGTGTGCGAGCGCACGGTGTACTGCACCTCCTGCACGTCACCGGGCCGCAGCGACGGCAGCACGAAGCGCGGTCGGTCACCCAGGGCGTAGTCGATGGACTCCTCGGCCATGACGACCGGCGACGGCGTCGGCTCGACGTTGCGGATGCGGACGGTCACCACGGCGCGCTCGTCGATCGCGACCCGCGAAGGTGTGGCGGTGCGCACGACGTCGAGGTGCAGGCCGTGCCGTCGCACGAGCACCATGGCCATCGCCGCGAGGGCGAGGAGCAGGATGCCGACCCTCGTCACGTCGTGCTGGCCCAGCAGGACGCCGGCTGCGACCAGGACCAGACCCGCGCCGGCGAACGCCGCGCCGCGCGTGGTCAGGGAGCGTCTGAGCTGGTGCACGGGGTCCTCAGCGGGTAGGGGCCGGCACGCGAACCCGTTGCAGCAGGTCGCCGACCACGTCGGCCGTGGTGCGACGCGCCATCTGCGTCTCACCGGTGGGGATCAGCCGGTGCGCGAGAACCGGTATGGCGACCTGCTGGACGTCGTCGGGCAGCACGTGGTCGCGCCCTGCCAGGGCTGCATGGGCCCGTGACGCGCGCAGCAGGTGCAGCGTGGCTCGTGGCGACGCGCCCAGGCGCAGGGCGGTGCTCGAGCGGGTGGCGTGGGTCAGGTCGACGATGTACTGCCGCACGGCCTGCGACGCGTGCACCTCGCGCACCGCCTGGACCATCTGCGACACCGTGGCGGCGTCGGTGACCGGCTGCAGGTCCTCCAGCGGCGACACCCCACCGTGCAGCTCGAGCATCGTCAGCTCGGAGCGGGCCGAGGGGTAGCCCATCGAGATGCGCGCCATGAACCGGTCACGCTGCGCCTCGGGCAACGGGTAGGTGCCCTCCATCTCGATCGGGTTCTGGGTGGCCATCACCATGAACGGCTTGGGCAGCGTGTAGGTCTTGCCGTCGACGGTGACCTGGGCCTCCTCCATCGACTCCAGCAGCGCGCTCTGTGTCTTCGGCGAGGCGCGGTTGATCTCGTCGCCGACGACCACGTTGGCGAAGATCGCACCCGGACGGAACTCGAAGTCGCGCACGTCCTGGTTGAACACCGAGACACCGGTGATGTCGCTGGGCAGCAGGTCGGGGGTGAACTGCACCCGTCGCACCGTGCAGTCGATCGACCGGGCGAGCGTCTTGGCGAGCAGGGTCTTGCCCACGCCCGGCACGTCCTCCACGAGCAGGTGGCCCTCGGCGAGCAGCACGGTGATCGCGGTGCGCACGACCGCCTGCTTGCCCTCGATCACCGAGTTCATCGCGGCGGCCAGGGAGGCCGACACCTGGAGCACCAGGTCGAGCGACGCACCCCGCGACGTGGTGTCCGTCTCGGTGTCCGTCGGTGTGCGTCGGGGGTTCTCCAGGTCGCTCACGGCGCGTCCCTTCCTCGTGGGTTCCCACCCCGCAACCGGTGACGACGCGGGGTGGGATCGATCTTGCCTCACCGACACCGGGTTGGGGGAGGCCTACGCAAGGTCGGATGCAGGGTCGTGACCACGGCCTCGAGCCCCGCGCCGGGCTCACGGCGCATGCCCCGGGCCGCTCCACCGCGCTCCACCACCACGGGCCGACGAGTCCCACTGCGCTCCACCACTGCTGGCGGCAGCGCTCCACCACGCGCCACCGGGGGTCCGCGACGGTCACCGGGGCGCCGGGAGCGGGGCCGGATGCCGATAGATCCCGTGATCTCGGGTCGGTGGGCGCAGTTCTCCTCCACTTCGCACCACCCATGTTGATCTGCGAAAATGCTGAAAATATCGATGCCGATCGCCTCAATTCGGCATCCCGTGAGCCCTTGGTGGAGTAATGTGGAGGAAACCGGTGCGGCCGGGAGGGTGCGAAGGGTCGAGGAGGTGGCGCCCATGGACGAGTTCCTGGGTACGTTCACGCCCCGGCTCGACGACAAGGGGCGGCTGTTCCTCCCCGCGCGCTTCCGCGCCGCCCTCGCCGGTGGGCTGGTCGTCACGACCGGCCAGGAAGGCTGTCTCTACGTCTTCCCCACCGCCGAGTTCCACCGGATCTCCGGGCTGATGCAGGCCGCACCGGGCTCCTCGCGCGTCGTGCGCGACTTCGTTCGCGTCTTCCGGGCCAGCGCCCACCCCGACACCCCGGACAAGCAGGGGCGGGTCACCGTGCCGGCCCCGCTGCGCTCGTACGCGCACCTCGACAAGGAGTGCACGGTCATCGGCAACGGCAACCGGCTCGAGGTCTGGGACTCCGCCGCCTGGAACGAGTACCTCGCCGAGGTCATGCCCGCCTACTCCTCCTACTCCGTCGACTCGCAGGAGGTGGTCCCGGGGCTCTGACGCCCCCCTCGCCCACGCTCGCCGCCGCCCACCTCCTCGACCACGACCGAACCTGACCGACGACCCGACTGCCGGCCTCCAGCCGACCCGACTCCCGACACGACTTCCCCCGTGCCGGGCTCGGATCGGATGGGGACCAGCCGCCGGGTCGCCCCGCAGCCGGACCCGCTCGAACACCGCACGGCCCCACCGCACCGCCCCACCCCGACCCGGAGGACACGATGAGCAGCCCAGGAGACGCCGCCGCACGGCACGTCCCCGTGCTGCGCGACCGCATCGTCGACCTCCTCGCGCCGGCGCTGCAGACGCCGGGTGCGGTCTGCGTCGACGGCACGCTCGGGATGGGGGGCCACGCCGAGGCGATCCTCGACCGGTGCCCGGACGCCCGGGTCATCGGCCTGGACCGCGACGAGGAGGCCCTGACCCTGTCCGGGGAGCGGCTGGCCCGCTTCGGCGACCGCTTCGTCGGCGTCCACGCCGTCTACGACGACATCGCGACGGTGCTCGCGGAGCGCGCGGAGGGGACGGCCCTCGGCATCCTGTTCGACCTCGGCGTCTCCTCGCTCCAGCTCGACGAGCCCGAGCGCGGCTTCGCGTACCGGCACGACGCTCCGCTCGACATGCGGATGGACCAGTCCACCGGCATCACCGCGGCCGACGTCCTCAACACCTACAGCCACGGCGACCTGGCCCGGATCCTGAAGACCTACGGCGAGGAGCGCTTCGCCGGCCGGATCGCGTCGGCCATCGTGCGCGAGCGCGAGAAGGAGCCGTTCACCGGGTCCGCCCGCCTCGTGGAGCTGCTGCGCGGGGCCGTGCCCGCCGCGTCGCAGCGCACCGGCGGCCACCCGGCCAAGCGCACCTTCCAGGCCCTGCGCATCGAGGTCAACGCCGAGCTCGAGGTGTGGCAGCGCGCGGTCACCTCGGCCATCGACGTGCTCGCCCCCGGCGGCCGCATCGCGGTCCTGTCGTACCACTCGCTCGAGGACCGCATCACCAAGCAGGCCCTCGCGGCCGGCGCCCACAGCCGCACCCCGCACGGGATGCCGGTCGAGCTGCCGGAGCACGCCGCCTACCTGCGCCTGCTCACCCGTGGCGCCGAGGTGCCCGACGAGCAGGAGCAGCACACCAACCCCCGATCCGCCTCGGCCCGCCTGCGCGCCGCCGAACGTCTCTCCCCGAACGGAGCCACGTCATGAGCCAGCTCGCCCCGGTCCGGCCGCTGCCGCGCACCAGCCCCCGCCGCGCCGCACCGGCCCCACGACAGCTCAAGGTCGTGGCGCCACCGCAGGTGCAGGGCAACGGGCTGTTCCTCGCCCTGTGCGTCACGCTGCTGCTCGGGGGCTTCGTCGGCGTGCTCATGCTGAACACCGCGATGGCCAAGGGCTCGTACACGATGCGCGACCTCCAGCGCCGCTCGGACTCGCTGGCCGACACCCAGGACGCCCTGAGGCACACCATCGACGGCGTCTCCGGGCCCGGCCCCCTCGCGGAACGTGCCCGGGCACTGGGCATGGTGCCCGCGGCGAGCCCGGCGTTCCTGCGCCTGTCCGACGGCAAGGTGCTCGGCGTGGCGAAGAAGGCCAAGGACGACAGCACGTTTAGCGTGGTCACCGAGTCCAACGCCCCGACGAGGAGCACCCCCGAAGCGACAAAGCCCGCACCCACCGCCGGTACCCCGGCCGCCACGCCGAGCACGCCGTCGACGACCACGAAGACCCCGACAAAGACCCCGACGAAGACCACGAGCACGACGACCAGCCCGAAGGCCACGACGACCAAGACCGCCGGTGCGACCAAGCCGCCGGCCGCCGACCCGGCTCCGGCCAACTGACCGACCGCAGGCCCGCAGCACCGACACCACACCGACGGAGAGAGCCGTGACCCAGCGCAGGACGCCACCGCCCTCGGGGCGCGGGGGGCCGGGGTCGGCCACGACGAAGACCCCCACGGCCGCACGCGCCCGCACCGGGTCGACACCGAAGGCGACCGGCGGCAAGGCCGCGACGGGCAGCACGGCATCCGGTACCGGCCAGACGGCACGGGCCGCTGGTCGCTCGCCCGGTGCCCGGCCGGCCGGCGCGCGACCCTCCGCGGGTCGGCCCACCACGGCCCGGTCGGCACCCGCGGGCCGCCGTCCGACCAGCTCCACCCGGGGCCGCACCGGTGGCGGCAGCGGCGGTGGCTCGGGCCGCAGGATCTCCGTCCAACGCCCCGGCACCCCGGCCGGCAACCCACGTCGCCGGATGCGCTTCCTCACCGTCGCCTGCCTGTTCGTGCTGAGCATCTTCGGCGCCCAGCTGGTCCGCATCCAGGGCTTCGACTCCACCGCGGTCGCCCAGGAGGCGCAGCTCAAGCGCGAGGCGGCCCAGATCATCCCGGCGATGCGCGGCCAGGTGCTCGCCTCGGACGGCACCGTGCTCGCCTCCAGCGTCGTGCGCGAGGTCGTCGTCGCCGACCAGCAGGCCGTGTGCACCTACGGCACCAGCAAGAACACCTGCGACCCCACGACCTCCGCGGACGCCGTCCAGCAGGCGGCGACCAAGCTGGCCCCGCTGCTCGACACCACCGTCTCGGAGCTGGTGGGTGAGCTCACCGGCACCAGCCGCTACCGCATCCTCAGCCGTGACGTCACGCCGCTGACGTGGAACACCATCTCCGCCCTGGGGGTACCCGGCATCTACCGCGACCGCCGCGAGACCCGCTCCGAGCGCACGTACCCGCAGGGGGGCACGACGGCCGCCCTGGTCGGCTACATGACCGGGGCGGGCGAGCCCGGCGGCGGGGTCGAGCTGATGATGCAGAAGCACCTCGTCGGCACGCCGGGCAAGCAGACCTTCGAGCAGGGCCGCGACGGCACGATCATCCCGGTGGGGGAGAACTCGCTGGTGCCGGCGGTCGACGGCAACGACGTCACCCTCACGGTCAACTCGAGCCTGCAGTGGTACGCGCAGAACGCCCTTGCACAGCGGATCAAGGAGACCAAGGCGAAGTCCGGCACCGTCGTCATCGAGGACGTCAAGACCGGCAACCTGCTCGCCGTCGCCTCGTACCCGTCGTTCAACCCGAACACCGACGTCGGCAAGAAGGGCGCCCAGCTCAGCAACGTGGCCTTCTCCGACGTGTTCGAGCCGGGGTCGACCTCGAAGATCATGACGATGGCCGCCGCGCTGGAGGAGGGCACCGTCACGCCCTCGACGCCGGTCGTCATCCCCAACCGCCTGCCGCGCTACGACGCGAACTTCAAGGACAGCCACGAGCACGCCACGGAGTACCGCACGGTGGCCGGCACCCTCGCGGAGTCGAGCAACATCGGGACGATCCTGGTGAGCGAGACGATGAAGCCCAAGACCCTCGAGTCGTACTTCCGCAAGTTCGGGCTGGGCTCGCTCTCCGGCACCGGGTACCCCGGTGAGTCGCGCGGCATCCTCCCGCCGTCGAAGACGTGGAGCGGCACCAAGAAGGCCACCGTGGCGTTCGGGCAGGGCATCTCGGTCACCGCGATCCAGGCCGCGTCGGTGTTCCAGACGATCGCGAACGACGGGGTGCGCGTGGCACCCCGCCTGGTCGACAGCGTCACCGAGGCCGACGGCACCGTGTCGCCGACCCCGACGTCGACCTCGAAGCGCGTGGTGTCGCACCAGACCGCCGCCGACCTCTCCCGGATGCTCGAGGGCGTGGTCAGCCCCGACGGCACCGCGGAGGAGGCCCAGATCGCGGGCTACCGGGTCGCCGGCAAGACCGGGACGGCCGACTACTACGACGCCAAGGCCGGCGGCTACAGCGGGCGCACCGCGAGCTTCATCGGGTACGCCCCCGCCGACGACCCGCAGATCGTGGTGGCCGTCATCATCCAGAAGCCGACCTACCCGTTCTTCGGCGGCTACGTCTCGGGCCCGGTGTTCAAGGACGTCACGACCTACGCGCTGCAGGAGCTGAAGATCCCGCCCACGGGCAAGAAGGCGCCCAAGGTCACCCTGAAGGTCTCGCCCACAAAGGCGCTGGCCGACCCCACAGTCCTGCGCAACGGGCACAAGCGCAGCGAACGGTAGGGTCGGTCGACGTGGCCGTTCCCCGACCGACCAAGCTCCGCAGCAGCCCGATCCGAGACCTCGCAGCCCTCGTGGGCGCCGACGACCCGGGGTCGGAGGTGGCCGTGACGGGGGTGACCCTCGACTCCCGTGCCGTGCTCCCCGGGGACCTGTACGCCGCCCTGCCCGGTGCGCGGGCGCACGGCGCCGACTTCGCCGGCCAGGCGTCCTCCGCCGGCGCGGTCGCGGTGCTCACCGACCGCGAGGGCGTCGACCGGATGACCGCGGCCGGGCTCACCCTGCCGGCCGTCGTCGTCGAGCACCCCCGAGCCGTGCTCGGGGCGGTCTCGGCACACGTGCTCGGCACCGAGCACCTCGCGCTGCGCCTCGTCGGCATCACCGGCACCAACGGCAAGACGACGACCGCCTACCTCGTGCACTCCGCCCTCACCGCCCTGCGCCGGCGGCCCGGGCTGATCGGCACGGTCGAGACGCGGATCGGCGACGAGCGGCTGGGCAGCGTGCGCACCACCCCCGAGGCGCCCGAGCTGCACGCCGTGCTGGCCGTGATGGCCGAGCGGGGCCTGGACACCTGCGTCATGGAGGTCTCCAGCCACGCCCTGGCGCAGCACCGGGTCGACGGGGTGGTCTACGACGTGGCCCTGTTCACGAACCTGTCGCAGGACCACCTGGACTTCCACAAGGACATGGACGACTACTTCGACGCGAAGGCCTCGCTGTTCACCCCGGAACGGGCCCGCCAGGGCCTGGTCTGCGTCGACGACGCGTGGGGACGCCGCCTCGTCGAGCGCTCCGGCATCCCGGTCACGACCATCGGCACCGCCGCGGACGCGGACTGGCGGATCCACGTCGACGGCAGCGACCCGGCGGCGTTCCGGCTCACCGGGCCCGGGGTCGACCTCCACCTGAGGTCGAGCCTTCCCGGGGACTTCAACGTGACCAACACGGCGATGGCGGCGGCCGCCCTGGTGCTGCTCGGCGAGGATGCCGCGGCCGTGGGCGAGGCGGTGCTCACCGACCCGCACGTGCCGGGTCGGATGGAGGCCGTGGCCGCACCGGAGGGGGCCGATGCGCCGCGTGCCGTCGTCGACTACGCGCACACCCCGGAGGCGATCCGGGCCGCCCTGCGGGCGCTGCGACCGACGACACCGGGCAGCCTGGTCGTCGTCACCGGGGCCGGTGGTGACCGTGACCGCGACAAGCGCCAGGCGATGGGCGCCGCCGCCGCCGAGGTCGCCGACCTCGTCGTCGTCACCGACGACAACCCGCGCTCGGAGGACCCCGCCGCCATCCGTGCGGCGATCCTGCAGGGTGTGGACAGGGCGCGGGCCGGCGGGCGTGACCTCGAGGTGCTCGAGGTGGGCGACCGGAGGGCCGCCATCGCTGCGGCCGTCGACGCCGTCTGGGCCCAGGGCGCGGCCGCCACGGTCGCCGTCGTCGGCAAGGGCCACGAGAGCGGGCAGGACGTCGGTGGGGTCGTGCACCCCTTCGACGACCGGGCCGAGCTGGCCGAGGCGCTCCGCCGTGCGGCCGGGGAGGGCGCCGCGTGATCGCGCTGTCGCTCGCCGAGATCGCGCAGGTCACCGGCGGCTCCGTCGTCGGGCCATCCGGCCTGGACGCCGCCGCGGTCGTCGTCGACGGGCCGGTCGTCACCGACTCGCGCGAGGCCGGCCCCGGCGGGCTGTTCGTCGCCCGCAGCGGAGAGCACGCCGACGGGCACGACTTCGTCGCCGGCGCGGTCGGGCGTGGCGCCGTCGCGGCGCTGGTCACCCGACCGGTCGAGGGCGTGCCGTGCGTGGTCGTCGCCGACACCCAGGACGCCTTCGCGGCCCTCGCCCGCGAGGTCGTGCGCCGCCTGCCGGCGATGGCCGTCGTGGGCATCACCGGCTCGTCGGGCAAGACGAGCACCAAGGACCTCCTCGGCACCGTGCTGGCCACCGCCGGGCCGACCGTGGCCCCGGTGGGCTCGTACAACTCCGAGGTCGGCGTTCCGCTGACGGTCTGCCGGGTCACCGCCGAGACGCGCTTCCTCGTCGTCGAGATGGGCGCCCGCGGCATCGGCCACGTCGAGTACCTCGCCCGGATGGCGCCCCCGAGGGTCGGCGTCGTGCTCAACGTCGGCACCGCGCACGTCGGCGAGTTCGGCTCCCGCGAGGCCATCGCCACCGCGAAGTCCGAGCTCGTCGCGGCCCTGCCCCGCGAGGGTCTGGCCGTGCTCAACGCCGACGACCCCGCGGTGCGGGCGATGGCGTCGGTGACGATCGCCAGGGTCGTTCTCGTCGGCGAGGCCGACGATGCCGACGTGCGCGCCACCGACGTCGCCCTCGACTCCGGGGGGCGCGCCTCGTTCACCGTGCACGCCCCTCAGGGCAGCCGGGCCGTGCACCTGGGTCTGGTCGGGCGTCACCACGTCGGCAACGCCCTGGCGGTGGTCGCGGTTGCCACCGAGCTCGGCCTGCCGTTCGAGTCGGTATGTGCCGCACTGGAGTCCGCGCGACCGGTCAGCCGGTGGCGGATGGAGGTCGTCGAGCGGGCCGACGGCGTCACCCTGGTCAACGACGCCTACAACGCCAACCCCGACTCGATGCGGGCGGCGCTCACCGCGCTCGAGCGGATGGGGGAGGGCCGTCGCACCTGGGCCGTGCTCGGCACCATGCTCGAGCTCGGCGACGAGTCCGACGCCCTGCACGCCGAGGTGGGTGCGGAGGTCGTCGCGCGCGGCGTCGACGAGCTCGTCGTCGTCGGCCCGGCGGCCGCGGCGCTGGCCGCGGGAGCGCGCGACGCGGGCACGGCATCCGGCGTCACCGGCACCCGTGTGCGGGAGGTGCCGGACGCCGACCGCGCCGAGGCGCTGCTCGACGCGGAGCTCGCCCCCGGCGACGTGGTGCTGTTCAAGTCGAGCCGCGACGCCGGGCTACGGTTGCTCGGTGACCGACTGGCCCGGCCGAGGGAGGAGCTGACGTGAAGGCTGTGCTGATCGCGGCCGTCGTGTCGCTCGTCATCGCGCTGTTCGGCACCCCGGCGTTCATCCGCTTCCTCGTGCGCAAGGGCTACGGCCAGTTCATCCGCGACGACGGCCCCACCTCGCACCACACCAAGCGCGGCACTCCGACGATGGGCGGAGCGGTCATCGTCGCCAGCTCGCTCGTGGCGTACGCCGTGGCGCACCTGGTCACCCAGACGCCTCCCACCGTGAGCGGCATGCTGGTGCTCTTCCTGATGACCGGGCTCGGCCTGATCGGCTTCCTCGACGACTTCATCAAGATCCGGAACCAGCGCAGCCTGGGCCTGCGCAGCGGCGAGAAGCTCGCCGGGCAGACGCTGGTCGCCGTGATCTTCGCGATCATCGCGCTGCAGTTCCCCAACAGCTCGTTCCGCACGCCCGCCTCCACCTCGGTGTCGTTCGTGCGCGACACACCGCTCGACCTGGCCTTCATGGGGGCCCTGGGCGGGGTGATCCTCTTCGTCATCTGGGCGAACATCATCGTCGCAGGCACCTCCAACGGCGTGAACCTCACCGACGGCCTCGACGGCCTGGCCACCGGTGCGTCGGTGATGGTCTTCGCCGCGTACGTGCTGATCAGCATCTGGCAGTTCAACCAGAACTGCCAGTGGAACCCGGGCACCAAGTGCTACGAGGTGCGCGACCCGCACGACCTGGCGATCGTCGCGGCCTGTGGCATGGGGGCCTGCTTCGGCTTCCTGTGGTGGAACGCCTCGCCGGCCAAGATCTTCATGGGCGACACAGGGTCGCTGGCTCTCGGCGGTTCGCTCGCCGGGCTGGCCATCCTCACCCGCACCGAGCTGCTCGTCGTCATCCTGGGCGGTCTGTTCGTCACCATCACGCTGTCGGTGATCATCCAGGTGGCGAGCTTCAAGACCACCGGAAAACGGGTGTTCCGGATGGCGCCGCTCCAGCACCACTTCGAGCTGCTCGGGTGGCAAGAGGTGACGATCGTCATCCGGTTCTGGATCATCTGCGGGCTGTTCGTGGCCCTGGGCCTGGGGCTGTTCTACGCCGAGTGGGTCGTGGGCGCCGGATGAGCGGGGGCACCACCGACCGGCTCGCGGCGCTCACCCACCGCGACGCCGACTGGGCCGGCCTGCGCGTGTGCGTCGCCGGGCTCGGCGTGAGCGGGTTCGCGGCCGCCGACGCCCTGCTCGAGCGCGGGGCGGACGTCACGGTCGTCGACGGCGTCGCGCCGGCCGACGGCTCCGCGATGTCGGAGCGGGCGCGCATCCTCGACATCCTCGGTGCCCACCTCGTGTTCGGCCCGGATGCCGTCGCGGCCCTCCCCGACCCGGCCGCCACTCCCGTCGACCTCGTCGTCACCTCACCGGGCTGGCGCCCCGACCAGCCGCTGCTCGCTGCCGCCGCGGCGGCCGGCATCCCGGTCTGGGGGGAGGTCGAGCTCGCCTGGCGGCTGCGGCCCCGCGAGGGCGCGGCGCCGTGGCTCACGGTCACCGGCACCAACGGCAAGACGACCACGGTGCAGATGCTCGCCTCGATCCTGCGCGCCGCCGGGCTGCGGGCCTGCAGCGCGGGCAACGTCGGCACCCCGGTGCTCGAGGCGGTCATGGACCCCGAGCCCTACGACGTCATCGCCGTCGAGCTGTCGAGCTTCCAGCTGCACTGGTCGCACTCGTTGGCCCCGCAGGCGTCCGCCTGCCTGAACATCGCCCCCGACCACGTCGACTGGCACGGCTCGCTCGACGAGTACGCGGCGGCCAAGGGCAAGGTCTACGCCAACACCGAGATCGCCTGCGTCTACAACGTGCAGGACGAGCGCACCCGGCGGCTCGTCGAGGAGGCCGAGGTGCAGGACGGGTGCCGTGCCGTCGGCTTCACCCTCGGCATCCCGGGGCTCTCGGAGCTCGGCGTCGTCGACGACGTGCTGGCCGACCGCGCCTTCGTCGAGCAACGCCGCACCGCAGCGGCCGAGCTCGCCACGTTCGACGACCTGCGCGGCGACGCACCGAGCCCGGCCCCGCACCTCGTGGCCAACGCGCTGGCGGCGGCGGCCCTGGCGCGGGCGCACGGGGTGACGGCCGGGGCCGTGCGTGCCGGGCTGCGCGCCTTCGTGCCCGAGCCGCACCGCATCGCCGAGGTCGGCACGGTCGACGGCATCCGCTGGGTCGACGACTCCAAGGCCACCAACCCGCACGCGGCCCGCGCGAGCCTGGCCGCCTACGAGCACGTCGTGTGGGTGGCCGGCGGCCTGCTCAAGGGGGCCGACGTCGAGGACCTCGTGGCGGGCGCCGCCGAGCGGTTGCGCGGGGTCGTGCTGATCGGCCGCGACCGGGCGGCGATCGCGCAGGCACTCGCCCGACACGCGCCGGATGTCCCCGTCGTCGACGTCGAGCGCACCGACACTGGTGCCATGGACCTGGTGGTGAGGGAGGCCCGCGCGCTCGCGCACGAGGGCGACGTCGTGCTGCTCGCCCCTGCGGCCGCCTCCATGGACATGTTCGCCGACTACGGCGCGCGCGGTGACGCCTTCGTCGGAGCGGTTCACCGGCTCGCCGCGGGTGAGTAGCCGGTGAGCAGCGCGACCGCACCGGCCCGCGCGAGCAGCCGCAGCACGACCCGCCTGGGTGGCTGGCTGGCCCGCTTCGACTCCCCGGTCACGACCTACTACCTCCTCGTCTGCGTGACGGTGGCCCTGGTCGTGTTCGGCTTGATCATGGTGCTGTCGGCGTCGTCGATCGTCTCGATCGACACGACGACGTCGGCCTACTCGATCTTCCTCAGCCAGGCCGTCTTCGCGGTGATCGGAACGGTCGCGCTCGTCGTCGCCTCGCGGGTCTCGGTGACGATGTGGAAGCGCCTGGCCCTGCCGATCCTCGCCGTCGCGTTCGTGCTGCAGCTGCTCGTGCTGACCCCGATGGGCGTCAACGTCAACGGCAACCAGAACTGGCTGCGGGTCGGCCCGGTCACCGTGCAGCCCTCCGAGATCGTCAAGGTCGGGCTGGTGCTCACCGGTGGTCTGATCCTGGCCGCGAAGCGCAAGCACCTGCACTCCTTCACCCACGTGCTGGTGCCCTACCTCGTGCCGATCGCCGCGTTCAGCATCGGCATCGTCGTGCTCGGCCACGACCTCGGCACCGTGCTGATCCTCGGGGCGATCGTCGCGGGGGTGCTCTTCGCCGCGGGCATCCCGTTGCGCTGGTTCGCCTTCGCCGGCATCCCGTTCGCGGCGATGGCCATCGCGTTCGTCGTCACCAGCCCCAACCGGCTGGGCCGCTTCGACGTCTGGCTGGGCCGCGACACCAACGAGTTCGGGGCGGCCCGCCAGCCGATCCACGGCCGCTACGCCCTGGCCGACGGCGGCTGGTTCGGGCTCGGGCTCGGCGCGAGCCGCGAGAAGTGGGGGCTGCTCTCCGAGCCGCACAACGACTTCATCTTCGCGATCATCGGCGAAGAGCTGGGGCTGCCCGGCACCATCGCCATCCTGGCGCTCTTCGCCTTCCTGGCGGTGGCCTGCTACCGCCTGGTCACCCGCACCTCTGACCTCTTCGTGCGCATCGCGACGGCCGGCATCATGACCTGGCTGATCATCCAGGCGCTCATCAACATCGGCGCCGTGATCGGCCTGCTCCCGGTCATCGGGGTGCCGCTGCCGCTGGTGTCGTCGGGCGGGTCCTCGCTCATCACGAGCATGTTCGCACTCGGCATCCTGCTGTCCTTCGCGCGCGCCGAACCCGGCTGCGCCGAGGCGCTGTCCGCGCGACCCTCGACCCTGCGTCGCTCGCTCGCGGTGATCCCCGGCGTCGCGCGATCGCGCCGGACGCGCTCATGACCTCGGAGGGTCCCCGGTCGGTGCTCCTCGCGGGGGGCGGCACGGCCGGGCACGTCTCGCCGCTGCTGGCGCTGGCCGACTGCCTGCGGCGCCGCGACCCGCAGGTGTCGGTCACCGCGCTGGGCACCGCAGCCGGGCTCGAGGCCCGGCTCGTGCCCGAGCGGGGCTACCCGCTTCTCGAGGTGCCCAAGGTGCCGTTCCCGCGACGCCCCTCCGGCGACCTGCTCCGGCTTCCCGCCAACCTGCGCCGCGCCGTGCGGGCCGCCGAGGACGCCATCGACAGCACCGGGGCCGAGGTGGTGGTCGGCTTCGGCGGGTACGTCTCGACGCCTGCCTACCTCGCCGCCCGTCGCCGTGGCACGCCGATCGTCGTCCACGAGCAGAACGCCCGACCCGGGCTGGCCAACCGGCTCGGAGCTCGGCTGGCCGCCGGCGTCGGTGTCACGTTTCCCGACACGCACCTTCCCCACGCCACCCTCACCGGGATGCCGTTGCGCCGCGAGATCGCGACGCTCGACCGGGCCGCCCACCGGGCCGAGGCGCGGGAGCGGTTCGGGCTGACCGACGCCCCCACGGTGCTCGTGACCGGTGGGTCGCTCGGTGCACAGCGGCTCAACGACGCGTTCGCCGGGGCCGCCGCGGCACTGTCGGCGGCCGGCGTGCAGGTGCTGCACGTCGCGGGCACGGGCAAGGGGTTCGTGCCCGACGCCGTGACCGGCGCCCCCTACGTCGTGCTCGAGTACTGCGACCGGATGGACCTCGCCTACGCCGCTGCCGACCTGGTCGTCGCCCGCTCCGGCGCCAACACGGTGTGCGAGCTCACCGCCGTCGGGCTGCCCGCGGTCTACGTGCCGCTGCCGATCGGCAACGGCGAGCAGCGGCTCAACGCCACCGCCGTCATCGCCGCCGGTGGCGGGCTGCTCGTCGACGACGACGCCGTCACCGCGGCGTGGGTCGGTGACGTCGTGCGGTCCCTCGCCATCGACGAGGCCCGGCTGGCCACGATGGCCGCCGCCGCCGCGTCGGTGGGGGAGCGCGGTGGCGACGAGCTGCTGGCCGACCTCGTCGTCGCGGCCGCGCGAGGTGGCCGACCGTGACCGCTCCCACCCCCCGCTACGACTTCACCGCGCCGGTTCCGACCCTCGAGCTGCTCGGCCGCGTGCACCTCATCGCCATCGGCGGGGCCGGGATGTCGGCCGTCGCCCGGTTGATGCTCGCGCGCGGACTTCCGGTCAGCGGCTCCGACGCTGCCGACAGCCCCACACTGGAGTCGTTGCGCGACAGCGGTGCCCGCGTCGACGTGGGCCACGACGCGATGCACGTCGCCCATGTCGACACCGTCGTCGTGTCGTCGGCGATCCGCGACGACAACGTCGAGCTCGCCGCCGCCCGCGCTGCGGGCCTGCGGGTCCTGCACCGGTCCCAGGCCCTCGCGTCGCTCATGGGCAGGTCGCGCCGGGTGGCCGTCGCCGGCGCCAACGGCAAGACCACCACCACGTCGATGCTCGTCGTCGCGCTCGCCGCGGCCGGGGCCGACCCGTCGTTCGCCTCGGGCGGCGAGATCGCCCAGCTCGGCACGAACGCCGCCCTCGGCGCCGGACCGGCCTTCGTGGTCGAGGCCGACGAGAGCGACGGCTCGTTCCTCACCTACCGCCCCGACGTCGCCGTCGTCACGAACGTGCAGCCCGACCACCTCGACTTCTACGGCACCCGCGAGGCCGTCGAGAACGCCTACGCCGCCTTCGTCGAGTCGGTGACCGACGGCGGACTCGTCGTCGCCTGCCACGACGACGACGGGTCACGTCGCCTCGCCGAGACGGCACGGGCCGCCGGCCGAACGGTGCTCACCTACGGCCACGACGACGGCGCCGACCTGCGGGTCGGTGCGGTGAGCTCGCAGGACCTCGGCACCCGGTCGGTGTTCCTGCACGACGGGGTGGAGCGGGTGCTCGACCTCGCGGTGCCCGGCGACCACAACGTCATGGACGCCTGCGCCGCCTACCTCGCCGCCGTCGTCGGCCTCGGCGCCGACCCGGGGGCCGTGCTCGCCGGGCTCGCCGGGTTCGGTGGGGCCCGCCGCCGCTTCGAGGTGCGCGGCGAGGTCGACGGGGTCACCGTCGTCGACGACTACGCCCACAACCCGGCCAAGGTCGCCGCGGTCGTGGGCACGGCATCCGAGATCGTCCACCGGGCCGGGCGCGGGTCGCTGCGCGTCGTGTTCCAGCCGCACCTGTACTCCCGCACCCGCGACTTCGCGGCCGACTTCGCCCGGGCGCTGGCACCCGCCGACCAGGTCGTGCTCCTCGACGTCTACGGCGCGCGCGAGCAGCCAGTGGAGGGGGTCAGCTCGGCCCTGGTCGGTGACCCGCTGCGCGCCCTGCCCGGGCAGCGCACCGTGCTCGTCGGGCCGACCCGTGACGAGGCCGTTGCGGCGCTGGTCGACGCCGCCCGGCCCGGCGACCTCCTGCTCACGGTCGGTGCCGGCGACGTCACGGCCCTCGCCCCGCTGCTCGTCGAGGCCCTGCACGCCCGCACCGGAAGGGACCCGCGATGAGTCTCGGCACCACGCGCCGCCACGACGACCAGGGCGTCGCGTCCTCGGCCAACCGCTTCCGCGAACGGGCGCTGTCCAACCGGCGTCGCCCGTGGCGACGCGCGCTGCTCGTCCTGCTCGCCGCGGCGACGGTCGGGGTGCTCGTCTGGGTCGTCGGCTGGAGCGCCTGGCTCGGCCTCGACGAGGTCGAGGTCACCGGGGTCACCGGCTCCGAGGCGCAGGCGGTGGAACGACTCGTCCGGGTGCCGGTGGGCACCCCCCTGGCCCGGGTCGACACCGAGGCCGTCGGCGCCCGGGTGCGTGAGCGGGTGACGGTCGCCGAGGTGTCGGTGCGCCGCTCCTGGCCGGGCACGCTCACCGTCGAGGTGGTGCCACGCAGCGCCTCCCTCGTGGTGCGAAACCCTCAAGGTCGACTAGAGGTCGTGGATTCGGAGGGGGTCACCTTCGGCACCGTGCGGGCCGTGCCCAAGGGCGTGCCGGTGGTCACCGCGACCGGCGCCGAGGGCACCACCAAGGAGGCGCTGCTGTCCTCGCTGGCCCTGCTCGAGGCACTGCCCTCCGAGCTGGCCGGCAAGGTCTCCGGCATCAAGGTGAGCAGCGCGAACCTGATCACCTTCACCCTGGGCCCGCGCACGGTGGTGTGGGGCGGCGGCGAGGACTCGGAGCGCAAGGTCGCCATCCTCACCGTGCTGCTGCGGACCCCGGCGAAGGTCATCGACGTCAGTGCCCCGGACACCCCGGTCACCCGCTGACCGTCGAGCCGTCACCGTGTGACTGGTGGGACTGGTGGGGCGAGTGAGATGGAAGTCCACTCGCATGGCAGGATTTCCCCAAGGGATGCCGCGACACGCCCACGGCGTCTTTGCCTGACCTCCCGGGCCGACCTAGCGTCGTCCCATCGAACCGTGACCAAACCGTTACTGTCAACCTCACGTTGAGGGTTTCGGCGCAGAACACCAGCAGATTGCCCGACTTCGTCCGCCGCGCAGGCAGCGGACGCGAGTGACACCCAATGGAAGGCCGCATCGTGGCAGCACCCCAGAACTACCTCGCCGTCATCAAGGTCGTCGGCATCGGCGGCGGCGGTGTCAACGCCATCAACCGGATGATCGAGGTCGGCCTCAAGGGCGTCGAGTTCATCGCGGTCAACACCGACGCGCAGGCGCTGCTGATGAGCGACGCCGACGTGAAGCTCGACGTCGGTCGTGAGCTCACCCGTGGGCTCGGCGCCGGCGCCGACCCCGAGGTCGGCAAGCGGGCCGCCGAGGACCACGCGGAGGAGATCGAGGAGGTCCTCAAGGGGGCCGACATGGTCTTCGTCACGGCTGGCGAGGGTGGTGGCACCGGCACCGGTGGCGCCCCCGTCGTCGCCCGGATCGCCAAGGGCCTGGGTGCCCTGACGATCGGTGTGGTGACCCGGCCGTTCACCTTCGAGGGCCGTCGTCGCGCCAACCAGGCCGAGACCGGCATCGCGCAGCTGCGCGAGGAGGTCGACACCCTCATCGTCATCCCCAACGACCGGCTGCTGTCGATCAGCGACCGTGGCGTCTCGATGCTCGACGCGTTCCGCAGCGCCGACCAGGTGCTGCTCTCCGGTGTGCAGGGCATCACCGACCTGATCACCACGCCCGGCCTGATCAACCTCGACTTCGCCGACGTCAAGTCGGTCATGTCCGGGGCCGGGTCCGCGCTGATGGGTATCGGGTCGGCCCGCGGGGAGGACCGCGCCGTGCAGGCCGCCGAGCTCGCGATCTCCAGCCCGCTGCTCGAGGCCAGCATCGACGGCGCCCACGGCGTGCTGCTCTCCATCCAGGGCGGCAGCGACCTCGGCCTGTTCGAGATCAACGAGGCCGCTCGCCTGGTGCAGGAGGCCGCGCACCCCGAGGCCAACATCATCTTCGGTGCCGTCATCGACGACGCGCTCGGCGACGAGGTGCGGGTCACCGTCATCGCGGCCGGGTTCGACGGCGGGGCACCGCTGCACCGGGCCGACAACCGGGCGCTCGGCACCGTCCAGGGCCGGTCCGCGCCGGCTCCGGCGGCCGCTGCTCCGGCACCCGCCGTGCGTCCGGCCACCCCGCCGGCGCCGGCCGAGCGGCCGGAACCGGCACCGTCGAGCGACGACGCCGCCGTGGTCACCGAGCACCGCGAGGCCCACGTCGAGCCGGCTCGCGCGCAGCAGCCCCCGCCGCCGCGCACGGTCACCTTCGACGAGAACGACGACCTCGACGTCCCGGACTTCCTCAAGTAGTCCTGACGCGCAGCAGGGGCGGGCCGGTCCATCCGGCCCGCCCCTCGCGCGTCTACGGTGAGGGGGTGTTCGCCTGGCATGAGGACCGATCCGGTGTCGTCCGGGCCGTCACCGACCGCTCGGCCGGGGTGAGCGCCGGCCGGTACGCCGGCCTCAACCTCGGCGCGCACGTCGACGACGCCCCGGATGCCGTCACCGAGAACCGCCGGCGGCTCACCGAGCGACTCGGCCGGCCCGTGGTCTACATGGACCAGTGCCACGGCGCCGAGATCGCCGTCGTCGACGGGGTGCCCGACGTGCCACCGAGCTGCGACGCCCTGGTGACCCGGTCGACCGAGGTTGCCCTGGCGGTGCTCGTCGCCGACTGCGTGCCGGTGCTGCTGAGCGGCGCCGGCGGGGTCGTGGCCGCCGTGCACGCCGGCCGGCCGGGGCTGGTCGCCGGGGTCGTGCCGCGCACTCTCGAGGTGATGCGCGAGCTGGGTGCGGGCGAGGTGGATGCCGTCGTCGGGCCCTCGGTCTGCGGGCGCTGCTACGAGGTGCCCGCGCCGATGCGCGACGCCGCCGCAGCGGTGCAGCCGGTGAGTGCCACCGTGTCGTGGACCGGCACGCCGGCCATCGACGTCGCGGCCGGGGTCGTCGCCCAGCTGCGCGACGCCGGCGTCGAGGTGCGCTGGGTGCCCGGCTGCTCGCGGGAGCGGGGCGACCTCTACTCCTACCGGCGCGACGGGCGGACCGGGCGGTTCGCCGGGGTCGTTGCGCGGAGCGGGACGTGAGCAGCACGCCCGCGACGCCATCGCGTCGCGACGAGCTCACCGCCCGGCTCGGCGAGGTGCACGCCCGGATCCGTAGCGCTGTGGCGGCTGCCGGTCGCACCGACGAGCCGCGCCTGGTTGTCGTCACCAAGTTCTTCCCGGCCTCCGACGTCGACCTGCTGGCCGACCTGGGTGTGACGGCGATCGGCGAGAACCGCGACCAGGAGGCCGCGGCCAAGTGCGCCGAGCTCGCCCGTCGCGACCGGCTCACCGTGCACTTCATCGGTCAGCTGCAGAGCAACAAGGCCGCGTCCGTCGCCCGCTACGCCGACGTGGTGCAGTCGGTCGACCGGGCCAAGGTGGTGCGGGCGCTGGACCGCGGCGCGCACCAGGCCGGCCGCCGGCTCGAGGTCACCGTGCAGGTCAACCTCGACGAGGTGCCGGGTCGTGGCGGGGTGGCACCGGGGGAGGCGCGTTCGCTCGCCGACCTGGTGGCCGGCTCGCCGGCGCTGACGCTGCGCGGCGTGATGGCCGTCGCGCCCCTGGGTGGTGACCCGCGCGAAGCCTTCGCGCGGCTGCGGGAGGTGGCCGACGGCATCCGGGCCGACCACCCGGGCGCCACCTGGGTGTCGGCGGGGATGAGCGCAGACCTGGAGGCCGCGGTGGCCGAAGGCGCGACACACCTGCGTGTCGGGTCGGCAATCCTCGGTTCTCGGGAGTCACACCGGTAACTTCAATCACGACGCACGGCGCCGATTGGGCGGGGCCGACGACCGAGGAGCACTCAATGGCTGGCGCGCTGCGCAAGACGATGGTCTACCTGGGGCTCGCCGAGGACCAGGGTCGCTACGACGACGAGTACTACGAGGGCTACGACGAGCACGTCGAGGTCGAGGAGCAGCCCGAGCACCGCGGTGCCGAGGTCACGCACCTGCAGACCCGCCAGCCGGTGGCGCACGTCGTGCGCTCCCCGGAGGCGGTCGGCATCTCGCGGATCACGACGATCCACCCGCGCACGTACAACGAGGCCAAGACGATCGGCGAGAACTTCCGCGACGGCGTCCCGGTCATCATGAACCTCACCGACATGAGCGACGCCGACGCCAAGCGGCTCGTCGACTTCGCCGCCGGCCTGGTCTTCGGTCTGCGGGGGTCGATCGAGCGGGTCACGAGCAAGGTCTTCCTGCTCTCGCCGGAGACGGTCGAGGTCAACGCCGAGGACGGCCCGGTCGTGCCCGGCCGCAGCGTCTTCAACCAGAGCTGACCACCCGCATTCGGCGTCTCGGGCTGCGTGGGTCAGACTTCCTGCCATGAATGCCGTGCGCGACGTCCTGCGGTTCGTCGTCTTCCTCTACTTCCTCGTGCTCATCGGGCGGGTCGTCTTCGACTGGATCCGGATCTTCGCGCGGGAGTGGCGGCCGCGTGGGGCGGCACTGGTCGTGGCCGAGCCGATCTACACGCTGACCGAGCCGCCACTGCGAGCGCTGCGCAAGGTCATCCCCCCGCTGCGGATCGGCGGGGCGAGCATCGACCTGTCGTTCATGGTGCTGTTCTTCATCGTCTGGCTGCTGCTGATCCTGCTCTGAGCGGCCCTGTGCGCCAACGGTTGTCGGTTGGAAGGGGCGGGTCGGGCGGCTGGTGCGACCGTTGGTCGCCGTCCACGTGACGCAACTCCTGTCACGGCAGCCCCGGGATCGCGTAGTCTGACCAGACCGGACCCCTGCCGGACCGCACCGTCGTGCGGTACGTCAGCGGAATCGCGACCCCGTCGGCCACCCACAGGAGTTGACTATGGCTCTCACGCCCGAGGACGTCCTCAACAAGACGTTCACCCAGACACAGTTCCGTCGCGGGTATGACGAGCGGGAGGTCGATGACTTCCTGGACGACATCGTCGCCGAGATGCGACGGATGACCAAGGAGTCCGACGACCTCCGCGGCGACCTCAACACCTGTCGCGAGGGCAAGGGCATGGCCCCGGTCGTCACCAAGGCCGAGCCGGACACCTCCGCCCGCGACCTCGACGAGCTGCGCAGCAAGAACGCCACGCTCGCCGCCCGGGTCTCCGAGCTCGAGGGCACCCGCAGCGAGCTCACGACCAAGGTCTCCGAGCTCGAGGGCACCCGCAGCGAGCTGACCGCCCGGCTGGGTGAGTTCGAGGGCAAGCACGGCGACATCGAGGGACGAAACGCCGAGCTCCAGGGCAAGGTCGGCCAGCTCGAGCACCGCAACACCGAGCTCGAGGCGCTGGCTCAGGAGGCCCAGGGCAAGGCTCAGGAGGCCGAGGCCCGGCTCGTCGAGGTCCAGGACCGCAACGCCGAGCTCGAGAAGACGCTCGCCGAGACCGAGCAGCGCGCCGGCCAGCTCGAGACCCGCGTCAGCGAGGCCGAGGGCCAGCTCGGCGACAGCCGTGGCGAGCTCGCCGCCCTGCAGGCCGAGCGTGAGCAGGAGGCCGCCCGTCGTCAGCAGGAGGCAGCCGACCTCGCGTCCGCCAAGGACAAGGACGGAGCCGACACCAACGAGCAGATCGCCACGCTCCAGGCCCGTCTCGCCGAGACCCAGCGTGACGCGCAGGAGCGCATCGCCGCTGCGGACAAGCGTGCCGAGGAGGCCCAGCGCGAGGCCGCGCAGCGCCCCCAGGCCGAGGACGCCCACGCGCTCGGCGCCGCAGCCCTCGCCGGTGCCGGTGGTGGCGCGAGTGCCGCCGGTGTCATCGCCCTCGCCCAGCGCCTGCACGACGAGCACGTCGCCGCCGGTGAGTCCCGTCGCGACGAGCTGGTCTCCGAGGGACAGCGTCGTCACGACGAGCTGGTCGACACCGGCCAGAAGCGTCACGACGAGCTGATCGGCACCGCCCAGTCCCAGCACGACGAGCTCATCTCGACGGGTACGGCCCAGCGTGACGAGATGCTGTCGACCGCCACGGCCCAGCGTGACGAGATGCTGTCGACGGCCACGAGCCAGCGTGACGAGATGCTCTCGACGGCCACGAGCCAGCGTGACGAGATGCTGTCGACGGCCACGGCCAAGCGCGAGGACATGCTGACCGAGGCGCGCGAGCGCTCGACCGGCATGGTGGCCGAGGCCCAGCAGAAGAAGGCCTCGATCCTCGAGGAGCTCGGCCGTGAGCGCGGCCTGCTCGAGCGCAAGATCGAGGAGCTGAGCGGCTTCGAGCGCGACTACCGCTCGCGCCTGCACACCTACATCCAGGGCCAGCTCGCCGAGCTGAAGAACACCGGCGTCGACGCCGAACCCGCCGCCGAGGAGCAGGAGGAGGCGGCCGCCGAGCCGCAGCCCGAGCGCCAGAGCTGACCTCCGCACGACGCAAGGGCCCGGCCGTGTGCCGGGCCCTTCGTCGTGCCCGGCGGGAACGACCACGTACCACCCTGCGTTTCGCCGTTGAGGCACGGGGGTAGAGGCCGTATCCTCACCCCACCGGTCGGCCGATGGGGTCCACCACACACCCGGAAGTGGGTTCACATGGTTGCCAAGCTGGCGTTGTCCGTGGCCAAGCAGGCTGCGGCGACGGCACGGAAGGCTGTCGGCACCCGGTCGACGGCGAAGGCCACCGCCACCGGCTCCACGACGAAGGCGACCAAGGCCGCGCCCGCCACGAAGGCGGCGACCAAGGCGGCACCGGTGAAGAAGACCGCCACCAAGGCGGCGCCGGCCACGACGAACGCGACCAAGGCGGCGCCGGTCAGGAAGACCGCCACGAAGACTGCGCCGGTGACGAAGACCGCGACCAAGGCGGTGCCGGCCAAGAAGACCGCCACCAAGACTGCGCCGGCCAAGAAGACCGCGACCAAGGCGGCACCGACCGCAAAGGCGGCGCCGGCCAAGGCAGCGGCGACCAAGGCAGTGGCGACCAAGGCGGCGCCGGCCAGGAAGGCTGCGACCAAGGCGGCACCGGCCAAGACCACTGCGACCAAGGCGGCACCCGCGAAGAAGGTGGTGCCCGCGAAGAAGGTGGCGACCAAGGCGGCACCGGCCAGGACCACCGCGACCAAGGCGGCACCCGCGAAGAAGGTGGCGACGAAGGCGGCACCGGCCAAGGCGGCACCGGCCAAGACCACCGTGGCCAAGGCGGCACCGGCGAAGAGGGCGACACCGGCCACGAAGGCCACTGCCACGACGGCACCGACCACCACCAGGAAGGCAGCCCCTGTGACGACTGCATCCGCAGCGACCAAGGCCCCGGCGAAGCGGGCCGCGGCCAAGAAGGCCGTCCTGGTCGTCCGCGAGGACGAGACCCCCTGGACTGCCAAGGAGCTTCGGGCGGTGCGCTCCGAGCTCGAGCACGACATCGCGCAGCTTCGCTCGGAGGTGGCCCACGCCCAGAGCGACCTGGTCGACCTGATGCGCGACTCCGGCGACGGCGCCGGCGACGACCAGGCCGATGCGGGTGCCAAGACCTACGAGCGCGAGCAGGAGATCTCGCTCGCCAACAACGCCCGCGAGATGCTCGAGCAGAACGAGCACGCGCTCGAGCGGCTCGACAACGGCACCTACGGCATCTGTGAGTCCTGCGGCAACCCGATCGGCAAACTTAGGCTCCAGGCGGCTCCTCGTGCGACCCTATGCATGCCATGCAAGATGAAGCAGGAGCGCCGCTGACCAGCGCGGCCGACCCCACCCCGTCCACGCCGGCCCCGGTCCCCACCGGCGGCCGGCGGCGGCTGTATGCCGTCCTCCTCGGGCTCGCCGCCGCCGTGCTCGTGCTCGACCAGGCCACCAAGGTGTGGGCCCTGGCCGCGCTGACGCCGGGCGAGGCCGTCGAGCTCGTCGGCTCGGCCATCAAGCTCAACCTGATCCGCAACCCCGGGGCGGCGTTCTCCATCGGCAACGGCTCGACGTGGTTGCTCACTGCCGTCTCGCTCGGCATCCTCGTGTGGGTCGTCATCGGCGCGCGCAAGGTGGGCAACATGCCGTGGGCGGTCGCGCTCGGTCTGCTGCTCGGGGGCGCCGTCGGCAACCTGATCGACCGGGGTTTCCGCGAGCCCGGCCCGGGTCGCGGGCACGTCGTCGACTTCATCGACTACTTCGGCCTGTTCATCGGCAACGTCGCCGACATCGCGATCGTCGTCGGCGCCGGCATCATCATGGTGCTGTCCTTCCGCGGCACCTCCCTCGCCGGGCCGGTGCACCGCCCCGGGCACGCCGATGAGTGACGCCCGCACCGTCCTGGTGCCAGACGGGCTCGAGGGCGAGCGCGTCGACGCCGCCATCGCGCGGCTGTTCGGCCTCTCCCGCACCCGCGCCGCCGACCTCGCAGCAACGGGTGGGGTCAGCGTCAACGCCGCCAACGTCGGCAAGAGCCACCGGGTCAGCGCCGGCGACATGCTCGAGGTGCAGCTCCCGGCATCCCCGACGAGCGCGACCCTGGAGGTCGTGGCCGAGCCGGTGCCGGGCATGTCGGTCGTCTACTCCGACGAGGACATCGTCGTGGTCGACAAGCCGGTGGGCGTCGCGGCGCACCCGAGCGTCGGCTGGACCGGCCCCAACGTGCTCGCCGGCCTCAAGGCCGCCGGCTACCGCATCTCGACGAGCGGGGCCAGCGAGCGGCAGGGCATCGTCTCGCGGCTCGACGTCGGCACCTCGGGCCTGATGGTGGTCTGCGCCAGCGAGCGGGGCTACTCGGTGCTCAAGCGAGCCTTCAAGGAGCGCCGGGTCGACAAGACCTACCACACGCTCGTGCAGGGCCTGCCCGACCCGCTGGTCGGCACCATCGACGCCCCCATCGCGCGCCACCCCGGCCACGACTACAAGTTCGCCGTCATGGACTCCGGCAAGCACGCCGTCACCCACTACGAGCTGCTCGAGGCCTTCCGGCACGCGTCGCTGCTCGAGATCCACCTCGAGACCGGCCGCACCCACCAGATCCGGGTGCACATGGCCGCCGTGCGCCACCCCTGCGTCGGCGACCTCACCTACGGCGCCGACCCCACCCTGTCCGCGCGGCTGGGGCTGCAGCGACAGTGGCTGCACGCCGTCGGGCTCGGCTTCGAGCACCCCGGCTCGGGGGAGTGGGTCACCTTCACGAGCCCCTACCCCGAGGACCTGCGCATCGCGCTCGAGCGGCTGTGACGCAGGAGGACGGCCTCGACCCGGCGAGCCTGGCGCGGGCCGAGTTCGCCTTCCCCGGCCCGCTGCGCGACCGGCTCGTCGCGGTCATCCTGACCGGTGCCAAGACGTCCACCTCGTCGCTGCTGCTCGGCTACGAGGTCGAGGGTGAGGCCCTGCCGCGAGTGGGTGACCGGGAGGCCGTCGTCGACAGCGCGGGCGTACCCGTCGCCGTCATCGAGACGACGGCCGTGCAGGTGGTGCGGCTGGCCGACGTCGACCTCGCCCACGCGGTCGACGAGGGCGAGGGAAACGAGACGGTCGCCGAGTGGCGCGCCGACCACGAGTCCTTCTGGCACTCCGCCGAGCACCGCGAGGCCCTCGGCGAGCCCGGGCTGACCGTCGACGACGACACGCCCGTGGTGCTGCGCCGCTTCCGCCTCGTGCGCCCCGTCTGACCCACCCGCGCGGCCGTCGGCGCAGGTCGACGCGGCCACCCGGCGGCGATGGCCGGAAGGGCTGATGCGACACGACGGCGACACGCGCGGGGGTGTCCTCGGGCCGACCTAGGATGGTCGGCGATGTCCATCCCGAACGCCTCCTCCACGACAGCCACGACCCCCAACCGCGTGACGACCACGACGACGGGGAAGGGCTCCGACTCGTTCGTCCACCTCCACGTGCACACCGAGTACTCCATGCTCGACGGCGCCGCGCGGATCGGCGACCTGTTCACCCGGGCGGCCGAGATGGGGATGCCGGCCCTCGCCACCACCGACCACGGCTACGTCTTCGGCGCCTACGAGTTCTGGAAGAAGGCCCAGGGCACCGGGGTCAAGCCGATCATCGGCGTCGAGGCCTACGTCACCCCTGGCACCCACCGCACCGACAAGACCCGGGTGAAGTGGGGCGACGAGCGCAGCAGCGCCGGCGACGACGTCTCCGGCTCGGGCGCCTACACCCACATGACCCTGCTGGCCCGCGACAACACCGGCCTGCACAACCTGTTCCGGATGGACTCCCAGGCCTCGCTCGACCAGGTCTACGCCAAGTGGCCCCGGGTCGACCGCGAGCTGCTCGACCGCTACGGCAAGGGCCTGATCGCCACCAGCGGATGCGCGTCGGGCGAGATCCAGACCCGGCTGCGGCTCGGGCAGTACGACGCGGCCAAGCAGGCGGCATCCGACTTCCAGGACATCTTCGGCAAGGAGAACTTCTACTGCGAGGTCATGGACCACGGCCTCGACGTCGAGCGCCGGTCCATGAAGGACCTGATCCGGCTGGCGCGCGAGCTGGACATGCCCTTCGTCGCCACGAACGACCTGCACTACACCAGCCCCGAGGACGCCAAGGCGCACTCGGCGCTGCTGTGCGTGCAGTCCGGCTCGACGATGATGGACCCCACCCGGTTCAAGTTCGACGCCGACGACTTCTACCTCAAGAGCCCCGCCGAGATGCGGCACACCTGGCGCGAGCTGCCCGAGGCCTGCGACAACACCCTGCGCATCGCCGAGATGTGCGAGATCTCGTTCACCGAGGACGAGGGGCGCTACATGCCCCGCTTCCCCTGCCCGACCGGTGAGAACGAGGAGAGCTGGTTCATCAAGGAGGTGCAGCGCGGCCTGCGCGAGCGCTTCCCCGACGGCATCCCGGACTACGCGCAGAAGCAGGCGGAGTTCGAGACCGAGGTCATCGTCAGCAAGGGGTATGCCGGCTACTTCCTCGTCGTCGCCGACTTCATCACCTGGGCGAAGAAGAACGGCATCCGGGTCGGGCCCGGTCGTGGCTCGGGCGCCGGGTCGATGTGCGCGTACGCGATGAAGATCACCGACCTCGACCCGATCCCGCACGGTCTCATCTTCGAGCGGTTCCTCAACCCGGAGCGGCCCTCGCTGCCCGACTTCGACGTCGACTTCGACGAGCGCCGGCGCGGCGAGGTGATCCGCTACGTCACCGAGAAGTACGGCAGCGAGCGGGTCGCGCAGATCGTCACCTACGGCACGATCAAGGCCAAGCAGGCCGTCAAGGACGCCGCCCGGGTGATGGGCCACCCGTTCGCGGTCGGTGAGCAGCTGACCAAGGCGATGCCGCCGGACGTCATGGGCAAGGGCGTGCCGCTGTCGGGCATCTACGACCCCACCTACCCGCGCTACGGCGAGGGCAAGGAGTTCCGCGACCTGGTCGCCACCGAGCCGCACCTGCAGGAGGTCGTCGAGACCGCCAAGGGCCTCGAGGGGCTCAAGCGGCAGTGGGGCGTGCACGCGGCCGGCGTCATCATGAGCAGCGAGCCGCTCATCGACGTCATCCCGATCATGCGCCGGCTGCAGGACGGCCAGGTCATCACCCAGTTCGACTACCCGAGCTGCGAGGCGCTCGGCCTGGTCAAGATGGACTTCCTCGGGCTGCGCAACCTGACCATCCTCGACGACGCCATCGCCAACGTGAAGAGCAACCGTGGCGAGGACATCGACCTCGACGCGCTGTCGAAGGACATGACCGACCAGCCCACCTACGACCTGCTGGCGCGCGGCGACACCCTCGGCGTCTTCCAGCTCGACGGCGGCGGCATGCGCACCCTGCTCAAGCTGATGCAGCCCGACAGCTTCGAGGACATCTCGGCGGCGCTCGCGCTCTACCGGCCGGGCCCGATGGGCGTCAACGCGCACACCAACTTCGCGCTGCGCAAGAACGGCAAGCAGGAGCTGACCCCGCTCGACCCGCAGCTCGAGGGCAAGCTGCAGCCCGAGATGATCGAGGCGCTCGGCCCGATCCTCGGCACGACCCACGGCCTGGTGATCTACCAGGAGCAGGTCATGGAGATCGCCCAGAAGCTCGCCGGCTACACGCTGGGCAACGCCGACCTGCTGCGTCGCGCGATGGGCAAGAAGAAGAAGTCGGTGCTCGACGCCGAGTACGTGCCCTTCTCCGAGGGGATGAAGGCCAAGGGCTTCAACGAGGCGTCGATCGCCGCGCTGTGGGGCGTGCTGGTCCCCTTCTCCGACTACGCCTTCAACAAGGCCCACACCGCCGCCTACGGCCTGGTGTCGTACTGGACCGCCTACCTCAAGGCCAACTACCCGGCCGAGTACATGGCCGCCCTGCTCACCTCGGTCGGCGACGACAAGGACAAGTCGGCGCTCTACCTCGGTGAGTGCCGCCGGATGGGCATCAAGGTGCTGCCGCCCGACGTCAACGACTCGATCGGCCAGTTCGCGGCGGTCGGCACCGACATCCGGTTCGGGATGCAGGCCATCCGCAACGTCGGCCACAACGTCGTCGAGGGGGTCATCGCGGCCCGCGAGGAGAAGGGGCGGTTCACCTCCTTCCGCGACTTCATGTCGAAGGTGCCGGCCGTGGTGTGCAACAAGCGCACCATCGAGTCGCTCATCAAGGGTGGCGCGTTCGACGGGCTCGCCGAGACCCGGATGGGGCTGCTGCGCGTCCACGAGGAGTACGTCGACGCGTTCGTCGCGGTCAAGCGCCAGGAGGCCATCGGCCAGGACAGCCTGTTCGGGGCGTTCGGCGACGACTCGGCCGGCGACTCCGGCAGCGACCTGATGGGCCTGACCGGCGTGCCGGGTGTCGAGTGGGACAAGTCGACGTTGCTGTCCTTCGAGCGCGAGATGCTCGGCCTGTACGTCTCCGACCACCCGCTGTTCGGCGTGGAGCACGTGCTGGCCGCACACGCCGACACCCCCATCGCGGCCCTGACGAGCGACGACGCCGGCAAGCCGGAGGGCTCGATGGTCACCATCGCCGGCCTGATCACGGGCCTGCAGATCAAGCGCACCAAGAAGGGCGACCTGTGGGCGATCGCGACCGTCGAGGACCTCGCCGGCGCCATCGAGTGCCTGTTCTTCCCGAGCGCCTACATGACGGTCGGCCCGATGCTCCAGCAGGACACCGTCGCCGTCGTGCGCGGCAAGGTCAACCGGCGTGACGACACCGTGTCGATCTACGCCCAGGAGCTCACCCTGCCCGACGTCAGCGAGGGCCCGCGGGGGCCCGTGGTGGTGACCATGGAGACGGCCCGGGCAACCACCCAGCGGGTGGAGGAGCTCAAGACGGTGCTCACCAACCACCCGGGCACCACCGAGGTGCACCTGAAGCTGGTCAAGCCCGGCCGGTCGGTCGAGATCCGGCTCGACCCGGCCTACCGGGTCAACGCCACCGAGGCGCTCTTCGGCGACCTCAAGGTGCTGCTCGGGCCGCGCTGCCTGATCTGATCCGGTGGGACGGCCGTGATCCGTGGGGTGGGAGGGAGAGCCCCGCGGTGACGGGCAGGCGACGCCCGGGCGACCAGCGGAAATCCGGCGTTTCGCCCGCCGTGCGGAGGGCCGGTTGAGCGCTTATGGTGGGCGGCGCCTGACCCCCCCACAAGGAGAGATCATGACCACAACCCATCGGCGCACCATCGGCGCCGGTATCGCGGTGACCGCCGTCGCCGCGCTCCTCGCGGCCACCCCCGCGTTCGCGGGCGCCGCGCCCAGCAAGGGCAACCCCAACCTCACGACGGTGCAGCTGCTGTCGTTCAACGACTACCACGGCCACCTCGAGGCGAGCGACCCGCCGCTGAGCAAGACCCTCGACCCGAGCCAGACCCCGGTCGGTGGCTCCGAGTACCTCGCGACCGCCCTGAAGTCCCTGCGCGCGACGGCTCCCGGCGGCAACTCGCTCACCGTGGCGGCCGGCGACCTCATCGGTGGCTCGCCCTTCCTCTCCGGTCTCTTCCACGACGAGCCGTCGGTGGAGTCCCTCAACGCGATGGGCCTGGACGTCAGCAGTGTGGGCAACCACGAGTTCGACGAGGGCACCGCGGAGCTGCTGCGGATGCAGAAGGGCGGCTGCCACCCGGTTGACGGGTGCTATTTCAAGGATGCGCCGTATGCCGGGGCCGACTTCCCGTGGCTCGCCGCGAACGTCGAGAAGAAGGACGGCAGCGGCACGCTGCTGCCCGGAACCTGGGTCAAGTCGATCGGTGGCACCAAGGTCGGCTTCATCGGGATGACCCTCAAGGGAACCCCGACCCTGGTGGACCCGGCCGGCGTCGCCAACGTCGAGTTCAAGGACGAGGTGCAGACGGCCAACGCCCAGGCCGCCGTGCTGAAGAAGCAGGGTGTGAAGTCGATCGTCGTGCTCCTGCACGAGGGCGGCGTCAACGCCGGCACCTATCAGCAGTGCGTCGGGGTCTCCAACCCGGTCCTCACCATTGCGCAGACGATGACCCCCGAGGTCGACGCCATCATCACCGGCCACACCCACAACCCCTACGTGTGCCACATCCCGGACCCCGCAGGTAACTCGCGCCTCGTGACCAGCGCGGCTTCCTACGGCCAGGTGGTCACCGAGACCGACCTCGTCATCAACACGCGCAGCGGTGAGGTCGACCGTGGCCGGTCGACCGCGACCAACCACCTGGTGGGCCGCACCGTCGCCAAGGATGCCGACCAGACGGCGATCATCGCCAAGTGGAACGCCCTGTCCGGCGCGCTCGGCCAGCGGGTCGTCGGGTCGAACACCCAGGACATCCTGGGCGACAGCAACGGCAACCGCGGCATCGAGACGCCGATGGGCGACCTGGTGGCCGACGCCATCCTGTGGGGTACCAAGGCCCCCGAGAACGGCGGCGCCCAGATCGCGTTCATGAACATCGGTGGGGTGCGGGCCAGCCTGACGGTCGCGCCGAAGTACACCGAAGGTGCAGGGCAGATCACCTACAAGGAGACCTACGACGTCGCGCCGTTCGGCAACATCCTGACGACGGTGGACCTCACCGGCGCCCAGATCAAGGCCGTGCTCGAGCAGCAGTTCATCCCCGGCCGGCCGGGTGGCCGGGACGCGCTCGCCCTGGGCGTCTCGACCGGGTTCGCCTACACCTGGGACGCCACGCAGCCGGCCGGCAGCCGGGTCGTGGCGGGCTCGATGCAGCTCAACGGCACCCCGATCGACCTCGCGGCCACCTACCGCGTCGGCACGATCAACTTCCTGGCCAATGGTGGCGACTCGTTCACCGCGTTCACCGCCGGAACCAACCTGCTGGGTGGCAACGAGGACCTCGGAAACCTCGTGGCCTACTTCGGCGCCAACCCGGGGCTCACCTCCCCGGCCGACCGCGTCGCGGGTCTCTGACCGGCACGCACCGCAGCACAGCGAGGGCCGCACCCATCCGGGTGCGGCCCTCGCCGCGTCGCCCCCGGGGTTCGAGGTGGTGTTGCGGCCCGGGGACCCGGACACCACCCGGAACCGGCGGATGAGGGCGGACGCTCCGCCACCCGGCATACAGTGACGCCATGCCGAGCCCGACCCCACCCACCGCCGAGCGCCGACCCCACGTGCGGGAGCACCACGGCGACCGCGTCGAGGACCCCTACGCCTGGATGCGCGACCTCGAGGACCCCGCCCTGCTGGCCCACCTGGAGGCGGAGAACGCCTACGCCGAGGCCCGCACCGAGCACCTCGCGCCGCTGCGCTCGGCCATCGTCGAGGAGATCCGCTCGCGGGTGAAGGAGACCGACCTCTCGGTGCCCGTCGCGAGCGGCCCCTGGTGGTACTACGCCCGCACCGTCGAGGGACTCCAGTACGCCGCCCAGGTGCGCGCCCCGCTCACCGACCCGGCCGTGCGACCCGACCCCGAGGCGGACGCCGTGCCGGGGGAGCAGGTCGTCGTCGACGGCAACGTCGAGGCGGGCGACAGCGAGTTCTTCTCGCTCGGGGCGCTCACCGTCAGCGCCGACCACCGGCTGGTGGCGTTCGCGGTCGACACCGCGGGCGACGAGCGCTTCGACCTGACCATCCGCGACATCGCCACCGGTGAGGTGCTCGACACCTCGATCACCGGCATCGGCTACGGCGTCGAGCTCAGCCGCGACGGGCAGTTCGCCTTCTACACCCGGCTCGACGAGGCGTGGCGACCTCACCAGCTGTGGCGGCACCGGGTCGGGGGAGACCCCGCCGACGACGTGCTGGTGCACCAGGAGGACGACGAGCGCTTCTGGATGGGCGTGGCGTCCAGTCGCGACGAGCGGTGGCTTCTGCTGGGGCTGGGGTCGAAGACGACCTCCGAGGTTCACGTCCTCGACGCCGACGACCCGCAGGGGCAGTGGCGGGTGCTGGCCCCGCGCCGCGAGGGGGTCGAGTACGACGTCGAGCCGGCCGCCGACCGCTTCCTCATCGTGCACAACACCCACACGCCCGACGCCGACCTCGCCTGGGCGCCCTTCGATGCCACGACCCACGAGCAGTGGGTGCCGTGGCTGGGCTCGGCGGAGGGCGAGCGGTTCGTGGCCGTCGACGCGTTCGACGACGCCACCGTGCTGAGCCTGCGCACGGGTGGGCTCACCGCGCTGCGCGTGCTGCCCCGCGACCCGTCCTCACCCTCCGGGCACGGCGAGCCGTGGGACGTCGCCGTCGACCAGGCGGTGCACTCGATCGGCCTGGGCGACAACCCGGAGCCGGCCCAGCGCGCCATCCAGGTCGTCGTCGAGTCGTGGGCCACGCCGCGCACCGTGCTCGACGTCGACCTCGCGACCCGCGACCGCACGCTCCTCAAGCGACAGCCGGTGCTCGGCGACTTCGACGTCGCGAACTACACCGAGCACCGGGAGTGGGCCACGGCATCCGACGGCACGCGTGTGCCGGTCTCGGTGGTGCACCGGGTCGGCCTGGAAGCCGACGGCACCAACCCGGGCGTGGTCACGGCCTACGGCTCGTACGAGATCTCGTCGGACCCGTACTTCTCGGTGGCGCGGCTCAGCCTGCTCGACCGCGGGGTCGTCTACGCCGTCGCGCACGTGCGCGGTGGCGGCGAGATGGGCCGGCGCTGGTACGACGACGGCAAGCTGTTCTCGAAGACCAACACCTTCACCGACACGCTCGCCGCGGTGGACCACCTGGTGGCCTCGGGATGGGTGTCGAGTGACCTCGTCGGGCTCGAAGGTGGTTCTGCCGGAGGGCTGCTCGTCGGGGCGGTGCTCAACCTGGCCCCGGAGAAGTTCCGCGTGGCGCACGCCGCCGTGCCGTTCGTCGACGCCCTCACGACGATGCTGCAGCCCGACCTGCCGCTCACCGTGGGGGAGTGGGAGGAGTGGGGCAACCCGCTCGCGGACCCCGCGGTGTATGCCGCCATGCGCGCCTACGCGCCGTACGAGAACGTGCGCTCGGCCGACTACCCGGCGGTGCTGGCGACCTCGAGCCTGCACGACACCCGCGTCTACGTCACCGAGCCGGCCAAGTGGGTCACCCGGTTGCGCGAGACCGTCACCAGCGACCCGCTGGACCGGCCCGTGCTGCTGCGCACCGAGCTCGCGGCCGGGCACGGCGGGCGCAGCGGGCGGTACTCCGCGTGGGAGCAGATCGCCTGGGAGTGGGCCTTCGTGCTCGACCAGCTCGGCGCCACCGACCGCCTCTGACCCCGCCCGACCCCAACTTTTTCGCCCGATCCCAGGAAGCTCACCATCGCACCCGAACCGTTCCGGTGCGGAGGTGAACCTTCCCGCACCGGGCGAGAAAGTTGGGGCAGCGGTCAGCGGGTCATCAGCAGGGGACAGTGCACGCGGCTGATCAGCCGCAGCGCCGTCGACCCGACGTGCAGGCCCTGGAACCCCCCGGAGCCGCGGCTGCCCACCACGAGCATGGCGGCCCCCTCGGTGCGGTCGACGAGCGCCTGGACGGGCTCGGAGCGCACCACCTCGTAGTCGACCTTGACGTCGGGGTCCTTGGCGCGGCGGGTCGCGATGGACGACTCGACGATCTTCTGGAGGTTGGCCTCGTAGGTGCTCCAGCTCGAGCTCGTCGACAGGGTGGGGTCGGTCGGGCTGTGCGCCTCCCAGGCGTGCAGCACGTCGAGCCAGCCTTCGGTGCGGGCCGCCTCGTCGAACGCGACACCCAGGGCGCGCAGTGACGGCTTGGAACCGTCGACCCCGACGACCACCCGGCCGCTGAGGGGGGAGCCGCCGGCCGTCTCATGGCCGACGACGAGCACCGGGCAGCGCGCGTGGGTGATGACCTGCATCGCGACGGCACCCACGCTGGTCCGGCTGAACACCCCGTGGCCCATCGCTCCGACCACCACCAGGGCGGCGGAGCGGGACGCGTCGACGAGGGCCTGGCTGGCGTAGCCGTCGCGGATGCCGGTGGTCACGGTGAGCGCGGGGTCGACGGCGTGGGCACGCGCCACGCCGTCGGCGACGAGTCGCTTCGCGTGGGTCGACACCATCGCCGAGCCGTCGGACAGCTCTCCGAAGCCGAGCATCGGCAGGTCGGGAGCAAAGGCGTGCAGCACGTGCAGCGTGTACCCGCGGGCGCTCGCCACCTGGGCGGCCCGGGCGACCGCCGCCATGGACAGGGGGGACCCGTCGACCCCGACGACGACTCGTTGCTGGGCCATCACGGCATCCTTTCCGATCGCGAGAGTGTCGCGGCGGCGGGTCGCCAGGGGCGTCAGCTCTGACGTCGCCCGTCGTCGTGGGGATCGGCCCCACCCCCCGACCGTGGCACGCCCGGGGGCGGTGCGCAAGGGTGGCGGTCACCCGGCATGTCGCCGCCGCTGCCCGCGCCTCACCCATGCGACTGGTTGCGGGTCGCCCACGCCCGAGTGCCCGGAATCCGGGCCCGGGGGTGGGCGATCCGCAACCAGTCGAGGTTCGGGTCAGGGGTGGAGGGCCTCCCCGTCGCCGAAGACGTCGAGCACGACGCCGCTCGCACCCATGGCGCCGTTCGCGCCGGTCCAGAAGGTGCCCTGCCGCCCGTCGGCCACCACGACCGAGGGGCCGCTCACCGACGCACCGGCCGGGGCCAGCACGACGGCCGAGCCGGCGGCGACACCGATGGCCGGCTGCCCGGGTGCCGCGGTGACGCCGGCGTAGAGGCGACCCCAGCGGTAGTCGTCGGCGAGGTGCGGCACGAGTGTCGCGGGCACGAGCGCGAGGCCGGGCAGCCACGCGGCGTCGTCGGCGCGGAAGGCCGCGACACCCTCCGCCTCGATCGCGTCGACGTCGGTCTCGGGCGCGTTCGCCTTCGCCGACCAGCGGGAGCCGAGCACGGCCGTCATCGCACCGTCGGCGAGCACGACCGGAGTCGTGCGCACGGCGGTCGTCACGGCATCCCGGAAGGCGGGGTCGGCCATCGTCGAGGCGAGCGCCGCGGGGTCGTCGCCGGCGAGCACGACCGCGGTGGCGCCGGCCAGGGTCTTGGACGTCCACCCCTTGCTGCCGTGGACCACCGTCGTCACGCTGCCGGCCCAGCCGGCCTTCTTGACGGCCTGGCCGTAGGCGTTGACCAGGGTGCTCGAGCCGGCCCCGCCGCCCAGCACGACCAGCCTGGCGGTCTTCGAGGTGCTCACCGCACGAGCCGCCGTGACGACGTCGCCGATCACGTCGCTGCCGAGCGTCCCGCCGCCGAGGAAGACCGTGCCGGCGACGGTCGAGGGGGATGCCGGGGCCGACCACGGTCCGCCGCTCGGGGTGGGCGGCGCCGTGCCGCCGTGGGTGAACACCCGCGAGGCCAGGTCGTAGGTGTCGCCGTCGGTCATCAGGTGGGTCAGCACCCTGCGGGCCGAGAGCGTGGCCGGGCTGCCGACCCACGAGTGGGTGGCGTGCAGCGTCTCAAGGTCGACGATCGCCGCCGAGCTGTCACCGAAGAGGTCCGAGAGCACGACGTCGCCGGTGTCGCGGACGCCGGTGGCGTAGTCGACGCCGACACCCACCGGGCTGGCCCCGCCGAACCGCTCGTCGGCGGTCGCGAGGGTGGACAGCGTGCGGCCGAACCGGCCGCGCTGGTAGAAGTGCTGGTCGAAGATCGCCCGGGACGACCCGACGGCGAGGCCGCGCTCGAGGTCGGCGTCGCCGTCGTCCCACCACATCAGCGTCGAGTCGCGCTGGAGGCCGAGCTCGGGGTTGTCGACCAGGGTGGTGTAGCCGTTGATCATGTTGCGCGACTCGACGGCCGCACCGGCGCTGGTGCCGCCGAGCACCACACCGCGCTGCCGCACGGCGGCGGTGATGGCCGTCTCGGCTGGGGTGTTGGCGAGCACGTCCATCGCGATCTCCTGGTCGCCGCCGAGCACGTAGATGCCGTCGGTCGTGGAGGCGTTGATGGCCGCGGAGCTGGCCGGGTTCAGGGCGTCGGCCCGGTTGAGGAGCACGGCCAGGGTCGCCGTGCAGCCGGTGAACGGTGGCGCGACGGTGGTTTCGCAGGCGGCGTCGACCTGGTCGGTGCGCTGCTGGGCGAGGACCAGGTTCGCCTTGCGCTCCTTGTCGGTGTTGCCGTAGGCGGCCGGCACGACCACGATGTCGATGCTGGGGCCGCTGGCCCCCTCGGCAGCGGCGCGGGCGAAGCCGGTGAGGGTGGAGTCCTCGTAGCCACCCCCGATCGGGGTGAGCACGGTGGGTTCGGCGCCGACAGCACCGGTGGACGAGGCCGTGACGGCCACCGGAGCGGCGACGACGGCCAGGGTGAGCAGGGTTGCTGCGGTGCTACGGCGGAGGGTGCGACGACGGGTACGAGGTTCCGGGGTCATGGACGCGAACCTAGCCAAGGGCACGGCGGTGCGCTCGCCGAGCCGGCCGCGACTGCGGTGTGGCGGTGCGGCATAGGCTGCGGACATGACGCTGATCGCCATCGAGTGGGACGACGACGCCGGCCGCGACGGGCGCGGCGCGGTGCGGCTCCTCGACCAGACCCTGCTGCCCGGAACCACCACGTACCGGGAGATCCTGACCACCGACGAGCTCGTCGTCGCGATCGCCGAGCTGGCCGTGCGGGGTGCCCCCGCCCTCGGGGTGGCGGGGGCGCTGGGGGTGGTGCTCGCGATGGACGAGGGCGCCCGCGAGGGCTGGCACGGCGCACAGGTCCAGGCGGCGGTCGACCGCGTGCGGCACGCGCGCCCGACCGCGGTCAACCTCGCCTGGGGCGTCGACCAGGTGCGCCCGCTGATGGATGCCGGCCGCGATGCCGTGCTCGTCGCGGCCCGCCGGGTCGCCACCGAGGACGAGGCCGCCAACCGCGAGCTGTCCCGGCTCGGCGCCGACTGGCTGCTCGCCCGGATCGACCGGCCGCGGCTGCGGGTGCTCACCCACTGCAACACCGGATCGCTCGCGACCTCGGCCTGGGGCACCGCCCTCGGCGTCATCCGTGAGCTGCACGCCCGCGACCGGCTCGAGCTGGTCTACGCCGACGAGACCCGCCCGCTGCTCCAGGGCTCTCGGTTGACCGCGTTCGAGCTGGCGGCCGACGGCATTCCGCACCGGGTGCAGGCCGACGGGGCCGCCGCCTCGACGATCCTTCGCGGGCTGGTCGACCTCGCCGTCGTCGGGGCCGACCGGATCGCCGCCAACGGCGACGCCGCGAACAAGATCGGCACCCTGGGGGTGGCGCTCGCCTGTCGCGACGCCGGCATCCCGTTCATGGTCGCGGCGCCGTGGTCGACGGTCGACCTGTCGATGGCCGACGGCGCACACATCGAGATCGAGGAGCGACCGGGTGAGGAGGTCACGGTGCTCGCGGGGGTGCGCCTGGCACCGGAGGTGTCACAGGGGTTCAACCCGGCGTTCGACGTCACGCCGGCGCGCCTGGTCGATGCCGTCGCGACCGAGCGTGGAGTGGCCGAGCCCCGCAGTGGCACCGATCTGCGGGCCCTCGCCTGAGGGCGGATGCCGGCCCGTTTCGTGCGCGCCCGGTGTCGCCGGACCGAATCGACATAAGTCCATTGCTTCATCCGCAACAAATGAAGATATGATCTTCATATGAGCACGATGAAGGACCAGGCTTCACGGTGCGTCGTCATCGGCGACCTCGTCGGGTCGCGTGGCGCCCCCAACCGGCGCGCCCTGCACCGGGCTGTCGAGCAGGCGCTGGTGAGCGTCAACGCGGTCATCCCCACGGTCACCGAGCTGCGGATCACCGTGGGAGACGAGTTCCAGGGGTCCTACGCGACCCTCGGGGCCGCGATCGAGGCGGCCCTACGGGTGCGCCTCGCGCTGCTGCCCACGGCCGACGTGCGGGTCGGCATCGGCCGTGGGCCGGTGCAGCTGCTCGACGCCGAGCGCGGCATCGAGGACGGCCCCGGGTGGTGGGCCGCCCGGTCCGCGATCGAGGCGGTCGAGCAGGCCGCCGGCCGTGCCGCCACCCGCCACCTGCGCACCGCGTACCACCCGGCACCACAGCTCGACGCTGCCGCCGACGCCCGCGAGCCGGACGCGAGCGGCCGTGGCGGTGACGCGGATGCCGTCAACGCGGCACTGCTCTGTCGGGACCATCTGGTTGGCTCGTTGTCACAACGCTCGGTCCGACTACTGAGGGGGCTCATGGATCCGCACACCACCCAGAGCGAGCTGGCCACGCTCGAGGGCATCAGCGCCTCGGCCGTGTCCCAGCGCGTGCGCGCCGACGGCATCGGCGCGGTCCTCGCCGCCGAGGACCTGCTTCGGGGCCTCGCGTGACGTGGCTGGCCGTCTGGCTCATCGGGGTGGGCCTGGCCGACCTCGTGCGCGCGGGCGTGGGGGCGAGCAGCACCGCGCTGCGCGTGGCCATGGCGGCGGGGGCCGCTGCGGTCGCCGCGCTCGCCGTGCTGACCGGCCTCACCGCGCCGGTCGACCTCGTCTGCCTGGCCGCCTCCCTGGTGCCGCTGGCGCTCTGGGTCCGGTGGTCCGCCGAGGCGGCCACCACCGGCGCCGGCCACTGGCGGGCCCTGACGGCCCTGGCCGCGGGAGTGGTGTGGCTCGTCGCGCTGAGCGGCTTTGCGTCGCCGGCCGGCGGGGTGTTCGAGCGCTGGCTGCAGTGGGCCGACCTGCCCCTCGTCGGTCAGGAGGCGTCGCCGACCCACGTGCTGCTGGTCGTCGGCCTGCTGCTCGTCAACCTCGCCACCGCCAACGTCGTCGTGCGCCTGGTCCTGGTCGGGGTCGGGGCGATGCGTCCGGTGCTGCCCCTCGACCCCGACGGCCAGCCGCAGCCCTCCGACCAGCTGCGTGGCGGGCGGCTGCTCGGGCCGATGGAGCGGGTGCTCATCATCGGTCTCGGGCTCGCCGGTCAGCTCACGGCTGCCGGGCTGGTGATCGCCGCGAAGGGGCTGATCCGCTTTCCCGAGCTGCAGGCCAAGCGCGACGACCGCACCAGCGTCGACGGCGTGGGCATCGATGCCGTCACCGAGTACTTCCTCGTCGGGTCGTTCGTCTCGTGGCTGGTGGCCCTGGTGAGCCTGGCCCTCACACGCTGAAGATGTTGCCCTTCCACTGGGCCGGGAAGTCCGACGTCCGGTCACCGGCGAGCAGCAGCCGGTAGGTCATCGTCGCCGCCTCCTCGAGGTTCAGGGCCCGGCGCAGCGCCATCGACACCGTGTCGCCGAGCGTCGAGCAGCCGTGGTGGGCCAGCACCACGGCGTCGTGGTCGCGCGCGGCCTCGGCGGCCGCGTCGGCGATCTCCTGCGAGCCGGACGGGTGGAAGGGCACCCGCCCCGCGCTGCCCAGGTAGAACTGGTGGTCCAGGGTCGTGAACCGCAGCGGCGCACCGAGCATGTCGACCAGCAGCACGTGCTGCGGGTGCAGGTGCACGATGCAGGCGACGTCGGGGCGCACGGCATACGTGCGCTCGTGCAGCTTCCACTCCACCGACGGGCGTGCACCGCCGACCTGGTCCCCGTCGAGGGTGAGCTCGGCGAAGGCGTCCGGGGTGAGCCGGTCCAGCCAGGTGCCCGTCCCGGTGACCAGGAACCGGTCGGTGCCGGGCAGGCGCACCGACAGGTTGCCGCCGCTCGCCTGCACCAGCCCACGCTCGACGAGGTGGCGTCCGGCGTCGATCAGCTCGGCGGTGAGGGTCTCGCGCTGGGTCGTCATGTCGCGATTCTGGCGCATACCGGGCGCCCGCCCCTGACCGGTCGCCGGGCGTGCACGCCGCCAGCCGACGCCGCACCGGGGCACGCCTGGCCCCTTCGCCGCAAAGTCGGGGGACACCAACGTCCAGAACGGCACCTCGGGATGTCACCGTTGGGGAACTGACGGGCCTCCGGACGCGGGGCCGTAGACGGAGGGGATCAACGATGGGCTTTCTCGACAGGCTCCTGGGCCGCACGCCGACCGAGCAGCACCGACAGGACGCCGGGCGCGATGGCGGGAACACCCGGCCGGCAGCCGTACCAGCACGACCCCCGGCGAGCGAGGAGGAGCGCGCGGTGGCCCGGTACCGCTACCTGCTGCGCACCGCCCCGCCCGAGCAGCTCGAGGCCCTGCACGCCGAGGCCTTCGCGAAGCTGACGCCCGAGCAGCGTCAACAGCTGCTGCGCGACCTCGCGACGGTGTCCCCGGGGGAGGCGGGCACCTCGGCCGAGCCGGCAGACCTGGCGCGCGCCGCTACCCGCGCCGAGATGCGCCAGCCGGGAACCCTCCAGAACACCTTCTCGCGGGGCTCCTTCGGGGGTGGCGCGGGGATGGGCGGGATGTTCGCCGGTTCGATGATGGGCACCATCGCCGGCGTCGTCATCGGCTCGGCCATCGCGGACGCGCTCTTCGACGGCTACGACCAGAGCCCCGAGGCGCAGGACGCGGGCGACACCGGTGGCGACACCGGGACCGATTCCGGCGACGCGGGCGACGGCGGCACCGACGCCGGTGACGCGGGCTCGGGCGATGCCGGGTACGCGGGCTCGGGCGATGCCGGTTACGCGGGCGACACCGGGGGCACCGACGCCGGCGGTGGTGGCGACTGGGGTGGCGGTGGCGGGGACTTCGGCGGCGGGGACTTCGGCGGGGGCGACTTCGGCGGCTTCTGACCGGCCCGCCGTCAGACCTGGTAGGCGCGCCAGCCCTGGCCCCGGTGCCACCCGATGAGGGGGGAGCCCGGCCACTCGGTCGTCAGCCACAGGTGGGTGAGGCCGTCGGGCACCTCAGGGGGATGGTCGGGCAGTGGCCCCAACGGGGCGCTCAACCGCTGGTAGAGCGTCTCAGGCAGCCCGCCCTCGGCGATTCCGACGAAGAGGTGGCGTTCGTCGACCCGCCCGGCGCCGGCCACCTTGGCAGCCCGCCGCGCGACGTGTGGTTCGACGAGCAGGTCGCTCACGGCATCCGGCAGAGCGGTGAGAGTGGGGTCCACGAGCGCTCCACCGTCGCTGGACGGCGACGCCGGTAAGCGCCGAAGCGCCGGGTTCGACCGGATCAGCCGGTCGCGACCCAGCAGCACCAGCCCGTTGCGCGAGGCCGCACCGGCATGGGTGGTGACCTCGAGGGCGGCGGTGCGGCCACCCGGGTAGGTGAGGTGCACGTCGTAGGCGCCCTGGCGGTGGCCGACGTCGTGGGCGCGGGCCGTCGCGCCCGTGGCGCGCTCGACGAGGCGGGCTGCGACCTGTTCGTCGGCGCGCAGCCCGTCGAGGCGGCGGGGGTCGGAACCCATGGAGCGAGGCTAGGCGACGCCGGGCGTCTCCCTCAGCCCGGCTTCATCCTTGCGATGCCGGTGGTGGCCGTGCGCGGCGGGCGGGGGGACCATGGAGGGTAGGGCGAACCGAGACCGCGATGGTGGTGGGTGATGCACGGACTGGCACCGCGAGCGGGTCTGCTGGCCGTGCTGGCGCTGCTGCTGTTCATGGTCCCATCGCTGCCGACGAACGCTGACGGGGCGATGGCCCCCGCCGGTGTGGGGTCCCGGGACGAGCCCCCGAGCCCGGCCGCGGCGGCGTCGATGCGGCTGCCTTCACCGCGTCCCAGCACGGCTGGGCCACGTGCGGTCGGGGTGCCCGCTGCGAGGATCGCCAGCTTCGACTGCGAGCACTTGACGGTTCGTCTCACCCTGGACAACAGCCGCTCCGCCGATCCCGTGACCTTCAGGTACACGCAGTCGTTCCAGAGCCCCCTGTACCCGCCGTACAGCGGCGAGGAGGGCGCCAAGGAAGTCGACGTCGCGGCGGGCGAGTCTGTGGTCCTGGTCCTGCCGGTGCGTGACGATGCCCGCACCATCGTCACGGTCCACCTGCCGGACGGCGGGGACGCGGTCGGACAAGGGACCTGCGGGGCGGCCCCGGGTGCCGTGTTCACGACGCGTGACTGCGGCGCCCTGCGACTCGGGTTGCGCCTGGACAACAGCAGCTCCACCCGCGCGACGCGGTACCGGTGGACCGAGCGGGACCCCGCGGGTCAGGTCGCGTCCAGGAGCCTCGAGGTGGCCGCCCGACGCGACGCCGACGTTGACCTGCCCCTGATCGACGGCAGCAGCGTCTGGGTCGCGGTCGCGGTCGGCGACCGTGCGCTCGTGGTGAACACTGCCCGGTACACGTGTGGGCGCTTCGTCCTGAACCCCCGGGCGTCGTTCGGCGTGCTGGAGTGCGCCGACGTGTCTGCGCCGGTCCTCCTCGACAACAGCCGCACCTCCGCACGGCTGCGCTTCCACGTGCCGGCCCACCCCGACGTCGTCCTGGGCGCGGGGGAGACGCTGACGCTCCGCCTGCACCTACCGATCGCCGAGCGGCTGACGGTGTACGCCGACGAGGTGGTGGCGAGCGGCGAGCCGATCGACCTCGCGGTGGTCTCGACAGCCCGGTGTGCGGCAGCGACCGGCTACCCGCGCACGACCCCGGCGGCGGCGGGTGCAGCCTCCGACGTCAGTGGCGGTGGGGTCGACGTCGTCGACGCGGGCCCGGCGGCGTCAGGGTCCGCGCCGATGCTCCCGATCATCGGCGTCGCCGCCCTGCTCCTGGCGGTCGCACTGGTGCTCTCCGGCGTCGTCGGCCCCGGTCGCCCGCTGCGCAGGCCACGATGAAGCGAGCCCGCTCCCCTCACGCACCCGACGGGCACTTCGCCCGTTTCGTCTCACCGGACGACGCCGACCGGCCGCCACCGCTCGGCGGGGAAACCTGCACCCCCAGAACCTGATCCACCTCAGCCTGGGTCAGGTGTCGCGCCACGCCGGACGCTGCCAGCACGAGCTCCCCGAGGAGCTTGATTTCCGCTGAGAGCACGTCGTCGTTGAGCTCTCCGTCGGAGTCCGAGTCCATCGTGCGTCGACCCTCTCGTTGAGCGAGTGAACCAGCCCGGTCAGCCGTGACCTGAGTGTCGCCCTCAGGGGCACCCGGGCGGAATGGCCCGTTGTGATGGTTCGGCGGCGGCCGGCGCTGGCTCGGTAGGACCACGTCGGTCCCGCGTCGAGGGCCGCGACTCCCGGTCGACGTGGGCCGAGTTGGGCCGCGCTGGGATTGTCCGTCGCGCCCTCCCGGTCGCCGGATGGTCTGGGCGCCCGTCGTCGGCGACGAGAAGGAGGACGCCGAGCAGGCGGCCGAGCTCCCGGCCAGCCACTCGACCGCACTGCGTCCCGGCCCGTACAACCAGTGCCCACCGCACTTCGGCAACTCGAGCATCTATGGCGGGACCTTCAGCGACGACGGCTGACCGGCGACGTCATCCAGACAGGACGGAGTGCGTCCCACTCATCCGGACCACCGCGCGGACGGCGACATGCCGTCCGCGCGGTGGTCCCGGAGAGCGGGTTTGCTGTAGCGCCGTCGCTGACGGCCTCCTACGCCGCCGCCGCGGGCAGACCCGGCAGTGCCGCGCGCAGCGCAACCTCGGTGCGCAGCGCCAGCGCGGCGAGGGTCAGCGTCGGGTTGGCCGTGCCGCAGGTCGGGAACAGGCTGCTGCCGACGATCCACATGTTGCGGACGTCATGACTGCGTCCGAACCCGTCCGCCACCGAGTTCGCCGGGTCGGTGCCCATGATCGTCGTGCCCATGATGTGGCCCGCACCGAACGTGAACGGGGTGTGCACGGTCTCCCTGGCCCGCATCGCGACGAACAGCCGCTCGTGCAGCGCCTGTGCGTCCTCGAACCCGCCCATCGTGTACGAGTCGATCGAGAACGTGATCCGGGGCCGGGGGATGCCGATGTCGTCGACGAGGTCGAACGCCGGGGTGATCGTGTTGGCGCGGTCCGGCAGCTGCTCGAGGAGCGACGCGAACCTGATCTCGTGCGCGACGTGGTCCTCCCACCGCCGGGCGAGCGCTGCGCCACCCTCCCGCAGCCGCGGGAACGGGCCCTGCGTGAACTCGAACGTGGGGTCACCGATCGGGAACCGCCAGCCGTCGTTGCCGATCTCCACCCGGAACGCGGACTTCTGGCCGCGCGCAGCGGACTCCCTGGGTGACTCGATGCCCGCGGTCGACAGCGGTCCGCGCTGCGGGTACACCGGTTCGTTCTGCGCCGACAGCCCGTACGAGAGCGCGATCGGGTGGTCCATCAGGTTCTGGCCGACCTGGCCGGAGCGGTTGGCGACGCCGCGGCCACCACCGGACATCAGCAGGATCTTCGGTGTCTCGATGGCATGCGCGGCGAGGACGACGGCGCGGGCCGTGACCTCGTCGTCGGAGCCGTTCGGGCGACGGAACCGCACCCCGCGTGCCGTGCCGTCCGGGCGGAGCAGCACCTCATGCACGACGGCGTTGGAGATCAACCGGGCGCCGTTCTCGACGGCCCGGTCGATGTGGATCATCGCGTCGTACTTCGCGCCGATCGGGCAGATCGGGATGCAGTTGCTGTTCCCGACACAGTGGTGACGGTCGTTGAAGGTCTCGGTGTTCCGGGCCTGCGGCGTGGACAGGACCCGCAAGCCGATGGTCGCTGCGGACTTGGCGATGACCTTGTCCAGGAACGAGATCGGCACCGCCGGCATCGGGAAGCCCGCGCTTCGGGGTGAGCCCTGGTCTTCGTGACCGTCGCCGGCGACCCCGAGCTCCTTCTCGGCCTGGACATAGAAGGGCTCCAGGTCGTTGTAGCTCAACGGCCAGTCCCGGCCGACACCGAACTGGGTCTTCATCCGGAAGTCGCTCGGCAGCAGCCTCGGCGTGCTGCCCAGCCAGTGCCAGGTGGTGCCGCCGACGACCCGCTCGTACGTGGAGCCGAAGGGCTCGGGCCCCTCCTGCACGAAGTACCCGGTGCCGGGTACCCCGATGTCCAGCACGGAGGGTCGAGGAGCGTGTGCGGTGGACGGGTACGGGGACTCAGGGACCTTGGCGGTGGCCTGCCGGAAGATCTCGACGGCCTGGTCGCGATCGACCGGCGGTCCGGCTTCCAGGATCACGACGCTGACGCCCTTCTTGACCAGGCGGTCGGCGACCAGGGCACCGGCCACGCCGGAGCCGACGATGACGACATCGGCGCTTGCCACGACGCTCATGGCGCTTCATCCCACTTCGAGAAGCCGAGCTCGGTACTCGGTGGCTTGGGGAAGGGAAGTGACTCCCAGGCCAGCGCCTCCAGGTAGTCGGCCGTGCGGTCGTTGACGAGTCCCGAGTACCAGAGCACCAGGATCTGCTGCGCCGTCTTGGCGGCTGCGTCGGTGCGCAGCGCACCACTGCGGACCACGTCGTTGAAGGTCTTCGGTTCTCTGTTGGCGCGCACGGTGTCCTGCACGAGCTGGCGCAACGGGGCGTTGAAGGCGGGGTCGGCGACCAGGGAGGCGAGGTACAGGGCGCCGGGCTCGTCGTCGAGGCTGAACTCGTTGTCCGTGAGGATGCGGGACAGCTCCATGAACTCGTCGAGGGTGACCGGTCTCGGAGGCGTCGCGGCGCTGGCGGGTGTCGACGTCAGGACGCTGGCGGAGGCCACCGTCAGCGTGCCCGCGGCGAGTGCGGCCAGCAGTTCTCTGCGATTGACGTGTGACGTGCGCCCGTCCAGTTCGGGCAGCGCGGATTCTTGAAGTGTCATGGCTGATCAACAACCTTGAAGGTTCGCGGGCTGTCCTGCGTCAGGCCCTGGCTAAGGCGGTCGCGAATCGCTCTCCCGCCTGGCGGGACGTGTAGGACGCCTGGTCCGTAGCACTGGCGCTGCCGGTGAGGTGTGCCGGCCGGACGCGACGATGGCGTGCTCGTACCTTGCGGTCCATAGGGTGATCACGGTTAGCCGTGCACGCAGGGATATGGCGCACAAACCGTTCGTCATCGTTTGGTGTGCGGTAATTCAAATGTTGCACCGAGCCGCCATTCGGTCAAGGGAGGCGATTCCGAAGGGTGCCGAACGAACGTTCTGACGCACCTTTCGGTGCCTGCCCGGGATGAATTCGTCCGCGGCCAGCTCAATCGACGCCACAAGCCCTCGGAGCACGAAGGGTTCCAGCACCTTAACATCGGCCAACACCCCTTAAGGAGAAGGCAGTTCATTCATCGCGCAACGCACGCAGCGCCGAAGTGCCGCCGTGGGGGCCTTTCGAATGGCAAGCTTCGCAAGTGATGGAGAGGCTGACGGTTCTACACCTTTTCCGCAACGACCGCGGCGGAGGTACTAGTACCAAAGTTGTAGGGCGTCTTCTTTGCGCGTGAACGAGCACGCGACGTCTGGCAAACAACCGGGGAAGCGGCAGTGTGGGGGAGCAGGTTGGGGGGCCACTCGCGCGCTCGAAGGCGGATGATGCCGCTTGTCCCGGGCCGCGACGCACTCCCCACGAGACAGTGAGTGGGGACGGCCGCAGTCCTCGCTGACCGGGTGAGGGGCGATCTGCTGGGGCGTGCATCCACAGCCTTTGCACAGGTTCTGCCCGATGACATTTCAGGTTCATGGCCGCACACTGTGCGCTCCGGCCGCTGTGGCCGTCCAGATCACGGAAGGGGCCGTTCATGTCGGTCCAGGGCGACCAGGGTCAGAGCTACCCGTCGGTGTCCGGCGGCCCCCCATGGGGCGAGCCGGACCCGTGGACGTCGGCGTTGTGGGCCCGGCCCGACACCGTTGGCGGCTACGCCCCACCGGTGGACGCGCCACCACCCGCTTTCCCCCTTCCTCCGGATCGGCCGCGACGGCCGAGCCGCCAGGGGCTGGTCGTGGTCACCGCCGTCCTGCTGGCACTTCTCCTGGCCGGCGCAGCGGCGCTCACGAACACGCTGCGTACTCGGGGTGACACCTCGGCCGCACCGCCGAAGCCCTCCGCCACGGCGCTGCCCTCCGCTCCGAGCACACCCACTCTCCCCAGCCCGACTGTCCCCAGCCCCACGGCTCCTCCGAGCACCGCGCCCAGCGCACCGCCCGGCGTCGTGCCCGGGTCGCCCCCCGGCGGGGCGCAGCAGCCCGCAGCGCTGACACCAGAGCAGGCTTCAGCGGCGGCAGCGGTGTCCAAGGGCCTCGTCGACGTCAACACGACCATCGGGTACGACGGGGCGCAGGGCGCCGGCACCGGAATCGTGCTGTCCGCCGATGGCCTGGTGCTCACCAACCACCACGTCGTCGCCGGGGCGACCTCCGTTCGCGCCACCGATGTCGGCAACGGGCAGACGTACGACGCGACGGTGCTCGGCTACGACACCACCCACGACGTGGCGGTCCTGCGGCTGAAGGGAGCGTCGGGCCTCACGGTGGCCCCACTGGGCTCCTCGTCGACGGTGAAGGTGGGCGACGACGTGGTCGCGGTCGGCAACGCCGGCGGAGTCGGGGGGACTCCGAGCGCGGTCCCCGGGACCGTGCGCGCGCTCGACCAGGAGATCACGGTGCGCGACGAGAGCGACGGCTCGGCTCAGCAGCTCACCGGGCTGATCCAGTTCGATGCCGCCATCCAGCCGGGGGACTCAGGTGGCGCGGTGGTGAACGACGCCGCCAAGGTCGTCGGCGTCGTGACGGCGGGGTCCGCCGGCTCCGCGTCCAACGACTCGGCCGCCTCCGTCGAGGGCTTCGCCGTCCCGATCGACCAGGCCCGCTCCATCGCGCAGCAGATCATCGACGGTCGCTCGTCGAGCACGGTCCACATCGGCGTCCCCGGGTTCCTGGGCGTGCAGCTGGTTCCTGGCAGCCCGCAGGGAACGTCCACGGCCGGCGTGCAGGTGGCGGGCGTGGTGCCCGGGTCCCCGGCGGAGGGGGCCGGCATCCAGCAAGGTGACGTGATCACGGCCGTGGACGGCCACGCGGTGGCCTCGGCCGCCGACCTGCACGCCGCCGTGTCTCCGCACCACCCGGGCGACACCGTCACCGTCGCCTGGACCGACGCGGGCGGCAAGAAACACACCGCCCGCCTACGCCTGGGCTCCGGCCCCGTCGGCTGACCACCACTTCCGCACACGAGAGGACACCGCAGTGACCACCAATGGCCAGTACCCGGAACCGACCCACACCCTCACCGTCCCAGGCGCCGATCACGCGGCGCTGCTCGCCGATGCGCTGTTCCAGGTCAAGAAGGTCATCGTCGGCCAGGATCGCCTGGTCGAGCGGGTCATGGTGTGTCTGCTCGCCGACGGCCACTGCCTGATCGAGGGTTTCCCCGGCCTTGCCAAGACGTTGACGGTGTCGACGATGGCGCGGGCCGTGGGTGGCGACTTCGCCCGGCTGCAGTTCACGCCGGACCTGGTGCCCGCCGACCTCGTCGGAACCCGGACCTGGCGGCCGTCGCGGGAGGACTTCGCGATCGAGTGGGGCCCGCTGTTCGCGAACATCGTGCTGGCGGACGAGATCAACCGCGCCCCCGCGAAGGTCCAGTCGGCGCTGCTCGAGGCGATGGCCGAGCGACACGTGACGATCGCCGGCGAGACGCGCCCGCTCCCGCGGCCGTTCCTGGTCCTCGCCACGCAGAACCCGATCGAGTCCGAGGGCGTCTACGCCCTGCCGGAGGCGCAGCGCGACCGGTTCCTCATGCACGTCGTCGTCCAGCAGCCGACCTACGAGGAAGAGATCGCGATCGCCCACCGCATGTCCGGCCGCACGCCGCAGGCCGAGCAGGTGCTGACCAGCGACCAGCTCGTCGACCTGCAGGGCGTCGTGCGAGACGTCTTCGTGCACCACGCCGTGCAGGACTACGCCGTCCGCCTCGTCATGGCGACCCGTGAGCCCGCGCGCTGGGGCCTGGACGACCTGTCCCGGATGATCGCCCTCGGCGCCAGCCCCCGCGGCACGCTGGGCCTGCTGTCCTCGGCGCGGGCGCTCGCCGTGCTCCGCGGCCGTCGGTATGCCGTCCCGCAGGACGTCTACGACATCGCACCCGAGGTCCTGCGGCACCGCATCACGCTCACGTACGACGCGCTGGCCGAGGGCGTGCACCCCGAGGCCGTGGTGGAGTCGCTGCTGCGCCGGGTGCCGGCACCCAGCATCTCCCCGCAGCAGGAGAGCCACCAGAACACGATGCCGGTGCCGACGACGACCCCGATGGCGGCGGGATGAGCGCCCCACTCCTGTCGATGGCGGCATCGGACGCCGCTGCGCGCGCGCAGGTGCTGCGACGCCTCGAGCTTGCCATCACGCACCGGCTCGACGGCCGGGACAGCGGCGACCACGCCAGCTACACCTACGGGCCGGGAAGTGAGCGGGCGGGCGCCCGCCCGTACGCACCCGGCGACGACGCGCGGCTCGTGGACTGGAACCTGAGCGCGCGCTCCGACCAGGTCTGGGTCCGGCAGACCGAGGCGGACCGCGAGCTGGAGACCTGGGTCGTCATGGACCGGTCGGCAAGCCTCGACTTCGGCACGGCCGACTGCGAGAAGCGCGACGTCGCGCTGGGCGCCATGGCGGCGTTCGGCATGCTGACAGTGCGCGGCGGCAACCGGTTCGGCGTGCTGGTCGCCGGCACCGACCGGCTGCGGCACCTCCCCGCGCGACGCGGGCGCAGCGCGTTCCTGGCGTCCCTCGCCGTCGTCCACGACTCCCCGCGGGAGCCCGGCGCGCCGGGCCACGGCGCCACCGTGACCGACGCCCTGCGTCGCCTGCCCGTGATCCAGCCGCGCCGCAGCCAGGTCGTCGTCGTGTCCGACTTCCTGGGCGACGACCCCTGGGCGGGCGCGCTCGGCGGCCTCGTCCGCCACCACGACGTCATCGCGGTCCACGTGACGGACCCGCGCGAGCTGGCCCTCCCGGCGGTCGGTGTCCTGGCCGTGGTGGACACCGAGACCGGCCGGCAGCGCTACGTCCAGTCCGCGTCGCCCGGCCTCCGCGCGAGGTACTCGGCGGCTGCGGCGGCGCGCCACGAGGAGATCGTGAGGCGCATCGAGGGCACGGGCGCCTCGTACCTGCACCTGTCCACCGACCGGGACTGGCTGGGCGACACCGTGCGGTTCACCTCCGGGCTGCACCGGGCGCGCCGCGCCCGCCCGTCCGACGCCGTCATCGCACGGTTCAGCCCGGCGGTGAACCGATGAGCTTCCTGTCCCCAGTTCGGCTGCTGCTGCTGGTGCTGCCGGTCGCCCTGCTCGTCGGGTACGTGCTCGTCCAGAGGCGACGCCACACCCAGGTGCTGCGCTTCACCAGTGTCGACCTTCTTGACTCGGTCGCTCCGCGCCGGCAGGGCTGGCAGCGCCACGTCCCGGCGGCGGCGATGCTGCTCGCCCTCGTGGTGCTGACCCTCGCGTTCGCCGAGCCGGCCATGGCGATGCGGACCCCCAAGGACCGGGCCACCATCATGCTCACCCTCGACACGTCCGCGTCGATGACCGCGACCGACGTCGAGCCGAGCCGGCTGGTCGCGGCTGAGACCCAGGCGTCGCAGTTCGTCGAGAACCTGCCGCGTGGCATCCAGGTCGGCCTGGTGAGCTTCGACGGTTCCGCCCGGCTGCTGGTGGCGCCCACCACCGACCGGGCGCAGCTCACCGAAGCCATCAAGTCGTTGACGGTCGGCGGCGGCACCGCGACGGCGGCGGGTATCCGCGCGTCGCTCGACGCGATCACGGCCGTCCCCGAGGGCACCCCTGGAAAGCCCGTGCCGGCGGCGATCGTCCTGATGAGCGACGGGTCGCCGACGATCAGTGACGGTCAGCTCTCGCCGTCGGAGGCCGCCGACGCAGCGGCGCAGGACGCGAAGGCGCAGAAGGTGCCGATCAACACGATCGCGTTCGGCACCTCGGGTGGCGCGGTGACCATCCAGGGCCAGACCGTGGCGGTCCCGTACGACCCCGATGCCATGGCGCGGATCGCGCAGGCGAGCAGTGGGCAGTCCTTCACGGCGGACAGCGCCGACCAGCTCGGCTCGATCTACGCCCAGATCGGCCGCGACGTCGCCTACACCGTGCAGACCCGGGAACTGACCGCGGCCTTCGCAGGTGCCGCCCTCCTGGCCGCCCTTCTCGCCGCCGCCGGCTCGCTCCTGTGGACCCAGCGGCTGGTCTGAGCCACGGGGCCGCGACGGTGCCGTCCGGGAGCACGGAGAGGGGCATCCGGGGTGGGTGGCAGCGGGGTGGGCGTCGGCTGCCCACCGGTGTTGTCGGGTCGGATTTCGTGAAACAGGTCACACGGCGGCGCCGGATGGGTTGCAATGGATGGGAGTTGCCGACTCGCACTGCGTGAGGCAGCGAGCGCACCGAAGCAGTGGGTGCGCGACCATCCGGGGTGCGGGTTCGTCCGCCCGTCCCGCCCCCCGCATAGATGCCGCCGTGCGCGGTGCGCGGTATGAGGCGCCCCGACGGACGACGACGTGGGCCCGGGACCGACTGGCACGGGCCATGGTGGGCCGCCGAGCCCTCGAGCCAGAGGGGGATCGACGGCTCGGTGGCCCATCACCACGTGCCGGCAGGTCGTGTCACCGGCGTTGGGTTCAGGTGGCTGGTCAGCCAGCGCGAGGGAGGAGATCGCCGGCCCACCGACCGACCAAACCGATGGCTCCGATGAGGCTCACGTCCCCACACCCGGGCAGCTAGGTGCGACTCTCGGCGAGGATGGTCGGCCTTCAGGCGCCGGACGATCTGCCTCAACCGCCGACGGCAGGGCCGATCCGCCCCAACGCATCCGACGACCCAACAGCACCGCCCACCGGGACGACCCAAGGACACCCCAAGGTCGTGCTGCCAGAATTCGCGTCAGGCCCGCGTACTCATCCCCCCGGTGCGAAGGCTTAGCGTCCCGGTTAGGGGCCTGCACCTCCCCGGGGCGCGCCTTAGCTCCGTGCCCGTCGCGCTCTGCCCCCCAGCCTCGTCCGAGGCCGGGCGGCTATGTATGGGCTCTCGCCAGGGCGGCCTCGCCGGCATCCGTGGCGGGGACAGCGACGAGTCCTCACGGGCTGCCGTTGTGTCGGCGTTGGCCCGTGAGGACTCGTCAAGGACTTCTGAGGTGGCCGACCGGCGTTTGCGCTGGTCAACCGCCCGGGACTACTCAGATGTCGAAGTACATCTCGAACTCGTGGGGGTGCGGGCGGAAGCGGATCGGGTCGACCTCGTTCTTGCGCTTCCACTCCACCCAGGTCTCGATGAGGTCCTGCGTGAACACGCCACCCTCGAGCAGGAACTCGTGGTCGGCCTCCAGGGCGAGAAGCACCTCGGGCAGCGAACCGGGCACCTGTGCGATGGCCTCGTGCTCCTCGGGCGGCAGCTCGTAGAGGTCCTTGTCGACCGGCTCCGGCGGCTCGATCCGGTTCTTGATGCCGTCCAGGCCCGCCATCAGCTGCGCGGCGAAGCACAGGTAGGGGTTCGACGACGGGTCGGGGATGCGGAACTCGATGCGCTTGGCCTTGGGGCTGTCGCCGGCGATCGGGATGCGCACGCAGGCGGAGCGGTTGCGGGCCGAGTAGACCAGGTTGACCGGGGCCTCGTAGCCGGGGACCAGGCGGTGGTAGGAGTTCACCGTCGGGTTGGTGAAGGCGAGCAGCGCCGGGGCGTGCTTGAGCAGGCCGCCGATGTACCAGCGGGCCAGGTCGGACAGGCCGCCGTAGCCGCGCTCGTCGTAGAAGAGCGGCTCGCCGTTCTTCCACAGCGACTGGTGGGTGTGCATGCCCGAGCCGTTGTCACCGAAGATCGGCTTCGGCATGAACGTGGCCGTCTTGCCCTGCTCCCACACCGTGTTCTTGACGACGTACTTGAACTTCATCATGTCGTCGCCGGACTGCAGCAGCGTGTTGAAGCGGTAGTTGATCTCCTGCTGGCCCGCGGTGCCGACCTCGTGGTGGCTGCGCTCGACGAGCAGGCCGACGTCGGCCAGGTTGAGGCAGATCTTGTCGCGGGTGTCGGCGAAGTGGTCGACCGGCGGCACGGGGAAGTAGCCGCCCTTGTAGCGGGTCTTGTAGCCGCGGTTGCCGCCCTCCTCCACGCGCCCGGTGTTCCAGGCCGCCTCGACGGAGTCGATGAAGTAGTAGCTGGCGTTCTGCTTGGTCTCGAAGCGCACGTCGTCGAAGACGTAGAACTCCGCCTCCGCGCCGAAGTAGGCGGTGTCGGCGATGCCGGTGGACGCGAGGTAGGCCTCGGCCTTCGCGGCGATGTTGCGCGGGTCGCGGCTGTAGGGCTCACCCGTGAACGGGTCGACGATGGAGAAGTTCATGATGAGCGTCTTCTCGGCCCGGAACGGGTCGAGGTAGCCGCTGCTGGGGTCGGGCACGAGCTTCATGTCGGACTCGTGGATGGCCTGGAACCCACGGATCGACGAGCCGTCGAACATCTGGCCGTTCGTGAAGAAGTCGATGTCGACCGTCTGCGCGGGCACGTTGAAGTGCTGCATGACGCCGGGCAGGTCGCAGAACCGGATGTCGACGAACTTGACGTCCTCTGCCTTGATGAAGTCGAGGACCTCTTCAGCGGAGCTGAACACTATGAACCTCCTGGTTCGGGACAAGGGGCTATGGAGAGCCAGCCCTGGGGCTTCGGCACGACTCTAGGGAGAAGCGGTTAACCGACCGTGACCCATGTGTTTCGCCGGTGTAACGCAGCCCACCGTATCGGTAGGTGAGATGCCGCGCCCGACAGGCGGACGACGGCGAGACGCGGCTCGCGTCGCCGACGGCGGGCCGGGCGGGCGACCGGTCCGGCGAGCACGCGGCATACAGTGTCGTGGTGCCAGCGCCCATCGACCCCGCACCCACCGACCCCGGGATGCCGCCCGCCTCCTCCGATGGCGGCGCCGGCCCCGATCGTGCCCCCGCGACGCCCACCTTCCTGCGACGCTTCGGCGCCCTGCTCGTCGACTGGCTGATCGCCCAGCTCGTCGTGGTCCTGCTGCTGCGCATCGACACGACGGCCGGGGGGACCGCCGCGCTCGCGCCGCTCGGGGTGTTCGCGCTCTACACCGTCCTGCTCGTCTCACTCACCGGAGGAGCGACCCTGGGGCACCGGCTGTTCGGCATGCAGGTGTGGCAGGTGCGGCCGGGCGCGTTCCCGCTGCAGGTCGTCATCCGCACCCTGCTCCTCTGCCTGGTGGTGCCGGCGGTGCTGACCTCGCGCGACGGGCGTGGCTTCCACGACGTCGCGGCGGGCACCCGCATCGTGCGTCCCTGAGCGCAGCCACCGAGCAGGGCCGAGCGACGAGCTGAGCCACTGACGAGAAGGACCCCGGCGCCGCAGCGGCCGGGGTCCTTTCACGTGCGGGTCACTTCCCGCGCATCGCCTTGCGGTCGACGCGGGCGCGGGTGGGGTCGACGCCCTTGGGGATCGGGGGCTTCATGCCGCCGAGGGACTTCAGCCGCTTGTTGACGACCGAGGTCTCCTCCTTGGTCAGCACGGGGCGCATCCGGGTCAGCCGGCTGGAGACCTTCTTGATCGGCACCTGGCCCTCGCCCTCGCCGACCACCCAGAGGTGCACCGGCACCCCGGGCGCGACGCGGGCGACCTTCTTCTCCTCCTGCTTGAGCAGCTTGGTCACCCGAGGGGTGGGGCCCTCGCCGATGAGCACGATGCCGGGCCGCCCCAGCGCGCGGAAGACCATCGCGGCATCCACCATGTCGCTGGGTCGGGTGCCGCGGGCGCCCTCGATCGCGACCGGCTCCTGGGTGGCGTACCAGCCCCGCTTGCCCAGCCCGGTGAGGGTGGCACCGGCGGCGCCGGGCTGGCCCTCGAGCGCCCGGTACATCGCGGTGTTGCCCCGGCGGTTCATCACGACGACCGCCGCGAGCAGCGCCGCCGCGATCGCCATGATCACGCTGTACCAGAGCCAGAACCCGCCGAAGAAGGCGCCGATGCCGATGACGACGGCAGCGGCGAGGACCGCGGCGCCGCCCATCCACCACCCGATCCTCCGGTCGAGCTGGTGGATGGCGGTGTAGGCCTGGCGGATCTGCGCGATGCGGCCGGTCTTGGCTTCGGGCTGGTCGGACACGGGAGGTCGAGCTCCTGGATCAGTGGGACAGGGCCCACGGGATGCCGCGGGCTGAGGTGATCAGGATACGGTGCGCGCCGCGCGTGCCACCAACGACGCCGCCTCCTGGCGGGCCGGGTCTGCCGTGGCGGCCGAGAGGTGGGACAGGTGTTCGGGGATCGGGCGGCCCCAGCGATTCATCGCCGTGGCCCAGAGCCGCCCGGCGCGGTACGAGCTGCGCACCAGCGGGCCGGCCATGACGCCCTTGAAGCCGATGTCCTGGGCGACGTCCGACCAGTGCACGAACTCCTCGGGCCTGACCCACCGGTCGATCGGGTGGTGCTTGGGGGAGGGGCGCAGGTACTGGGTGATCGTGAGGATGTCGCAGCCCGCGTCGTGCAGGTCGCGGATGGCCGCCTCGATCTCGTGGTCCTCCTCGCCCATGCCGAGGATGAGGTTGGACTTCGTGACGAGCTCGGCCTGGCGGGCCATGGTCAGCACGCGCAGCGACTTGTCGTAGGTGAACGCCGGGCGGATCCGCTTGAAGATGCGCGGCACGGTCTCGAGGTTGTGCGCGAACACCTCGGGTCGGGCGTCGAAGACCTGGCCGACCAGCTCGGGCACGGCGCCGAAGTCGGGCGGGAGGATCTCGACGCCGGTGTTCGGGTTGAGGGCGTGGATCTGGCGGATCGTCTCGGCGTACAGCCCGGCGGCGCCGTCGGGCTGGTCGTCGCGGGCCACCCCGGTGACGGTGGAGTAGCGCAGGCCCATCGAGCGCACCGACTCGGCGACCCGGCGGGGCTCGTCGAGGTCGAGGGGCTGGGGCCGGCCGGTCGCGATGTCGCAGAAGTCGCAGCGCCGGGTGCAGGTGTCGCCGCCGATGAGGAAGGTGGCCTCGCGGTCCTCCCAGCACTCGAAGATGTTGGGGCAGCCGGCCTCCTGGCACACCGTGTGCAGGCCCTCACCCTTGACCATGGCGTGGATCTGGGTGAACTCCGGACCCATCTTCGCGGTCGTGCGGATCCACTCCGGCTTGCGCTCGATCGGGGTCTCGGCATTGCGTGCCTCGACCCGCAGCATGCGGCGTCCCTCGGGTGCGACAGTCACGCGCGCCAGCCTACGCCGGAGCCACGACGGGTCCCCAATCCGGTGACGGCTCAGCCCAGGACGTCGCTGAGGTGCTTCTCGGCGTAGGGCAGCACGTCCTGCACCGTCACCGGCCGACCGGACTCCAGGGTCAGCGACGAGACACCGGCATCCGCGATACCGCACGGGATGATCGCGTCCGCCCACGACAGGTCCGCGTCGCAGTTCAGCGCGAACCCGTGCATGGTGACCCGGCGGCTGACCCGCACGCCGATGGCGCCGAGCTTGCGGTCGGGTCCGCGGTCGTCGGCGAGCACCCACACCCCGCTGCGGCCGTCGACCCGCACGGCCTCGACGCCGAAGTCGTTGCAGACCCGGATCATGACGTCCTCGAGGCGCCGGACGTGGGCGACGACGTCGATCGGCACCTGGGTCAGGCGCACGATCGGGTAGCCGACGAGCTGACCGGGGCCGTGCCAGGTGATCTTGCCGCCGCGGTCGACGTCGATGACCGGGGTGCCGTCGGTGGGCCGCTCGTGGGCCTCGGTGCGCTTGCCGGCGGTGTAGACGGCGGCGTGCTCGAGCAGCAGCGTGCTGTCCGGGAGGGTGCCGTCGACGACCTGGGCATGGACCTCACGCTGGGTCTGCCAGCCCTGCTCGTAGTCGACGAGGTCGGGCGCGAAGCCGAGGTGCACGAAACGCATGGGCCCAACGGTACGCGGCGCGGCGTCGAGACCCGGGCTGCGCACCCTGCGCGGTGTTCCCTAGGCTCTGGCGCATGAGCCAGGAGCCCGACGTGGTCCGTTCCAGTTCCAGACGCCCCCGCATCGCCATCTGGGGTGCGGTGCTGGTCGTCATCGTCTGGCTGGTCGTCGGGGCCCTCGGCGGCGCCGCCCAGGGCAAGCTCGCCGGCGTCCAGTCCAACGACAACTCGACCTTCCTGCCCAAGAGCGCCGAGTCCACGCAGGTCAGCAACGCGGTCGCGACCTTCATCGACAGTGACACGCTGCCCTACCTCGTCGTCGTCGAGCGCGCCGACGGCGGCGCGCTGACGCCGCAGGACCTCCAGGCCGTGACGACCCTGGCGCAGGGCCTGCCAGGCCTGGCGCTTCCGGCGATGGGTGAGGGGAAGACCCTCGGCGACTACCTCGTGACCGGTTCGCCCGTCGTCCCGATCCCGTCCCAGGACGGCAAGGCCGTGCTCGTCTCGGTGCCGCTCGATGCCGAGAAGGGCACCGAGGCCAGTGGGGACACCTCTGCGCTCGTCGAGGGTGCCGAGGCGATGCGCGACGAGATCGAGAGCACCCTGGTGCCAATCGGCCTCAACGGCTATGTCGGGGGGCCGGGCGGGCTCATTGCCGACTTCGCAGCCGCGTTCGCGGGCATCGACGGCATCCTGCTCGGCGTCGCACTGCTCGTCGTGCTCGTCATCCTGCTCATCGTCTACCGCAGCCCGATCCTGCCCTTCGCGGTGCTGATCAGCGCCGTGTTCGGGCTGAGCGCAGCCTCGTTGGCCGTCTACCAGCTCGCCCTCAACGACGTGATCACGCTGTCGGGCCAGTCGCAGGGCATCTTGTTCATCCTCGTCGTGGGCGCCTCGACCGACTACGCCCTGCTGCTCGTCAGCCGCTTCAAGGAGGAGCTGCACGACAAGCCGAACTCGTGGGTGGCACTCAAACGGGCCTGGCGCGGCTCGGTCGAGCCGATCGTCGCCTCGGCCACAACCGTCATCCTCGCGTTGCTCTGCCTGCTGCTCGCCGAGCTGCGCAGCACCTCCGGACTCGGGCCGGTCGGCGCCCTCGGCATCGCCGGCGCACTGCTGGCGTCGCTGACCTTCCTGCCCGCGGTCCTGTTGCTCTTCGGCCGCCAGGTGTTCTGGCCGTTCGCACCCAAGCTCGACCACGCGCACGCCGAGGACGTCGTCGGCACCAAGGGGCTCTGGGGCCGGGTCGCCGACCTCGTCGGCCGGCACCCACGCCGCACCTGGGTGATCACGCTCGTCGTCCTGCTGGCCGCCGCGGCGTTCGCCCCGACGTTCAAGGCCGACGGCTCCACCATCGACGAGACCTTCCTCAAGGACACGGACTCCATCACTGCGCAGAAGGTGATCGGCGAGCACTTCCCGGCCGGTTCGGCGACGCCGATCCAGATCATCGTGCCCCAGGCCGACGCCGACGCGGCCCTGCAGGTGGTGACCAGCGACCCCGGCGTCGACAGCGCCTTCATCGGCCTCGTCCCGCCCCAGCCCGGCCAGCCGGCGGTGCCGCCCAAGGTCGTCGACGGCAACGTCCTCGTCCAGGCCACGACCAAGGCGGCCTCGGACAGCCAGGAAGCCGAGGAGACCGTGCAGCGGCTGCGCTCGGACCTTGACGCCGTCAGCGAGGACGCGCTCGTCGGCGGCAACGCGGCGACCAACCTCGACGTGCACGAGGCGAGCGGGCGCGACCTGCGGGTCATCGTGCCGACGATCCTGCTCGTCATCTTCGTCGTGCTCGCGCTGCTGCTCCGCTCGCTCGTCGCGCCGCTCCTCCTCGTCGTGGCCAACGTGGTCTCGTTCGCGGCGACCATCGGGATCTCGTCCCTGGTCTTCCAGCACCTGTTCGGCTTCCAGAGCAGCGACCCGTCGATCGTGCTCTACGGGTTCGTGTTCCTCGTGGCGCTCGGCATCGACTACTCGATCTTCCTGATGACGCGGGTACGCGAGGAGGCCAAGGTCCGCGGGACCAGACCCGGCATCCTCGTCGGTCTGGCCGTGACCGGAGCGGTGATCACCAGCGCGGGCATCGTTCTCGCAGCGACGTTCTCGGCCCTGGCAGTGCTGCCATTGGTCTTCCTGGTGCAGATCGCGTTCATCGTCGCGTTCGGCGTGCTGCTCGACACCTTCGTGGTGCGGTCGCTGCTCGTGCCCGCTGCGGCCTACGACATCGGCCCGCGGATCTGGTGGCCGCGTCACCTGGCGGCCGACCGGCGTCCCTCCACCGAGCCGGATGACGTCGCGGAGCCGGAGGGTGCCTCGACCGGGTCCTAGGCTGGCGCGCATGATGCGTGTCGCACTTGCCGGTTTCGGGTCGTCCGGGCAGACCATCCACGCCCCGCTGCTCCACGAGGCGGGCTGCGACGTCGTCGCGGTCTCGACGTCCGACAGCGCGCGGGCCGACGCGGCACGGGCCGAGTTCCCGGGTACCGAGGTCGTGCCCCGTCTCGACGACCTGCTGGCGAGGGCGGCGGTCGACCTCGTCGTCCTCGCCACGCCGAGCGGGGGACACGCCGCCCAGGTGCGGGCCGTCGTCGACGCCGGCATCGCGTGCCTCGTCGACAAGCCGCTCGCCGTGGATGCCGAGTCGGCTGCGGCCGTCGTGCGCCACGCCGCGGCGGCCGGGGTGCCGCTCACCGTCTTCCAGAACCGCCGCTTCGACGCCGAGCAGGTCACGGTGGCGCGGGTGGTGGCCGACGGTCTCGTGGGCACGCCGTTCCGCTACGAGATGCGGTGGGAGCGGTGGCGTCCGGTGCCCAAGGAGCGCTGGCGCGAGCAGGCCGGCGCGACCGAGGGCGGCGGCATCCTGCTCGACCTGCACAGCCACCTCGTCGACGCCGCGGTGCAGCTGTTCGGGCCGGTGGAGACCGTGTTCGCCACCGTCGACGCCCGAACCACCCCCGCCGAGGACGACGCGTTCCTCGTCTGCCGGCACGCCGGTGGGGTGGTGTCACACCTGGGGGCGACGTCGCTGTCGGGGGCCCCGGGGCCGCGGGTTCGGCTGCTCGGCACCCAGGCCGCGTACGTGATGGCCGACTTCCCCGGCGAGGTGCACGTGTGGGACGGGCAGGCCGACGCCGACGCCGAGCACAGCGGCTGGCTCTACCGCGGTCACGAGCGCGAGCCGGTCGTGCGGGCCGCGGGCGGCCAGGCCGACCTCTACCGAGGGGTGGCTGCGGCCCTGGCCGCGCCCGACCCGCAGGCCGCGATGCCGGTGGACCCGTGGGATGCCGTGCACACCCTCGCCGTGATCGACGCCGCACGCATCTCGGCCACCCAGAACCGGGTCGTCACGGTGAAGACCCCCCGCCCCTGAACGGTCAGGGGGAGGGGAGGCGGCGGGGTTCGAGGCGCTCCTCGTGCACACCGCTTTCACCGGCGTCGCCACCGGTCGCGGGTCACGACGTATGCCCCCTTGTCGTCGACCTCGCTGACCGCCTCGACGAGCTCGGTGCCGCGGTAGACCAGGCCGACGCCGTCGTCGGTGCAGTGCGTCTCGGGCAGCGTGCCGTCGCCGACCAGCCGGTGCACGGTGGGGCGGCGGGCCGCCTCGGAGTCGTAGTGCACGCCGCTGCCGTAGGGGAGCAGGCCCAGGCCGTTGGTCACCGCGCGCAGCTCCGGGCCGAACGAGTCGGTGCACCCGCCGACGTACCAGCAGATCGACCCGGCCGAGACGCCGCCGAGCACGACCCCGGCATCCCACGCCGCACGCATCGCCGGGCGCAGGTCGTGCACGTCCCAGACGGCGAGCAGGTTGGCGACCGACCCGCCGTTGACCCACACGACGTCGGCCTCGAGCAGGTGGCCGGGCACGTCGTCGAGGTTGGGCATGGGGAACAGGTCGAGGCAGGTCACGTCGAACCCGGCGACGCGGCCGGCCTCGTGGGCCCAGTAGTTCGTGTGCCGCGGGTCGCCGGATGCCGTGCCGACGAACGTCACGCGCGGTCGCCGGCCGTGCGCGCCGGAGAGCTCGACGGCGTGGTGCACCAGGGCGTTGAACTCGAGCTGGGTGCGGCGTCCGTAGCGGTAGCCACCCGAGGTGGCCAGGATCGTCGGGGCGTCTGCAGGCATGGCGACCACCCTAGGGGCCTGTGGACAACCCGCCGCCGCCGCACCCGGATCCGGGCAGGGTGGGGTGATGGTGGATCAGGGGGATGCCGTGGCGACGGCGGCTCACGCGCCCGTCGGTGGTGACGCGGCGGCGGTGCCCGACGTGCCCGGGTACGAGCTCGGGGTGCTGCTCGCCCGCGGCGGCACGAGCGAGGTGTGGGCGGGGGTGGCGCTCGACGGCGGTCACCGGGTGGCGGTCAAGGTGGTGCACGCCGACGTCGGGTCGCTCGAGGTGGCGTCCCGCGAGGCCGCGGTGTCCGCCCGGGCGGCCAACGCGCACGTCGTCACCGTCGAGGCGTGCGTGCCGTTGCCCGACGGGCGGGTGGCCGTCGTGATGCCGCACCTGCTCGGCGGTGCGGTCGACGCACTCGTGCGGGCTCGCGGCCACCTGTCGCCGGGGGAGGTGGTCACGGTGCTGGCCCCGCTGGCCTCCGCGCTGGGGCGGTTGCACGACCTCGGGGTGGTGCACGGCGACGTCTCGCCCGGCAACGTGCTGCTCGACCTCGACGGGCGTCCGGTGCTGGGCGACCTCGGGCTCGGCCACGTGGTGGGTGACGTCTCGCCGGGGGTCTGGGGCACCGACGGCTACGTCGCGCCCGAGGTGCTGCTCGGCGCCGACCCGAGCCCGGCGGCCGACGTCTACGCGCTCGGTGCCGTGGGCTGGCTGTGCCTGTCGGGCACAGTGCCGGGCCCGCCCGGGCTTCGGCCCGAGCTCGCGCAGGTCTGCCTGGCCGGGGAGGGGTCCGAGCCGGTGGTCGCCGCCCTGGCGGCCGCCGTGGCTGCCGAGCCGGCCGACCGGCCGGGTGCCCACGAGCTCGCCTGGTTGCTCTTCGGCGCCGCCGAGCCCGAGCCGTTGCGGCTCGTGGTCGGTGACGACGAGGTCAGCGCGGTGACCTACCGGCTGCGGGCCGCAGCGGGCCGACCGCCGTCGGCGCCCGCGTCGCGACCGTGGCGATGGTCGACCGCCCGGATGCCGTGGCTCGCCCGGGCCGCGCGACCCCGGCTCGAGTGCGGAAGTGGTCGCCCTGACAACCACTTCCGCACTCGAGGCGGGCAGTCGGGCCGACACGCCGGCGATGCCGTCCGTCGCGGGTGGGGCTCGGCCGGCAGGTCCGGCCGGCCCGAACGAGCTGGGCCACCGGCCGTCCGACGAGCGCCGCGGGAAGCCGTCGTGTCAGGTCTGCTGACCCTGGCGCTCGTGGCGCTGCTCGTGCTCACCGTCGCCGTGCTCGGCCGCGAGGGAGTCGCGGCGCAGTCCCGACCCTCGGGCGCGCCGACGTCGGCCGCGGCCGGCGCGACGTCCACGACCGGCGGCACGTCCACGGCCGGCGGCACGTCCGCGGCCGGCCCGGCGACGGCCGGCGCCACCCCGGGCGGCATCCGCACCGACCCGCGCACCGACGTGGAGTCGCCGCGGTCACGGCCCGCGCAGCTGCTCGAGGTGCTCGCCGACGCGCGAGCCGCCGCGTGGCGCGAGGCGACGCCGGCCCTGCTCGCCGAGGCCGACGCCCCGCGGTCGGCCGCAGCGGTGCGCGATGCCGCGGCGGTCGCCGAGGTGGCGCGGGCGGGGGTGCGCTACACCGGCCTGCGCTACACGGTGGCCGAGGCCGTCACCCTCACGGCGACACCCGATCGGGCCGTGCTGCGCACCCGCATCGACTCCGGTGCGTACACCGTCACGGGCGCTCCGGGTGCCACGGGCACGTCACACCCGGCAGTGCCGGGCACTCCGGTGCTCGTCGACCTGGTCAGCACCGACGCCGGCTGGCGCATCTCCGACCTGCGTCCCGCGCCCTGAGCGAGGTGACCGCCCCTCCGCTGAGCGAGAGGTGGCTCGCGGCTGTTCGCCGGCCGGAGCTGCAGCCACTGGCCACCCCTCGTGGCCGAGGGCGGGAGGGAGCGGTGCCACCGTTCCCGCGGGAGGGTCAGGCGACCAGCCAGCGGATGGCGGTGTCGAGGTCGGCGTGAATGAGCTGGTACCCGCTCTCGCGCAACCGGTCACCGGTGATGCGCTGTCCGCCCAGGACCTCCGACGCGAACCCGCCGATCGCCGCGCGCAGGGCGAACGACGGCGCCGGCAGCACGGCGGGGCGGTGCAGCACTCGGCCCAGGGCCTGCGCGACCTCCTTCTGCCGGGCCGGCTGATCTGCGGTGAGGTTGACCGGCCCGGTGATGTCGGGGCGGTCGAGCAGGTGCAGGATCGCGCCGACCTGGTCGGGGAGGGTGATCCAGGGCATGAACTGCCGCCCCGAGCCCAGCGGGCCCCCGACCCCGTACCGCACCAGTCGCAGCATCGGCTTCATCGCGCCGCCTTCGGGTGCCATCACGATGCCGCTGCGCAGGCACACGACCGAGGCCCCGGCATCCACCGCGGGCTGGGTGGCGGCCTCCCAGGCCTGCACGACGTCGCTGAGGAAGTCGGTGCCGGGCGTGCTGGCCTCGGTGAGCTCCTCGTCGCCGCGGTCGCCGTAGAAGCCGACCGCCGAGGCCGACACGAACCGCACAGGGTGGTCGGCCGCCGCGATCGCCTCGGCCACCGCATGCGTGCCGTCGACGCGCGAGGCGAGGATCGCGTGCTTGTACGCCGGGGTCCAGCGCTTGTCACCGACCCCCACTCCGGCGAGGTGGACGACGCCGTCGACGCCGTCGAGCGTGCTCGGGTCGAGGGTGCGGCTGGTGGGGTCCCACTGCACCTCGTCGGCCGAGCGCGGGCTGCGACGAACCAGACGGACGACCTCGTCGCCGCGCGCTCGGAGCGCGGCGACGAGGGGTGTGCCCATCAGGCCTGACGACCCGGTGACGGCGATGCGGCCCATGAGGTGTCCGAGTCGACCTGTCAGAGACCGAGGTCGGCCTCGAAGGCGCCTTCCTCGAGTCGCTGCTTCATCGTCGTGAGGAAGCGGGCGGCGTCCGCACCGTCGACGATGCGGTGGTCGTAGGACAGCGCGAGGTAGACCATCGACCGGATGGCGATCGTCTCGCCGTCCTCGGCGGTGACGACGATCGGCCGCTTGACGACCGCCCCGGTGCCCAGGATCGCGACCTGCGGCTGGTTGATGATCGGGGTGTCGAACAGCGCTCCGCGAGAACCGGTGTTGGTGATCGTGAAGGTGCCGCCGGCGAGGTCGTCGGGCATGATCTTGTTGTTCCGCGTGCGGTCGGCGACGTCGGCGATGCCGCGGGCCAGGCCCGCGATGTTGAGGTCGCCGGCGTTCTTGAGCACCGGCACCAGCAGGCCCTTCTCGGTGTCGACCGCGATGCCGAGGTGCTCGGCGCCGTAGTAGGTGACCTCGTCACCCTCGATGCTCGCGTTGACCGTCGGGTGGGCCTTGAGGGCCTCGACGGCGGCCAGCGCGAAGAACGGCAGGAAGCTGAGCTTGGTGCCCTCGCGCTGGGCGAAGTCGCCCTTGGCGCGGTCGCGCAGCCGCGAGATGCGGGTGACGTCGACCTCGACGACCGTGGTGAGCTGGGCCGAGACCTGCAGCGACTCGACCATCCGACGCGCGATCGTCTTGCGCAGCCGCGACATCTTCTCGGTCGTGCCCCGCTTCGAGGCCTCCGCCGGTGCAGCGGCCCGAGCGGCTGCGGCCGGCGCCTGTGCCGCGGGGGCGGCGGGCTCCGGCTCGGGGGCCTTCGCGGCCTCCGCCGCGGCGAGCACGTCCTGCTTGCGGATGCGGCCACCGATGCCGGTGCCGGTCACCGAACTCAGGTCGATGCCGTGGTCGGTCGCGAGCTTGCGCACCAGCGGCGTCACGTAGGCGGCGGCGTCGCGCTCGTCTGAGGAGGCGGGGGCGGCGGGTGCGTCGGAGGGGGCGGCCGGGGCCTGAGCTGCGGCGGGCGCCGCCGACGCGGGTTCCGGCTGAGGGGCCGACTCCGGGGCGGAGTCCTCCTGCTGGGGAGCGGGCGCCTGGGGCTCGGCCGGCTGCGGAGCGGGCTCGGGCTCGGGCTCGGCGGCGGCCTGCTGGGGCTCGGCGGCCGGCTCGGGGGCGGACTGCCCGCCACCGCCACCGCCACCGGAGCCGCCGACGATCGCGAGGTCGGCGCCGACCGGAACGGTGTCGTCCTCCTGGACCAGGATCGAGGTGAGCGTGCCCGCCACGGGGGAGGGGATCTCGGTGTCGACCTTGTCGGTGGACACCTCGAGCAGTGGCTCGTCGACGGCCACCTCGTCGCCCACCTGCTTCAGCCACCGGGTGACGGTGCCCTCGGTGACTGACTCGCCGAGCGCCGGCATCGTCACGGTGGTGCCGTCGCCGGACCCACCCGAGTCACCGGATGCCGTGGGGGCCGGCGCGGCAGCCGGCTGCTCCTGCGGCGCGGACTCGGCCTGCGCCTGCGCCTGCGGCTGCGCGCCTGCGCCTGCGGCTCGGCCGGCTCCTGGCCACCCTCGTCGCCCGCCTGCGCGACGGCGTCGCCGTCGGACTGGTCGGAGACCTCGTCGCTCGGGCCGGAGCCCTGCGCGTCGGACTGCTCGCCACCGGAGTCGCCACCGGCCGGGGCCGCGCCGTCACCGACCACCGCGAGGTCGGCGCCGACCGGAACCGTGTCGTCCTCCTGGACGAGGATCTCCTGCAGCGTGCCGGCCACCGGCGAGGGGATCTCCGTGTCGACCTTGTCGGTCGAGACCTCGAGCAGCGGCTCGTCGACCTCGACGCGGTCGCCGACCCCCTTCAGCCAGCGCGTCACGGTCCCTTCGGTGACGGACTCGCCGAGCGCAGGCATCTTCACGCGTTCTGACATCGGGACAGCTCTCCTTCGTGGGCGGTGGCGGTCATCACTCTAGTTGTGTGCGTGGAGCGGTTTCCCGGCGAGCGCCAGGTGGGCCTCGCCGAGGGCCTCGTTCTGCGTCGGGTGCGCGTGCACGAGGGCTGCGACGTCCTCGGCGTGGGCCTCCCAGCCGACGATGAGCTGGGCCTCGCCGACCTGCTCGCCCATCCGGGAACCGACCATGTGGATGCCGACGACGGGGCCGTCCTTGACCCGCACCAGCTTGACGAAGCCCTGGGTGCGCAGGATCTGCGACTTGCCGTTGCCGCCGAGGTTGTACTCGTAGCTCTCGACCTCGCCGTGGGCCTCGCGGGCCTGCTCCTCGGTGAGCCCCACCGAGGCGATCTCGGGCTCGCAGTAGGTGACTCGCGGGATGGTCGACTCGACGACCGGTGCGGGGTTCAGCCCGGCGATGTCCTCGGCGACGAAGATGCCCTGCGCGAAGCCGCGGTGGGCGAGCTGCAGACCGGGCACGATGTCGCCCACGGCGTAGACCCCGTCGGCCGACGTGCGGCAGCGCTCGTCGGTGATGACGAACCCGCGGTCCAGCGTGACCCCGGCCTCCTCGTACCCCAGGCCGTCGGTGACCGGGCCACGGCCCACCGCGACGAGGAGCAGGTCGGCGGTGAGCTCGTCGCCACCCTCGAGCCGAACCGTCACCGTGTCGCCGTCGACGCTCGCCGACTCGAACCGCACGCCGGTGCGGAAGGCGATGCCGCGCTTGCGGAACGCCCGCTCCAGCGCGGTGCTCACCGCGGGGTCCTCGGCCGCGACGAGCCGGGGGAGCGCCTCGATGATGGTGACCTCGGCCCCGAACGAGCGCATCACGGAGGCGAACTCGACGCCGATGACCCCGCCACCGAGCACGACCACGCGCTCGGGCACGGCATCGAGCGCGAGCGCGCCGTCGCTGGTGACGACCGGGCCGCCGAGCTCGAGGCCGGGCAGCGTGCGGGCGTACGAGCCGGTGGCCAGCACGACGTGCCGGCCGACGAGGCGTCGGTCGCCGACGACGACGGTGTGGTCGCCCTCGAGGCGGCCCGCGCCCTCGACGTAGTCGACCTTGCGGGAGGAGACCAGACCCTGCAGTCCCTTGTGCAGCCGGCCGACCACCCCCTCGCGGTATGTCGTCACCGCGGGCAGGTCGATGCCGTCGAGGGTGGCCCGCACCCCGAACCGGGAGGCCTCGCGCGCCGAGTCGGCGACCTCTGCCGCGTGCAGCAGCGCCTTGGTGGGGATGCAGCCGCGGTGCAGGCAGGTCCCCCCGAGGAGGTCCTTCTCGACGAGTGCGACGCTCATCCCGAGCTCGGCGGCCCGCAGCGCGCAGGCGTAGCCGCCGCTGCCTCCCCCGAGGACGACGACGTCATGGGTGGTCTCGGCGGTGGCCGGCATCCCTGCTCCCTTGCTGTGGCGGTCGTGAGCGCCGGCGGCGGGTGGCCGTCCGGACGCTGCCCAGCATCTTGTCACTCCCGACGGGCCGCCCACACACCGCGCGCACCCACCGGGATGTCCCCGGCCGTCGAGAAGGCCGAGGTCCACGCCCTATCGTGTGCGCATGGCGTGGTGGAGACGCGGGCACGCGAAGCAGGCCCCGCACGGCGGGGGAGACCTGGCGAGCGCGAAGGCCCACTTCGCGGACTTCATCGCGACCCGGCGCGGGGTGGAGGCGTACGTCGAGCCGGCCACCAACATCACGGCGACCACGGTGGTGCTCATCGCGCACGACGGCGAGTGGACCCGCCGGGCCCTTCCCTCGCGCCCCGCCGCCTTCGAGGTCGCGCGCTCGTTCGACATCCCCGTCTACGACGTCAACCTCACCGGCTACCCCGCGCGGATGCGCCAGTGGACCTCGCGCCAGCGCCGGCCCAAGGGGCGCTGACCGGCACCGACCGTGCCGCGTGGGCGACAACCGCGCGGCCAATCGGGTGGAGCAGGTGCCCTGCGTCTGCGAGGGTAGGCGGTGACCTGCCAGTCGACGGAAGGACTCACGATGTCAGCCCCGAAGAAGCCGCGACCCGCGGTCGACGACGAGGTGAAGGCGAAGTTCCGCGCGGCGCTGGACGCGAAGAAGTCGCACGGTGGTGCCGACGTGTCCGACCACAGCGAGCACGCCAAGGTCGACCACGCCCACGGCCCCGAGGCCAGCGCGACGCAGCAGATGTTCCGCCGCAAGAGCGGCGGCTGACCGCCCGGGAACCAGCCGACCAACTGCGAGACACCCACCTCGAACGGGGCCTGAGAGCCCCTTCGCGGGTGGGTGTTTCGCATATGAGTCGGGCGTCGGCGAGGGTCAGCCGGCCGAGGACTCCACCAGGGTGAGCAGCGTGCCGACGCCGAAGCCGGTGCCGCCCTTGGGGTGGTGACCCTTGGGGCCCTTGTCGTTGAAGGCCGGGCCCGCGATGTCGACGTGCGCCCACGGGATGCCCTCGCCGACGAACTCCTTGAGGAACAGCCCGGCGGTGAGCATGCCGCCGTCGCGGTCGCCCTTGTGGGCGATGTCGGCGGTGGGGGTGTCGAGCTTGGCCCGCAGCGCGACCGGCAGCGGCATCGGCCAGGCGCCCTCGCCCGCCGCACCGGCCGCGTCGACCACGCGGGAGCGGAAGTCGTCGTCGTTGGCCATGACGCCGGCGATGTCGGTGCCGAGCGCCACCACCTGGGCGCCGGTGAGGGTGGCGATGTCGACGACCCAGTCGGGGTGCTTCTCGCTGGCCAGGCACAGGCCGTCGCCCAGGACCATCCGGCCCTCGGCGTCGGTGTCGAGGATCTCGACGCTCGTGCCGTTGCGCATCACCACGACGTCGCTGGGCCGCTGGGCCGTGCCGCTGGGCATGTTCTCGGCCAGGCAGAGGTAGCCGGTGACGGCCACCGGCAGCCCGAGCTCGGCGGCGGCGAGCACCGTCGCGGCGACGGCGGCCGCGCCGGCCATGTCGCACTTCATCGTGACCATGCCGGTTGCCGGCTTGATGTTCAGGCCGCCGGAGTCGAACGTGATGCCCTTGCCCACCAGGGCCACCGAGGCCTTCGGGGTGGCCGGGGCGTACGACATGGTCACGATCCGCGGCGGGTTCACCGAGCCCTGGCCGACGCCGACGATGCCGCCGAAGCCGCCCTTGACGAGGGCCTTGTCGTCGAGCACCGAGACGGTGACCTTGGCGGGGGAGGCGGCGACCCGCTTCTTGACGTCGTCGGCGAACGACTGCGGGAACAGCACGTTCGGGGGCAGGTTCACCAGGTCGCGGGCCCAGTCGCGAGCGGCACCGAGCACCGCCGCGCGCGCGACGACGTCCCTGGCGGCCTTGCCCTGGCCGGCGCCCGAGACGACTTGCACCCGCGGGCCGGCACCGTTGGTCGCCGCCGCCTTGGCGGAGGACCGCAGGCCCGTGCCGCGGCGGGCGCCGAGGGGAGTGGACTTGTCGTAGGCGTAGCACCCCGCGTAGGCACCGTCGGCGACGGCCGACAGGCTCTCGAGGTCGGGCGTCGGCAGGGCGACGGCGACGCTGCGCTTGCCGCGGACGCTGCGCAGGGCGGCCCCGGCGGCCGACCGCAGTGCGGCGTGCGGGTAGGTCGAGCGGCGCGACGTGCCGTCGCCCAGCCCGGTGACGACCACCGAGGTGGCCTTGACTCCTGGCACCGCGACGACCCGCACCACCTCGTCGGCCTTGCCGGTGGCCTCGACGTCGGAGAGCACCGCCTGCAGGTGCACCACGGCCTTGCGGGGCAGGTGGTGCCCGGTCGCGAGGTCGGCGCCGTCGGGGGTTTGCACCGAGCCGACCACCAGGGTGTCGACGGCGAGCTCGGCGGGGGGGCGGGTGGTGAGTGCGACAGAGGTCATGCGGGCAGACTATCGACCGCGGGCCGACCCGGCCGCACGCGGTAACGTGCCGACCATGACCGAGCTGCTGCACTCACCGCTCCACGACCGGCACCTCGCCCTCGGCGCCAAGATGGCCGACTTCGGGGGCTGGTCGATGCCCATCGAGTACCCCGGTGGTGGCGTGGTCGCCGAGCACACTGCCGTCCGCGAGCGGGTCGGCATCTTCGACGTCTCGCACCTGGGCAAGGCGCGGGTCTCCGGCCCGGGCGCCGCCGACTTCGTCAACTCCTGCTTCACCAACGACCTGCGGCGGATCGGACCGGGGCAGGCTCAGTACACGATGTGCTGCACCGAGACCGGCGGAGTCGTCGACGACCTGATCCAGTACCTGCGCTCGGACGACGACGTCTTCCTCATCCCGAACGCCGCGAACACGGCCAAGGTCGTCGAGCTGCTCGCGGCCGCCGCGCCGGAGGGCATCACCGTCGAGAACCTGCACGACCGGTACGGCGTCATCGCGGTGCAGGGCCCGCGCTCGGACGAGGTGCTGCGCGGTCTCGGCTTCCCGGTCGACCACGACTACATGAGCTTCGTCGAGACCGACTGGGAGGGGCTGCCGGTCATCGTCTGCCGCACCGGATACACCGGCGAGCGCGGCTACGAGATCGTGCCGCCGTGGGACGTCGCCGGGTCGGTGTGGGACGCCCTCGCCGCAGCGGTCGCGGCCGAGGGCGGGCTGGTCGCCGGGTTGGGCGCCCGCGACACGCTGCGCACCGAGATGGGCTACCCGCTGCACGGCAACGACCTCTCGCTCGACATCACCCCGGTGATGGCCGGCGCCGCCTGGGCCGTCGGCTGGGACAAGCCGCAGTTCTGGGGCCGTGAGGCCCTCACCGCCGAGCGGGCAGCCAAGCAGTCACGGCTGATGCGCGGGCTCGTGGTGAGCGGGCGCGGCATCCCGCGGTCGCACTGCGCGGTCAAGGACGCGACCGGCGCGGTCGTCGGCGAGGTCACCTCCGGCACGTTCTCGCCGACCCGGCGCCAGGGCGTCGCGCTGGCGCTGCTCGACCGGTCGGTGACCCTCGGCGACGACGTCGTGGTCGACGTGCGCGGCCGTGACGTCGCCGCGACCGTGTCGAAACCGCCGTTCGTCGAGGTCGGGGTGCGCGAGAAGTGAGCGAGCAGTGGACCTGGACCTACCAGGGCCCCGACGGCTCCGCGATGCCGGCGGAGGGCTTGGGCGAGACGGCGTTCCCGACCCAGTCCGACGCAGAGTCGTGGTTCGGCGAGGTGTGGCACGACCTGTCCGCGGCCGGCGTGGCAGCGGTGACCCTGCACCGTGACGGGCAGAAGGTCTACGGGCCGATGAGCCTCGAGGGCCCGGCCTGACCGTCGGCCGGACGGTCGCTCACGACACCGGTCAGGCGGGGTACTCGCCGCGCTTGACCTGCGGGCGCGGCATCCGCGAGCGGCGCATCTGGAAGGCGCGCATCGCGGCGTACATGCCGTTGCCCTTGGTGGACGCGGCCTCCTCGCCGAACTTCGCGGCGACCTTCTTGCGCACGCTGCGGTACATCAGGAAGGTGTCGACCACGGCGGTGAGCAGCACGGCGTAGGTGAGGATCGTGACGAAGAACAAGATGGTGCTCGTGCGCATGAAGCTCAGCGCCAGCACGATGAGCATCACCGGCAGCATGAACTCGGCGAGGTTGCGGCGGGCGTCGATGTAGTCGCGCATGTACCGGCGCACCGGGCCCTTGTCACGCGTCGGGAGCCCGGAGTCGTCACCGCTGATCATCGCCTGGCGGGTCTTGGCCATCTGCTCGTTGCGCTTGGCCTTGTCGATCTGCTTGGCCTGCTTGCGGTCGGCGACGACCAGCGGCTGGCGCCGCGCCGCCTCCTGGTCCTTGCGCTTTGGCGTGGGCTTGTTCTTGGCCCCGTCGCGCTGAGGGTGGAGCTCGTCGACGAGCTGATCGTTGGTGGTCTTGCTGCGTCCGAACACGTCACCACTGTAAGCGCTGGCAGCCGGATGCCGTGCACGGGCAGCGCGCCGTCGCCCGCCCCCGTGGGTAGGGTCGGGCGGGTGACCGACGTGCTCTCCACAGACCAGATCTCCGCCCTCCGCGACCGGGTCGCCGCCCTGATGCCGGCCGTCCGCGACGACCTCGAGGCACTCACCCGCATCCCGAGCGTCAGCCTCGACGCGTTCGACCAGTCGCACGTCGAGGCCAGCGCCGAGGCGACCGCTGCCCTGCTGCGCGCCGAGGGGCTCGAGGTCGAGATCGTGCGCGAGGGCGGCCGTCCCGCCGTGATCGGGCACGCCGACGGGCCGCCCGGCTCGCGCACCGTCATGCTCTACGCGCACCACGACGTGCAGCCGCCCGGCGACGAGGCGCTGTGGGACAGCCCGCCCTTCGAGCCCACCGAGCGGGGCGGGCGGCTCTACGGCCGCGGCGCCGCCGACGACAAGGCCGGCGTCATGGCCCACGTCGCGGCGCTGCGCGCCCACTCCGGGGCGCTCCCCGTCGGGGTGACGGTCTTCGTCGAGGGCGAGGAGGAGATCGGCTCCGACTCGCTGGCCACCATCCTCGAGCGGCACGGCGAGAAGCTGCGGGCCGATGCCATCGTGCTGGCCGACTCCACCAACTGGGCGATCGGCGAGCCGGCGCTCACGACGACGCTGCGCGGCATGGTCCGGGTCGTCGTCACGGTGACCACGCTCGACCACGGCATCCACTCCGGCATGTTCGGCGGGGCCGTGCCCGATGCGCTCACCGTGCTCGTGCGGGTGCTCGCGAGCCTGCACGACGACGAGGGCGAGGTCGCGGTCGCCGGCCTGAAGTCGGGGGTCGCCGCCGACCTCGACTACGACGAGGCCCGGCTGCGCGACGAGTCGGGGCTGCTCGACGGGGTCTCCACGATCGGCACCGGGTCGCTGCTCTCCCGGATCTGGACCAAGCCGTCGATCACGACCATCGGCATCGACGCGCCGTCGGTGGCGACCTCGTCGAACACCTTGGTGCCGAGTGCCGCCGCGAAGATCTCGATGCGCCTGGCGCCCGACGAGCACGACATGGACGCGTTCGCGCTGCTGCGGGCCCACCTCCTCGAGCACACCCCGTGGGGCGCGCGGGTCGAGGTGACCCTCGACGACCGCGGGCTCGGCTTCTCCGCCGACGCGCAGGGGCCGGTCTACGACCAGGCCCGGGCGGCCTTCCACGACGCGTGGGGCGTCGAGCCGGTCGACATCGGGGTCGGCGGCTCGATCCCGTTCGTCGCCGCCTTTGCCGAGCAGTTCCCGGATGCCGCCATCCTCGTCACCGGGGTCGAGGACCCCGACGCGCGGGCGCACGGTGCCAACGAGTCGCTTCACCTGGGTGAGTTCGAGAAGGTCTGCGTGGCCGAAGCCCTGCTCCTGGCCCGTCTCGGCGCGCTGCCGGGCTGAGGGGAAGGCCCGTGGCCGGCCCTCGGTCCAGGGGCGGTGCCCACCCGAAAGGGGTGACCTCGGCACAAGGGTGCGCTCCTAGACTCAGCGCGTGACCGACGGCCATCCGGGCTCCACGCGGGCGGAAGCAGGGCTGGACGAGGTCCTGCTCGACGCCAAGCTCTCGGTGCCGCCGTTCCGCAGCGGTCTCGTGAGCCGGGTGGCGCTCATCGACAGGGTCCGGACCAGCGGTTCTGTCGCCGTCGGCGTGACCGCGCCGGCCGGGTACGGGAAGTCGACCCTGCTGGTCGAGTGGGCCAGGAGCGAGCGTCGGCCCGTCGCCTGGGTGTCGCTCGACCATGTCGACGACGACCCGAGTGCGCTGCTCTTCCTGCTGGCGGCGGCGTTCGAGCGGGCGATGCCCGAACACGGCGGCCTGGCCTCGGCGATGAGTGGTCTGGGCGTCTCGGCGCTCGGCCGGGGAGCGCCGCGCGTCGCATCGATGTTCAGCCACGCCCCGGTGCCGTTCGCGCTCCTGCTCGACGACCTGCACGAGCTCCGTTCGCCTGCGTGCCAGGACGTGCTGACCGTCGTGCTGTCCGGTGTTCCTCCCGGCTCGCAGGTGGTGACCGCGAGCCGTGACGAGCAGCCACACCTGGCCCGACTGCGTGCGTCGGGGGATGCCGTCGAGCTACGTGCCGCGGACCTGGCCCTCGACGTGGGGGCGGCCGAACAGATCTTCGCGACGGCCCGGGTCGCGATCACGCCGGAACAGGCGATCGAGGTCACTGGGCGCACCGAGGGCTGGCCGGTGGGCCTGCACCTGGCGGCCATGATCGCGCGCGACGCGCGGGCCGAGCCGTGGGGTGTGTCGGGGGACGACCGCTACGTCGCGGACTACCTGCACCAGGAAGCCCTGAGCAAGGTGGATCCGGTCACGCAGGACTTCCTGCGCCGCACCGCGGTGCTCGAGCGGTTCAACGGACCACTGTGCGACGCGGTCCTGGGGGAGGCGGGCGGACACGAACAGCTCCAGGCCCTCGACGCGTCGAACTCCTTCCTGATCCCGCTCGACCGGCGACGGGAGTGGTACCGCTACCACCCGCTGTTCCGGGACTTCCTGCTCGGCGAGCTCCGACGCTCCGACCCGGAGATGGTCGAGACGCTGCACGTGCGTGCCGCGGACTGGTTCCGGGCCAACGGCTCCCCGGGCATGGCGATCGACCACCTGCTGTCCACGACCGACCGCGACGGGTGTGCGCAGCTCGTGGCCGAGCTGGTGCCGGCGACCTATGGCGCGGGGCAGATCTCGACGGTCCAGCGGTGGATGGCCGCCCTCGGTGACCCCGCGATCAGGGCGTACCCACCCCTGGCCGTCCTGGCCGGCTGGGTCACCGCCCTGGTCGGCGAGACGGCCGAGGCCCAACGGTGGGCGGCGATCGTGGACGAGTCGTCGTACGACGGGTCGCCGCCGGGCGGCCCGGAATCCTTCGACTCGTCGCGATCGATGCTGCGCGCGATGATGTGTGCCGCAGGTCCCGAACAGATGCTGGCCGACGCCGCGTTCGCCGAGGAACACGAAACCCCCTCGAGCACGTGGCGGGACACCGCGCTCATCGTTCTCGGCGAGGCGCACCTGCTCGCTGGAGACGTCGACCGGGCCGTGACCGCGTTCGAGGAGGCGACGTCGTTCGGGCTGGCGGTGGGGCACACCGACACGGTCGTCATCAGCGAGACCGAGCTGGCGCTCATCGCGATGGAGGACGGCCGGTGGGGCCACGCGGCCGATCGCGTCGGGGTCTTCCTGGGCATCATCGAGGAGCACCAGATGCACGACTACGCCATCAGCGCGCTCGCCTTCGCGGCTGCGGCCCGCCTCTCCGTTCACCAGGGCGACCTCGTCAAGGCCGACCGCCGGCTCACCCGAGCCATGCGGGCCCGACCGGTGTGCACCTTCGTGCTCCCGTTCCTGGCGACCCGGAGCCGGCTGCAGATGGCGAAGGTGTACACGACCCGGGGCGACCTGGCCGCCTCGCGGCTGCTCCTGCGGGAGATCGATGGGGTGCTGCGGCACCGCCCGTCGCTCGGCGCGCTGGCCGACGAGGTCGACGAGTTCCGTCGGCTGGCGTCCGCCACGGCGGCCGGCCGTTCCGGGCTGTCGCCCCTGACGTCGGCAGAGCTGCGGCTGCTTCCGTACCTGCAGACCTACCTCACGATCGCCGAGATCGCCGAGCGACTGCGGATCACTCGGAACACCGTCGGCACCGAGGTGTCCGCCATCTACCGCAAGCTCGGCGTCTCGTCACGGGGAGACGCAGTTCGTCAGGCCACGTCACTCGGGTTGCTCGGGGGCTGAGCACGCCGGCTCCCGGGGCCCGGCTCCCCGGGCCCCGGCTCCTCAGGTGGCGGCAGCCCGGTCACGGAGCCCCGCTGGCATCGCAGGTGCACCGTTCAGGTCACGTCGTCGGAAACCACCTGGACGATGACGTGGACCGGGCCGCCGGCGCCGGCGCGCAGGGCTTCGGTGACCGCGGCGACGTGGTCGTGACCGACCAGGACCTCGAGGCGGGTCAACGGGGTGGGCTGCCGTTGCCGGCGTTCGCCGCGGACGACCTGTGGCCGGCTCTGCGAGGTGAACGCGTGGGCGTCGCTGCTGAGCACCCGCTGGGCCCCGGCGTCCAGGAGGGCGTCGGTGAGCGAGGGACCGTCCATGGCACCCCCGTCCAGCACGGCTGACACGAGGCGAAGATCCGCCACACCGGCGACCGCCGGGTCGGCCGGCGTGCCGGTGAGAGCGGCGGTGCTTCTCGGGGTGGCGAATGCCTCGGAGTCGTAGGCGTTCATGCCCTGTTGCGCCTCGTCGAGGTGGTCCTCGTCGTCCGGTGCGCCCCGCAGGCCGATGGTGCGCTCGATCGCGGTCGCGATCAGCCAGGTGGCCACGAAGGAGAAGGCGATCACTGCTGCCAGCGCCACGACCTGCCTGATGTCGACGCCGCTGGCCGACCCCGAGGTACGCGCGGTCGCGGCACGCGGCGTCACGTCCGACCCGCCCTCCGAGACCACGCCGACCGGGGGAGACGCCATCACGCGAATGGTGTGACGCGCAGGCTCCTGGCGGCGGAGTCGCTCTTGTCCGGAGGGCATCTGCTCGGGTCTTCGCGGGTGTGCCACGTGGCCCGGAACGTGCGCGCTCATCCAGCCTGCGCTGCCGCCCCGGGGGCATCGGCCTCCGACGGTGACGCAGCGCGCCTCCACATCAGCACGAACAGCAGAACGACCGTGATGCCGACGGTGTTGAGGATCGTGATCGACACCGTGACCAGTGGGTCGGCTCCGAAGGGAAAGATCATCATCAGCAGCATCGGGCCGATGTTGCGGACCGCCGTGGTCGACTCGGTCGCGTGCCTGATCCCCACGTTCTTGACCCGAAGACCGGACACGAGAAGGTAGCCGCACCCGAGGCCGATGAACGGGCCAGCGAGGGCTGCGACGTAGCTCCTGGTACCCCACTCCTGGACGAACAGGTCCCAGTACGCGACGAGCGTGAAGTTGAGGTTGAAGAGCAGGCACAGAATCGAAACCCGCATGGCCCACCGTGTCAACGACGGCGTCAGGTCGGGCCACCAGACCCGGAAGGCGCACCCGAGAGCCAACGGCAGGAACAGGAAGAGCAGCAGCGGCCAAGCAACGTCCCAGGCCGAGGTTTTGAGTTGCGCGTCAACCGCGTCGATGGCGAGCGGCAACCCCAGCGGCATGGCGATGACGGTCCCGACGGTCAGGACCACCAACAGCGTGGTGGCGATGCTGACATCCGCCTTGGCCAACCGGGCGAGGATGGGAGCGAAGGGCATACCCGCGGACAGGGCTGCGACACAGAACCCGACCTTGATCTCGCCCGGAATGGACGAGGCGATCGTCAGCAGGTAGCCGATGAACAGGGCCGGGATGATGCCGAAGTTGATCACCAGCACCCACACGGCGATCTTCCAGTGGGCGACGGCCTGCGCCAGCTGCTTGCCGACCGTGATCCGCAGACCCAACCCGAACGCGTTCAAGATCACGAAGAGCACGCCGAACCCGTTGATCAGGACGCTCTGAGGTGTCATGGCGCTCCCTCCTCACGCGTCATCGGTGTCGTGACCCAGCGTGAGCGCGAGCCCGGGCGCGGCGGCCACCACCCGCGCCGTCCCGACGATCGGGAGGACCACGACAAGGACGTCGACGACGTCCGAGACACTCGCTCCGGCATCCAGCGCAGCGTCCGTGACGGCACCCAGGGAGGGAATGGCGCCACCGCCCATCGCGACGAGCGCGCCGAGTCGCACCAGAGCCACGGTCTTCGGGTCGAGCGAGGGTTCCAGCCAGTCGAGGGCGGTCCCCTCGGGCGCGCGGGCGTCCCCGTCGGTCTGGTTGAAGGTCAGGCGTCGCAGCCGGTCGATGTCGTCCACCGTGGTCACCCTCTGTCCGGCGTGCCCTGGGTGTCCGGCGTGTCCGGGGGCGGGGACGCGGCGTCCGGCCAGGCCTCCGGCGCGGCGAACGACGCGCGGGTCCGGTCCCAACCCAGGGCTCTTTCCGTGCGCGAGCGGCCCACGAAGCTGAGCACCCAGCGGATGGCCGCGACGAAGCGGTTCGTGAAGCCGGTGAGGAAGGTCAGGTGGATGAAGGCCCACATCAGCCAGCCGATGAAGCCCGCGACCCGGATGCCCTTGAAGTCGACGATCGCCCGGAACCGGGAGACGGCGGCCATGCTGCCCAGGTCGCGGTACTTGAACGGGCGCGCACCCCCGTGCCCGGAGACCTCGCGCTTGATCGAGGCGGCGGCGTGGATGCCGGTCTGCATGGCGACCTCTGCGACGCCCGGGAGCCCGTCGAGGGCCATCACGTCGCCGACCACGAAGATCTCCGGGTGACCGGGCAGGGTGCAGTCCGGCAGGACCTGGATGCGGCCCGCGCGGTCGACCTCCGCGCCGGTGGCGTCGGCGAGGGTCCGGGCCAGCGGGCTGGCGGCCACGCCCGCGGCCCAGACCTTCGTGTGGCAGGCGATCCGCTCCTCGCCGTCGGACCCGGCGACGATGATCTCGTCGTGGGTGACGTCCGTGACCCGGGTCTTCACCCGCACCTCGACCCCCAGGCGGGTCAGCTCGCGGGTCGCCTTCCCGGACAGCTGGTCCCCGAAGGACGGCAGGATCTCCTCACCGCCCTCGAAGAGCAGCACCGTGGCGGTGCTCGGGTCGAAGCGACGGAAGTTGCCTCGCAGGGAGCGGTGCGCGAGCTCGGCGATCTGCCCGGCGACCTCCACCCCCGTGGGGCCGCCGCCGACGACGGCGAAGGTGAGCCAGGCGCGGCGCTCGGCGTCGTCCTTGGCGAGCTCGGCCATCTCGAAGGCGCCGAAGATCCGGGTGCGCAACGCCAGGGCGTCGTCGACGGTCTTCATCGTCGGCGCGTGCAGGCCGAACTCGGGGTGGCCGAAGTACGAGCTGCCGACCCCGATGCCGAAGATCAGGTAGTCGTAAGGGAGGTCGCTCGACGAGACAGGGTGCTTCACGTGGACGGTGCGGGCCGTCAGGTCGAAGCCGGTGACCTCACCGAGCTCCACGGTGACGTTGGCGTGCCGCTTGAGCACCTCGCGCAGGGGTGGCGCCACGGCTCCGGGAGACAGGATCCCGGTGGCGACCTGGTAGAGCAGTGGTTGGAAGAGGTGGTGGTTCGTGCGCTCCACCACCGTGACGTCGACGTCGGCGCGACGGAGGAACTTCGCTGCGAACAGCCCGCCGAAGCCGCCGCCGATGATGAGCACTCGTGGTCGGCCGGCCTGTGCGGGACCGGCGGTCGGGCTCATGAGCCGACCTCGACGGCATCCGGGCTGGAGACCCGCGCCCGGAACACCCAGTAGGACCAGCCCTGGTAGAGCAGCACGAGCGGGGTGACCACCGCGGCGACGACGGTCATCACCTTCAGTGCGTACTCGCTCGATGCCGCGCCCGCCACGGTGAGGCTGTTGGCCGTGCTGGTCGACGAGACCATCACCTGCGGGTAGAGGTTCGCGAACAGGGCGGCGACCGTACCGCCGATCGCGACGGCGGTCCCGGCGAACGACCCCACCTCGCGGCCCGCTCGCAGCAGCACGGCCGCGGCCAGGGCCCCCAGGACGGGGAGAGCAGCGGCGGCGACGCGCCACACACCGCCGTCCGAGATGGCGACCGTCCAGGCCGCGAACACCGCAACGACTGCCACGGCCGGCCAGCTGAGCCTGCTGGCCATCGCGTGGGCGCGTTCGGTCACGACACCCTCGGTGCGCAGGCCCAGGAAGGTCGACCCGTGGAGCAGGCTCAGGGTCACCAGTGTGAGGCCCATCCAGAGGCCGTACAGCGTGAACAGGTCCCAGAACGACCCGGTGAACAGCTCCTCGTCGTTGATCGGTAGCCCGACCAGGAGGTCACCCAGGGCGATGCCGAGCACCAGGGGGATCAGTGCCGACCCGATCGTGAGCGTCCAGCTCCACCAGCCACGCCACCTCCGGCCGTCGGACCTGCCGCGCCACTCGAACGAGACGCCGCGGATGATCAGCGCGACGAGGAGCAGCATCACGGCGAGGTACCCGGCGGAGAACCAGGTCGCGTACCAGGCCGGGAACGCCGCGAAGATCGCCGCCCCCCCGACGATCAGCCAGACCTCGTTGCCGTCCCACAGCGGCCCGACGCTGCCCAGCACGGCGCGACGCCCGGCCTCGGTCCGGCCGACGGACCGGTGCAGCATGCCGACCCCGAAGTCGAAGCCCTCCAGCACGAAGAACCCGGTCCAGAAGAACCCGACGATCACGAACCACGCCACCTCGAGGCTCATCAGTACACCTCGGACGCGATCGCCGGCGCCGGGGTGGAGCCCGGGCCGTCGTCGGCATCGGACGGGTCCCGGTCAGGCTCCAGCGGCCGCTTGGCGAAGCGCAGCATCAGGATGGCCCACACGATGCCGAGCGCGAGGTACAGGACGACGAAGGTGCCCAGGCTCAGGGCGACCTCGGTCAGGCTGACGGAGGGTGAGTTCGCGTCCTGCGTGAGCAGCAGTCCCTGCACGACCCACGGCTGGCGACCGTTCTCGGTCAGCAGCCAGCCCGCGGTGTTCATCGCGAACGGCGCGAGGAAGGCGAAGGTGCCGACCCAGAGGAAGCTCGTCGCCTTGAGCAACCGGCCCCGCCACCACAGGAAGCAGCCCCAAAGGGCCAGGACCGGCAGGATCGCACCGAGGTAGGCCATCACCCGCATCGACCAGTACTGGATGAACAGGTTGGGGATGTAGTCGCCGGGGCCGTAGGTCTGCTCGTACTGGGCCTGCAGCTCGTTGATGCCGACGACCTTGCCGTCCCACTGCAGGGTGGCCAGGATCGAGAGGAGGTGCGGGATCTCGATGATCTTGTTCGGGTCCTCGTCCGAGGTGGTCCAGCCTCCGGTCTGGGCGGCGGAGAAGGAGCACGGCTGGCAGGTGTCCCACTGCGCCTCCATCGCCGCGACCTTCATCGGCTGATACTTGGTCTCGATGACGCCGAGCTGGCTGCCGACCAGGAGGATGAGGATCGAGACCGGGAGCAGCACTCCGAGCGAGAGCTTCATCGAGCGCAGGAAGACCTCGGGGGTCTTTCCGCGCCGGATCTGCCAGGCGGAGACCGAGATCATGACCAGGCTGCCGGTCACGAGCGACGCGAGCACCACGTGCGTGTAGCCCCACACGAACACCGGGTTGCTGAACAGGGCGCCGATCGAGGTGAGCTCCGGCCGCCCGGTGTCCGCGTCGAGCTGGTAGCCCACGGGGTGCTGCATCCAGGAGTTGGCCGCCATGATGAACGCCGCCGACAGGGTGGCACCCACCGCCACGGCCCAGATCGTCAGCAGGTGCAGCCGCTTGGGCAGCGCGTCCCAGCCGAACCACCACAGTCCCAGGAAGGTCGACTCGAGGAAGAAGGCGGCCAGGCCCTCCATCGCGAGCGGGGCGCCGAAGACGTCGCCCACGAAGCGCGAGTACTCCGACCAGTTCATCCCGAACTCGAACTCCTGGACCAGCCCGGTGACCACGCCGATGGCGATGTTGATGACCAGGATCGTCCCGAAGAACCGGGTCAGCCGGCGCAGCTCGGGGTTGCCCGAACGGTGCCACCACGTGTGCAGCCCCACCACGAGCCAGCTGAGGCCGATCGTGATGGGGACGAAGAGGAAGTGGTAGATCGTCGTCGTGGCGAACTGCAGCCGCGACAGGTCGACCTGGCTGACGTCCACGGCTATAGGGCCTGGCCGACGTCGCGGATGTTGGACTTCGCCTGGCCCCACGCCTCCGCGACATGTCCGGTGAAGACGAGCTTTCCCGTGGTCAGCGCGAAGCCCTTGACCTCTTCCACCGTCGTGTGCGGCGGCACGGCCAGTGCCCGCGGGTCGGTGACGAAGTCGATGAGCGCGGGCCCCGGGTGGGCGAAGGCGCGCTCGATGGCCGGCCGGATGCCGTCCGCCGTCTCGACCCGCTCACCGTGGATGCCGGCGGCCGTCGCGACCGCCCCGAAGTCGGGGTTCTTCACGTCGGTGCCCCACGGCTCGTAGCCCACGACCATCATCTCGGCGCGGACCATGCCGAGGGTGGAGTTGTTGAACACCATCAGCTTGACCGGGATGCCGAGGCCGGCGGCGGTGAGCAGCTCGCCCATCAGCATCGTGAAGCCACCGTCCCCGCACAGCGCGATGACCTGGCGCTCGGGGGAGCCCACCTTGGCGCCGATGGCCTGCGGCATCGCGTTGGCCATCGAGCCGTGGCTGAAGGATGCCAGGATCCGGCGGCCGGGACGCATGGCCAGGTAGCGGGCGCCCCACACGTTGCACATCCCCGTGTCGACGGTGAAGACGGCGTCGTCGGCGGCGAGGTCACTGATCGCCGTCGCGACCATCTCGGGCCGCAGGCCCTCGCCGCTGCCCTCGTGGGTGACGTAGGTCTGGATGCCCTTGACCATGGTCGCGTGGTGCTTGACCATCTTGTCGAGGAACTTGGAGTCGCCCCGCTGGTCGAGCAGGGGGATGCAGGGCCCGCAGCGTCTCGCCGACGTCACCGGCGAGCCCGAGGTCGACCGCCGCGCGCCGGCCGAGATGGAGTGGCTTGTCGTCGATCTGGATGATCGTCTTCCCGGAGGGCAGGAACGCGTGGTACGGAAAGTCCGTGCCCAGCATGAACAGAAGGTCGCAGTCGGACAGCGCCTCGGTGGCGGCGCCCCACCCGAGCAGGCCGGTCATCCCGACCGATGCCGGGTTGTCGGCCTCGAGAACGTCCTTCCCGCGGTACGCGAACGACACGGGGGCCTTCAGCGTCTCGGAGAGCCTCAGCACCTCGTCTCGCGCCTGACGCGTCCCCTCCCCACCGTGGATGACGATCTTCTTGGCGTGGGAGACGAGCTCGACCGCCTTGGCGAGGGCGGCGTCGGTGGGTCGGCTGACCGGTCGGTCGGTGAGCACCGGGTGGCGCAGCATCTCGTGCTCGACTTTCATGGCCGCCACGTCCCCCGGGACGATCACCATGCCCACACCGCGCTCGAGAACGGCTGCCTGCAGGGCCAGCTCGGAGATCCGCGGCATCTGACCCGGGGTGGACAGCAGGGCGCAGTAGTTCGTGCAGCCCGAGAAGATCGCCTCGGGGTTGGTCTCCTGGAAGTAGCCGCTGCCGATCTCCGTACTGGGGATGTGGGTGGCGATGGCGAACACCGGGGCCCCGTTGCGCTGGCAGTCGTAGAGCCCGTTGACCAGGTGCAGGCTCCCGGGTCCGGACGACCCGAGCACCGCGGTCGGCCGGCCGGAGATCTGCGCATCCGCGCCGGCCGCGAACGCCCCGGCCTCCTCGTTGCGCACGTGGACGAACTCGATGTCCGACTCGTGGCGCCGCAGCGCGTCGACGATCGGGTTCGCCGAGTCGCCGACGATGCCGTACACCTTGCGGATCCCGACCTCGACCATCTGGTCGACGAGGATCTCTGCCACCGTCTGGGCCATGGGGTGCTCCTGTGTGCTGGCTGGTCTGGGGTCGGTGGGGCTACTGCTTGATGGGGAGGTACTCGGGCTCCCACATCGCCTCGTGGACGGCCTCGATCGGGTCGCTCGACCTGCACCTGGGCGATTCCGGCGGCGATCGCCGTGTTCACGACGTCGACGGCCACCGTCGCGGACACCTCGCGCAGCCTCGAGATGTCCGGGAGGAGGCCCTTGGCCGGGTCGGTCGGGTCGGCGAGCTTCGCGAGGGCGCGGGCCGCCGCGATGAACAGCGACGGCGGCATCGTGGCCGCGCGGCAGACGATGACCCCGAGCCCCAGCCCGGGGAACATCAGCGCGTTGTTGGCCTGGCCGATCCGGTACGTGACGCCGTCGCGCTCGACCGGTCCGAACGGGCTGCCGGTCGCGACCAGCGCCTGTCCGTCGGTCCAGGCCAGCAGGTTCTCCGGGGTCTGCTCGGCGAGCACGGTCGGGTTCGACATCGGCAGGATGATCGGCCGGGGGCAGTGCTCGTGCATCGAGCGGATCACCTGCTCGGAGAAGATCCCGGTGACGCCGGAGGTGCCGACGAGCATCGTCGGGTGCAGGCCGTCCACCACCTCCTGAAGGCCGAGGGTGCCGTCGGCCGAGCGCCATCCAGCCACGCTGGCGGGGTCCTTGGCGTACGGCTGCTGGTACTCGTACAGGTCGGTCATGTCGCTCGTGAGCAGACCCGGACGGTCGAGCAGGAAGATCCGGTCGGCCGCCTCCTGCGTGGTCAGCCCGTCCTCGGTCATGGCGAGCGCGATGAGGTCGGCGATCCCGACGCCTGCCGACCCGGCGCCGAAGACGACGATGCGCTGGTCGACGAGGCGGCCCCCGGAGACCCGCACCCCGGCCAGCACGCACGCGAGGCCCACCGCGGCCGTGCCCTGGATGTCGTCGTCGAAGGTGCACAGGGTGTCGCCGTACTGCGCCAGGATCCGTCGGGCCGGCGGCCCGGAGAAGTCCTCCCAGTGCAGGATCGCCTTCGGGAAGTGCGCCGAGGCACTGGCGATGTAGGCGTCGATGAACGCCTCGTAGGCCTCGCCACGCACCCGCGACCGGCGCAGCCCGAGGTAGCGGGGGTCGTTGAGCAGCAGCTCACGGTTGGTGCCGACGTCCAGGCCGACGGCGAGCACCCGGCGCGGGTCGATCCCTGCCGCGACGGTGTAGACCGCGAGCTTGCCGATCGAGATGTCGATGCCTCCGACCCCCCAGTCGCCGATACCGAGGATGGCCTCGGCGTCGGAGGCCACGACGAGGTCGATGTCCTCGGGGCGCAGGCCCGTCGCGTCAAGCGCCTTGTCGATGCCGTCGAGGTCCTCGACGTTGAGGAAGACGCCGCGGGGGCGGCGGAAGAGGTGGCTGAACTCCTGGATGGCCGCCCCGACCGTGGGGGTGTAGACGATGGGCAGCATCTCGTGGACGTGCTCGCCGACGAGGCGGTAGAACAGCACCTCGTTGTTGTCGTGCAGGTTGGTGAGGAAGGTCCACTTCTCGACGTCGGTCTCGGTGGCCTTGAACTGCTCGTAGGAGCGCGCCACCTGTTGCTCGAGGGTCTCCAGGGCCGCGGGCAGGAGCCCGTGCAGCCCGAGGAGGTCGCGCTCGGCCATGGTGAAGGCCGTGCCGCGGTTGACCTGGGGGTCGTCGAGGACGGCCATGCCGCGCGCATGGATCTCGACGTGGGGGGACGCGTCCGGCCCCGCTCCGACGGTGTACGCCTTTGAAACCATGGTCCTGCGCCCTCCATCTGTGCGTGGTCACGCCCGACCCGCCCTACGAGACCACACCGACGGGCGATGCAACATCACGCGAATTGCGTGATGCGCAGGCACCCTCACCCGGTCGTAGGTTGCGGTGGTGACCGATCGTGGAAGCAGGGCAGGGCGACTCACCACGGTGCTCTGCGCCGTGGCCCTGCTGACCGCGTGCTCGTCATCGACGTCGACCGACGAGGGCGCGGACGCGGCCTCGGCGCAGAAGCTGGTGTCCGCCGCCCAGGCCGCCGGCGTCGCGCCCGGGCTGACGGCGGAGGTGGCGCAGTCGCTGTACGGAGGCTCGGCGGCGCAGATCTGTGACGTGCTCGACGGGGGTGTCAGCTCCGCGGAGTCGATGCTGCTCACCCTGAACCCGTCCGGTCGCCGCGCCAAGCTGATCACCACCGACGCGATCGCCTACGAGCGGCTCGTCGTCCAGACGTACTGCCCGAACGAACTCTCGACCTACGACGACCTCGTGGCCGAGATCGACGGCACCGAGACCACGGGCTGAGTCCCGCGGCTCCACCACGGCCACACCGACAAGGCGGGCGACATGGCAGCACAGGCATCCACGGGTGGCCCGCCGACGTCCGGCGACGTCGGACGGACCCCGATCTCACTGATCGCGTGGCCGGCCCTGGCGATGATGATGGTCGCCAGCGTCGGCAGCATCGCCCAGCTGTCGGACTCGGCAACCTTCGGCCTGGGCGCCGTCACGGTGTACCTGATCCCGGCCCTGCTCTTCCTGCTTCCCGTGGGCCTGGTGTCGGCGGAGCTCGCGACCAGCCACGAGGGCGGCATCTTCGTCTGGGTCCGCGAGGCGTTCGGTGACCGAACCGGCTTCCAGGCAACGTGGTTCGTCTTCATGAACAGCGTGACGCTCTACCCGTCGCTGCTCTCGTTCGGCGCCGCCGCACTGGCCACCGCCCTGGGGCGACCGGACCTGGCGGGCAACGGTGCCTACATGGGTACCGTTGTGCTCGTGGGCTTCTGGGCCGCGACGTTCGTGGTCTCCAAGGGGATGAAGACGACCGCGGGGCTCAGCAACCTCGGCGTCGGTCTCGGGACCATCATCCCGGCGCTCGCCCTGATCTTCTTCATGTTCGCGTGGCTGGTCGACGGCAAGCCGTCGGCGGCGCCCCTCGGGGTGAGCGACATCGTCCCGCCCTTCACCGGGCTGTCCAGCATCGCCCTGGTCGTGGGTACCTTCGTCGCCTTCGCCGGCCTCGAGGTCAACGCGGTCCACATCAAGCACCTCAAGGGACGCCCGAAGTCCTACTTCAAGGCCGTCCTGTCCGCCGCCGCACTCGTCTTCGTGATGTACATGCTCGGCTCCATCGCGATCTCGGTGGCCGTGCCCGACGCGACGCTCGAACTCACCTCCGGTGCCTCGCAGGCCTTTACGGTGTACGCCGACGGCTTCGGCATCCCGGGCTTGTCCAACGTCCTGTCCGGCCTGCTGGTCCTCGGCGCGGTGGCCGCGTCCATCGCCTGGATCGCCGGGCCGAGCCGGAGCATGTGGCTGGTGGGCCGGGCGGGCTACCTGCCGAAGCGCTTCCAGAAGGTCAACGGCAACGACGTCCAGATGCCGATCCTGTTCTTCCAGGGCGTCATCGTGACGATCCTGTCCTTGGTGTTCGTGGTGGCCCCCAACACCTCGGCGGCCTTCGCGGTGCTCCAGGACATCTCGATCATTCTGTACATGGGCATGTACGTGTGCATGTTCGCGTCGGCGATCAAGCTGCGTCGCTCGCAGCCTGACGTCGAACGGCCGATCCGGATCACGGGGCTCACCCCGATCGCCTGCGTCGGCATCGCCGCCGCGGTGTCCGCCATCGTCCTGGGCCTCACCCCGCCGTCCGGGTACAGCGCCACACCGGGATGGGTGCATGCCCTCATCGTCATCGTCGGCGTCGCGGTCCTGGCCATCCCCGCCCAGATCCTGTACCGACTCCGGCGTCCGGAGTGGGCCAGCATCGACGAAGCCGAAGTCATCGCCGAGTCCGAGGAGTAGAACCGTGCACGCCGTCAGCGAAGGGAACACCGCGTCATGATCGATCTCGCCACCTATGCCCCCATGGGCGACAAGAAGAACTCCGACTTCTTCGAGGAGTACCTGCCCAGGGTGTACGAGCGACGCCAGGCCTCGGGGCTGAACCAGATCGTCGGGAACATGGCCGCGCTCGTGGTCCAGGTGGAGCACGGTGACGGCGTGCTCTACATGGCCGAGCTCGCCGCCATGGGCCCGTACCGCTTCCAGTCCGCGCGGCTGACCGACACCCACAAGGTGTACGTCCTGCAGTCGCAGCCGGAGTTCCCACGGATGATCGTCCTCGAGCCACTCACGCCGACCTACGAGGACAACATCACCCGGTGGAACATGCTCTACCCCCTCGCCAAGCGGAAGCCGAACGCGCGCTACATCGGCGAGGTCTACTCCGCCCAGTCCACGGCGGCGGTACGCGAGGCCCTCGAGCCGCAGAACATCCGCTTCGCCTACCCGGGCGACACGGTGAGCAGCTTCTACACGCAGAAGAACCTCACCTTCACCTTCATGTCCGACTTCACCTACAACCGGGTCGGCTACGTCGACGTCGACCTCGACGACCTCGACGCGCTCGGGCTCGGGGAGGCGGTCACCCTGACGGCGGACGAGCGCGGCAAGCTCGACCGGGCCGAGGCGCTGCAGGAGGAGCACGGGATCACCGGGCTCGTGCTGGGGGTCGACCACGCCGCGACGCGCATCCTGGCCGGCGACCGCGAGCACGCCCTGCTCGAGTACCTCACCATGGTCCCGTACTACTTCTGGGGCGCTTACAACATCAACGAGATGAACTCGTCGACCAACGTGACCCGGCACCCCGACCTCGAGGACGAGAAGAAGTCGCCGGCGCGGGTGTTCACCGCGAACAACACGCCGTCGATCGTGAACTCCTTCGACAACCTGCCGATGCCGACCGAGGACTTCGTGCGCAACTTCGGGCGCCGGATGCACCACCTCGCGATGGCGGTCATCGACGGCCACATCGCCGACGAGAAGAACGTCGACTACGTGGTGCGCCAGCTGGCGGAGATGGGCACCCCGTTCCTGGCGCACGTCGTGGGTGAGTGCAAGGACGACCCGAACCTCAAGCAGATCTTCTCCAAGAGCTCGCCGTACTCGCTGCTCATCACGGAGTACATCGAGCGCTGCCACGGCTACGAGGGCTTCTTCACCCGCGACAACGTCGCCGCTTTGACCGCCGCGGCCGGGGCGGACGAGCGCTACGAGCACGGCCACGTCTTCGACTGACGCAGGCGCGCACCCGGTCGACCAGCCCCGCTTCCCCAAGGAGAACCCGTCATGATCGAGAGCATCCGCACCAAGGCCCTGTGGACGTTCGTCGTCCTGGCTCTCCTGGTGGTGCCGCTCGCCGTCTTCGTCAGCCCGTGGTGGTGGTTGCTGGAGATCCTCTTCGTCCCACTCGTGGCGCTGGGGGTGTACGACTACACCCAGCACAAGCACAGCATCCTGCGCAACTACCCGCTGGCCGGACGGATGCGGTTCCTCCTCGAGGGCATGGGGCCCGAGCTGCACCAGTACCTCGTCGAGAACGACACCGACGGCCGCCCGTTCGACCGGGACACCCGCTCGGTGATCTACGAGCGCGCGAAGAACGTCGGTGACAAGAAGCCGTTCGGCACCGAGCTGAACGTGTACGACGCCGGCTACAGCTGGATGAACCACTCGATCTCGCCGCGCCCGATGGTTGCCGACCCCGAGCAGGACCTGCGGGTGCTGATCGGCGGCGAGCAGTGCAGCCAGCCCTACTCGGCGTCGGTGCTCAACATCTCGGCGATGAGCTTCGGGGCACTGGGGAAGTCCGCGGTGCGCGCGATGAACCAGGGCGCGCTGGCCGGCAACTTCGCCCACGACACGGGCGAGGGTGGCCTGTCGAGGTACCACAAGGAGGCCGGCGGCGACCTGATCTGGCAGATCGGGACCGGTTACTTCGGCTGCCGTGACGCCAACGGCGACTTCGACCCGGAGAAGTTCCGTGAGAACTCGACCCTCCCGCAGGTCAAGATGATCGAGATCAAGGTGTCCCAGGGTGCCAAGCCGGGCCACGGCGGCATCCTGCCTGCCGCCAAGGTGACCGCGGAGATCGCGGAGGCGCGGCTCGTCCCGCAGGGCCAGGACGTGTTCTCGCCGACCTACCACAAGGCCTTCTCGACGCCGCTGGAGATGACGGCGTTCATCGCGCAGCTGCGAGAGCTGAGCGGTGGCAAGCCGGTCGGCTTCAAGCTGTGCATCGGGGACCCACGCGAGTTCATGGCCATCGTCAAGGCGATGATCCAGACCGGGATCTATGCCGACTTCATCGTCGTCGACGGCGGTGAGGGCGGCACCGGTGCCGCCCCGTTGGAGTTCTCCGACTCGCTGGGTGCACCGCTCAACGAGGGCCTCCTGGCCGTCCAGAACACCTTGGTGGGCGCGGGGATCCGCGACCGGCTCAAGGTGGGCGCGAGCGGCAAGATGGTCACGGCCTCGGCGATGGCACGCTCGATGGCCCTGGGTGCGGACTGGTGCAACTCGGCCCGGGCCTTCATGTTCGCAGTGGGCTGCATCCAGTCGCAGCGCTGCCACACCAACAAGTGCCCGGTGGGCGTCACGACCCAGGACCTCAAGCTCCAGCGGGCGCTCGACGTGCCGGACAAGGCGACCCGGGTGCACAACTACCACCGCAACACGGTGCACGCCCTGGCCGAGATGATCGCCGCGATGGGGCTGGACCACACCAGTGAGCTGCGCCCGTACCACGCGGTGCGCAGGGTCACCCAGTTCCAGGCGCTCGCCTTCAGCGAGATCTACGACTTCCTGGAGCCGAACTCGTTGGTGGAGGGCACGGCCAACGCCCGGTTCCAGGGCTTCTGGGACCAGGCGTCCGCCGAGTCGTTCCGCCCGTGGTCGGCCGCGGAGCAGCGGGCCGCCGCCGCAGGCTGAGGCACCGCGCCTGCCGTGAGTGCGGAAGTGGTTGCCCTGGCGACCGTTTCCGCACTCGCCGCGTGGATGCCGCTCAGTCCTTGGCGGTCTCGCCCGGCAGGGCGAGCATCTGGTCGAGCGCCACCCGCGCCTGCGCGGCCACCTGCGCGTCGACCCGGATGGCGTTGACGACCCGGCCGTCGACGAGCGACTCCAGGGCCCACACCAGGTGCGGGAGGTCGATGCGGTTCATCGTGGAGCAGTAGCAGACGTTCTTCTCGAGGAACACGATGCGCTGCTCGGGGAACTCGGCGGCCAGCCGCTGCACGAGGTTCAGCTCGGTGCCGACGGCCCACGCGGTACCCGCGGGCGCGGCGGCGATGGTCTTGATGATCTTCTCGGTCGACCCGACCTCGTCGGCGAGCTCGACGACCTCGTGGCGGCACTCGGGGTGCACGATCACCTTGACGCCGGGGATCTCGCGGCGGGCCGCCTCCACGGCCTCGACCGAGAAGCGCCCGTGCACCGAGCAGTGCCCACGCCACAGGATCATCGTGGCGTCGCGCAGCTGCTCGGGGGTCAGGCCGCCCATCGGGCGGTGCGGGTCCCAGACGACGCAGTCCTCGAGCGGGCGGCCGAGGTCGCGGGCGTAGGTGTTGCGGCCGAGGTGCTGGTCGGGCAGGAAGAGCACCTTGCCGCCGTCGCCGGTGCGGTCGAGCGCCCAGGTCAGGGCGGTCTTCGCGTTCGACGAGGTGCAGATGGTGCCGCCGTGCCGGCCGGTGAAGGCCTTGATGGCCGCGGACGAGTTCATGTAGGTGACCGGCACGGTGACGTCGGCGACGCCGGCCTCGACGAGCTCGTCCCAGCACTCCTCGACCTGGTCGATGGCGGCCATGTCGGCCATCGAGCACCCGGCTGCGAGGTCGGGCAGCACCACGGTCTGCGTGTCGGCGGTGAGGATGTCGGCCGACTCGGCCATGAAGTGCACGCCGCAGAACACGACCCACTCGGCGTCCGGCCGGGCCGCCGCCTCCTTCGCCAGCTTGAAGGAGTCACCGGTGACGTCGGCGAACTCGATGACCTCGTCGCGCTGGTAGTGGTGGCCGAGCACGAAGACCCGCTCGCCCAGCGCCGCCTTGGCCGCGCGGGCGCGGGCGACGAGGTCGGGGTCGGAGGGGGCGGGCAGGTCGCCGGGGCACTCGACGCCGCGCTCGCTGGCGAGGTCGCGCCCCTGGCCGAGCACCAGGAGGGGGAGCGGCGTGTGCGCAGGACCGGTCGTCGTCGTCACGCCCCGATCGTATGCCGTGCGCTCCCGCCCCTCGGCAAGCCGGTCGGGAGGCCGGGGTACGCCGGGGAGCCGGGGGAGCGGCGGCACCGATAGCCTCACCGCGTGCGCGTCCTCATCGCCCCGGACTCCTTCGGTTCCACGCTCGGCCCCGTCCAGGCGGCCACCGCGATGGCCCAGGGCTGGTCGCAGGGCGCACCTCACGACGAGGTCGAGCTGCTGCCGCTGTCCGACGGCGGGCCGGGCTTCCTCGACGTCCTCTCCCGCGCCCTGGGCGGCACGACCGTCGCGATGACGGTCAGCGACCCGCTCGGCCGCGAGGTGCCGGCCGCGGTGCTGGTGGTCGAGCGCGACGGCAGGCGCACGGCATACCTCGAGGCGGCCCAGGCCAGCGGCCTGCACCTGCTCGGCGCCGACGAGCGCGACCCCGGCCTGACCAGCACGTGGGGGGTCGGCCAGCTGCTCGACGCCGCCGTCGAGCAGGGCGTGACCAAGGTCGTCCTCGGCGTCGGGGGCAGCGCCACGAACGACGCGGGGCCGGCATGCTGGCCGCGCTCGGCGCCGGGCCGGCATCGGTGCTGGCGCGTGGGGGCCTCGCCCTCGCCGCGGCGGCCGACGACGCGCTGCCCGGTCTCGCCGACGTCGTCGGCCGCCTGGCCGGCGTCGAGATCGTGATCGCCACCGACGACGACACCCCGCTGCTCGGCCTGCAGGGCACCAGCGCCGTCGAGGCGCCGCGCAAGGGCGCCTCGGCCGAGCTCGCCCAGGCGCTCGAGGGCGCCCTGGGCCACTTCACCGACGTCGTGGGCCGGTCGTTGCCGTCGGCCCCGGTCGAGCTGCTCAGCGGGATGCCGCGCCGGCTCGACCGCGAGGCGGGCGCCGGGGCCGCCGGTGGGCTCGGCTACGGGCTGCTCGCTCTCGGCGCCCGGCGGGTCGGCGGCGTCGCCGAGGTGCTGCGCGAGTGCGGGTTCGGCGTCGCCGCGGCCCGCAGCGACCTCGTCGTCACCGGCGCCGGGCGGGTCGACTGGAGCACGCTGCGCGGGTCGGTGGTCGCCGGGGTGGCGGCCGCCACGCTCGAGACCGGGCGGCCGACCGTGCTCGTCGCCGGGGAGTGCCTCGTGGGGCGGCGCGAGACGATGACCCTGGGCCTGGCCGGCACGTACGCGGTCGCCGACAGCCGGGCCGAGGTCGAGGCGATGGTGGCCGACCCGGTGCAGACCCTGGCCGCCCGCACCGCACGGGTGGCGCGCACCTGGTCACCGCCGCGCTGACCGGCATCCCAACTTTTTCGCCCGGTGCGGAGACCTTGACGTTCGCAGGGGAACGGTTCAGGTGCGAGGGTGAACCTTCCCGCACCGGGCGAAAAAGTTGAGCCGGGGTGGCGGGAGTCGGCGATGTGGGCTCGGCGACGTATCCTGTTCGAGAGCCCGGGAACACCGGCGGCCCCCCACGGGTTGACCACCGCGAACGGGTCGATGTCAGGCCACCGCCAGCACGAGGAGTGCATCCATGAGCGACCAGCTCCAGACCACCGAGGCCCCCACCACCGAGGCCCCGGCGACCGAGACCCCGGCACACGGTGTCGTCCTCACCGACGTCGCCGCCGGCAAGGTGCAGTCCCTGCTCGCGCAGGAGGGCCGCGACGACCTGCGCCTGCGGGTCGGCGTGCAGCCCGGCGGCTGCTCCGGCCTCATCTACCAGCTCTACTTCGACGAGCGCACCCTCGACGGTGACCTCGTGCGCGACTTCGACGGTGTCGAGGTCGTCATCGACCGGATGAGCGCCCCCTACCTCGACGGCGCGACGATCGACTTCGCCGACACGATCGAGAAGCAGGGCTTCACCATCGACAACCCCAACGCGGGCAGCTCCTGCGCCTGCGGCGACAGCTTCAGCTGACGCAGCCTGCCGAGAGGGCCCGTGCCACCGGCACGGGCCCTCTCGGCGTCCCGGGCGCCGGTCGGCCCCCCGGGCGGGGTAGGTTCGTCGACGTGCAGATCGCCGTCACCGGGTCCATCGCGACCGACCACCTCATGACCTTCCGGGGTGCCTTCTCGGACTCCCTCGTCGTCGAGCAGCTCGACAAGATCTCGGTGAGCTTCCTCGCCGACACCCTCGAGATCCGCCGCGGCGGTGTCGCCGGGAACATCTGCTTCGGGATGGCGGTGCTCGGCGCGCGGCCGATCCTCGTCGGCGCCGCGGGCGAGGACTTCTCCGACTACCGCAGCTGGCTGACCCGGCACGGCGTCGTCACCGACCACGTGCACATCTCGCAGTCGCGGCACACGGCCCGGTTCGTCTGCACCACCGACGACACGATGGCCCAGATCGCCACCTTCTACGCCGGGGCGATGGCCGAGGCCCGGATGATCGAGCTCGGCCCGATCCACTCCAAGTGGGACCTCGACCTCGTGCTCATCGGCGCCGACGACCCCGAGGCGATGCTGCGCCACACCCAGGAGTGCCGCAGCAGCGGCATCCCGTTCATCGCGGACCCCTCGCAGCAGCTGGCGTTCGCCGACGGCCCGTTCATCCGCAAGCTGATCGACGGCGCCGACTACCTGTTCACCAACGAGTACGAGTCGCACCTCACCGAGACCAAGACCGGATGGAGCCAGGCCGAGATCGACGACCGGGTCACCACCCGGGTCATCACCCGCGGCAAGGACGGCGCCGACATCCGCACCAAGGGCGCCGACCCGATCCACGTGCCGATCGCCGGCGACGTCGAGCGGGTCGACCCCACCGGGGTCGGCGACGCGTTCCGGGCCGGGTTCCTCGTCGGCCTCGCCGGCGGGCTCGGCCACGAGCGGTGCGCCCAGATCGGGTCGGTGCTCGCGGCCCACGTGCTCGAGACGGTCGGCACCCAGGAGTACCTCGTCACCCGCAGCGGCTTCCTCGACCGCTTCGGGCAGGCCTACGGCGACGCGGCCACCGAGGAGATCGCGCCGCTCGTGCGGTGCGCCCGCGACTGACAGCACGCACCCGACACCGCGATGGTCCACCCGCCGGTCGAGCCCCCGAGCACCCCCTGGCTGCTCGACGCCGCACGTGCCGAGGGCGGCGAGGACCTCGTCGCGGCCGGCGCCGACCTCGAGCCGGGCACCCTGCTTGCCGCCTACCGCCTCGGCCTGTTCCCCATGGGCCTGGGCCCGCACGGCGGCGGCGCGATGGGGTGGTGGTCGCCCGACCCGCGCGGCGTCATCCCGGCCGGCGCGCTGAAGGTGAGCCGCTCGCTGCGCAAGGCCCGCGACCGGTTCGACGTGCGGGTCGACACCGCCTTCGACGCCGTGGTGGCACGCTGCGCGGACCCGTCCCGGGAAGGCCGGTGGATCACCCCCGAGGTCGCCGCCGCCTACGGCCGGCTGCACGCACTGGGCTGGGCGCACAGTGTCGAGACCTGGCAGGACGACGAGCTCGTCGGCGGCCTCTACGGCGTGTCGATCGGGGGCCTGTTCGCCGGGGAGTCGATGTTCCACGCGGCGCGCGACGCGTCGAAGGTCGCGCTCGTGGCGCTGGCCGAGCGCTTCCACGCCGACGGCGACCCGCGCCGGCTGGTCGACGTGCAGTGGGCCACCGACCACCTGCGCCGGCTCGGGGCCCAGGAATGGCCGCGCGAGGTCTACCTCGACCGGCTCACCGAGGCACTGCACGCACCTCAGGTCGAGCTGTCGGCCTGACCCCGGTCGGTGCGGGGCTCGCCGAGCACGACGCGGTACTCGGTCCAGTCGTCGTCCTCGAGCAGCGTCACCGTGTGCCCCTTCATCCGGGCCCAGGCCGGCACGTCCGACCAGGCCGCCACGTCGTCGGCGAGGAGCACCACGGTGGTGCCGGGGGCGAGCCCGCGGGCGGCTCGTGCCAGCCGGATGACGGGCACCGGGCACCGCGAGCCACGCGCGTCGACGACCGGCGGCCCGCCGCGCCGCCCGCGGCCGTCGGACGGCTGCCCGGGCTCGGAGCCGCTCACAGGTCGTCCGTCCCGAGCCGCCGCCGCACGGTCGCGACGGCATCCGGCAGCTCGTGGCACAGCCGCCCGACGTCGTCGGCCCGGCTCGGTGACACCGCCTCCAGGGGCAGGGTGATCCGCACGTTGCCGTGGGTCAGCACGCCCATGGCCGCGAGCACGTGGCTGGGGCGCAGCGCACTCGACGTGCACGCGGAGCCGGACGCGACGGCCAGGCCGCGACGGGCCAGCTCCTCGAGCAGGACCTCGCCGTCGGCGTAGAGCACGCTGAACGTCACGACGTGGGGGAGCCGGTCGTCGGGGTCGCCGACCACCTCGACGTCGCGAACGGATGCCGCGGCGCGCCGCACCCGCTCGACGAGCGCGCGGGCCGAGCGCTCCTCGGCCGCCGCGACCGCCGAGGTCTGCCGCCACGCCTCGGCCGCGCCGAGCACGAGTGGCACCCACGGGGGAGCGTGCTCGCGGCCGTGCTCCGCCTCGCGCCGCGGACCGGGCAGGCCCCACCGGGTACCGGTGCGCACGACGAGCAGGCCGAGGGGGGGTCCGCCGAACGACGCGGCATCGGCCACGACGACCGACCCGGCGGCGGGTGGGACGGCCACCGGGTCACGTCCGAGGGATGCCGTCGCGTCGAGCAGCAGCGGGATGCCGTGCTCGCGACACAGCGCGTCGACCTCCGCCACGGGCTGACGGGTGCCCACCTCCGCGTTGGCGGTCTGGAGCACTGCTGCGGCGACGTCTCCGCCTGCGATCGCGGCGGCATACGCCTGGCGGTCGACCCGGCCCACCGCGTCGACCGGCACCGGCTGGTCGGCGCCGGGCTGGAGCAGCAGCACCGAGCGCTCGGTCGCGCCGGCGACCACCCGCTGGCCGGTGCGACGGCGGGCGTGCCGCAGCCCGCCGAGCCCGACCTCGAGCGCCGCCTCCGCGCTCGGGTGCACCGACAGCTCGTCGGGCCGGACGGCCAGCGCGTCGGCCAGCACCTCCCGGGCGGTGTCGAGCAGGGCGCGGGCCCGGCGGCCCGGCTGGTGCAGGCGCGTGGGGTCGGCCCAACCCGTGGCCAGGGCGGCCCGAAAGGTCTCCGCGGCGCCAGGGTGCAGGGGGCCCCGGGCGGCGTCGAGCAGCCCGGTCGCCTGCGGGTCGAACCAGGGGTGCGCCACGCCTAGACGGTAGCCCCGCCCTGACTGACCTCCTCGCAGGTGGTGCAGTAGGGTTTGGCTCTGTTCGAGACCTCCTCCAGACGAAGGGTGCAGCGGTGCGCCAGCACGACCTCTCATCGCCCCGACGTACCCGGCGCCGACTCGGCGCCGGGGCGCTCATCGGTGCGCTGTCCGTCGCCGCCCTGAGCGGCTGTGCCAGCGGCAACCTGCGTGGCGACGCCTCGACCGGTTGGCTCCCGCCGGCCGTCACCGAGGGCGGCAAGACCGTGACCTCGCTCTGGATCGGCGCCTGGATCGCAGCGCTGGCCGTCGGCGTCCTCGTGTGGGGCCTGATCATCTGGTGCATCGTGGCCTACCGGCGCCGCCGGGACGACAACGAGCTGCCCGTGCAGCTGCGCTACAACATCCCGATCGAGATCCTGTACACCGTGGTGCCGATCTTCATGGTCGTGGTGCTCTTCTACTACACCGCGCGTGACGAGTCCGAGCTCATCAGCACCTCGAAGCCGGCCGACGTCACGATCAACGTCGTCGGCAAGCAGTGGAGCTGGGACTTCAACTACGTCGAGGACGACGTCCACGAGACCGGCGAACAGGCGATCATGACCGGGGGGCCCGGCGCCGAGCTGACCATCCCGACGATGTACCTGCCGGTCGGGGAGCGCGTCGAGTTCATCCTCACCTCGCGCGACGTCATCCACTCGTTCTGGGTGCCGTCCTTCCTCCAGAAGATGGACATGATCCCGGGACGGGTCAACAAGTTCCAGGTCGTGACCACCCAGACCGGCAGCTTCAAGGGCGCGTGCGCCGAGCTGTGCGGCGCCTACCACTCGCACATGCTCTTCAACGTCAAGGTCGTCACGCGCGCCGAGTTCGAGCAGCACCTGTCCGAGCTGCGCGCCGCCGGTCAGACCGGCCTGCTCAACAACACGCTCAGCCGTGAGCAGCTGATGCAGGGCCAGGGCGCGCTGACCGAGGGAGGGAACTGACCATGAGCGCCGACACCGAAGCCGCGAAGGTGCAGACCGCACCGATCCCGACCCGCACCCACACCCACGTCCGCCGCCCCTCCAAGGGCCGCACGGTGGTCAAGTGGGTCACCACGACCGACCACAAGGTCATCGGCAACCTCTACTTCATCACCTCGTTCATCTGGTTCATGCTCGCCGGCATCATGGCGCTGATCATCCGCGCCGAGCTCGCGAGCCCGGGGCTGCAGGTCGTCGACACCCCCGACCAGTACAACCAGATGTTCACGATGCACGGCACGATCATGCTGCTGCTCTTCGCGACACCGCTGTTCGCGGGCTTCGCGAACGCGCTGATGCCGTTGCAGATCGGCGCCCCCGACGTCGCCTTCCCGCGGCTGAACATGTTCGCCTACTGGCTGTACGTGTTCGGCGGGATCATCGCCGGCGCGGGCTTCCTCACCCCGGGTGGCGCGGCGGCCTTCGGCTGGTTCGCCTACGCCCCGCTGTCCGACAACACCTACACCCCGGGCCTCGGTGGCGACCTGTGGGTCTTCGGGCTCGCACTCGCCGGCTTCGGCACCATCCTCGGCGCGGTCAACTTCATGACCACGATCCTGTGCATGCGCGCCCCCGGAATGACCATGTTCCGGATGCCGATCTTCACGTGGACGGTGCTCGTCACCTCGATCCTCGTGCTCCTCATCTTCCCCGCCCTCGCGGCGGCGCTCTTCGCGCTCGGGGCCGACCGGCGGTTCGGGGCGCACGTCTTCGACCCCGCCAACGGCGGAGCCATGCTCTGGCAGCACATCTTCTGGTTCTTCGGGCATCCAGAGGTCTACGTCATCGCCCTGCCCTTCTTCGGCATCATCTCCGAGGTGCTGCCGGTCTTCTCGCGCAAGCCGATCTTCGGCTACAAGACCCTCGTCTACGCGACGATCGCCATCGCGGCGCTGTCGGTCAGCGTCTGGGCGCACCACATGTACGTCACGGGCCAGGTGCTGCTGCCGTTCTTCGCGATCATGACGATGCTGATCGCGGTGCCGACCGGCGTGAAGTTCTTCAACTGGATCGGCACGATGTGGGGAGGCAAGATCTCCTTCGACACCCCGATGCTGTGGGCGCTCGGCTTCCTGGTCACCTTCCTCTTCGGCGGCCTGACCGGTGTCATCCTGGCCAGCCCCGCCCTGGACTTCCAGCTGTCCGACAGCTACTTCGTGGTGGCGCACTTCCACTACGTCGTGTTCGGCACGGTCGTCTTCGCGATGTTCGCGGGCTACTACTTCTGGTGGCCGAAGTTCACCGGCCGGATGCTCGACGAGCGGCTCGGCAAGATCCACTTCTGGCTGTTGTTCATCGGCTTCCACACGACCTTCCTCGTGCAGCACCTGCTGGGCATGCAGGGGATGCCGCGGCGGTACGCCGACTACCTGCCCGAGGACGGCTTCACCCTGGGCAACCGGATCTCGACGTTCGGCTCGGTGATCCTCGCGGTGTCGATGATCCCGTTCCTGCTGAACGTGTGGAAGACGTGGCGCACCGCGCCGCTGGTCGAGGTCGACGACCCGTGGGGCTACGGCGCCTCGCTCGAGTGGGCCACCTCGTGCCCGCCGCCGCGGCACAACTTCGACAGCATCCCGCGGATCCGCTCGGAGCGCCCCGCGTTCGACCTGCACCACCCCGAGACGACGTCCGCCGGCATGCACGACGCGCAGTGGTCCGACGGCAGGTCGGTCGTGTCCGTGCTCGGCCCGGCCGACCTGGAGGGCAACGCCTTCGTCGACGAGAAGGAGAACTGACCCATGCGGGCCATGGAACGCATCGGCATCCTCCTGGGGGTCTTCGCCTTCACGATGGCGACGATCTACGGGCTGTGGACGGCGTCGACCCCCAACGGCGTCGAGTGGGTGGGCGTCATCGGCCTGATCCTCGGCGGTCTGCTCGGGTTCATGATCGCCTGGTACCTCTGGATGACGAGGCGGCGCCTGGAGCGCGACCCCTCCGACGACCCGCTGGGTGACATCGACGAGATCCAGGGCGAGTACGGCTTCTTCAGCCCGCACAGCTGGTGGCCGCTCTTCCTCGGCGCCGCCGCGGCGACCTGTTTCCTGGGCCTCGCGGTCGGCTGGTGGCTGTTCGCCATCGGCGCCTTCTTCGCGATCCCGGCCCTGGTCGGCTGGACGTTCGAGTACTGGAAGGGCCAGAACGCGCTCTGAGCGCACGACCCACGAGCGGGCCACCCGGGAAGACCGGGTGGCCCGCTGTCGTGTGTGCGGATGTCGTCGGGTTCGGCTCAGCCCCAGCCGAGCTCGTGCAGGGTGTGCTCCTCGATGCCGAAGTGGTGGGCGATCTCGTGCACCACGGTCACGGCGATCTCGTCGCGCAGCTCCTCGTCGTCCTCGCACATCCGGGTCAACGGGCCGCGGAAGAGGGTGATCCGGTCCGGCAGCGAGCCCTGGTCCCACCCGCCGCCACGTTCGGTGAGGGGGGTTCCTTCGTAGATGCCGAGCAGGTCGGGGTCGTCGGGGGGCGGCTCGGCCTCGACGAGGAAGACGACGTTGTCGAGCATGGCCATCAGCTCACCCGGCACGTCGTCGAGGGCGTCCTCGATGATCGCGTCGAACTGCTCGTCGGTCAGCGGCTGCACGTGGTCACCCTGCCACTCGTGGACGGCTGCTCAGCCGCGTGGCGCCTGGAGCCACGCCAGGCAAGGGCCGTGCAGGGGAACCCCGCGCCAGGCCGCGGTCACGGTGCCGTCGGCGCAGCGCAGCAGCAGTGAGTGCGGTGTCTCCAGCGCGACGACCGTCGCCTCGAACACGCCCGGAGCGACCCAACCGCCGCTGGCGACCCAGGGGGAGCCACCGGCATCCGGCCAGCGACCGTCGCCGCAGGCGATGGTCAGCCGCGCGCCGTCGTCGACGTCGAGCTCCCAGCCGTGCTCGCCCGGGCGCACCACGACCGACCTCAGCGCGGGGTGCTCCGCCGTGGGGGTGTGCGCGAAGGCCCAGGGTGCGGGCGTGGTGGGCGCGGCGGTGGTCGACGCGCCGGCCGGAGCACTGGCGGAGTCGAGCGCGGCCACGAGGCGCGCGTGGGCATCCGGGTCGGCCGACAGCGGCCCGTCGGCGAGGGCCGGGAGCAGCTCCTCCCAGACGGCCTCGAGCACCTCGTGGGTGGTCTCGGTGCACGACGTCACGGCGACGACGAGGTCGTGGTCGGGCAGCACGAGGGCGAACTGGCCGTACGCGCCGTCGGCCCGGAAACCCTCGTCGTGGTTGCGCCACATCTGGTAGCCGTAGCCGGCCTTCCAGTCGGCAGGGTCGGGGTGGTGGGTGGTGTCGGCGAGCGGGCTCGACGCCGTCGCGACCCAGCCGACGGGCAGCAGCTGGTGCCCCTGCCACACACCGTCGTCCAGCAGCAGCTGGCCCAGCCGGGCGATGGTGTCGGTGCTGATGTGCAGCCCGCTGAAGCCCAGGTCGGCGCCCTCCCACGTCATCCACACCGCCTCCTGCACGCCCAACGGGTCGAGCAGGCGCGGCCGCAGGTAGTCGACCAGCCGCTCGCCGGTTCGGCGTTGTACGGCCAGCGCCAGCACCCGGCTGGCGCCGTTGTGGTACATGAACCACGAGCCGGGGTCCTCCTCGGGCTCGGCGGCGAGGAACGACGCCACCGACTCCTCACCGCCACCGGCGAGGCCCTGGGCGGACTCGAGGGTGTCGGCGTGGTGACCGGTCGACATCCGCAGGCAGTCCTCGACCGTGATCGTGGCGGCGCGGGGGCCGGCGGCGTGGGCCGCCTCGGGGAAGACGTCGACGAGCCGTTCGTCGCGGGCCAGCAGGCCCTCCGCCTCGGCGAAGGCCGCGGCGATGGCGAGGAAGGTCTTGCTCACCGAGTAGACGAGCCGGATGCCGTCGCGCGGCCAGGGACGCCACGCCCCCTCGGCGACGACGTGGCCGTGGCGCAGGACGACGACGCCGTGCGGCTCGTTGCCCTCACGCTCCCAACGGCGCGCCATCCGCAGCACCGCGTCGGAGGGCACGCCCTGCTCCTCCGGGGTGCTGCGGGGGAGTGCGGTGGCGGTGGCGGTGGCCGGTGCGGACGGCTCGGTCGGGCTCACGTCGTCAGCCTAGGGGCTCGGCCGCACCGGCCGGCCGGCGGCCCGGCTGGCACGATGAGCGCGTGCGAGTGACCGTGCGGGTGCGGCCCGGGGCCTCCAGGACGCGCGTCGGGGGCCGCTGGGGGGACGAGGAGGTGCTCGGGGTGTCCGTGGCCGCCAGGGCCGTCGACGGGGCCGCCACGGCCGCCGTGCGGGCCGCCGTGGCCGAGGCCTTCGGGGTGCGTGCCCGCGACGTCACCCTGGTCGCGGGCGAGCGCTCGCGCACCAAGGTGCTCGAGGTGGGCGTCGACGAGGTGACCGGGCGCGGCATCCTCGCCCGCCTCCTCGCCGGCGACTGACCACCTCGCGAAGTCAGGAGTACTTCGCCGACTCAGGGTCGTGTACGGCCATGACCCCGCGAAGTGCTCCTGACTTCGCAGAGCGGGAGGTCAGTGCCGGCCCGCGGGTTCCCCCGACTCGAGCTCGGCGGACTCGCCCGCAGGGGCAGCCTCGATGGCCTCGTGCTCGGCCCCGTGGTGGTGGGCCGCGGCGAGCTCGGCAGGAGTCACCGGGTTGACGGCATCCGCGAAGTAGAACCTCGAGAGCCGGGCCCGTGCGCGCTCCGAACGCTTGGCCTTGCGGGCCACGCCGTTCTCGTCGACGGCGGCCTCGATCTCGATCGGGGCCACGGCCTCGTGCTGCACCAGGACCCACTGCTCGGGGGTGAGCTCGGTGGTGGTCTCGTGCCGCTCGAAGAACCTGCCGTCGGGCGTGCGCACGATGGTGCCGGTCTCGCGGCCGTGCAGCACGGTGTCGCGGTCACGACGCTGCAGCGACAGGCAGATGCGCTTGGTCACCCAGAACATCAGGGGCGGCAGCACGAACAGGCCGATCCGGAAGAACCAGGTGATGTCGTTGATCGACAGGCCCAGCTTGATCGCCATGATGTCGTTGCCGGCGGCGAACCAGAACACCGAGTAGGCGGTGATCGCGGCCATGCCCAGCCCGGTGCGGGTCGGGGCGTTGCGCGGCCGGTCGAGCAGGTGGTGCTCGCGGTTGTCACCGGTGACCCAGCGTTCGACGAACGGGTAGGCGCCGAGCACGGTGTAGACCAGCGGCAGCAGCACCAGCGCACCGAGGGCGATGTTGAGCGACAGGGTGAACCCGAAGGCGCTCACCTCGAGCCAGCCCGGCAGCAGTCGCAGCGCACCGTCGGCGAAGCCCATGTACCAGTCCGGCTGCGAACCGGCGGTCACCGGGGAGGGGTCGTAGGGCCCGTAGCCCCAGATCGGGTTGATCTGCACCAGCGCGGACATCATCGCGATGATGCCGAAGACGATGAAGAAGAAGCCACCGGCCTTGGCGGCGTAGACCGGCATCACCGGGTAGCCGACGACGTTCTCGTTGGTGCGGCCCGGCCCGGGGAACTGGGTGTGCTTCTGCACGAAGACCAGCCCGATGTGCGCCGTGAACAGCCCGATGAGGATCGCCGGGATCAGCAGGATGTGGACGCTGTACAGGCGCGGGATGATCATCTCGCCCGGGAACGGCCCGCCGAAGATCGCGAAGGCCAGGTAGGACCCGATCACCGGGGCGGTCTGCACGAAGCCCTCCATGGCGCGCAGGCCGGTGCCGGACAGCAGGTCGTCGGGCAGCGAGTAGCCGGCGAAGCCCTCGATGATCGCGAGCAGGGCGAGCACCGAGCCGATCACCCAGTTGATCTCACGGGGCTTGCGGAACGCGCCGGTGAAGAACACGCGGAACATGTGCACCGACAGGGCGACGATGAACATCAACGCGGCCCAGTGGTGGATCTGGCGGATGATCAGGCCGCCCTTGATGTCGAAGGAGATGTCGAGCGTCGAGGCGTAGGCCTCGGACATGCTGACCCCCCGCAGCGGCACGTACGAGCCGTCGTAGACGACGTGCCCGGCGCTGGGGACGAACCAGAAGGTCAGGAACGCCCCGGTCAGCAGGCAGACGATCATCGAGTACATCGCGATCTCGCCGAGCATGAACGACCAGTGGTCGGGGAAGACCTTCTTCATCAGGTAGCCGACCGGCTTGGCCGCGCCGGTGCGGTCGTCGACCCAGCCGGCGACCCCGCCGATTGTGCGGACCGCGGCCGACGGTGGTGCCTGGGCGGGGGTGTCGCCCTCGCGGAGGGTGTCCGCGGGACGTGGGGTGGTGTCGGTGCTCATCAGCCACGCTCCCAGAAGCTCGGGCCGACCGCTTCCTGGAACGGGGCGGCGGAGACGAGGTAGCCCTCGTCGTCGACGGTGATCTGCAGCTGCGGCAGGGGGCGCTTCGCGGGGCCGAAGATGACCTTCGCGTCCTGCGTCACGTCGAAGGTCGACTGGTGGCACGGGCAGAGCAGGTGGTGCGTCTGCTGCTCGTACAGGCCGACCGGACAACCGACGTGGGTGCAGATCTTGGAGTAGGCAATGATGCCGTGGTAGCCCCAGTCACGCTGCTTCTGGGACTGGATCAAGTCCTCGTCGAGGCGCATCAGCAGCACGGCCGCCTTGGCCGCCTCCTCGAGGAGGTTCGGGGTGCCACCGTCGCCGGTGACGGGGTCGGGGAGCAGGCCCTGCGGCATCACGTGGAACACCGAGCCGATGGTGACGTCCTCGGCCTTGATGGGGGTGTTCTCCGGGTCGCGCATCAGGCGCAGCGGCACGAACGTGGGGTCCTGGCCGGGGCCGCTGGGGCCGCCGTTCCAGAAGGTCTGCGACAGGCTGTTCTGCGGCATCGGGCCGAGCGAGCCGGCGATCTGCAGCACGAGCGGCACCGCGAACAGGCCGAGCGCCCCGCCGAGGGTGTACTTGATCATCGGGCGCCGGGTGATCTGCGAGCTGCCCCCGCCCACGGTGAGCTCCTCGACGACGCGGTCGCGGGACTCGTCGGTGGCGCGCAGGGTGTGACGCTCCTCGACGACCTCCTCGTCGGGCATCAGCGTCTTGGCCCAGTGCACGGCGCCGAAGCCGATGCCCAGCAGGCCGAGCGCCAGGCAGACGCCGAGCGCGAAGTTGGACGCGCTGGTCTCGCCGATGCCCGGCACGAAGATCGTGGTCTCGAGGCTGATCGCGAAGTAGCAGACGATGAACGCCAGGGTGCCGATGATCGAGATGGCGAAGAGTGCGGCGACCTGCTTCTCGGCCCGGCGGGCCGCGGCCTCGTCGAGGTCGGCCATCCGCTCGACGTGCTCGGGCAGACCGGGGTTGGTGAACCGCTCGGGGATGCCGCCGTCCCCGACGATGTGGCCCTGGTCGAGTCGCACGGCGGTTCCGTGCGCGGAGGTGGGGGCCACCTCGCTGCCCGGGTGGGTGGTGTCCTGCTCGTTCATCGGGTTACCGATCTTCTCGTCGATGTGCGGGTGGGGACGGGTGGGCGCTAGGCCGACTTGGAGCCGAGCCAGACGGCGGCGCCAACGAGGATGCCGAGGCCGAAGACCCAGGCGAACAGCCCCTCGCTGACCGGTCCCAGCGAGCCCAGGGCCATGCCGCCCGGGTTCTCCTGCTCGTCGATGGTGTGGAGGAAGGCGATGATGTCGCGCTTGCTCTCGGGGGTCAGGTTGGCGTCGTTGAACACGGGCATGCTCTGCGGGCCGGAGACCATGGCCTCGTAGATGTGCCTGCTCGTGACGTCGCCGATCGCCGGCGCGTACTTGCCGCGGGTCAGGGCACCGCCGGCGCCGGCGGAGTTGTGGCACATCGCGCAGTTCACGCGGAACAGCGCGCCACCCCTGGCCGGGTCGCCCTTGGTGGGGTCGACCGCCTCGTCGGAGGGGACCTCCGGACCCGGGGCGAGGGACTCGATGTACGCGCCGAGCGAGTCGATCTGGGCCTGGGTGAACTTGGGCTCGCCGCCGGGCGCCTGCACCATCGGCCCGGACAACGGCATCCGGCCGGTGCCGACCTGGAAGTCGACCGCCGCGGCGCCGACGCCGGCCAGCGCCGGACCGGCGATCTTGTCGCCGTGACCGGTCGCGCGTCCCTCGGCGTTCTGCCCGTGGCACGAGGCGCAGTTGGCCCGGAAGAGCTGCTTGCCCTCCTCGACGGACTGGGCCGGGAGCGCCTTGGTCGTGGCATCGGCGTCCTTGGGCGCGATGGCGGCGTACACGGCGCCGGTCAGGAACAGGCCGAGCATCAGCAGGATGGCGATCGCCGCCGGGTGCCGGCGGCGGGCTGCCAGTGAGTTCACGGTGCGTTCCTGTCGTCTGGTGCGGGTTCGGTGGTCGGACCGGGTGCGGCTGACGTCACTTCAGGACGTAGATCATGATGAACAGGGCGATCCACACGACGTCGACGAAGTGCCAGTAGTAGGACGTGACGACCGCGCCGGTGGCCTGCGCGTGCGAGTAGCGGCGGGTGGTGAAGGTGCGCCCGATGATGAGCAGGAACGCGATGAGACCGCCGGTGACGTGCATGCCGTGGAAGCCGGTGGCCAGGTAGAAGACCGAGCCGTACGCGTCGGAGGAGAGGGTGACGCCCTCGCTGACGAGGTTGGCGTACTCGTAGATCTGGCCCGCGATGAAGATGGCGCCGAAGACGTAGGTGAGGACGTACCACTCGCGCATGCCCCACGCGGAGATCTTGGTGGCGGAGGTGCCGGCCGGGCGGGAGACGATGCCCTTCTCGGCCTGCAGGACGCCGAGCTGGCACCACACCGACGACACGACCAGGACGATGGTGTTGCACAGGGCGAAGGGCACGTTGAGCATCACCGTGCGCTCTTCCCAGAGCTGGGTCTCGTGGCCGCGGATCGTGAAGTAGAACGCGAACAGCGCCGCGAAGAACATCAGCTCGCTGGACAGCCACACCATGGTGCCGACGGCCACCATGTTGGGACGCGTCGCAGGCCCCTGCCCCGGGATCGAGGGGACAGGCCCCGAAGGCCGGGTCTGAGGTGCAGTTTGAGTCGCCACGCACGACATTATGGCCGGAACTGGCGACGGGCGCTGCGGTGACCCCCCGAAAGGCTCGACAAGTCTGGAAAGAGGCCACCGGTACGATGCCCGCATGACCTCTTCGCACCCCGCCGGTACCCCGGCGCAGGCCTCGACGACCGACGGTGTCCACCGGGTGTCGGTCCTCCTCTACAGCGACGACATCACCACTCGCGACGCGGTGCGGGCGGCGGCCGGCCGGCGCCCCGCGCGCGACGTCGAGATCGTCTCCTGGCGGGAGTGCGCGACCCCCGAGGCGGTCATCGAGGCGATGGATGCCGGTGGTTTCGACGTCGTCGTGCTCGACGGCGAGGCGACCCCCGCCGGTGGTCTGGGGCTGTGCCGGCAGCTGAAGAACGAGATCTTCCGCTGCCCGCCGATCCTGGTGCTCACCGGGCGCCCGCAGGACGGTTGGCTGGCCGGCTGGTCGCTCGCCGACGACGCCGTGTCGCACCCCCTCGACCCGATCGAGGTCTCCGAGGCCATCGCGGGCCTGGCGCGCACCCGGGTCGCGGTCGGCTGACCGGCGTGACCACACCGACCCCGGCCGGGTTCACCTGGCCGGACCTCCTCGCGGCACTGCTGCGCCGCGAGGACCTCACCACCGAGCAGGCCGGCTGGGCGATGGCCGAGGTCATGAGCGGCGAGGCCAGCCCGGTGCAGCTCGCCGGATTCCTCGTGGGCCTGCGCGCCAAGGGCGAGTCGGTCGAGGAGCTGCGCGGGATCGCCGACGTCATGCTCGATCACGCCCACCGGATCGAGGTCCCGGGCGAGACGATCGACATCGTCGGCACCGGCGGCGACCGCCTGCACTCGGTGAACATCTCGACGATGACCGCCATCGTCGTGGCGGCGACCGGGCTGCGGGTGGTCAAGCACGGCAACCGCTCGGCCTCGTCGAGCACCGGGTCGGCCGACGTGCTCGAGGCACTGGGTGTCTCGTTGACCCTCACCCCCCAGCAGGTGGCCGAGGTCGCCGGCGCGGCCGGCATCACCTTCTGCTTCGCCAACGCGTTCCACCCCTCGATGCGCCACGCCGCGGTGACCCGGCGCGACCTCGGGGTCGGCACCGCGTTCAACGCGCTCGGCCCCCTGACCAACCCGGCGCAGCCCACCTACGCCGCGGTCGGGGTGGCCGACGCCCGGATCGCACCGCTCATCGCCGGGGTCTTCGCGGGGCGCGGCCGCGCGGCATCCGTCTTCCGCGGTGACGACGGCCTCGACGAGCTCACCCTGGCCACGACCTCCACGGTGTGGTGGGTGCGTGACGGCGCCGTCACCGAGCTGACCCTGGACCCCACCGACGTCGGCCTCGACCACCACCCGGTCGAGAGCCTGCGCGGCGGCGACGCTGAGCACAACGCACAGGTCGCCCGAGACCTGCTGGCCGGCGCCGACGGCCCGGTACGCGACGCGGTGGTGCTCAACAGCGGCATCGCGCTCGCGACGGCATCCGGGCTGTCCGAGCCCACCGTGTCGCGGGTGACGCTCACCACGGCCGTTCGTGCCGGGATGGACCGGGCGGAGGCCGCCATCGACTCCGGGGCCGCCGAGGCCCTGCTGGCCCGGTGGGTCAAGACCACCGCCGCCTACGTGGGCTGAACCGCCCGGGGTCAGCCGTCGAGACCGAGGCTGAAGGCGGCCTCGAGGTCGTGCGAGGAGTAGGTGCGGAACGCGATGTGCGTGTTGGTGCCGGTGACCCCGGTGACCTTGTTGAGGCGGTCGGCGATGACGTCGGCGAGGTCCTCGTGGTGGCGCACCCGCACCATCGCGATGAGGTCGGCGTCGCCGGCGACGGAGTAGACCTCGGTGACACCGTCGAGGTCGGCGATCTCCTGCGCGACCTCGGGGATGCGCTCGACGTCGGCGGTGATGAGGACGATGGCGGTGATCACCGGGCCAGACTAGCCGTGGGCTCGGGCCGGATGAGCACGTCGCGGTCGGTGCCGGCTCGCGAGCAGCCGTCGGATGCCGTGGCCTCGCCTCGCGGCGCCCCGGGTGGGATCGCCGTCGCCGCGGTCGTACGAGGTGATGCACAGGGCGCGACCTGGTGCGCGCTCTGCATCACTCTGAGGCCCGGTCCGTGGGGCCTGTGCCGCCGAGCCGCTGGCTCGTGCCCGCCGCGGGAAGGTCAGCGGACTCCGGCGAAGCCGGCGACCTCGCGCCGGGCGGTCTCGAGCGGCTCGAGCTCGGCGCGCACCGCGGCCGCGCCGCCCACCGGGCAGGTCCAGGCGCCGTCGACCTCGACGATGCGTACCCCGGGGGACTCGAGCCAGCGCAGCACCTTCTCGCTCTCCTCGGCCGTGGCGGCCGGGCACGGGGGCACCGGCGCCGCGACGACCTCGGCGCTGGCCCGCAGGGCCTCGATGTACGGCATCGGGTCGGCGCCGCGCGGCGCCGTGGTGCTGCCGGCGAGCCGGCCGTGCCGCACGCAGACGACCTCCCAGCCACCGAGCAGCGAGCGCCGGGCGGCGACCAGCTCGGCGATGCGCGCCAGGGGGTCGAGGCGCTGCGAGCGCGAGGTGCCGCGGACCAGGGCGACCAGCCGCTCGCGCACCACCTGGGCGTCCTCGAAGCGCTCGACGTCGGACAGGTGGGTCATCCGCGAGCGCAGGGCGTCGAGCAGGTCGCGGGTGTCGCCGACGAGCAGGTCGACGGCCCGGTCGGCGACCAGGGCGTAGTCGGCGACCGACTGGGCCCCGGTGCACGGCGCGCCGCAGCGGCCCATGTCGGCCAGCACGCAGGCCGACCTCGGTTTGGTCGGGGACAGCCGTTCGAGGCACTGGCGCAGGGGTAGCACCTCGTGCACGGCGGCCACCGCGGCCTCGGCGGCCGAGCGCGAGTTGAACGGGCCGGCGTACCGGGCGCCGTCGTCGGCCACGGTGCGCACGATCGACAGCCGCGGGAACGGCTCGACCGTCAGCTTGACCCACAGCGCCCGCTCCGGGTTGCGCGAGCGGCGGTTGTACCGGGGCTTGTGCTCGGCGATGAGCCGCAGCTCGCGCACCTCGGCCTCGAGGGTGGTGGCGCAGACGATCGGGCTGACCGACTCGGCGATGCGCACCATCTCGCCCATCCGTCGCCGGTGCTCGGAGGCGGTGAAGTAGGAGCGAACCCGGGTGCGGATCGAGACCGAGGTGCCGACGTAGAGCACCCGGCCCTGGCCGTCCTTGAACAGGTAGACCCCGGGCAGGTCGGGCAGGTCGTCGGCGAGGTGCCGCTTGCGACGCCGGGCGGGGGAGACCCGCGCGGTGTAGTCGAGCAGCTCCTCGAGGGAGTGCACGCCGAGCGAGCCGACCCGCTCGATGAGGCCGTGGAGCACGTCGACGGTGGCGCGGGCGTCGTGCAGGGCCCGGTGGTCGGGGCTGGTGGTGGCCCGGAACAGCACGGCCAGCGAGGCCAGCCGGTGGTTGGGCACCTCGTCGCGGTGCACCAGCTGCCGGGCCAGGTGCACGGTGTCGAGCACGGCGAACCCGGGCCAGGCGTGCTCGGTGCGCCGCGCGGCCGCCTTGAGGAAGGAGATGTCGAAGCCGGCGTTGTGGGCGACGAGCACCGACCCGGCGGCGAACTCGAGGAACGCGGGCAGCGCCGACTCGATGCGCGGGGCGCCGGCCACCATCGAGTCGGTGATGCCGGTGAGCACGGAGATGAAGGCGGGGATGGCGCCGCCGGGGTTGACCAGGGTCTGGAACTCGCCGACCACCTCACCGCCGCGCACCTTGACCGCGCCGATCTCGGTGATGCCGCACTCGGCCGGGCTCCCGCCGGTGGTCTCGAGGTCGACGACGACGAAGGTCACCGACGACAGGGGCGTGCCCAGGTCGTCGAACGTGCCCTGGACCATCGTCATGTCGCCGACCGTAGGCTCCCGCACCGACACCCCCCGTGAGGCGCGCGGTGGGCGGCGTTGGCGACCACCACGGCGGATGCCGGGGCGCCCGACGGTGGCGCGCCACGGCATCCGCGGTGGTCGGGTCAGCGCCGGCGAGCGGTGAGCAGCAGGTACTCCCAGGCCATCACGCCGTCGACGAGGTGCCGGTCGCCGAGCTCGGCGAGCGCGGCATCCAGCGCGGTGACCTGCTCCGGCTGGTCGGCGAGCGCCCGGTAGACGGCGATCGTCGGGCCGTAGCGGGCCTTGAAGTAGTCGCGGAAGGCCGCACCGTCGCGGAACCGGTCGACCGCGAGGTGGTCACGGGTGGCCTCGACGCCGTCGACGCGATCGCCGAGCAGGTCGCGCACGTGCGCCTCGACCCCCCACAGCGGCGGCGGCTGCGACCCCGGCGGCGGCGGTGGGGCGTAGGGGCGCATCGTCGCGAACAGCTGCCCGATGAAGCCCTCGGGTGTCCAGCTGACCAGGCCGATCCGGCCCTCGGGGCGGGTCACCCGCACCAGCTCGTCGGCCGCCGCCTGGTGGAACGGCGCGAACATCACCCCGACGCACGACGTGGTCACGTCGAACGCGCCGTCGGCGTAGGGCAGCGCCTCGGCGTCCCCCTCCTCCCACGTGACGTCGAGGCGCTCGGCGCGGGCCGCGCGCTCACCGGCCGCGAGCAGCTCCGGGGTCAGGTCGGATGCCGTGACCCGGGCCCCCGCCCGCGCCGCCGGGATCGCGACGGTGCCGTTGCCGGCCGCGACGTCGAGCAGCCGGTCGCCGGGAGCGACCCGACAGGCGTCGACGAGGACGGGGCCGAGCGGCGCGACGACCTCGGTGGCGACCGAGGCGTAGTCGCCCAGCGCCCACATCGCGCGGTGCTGTGCGCTTGACCTCCGGCGCGGCGCCGTAGTGGATGCCGGCGTCGGTGCGCTGCTCCTGGGTGGTGTCGGTCATGTCGTGCTCCTTCGTGGTGTCCGGGCTCCCAGCGTCGCGAACCCGGCCGGTCGGCATCCAGTGCGCGATGTGTAGCGACGGCGGTTCACGATCTGTACTGGCGCGCCGGCGAGGGTGGGGTGTGCACTGGTGACCGGTGCCGGGGCCGGGCGGCGGCCCCGCTGGAGGTGGTGACCGTGTCGACGTACGGCCAGTGGTGCCCGATCGCGAAGGCGATGGAGGTGCTCGACGAGCGGTGGACCCTGCTGGTGGTGCGCGAGCTGCTGCTCGGCAGTAGGCACTTCAACGAGCTGCGGCGGGGCAACCCGAAGATGTCTCCGGCGTTGCTGTCGAAGCGGCTGCGCCGGCTGGAGCGGGCCGGGGTGGTGCGCCGCCGCGTCGAGGGCGGGCGCAGTGCCTACGAGCTGACCGAGAGCGGGCTGGAGCTGCGCGGGGTGGTCGACGCCCTGGGCGCCTGGGGTGCCCGGTGGGTCGGCGACCTGGGTGAGGAGGACCTCGACCCGCACCTGCTGCTGTGGGACGTGCGACGCACCCTGCCCGTGGAGCGGTGGCCGCGTGGGCGCACGGTCGTCGCGCTCCGGTTCTCGGACGTCGCCTCGCCGGTGTCGCGCTGGTGGATCTGCGTCAGCGGCAACGACGTCGACGTGTGCGACGTCGACCCGGGGTTCGAGGTCACCGCCACGGTGCGCACCTCGCTGCGGGCGATGACCGAGATCTGGCGGGGTGACCGCGGGTGGGGCGATGCCGTGCGGTCCGGGCGCGTGGAGGTCGAGGCCCCCACCGACGTCGCCCGCGCGGTGCCGACCTGGATCGGGCAGTCGCTGCTGTCGGCGGTGCCGCGCCCGGCATGAACCGCCCCGGCGTGAACCGCCCCGGTGCCTTGCGAAGTCAGGAGCACTTCGCGGAGTCCGGAGGTTCCCGCCGGCTCAGGGCCGGGTACGGCCCTGACTCGATGACGCGGTCCTGAGCGGACGAAGTGCTCCTGACGTCGCGGCGACCGGGGGGTGTCGGTGGTCGCCCCTAGCGTGGGCGTAGACCACCTGGAAGGGGTGAGAGCCGATGCCCAGCCACGACCTCACGATGACCGTCGAGTGCCGCACCTGCCCGGTGCGCGAGCTCCACTGCGGCGACTGCATGGTGCCCGTCCTGCTCGACCTCACCGCGCCGTCGGTGCGGCTCGAGCACGCCCTCGACCCCGAGGAGCGGGCGGTCGTCACCCGGCTCGTCGAAGCCGGGCTGGTCGCCCCCGAGACCGCGGCCCGCGCCCGGGCCGTCGTCGCGGCGTCCGGTGCTCGCGACGGCGCCGGGCTGGAGGGAGGCCGCGCCGTGGGGTGAGCAGCGAGTGGGTGAGCTGCCGGTGGGGTGAGCAGCGAGTGGGGTGAGCTGCCGGTGGGTGACGCCGACGTGGCCGCCGGGGCGCGCGCTTCGGTGGGCCTCTCGGCGGGGCTCCTTACGATGGGCCGGTGCCGAGCCCGCTGACCCCGAGCCGACGCCGTGCCCGGCGCGGGTGGGGCGTCGCCCTCGTGCTGTTCGCCCTGACCGGCGCGACGGGGTTCAGCGGGTGCACCGGGAGTGCCGAGACGCCGCCCGGGTCCGCCACCCTCGCCCCGGTGTCGACCTCGGCCGCGGCGACCTCGTCGCCCGAGCTCAGCGGTGCGATCGCCGACGTGCTGCGCCGTCGTGCCGGCGCGGTCGTCGGAGGGGACGAGTCGGCGTATGCCGCCACGGTCGCCGACCGCTCGAGCGCCTCTGGGCGCCGGCAGCTCGACTCGTACGCCGCGGCCCGGGCCCTGCGGGTCTCCCGCCTCGAGGTCGGTGAGCCGGTCGTCGACGTCGTCGCGACCGAGCCGGGCACGCACGCGGCGCCCACGCCGCAGCGCACCGCGGTGACCACCGTGGAGCCGAGCGCGAGCCCGACGAGCCCGCTGCGGGCCACGGCGCAGGTCGACGTGCGCTACCGGGTCGACGACCTCGACCGCGGCGACCGGGTCGCCCGGCTGGAGTACGACCTGGTGCGTTCCGGCGCCGGCTGGCAGGTCGAGGCGGAGCGACCGGTCGGGGCCGGGGCGACTGCCCCGTGGGTGGCGATGCCGACGCTGCGGGTGCGCCGCGGCGAGCACGCGGTCGTGGCCGGCACCGTGCCGACCGCACGGCTCGCCGAGCACGCCGCCGTGGTCGACCGCGCCGTGCCCCCGCTGCGCGAGCAGTGGACGGGCACCCCGGCGCGGGTCCTGGTGCTGGCTCCCGCGACCACGTCCGAGGCCGACGCGCTCCTCGGGCGCCCGGCGGGGTCGGGCGCCGCACCGGTGGCGGCCACGACCGAGGGCCCGACCGGGTCCGCCGGCACCGCCACCGGCGACCGCGTCGTGCTCGACCCCACCGCGTTCGGTCGGCTCACCCCCAGCGGGCGTGAGGTGGTGCTCACGCACGAGCTGGCCCACGTCGCGGTGCGGTCCACCGTGCCGGGGCGCCCGGCCGCCTGGCTCGCCGAGGGGTACGCCGACCACGTCGGGTACGCCCGGGCCGACGTCTCGACCCGACGGCTCGTCGCCCCGCTCGTCTCGGCCATTCGCACGGGGAAGGGCCCGCGCGAGCTGCCGAGCGCGTCGGACCTGCAGCCGGCGAGTGGCGACATCGAGGTGCCCTACCTCGCGGGGTGGCAGGCCGTCGAGCTGATCGCCGCCGACCACGGCGAGGCCGCGCTGCGCCGACTCGTCGCGGCGGGCTCGTCGACCGGCTCGGACGCCGACGCGGAGGCCGCCACCGACCGGGCGCTGGTGTCGGTGCTCGGCACCACCCGGGCGGAGCTGACCGACCGCTGGCTCACCCGGCTCGGCCACCTCGCCGTCGAACCCCGGCTGACCCCGGGCTCTCCCTTGGCCTCGGGATTTCCGCGAAGTCAGGAGCACTTCGCGAAGTCAGGATCGTATGGGGCCCTGAGCCGGCGAAGTGCTCCTGACTTCGCGATGGGGTGCTGGGTCGTCAGGGCTGTTGCCGGCGCCGCTGTCGGCGGCCGGCTCACCCTGGGGGAGCGCGAGCGAGGCGGCCACGAGCGCGCCGACCAGCCAGAACTGGTTGTAGAAGGCCTGCTTGTTGACCAGGTTGGCCACGGCCAGCACCAGCGCCAGCCAGCGCAGCAGCTCGTCGACGCCGGGACGGCGCCGCCACACGGCATACGACGCGAGGGCGACGACCCCGACCATGGCCGCCCCGGTGACCCAGAACGGCAGCGTGACCCCGTGCTCGTTGAGGGCGTAGAGGTACCACGTGTTGGCGAACTTGATCGGGTGGAAGGTGAGCAGGGTGGTGACCGTGTCGCCGACGAACGCCCCGGCATCCGCGACCACCCACGGCAGCATGAGCAGCGCGGCCAGGCCACCGGTCGCGAGGGTGCGCCACGCACCGAACGGCCGCCAGACGAGCAGCACCGGGGCGAGCAGGGCCAGGTGCTGCTTGCTCGCGCAGGCCAGGGCGAGCGGCAGCACCGCCCACCAGGCCCGGTCGCGCCGAACGAGCACCGCCCACCAGACGATGAGGGCGGCGAGCACCGGCTCGGTCCAGGACTGGTCGACCTGGGTCAGCGTGCCGGGTGCCAGCACCAGCACCGCGGTCACCGCTGCGGCCCGCTCGACCCGGCCGCGGGCCAGCGCCCACAGCCCGGCGAACAGCACGAGCGACCAGGCGAGCACCGCCCAGCGCACGTCGCCGGCGAGCCAGCGACCGGGAGCGGTGAGCACCCCCATCCATGGCAGGTAGGGGAAGAAGTCCTGCACGCCGGGCGAGTTGGTCCACTGCTGGGTGTAGACGTTGTCGCCGTGGGCAAGGGCGTCGGCGCCCTGCTGGAGCACCACCCACACGTCGATCCGCGGAGCCTTGTCGCCGACGATCGCGACCACCGCCAGCACCGTGTGGGTGAGCACCGCCAGGGCGAAGGCCGCCACGGCGGCCCGGTGCCCGGGTCGGGTCAGCAGCACCGCGCACCCGAGCCCACCGGTGGTGAGCACCGCGAGGGCCGCGGTCAGCCACCCGCCGCGCAGGTAGGTGAACAGCGGCACCGTGAGTGTGATCGCCACCGAGGCCACCACCACGGCCGGGGCGAGCCAGCGCGGCACATCGAGCACGAGCCGACGGGCCAGCCACCAGGCGAGCAGCCCCGCACACACCGTGAGGGTGAGCACGATCGGCACCCGGAAGCGCACGACGCTCCACTGCAGCACGCCGAACCAGGCGAGCCAGGCGCACCCGAGCACGACGGCGGCGACCGGCCCGGACGTGCGCGGCCCGGGCCCGGTGGCGGGAGAGGTGGGGGAGGCGGGTGCGGCCGCGGTGGCCGCGCTCGCGTCAGCCACCGTAGAGGGCGTCGACCTCGTCCTCGAAGTCGCGCATCACGACGTTGCGCTTGAGCTTCAGGGACGGGGTGAGGTGGCCGGACTCCTCGGTGAAGTCGGAGTCGAGGATCGTGAACTTGCGGATCGACTCGGCCTTGGACACGGCGGCGTTGGCGTCGTCGACGGCCCGCTGGACCTCGGCGATGATCCGCTCGTCGGTGCGGGCGGCGGCGAAGGGCACGCCCTCGAGCCCGTGGTTGCGGGCCCAGCCGGGGTACATCTCCTCGTCGAGGGTGATCAGCGCGGCGATGAACGGCTGTCCGTCGCCGACGACGATGCACTGGCTGACCAGGGTGTGGGCGCGAAGGCGGTCCTCGAGCACCGCCGGGGCCACGTTCTTGCCACCGGCGGTCACCAGGATCTCCTTCTTGCGGCCGGTGATCCGCAGGAACCCGTCGTCGTCGAGCTCGCCGATGTCGCCGGTGTGGAACCAGCCGTCGCGGATGGCCTCGGCGGTGGCCGCGTCGTTGCCGCGGTAGCCGGTGAACAGGTTGATGCCGCGCAGGCAGATCTCGCCGTCGTCGGCGATGCGCACGTCGACCCCCGGCAGGGGCAGACCGACCGTGCCGATCCGCATGTCGCCGGGAAGGTTCACGGTGGCCGGGGCGGTGGTCTCGGTGAGGCCGTAGCCCTCGAGGATCGTCACCCCGATGCCGCGGTAGAAGTGACCGAGGCGGGTGCCCAGCGGCGCGCCGCCGGAGACGGCGTACTGCACCTTGCCACCCATCGCGTCGCGCAGCTTGCCGTAGACCAGCCGGTCGAACAGGGCGTGGCGCAGCCGCAGGCCCAGCGGAGCGCCGCCGGCATCCCTCGCCTCCGACCACGCGACCGCGGCCGCAGCGGCACCGTGGAAGATCTTGCCCTTGCCGCCGGCCTCGGCCCTGGCCTCGGAGGAGTTGTAGATCTTCTCGAAGACCCGCGGCACCGCCAGGACGAAGGTCGGCTGGAACGCCGCGAAGTCGTCGAGCAGCGCCTTGATGTCGGACGAGTGCCCCATCCGCACCCCGGCGGTCACCGCGAGCACCTCGACGAACCGCGCGAACACGTGCGCGAGCGGCAGGAAGAGCAGCGTGGAGGCGCCCTCGGCCTTGACCACCTCGGACAGCTTCTCGGTCGCGTTCTCGGCCAGGGTGAGGAAGTTGCCGTGCGTCAGCTCGACGCCCTTGGGTCGGCCGGTCGTGCCGGAGGTGTAGATGATCGTCGCCAGGCTCTGGCGGTCGAGTGCGGCGCGGCGGGCGTCGAGATCGGCGTCGTCGACGTCGTCACCGTCGCGGCTCAGGCTGTCGACGTCGCCCTGGTCGATGACCCAGACGTGCTGCAGGCCGGCGAGCCGCGCGCGGCCCTTCTCGACCGCGGCCAGGTGCGTGTCGGTCTCGACGATCACGCCGACGGCCCCCGAGTCGGCGAGGATCCACTCGACCTGCTCGGCCGAGGAGGTCTCGTAGATCGGCACCGGCACGGCCCCGGCCGACCACAGCGCGAAGTCCGCGACGGTCCACTCGTAGCGGGTGCGGCTCATGATGGCGACCGCGTCACCGACGCCGATGCCGGCGCCGATCAGTCCCTTGGCGAGCGCGGCGACGTCGGCGGCGAAGGTGGCCGAGGTGACGTCGGTCCAGCCGGCGCCCGACCGCACGGAGAAGGCGACGTGGCCCGGCTCGGCACTCGCCCACCGTGCCGGCACGTCGGCGAGACTGCCCTGGGTCGTCTCGGGCAGGACGAGCGGCGTGGACTTCTCGTACACGGTCGACTCCTTCTCGGAGGGTGCACCACGTGGGACACGCCAACTCTAGGACCCCGCGGGACCGGTAGCCTCCCTGCCATGGCCGACCGCACCCAGTCCTCCGTCGAGATCGCCGCCGAGCCCGGCGCCGTGCTCGACGTCATCGCCGACTTCGAGCGGTACCCGGAGTGGGCGCAGGAGGTCACCTCGGCCACGGTGCTGAGCGAGGACGGCGACGGCTGGGCCGACCAGGTCGAGTTCCACCTGCACGCCGGTGCGATCAAGGACCACTACGTGCTCGAGTACGACTGGGACATCGCCAAGGACGGCACGGGCAGCGTCTCGTGGCACCTCGTGCGCGCCACCTTGCTCAAGGGCCTCGACGGCACCTACGCGCTGGCCCGCACCGCCACGGGCACCCAGGTCACCTACGACCTCGAGGTCGACCTCACCATGCCGATGATCGGCATGCTCAAGCGCAAGGCCGAGAAGCACATCATCAACACCGCCCTGACCGAGCTCAAGAAGCGCGCGGAGGGCTGACGCCCACCATGACCCGCGTCGTCCTCGTGACCGGCAAGGGCGGCGTCGGCAAGACGACGACCGCCGCCGCCACCGCCGTCCGCGCCGCCCGGTCGGGGCTGCGCACCCTGGTCATGTCGACCGACGCGGCCCACAGCCTGGGCGACGCCCTCGACGTCGGCCTCACCACCGCGTCGACCTGGCGCGAGACCACCGAGGTCGAGCCGGGGCTGCACGCCCTCGCAGTCGGGGCACACACCGCCGTCGAGGCCGACTGGCAGGTCGTGCGCGACTACCTGCTCGGGGTGCTCGACGCGATGGGGGTGGACGCCGTCGTCGCCGACGAGCTGACCTCGCTCCCGGGGGCCGAGGAGGTCACCGCGCTCGCGGCGCTCGCCCACCAGGCCGAGAGCGGTGAGTGGGACCTCGTCGTCGTCGACTGTGCCCCGACGGCCGAGACGCTGCGCCTGCTCGCCCTGCCCGAGGTGCTCGGCTGGCACCTCGACCGCCTGCTGCCCGCGCAGCGCCGCCTGCTCACGGTGCTGCGCCCCGCCGCGTCGGCGGCCACCGGCGTGCCCGTTCCGGGCCCCGAGGTGCTGCTCGTGCTGCGCGCGTGGCGCGAGCTGATGGTCGGCGTGCGCACCCTGCTCACCTCCGCTCGCGCGAGCGTGCGCGTCGTGCTCACCCCCGAGCGCGTGGTCATCGCCGAGAGCCGGCGGGTGCTGACCTCGCTGTCCCTGCACGGGTATGCCGTCGACGCCGTCGTCGTGAACCGCGTTCTGCCCGATGCACTTCCCGGCGACGTCGACCCCTGGCGCACCGCCTGGACCACCGCGCAGGCGAGCGGGCTGGAGCAGGTTCGCGAGTCCTTCCTGGGCATCCCGCTGCTGTGCGCGCCCTACCTGGCGGGCGAGCCGATCGGCGCCGATGCGCTCGACGCCCTCGCCGCTGCCACCGTCGCCGACGGCCGGCCCGCCCCCGCGCTGATGGATGACGTCGACGTGCCCCGGATGCGGGTCGAGGCCGACGGCGCCGACTTCGTGCTCACCCTGCCGCTACCGCTGGTCTCGGCCGGGATGGTCGGCATGGCCCGCCGCGAGGACGACCTGCTGCTCGAGGTCGGTGGCCAGCGCCGCGTCGTCACGCTCCCGTCGGTGCTGCGCCGCTGCATCGTCAGCAATGCTGCGGTGGGCAGTGGTGAGCTGCGGGTGCGGTTCGAGCGTGACGAGGAGCTGTGGGCCAGTGGGCGCTGAGCGCTGGGACGAGCAGGTCGGGTCGGTGGCCGACGAGGCCGGCCGGCTCCTCGAGAGCCTGCGCCGGTCCGCGGCCGAGGCGGCCGAGCGGGCACCGCAGGGCGAAGACGGCCCGGATGCCGCTGCCCCCGGATCCGCTTCCGGCTCACCCGGATCCGCGTCCGCCGGGATGCCGGGTACCGGTGCCGCTGCAGGTCCCGACGGCGCCACCCACGACCCGTTCTGCACCTGGTGCCCACTGTGCCGGGGCGCGGCCGTCATCCGCTCGCTCAGCCCGGAGACCCTGGCGCGGCTCGCCGACCTCGCGAGCCTGGCCGCAACGGTGCTCACCGACCTCGCCGCCAGCCGCCCGACCGGCCCACCGGCATCCACCGACGACCCCGACGCCACCGCGGCCGCGAGCGGCGACGACCCCTCGCGGGGTGCCGCACCCCGTCGCCCCACGGCGCGACCTCGCCGCGCGACCACCGCACCCAGCCGGGCCATCCCGGTGACCGACGCCGACGACCCCCAGGAGGAATCCCGTGACTGACGGTTCTCTCGCCATCGGCATCGACATCGGTGGCACCAAGGTCGCCGGTGGCATCGTCGACACCGACGGCAACGTGCTGGCCCGCGCCCGGCGCGACACCCCGCACCGGTCCACCACCCCACGGGTGGTCGAGGACACGATCGTCTCGCTCGTCGAGGAGCTGCTCTCCGGTCGCGCCGACGACATCTCCGCGGTCGGCATCGGGGCCGCCGGCTTCGTCGCGACCGACCGCGCGACAGTCGTCTTCGCGCCGCACCTCTCGTGGCGCAACGAGCCGCTGCGGGAGGCGCTCGGCCAGCGGGTGTCGCTGCCGATCTTCGTCGACAACGACGCCAACGCCGCCGTGTGGGCCGAGCACCGCTTCGGCGCCGGCCGCGGCGAGAGCCACCTGGTCATGGTCAACCTCGGCACCGGCATCGGCGGGGGCATCGTGCTCGACGGGCGGGTCATCCGCGGTCGCTACGGCATCGCGGGCGAGTTCGGGCACATGCGCGTGGTACCCGACGGCATCCGGTGCGAGTGCGGCAACAAGGGCTGCTGGGAGCAGTACGCCTCCGGAAACGCCCTCGTGCGTGAGGCCCGCACGCTCATCTCGGCCGGCAGCCCCGTCGCGTCCGACCTGTTCGACAAGGTCGCGGGTCGCCCCGAGGACCTCACCGGACCCCTGGTCACCGAGGCCGCCCGCGAGGGCGACCCGCTGGCGCGCGAGCTGATCAGCGAGATCGGCCGCTGGCTCGGCATCGGGATGGCCGACCTGGCCGCCGCGCTCGACCCCGGCACGTTCGTGATCGGGGGCGGGGTCAGCGCCGCCGGCGACCTGCTCCTCGACCCGGCCCGCGAGGCCTTCCGACGCCAGCTCACCGGCCGTGGCTACCGGCCCGAGGCCGCGATCGTGTCGGCCCAGCTCGGCAACGAGGCAGGGCTCGTGGGGGCCGCCGACCTCGCCCGCACCGACGCCGTCAGCGGCTGAGCGCGTCCGTGCCGGTCGTGCGGGTGGCGACCTACAACACCCGCGACTTCCTCGACGACCACCACCTCGCCGCCCGCGTCGTGCGGGCGGTCGACCCCGACGTGCTGTGCCTCCAGGAGGTGCCGCGACGGCTGTTCGGCGGCTGGCGGGTCGAGCGGTTCGCCGCCGCCTGCGGGCTGAGCCGGCCCGGTCGGCACCGGGGCAGCGGCGGGACCACGGTGCTGACGTCCGACCGGGTGCGCGTCGTCGGGTCCGAGCACCTGCGGCTGCCGGTGCGCTGGCCGGACCGCACCCGGGGGTACGCCGTCGTGCGCGTCGCGCTGCCGGGTGGCGCTGAGCTGACGGCGGTGTCGGTGCACCTGAGCCTGAAGGCACCGGAGCGGGTGCGCCACACCGAGCGGATCCTCGAGGGGATTTCGCACCGCGGGCCGCTCGTGCTCGCCGGAGACCTCAACGAGGACCACAGCGGTGGCGCCTGGCGGCTCATCGACGTACCCGACCGGTTGCGGCTGGTGTCGCCGGACCGGCCGACCTACCCGGCCAGGGCCCCGCGCCGCCGGCTCGACGTCGTGTTCGCGTCGCCCGAGCTGCGGGTGCTGCCGCACCGCGAGGTCAGCGTGCCGGATGCCGTGTACGCGGCGGCCAGCGACCACCGCCCCACCTGGGTCGACCTGGAGCTGGACGGCTGACCGCGCCAGGGCGAGCGCGAGGCGCCGCTCGAGGTCAGCCCCGGGTCGCCGGGGACGGGTGGGTCGGCTGGTAGACGCCGAGGGTGCCGCCGCCGGGGAGCGTCAGCTGGGTGATGGTGCCCCAGCGCTCGGTGCTCGGCTCACTGCACGGCACGCCGAGCCCCGACATCCGCTCGAGGAAGGCGCCGAGGTCGTCGCACATCAGGTACAGCTCGTGCCGGCCGGCCTCGGCCGGGTGCACCGCCAGCTCGGCCGGCGGGAGCGCGAAGATCAGCCAACCGTGGCCGGCGTCGACGGACGGGTACTCCAGCACGTCGCGGAAGAAGGCGCGGTCGGCGTCGGCGTCGGTGCTGTACAGGATGACGTGGGCCCCGTGGATCATCCACCGAGCGTACGTCCGCCGGCCGGGTCAGACGCGGGCGCCGTTGTCCCCACTGGTCGGGTCGCGGTGGCTCGGCTGGCGCAGGACGAGCAGCCCGAACCCGACGAGCGACACGACGACCGACACCACGAACCAGCGGGTGCTGTGCGACGGCCGCGCGAAGACGACCCAGAGCAGCATGAGCGGGCCGGCGACCAGCCCGATGACGGCACCCCAGAAGTGCAGGTCCTCCTGCGGGGGGAGCACGACCTCCGGCGGTTCGAAATGCTCCTGGTCCAGCGCAGCCTCGTCCTCGGTCAGCGCGGCCTCGGCCTGCTCGGCCGCGGCCTGCGCCTCGGGGTCGCTGGGTTCGGCGGCCCGCCAGGCCGACGCCGGCACCACGAGGTCGAGGGGGGAGGGGTTGACCCAGGGCGCGCGGGGGGCGACCGGCGGCGCGGCCGGCTCACCGGCATCCGCCTCGGTGGTGTCGTCGGCACCGGCGTCGCCCGTCGCCGGGTCCGTGGTACGGGGTTCGGCGCCGGGGTGCTCGGGCTCGTCGTCGGCCGTGGGGTGGTCGGCGTCGGGCACCGGGCCGTCCCAGCGCGCGACGATGGAGGCGAAGCGGGCGTCGACGTCGCGCTCGTCCATGTCACCGGGCCGGTCTGGCACGGGCACTCCTTAGGTGCTGCGGGGTGGGGACAACGATCTTCGCACGGCAGTGCGCCCCAGGGGCAGTGTGACCCGGTGCACTAGAGTCTGTGCGTCGCGCAACGAAGGGTGGTCCGGTGTTCTACTGGGTGTTGAAGACGGTCATCCTCGGGCCGATCGTGCGCCTGCTGTTCCGACCCTGGGTCGAGGGCGCCGAGCACATCCCGGCCACCGGTCCCGCGATCTTCGCGAGCAACCACCTCTCGTTCTCCGACTCGATCTTCCTGCCGCTGGTCGTGCCGCGCCGGATGACCTTCCTCGCCAAGTCCGACTACTTCACCGGTGAGGGCCTCAAGGGTCGGCTCACGGCGGCGTTCTTCAAGGGTGTCGGCCAGCTGCCCGTCGACCGCTCCGGCGGCCGGGCGAGCGAGGCCGCCCTGCGCTCGGGCCTGAAGGTGCTCGCCCGCGGTCACCTGCTCGGCCTGTACCCCGAGGGCACCCGCAGCCCCGACGGACGCCTCTACAAGGGCAAGACCGGCATGGCCCGGATGGCGCTCGAGGCGGGCGTGCCGGTCATCCCGGTGGCGATGATCGACACCGACAAGGCCCAGCCCACCGGCACCACGATCCCCAAGCTGATCCAGGTGGGCGTACGCATCGGCACCCCGCTCGACTTCTCGCGCTACGAGGGCATGGAGGGCGACCGCTTCGTCCTGCGCTCGATCACCGACGAGATCATGTACGCGCTGATGGAGCTGTCCGGCCAGGAGTACGTCGACATGTACGCCACGGCGATGAAGGACCGGATCGCCCGCGAGAAGAAGAACAAGGCCAAGGAGGCCGCCGAGGCCGCCCAGCCGGGCCGGGCCGCGTCCGAGCTCGAGGACGCCCTCGACGGCCTCGACGACCCGGGTGACCCCGACACCGACACCGGCGACGGCGACGCCGGCACGCACCGCCGCGCGAGCTGACGGCTTCACGGATGGGGGTGCTCGGCCCGCGCTCGGAGCGCACCGGCAGGCGCGAGCCGGTGGTCGTCGAGTCCTTCCACCGCGGCCTCGACGTCTTCCGCCCCCTGGCGGCGCTGTACGCAGCCGGGCTGGCCTGGCAGCGGCACGACACCATGGTGCGGCCGTGGGTGGCGGCGCTGGTGATCGGCGTCATGTTCGCCTGGTCGATCGGCTTGCTCTTCTACCGGCGACGCACCGTGCGGGTCGTCGTCATCGAGGTCACCATCGCGGTGGTGGGCATCCTCGCGACGATGCTGGCCGAGACGCCGGAGGCCATCGCCGCCGGGCAGTTCACGATCCCGACCATCTGGGCCGCGGGGTCGGTGGCCGGGGGAGCCGTGGTGGCGGGGGTGCGCGGCGGGCTCGCGGCCGCCGCCGCCATCGTCGTGGCCGACCTGGTCGAGGTCGGGGGTCAGCCCACCCAGTCGACCGTGCACAACATCGTGCTGGTCGTGCTGCTCGGAGGGCTGGTCGGGCTGGCGGTCGACCTCGCCCGCACCGGCCTCGAGCGCGAGGAGCAGGTGCTGCTCGAGCGCGAGCGGCTGCACGAGCGTGAACGGATCGCCCGGGTCGTGCACGACGGGGTGCTCCAGTCGCTCGCCTACATCCACCGCCGCGGTGACGAGATCGGGGGCGAGGCGGCCGAGCTGTCGGTCATCGCCGCCGAGCAGGAGCGCTCGCTGCGCCGCTTCGTCTCCGGCACGGGAGCGCCCGACGCCGCCGCCGACCCGGCCGACCTGCGCGGCGGTGAGGGCGCTGAGGTCGACCTGCGGATGCTGCTCACCGCGCACGAGCGCCCCGACGTCGTGGTCGCGGTGCCGGCGGACCCCGTCGTGGTCGACCGGCTGGTCGCCGCCGAGGTCGACGCCGCCGTCGCCGCGGCCCTGGACAACGTCGACCGACACGCCGGCCCGGGCGCCCACGCCTGGCTGCTGCTCGAGGGCGACTCCGACGGCATCGAGCTCACCATCCGCGACGACGGCGCCGGCGCCGCCCTGGCCGACCTGCTCCGGGCCGCCGAACGCGGCCGGATGGGCGTCAGCGCCTCCATCCGCGGCCGGGTCGAGGACCTCGGTGGCACGGTCACCTGGTCGACCCGCCCGGGCGGCGGCTGCGTCGTCCGGATGACGGTGCCGCGCACCGCCGCGCCCCACCCGACCCGTCGCACTGCCCCCTCGCACGCAGCCCAGGAGCCTCGATGACCCACCTGACCCCACCCGACGGCATCCCGACCGGGGCGTCCGACCCCGCGGGCGTCGAGGCCGCGGCCCCGACCGTGCTCGTCGCCGACGACCACCCGCTGTGGCTCTCGGCGCTCGAGCGCGACCTCACCGGCAACGGCCTGACCGTGGTGGCCACCGCCGCCGACGGGCCTGCGACCGTGCGCCGGGCCCGCGCCACCCGCCCCGACGTGCTCGTGCTCGACCTCAACCTGCCCGGCATGCGCGGTGACGAGGTCTGCCGCGCCATCGGCGACCTGCCCACCCGCGTGCTCATCCTCTCCGCGAGCGGGGAGCAGCACGACGTGCTGGCCGCGATCAAGGCCGGCGCCACGGGGTACCTGGTCAAGTCGGCGTCCGCCGCCGAGATCGTGGATGCCGTGCGCGCCACCGCCCGCGGTGAGGCGGTGTTCACGCCGGGGCTGGCGGGGCTGGTGCTCGGCGAGTTCCGCCGGATGGCCAGCGAGCCCGACCCGGCACCGGAAGCTGCGGCACCGGGCGCCGACCGGCCCATCCCCGAGCTCACCGCCCGCGAGACCGAGGTGCTGCGCCTCGTGGCCACCGGGATGTCGTACAAGGAGATCGCCGCCGAGCTGTTCCTGTCGCACCGCACCGTGCAGAACCACGTGCAGAACACCCTGGGCAAGCTGCACCTGCACAACCGGGTCGAGCTGGTGCGGTTCGCCCTGGCCCGTGGCCTCGAGGACGACGACCCGGCCACCTCCGCCACCCCCTGACGGCATCCGGCATGCGGGCCACGCGGGGGGTCCACCGGCGCGGCACCTATCCTTGACCCTCGTGAGCACGACCACCGATCCAGACCCCCGCCAGCGGCTCGCCGCCGGTGCCGAACTGCCTGCCGCCCAGCAGCCGGTCTGGCCCGACCGAGCGGCCCTCGACGCTGCCGTGGCGACGCTCGCGAGCTACCCCCCGCTGGTCTTCGCCGGCGAGTGCGACGTGCTGCGCGACCGGATCGCCGCGGTCGCCCGCGGTGAGGCGTTCGTGCTCCAGGGCGGCGACTGCGCCGAGACCTTCGCCTCGGCGACGGCCGACAACATCCGCGACCGGGTCAAGACGATCCTGCAGATGGCGGCGGTGCTCACCTACGGCGCCTCGGTGCCGGTGGTCAAGGTCGGCCGGATGGCCGGGCAGTACGCCAAGCCGCGCTCGAGCAACGACGAGACGCGCGAGGGCGTGACCCTGCCGGCCTACCGCGGCGACATGGTCAACGACTTCGAGTTCACGCTCGACTCGCGCACCCCCGACCCGCAGCGCCTCGTGCACGCCTACCACGCGAGCAGCGCCACGCTGAACCTCGTGCGGGCGTTCACGACCGGCGGCTTCGCCGACCTGCGCCACGTGCACGACTGGAACAAGGGCTTCATCGCCAACTCCGCCAACGTGCGCTACGAGCGGCTGGCGAAGGACATCGACAAGGCGATGAAGTTCATGAAGGCCTGCGGCGCCGACTTCGAGGCGATGCGCACGACCGAGTTCTTCTCCGCGCACGAGGCCCTCGTGCTCGACTACGAGCGCCCGATGACGCGGATCGACTCGCGCACCGGCAACCTCTACGACACCTCCGGCCACTTCGTGTGGGTGGGGGAGCGCACCCGGGACCTCGACGGCGCCCACATCGACTTCGTCGCGTCGGTGCGAAACCCGGTGGGGGTCAAGGTGTCTGCGAACGCCGACACCGACGACCTGCTGCGGATCATCGACAAGGTCGACCCCGAGCGCGAGCCCGGTCGGCTCACCTTCATCACCCGGATGGGGGCCGGCCGCATCCGCGAGGCGCTGCCGACCATCGTCGAGAAGGTCACGGCATCCGGCGCGTCGGTCACCTGGGTCTGCGACCCGATGCACGGCAACACCTACGAGTCGGCCTCGGGCTACAAGACCCGTGACTTCGACGACGTCGTCGAGGAGGTCGAGGGCTTCTTCGAGGTGCACCGCGGCCTCGGCACGGTGCCCGGCGGCATCCACGTCGAGCTCACCGGCAACGACGTCACCGAGTGCGTCGGCGGGTCGGAGAAGATCCTCGACGCCGACCTCAACCTGCGCTACGAGTCGGTGTGCGACCCGCGCCTGAACCACCAGCAGAGCCTGGAGCTGGCGTTCCTCGTCGCCGAGATGCTGAACGAGGACTGAGCGTGCTCGCCGACCTGCTCTCCGACACCCTGACCGCCCCGACCCCCGCCATGCGCGAGGCGATGGCGCACGCCCCCGTGGGCGACGACGTGTTCGGTGAGGACCCCACCGTCCGGGCGCTCGAGGAGCGCGTCGCCGACCTGCTCGGGCACGAGGCCGGGCTGTTCGCGCCGTCCGGCTCGTTGGCGAACCAGCTCGGCCTGCGGCTGCACGTGAGCCCCGGCAAGGAGCTCGTCGCCGACCAGCAGGCACACGTGCTGCGGGCCGAGATGGGCGCGGGGGCGGTGTTCTCGGGCATCACCAGCCGCTCCTGGCCCAGCGAGCGCGGTCTGCTCGACCCGGCCGGCCCGCTGTCGCTGGTCACGACCGGGGTCGGGCCCTACCAGGTCGAGACCTCGCTCGTCGTGCTCGAGAACACGCACAACTTCGGCGGCGGCACGGTGCAGCCGATCGACGCCATCCGCGAGGTGCGCACGGCCACCCTGGCGGTCGACGTCGCGATGCACCTCGACGGTGCGCGGCTCTGGAACGCGCACGTGGCGTCGGGGGTCTCGCTGCGCGACTACGGCACCCAGTTCGACACCGTGAGCGTCTGCCTGTCCAAGGGCCTGGGGGCTCCGGTCGGGTCGGTGCTGGTCGGCTCCGCCGAGCAGATGGCGGAGGCGCGCATCTGGCGCAAGCGGTACGGCGCCGGGATGCGGCAGGTCGGCATCCTCGCCGCGGCCGGGCTCTACGCGCTCGACCACCACGTCGAACGGCTCGCCGACGACCACGCGCGTGCGGCGCGGTTCGCGGCGGCGTGCGCGGAGGCGGCACCGGCAGCCATCGACGCGGCCACCGTCGAGACCAACATCGTGGTGCTCGATGTCGGCCAGGTCGGTTGGCAGGCACCGGAGTTCGTCGCCGCCCTGCTCGAGCAGGGCGTGCGCACGTATGCCGTGGGGCCGGGTCGGGTGCGCGCCGTGTGGCACCTCGACGTCGACGAGGCGGGCACGGATGCCGCGGTCGACGCCGCGAGCGCCCTGCTCCGCTCGCGCGCGGCCTGAGACCAGCGACTGCTCAGCCGGGGTTGACACCCGTCTCGACGTTGAGGATGTTGCCGTCCGGGTCGGCGAACCACACCCCGCGGGCGTCCCCGCCCATCGCCGCGACGCCGTCGTCCCAGCTGATGCCGGGGGCGTCGAAGGTCTGGAACGTCACCCCGTTGTCGCGTAGCGCCGCGACCTCGGCGTCGAAGGCGGCCCCGGCCACCTGGAACGACATCGAGGTCGCCCGGTTGGTGCCGCCAGCGTAGGTTCGCCGCGAACGGTGGTGAATTGCCCGACCGAGCCCCTGCACGGCCCGATCGGGCCGCCCGGGCCACGGCATCGGGTATGACTGGTGGATGACCACTATGCGCTTCGGGTTGAAGCTGAGTCAGAACGCGACCATCGACCAGCTGCGAGACCTGTGGCGCCTGGCCGACGACGGCGGGTTCGACAGCTGCTGGGTGATGGACCACTTCGCGACGCTGGGCCCCCACGACGACGGACCCATCTTCGAGACCTGGACGATGCTCGCGGCGATGGCGCAGCTGACGACCCGCACCAGGATCGGGTGCGCGGTCGTCGGCAACACCTACCGGCATCCGGGGGTGCTGGCCAAGATGGCGGTGACGGTCGACCACCTGTCCGGGGGGCGGCTCGACTTCGGTATCGGCGCCGGGTGGGCCGAGAACGAGCACACCATGCTGGGCCTTGAGTTCGGTGGCCGCGGCGACCGCGCCGACCGGCTCGAGGAGAGCCTGCAGATCATCCGTGGGCTGTGGACCCAGCCGCGCACCACCTTCGCGGGGAAGCACTACCACCTGCAGGATGCCGTTGCCGAGCCCAAGCCGGTGCAGCGGCCGTACCCGCCCATCTGGATCGGCGGCTCCGGCCCCCGGCGCACGCTGCGGCTCGCCGCGCAGTACGCGGACGTCTGGAACGCGGCCGGGGGCACTGCCGAGGAGGTCGCCGCGTCCTCGCAGATCCTCGACCGGCACTGCGCAGACGTCGGGCGAGACCCGGGCGAGATCCGGCGCTCGGTGCAGATCGGGGTCGGCGCCGACGAGGTGGACGGGCTCCGGGCCGTCATCGAGCCGTATGTGGGTGTCGGCGTCACCGACGTCGTGCTCGTCGTGCGCGGCGAGGACCCCCTGGCCATCGCCGAGCAGGTCACCGAGCGGCTCCCTGGCCTGCGCGAGCTCGGCTGATCGACGCTGAGACCTGCGGCCCGGCCCCGCCGTCGGGCGAGAACAAGCTCCCCGGCCTCACCGCCGGGTCACACGTCGTGGTGGAGCGCCTCGACCGGTGGGTCGTCGGCCGCCGAGGCCGTGGGGTCGCGCGGCGTCGACCGCAGCTCGACGAGGTACATCGCCGCGACGACGAGCGCGCCGCCGAGGAACATCCGACCGGTCAGGCTCTCGCCGCCGAGGGTCACCGCGAAGAAGGCGGCGAAGACCGGCTCGAGGGCCATGACGATCGCGGCCCGGGTCGCGGCGAGGTGCGCCTGCGCCCAGGTCTGCGCCCACAGCGCGAGCGCACCGGCGGCCAGCGCCATGTAGAGCAGCGAGGCCCACTGCCGGCCGTCGGCCGGCAGGGTCAGCCCGTCGGGCACCGCCACGACCGCCGTCACCGCGGTGATGACGCCGGCCTGCACGGTGGCCAGCCCGACCGCCGCCCCGGGCGTCGACCACCGGCCGAGTGCCACGATGTGCCCGGCGTAGAGCACGGCCGACAGCAGGGTCAGCGCCTCGCCGATGCCCACGGAGAAGCCCTGCAGCGAGAGCAGCGCCAGCCCCACGGTGGCCAGGCCCACCGCGAACCAGGTGACCCGGCCGATCCGGTCGTGCAGCAGCACGGCGCCCAGCACCGGGGTGAGCACCACGTAGGTGCCGGTGATGAAGCCCGACACCGACGCGTCGGTGTGCTGCAGCCCGGTGGTCTGCAGCACCTGCGCCACGCCGTAGAGCACGCCCAGCACGACCCCGACCCGCAGCTGGTGGCGGCTGAGCGCGAGGGTCTGGCGCCGGAAGAGCACGAACATCACCACCGCGGCGATGCCGAACCGCACGGCGAGGAAGTCGGCCGGGGGCACGTGCTCCACGAGGTCGTGGATCAGGAAGAAGGTCGATCCCCAGACCGCCGTGACGCAGACGAGCAGGAGCGTGGCCAGCCGGGCGTGCCGGTCCGGCCCGGTGAGGGCGGTCACGGCGCGCTCAGACGATCGTCAGGGTGATGGTGCTGCCCTTGGGCACCTTGCTGCCACCGGCGGGGTCCTGCAGGCGCACCGTGCCGAAGAACCCGCCGAGGGCCCGCCGGACGGTGACCTTGAACCCCTGGGCCTCCAGGGTGCCGCGAGCCTGCTGCAGCTGCTGGCCGACGACGTCGGGCACGGCGACCAGCACCGGGCCCTTGGACACGACGAGCGTGACGGTGTCACCCCGGAACGCGGTGCCGTCGCGCGGGCTCTGGCTGATCACCTTGCCCTTGGCGACGGTGTCGCTGTTCTGCTGCTTGGTGGCATCGACCTTCAGCCCCAGGCCGCTCAGCTGGCGCGCGGCGCCGGTGGCGTCCTGGCCGGTGAGGTCGGGCACGTCGATCGGCTGGCGCCCCCGGCTCACCGTCAACGCCACCGGTGTGCCCTTCTTCAGGCTCGCCGCCGGCCCCGGCTTGGCCGCGACCACCTGGCCCTCGGGCACCTTCTCGTTGTAGGCCTTGGTGACCTTGCCGACCTTGAGGTTGACCTCCCGGATCCGCTCGCTGGCCTCCGCGAGCGTCATGCCGACGACCGGTGGCACGGCATACCGCTCCGGGCCCTTGGAGACCACGAGCGCCACGTCGGACCCACGGCCCACGTTGCTCCCCGGACCGGGGTCGGCCGAGATGACGACCCCCTTGGGAACCTTCTCGCTGAACGTCTCGGAGACCGTCGGGTCGAGCGCGGCGTTGCGCACGGCGCTGACCGCCTCGGCCTGGGTGCGGCCCTGCACCGACGGCACGGTGGCCGTGGCGCCGGGCCCGAGCAGGAAGAACCACGCCGTGAGCCCGGCGATGAGTGCGGATGCCGCGATGGCCGGCCACCAGCGCCGACGGCGCCGCCCGCCCGTGCCGTCGGCGACGACCCGGCCCTCGAGCGGGGGCGGCGGAAGGGTGATGGCGACGGTCTCGGAGTGCGGGCGCGTGGCGACACCGCCCACGGCGTAGTCAGGTGCCTGCTGCGCGCCCTGCACCGGGAAGGTCGCGGTCGAGGTGGGCTGGGCGGCCGCGGCCGTCGCGGCCAGCCCGGCCGGGCGGGCGTCGAGCGCGCCGACGGACAGGGTGGCCCGGGTGCGCCGCACCAGGGCGAGGAACTCCCCGGCGTCGGCCGGGCGGTCGTCGGGGTCGCGCGCGGTGGCGACGGCGACGAGGTCGTCGAGCGCCGGTGGCAGGCCGGCGACCCGGCTCGACGGCGCGGGCACCCCGCCGTGCACGTGCTGGTAGGCGACGTGGATGGCGGTGTCGCCGGTGAACGCCTTGGTGCCGGTGAGCATCTCGAAGAGCATCAGCCCGGCGGCGTAGACATCGCTGCGTGCGTCGGCGATGCCGCGCTCGACCTGCTCGGGGGAGAGGTAGGCGACGGTGCCCAGCAGCACGCCCTGGGTGCTGGTGACGGTCTGGCTGGTCACCGCCCGGGCCAGCCCGAAGTCGGCGACCTTGACCGTGCCGTTGTCGTTGATCATGACGTTCTCGGGCTTGACGTCGCGGTGGATCAGGCCCTTGGCGTGGGCCTCCGAGAGCGCGAGCAGCACCGGCTCCAGCACGTCGAGCGCGGCCCGGGGGGAGAGCAGGCCCTCCTCGCGCATGACGTCGCGCAGGGTCTGGCCGGGCACGTACTCCATCGCCAGGAAGATGCAGCCGTCGTCCTCGCCCTGGTCGAACACGGCGACGACGTTCGGGTGCGAGAGCGACGCGCTCGAGCGCGCCTCGCGGCGGAAGCGGGTGACGAAGCTCTCGTCGTGGGTGAGGTGCTGGCGCATGACCTTCAGCGCGACCTCGCGGTCGAGCCGCTCGTCGACGGCCAGGTACACCGTCGCCATCCCGCCGTCGGCGAGCCGACGGAGCACGCGGTAGCGTCCGTCGAGGGTGCGCCCGATGAGCGCGTCGCCGGTGGATGACACCGTAGGAGTGTACGTAGTTCCGGACACCGTCCCGTCACCCACCGTCGGTCATCACATCGACTTGCGCAGCAGCATGACGTTGCGCACGTACAGCTTGGTGTCGCTGTACATGCCGTGCTTCTGCAGTGCCCCCAGGCCCTGGTAGTAGGCCGCGACGGCCTTCTCCATGGTGTTCGTGGACCGGCCCAGGGCGCGCAGCATGACCACGCCGGCGGTGATGTTGTCGGTGGTCCTGAGCAGGTCGAGCCGGCGCCCGACCAGGCCCGACGCCCACTGGCCGCCCGAGGGGATCACCTGCATGACGCCGATGGCGTTGGCGGGCGAGACGGCCCGCTGGTTCCACCCCGACTCCTGGTAGGCGATGGCCAGGGCCAGGCGGGTGTCGACCCCCTGCTGGCGTGCGATGCGGATGATCAGCGCCTTGGTCTCGCTGCGGCTGGGCACCGAGCGCCGGGCCAGGATGGCGCGGTTGTGTGCGGCGGCCTCGGCGACGGCGCGGGGGTACTTGACGCCGTTGAAGGTGTCGGGCACCGAGCTCTTCGAGCTCGACTTCGTCGTGCCGGGGACGCGGAGCACCTGGCCGGGGTAGATCAGGGCGCGGAGGGAGACCTTGCTGGCGCGGGCGATGGCGGCGACCGAGGTGTGGTACCGCATCGCGATCGACCCGAGGGTGTCGCCGGGCCGCACCTTGTACGCGGTGGTGGTGACGGTGCTGTGCGGCGCGGCGGCCTTCGAGGCGGCGCCGCGCACGACGATCTTCTGGCCGGGTTGGATGAACGCACTGGCCGAGAGGTGGTTGGTCTTGAGCAGCGAGGCGAGCGACACGTGGAAGCGCAGCGCGATGCCGCCGAGCGTGTCGCCGTTGCGCACGACGTAGACCCGGGACGCGGGGCCGGACGATGCCGCCTTCGCGGGCGCCGACGTGCGCGGCACGCTGAGCACCGTGCCGGCGATGATGCGCGAGTGGTCGCGGATCCCGTTCCGGGCCGCGATGGTGCCGACCGTGGTGCGGAACCGGGCCGCGAGCCCGATGAGCGTGTCGCCCGGCCGGACCCGGTACGTGGCCCACCCGTGCGGTGCCGGGTTCGACGCCGAGACGTGGGATGCCGGCAGGAGGGCGACGGGAGGAACCGTCGCGGGAGGTGCTGCGATGACCATGGCGCGTCCTTGCCTGTGCAAGCCTGTGACAGCTGTGGCATTTGTGGTTGGGGTTGTTAGTGTGGTTGGTGAGACCCCTGAGGCACACGGTACCGGAGTGACCTCGATCGGCGAGACGTTCTCGACCTGCCGATTTCCGCGTGTCCGGGAGGGCGCGAGCGCACCCACCCGCCCGGACCGCCCCACGGCATCCGCACACACCGGCCTTGCCGCCGCCGGCTGTGGCACCCTGTGCACCGTGAGCGACGCACCCCAGGACGCCGGACCCGACCCCGCGGACGACCTCGAGGCCCTCGTGGGCTCGTGGCTGACGATCCCCGACATCGCGGAGCGGCTCGGCCTGCCCCTGGCGTCGGTGCGCAAGCTCGTCGAGGACCGCGAGCTGCTCGCCCACCGGGTCGGGGAGCGCCGGGTGGTCTCGGTGCCGGCCGGGTTCGTCGGCGACGAGGGCCCGCTGCACGCGCTCAAGGGCACCTTCACCGTGCTGGCCGACGGCGGGATGTCGGACACCGAGATCCTGCGCTGGCTGCACACCGTCGACGACACGCTGCCGGTCCCCGGCTCGCCGCTCGACGCCATCCGGGCCGGGTTCAAGACCGAGGTGCGCCGCCGCGCGATGGAAGTGGCCTTCTAGCGCGTCCCAACTTTCCCGCCCGGTGCGAGAACCTTTACCTTCGCAGCACTTCGTAAGTGGTGCGGACGTGAACCTTCCCGCATCGGGCGAAAAAGTTGTGGTGGGTCAGGACGAGCGGGCGGTCGTGATGCCGACCAGGTCGAGCAGCGCCTCGCGCGCGGCCGGGTCGACCGACGAGGCGCCGTCCAGCGCCGCACGGGCCGTGCCCGCGAGCCGGCTGATCTCGACCTCGAGCCGGGCCACCGCGCCGGACCCCTCGATGACGTCGCGCAGCTCGTCGACCTGCGCAGCGTCGAGGTCGGGGCGCCCGAGCAGGGCCTCGACCCGGGCGCGGCCGGAGGCGTCGGTGCCCGCGAGGGTGTGGGCCAGCAGCACCGTGCGCTTCCCCTCGCGCAGGTCGTCGCCGGCGGGCTTGCCCGTCTCACCCGGGTCGCCGAACACCCCGAGGAGGTCGTCGCGCAGCTGGAAGGCGAGGCCCAGGTCCAGGCCGTAGCAGGACAGCGCCGCCCGGCCGGCGGCATCGAGGCCGCCGGTGGCGGCCCCGATCAGCAGCGGGTGCTCGACGGTGTACTTCGCGCTCTTGTAGAGGATCACCCGGGCGGCACGCTCGACGCGCTCCTCGTCGGCCAGGCCGTCCCAGGGCCGCATCGACTCGACGACGTCGAGGAACTGGCCGGCCATCAGCTGGGTGCGCATCAGGTCGAAGACCGGCCGCCCGCGCTCGAGGTCGGCCACCGGCAGTCCGCAGGTCGCGTAGACCGCGTCGGTCCAGGTGAGGCAGAGGTTGCCGGCGAGCACCGCGCCCGCGAGGCCGAACCGCTCCTGGTCGCCCGCCCAGCCCCGGTCGAGGTGCCGGGCGGCGAGCGCGCGGTGCGCGGCCGGCATCCCGCGGCGGGTGTCGGACTCGTCCATCACGTCGTCGTGGATGAGCGCGGCGGCCTGGAACAGCTCCATCGCGCTGGCGAGGCGCACCAGGGCGTCGGAGTCGGGGCGGCCGGCGGCCCGGTGCCCCCAGTAGAGGAAGGCGGCCCGCAGCCGCTTCCCGCCGCGCAGCAGGTCGGCCACGACGGTGAGCAGGTCGTCGACGTCCGGGCCCAGCTCGGCGAGCACCGCTGCCTGCGTCGACAGCTCGGCGTCGAGGCACAGCTGCACCCGGCGCCGCAGGTCGACGCCGTCGAGCGGGCTGGACACGGGAGAACCTCCTGCCACGACCCGGCAACGGGGTCGAATGATGGGTGCCCGAAGCCTACGGCGTGGCCGCTGGGCTACCCTCACCGCCATGGCGCACCACGGAGGAGGGGGACGGCCCGAGCACCTCGTCAGGTCGATCCCGGGGGTCCTCGCGCAGACGAAGCCGTCGATCAGCTTCGAGTTCTTCCCGCCCAAGGACGACGACTCCGAGGCGGCGCTCTGGCTGGCCATCCGCCAGCTGGAGCGGGTGCACCCCGCCTTCGTGTCGGTCACCTACGGAGCGGGTGGAACCACCCAGGACCGCACCGTGCGGGTCACCAAGCGGATCGCCGACGAGACCCTGCTGACCCCACTGGCCCACCTCACCTGCGTGGGGGCCTCCGTGCACCAGGTTCGCCAGGTGGTGGGCCAGTACGCCGCGTCGGGGGTGCGCAACATCCTCGCCCTGCGCGGCGACCCGCCGGGCAACGTGCGCGGTGAGTGGACCCCGCACCCCGAGGGCCTCGACCACGCAGACCAGCTGGTCGGCCTGATCCGCACGCTCGGTGACTTCACCGTCGGCGTCGCCGCATTCCCCGACGTGCACCCCGACAGCCCCGGCCTCGACCACGACGTCGAGGTGCTGGTGCGCAAGGCGGATGCCGGCGCGACCTTCGCGATCACCCAGATGGTCTTCGACGCCGACAGCTACCTGCGGCTGCGCGACCGCGTCGCCGCCCGCCGTGAGCTGCCGATCACCCCGGGCCTGATGCCGGTGACCAACCTGCGCCAGATCACCCGGATGTCCGAGCTGATGGGCACCCCGCTGCCGCCGGCCGTCGTGGCGCGGCTCGAGGCGGTCAAGGACGACCCGGCGGCGGTGCGCTCGGTCGGCGTGCAGATCGCGACCGAGCTGGGTCAGCGGATGCTCGACGAGGGGGCGCCCGGCATCCACTTCATCACCATGAACCGGTCGACGGCGACCCTCGAGGTGTTCGAGAACCTCTCGCTCTGAGCGCGCAGGTCGGGCTCTACGGCTCGGTCGGCGCCAGCGAGATGAGGGTGACCCCGAGGTCGCGGATCCGGGTGAGGATGCCGTGCAGCTCGGCCTGGTCGGCGACGGCGCCGGTGAGGGTGGTGGTTCCGTCCGGGTCGTGGGCCAGGACCAGGCCGCCGAACGAGGGTGCCCAGTGGGGGTCGAGGTGGCCGCTGACGCGCAGCACGTAGGCGACCGGCGGCGGGTGGGCCACGGCGGGGGTCACGACGCACCCACCGGCGCGATCGCGGCCTGTCGGACGGCCCACCGGCGGATGAGGAGCTCGGCCACCGCGAGGTTGACCACCCACCCCGCCCCCAGCGCCAGGTCGGTGGCGAGCACCGAGCCGCCGAACGCCGCGCCGGCGATGCCCAGGGTGAGCACCTGGGTCCCGGCGGCCAGGGCGATGGCGTAGGCGCGCGTCATCCAGGCCCGGTGGTTCGCGACCTCGCCGCGCCGGATCGCCGAGAACCCGAGCACGATGCAGACGGCCAGGGCCGAGCCGAAGGCCAGCCGGAACAGGTGCGCCAGCTCGCCGGTGCCGGGCTGGCGCGGGTAGAACATCGTCATCCACAGCGCCGAGAGCGCCACGGCCAGGCCGAGCGCGACCACGACCCGCCCGGTCGCCCGGTGCCAGCGCGGCCGACGCCGGCGCAGCCGAGACGAGAACTGGAAGGCGCCGAGCACGGCGTACGGCACGGCGCAGGTGATGTGCACGACCACCGGCAGCGGCGACGCCGTCATCCGTGGGTTGGCGGGCAGGAGCAGCGGGCCACCCGCCAGCTCGACCAGGCGCAGGGTCCCGGCCAGGGCCGGCACCACGACGAGCGCGACGAGCGCGAACGGCACCCACCCGGTCGAGCGTGCCGACCGGGTGGGGCGGGGGGCGGTGTGGACGGTCACCGGGCGCCGGCCGGGTCGAGTCGCGCACCGGACGAGCTGGTGACGGGCTGGTTCGCCGCGGAACGCTGCTCACGCCACAGCGACCAGCCCAGACCGACCATCGCGATGCCGTTGGGCACCGCGAACAGGCGCTGGTTGACCATCGGCAGCAGGGGGATCGTCATCGTCGCGACGGCGGCGACGGCGAGCAGTGCTGCCGCCCAGCGGGCGAGGATGCCGGCGCGGAACAGGGCGATGCCGAACACGAGGCCACCGAGCAGGTAGCCGACGGCCACCACCATGTTGAGCGTCCTGAACAGGCCGAGGTCGGCAGTCGAGCTGCTGTTGGTGGCCACGGCGATCACGCCGCTGACGTAGTCGGGTGAGGTCTGCACGATCGTCGGCACGACGACCAGGGCGATCATCTCGACGCACAGCATCACCAGGTAGCCCAGGCTGAGCAGGAGCCAGCCCACCAACCCGAGCAGGCCGACCTGGCGCACCTGGCGCAGGTACATCCCGGCGATGCCGGCCAGGGCCAGGGTGGCCATCGCGACCTTCATGCCCTGGCGCACCTTCCACTGCGTGGTCTGCACGAAGTCGAGGGTGATCTCCGGGTGCTTGACCTGGACGGCGATGAACAGCACGCCGGACGCGACAGCGGCGAGGCCGGCCGCTCGGGTGAGCTTCGTGGTGGTGATCGGCATGACGGCCTCCGAGGCTGTGGGGCGTCCACGGCGGGTGCCGGGGGACTGGTTCGAAACCTACGAAGCCGCAGGGTGAGCCGTCATCACCCGATGATGTGACCGGCTGGGTGAGACCTCAGCCGTCGGTCGGCACCAACAGGCCACGCTCGCGGGCCCGGGCCACCGCTTCCCGGCGACTGGAGACGCCGAGCTTGGTGAACACGTGCTTGGTGTGGGTGCGCAGCGTGTTGGGGGAGATGAACAGCGCCCGGGCGATCTCGGGGCCGCTCAGCTCGCTGTCGAGCAGCCGCAGGACCTGCAGCTCGCGTTCGCTCAGTGGGTCGGCCAGGGGTGGGATGCCGGGTCGGGCCGCGCCGGTGGGTCGGGCCGCGCCGGTTGGCCGGCCCATGTCGGGGTCTGCGAGGGCCAGGACCCGTCGCGCGTGCTGACCGACGACTCGGTCGCGCTCCGCGGCGTGCACCAGCTCGAGCATCGGTGGGCCCTCGTCGAGGAAGAGCCGGACGTAGCACTCGGGTTCGGGGGTGAGCGTCCACGCCTCGGCCAGGCTGGCCAGCGCCTGTTGTCTGTGGCCCTGCGTGTCGAGCGCGAGGCTCGTGAGCACCCGGATCTCGACCAGGCTCCCGGCCCTTCCGGACGCCTGCGCCGCGTCACGCAGCCGGTCGAGCAGGGCGAGCACCCCGTCTGCCGTGCCGCGGTCGGGGTGGGCGCGGTGCTGGGCGAGGAGCAGGCGGACCAGGGTGAGGTGGTCGTACTCGTGCAGGTACTCGGTGGGGTCGGTGGCGGCCACCCCTGCGTCTCGGGCCCAGTCCGCGGCCTCGGCGAGCAGTCCCTGCCTGATCCGGACCCGGGCCCGGAGCGCTGGGATCGGTCGGACATCGGGGAAGAACCCCGGGCGGTACAGCCGCTCCGCCCGGTCCAGGTGGACGACGGCACCCGCCAGGTCGCCCTCGGCCGCGGCGAGCAGGCCCATGGCCACGAAGTAGCGGAAGTGGCTCTCGGTCACCGCCGCTCCGCCGACGAGGGCATCGGCGGACGCGAGGTGCTGCTCGGCGGACACCAGGTCCCCGGCCTCGACGTCCAGCTCGCTCAGCGCGACGTGCAGCTCAGCCGTCGCCCTGGCCACCGGCTCGCCGAGGGACTCCGCCTCGCCCAGAGCCCGGCTGCAGAGCGCGCGTGCCGTAGCAGGACGACCGGCGGCGCGCCACAGGTCGGCCAGCACCACGGTGCCGCTCAGCTCGTCGACGAGGCTGCCGGCCGCGTGCAGGCTCTCCACGGCCTGGCCGAACGTCTCCAGCGCCCCGGACACGTCGCCGTCGGCCCAGGCCGCCAGGCCGAGGAAGCCGGCCGCGCCGCCCCTGGCGAGGTGCTCGTGCGGGCCGGCGAGGTCGAGGGCGATCCGGGCGTGCCGGGCGGTGCCGGCGACGTCACCCTGCGCCTGCGCGAGTGACGCACGGTAGATGGCGATGGTCGCCGGCAGCGTGCGCTGCTCCTCGGTGTCGGGCCACGGCGTGACCCCGTCGGCGGCAGCCGCGGCGAGTGCGCGCTCCGCGTCGTCCAGCCGGGGGGCCACCGAGTCGAGGTCGCCGGCGATCAACGACACCGCCGCGGCGAAGACGCTGAGGACCGGGCTGCGCCGCACCGTGTCGTCGGGCAGCGCCGACAGCCAGCCGATCACCTTCGCCTCCTGCCGGTGCCGCCGGATCTCCGGCACCGCCACCTCGACGAGGAATGCGGCCCGGTCGAAGTCTCGGGCCGACAGGGCGTGGCCGATCGCGGCGTCGACCTGGTCGTGCTCCTCGTACCACCGGCTCGCGCGCCGGTGCAGCACCGGCACCCGTTCGGGCTGCTCCGCGGCGAGGCGGGCCCGCAGGACGTCGGCGAACAGCTGGTGGTAGCGGTACCACTCGCGTCGGTCGTCGAGGGCGACGAGGAAGAGGTTGGCGCGCTCGAGGGTCTGCAGCATCGCGCCGGCGTCGTCCCGGGCCAGGACCGCGTCGCAGAGCGGGCCGGTGAGCCGGTCGAGCACCGCCGAGCCGAGCAGGAAGTCGCGCACCGGCTGCGGCTGGTGGGCCAGCACCTCCTCGACGAGGTAGTCGAAGACGTACCGGTCGTCGCCCGCGAACCCGGAGATGAAGGCCGCGACGTCGCCTCGCCCCTGCAGGGAGATGGCGGCGAGCTGCAGCGCGGCGATCCAGCCCTCGGTGCGGTCCTCCAGCGCCTCGACCTGCTCGACGCTGAGCCGCACGCCGGTCGCGTCGGCCAGGTACGCGGCGGCCTCGTCGGTGCTGAACCGCAGGTCGACCGCACGGATCTCGACCAGCTCGCCGCGCACCCGCCACCGCGCCAGGGGCAGGTCGGGGTCGGCCCGCGTGCTGAGCACCAGGTGCACGTGCGGCGGCAGGTGCTCCACCAGGAAGGTCAGCCCCCGACCGATGTCACGGTTCTGGACCAGGTGGTAGTCGTCGAGCACCAGCCACACCTCGCCGGGCACCTCGGCGAGCTCGTTGAGCACCGCGGTGAGCACCAGGTCGGTCGAGACGGACGCGGCCTGCAGCAGCTCCGTCGGCCGCACGCCGATGCCCGGCACGGCACCGTCCAGGGCGGTCACGACCCCCGTCCAGAACGAGACGGGGTCGTCGTCCGAGGGGTCGAGCGACAGCCACGCGACGCGCCGGCCGTCCTGCGCGTGCGCGAGCCACGAGGCGAGCAGCGTGGTCTTGCCGAAACCCGCAGGTGCCGACACCAGCGTCAGCCGGCCGTCGCCGCCCAGCCGGTCCACGAGCCGGGGGCGCGCCACCAGCCCCCGGCGCGCACGGGGCACGTAGAGCTTGGTCGCCACCAGCGGTCGCGTCACGTGTCCTCGTTCCAACCACCGTCTCGTCCGTGCCCACCGTACGCCGGGCGCCCTTTCGGTCCACCACGTCCGCCGGAGGCCCGGCATCCGGTCAGGATCCGAGAAGCGGGCGCCCGCGGGTGCGGCCCTAGCCTTCAGGCGAGAGGTCGGCACGAGCCGGCCGGTGTCGAGAGGGAGACGACCATGACGACCACGAAGACCGAGGGCGACGGGTTCAGCGCGCAGGAGCGCGCCGCGATGAAGGAGCGCGCCGCCGAGCTGCGCGCCGAGGGCAAGAAGGGCGCCAAGAAGGCCGACGGCCTGCAGGCGGTGCTCGACGCGATCGCCAAGATGGCGCCGGATGACCGGGCGCTCGCCGAGCGCGTGCACGTGGCCATCACCTCGACCGCCCCCGGGCTGGAGCCGAAGACCTGGTACGGCATGCCCGCCTACGCCGACGCGGCCGGCAAGGTCGTGGTCTTCTTCCAGGACTCCGGCAAGTTCAAGTACCGGTTCTCGACCCTGGGCTTCCAGGACGCCGCGAACCTCGACGACGGCGACTTCTGGCCGACGTCGTACGCGATGCTGAAGTGGAGCCCCACGGTGGAGAAGCAGGTCGTCGCGCTCGTCAAGGCCGCCACCTCCTGAGCGCTCAGGCGACGCAGAACTCGTTGCCCTCGGGGTCGAGCATCACCACGTGGCCGAGCTCGCCGTCGTAGAGCTCCTCGCGCACCCGGGTCGCCCCCGCCGCCTCCAGCTCGGCCACCCGTTCGTGCACGAGCCGGTCCCGCTCGACGGGGTCCCACGGCGGCTCGCCGGCTACCCGGATGTCGATGTGCACGCGGTTCTTGGCGGTCTTGCCCTCGGGCACCCGCAGGAAGCCGATCGCCGGGCCGCGACCCTCGGCGTCGACGATCGAGGCGTTGTCGGGCCCGTCGAAGCCCGGTTCGGGCACGTAGCGCAGCGCCTGCGCCCAGAAGGCCGCGAGCCTCTGCGGGTCGTCGGCGTCGCATCCCAGGGTCCAGTGCGTGGCCATGGCGGCACGCTAGCGCCGACCGGCGACACCCGCGCGGCGGGTGGCGGTGGCGGGCACGGCATCCTCAGGCGACGTCCATCGGCTGGCCGCCGGTGATCCTGATCAGCTCGTCGTAGGTCGTCGCGAACACCGAGTGGCTGTGCCCGGCGGCGGCCCAGACCGTGGCGTAGCGGCCGAGGGTGACGTCGATGATGGTGCGGATGTGGGTCGGGTGGCCGACCGGGGCGACGCCGCCGATCGTGAACCCGGTGTGCTCGCGCACGAACGCCGGGTCGGCCTGCTCGACGTTCGCGAAACCGGCCAGGGCGGCCACCTTGTCGGTGTCGACCCGGTGGCCGCCGGAGGCGAGCACGAGCAGCGGCTGCACGTCGCCGTCGTGGGTCGTCGAGACGAAGACCAGGCTGTTGGCGATCTCGGCGGGGGAGACGCCCAGCGCCTCGGCGGCGGCCTTCGCGGTGCGCACGGCCAGCGGCAGGTGGCGCACCTCGGGCGTCACGTGGTGCAGCGCCAGGGTGTCCATGACCGACCGCACGCCGGGGTGGCCGGACAGGTCGCCCGACGGTGCCGCATCACCCGGCTCTGGGGTCATGGATCCAGCGTAGTGACGGCCGGGTCGCGGCGGCACCGAGCGGTCAGGGAGAGCGCTGGCGTGCCATCCTCGTGCCCTGACGCCCCACCGTCCCCCAGGAGAGCAGCAGATGATCCTCATCACCGTGAAGTTCCCCATCCGCGAGGACCGGCTCGACGCGTGGAGCGAGCTGTCGTCGTCGTACGCGCAGGCGGTCAACGCCGAGCCCGGGTGTGTCTTCTTCGAGTTCTCGCGCAGTCTCACCGAGCCGAACACCTTCGTGTGCCTCGAGGGGTTCCGCGACGCGGCCGCCGGCGGCGAGCACATGGCCCAGGACCACGTGGCGCGCTTCATGGCGCAGATGCCCGACATCGTCTCGGCCCGCCCGCAGATCATCTACGTCGACGCCGAGGAGGTCACCGGCTTCGGCCCGATGGGCGAGATCTCACCGCGCGAGCCCTGACCAGACCCTCCGCACGACCGCCGCCGCACCGTCCGGGTGCGGCGGCGGTTCGCGGTCCGGGCTGCTCCCGGCGTGTCGGGGACGGCGCGCGCGACGGGCTTGACGCGATGTCGGGAGGCAGGGTTACAGTTGTCGGAGTCGAACAGGTGTTCGATGTTCGACCATCGCCCTGGTCGCCCCGACAGCCCTCCCACGGGCGGCCGGCGACCTCGTCCTGCCCATCGGAGGTGCCCGTGACACGTCGTCACCACGACCCCGTCGTCGTCCGGGGCGACGACGGCCCGCGCGACTTCGTCTGGCGCGGCCGGCGCTACACCGTGTGCGCGGTGCTCGACTCGTGGCAGGAGCGCCGGGCCTGGTGGCGCGAGGTCGGCGACCAGCCCACCGGGCCCGCCCTGCCGAGCCCGCAGCGCCGGGTCTGGCGGGTCGAGGCCCGCCCGCCGTCGGGGGCGGCCGGGGTGTTCGACCTCGGCCGCGACGACGACCACTGGCTCCTGCTGCGAGCCCACGACTGACCTGTTGATGACCACCGAGGAGACCCCATGAGCCACGCCGCCACCACCCTCGACCTCCTCGACCGCTCCCGCGAGTCGCTCACCAGCGGGTATGCCGCCTCGGCCGCCTCCGCGCGCTACCTCGCCGCCTCACTGGCGGCGCTGCGGGCCGGGGCCGCGATCGTCGCCGCCCGCTCGGCCACCCGGCGCCGGAGGCGGGCTCGCCTCCGGCGGCGACGGCCCGCACGACGTCTGGGCGCTCACCGCCCGGGTCGCCCCCGAGCTCACCGAGTGGGCGCAGCGGTTCGCCGCCGCCACCGGGCAGCGGGTCGGGGTCGAGACCGGCCTGGTGCGGGTCACCGCCCGCGAGGCCGACGACCTGCTGCGCGATGCCGAGACCTTCGTCGACCTCGCCGCGGGCCGCCTCGGCGTGCCGGCGGCGCACCGGCCGCGGCGGCTGGTCCCCGTCCGCTCGGCCTGAGGGCGCGATGCACGGGTTCGCCCACCTCCACGTCGCCTCGGGGTTCTCGATGCGCTACGGCGCCTCGATGCCCGAAGACCTCGTCGAGCGGGCCGCCGGCCACGGCCAGGGCGCCCTCGCGCTCACCGACCGTGACGGGCTCTACGGTGCGGTCCGGTTCGCCACGGCGTGCGGCCGGGCCGGCATCGCGCCGGTGCTCGGCGTCGACCTCGCCGTCGAGCCGCTCGCACTCGGTGCGGTGGGCGGGGCGGGGCACGGCCCGGATGCCGGTCGCCCGCGTCCGCGGTCACGCACCCCGGCGCGCGGTGGCGCGATCGTCGACCCCCGGCGGCCCCGGGTCACCGTGCTGGCCCGGGGCCGGGGTGGCGGCACCGCCCCCGGGGTCGGCTGGGCCGCGCTGTGCCGGCTGGTCACCGAGACCCACCTGCGCGGCGAGCGGGGCGTGCCGGTCACCAGCCCCGACCTGCTCGCGCGGTGGTCCCACCCCGACCACCCCGAGGTCGGTGGAGAGGGGGAGCCGAGCCGGCTGCTCGTGCTGCTCGGCCCCGACTCCGACGTCGGCCGGGCGGTGCTCGCCGGGCGCCGCGAGCGGGCCCGCGACCTCCTCGCGGCCTGGCAGTCGCTGCTCCCGCGCGACGGGCTGGCCGTCGAGGTCGTCCACCACGGCGGGCCGGAGGGCACCCCCGGATGCCGCTCGCACGCGGCCCACCTGCTCGGCCTGGCCGACGCCGCCGGCCTGCCCGCCGTGCTCAGTGCCGCGGTGCGCCACGCCGACCCCGAGCAGGTGCGCACCGTCGACCTGCTCGACGCCGCCCGCCGCCTCGTCGTGCTCGACTCGCGCCACCTCGACCGGGTCACCGACGCCGGGCACCTCGCGAGCACCGCGGCGATGCACGCGAGCGCCCTCGAGGTCACCGGCGGCGACCGCTCCCGCGCCGACCGGCTGGTCGCGATGACCTCCCTGGTCGCCGACGAGTGCACCCAGCAGGCCCGCCCCGACCTCGGCATCGGCGCGGTGCACCTGCCCGAGGCCGAGGTGCTCGGCATCGCGCCCGGCACCGAGATGCAGGTGCTCGCCCAGCGCTGCCGCGACGCGGTCGGCCGGCGCTACCCCGGCGCGAGCGACACCGAGCAGCAGGTCGTGCTCGCCCGGCTCGACGACGAGCTCGGCGTCATCGACACCCTGGGCTACCCCACCTACTTCCTCACCGTCGCCGAGGTCACCGACCTGATCCGCGCGCGCGGGGTGCGGGTCGCGGCGCGCGGCTCGGGGGCCGGCAGCCTGGTCAACCACCTGCTCGGCATCAGCGGGGTCGACCCGATCCGGCACCGGCTGCTCATGGAGCGGTTCTGCTCCCCGCTGCGCGCCGAGCTGCCCGACATCGACGTCGACGTCGAGTCGGCCCGGCGCACCGAGATCTACGAGGCCGTGCTCGCCCGCTTCGGCGGCGAGCGGGTCACCTGCGTGTCGATGATGGACACCTACAAGGTGCGCCACGCCGTGCGCGACGTCGGGGCCGCGCTCGGGCTGCCGCCGATCGAGGTCGACGAGATCGCCAAGGCGTTCCCGCACATCCGGGCCAAGGACGCCCGGCACGCCATCGCCGACCTGCCCGAGCTGCGCAGCCGCGGCCTCGACAGCCCACGGATGGCCGCCTTCTTCGACCTCGTCGAGGCCCTCGACGGCCTGCCCCGGCACATCGCGCTGCACCCGTGCGGCGTCGTGCTGTCCAACGCCGGCCTGCTCGACCGCACCCCGGTCGAGGCGAGCTGGATCGGGTTCCCGATGAGCCAGTTCGACAAGGACGACGTCGAGACCCTGGGCTTCCTCAAGCTCGACGTGCTCGGCATCCGGATGCAGTCGTCGATGGCCCACGCCGTCGCCGAGGTGGCGCGGGTCTCGGGCGAGCACATCGACCTCGACGACGAGGCGCAGGTGCCGCACGACGACCCCGCCACCTACGAGCTGATCCGCACCACCCGCACCCTGGGCATGTTCCAGATCGAGAGCCCGGGCCAGCGCGAGCTCGTCGGCAAGCTCGGGCCGAGCCGGTTCGACGACCTGATCGTCGACATCTCGCTGTTCCGCCCCGGCCCGGTCAAGTCCGACATGATCACGCCGTTCCTCAACAGCCGGCACGGCTGGAGCGAGCGCCGCTTCCTCCACCCGAGCCTGATCCCGGCGCTCGAGGAGACCGAGGGCGTCGTCGTCTTCCACGAGCAGGTGCTGCTCATCGTCGCCGAGACCACCGGCGTCACCCTCGCCCAGGCCGACGAGGTGCGCCGCAGCATGGGCACCCCGCAGGGCCAGACCGACGTCGAGGCGTGGTGGCGGCCGGCGGCCAGGGCCCGGGGCTACTCCGCCGACGACCGCGACCGCATCTGGGAGGTGCTGAAGTCGTTCGCGAGCTTCGGCTTCTGCAAGGCGCACGCCGCGGCCTTCGCCCTGCCCACCTTCCACTCGGCCTGGCTGAAGACCCACCACCCGGCGGCCTTCCTCGCCGGCATCCTCACCCACGACCCCGGCATGTACCCCAAGCGGCTGCTCCTCGACGACGCGCGCTCCTTCGGCATCCCGGTGCTCGGCCTCGACGTCAACGCCTCGCGCGACACCTACCGCATCGAGCGGGTCGACGGGCCGGATGCCGGCCCCGATCCCGACGCCCGCGACGTCACCCCCGATCCCGCCGCCGACGCCCCGGACCCGGATGCCGGGCTGCCCGCCTGGCGGCGACCCCACCAGCCCTACGGCATCCGGCTCTCGCTCGCCGACGTCAAGGGGATCAGCGGGGCCGAGGTCGCCCGGGTCGTGGCCGGGCAGCCCTACGCCGACCTCGGCGACTTCTGGACCCGCGCCCGGGTGAGCCGCCCGGTCACCGAGCGGCTCGTGCTCGCCGGGGCGTTCGACAGCCTGCACGGCATGGGCGGCGGGGGGCTGGGGCGGCGCGGTCGGGTCACCCGGCGCGACCTGCTGCTGCACGTCGCCGAGCTCGAGCGGTGGGAGCGCGGGGGCGGGGTGGCGCCGCGCAGCAGCCGGCGGCTCGTCATCCCGAGCATCGCGCCGCCGCGCGAGGTGGTGGGGGAGCGGGTCGACGTCCGCGAGCGGGCTGCCGCGCAGTCGCAGGCCGCCCGTGAGGTCGTGCCGGCCGCCGAGCAGCCGACCCAGCTCACCTTCGACCTCGGCGACCGGCCGCAGCTCGGCGCGGGCGCGGGGCTGCCCGAGATGACCGGCCCGGAGCGGGTGCGTGCCGAGCTCGACGTGCTCGGCCTCGACGTGTCCGCGCACGTCGTCGAGTTCTACGCCCCCCTGCTGCGCGGGCTCGGGGTCACCCGCAGCCGCGACCTGCTCGCCGCCCGCAGCCGCAGCGAGGTGTGGGTCGCCGGGGTCAAGGTCGCCACCCAGACCCCGCCGGTGCGCTCCGGGCGCCGGGTCGTCTTCCTCACCCTCGACGACTCCACCGGGCCGTCCGACTGCACCTTCTTCGAGGACGTGCAGGGCCCCTACGCCGGGGTCGTCTTCCACTCCTGGCTGCTCCTCGTGCGCGGGGTGCTGCGCCGCACCGGCGACCGCGGGGTCTCGATCCGGGCCACCGGCGCCTGGGAGCTCGCCGCCCTCTGGGACGCCTGGCAGCTCGGCGGCCTGCCCGCCGCCCGGGCCGCGATCGCGGCGGGGGAGGCGGATGCCGTGGCCCGCGCCGAGGCGGCCGAGGCGGCCGCCCGGGAGAACGACGCCCGCACCGGCCGCCGGGTGCTCGTGCACGCCTCGGGGTTCAGGCAGTCCCCGTACGCCGACACCCGACCCCCCGGGGTCGACCCGCGCGCGGGTCGCGGCGCCTCGCCGGTCGTGGTGCCCGAGGCACCGGCCGCCGCACTGCCCTCGCGCAAGCTGTGGCACGCCAGCCCCGGCAGCTCCGGACACTAGGATGGCGGCCACCACAGACCACATCTCCGTGCCTCCCGAGCCACGCGACACCCAGCACCCGAGGAGAACCGCCGTGTCCGACGAGCGTGGCCGACACCGCCGCTCGGGCGCCCAGCCCGGGCTGCGCACGGCGGCCGTCCAGGCGGCGCTCGACACCCTCGCGGCCCGCCGCAGCGCCGACCTCGGCCGGCCGTTGCGGGTGCTCGACCTCGGCGGTGGCACCGGTGGCACCGCCGTCCCGCTCGCCGCGGCCGGCCACGACGTCACCGTCGTCGACCCCAGCCCCGACGCCCTGGCCTCGCTGGCGCGCCGGGCCGCCGAGACCGGCACCTCCGAGCGCGTCCACCCCGTGCAGGGCGACACCGACACCGTCGGCGAGCTCGGCGCCGACGGCGAGCGTCCGGCGTACGACCTGGTCTGCCTGCACGGCACCCTCGAGGTGGTCGACGACCCGGATGCCGCGCTGGCCAACATCGCGGCCGTCCTCGCTCCCGGCGGTGCGCTCTCGCTCGTCGTCGCGCAGCGACTCCCCGCAGCCCTGGCCCGCGCCCTGGCCGGGCAGTTCGCCCAGGCCAGGGCGATCCTCGAGCGCCCGGACGGGCGCTGGGGCGACGACGACCCCGCGCCGCGCCGGTTCGACGAGGTCACGGTGCGCGACCTGCTCACCGCCCACGGGCTCACCACGGTCGAGAGCCACGGCGTGCGCATCTTCAGCGACCTCGTGCCCTCGGCCCTGGTCGACTCCGAGGGCGACCGGCTCGCCCTGCTCGAGCTCGAGGACGTCGCGAGCCACCACCCCGACCACCCGCTGCTCGGTGACCTGGGCAGCGTGCGGCACGTCCTCGCGACCCGGGACTGACGCCGTCCGGGGACACCGATGAGCCGCCGACAGTTCGCCCTCCCGACCCGCGACTCCAGCGAGCCGCCCGACGACACCGGCTGCACGGTGCTGCACGTCGACATGGACGCCTTCTACGCGTCCGCGACCCTGCTCTCGCACCCCGAGCTGGTCGGCACGCCGGTGATCATCGGCGGCGGCAACCGCGGCGTGGTGCTCTCGGCCACCTACGAGGCGCGCCGCTTCGGCGTCACCTCGGCGATGCCGATGGCCCGCGCCCGGCGGCTCTGCCCGCAGGCGACCGTCCTGCCGCCCGACCACGCGCTCTACAGCGCGATCTCGGCGGCGGTCATGGAGACCTTCCGCTCGGTCACCCCCGTCATCGAGCCGCTCTCGCTCGACGAGGCGTTCCTCGACGTCTCCGGCGCGGTGCGCCTGATGGGCAGCCCCGCGGTCATCGGCCAGCACGTCCGCGACACCGTGCACGACGAGCAGGGCATCACCTGCTCGGTCGGCGTCGCCCCGACGAAGTTCGTCGCGAAGCTGGCCTCGGGCCTGGCCAAGCCCGACGGGATGGTCGTCGTGCCGCGCGACGAGGTGGTGCCGTTCGTCCAGCAGCTGCCGGTCGGGGCCCTGTGGGGTGTGGGCGAGCGCACCGAGGAGGCCCTGGTGCGCCTGGGCCTGCGCACGGTCGCCGACATCGCGCACACCCCGCTGGCCACCCTGGTGCGCGGCCTGGGCGACGCCACCGGCCACCACCTGCACGAGCTGTCGTGGGGGCGCGACCCCCGGCCGGTCGAGCGAGAGCAGCGCGAGAAGAGCATCGGCAGCGACCAGACCTTCGACTACGACATCGACGACGCGGCCGAGATCCACCGTCGCCTGCTGGCCCTGAGCGAGCGCACCGCGGCGCGGATGCGGGCGGCCGGGATGACGGGACGCACCGTCACGCTGCGGGTGCGGTTCAGCGACTTCACGACGATCACCCGCTCGCGCACCCTGCGCGAGCCGACCGACAGCGGTCGGGCGATCCACGAGGCGGCCGTCGGCCTGTTCGACGCCCTGGGCCTGCAACGGGCCCGGATCCGGCTGGTCGGGGTGCGCCTGGAAAAGCTCGTCGAGGCCTCGCAGGCCCCCATCCAGGGGGTCATCGGCGAGCCCGAGCACGGCTGGCGGGATGCCGACCGAGCCGTCGACCGGGCCCGTTCCAGGTTCGGTTCGGGGTCGGTGAGACCGGCCAGTCTGATCGAACGTGACACATCCGCTTCCGCACGGCGACCGCGGGACCTATCCTGAGGGTTCAGAGACAACATTGGGCCGCCCACCGGGCGTCTCGGGCCGACCACGGGAGGATCTGTGCCCCTCTCAGAGCACGAGCAGAAGATGCTCGAACAGATGGAGCAGGCTCTCGCTGCCGAGGACCCGAAGTTCGCCTCGCAGATGCAGGGCAGCTCGCTCGCCTCGTTGCAGCGGCGGCGATGGCTGGTCGGGGCCGTCGGCGTCATCGCCGGTCTGGCCCTGGTGCTCGTGGGGGTCAACACCACGATGTGGGTCGGCGCCGGGGGCTTCGCGCTGATGGTCGCCGCGGCGGTGTTCGCGGCCACCCCGCCCCGACGTGCCCGCCTCGGGGTCGTCCGCAGCGACGGCACCACCGACCCGCGCGCCAAGGGCGGCAAGAAGAAGGGCAAGAGCTCCTTCATGGACCGCCTCGACGAGCGCTGGGAGCGCCGCCAGAACAACTGGTGAGCCGCGCCACCACGAGGTGAGCCGCGCCGGGCGTCAGGACGCGACGACGCCCGCGACGTACAGCGCCGCGACGGCGAGGCCGGCGGCCAGCTCGATGCCCATGCTGTGCAGCACGGCGACCAGCGCGTGCTTGGTGCGGGTCCAGGCCACCGACCCGTCGCGGCTGCGGCTCAGCTCGACGACGAAGATGCCGAGCACGAACCCGACGATCGCCCCCACGACGGGGATCACGAAGAAGCCGACGATCCCGAAGGCCATGGCCAGCCACAGCGACGACGAGCTGACGCCACGCTCGCGCATCCGGCGCCCGGGGAGCGTGTACTGCAGCACGTAGCCCACGACCGCGATGACCACGCTGACGGCGAAGATCCCCCAGGCCAGCGCCGAACCCTCGACCAGGGCCCAGACCAGGACGCCACTGAGGACCAGGAGCAGACCGGGCAGGATCGGGACGACGATGCCGATCAGGCCGATGATGATGAGCAGGGGCGGGACGACCGTGCCGACGGCGCCGGTGAGCGGGTCGGCGGCCACGTCAGTCGGAGCTACCACCGATCGAGCTGGGCTCCATCAGCCGCTCGCTCTCGTCGTGGATGTCGGCCAGGCCGACGAGGGCCGGGATGTGCTCACGGCCGTGGTGCGCGCAGAACAGGAGCTCTCCACCCGCGTGGAGCGTGGCGCGCACGTATGCCTGGGCGCTGCAGCGGTCGCAACGGTCCGCTGCGGTCAGGGTCGGTGCCAGTGCGGCGTTCACGTCGGGCCTCCTCGGCTCGCTCGGGTCATGCTCGGTGTTCGGTGCCCACCCCAGTGGTGGATGGCAGGCGTTGCAACAGTCAAGCACGTCCGATGCTTCCCTCCGTGCAGGGTGTGCCGATGTGGGCCTCGTCATGTCCGGATCGTGACCTTGTGGCGGCCGGGTCGTGACCTTGTGGCTGCCGGGTCGTCAGCCGTTCGGACGAGGGTCCGGTGGGCGTCTCGAGGGCACCCGGTGCGCCTGTCGGGGGGCGTCGCACCCGGCGACTACCCTTCCTGACGTGCCGACGACCGCTGCGAAGAAGGCCGCGACGACCAAGTCCGCGTCCGAGTACACCGCCCACCACCTGCAGGTGCTCGAGGGTCTCGAGGCGGTCCGCAAGCGTCCCGGCATGTACATCGGCTCCACCGACTCGCGGGGCCTGATGCACTGCCTGTGGGAGATCATCGACAACGCGGTCGACGAGGCGCTGGGTGGGCACTGCGACCACGTCGAGGTGACCCTGCACCGCGACGGCTCGGTCGAGGTCCGCGACAACGGGCGCGGGGTCCCGGTCGACATCGAGCCGCGCACCGGCCTGACCGGTGTCGAGCTGGTCTACACGCGGCTGCACGCGGGTGGGAAGTTCGGCGGTGGCTCGTACACGGCATCCGGTGGTCTGCACGGCGTCGGCGCGTCGGTGGTCAACGCCCTGTCCTCCCGGCTCGACGTCGAGGTCGACCGTGGCGGCAAGACCTACGCGATGAGCTTTCGGCGGGGCGAGCCCGGGGTGTTCTCCGACGTCGCCGGCGCGAAGGGCGCCAAGGACCCCGAGCACCAGTTCACCCCCTACGTCGACATCAGCGAGCTCGAGGTGATCGGCACGACCCGCCGCGGGGTCACCGGCACCCGGGTGCGCTACTGGGCCGACCAGCAGATCTTCCTGCGCGACGCCGCCTTCGACCTCGACGGCCTGGTCGCCCGCGCCCGGCAGACCTCCTTCCTGGTGCCGGGGCTGACCATCGTCATCCGCGACCTGCGCGGCGAGGAGCCCACCGAGGAGGTCTTCCTCCACGACGGCGGCATCTCGGAGTTCTGCGAGTTCCTCGCGCCCGACCCGGCGATCACCGACGTGTGGCGCCTGCAGGGCACCGGCACGTTCAAGGAGACCGTCCCGGTGCTCGACGCCAAGGGGCACATGAGCCCCACCGAGGTCGAGCGCGAGTGCGCCGTCGACGTCGCGGTGCGCTGGGGCACCGGCTACGACACCCGGGTCACGTCCTTCGTCAACATCATCGCCACCCCGAAGGGCGGCACCCACCTGGCCGGCTTCGACCAGGCCCTGCTCAAGGTGCTGCGCACCCAGCTGGCGCTCAACGCGCGCCGGCTCAAGGTCGGCAGCGACAAGCTCGAGAAGGACGACGCCCTGGCCGGGCTGACCGCCGTGGTCACCGTGCGCCTGGCCGAGCCGCAGTTCGAGGGCCAGACCAAGGAGGTGCTCGGCACCAACGCGGTGCGCGCCATCGTCTCGCGCGTCGTCGAGAAGGAGCTCACCGAGCGGCTGGTCTCCACCAAGCGTGGCGAGAAGCAGCAGGCGGCCCTGCTGCTCGAGAAGGTCACCTCCGAGATGAAGTCGCGGATCAGCGCGCGGCTGCACAAGGAGACCCAGCGCCGCAAGACCGCCCTGGAGTCCTCCACGCTGCCGGCCAAGCTCGCCGACTGCCGCAGCACCGACGTCGATCGCACCGAGCTGTTCATCGTCGAGGGCGACAGCGCGCTCGGCACCGCCAAGCTCGCCCGCAGCAGCGACCACCAGGCGCTGCTGCCGATCCGCGGCAAGATCCTCAACGTGCAGAAGGCCTCGGTCACCGACATGCTCGGCAACGCCGAGTGCGCCGCGATCATCCAGGTCATCGGCGCCGGGTCGGGCCGCACCTTCGACCTGGAGTCGGCCCGCTACGGCAAGGTCATCATCATGACCGACGCCGACGTCGACGGCGCCCACATCCGCACCCTGCTGCTCACCCTGTTCTTCCGCTACATGCGCCCGCTGGTCGAGGCGGGCCGGGTCTACGCCGCGGTGCCGCCGCTGCACCGCATCGAGGTGATGAACCCCGGTTCCAAGGCCAACGAGGTGATCTACACCTACTCCGAGGCCGAGATGCGCCGCACCATGGCCTCGCTGACCAAGCGGGGCAAGAAGACCAAGCCCCTGCAGCGCTACAAGGGCCTGGGCGAGATGGATGCCGACCAGCTCGCCGAGACCACGATGGACCCCCACCACCGCACGCTGCGCAAGGTCACCGCTGCCGACCTCGACTCGGCCGCAGGCGTTTTCGAGCTGCTGATGGGCGGCGACGTCGGCCCGCGCAAGGACTTCATCATCGACTCCGCGCACGCCCTCGACCGCGAGCGCATCGACGTCTGAGCCGAATTCGTGTGCACCGGACCGCGCCACGGGGCGCGGTCGTCGGCCAGAGTGGACGATGAGGGTGTCGCCCGACGCCCGGGTCCGGGGCCGGGGAGGGCACCATGAGCACGAGCGTTGACCATGACGACCGGCACGTCGCCGGTGAGGAACGCACCGAGCTGAAGCGGGCCATCGGCCCCAAGCTGCTGCTGCTGTTCATCATCGGGGACATCCTGGGCACCGGCGTCTACGCCCTCACCGGGCAGGTGGCCAGCGAGGTCGGCGGAGCGGCCTGGGCACCGTTCATCGTCGCCTTCGCGATCGCCCTCGTCACCGCCTTCAGCTACCTCGAGCTCGTGACGAAGTACCCCCGCGCCGCCGGGGCGGCGCTGTACACGCACAAGGCGTTCGGCATCCACTTCGTGACCTTCATCGTGCGCGTTCACCGTGATGTGCTCGGGCATCACCTCGGCGTCGACGGCCTCGCAGGCCTTCGCCGCCAACCTCGCCGACGGGTTCGGGCTCGACGGCGAGAACAGCACCCTGGTGCTGTGGCATCGCGCTGGCCTTCATGGTCCTCGTCGCGGCGGTCAACTTCCGTGGGGTCGGCGAGAGCGTCAAGGCCAACGTCGTGCTGACCCTCGTCGAGCTCTCCGGCCTGCTCCTCGTGATCCTGGTCGGCGTCTACGCCTCGACCGGCGGCAAGGCCGACTTCTCGCGGGTGACGGTGTTCGACACCTCGGGCGAGAAGAACGTCTTCATCGCGATCACCGCGGCCACGTCGCTCGCCTTCTTCGCGATGGTCGGCTTCGAGGATGCCGTCAACATGGCCGAGGAGACCAAGGACCCGGTGCACAACTTCCCGCGGATGATGCTCACCGGCCTCGGCGTCACCGGCGTGATCTACGTGCTCGTCGCGATCTTCGCGGTGGCCCTGGTGCCGGTCGCCGAGCTCGGCGAGGGCGACACGCCGCTGACCAAGGTCGTGTCGGCGGGGCTACCGGACTTCCCGGTCGACAAGGTGATGCCGTTCATCGCGATGTTCGCCGTGGCCAACTCGGCGCTGATCAACATGCTGATGGCGAGCCGCCTGCTCTACGGCATGGCCCGCCAGGACGTGCTGCCGCCGGCGCTGGGGTGGGTGCACAAGGGCCGGCACACGCCGTGGGTCGCCATCTTGTTCACCACGGCGATCGCGTTCGGCCTGATCTACTTCGTCAGCACCAGCGACAGCGCCATCGTGCCGGCGCTGGGCGGCACGACGGCCCTGCTGCTGCTCGGCGTGTTCACCATCGTCAACATCGCGGTGCTCGTTCTGCGCCGCGACCCGATCGACCGCGAGCACTTCGTGACGCCCACCGTGCTGCCCTTCATCGGGGCCGCGGTGTGCTTCTACTTCACCCTGCCGGTCACCGGGCGCGACCCCATCCAGTACACGATCGCCGCGTGGCTGCTCGGCATCGGCGTCGTGCTCTGGGCGCTCACCTGGACCGCGAACCGGCTGTTCTTCGGCAAGAAGACCTACCTGCGCGACCCCGAAGAGCTGGCCGGCGACGACGCGACCGTGAACTGAGGTTCAGGCGGGGGCGGGGCCGGTCGACTCGCGCACGACGAGCTCGGTCGGGACGATGATCGTCTCGTTCGACTCGTCGTCGTCGAGCAGGGCCCGCAGCAGCAGGTCGGCGGCGGCGTGCCCCTGACCGGCGACGTCCTGGCGGACCGTGGTCAGGCCGAGCACCCCGGAGAGCACGAAGTCGTCGATGCCGATGATCGACAGGTCCTCGGGCACCGCGAGCCCGAGCCGACGGGCGCTCTCGCGCACGCCGATCGCCATCTCGTCCGACGCCGCGACGATGGCCGTCGGCCGGTTCTCGTGCGAGAGCAGCTCGGCGCTGTCGCGGGCGGCCGCCTCGGCGGTCCAGTCCGACCCGAGGATCCAGGCGTCGTCGCACTCCAGCCCGAGGTCCCCGACGGCCTCGAGGAAGGCCTCGAGCCGGTCCTGGGGCGTCTGGATGTGGGCGACGTTCTGGGGGACCGCCCCGATGTAGCCGATCCGGGTGTGGCCCAGTCCCACGAGGTGGTCGACGGCGGTGCGCATGGCGGCCCGGTCGTCGATCCGCACGCACGCGCGGTCGGGCACCGGCGAGCCGATGGCGACCAGGGGGAGACCCAGCCGGTCGACGAGCTCGACCTCGTCCTGGGTCATCGGGATGTTCAGCGTGATGACGCCGTCGACCCGCTTCCACAGCATGTTCTGGGAGAGCGGGAGCCGCTGGTCGTAGTCCTCGTCCTCGAGGTCGAAGAGGATGACGTGGTGGCCGCGAGCGCGCAGGCTCTTCTCGATCGCGCTGACCAGGGTCGCGAAGAACCAGCGGGTCAGGAACGGTGCGACGACCGCGACGACGCGGGTGTGCCCGGACGCGAGCGACGTGGCGGTGGGAGAGGCCACGTAGTGCAGGTCCTCCGCCACCCGCAGCACGCGCTCACGGGTCTCGGGGGAGACCCGGTCCAGTCCCCGAAGTGCGCGGGAGACCGTGGCGACCGAGACTCCGGCCACCCGCGCCACATCGGTGATGGTGCTGATCTCTCATTCCTTTCCCCGGGCTGGGGCGGTCAGCCCTTCAGCCCACCGGCGAGGAGTCCACGCACGAAGTACCGCTGCAGGGCGAGGAACACCGCGACCGGGACGATCATCGAGATGAACGCACCGGCGGACAGCAGGTACCAGGCACTTCCTCGGGACCCGGACAGCTCGGCGACCCGCACGGTGATCGGCGCGACGTCGGGCGTCCCGCCGAGGAACACCAAGGAGACCAGCAGGTCGTTCCACACCCACAGGAACTGGAAGATGCCGAAGGCCGCCAGGGCGGGCGTCAGCAGCGGGAGCAGGATCCGGAAGAAGATCGTCACGTGTCCGGCGCCGTCGACGCGCGCCGCCTCCATCAGCTCCGCTGGTAGCTCCCTCATGAAGTTGTGGATGAGGAAGGTCGCCAGTGGTAGCGCGAAGATGGTGTGCGAGAGCCATACGCTCCAGTACGACGCCCCGAGCCCGAACTTGACGTACCTGTCGAGCAGTGGGATCAGCGCGACCTGCAGCGGCACGATCTGCAGGGCGAAGACCGCGACGAACAGCGCGTCACGGCCCGGGAACGGCATCCACGCGAATGCGTACGCAGCGAGCGAGGCGAGGAACAGCGGCAGCAGCACCGCCGGGATGGTGATGACGATCGTGTTGATGAAGTACTGGCTCAGGCTCGCCGAGGTGCCCGGGGCCAGCGCCTGCCGGTAGTTCTCCAGCGTGTACTGCGACGGGTCCGAGAACGACGTCCACCACCCACTGGTGTTGATGGCACGCTGCTTGCGGAACGACGTGACCAGCAGACCGATGGTCGGGATGGTCCACAGCACCGCGATGATGATCGCGGCCAGGGAAGCCCACGGAGAAGAGATCGCGCGCGCGGCATCGCCGGCGGCCGACTTCTTCTTGCGCCGCTTCTTCGGGGTGAGGTCGACCGTACTCTCCAGGTCCTTGGAGAGGTTCTCGGGCATCGCGATGGGCTCGAGGGTGCTCACGGCTCAGGCCTCCTTGCGCATCTGAAGGATGTTGTAGATGACGATCGGGATGACGAGCACGAACAGCAGCACCGCGAGCGCTGCGCCGAGACCTCCCGCGTCGAACCGGAAGCTCTGGTTGTAGAACTCGTTGGCGACCACCGAGGTGTCGAACTGCCCACCGGTCATCGTTCTGACGATGTCGAAGACCTTGAGCGTGCCGATGCCGATCGTCGTGATCACCACCACGAGGGCGGGCCGGATGCTCGGCAGCGTGATGAACCGGAACATCTTGAAGGCCTGGACGCCGTCGAGCTTGGCCGCCTCGATGATCTCGTCGGGGATCGCCTTGATCGCGGCCGAGAGCACGGTCATCGCGAACCCGGCCTGGATCCAGACCATGACGATGATCAGCATGAAGGTGTTCAGCGGGGCGTTGATGAGGAACTGCTGGGTCTCGAAGCCGAGTGCCTTGAGGATGGCGTTGAGCAGGCCGATCTGCGGGCGTGACGTCTGCTTGTACTGGTAGACGAACTTCCAGATGATGCTGGCGCCCACCATGGAGATGGCCATCGGCAGGAAGATCAGTGCCTTGGAGAAGGCCTCACCGCGGGCGCGGTCGATGAGGATCGCGTAGAGCAGCCCGACGCCGGTGGCGAGGAACGGGACGAGGATCACCCAGATCGCGGTGTTGCGCAGCACGAGCAGCAGCTCGGGCTGGGTGAACATCTGGACGTAGTTGTCGGTCGAGAAGGACCCCTCGCCCGTCTTCCCGCGGAACGACTGGATGATGGTGAGGATCGCGGGGTACATCAGGCCGAACGCGAGGAGCACGATCGCGGGCCCGACGAAGAGCACACCCTGGAACTTCTCACCGGTTCTGCCCTTGAACAAGGACGCCAGGAAGAGCACCAGGCCGAAGACGACCGCGAAGAGGGCGATCGCGAAGAACATCAGGAAGAACTTGCCAGCAACGCTCTGGGCCCGCAGCAGCGGCTCCGGGATCGCCCCGGCGACCTCGACGATGACGTGCGACGTCATGGACTCACCTCCGGTGGAGTGAAGGAAGAGAGAACCGGGGTGGGGCGGAGGGCCTCCGCCCCACCCCGGTTCGGGTGACCTGGGGTCAGGTCAGGGTCAGCTCTTCGGCCAGGACTGCTCGATGTAGTCGAGCGTTGCCTTGTCGTCCGTACCGGTGATCCAGTTGGTCATGCCCTTCCAGAACGTGCCCGCACCGACCGCGCCCGGCATGAGGTCGGAACCGTCGAACCGGGACGTCGCCGACTTGTCGGTGAGGATCTCCGCCGAGAGCTTGTCCACCGGAGCCTTGAGCAGGTTCGGGTCGGCGTTCTTGTTCGCGACCACGCAGCCACCGTTGGGGCCGCAGGTCTTCTCGCGCTCGTTGGCCCACTCGACCGAGGCGAGGTAGGTCTGGAAGGCCTTGACCTCGGGGCGGTCGGCGAAGGCGGCGACGAACTCGCCGGCGGTGAGAACCGGCTTGGTCGACGCGTCGACGGCCGGCAGGTAGAAGGCCCACACGTCACCGTCGGGGCCGATCTTGGTGCCCTCCGGGAAGTTGGCCCCGTAGAAGTTCGCCTGACGGTGCATGTAGCACGTGCCCTCGAGGATCTGCAGGCCGGCGTCCTGGAAGGACGTCGAGGCGATCGTCTTGACGTTGCCGAAGCCGCCGTTGACGTACTTGTCGTTCTTGAGGATCTTGCCGACCTCGGCCAGGGCCGTGGCGACAGCGGGGTCGTTGAACGGGATCTCGTGCTTGACCCACTTGTCGTAGACCTCGGGACCCGCCGTGCGGAGCATGACGTCCTCGACCCAGTCGGTGGCCGGCCAGCCGGTGGCGTCACCGGACTCGATGCCGGCACACCAGGGCTTGACGTCGCCGCTGGGGTTGTCGGCGACGATCTTGTCGGAGAGCGCGAGCAGCTCGGCCCACGTCTTGGGCACCTCGTAGCCCTTGTCCTTGAAGTCCTGCGGGGAGTACCAGACGTAGGACTTCACGTTGGCACCGAGGGCGGCCGCGTAGAACTTGCCGTCGACCGTGCCGTACTGCTTCCAGTCGGGCATGTTCTTGTCGACATTGGCCACGGTCTCGGGCGGGGCCTCCTTGACCGCTCCGCTCGTGATCAGGGTCTTCAGCAGACCGGGCTGCGGGATGTAGGCGATGTCAGGGGCGTTGCCACCCTTGACGCGCACCGGCAGCTGGGCCTCGAACTCCTTGGAGCCCTCGTACTTGATCGTGACGCCGGTGCACTCCTCGAACGGCTTGTACGAGGCCTGGTGCGGCGCGTCCTCGGGCGCGGTGATGGAGGTGTAGACGGAGACCGTCTTGCCCTTCAGGTCACCGAACGCCTCGTAGGGCTTGCAGTCGATCGTGCTCTTGCCACCGCTGCTCGCGCTGTCGCCGCTGGTGTCGTCACTGCTTCCGCAGGCCGTCGCGGTCAGGGCCACCGCGAGGACTCCGGTCAACGCCAAAATGCGGCGCTTTGAGTTGAGGGCCATTGCCCGCCTCCATTTTCTCTGGTCGCGCCGAGACGGGTTGTCGGCCTCGGCGATGAGGGAACCGGGACCAAGGTAAAAGCGTTTACACACGCAGCGCAACGCTCCCGCGCCGACAGCCGATAACGATTGCGTAACAGGGTCGTACGGTGGTCGTCTACGGCGGGCAGGCAGCGTTCAGCGGACCGGCGCGCCGACCCCCGCGATGACGGCCGGGTAGGTGGTGCCCGACCCGTCACGCCTGCCGGTGGCCTCCGGCAGCTCGAGTGCGACGCCGTTCGGGCCGGACGCGCGGGCCGGCTGCGCGCCGACCCAGGCGAGCACCAGGGCGTCCTCGCCGCGCAGGAACCGGTGGGCGCGAACGCCGCCCGTGCCTCGGCCCTTGGTCGGGTACTCGGTGTACGGCGTCACCTTGATCGCGCCCGGCTGGGTGCCGGGCAGGGCGTCGGAGGAGCCGGCCGAGGTGACGACGACGTTGTCGGCCGCCGGGTCGACCGCCCCGAAGAAGGTCACCGACGCACCCGCCGAGAGCCGGATGCCGGCCATCCCGCCGGCCGTGCGCCCCTGCGGCCGCACCGACGAGGCGGGGAAGCGGAGCAGCTGGGCGTCGCTCGTGACGAAGACGAGGTCCTCGGCGCCGTCGTGCAGCGCCGCGGCGCCCACCACGGTGTCGCCGTCGCGCAGGGCCACGGCCTCCCACTCGGGTCGACCCGGGTAGTCGGTGGTGACCCGCTTGACGACGCCCCGCGCGGTGCCCAGGGCGATGCCCGGGCCGTCGGCGTCGAGCGGCACGATCGTCAGGGGCTCCTCGCCGGAGGGCAGGTCGACGTAGACGGCCAGCGGGGCCCCGCCCGACAGGCTCGGGGAGCCGCCCAGCGGCGGCAGCGTCGGCAGCTCGAGCGCCGACATCCGCACCATCCGCCCCCGCGAGGTGACCAGGGCGAACTCGCCCCGGACGGTGGTGCGCACCGCGCCGACGACGGCGTCGTGCTTGGCACGGGCGCCCTCGCTCGGCACCGGGTCGGCGGTCGACGTGCGGGCGAGCAGCCCGGTCGACGAGAGCAGCACCCAGCACGGGTCGTCGGTGACCTCGAGCGGCGTCGCGACCGAGGCCGGTGTGCCGGCCGACTCGAGCAGCACGGTGCGGCGGGGGGTGCCGTGCGCCTTGGCGACGTCGGCGAGCTCGGTGGAGACGGTGCGGTGCAACAGTGCCTCGTCGGCCAGGATCGCCTCGAGCTCCGCGATCTGGCGCTGCAGCTCGTCGCGTTCGGTCTCGAGCTCGATCCGCGAGAACCGGGTCAGCCGGCGCAGCTGCAGCTCGAGGATGTAGTCGGCCTGGGCGTCGGACAGGTCGAACACCGAGATCAGCCGGGCCTTGGCCATGGCCGTGTCGTCGGAGCCGCGGATCAGCTGGATGACCTCGTCGATGTCCAGGATCGCCACGAGCAGCCCCTCGACGAGGTGCAGCCGTTCCTGGCGCTTGCGCAGCCGGTACTCGGTGCGCCGCCGCACGACCCCGATCCGGAACCCGACGTAGGTGCGCAGCAGCTCCTTCAGGCCCAGCGTGCGCGGCTGGCCGTCGACCAGGGCGACGTTGTTGATGCCGAAGGAGTCCTCCATCGGGGTGAGCTTGTAGAGCTGCTCCAGGACGGCGTCGGCGTTGAAGCCGTTCTTGACCTCGAAGACCAGCCGCAGCCCGTGCTTGCGGTCAGTGAGGTCCTTGACGTCGGAGATGCCCTGCAGCTTCTTGGACTGCACGAGGGTCTTGACCCGCTCGATGACCTTCTCCGGGCCGATGAGGTAGGGCAGCTCGGTGACGACGATGCCCATCCGGCGCGGGGTGAGCTTCTCGACGCGGGCGGTGGCGCGGGTGCGGAAGCTGCCGCGCCCGTTCAGGTAGGCGTCGCGGATGCCGTCGAGCCCGATGATCCGGCCGCCCCCGGGCAGGTCGGGGCCGGGGACGAACTTCATCAGGTCGTCCAGGGAGCAGTCCGGGTGGGCGATCAGGTGCCGGGCCGCGCCGATCACCTCGACGAGGTTGTGCGGGGCCATGTTGGTGGCCATGCCGACGGCGATGCCGGACGCGCCGTTGACGAGCAGGTTGGGGTAGGCGGCCGGCATCACGCCGGGCTGGGTCAGCGAGTCGTCGTAGTTCGGGACGAAGTCGACGGTGTCCTCGTCGAGGCCGGCCACCATGAGCAGCGCGGCGGGCGCCATCCGCGCCTCGGTGTAGCGCGAGGCCGCCGGGCCGTCGTCGAGCGAGCCGAAGTTGCCGTGCCCGTCGACGAGCGGCAGGCGCATCGTGAACGGCTGCGCCATCCGCACCAGGGCGTCGTAGATCGCCTGGTCGCCGTGCGGGTGGTACTTGCCCATGACCTCGCCGACGACCCGGCTGGACTTCACGTGCGGGCGGTCCGGGCGCAGGCCCAGCTCGCTCATCCCGTACAGGATGCGGCGCTGCACCGGCTTCAGGCCGTCGCGGGCGTCCGGCAGGGCGCGCGAGTAGATGACGCTGTAGGAGTACTCGAGGAAGGCACTGCGCATCTCCTCCTCGACGTCGATGTCGACGATCCGCTCGGCGAAGTCCTCGGCGGGAGGAGGCGTGCTGCTGCGCTTGGCCATGGGGTGGGGCTCGGCTCCGGGTCGATCAGGGTCGCGGGGGTGCCGCGACGGCGGTCCTCACCATCCTCACAAACGGCGATGCCGCTGCCCTCACGACACTCCGAACCGCCCGACGTGGAGCACCTCGTCGAGCGGGCGGCGCCGACGGGTGCGCGGCGAGCCGCCGACCCGCTCGGCCTCGTGGCCGAGCGCGACCACTCCGACCAGGCGGCGACCCTCCGGGATGCCGAGCGCCTCGCGGACCGCGTCGTGCCGCTCGACGGGCACCCCGAAGAACAGCGCGCCCAGGCCGGCGTCCTCGGCGCCGAGCAGCATGACCATCGCTGCCATGGCCACGTCGGTGTCCCAGTAGGGCACCGGCCAGTGGTCGGTCGAGCGGTCGGTCCAGCCCTTGTCCGGCTGGGCGTAGCGGTCGAGGTAGGCGCCGGGGTCCGACAGGCACAGCACGAGCGCGGGGGCGGCCGACACCCCCCGGCGCCAGTCGTCGGGAGGGGTGCCGTCGTCGGTGGCCGACCAGAACGCGTCCCGGTCGGCGGGGTCGAGCAGGGCCAGGAAGTCCCAGCCCTGGCTGAACCCGGCGCTCGGGGCGCGCACGGCCAGGGCGACCAGGTCGCGCACGACCTCGGGTGCCACCGCCCCCGCGGGGTCGAATCGGCGCACCATGCGGCGGTGCAGGACGGTCTCTCGGAGCTCCACGCGGGCCAGTGTGCCCGTCCTGGGCCGGATCGGCAGGGTGGCACGATGGGCCCATGGAGGACGAGCCGCTCCCACCGGGCTACCCCGTGGAGTGGGAGGCCGACGTCGTCCTGCGCGACGGCACGGTCGCCCACGTCCGGCCGATCTGCCCGGGCGACGGCGACGGCATCCGCCGCTTCCACGCCGCCCAGTCCGACGAGTCGATCTACCTGCGCTTCTTCGCGCCGCTGCGCCGGCTGAGCGACGCCGACGTGCTGCGGTTCACGCACGTCGACTACGCCGACCGGGTCGCCCTCGTCGCGACCATGCGCGACGAGATCATCGGCATCGGGCGCTACGACCGGATCGACGCGCGCACCGCCGAGGTCGCCTTCAACATCAGTGACCACTACCAGGGCAAGGGCATCGGTTCGGTCCTGCTCGAGCACCTGGCCGCGATCGCGCCGGAGTTCGGCATCGCGCGGTTCACGGCCGAGGTGCTCCCGCAGAACCGCAAGATGCTCTCGGTCTTCTCCGACGCCGGCTACGACGTCAAGCGGCACATCGAGGACGGCGTCGTCGAGGTCGGGTTCGACATCGAGCCGACCGACTCGTCCAAGGCGGTGGCGATGTCGCGCGAGCACCGCGCCGAGGCGCTGAGCCTGCGCTCGATCCTGCACCCACGCACGATCGCGGTCATCGGGGCCGGCCGGCGCCGGAACTCGATCGGCAGCCACCTGCTCGACCGGCTGGTCGAGGCCGGGTTCACCGGCAGCATCCACCCGGTCAACCCCAACGTGCGCACCCTGCGGCGCCGCACGGCCTACCCGTCGGTCACCGCGGTGCCGGGGCAGGTCGACCTCGCCGTCATCGCCGTGCCCGCGCACGCCGTGCTCGAGGTCGTCGACGAGTGCGCCGAGGCCGGCGTGAAGTCCCTGCTCGTCCTGTCCTCCGGTTTCGCCGAGGACGGCCGTGACGGGCAACGGCTGCAGGCCGAGCTGCTGCGCCGGGCCCGTAACGCCGGCATGCGCGTCGTCGGGCCCAACTCGTTCGGGCTGATCAACAACGACCCGGCGGTGCGGCTGAACGCCTCGCTCGCGCCCACCCTGCCGCCGCACGGACAGCTCGGCCTGTTCGCCCAGTCCGGGGCGCTCGGCATCGCGGTGCTCGCGTCGGCCGCCCGCCGCAACCTGGGGGTCTCGACCTTCGGGTCGGCCGGCAACCGGGTCGACGTGTCCGGCAACGACTTCATGCAGTACTGGATCGACGACGACACCACCAGCGCGGTCGGCCTGTACCTCGAGTCGATGGGCAACCCGCGCAAGTTCTCCCGCATCGCGCGCAACCTGGCGCTGATCAAGCCGGTCATCGTCGTGAAGTCCGGCGTCTCCGCCTTCGGCGTCCCGCCGGGCCACCGCGTGCGCCGCACCAAGGCACGCCCCGAGGTGTTCAAGGCGATGCTCAAGCAGGCCGGGGTGATGCGGGTCGAGAACGTGCACCAGCTCTTCGACATCGCCCAGCTGGTCACCCACCAGCCCCTGCCCGCGGGTGAGCGGGTGGCCGTCGTCGGCAACTCGACCGCCTTGGGCACGCTCACCGCCGACGCGTGCACGAGCTGGGGCCTCACCGTGTCGCACGGCCCGGTCGCGCTGCCCACCGAGGCGACGGCGGCCCAGTTCCGCACCGCGCTGGCCGCGGCCTTCGCCGACCCCAGGGTCGACTCGGTGCTGGCCTGCTTCATCCCACCCCTGGTGACCAACGACGAAGACGTCGCGGCCGCCGTGCGCGATGCCGCCGACGGTTCCGGGAAGCCCTGTGCGGCAACGTTCCTCGGTATGCGCGGGGTCGACGACGGGCACGCCTCGGTGAAGGGCACGGGCGGCTCGTCCCGCGCCATCCCGGTCTACGCGATGCCCGAGGACGCCGTCCGAGCGCTCGCCGCCGCCACCCGCTACGGACAGTGGCGCGCGAAGGACCACGGCACACCGGTGGCCCCTGCCGGCATCAACCGCCGGATCGCCGAGGACGTCGTGCACACCGTGCTCTCCGTCGACCCGAAGGGCCGCCGGCTCACCCACGACGAGGCCTTCGCCCTGCTGCAGGCCTACGGGATCGACGTCTGGGGCAAGGAGGAGGCGTTCTCCGCCGACGAGGCGGTGACCGCGGCGGAGCGGGTCGGGTACCCGGTCGTGCTGAAGTCGACCGCCCCGATGCTGCGCCACCAGGGCGGCGTCGGCGGCGTCCGGGTCGACCTGCGCACCGAGGCAGCGCTGCGGGCCGCGTGGGAGTCGCTGACCGAGCGGCTCGCCCCGCTCGACGCCGACCGCTTCGTCGTGCAGAAGATGGCCACGCCCGGTGTGCCCTGCGTCATCACCTCCGACGAGGACCCGCTGTTCGGCCCGGTGATCGGGTTCAGCGTCGCCGGGATGCCGACCGAGCTGCTCGACGACATCGCGTACCGGATCCCGCCGCTCACCGATGTCACGGTGTCCGAGCTGATCTCGTCGGTGAAGGCGGCGCCGGTGCTGCACGGGCACCGCGGCGCGACCCCGGTGCACCGGGCGGCACTGGCCGACCTCATCGCCCGGGTCTCGGTGCTCGCCGACGACCAGCCGGAGGTCGCCTCGCTCGTGCTGAACCCGGTGAACGCCCACCCCGGGGGTGTGGAGGTGCTGGGCGCCGAGATCGTGCTCGCGCCGGCTCCGCGCCGGGCCGATCCGGGCCGTCGCTCCCTGACGTAGGGGAGTCTCCCGGCAGTGCGGAGTACGGCTCGGGGGCGCCTGCACATGGCCCGATCTAGCCATATCGCGCCCTGATCTGCCGCCCTAACGTGAGGAGTCCGTAAAGCGTTCAACGAAGGAGCACCATGCGACTGACTCATCTGCTCACCGTCCCGGCCGCTGCCGGGGCGATCATCCTCCTCGGCATGTCCTCTGCCAGCGCCGGTGAGATCAACGGCAGCGGCAAGCCCGCCCGGAGGAAGGGCCTGGGCGCAGCCCACGCCAACTCCATCTGCGCCTTCTCCGGGCTGGCAGGACGGCGACGGTGCCGGGTTCCCCGGTCCCGGCGGCGCACCGCCCCAGAACTGGGGACACGAGCAAGGCGGCGTTCGGCGCGACCCCGGCCGAGCGCAAGGCGTCCGGGTTCCAGCCGGGTACCTCGTGCAACGGTCACAGCGGCTTCCTGGCCGGCGGCGGCGGCGAGCCGGCGCCCTGACCGGTCCGGCGGCACGAACAGCGCGCGGCGAGTCCCACTCGCCGCGCGCTGCTGTCCCCGGGGGGCAGGACGGGCACAATGGGGGCATGAGCAGTACCTCTGACGCCCCCGTCCTCCCCGCGGACCTCACCGACGCGATCGTCCGGGCCGGCTACTACCCCGCCCTCGTCGCCGACGTCGTCGCCGCGGCCCTGGTGCGGGAGCCCATCGAGAACCACCTCGTGCACCTCGAGACCACCTTCGACCGTGACGTCGTGCGCCGGCACATCACCGTGCTCGTGCTGACCCCGACGCGCCTGCTCATCGCGCACGCCGACGACCACGCCGACGAGCCGCCGGCGCCCCAGGACGTCGCGACCGCGACGACCGAGTCGATCCCGCTGTCGGCGGTGCGAGGCGTGATGCTCACCCACGTCGTCGAGAACCCGTCGACCTACGTGCCCGGCAGCCTGGGCCGCGAGATCTCGCTGACCCTGGGCTGGGGCACCGTGGCGCGCCTCGACCTGGTGCCCGCCTCGTGTGCCGACCCCGACTGCGACGCCGACCACGGCTACGAGGGCACCATCACCGGCGACGACATCGCGCTGCGCATCTCGGCCGCTGCGGACGGCGACGACGCGCTGTCGCAGGCGCTCGCCTTCGCCCGCGACCTGTCCGCCGCCATCGGCCAGGGCTGAGCCGGCCGGATGCCGCCCACCGGCGACCCGTCCGCGCACCCGCCGGTCGGCCCCGGTCCCGCGCTCGCGGACGTTCTCCCGAGCGTCGCCCGCAGCCTCGGCGTGCCGTGGGGCGGGGGAGCGGGCTCCGGGCCGGCCACGCCCGGCTTCGACCTGCCGCCCGCCCGGCGCGCGGTGACCGTGCTCGTCGACGGGCTGGGCCACGACCTGCTCGTGCGTCGGGCCGGCCACGCGCCGTGGCTGCGCGCGCACCTCGCCGGCACCCGGCGGGTGGCCAGTGGCTTCCCGTCGACCACGGCCACCGCGATGGGCACCTTCGGCACCGGCCTGGTGGCCGGGGCGCACGGGCTGCTCGGCTACGAGGTGCTCGTGCCCGGCACCGACCGGCTGCTCAACGAGCTGTCCTGGGAGGACGGCCCGGACCCGCGCACCTGGCAGCCGCACGCCACGGTCTTCGAGTCGGTCGCCGCGGCCGGCGTCGAGGTCGTGCGGGTGGGGCCGGCCCACTTCGACGGCTCGGGGCTCACCAACGCCGCCATCCGAGGCGGCCGGTTCGTCGTCGCCGCCAGCCTGGCGCAGCGGGTCGACGCGACCCTCGCCGCCGTGCGGTCGGCCCCGCGGGCCCTCGTGCACCTCTACTGGGGCGACCTCGACAAGATCGGCCACGTGCACGGCTGCGACTCCTGGCAGTGGGGTGACGAGCTCGAGAGCATCGACCGCGAGCTCGCCCGGCTCGCCGCGCGGCTGCCCGACGACTGCTCGCTGACCGTCACGGCCGACCACGGCATGGTCGACTCCCCGCACGAGCTGCGGCTCGACGTGGCGCACGAGCCGCTGCTGGCGGCCGGGGTGCGACACGTCACCAACGAGGCGCGGGCCCCCCAGCTCCACGTCGAGCCGGGCGCGCTCGTCGACGTGCACGCCGCGTGGACCGCGGTGCTGGGCGACCGCGGCATCGTGCTCACCCGCGACGAGGCCGTGGCCGCCGGCTGGTTCGGGGCGGTCGCACCCTCGAACCTGGCCCGCATCGGTGACGTCGTCGTCGCCATGCGCGGCCGCTTCGCCGTGGTCGACTCGCGCCGCGCCCGGGCCGAGCTGCTCGCCCTGCGCGGTCTGCACGGGTCGCTGAGCGACGACGAGGTGGCCGTGCCGGTCGTCCACGTGCCCGCGGCTCGCGTCGCCTAGGGTGTCCCCTCGTGGCGGATCTGGTCTTCTTCTCGGGAACGATGGACTGTGGCAAGTCGACCCTTGCCCTCCAGATGGACCACAACAACGCCGTGCGCGGCCGCGAGGGCCTGATCTTCACCAAGCTCGACCGGATGGGCGAGTCGGTGCTGTCGTCGCGGCTGGGCCTGTCGACGCCCGCCATCGAGGTCGGCGACGACCTGGACTTCTGGGACGAGGTCGTCGAGCGGCTGACCGCCGGGGCCCGGGTCGACTACCTCATCTGTGACGAGGCGCAGTTCTACACGCCGGGGCAGGTCGAGCAGCTCGCCCGGGTCGTCGACGAGCTCGACATCGACGTGCACGCCTTCGGCATCACCGCCGACTTCCGCACCGAGCTCTTTCCCGGCTCCCGGCGGCTCATCGAGCTGGCCGACCGGGTGCAGCTGCTCCAGGTCGAGGCGCTGTGCTGGTGCGGCCGCAAGGCCACCCACAACGCCCGCATCGTCGACGGCGTCATGGTCGTCGAGGGCGAGCAGGTCGTCGTCGGCGACACGGCGGCGGCGAGCACCGGCCTCGTGGAGTACGAGGTGCTCTGCCGACGGCACTACATGCGGCGGATGAACAGCCACGCGGCCCGGGCCGCGTCGCCCTCGCCCGACACCCTGCCCTTCGACCTCGACGTCTGCGCGGTACCGCCTCGCCCCTGACCTACTCTCGACCGCTGGTGGTGAGGTCGAGGTGCATCCGGATGCCGGGGCCGAGCTGGGTGGCCACCTCACCGTCGCGCTCGAAACCGACGCGAGCGTAGAAGCGGCTCGCGTGCGGGTTGGCGTTCACCTCGATGCGTACCGCGCCGTCGCGACGGGCGAGGGACGCGGCATCCGCGACCAGCTGGGCGCCGATGCCGCGGCCCTGGTGCTCGGGGTCGACGAAGAGGTCCTCGAGCTCGCGGACCGGCCCGGATCCGAGCACCGTCGCGAACCCCGCGACGGTGCCGTCGGGGGTGACAGCGACCCGGCTGTGCCCCGCGAGCACCTCGGTGTCGGGCAGCACGAGCGCCTCGGGGTGGGCGAGCAGGCCCGGTGCGTCGCCGGGGTTCGACAGCGACGCACGCCGGAAGACCTCGCGCAGCACCGGTAGGTCGTCGGCGACGGCGGTGCGGACGTGCACGGCTGGACCGGTCAGCCGGAGCCGCCGCCGCGGGTGCCGAAGACGATGTCGTCCCAGCTCGGCACGCTCGGGCGACCCTTGCGGGAGGGAGTCGACCGGGGCGGTGAGGAGTCGTCGGGCGCGTCGCCGTCGGGAGGACCCTCACCGGTGGGCGAGCCGTTGCTCGCGGCGCTCGTGTCCTGGTCGTGCTCGGGCCAGCTGCCGACGACGTCCTCGCCGCCGTCGGTCGCCTGCTCGAGGTGGGCCGACACGGGGTGGCGCCCGCGGGCCGCCGGGGGCGGGGGAGCCTGGGAGACGTCGGTCACGAGGTCCTCGATGGGCAGCGCGTCGGCACGGGGGCGGTCGTCGCCCGGCGTGCCCGAGGGCGAGGGCCGACGGCGACGGCGGCCCCGGGTGGAGTGCTCGCGCATCGCGGCCATCAGGTCGATCGGCTCGTGGGGAGCGCGGTGGTGCACGGAGACATCGACCCCGCCGTCGGCGTCGATGTCGTACACGTCGGAGTCGCCGCTCTGGGCCGCTCGGTGCGGCGTGGGGATCGCGCCCGGCGCGGCCTCCTCGCTGAGCCAGCGGGCCTCGTCGTTCGTGGCGGTGATCGACCCGCCCAGCGGCTCGTAGCGCCAGGTCGCGGTGCGCTGCCGGCCACCGGCGGCGAAGGTCAGGGTCAGCTGCCAGACACCCTCGTCGTCGCGGGAGGAGTCCCACTCGACGTCGTCGCGGTCGACCCCTCGGTCGCGCAGGCGTTCGGACACCCGCTCCGCGAGGGTCACCGGCCCCGCTCCACGGCTGCCGACGGCGCACTTCTGGGCGACCTGGGCGACGTGCTCGCGCTCGGCGAGCACCGGCCCCTCGAAGCGGCGCACCTTCTCGACGGTCCAGCCCGCTCGGTCGGCGACCTCCTCGGCGGACAGGCCGCGACGGATCAGCGCCTGCACCTCTCGCGGTCGCAGCCCACCGTCGATCTCGATCTGCAGCTGGCCGAGCCTTGGGCGGTCACGACGCGCCGCGGCCCGCAGGGCCTCGTCGAGGCCGAGTCGGTAGCGGCCGCCGTCGGCGTCCGCGAGCAGGAGGTGCTGGCCGTCCTCGTGGACGCCGATGAGGCGAAGGTCCTGCATGTCGGGCTCCCGGAGTTGCTCGTCGTCGGCACGACTGTGCCATCCCGAGGCGCAGGCTGACGCATCCCACGCCGAGGCCCGGCAAATTGCCCGCATACGCTGTCCGCATGTCAGATGCCGCGGAAGCGCTCGCCCCCTACGACGTGGTGCTCCTCGGCTCCTTCGGGGGTCCAGAGGCCCCGGACGAGGTGGTGCCGTTCCTGCGGCGGGTCACGGCCGGCCGCGACATCCCCGACGCCCGGCTCGAGGCCGTCGGTGAGCACTACTTCGCCCGCGGCGGCCGGAGCCCGATCAACGACCTCAACCGCGACCTGCTGGTGCGCCTGCGGGCCGAGCTCGACCGGCGCGGCATCGACACGCCCCTGGTGTGGGGCAACCGCAATGCCGCGCCGTTCTTCTCCGAGGCCCTGCACGAGGCGCTCGACCTCGGCGCGACCCGGGTGGTCACCGTGCTCACCAGCGCCTACTCGTCCTACTCGTCGTGCCGGCAGTACCGCGAGGACCTCGCGGCCGCGGTCGACGCGCTCGGCCCCGCCGCCGACGGCCTCGTCGTCGACAAGGTGCGGCCCTACGCCGTGCATCCCGGGGTGGGTCGGTCCTGGCTGCGCGCGCTGGTCGCGTCGGTGAGCGCGCTGCCCGACCCGGCATCCGCCCACCTCCTCTTCGTGACGCACTCGGTGCCCGACGCGATGGACGACACGTCCGGGCCCGGCGACGGCGAGGGCAACCTCTACGCCGACCAGCACGTGCGCCTGGCCCGCCGGCTCACCGACGAGCTGAACCGCGAGCTGGGCCTGGAGCTGCAGGGCGAGCTGGTGTTCTGCTCGCGGTCCGGGCCGCCGACCCAGCCGTGGCTCGAGCCCGACGTCAACGACCGGATCGAGGAGCTCGCCGCCGAGGGAGGGGTCACCGTCGTCTGCGCGCCGATCGGTTTCGTCTCCGACCACATGGAGGTCGTGCACGACCTCGACACCGAGGCTGCCGAGACCGCCGAGCGGGTCGGCGTGCCGTTCGTGCGGGTGCCGACCCCGGGCACCGACGAGGTGTTCGTCGAGGGCCTGGTCGACCTGCTGCTCGAGCGCGCGGCCGAGGCGCGCGGCGAGGTGGTGGTGCCCGAGACCTGGCTGCCCGGTGACGTGCGGCCCTCGGTCTGCGCTGCCGGCTGCTGCCCCAACCTGCGCACCGTGAAGCCGGCGCTGTGCGGCAGCGACTGATGGCGACGGCATCCGCCCCGCCCGAGGGCATCGACCTCGCCGGTCTCGAGGAGGTCGCCTGCCGGGTGGCCCGGGCCGCCGGACGGCTCGTCGTCGACGAGCGACCCGCCGACCTGCGCGTCACGTCGAAGTCGACCGACACCGACCCGGTGACCGAGATGGACCAGCGCAGCCAGGAGCTGATCCTGCGGCTGCTCGGCGAGCAGCGACCCGACGACGCGGTCATGGGCGAGGAGGAGGGCAGCGCTGCGGGCACCAGCGGCATCACGTGGGTGGTCGACCCGATCGACGGCACCGTCAACTACCTCTACGGCATCCCGTCGTATGCCGTGTCCGTCGCGGCCGTCACCGGCGACCCGACCCGACCCGGCCACTGGGACTCGGTGGCCGGCGCGGTGCTGAACCCGGTGACCGGCGAGCTGTTCCACGCCCACCGCGGCGGTGGGGCCCGGCTGACCACACCCGGGGGCACCCGCACGTTGCGGGCCACCCTGGCCACCGAGCTGGGCATGGCCCTCGTCGGCACCGGCTTCGGGTACGCCGCCTCGATGCGGGCGCGCCAGGCCGCCCTGCTGGTCGACCTGCTGCCGCGGGTCCGCGACATCCGGCGGCACGGTGGTGCGGCCCTCGACCTGTGCGGGCTGGCGGCGGGCCGGCTCGACGCCTACTACGAGACGGCGCTCAACGCGTGGGACCGCGCGGCCGGTCAGCTCGTCGCGCGCGAGGCCGGTGCGGTCGTGGGCGGCCCGGTCGACGACGTTCCGACCCGCGAGCTGGTCTGGGGGGCGGCGCCCGGTCTGGCCGCGGAGTTCGGCGACCTCGTGCGCGAGCTCTCGGCCCGACACGTCGGCCCGGTGGACTGACCCGTCGACCGCGCGACCCGCCGGTGGTGCCCTGCCGGACGGCGTTCGCGAGCCCTCCGTGAGCCGCCCGCGAGGCGTCCGGCAGCCGCCCGGACGCGGGCTGGACGGCATCCGGGAGCGGGCTGGGCGAGGGCTGCACGGCGTGCGGGGACGCCACCGGGTGGACCCGACGTGGCGCCGCGCGCCGCGATGGTGCACAATCGCGGCGCACGGCGATCCCCTCGGGCACAAACACGGCCATCCGTGTGTTGTCAGGGCCGGGTCATACGACGAAGGGTGGACACACGCAATGGCAACCGACTACGACGCACCGCGCAAGACCGACGACGAGCTGTCCGAAGACTCCATCGAGGAGCTCAAGAGCCGTCGCGTCGACAAGCGCGCCTCGAGCGTCGACGTCGACGAGACCGAGCAGGCGGAGGGCTTCGAGCTGCCCGGCGCCGACCTGTCCGGCGAGGAGCTCTCGGTGCGGGTCCTCCCGCGCCAGGCCGACGAGTTCACGTGTTCCAGGTGCTTCCTGGTGCACCACCGCAGCCAGCTCGCCAGCGAGAAGTCCGGCGTGCTGGTCTGCCGGGAGTGCGCCGCCTGAGCAGCTCGCTCGACGCACGCATATCGTGACCGCCGCCGCCCGTGTCCCTGTCGCCATCCGGCGACTCCATCCGGACGCGGGCGTTCCGGTGTACAGCACCGAGGGTGACGCGGGGGCCGACCTGACGAGCGTCGCCGAGGTGACGCTCGCGCCGGGGGAGCGGGCCCTGGTGCCCACCGGCATCGCCGTGGCCCTGCCGCCCGGCACGGTCGGGCTCGTGCACCCCCGCTCCGGCCTTGCCGCGCGCCACGGCATCACCGTGGTGAACGCGCCGGGCACGGTCGACTCCGGCTACCGGGGCGAGATCCTGGTGAACCTGGTCAACCTCGACCCGCGCGAGTCGTTCACCGTGCGGGTCGGCGACCGGATCGCCCAGCTCGTCGTGCAGCGCTACCTGCACGCCGACTTCGACGTCACGGATTCGCTTCCGGGTAGCGACCGGGGGGAGACTGGTCACGGATCCACCGGAGGGTTCGGCCTCACCACCCCCCGCTGACCCGTAGCAGACCAGACCACATCGAGGACGACCGCAGACGTGAGCATCTTCAAGAGATCCAAGGACTCCGACCGACCGGCCCCTGCCGACCCGGACGTCGAGGCCAGCCAGGGCGACCAGGACGAGCTGGACGACGACGCGACGGAGGCCGAGGAGGCCGCGCCGGTGCTCGTCGACCGCACCGACGGCCCGTTCGACGTCACCGAGGTCGAGGGGCGCGACGGCCGGGTCGACCTCGGTGCGCTCTGGATGCGCGGTGTGCCGGGGATGGAGCTGCGCCTCGAGATCGACCAGGCCACCCAGCTGGTCAACGCGGCGACCGCCGTGCTCGAGGACTCCGCCCTGCAGCTGCAGGCCTTCGCGGCCCCGCGTTCGGGGCGCCTCTGGGACGAGATCCGTACCGAGATCGCCGCCGCGGTCGAGACCCAGGGCGGCACCGCCGAGGAGCACGTCGGCTCCCTCGGCGTCGAGCTGCGCACCCGGATGCCGTCCGCCGGTCCCGACGGACGCACCGTCTTCGCGCCCGCCACCTTCCTCGGCGTCGACGGGCCGCGCTGGTTCCTGCGCGGCGTGCTCTCCGGCCGGGCGGCCATCGACGAGGGCGCCGCCACGGCACTGGTCGAGGTCTTCAAGGCCGCTGTCGTCGTGCGCGGCACCGATCCGATGGCTCCCCGGGAGCTGCTCCCGCTCGCGCTGCCCCGCGACGCCGAGGCCGCCGCGGTGGCCGAGACGGCGGCGCTGGACGCCGAGGACGAGGCGGAGCGCACCTCCCTCGACCCGTTCCAGCGGGGCCCCGAGATCACCGAGGTGCGGTGATGGGCCTGCGCGAGAAGCTCCACGACCTGACGAAGACCCCGACGGAGCACCAGGCCGAGTCGCTGCGCGAGCAGTCGGAGACGGCCGGCGGTGACGACCTCACCGCCCTCGCGCTGCGGCATCCGGCCTGCGTCTGCGGCACCGTGCGCACCGTGACCCTGCCGCCGCGGCGCAGCGTTCCGGCCCTGGTGGCGGAGGTCTGGGACGGCAACGGGTCGGTCAACCTGGTCTGGGTCGGGCGGCGCACCATCGGCGGCATCGAGCCCGGTGTCTTCCTGCGCGCCCGCGGACGGGTCACCTCGGTGCGTGGCACGCCGACGATCTTCAACCCGGCCTACGAGATCGTTCCTTCCGCGTGACGGATGAGCCCGCCGCGGCGTTGACCGTGGTGACTCCCGAGACGGTCGAGGCCCTCATCCGGCACCGTCTCGCGACGGCTCTGGGAGGCTGGCGCGGGTCGCTCGAGACCGCCCTTCCGACAGCCGTTTTCGTCGTCTTCTGGACGTGGCAGCAGGACGTCAAGATCGCCGCCGGGGCGGCGCTCGGCGTCGCCGTCGTGCTCGCCGTGGTGCGGGTCGTGCAGCACTCGTCGCTCTCGCACGTCGCGGGCGCCGTCTTCGCGACGGCGATCGCCGCGTTCTTCGCGGTGCGGTCGGGGCGGGCCGAGGCGGCGTTCCTACCCGGCATCCTCACCAATGCGGCCTTCCTGGCGGCGACCTTGGTGTCGGTGGCCACCCGGTGGCCGGCGATCGGCTTCATCGTCGGCGCGGGTGACCCGCGTGCGCAGGAGGACCCGTTCGCGTGGCGGCGGGACCGTGGCATGGTGCGCGTGTGCACCCGGCTGACGTGGGTGCTCATCGGGGTCTACGCCGTGCGCCTGGCGATCATGGTGCCGCTGTACATGGCGGCCGAGGTGGCCTGGCTCGGCGTCGCGAAGATCGCCCTCGGGTGGCCGCTGTGGGTGGCGTCGCTCGCGGTGATGGGGTGGATGCTGCTGTCCGGTCACACGCCGCTGGAGCCGGGGGAGGGCCCGGGCGTGGAGGCGTCCGAATCCGCGTCCGAGGACGCGGACGAGGCTTCCTGAGCCGGGTTCGCTGTCCCGCGAACATGGTTCTGCTGTGGGCGAACTGAACCTGTGGATCTCTTGTTGATCGAACGGGTGTTCGGTTATGATTGGGGCATGGACACGCGGGGGTTGGGTCTGGCGGAGCGACGCTCCGCGATGGTCGCTGCCGCGGGGGTGATGGTCGGGTTCGAGGGGGCTTTGGTTGAGGCGTCGGATGCCGAGCTCGCGGCCCTGATGTCCGAGGTGGATGCGGTGGCGGCTCGGGCTGGTGCGGTGCGGGCCCAGGTGGCGGCGGAGGCGGTGCGTCGGGGGGTGGTGGCGGCCTCGGATCTGAACGCGCATGCGTGGGTGCGGGAGTTCGCGCCGTCGTTGCGGCAGGGCGGGGCGGGTCAGGTCGCCAGGCTGGCGGTGGAGGTGGCCGGGGCGGGTCGTGCCGGCGGGTCGTTGGCGCCGGATGCCGGGGCGAGCCGGAGCCGGGCTCGCCGTTGGGGTTGGTGTGGGCCGGGGTGAAGGACGCCCGGGTCTCTCCCGGTTTGGCGGTGAGCGCGTTGGGTGAGGTGGCCCGGTTGGGGCCGGTGCTGGTGGCGGAGGCGGTGCCGACGGTGACGCAGGCCCTGTTGGACCTGGGCACGCAGGTGGGGGCCGGCGCAGATGCGCAAGCTGCGGCCGTTGATGGTCGCGACCTACGGGGCGGCCGGGGAGTTCGAGGATCTGCAGGCCAGGTTGGCGCCGGCGGCGCGGTTGTCGCAGCCGTGGGTGCAGTCGGGGGACCTGACCGAGTACCAGCTGGTGATGACTCCGGAGCAGGCCGCGACGCTGGAGGCGGCGATCGGGCCGATGTCGAGGCCGGTGCCGAACGAGGTGACCGGGGAGCGGGACCTGCGCCCGGCCGGGCAGCGGCGGGTGGAGGCGCTGACCGAGGTCTGCCGACGCTCGTCGGGGTTGGACGCGGACGGCAAAGGCGCCGACGGGGCGGCCGGGAGCTCGGCGGCGCTGCACGTGACGATCGCGTTGACCGATCTGGAGGCAGCGCACCGGGGCCGGTGAGGTGCTCGGCTCGACCGCGACCGGGGTGCTGCTCTCCCCGGAGGTGCTGCGCCGGGTCGCCTGTGACGCGGCGTTGGTCCCGCACGTGCTCGGCACTGCGGGGGAGGACCTGGACCTGGGTCGGGTGGTGCGGTTGTTCACCCGGGCCCAACGGCGCCGGTTGTGGCGGCGGGACCGCTGCTGCACCTACCCCGGGTGCGCCGCCCCGGCTACCTGGACTCGCGCCCACCACGTGCTGCACTGGGCCGACGGTGGCGCCTCCGACCTCGACAACGCCGCGCTGCTCTGTCAGCGGCACCACAGCGTGGTGCACCACCGAAGGCTCTGGGCGCAGGTGCGCTCGGCAGCCCGACGAGCTGGGCCGGTACGTGCTCTGGGACCTGGACCCCGGCAGCTACGACCGGCACCTCGAGGCGAAACGACGAGAACGGGCCGAGCACGACCCGCCACCACTGACCCGTCAACGACTGCTCGAGCTGGCCGCCGCGATCACCGGCGACGACGACGCCGACCGCCGCCTCGCTGAACGCGACCTCACCGAACACGCCGACGCCCGGTACTTCGCCGAGGTCGAGCCCGAGAACGGCGGCTGGAGCAAGGACGACCCCGAGTACCGCGCCTGGCACGACGCGTACCTCGCCAGCTTCGACGCGGTGGCCTGAACGTCCGCACTGCCGTCCTGCGGCGCCGCGGTGGCCGGCTCAGAGGAACTGGGCCGGGTCGAACTCGTCGATCGGGATGATCCGCACGCGCGGCAGCCGCTCGTTGAAGGCCTGCACGTCGTACTCCAGGTCGAACGCCTCCAGCCCGCGCTCGACCAGCGGGACGAACGCGCTGTTGCGGAACTCGACGAACCCGATCACTCCCACGCGCCGGCCGTCGAGGATGTCGCCGACCTGCTCGACGAAGTCGCCGTCGTTGCTGACGAGCATGACGTCCGCCTCGCGGCGACCGAGCTCGACCAGGGTGCGTTGGATCGCGATGTCCACGACCTTCTCGCCGGGCCCGCCGGACAACGGCACCGGCCGGTAGCCGATGGCCAGCAGCGCCTGCACGAACGTCATCGGCAGCTCGGTGTTCGCGGCCAGGAAGAACAGGCCCTGGGCCGGCTGGTCCCAGCGCTCCCGGGCGAACTGCAGCAGGCGCTCCCAGCGCGGGCGCTCCTCGGGTCGAGGCCGCCGGCCGAGGATCGAGGTGCCGAGGGTGGCGTCGATGTTCTCGCCATCGATGAGCACGTACGTGGTTCTCGCTTCGTCACCCATGGGGTGAGACTACGGCGTCGCTGAACACAGCGACCCTCGCCGACGAGCGCGACAAGACCCCGTGCTGGGCACTATTCGCGGGTCGTGGTCGCCGACGAGGTCCGGTGTGTCGTCCGCGACCAGCGGCTACTTCTTCCCGAGGTCGATGTGGTTCTTGGCGTCGGCCTTGGCGTGCTTCTCGGCCCGCTTCTCCTTGATCGACTTGGTCGGCTTCTTGGCCATGTGTTGTCGGGGTGACTTGTCGGCCATGAGCTGCTCCCAGCGTGAGGGAACCTGGACGGCTCCGTCTGCTGACAGTACGCCGCTGGCTGCCCAAACCGGTCAGGCGTCCTCGTCGTCGTCGGCGTTGTCGGTGTCGCGCTTGTGGCGCTGGCCGGGGCTGAGCAGCGACTCCAGCTCGGCCTCGACGTCGGGACTCGTGAGGAACAGCAGCTCGTCGAGCGGTTCGAGCGCGTCGTCGCGGCTCGGTGCGATCGGGTGCCCTTCGCGAATGATGCCGGTGAGCACCGTGTTCCCCGGGAGGGGCACGTCACCGACACGCGACCCGGCATACGGGCTGCCGACCGGAAGCGTCATCTCGACCATCATCGCCTTGCCCTGCTGGAACTCGAAGATGCGCACCAGGTCGCCGACGCTCACGGCCTCCTCCACGAGGGCGGTCATCAGGCGCGGTGTCGACACGGCGACGTCGACGCCCCACGCCTCGTCGAACATCCACTCGTTCTTGGGGTTGTTGACCCGAGCGACGGTGCGCGGCACCCCGAACTCGGTCTTGGCCAGCAGCGACAGCACGAGGTTGACCTTGTCGTCACCGGTCGCAGCGACGACGACGTCGCAGTCGGCGAGCCCGGCCTCGCTCAGCGCCTCGATCTCGCAGGCATCGGCCTGCAGCCAGCTGGCGTCGGGCACCTTCTGCACCCGGTCGCCGTCGGCGTCGCGGTCGATGAGCAGCACGTGGTGACCGTTGCGCAGCAGCTCTCGGGCGATGGACCGCCCGACACTGCCGGCTCCGGCGATGACGACGCGCATGGGGGATGGCCTTTCGGGTCAGTGCGCCGGCGGAGGCGCGTCCAGGACGCGCTCCGCAATCGCGAGGTCCTCGCGCTGCAACGCGATGTGGAGGAGGTCGCCCTCCTGGTAGACGGTCTCGTGACCAGGGATCATCCCGTCACCCAACCGGGTCAGGTAGGCGAGGCGACCGTTCGTGGCGTTCTCGATGTCGCTGATCCGCCTCCCGATCCAGGCCGCGGACACCGGCATCTCGGCGATGACGATCTTGCCCGACGGGTCGGTGAACTCGGGGACGTGGCCCTGGGGAAGCAGTCGGCGCAGCATCTGGTCGCTCGTCCACTTCACCGTTGCGACGGTGGGGATGCCGAGCCGCTGGTAGATCTCGGCGCGACCGGGGTCGTAGATGCGCGCCACGACGTGCTCGACCCCGTACTTCTCGCGCGCGACGCGGGCCGCGAGGATGTTGGAGTTGTCGCCGCTCGAGACGGCGGCGAAGGCGTAGGCGTGGTCGATGCCGGCGGCCCGCAACGTGTCGCGGTCGAAGCCGACGCCGCTGATCGTGCGGCCCTCGAACGTCGTGCCGAGCCGGCGGAACGCGGACTCGTCCTGGTCGATGACGGCGACCTCGTGCCCGGCGCGCTCGATGGCCCGGGCGAGCGAGGCACCGACACGGCCACAGCCCATGATCACGAAGTGCACGGTGCCGACGCTACACCGACGCTGCGGCCCGGGTGACAGTGTGCCGGAACGTGTGCGCGACCCCGCGGGCCGCGGCATACAGTGTCTGACGTGTCTTCACCAGGACGTGTCGTCAAGCGTGTGATCCTCGGCCGCGCGATGCGAAGCGACCGCCTCGGCGAGACCCTCCTGCCGAAGAAGCTCGCGCTGCCGGTCTTCGCGAGCGACGCTCTGTCGTCCGTGGCCTACGCACCCGACGAGATCCTGCTGACCCTCGGCCTCGCGGGCGGTGCCCTGGCCCTGACGAGCTCGTGGAAGATCGCCCTCGCCGTCGTCGCCGTCATGGTCGTGGTCATCATGAGCTACCGGCAGAACGTGCACGCCTACCCCTCGGGTGGTGGTGACTACGAGGTGGCGAGCGTCAACCTCGGGCCGAAGGCCGGTCTCACCGTGGGCAGTGCGCTGCTCGTCGACTACGTCCTGACGGTCGCGGTGTCGGTGTCCTCGGGGGTGCAGAACGCCGGGTCCGCCTTCGGCTTCATCCGGGGGCACGAGGCGATGGTGGCGGTCGTGATCATCGTGCTGCTCACCGCGATGAACCTGCGCGGCGTCCGCGAGTCCGGCGCCGCGTTCGCCGTGCCGGTCTACCTGTTCATGGCGTCGGTGATCGGGATGGCCCTCTTCGGCCTCTACCGGCAGCTCAACGGAGACCTCCCGCCATCCCCCAGCGCCGGTCTCGAGCTGCAGCCGGAGACGGGCTACGAGACGATCGGCGGCGTCGCCCTGGTCTTCCTCCTGCTGCGGGCCTTCTCGTCCGGCTGTGCGGCCCTGACCGGTGTCGAGGCCATCAGCAACGGCGTGCCGGCCTTCAAGAAGCCGAAGAGCAAGAACGCCGCCACCACGCTGCTGCTCATGGGCTCCATCGCGATCACCATGCTGGTGTCGATGATGGCCCTGTCGCGCTGGACCGGGGTCAAGATCGCCGAGAACCCCGCGACCCAGCTCACCCTCGACGGCGTCCCTGTCGGCGACACCTACGTGCAGGACACCGTGATGGGGCAGGTGTCGAAGGCGGTGTTCGACGGCTTCCCCCTCGGGGTGGTGCTCGTCTCGATCTTCACCGGACTGATCCTCGTCCTCGCCGCCAACACCGCGTTCAACGGCTTCCCGGTGCTCGGCTCGATCCTCGCCCGCGACGGCTTCCTGCCGCGCCAGCTGCACACCCGCGGCGACCGGCTCGCCTTCTCGAACGGCATCATCATCCTCGCTGCCGCGGCGGCCGCCCTCGTGCTGGTCTACAACGCCGAGGTCACCCGGCTGATCCAGCTCTACATCGTCGGAGTCTTCGTCTCGTTCACGTTGAGCCAGATCGGCATGGTCCGGCACTGGACCCGCCACCTGGCGGTCGAGCGCAACCCGCAGGCGCGCAGCCACATGGTGCGCAGCAGGATCATCAACGGCATCGGCGCCGTGATGTGCGGCACCGTCCTGGTCGTCGTCCTGCTCACGAAGTTCACCCACGGTGCCGGTTACGCCATCGCGGCGATGGCGGTGCTCTTCGTGATGATGATGGGCATCCGCAAGCACTATGACCGGGTCCGCGACGAGCTGCGGGTCGACGAGGCCGACACCAAGCAGCAGCTGCTGCCCTCGCGCGTGCACGCCATCGTGCTGGTGTCCAAGATCCACAAGCCGACCCTGCGAGCGCTCGCGTACGCGCGGGCGACCCGCCCCTCCATCCTCGAGGCGCTCACCGTCGACGTCGACCCCGACGAGACCAAGGCGCTGCAGGCCGAGTGGGACCGCCGCGACATCCCGGTGCCGCTCAAGGCCCTCGACAGCCCGTTCCGCGAGATCACCCGACCGATCGTCGACTACGTGAAGTCGATCCGCTCCGGCAACCCGCGCGACCTCGTCGTCGTCTACATCCCCGAGTACGTCCTCGGACACTGGTGGGAGCAGATCCTGCACAACCAGAGCGCGCTGCGGCTCAAGGGGCGCCTGCTCTTCACGCCGGGGGTCATGGTCTCGTCGGTCCCGTGGCAGCTGGCCTCGGCGGAGGGCTTCGAGGACCGGCTGGACGGGCCGGTCGTCGGCGACGTGCGCCGCGGCGAGGGCTGATGTCCGAGCCCCACGGCAGCGGGCTCGCGGTCGGCGACGAGGTCGAGGTCGACGTCACGGCGATCGCCCACGGCGGGCACTGCATCGCGCGCCACGACGGGCAGGTCCTCTTCGTGCGCCACACGATCCCCGGCGAGCGGGTGCTCGCCCGGGTCACCGAGACCGGCGCCGGTGAGCGGTTCGTCCGTGCGGACGCCGTTGCGGTGCTGAGCGCCTCGCCCGACCGGGTCACCCCGCCGTGCCCCCACGCCGGCCCCGGGCTGTGCGGTGGCTGCGACCTCCAGCACGTGGCGCTGCACCGGCAGCGTGCGCTCAAGGCCGACGTGGTCCGTGAGCAGATGGCACGGCTGGCACACCTCGAGGTCGACGTCGACGTCGAGCCGGTTCCCGGGGATGCCGAGGGGCTCGACTGGCGCACCCGCGTCGAGTTCGCGGTGGATGCCGAGGGGCGGGCCGGGTTGCGCCGGCACCGTTCCCACGACGTCGTCGCGATCGACCACTGCCGCATCGCCGCACCCGGCATCGACCTGCTGCGGGTCACCGAGGGGCTCTGGCCCGGCGTCGAGCTGGTCGACACGGTCGCGCCGTCGGTCGGCGAGCCGCTCGCCGTGGTCGTGCCCGGCCCGGTCGTCCCGGTGATCCACGAGCAGGTCGACGCGAGGTGGCAGGCCCACGACGGCAGCGAGCAGACGCTCGAGCGCGAGCTCGCCGTCTCGGCCCGCGGCTTCTGGCAGGTGCACCCGGGCGCCGCCCGCACGTTCGTCGAGGCCGTCCTGGGTGCCGCCCAGGTGCGGCCCGGCGAGCGGGCCCTCGACCTGTACGCCGGGGTGGGGCTGTTCGCCTCGGCGCTGGCCGCCGCCGTGGGTGCCGAGGGCCAGGTCATCGCCGTCGAGTCCGACCCCGAGGCCGCGGAGCTCGCCCGGCAGAACCTCGCCGACCAGCCCAACGTCGCCGTGCTGACCTCCCGGGTCGACGACGCCTTCGGGGTCGCGCGGCCGTCACGCCGGGGGACTGCCAGGCAACGGGGGAGCCGACCGCGCAAGGCGTCACGCTCCACGCTCATGCCGACGGCGGCGGACGTCGTGGTGCTCGACCCGCCACGCACCGGCGCAGGCCGTGGCGTCTGCGCCGAGATCGTGGCGATGCGTCCCCGCGTGGTCGTCTACGTCGCCTGCGACCCCGCCGCCCTGGCCCGCGACACCGCCTACCTGGCCGACCTCGGCTACCGGCTGGACGGCCTGCGGGCCTTCGACGCCTTCCCGATGACGCACCACGTGGAGTGCGTCGCGCGCTTCGTCCGGGCCTGATCACGGGCCCGAACTCGGGCCCGACGCCGGTCTCGCGGGTCGGCACCCCGCGGCATAGGCTCGACGTGACCGAACCCGTGTGGTTAGATATCTTGACGTCAAGATAAATCATGGGAATCGCGCGACGACGCACGATCTGAAGGGAGCCACGGTGGCCAGCACGAACAGCTTCGACGCCCACGGCACGCTCGAGGTGGGCGAGCAGAGCTACGAGATCTACCGCCTCGCCGCGGTCGAGGGCAGCGAGTCGCTGCCCTACAGCCTCAAGGTCCTCCTCGAGAACCTGCTGCGCACCGAGGACGGCGCGAACATCACCGCCGACCACATCCGCGCCGTCGGTGGCTGGGACGAGAACGCCGAGCCCGACACCGAGATCCAGTTCACGCCGGCGCGCGTGATCATGCAGGACTTCACCGGCGTGCCCTGCGTCGTCGACCTCGCCACGATGCGCGAGGCCGTCGCCGAGCTCGGTGGCGACGCCAGCAAGATCAACCCGCTCGCCCCGGCCGAGCTCGTCATCGACCACTCGGTGATCATCGACGTCTTCGGCCGCGCCGACGCCTTCGAGCGCAACGTCGCCATCGAGTACGAGCGCAACGAGGAGCGCTACAAGTTCCTGCGCTGGGGCCAGACGGCGTTCGACGACTTCAAGGTCGTGCCCCCGGGCACCGGCATCGTGCACCAGGTCAACATCGAGCACCTCGCCCGCACCGTGATGGTCCGTGACGGGGTCGCCTACCCCGACACCTGTGTCGGCACCGACAGCCACACGACGATGGTCAACGGCCTCGGCGTGCTCGGCTGGGGCGTCGGCGGCATCGAGGCCGAGGCGGCCATGCTCGGCCAGCCGGTGTCGATGCTCATCCCGCGGGTCGTCGGCTTCAAGCTCTCCGGCGCGATCCCGTCCGGCGCGACCGCGACCGACGTCGTGCTCACGATCACCGAGATGCTGCGCAAGCACGGCGTCGTCGGCAAGTTCGTCGAGTTCTACGGCGAAGGCGTCTCCGCGGTGCCGCTGGCCAACCGCGCCACGATCGGCAACATGAGCCCCGAGTTCGGCTCCACCTGCGCCATCTTCCCCATCGACGAGGTCACGCTCGAGTACCTGCGGCTCACCGGGCGCTCGGCCGAGTCGGTGGCGCTCGTCGAGGCGTACGCCAAGGAGCAGGGGATGTGGCTCAAGGCCGGCCCCGACCAGCCCGAGTCGCGCTACAGCGAGTACCTCGAGCTCGACCTGTCCACGGTCGTGCCGTCGATCGCCGGCCCGAAGCGCCCGCAGGACCGGATCATCGTCGCCGAGGCGAAGAACGCGTTCCGCAAGGTCCTGCCCACCTACGTGTCACACCACGAGGGGGACGCCGGTGTGGGCTCGAGCTTCCCCGCGAGCGACCCCTCGCCGCAGGGCAGCACCGACGGCACCAACGGTGGCAACAAGCCCGACGACGAGGGCGACGGCACCGGCCGCCCCTCGCGCAAGGTCGCGGTCACGACCCCCGAGGGCGCGACCTTCGAGATCGACCACGGCATCGTGTCGATCGCGTCGATCACCTCGTGCACCAACACCTCGAACCCCTCGGTGATGATGGCCGCGGCCATGCTCGCCAAGAACGCCGTCGAGAAGGGGCTGTCCGTCGCGCCCTGGGTCAAGACCTCGATGGCGCCCGGGTTCGAAGGTCGTCACCGGCTACTACGAGAAGGCCGGCATGTGGCCCTACCTCGAGAAGCTCGGCTTCCACCTGGTCGGCTACGGCTGCACGACGTGCATCGGCAACTCCGGCCCGCTCAACGACGAGATCTCGAAGGCGATCAACGACAACGACCTCGCGGTCGTCTCGGTGCTCTCGGGCAACCGCAACTTCGAGGGCCGGATCAACCCGGACGTGAAGATGAACTACCTCGCGAGCCCGCCGCTCGTCATCGCCTATGCGCTGGCCGGCACGATGGACTTCGACTTCGACACCGAGCCGCTGGGTCAGGACACCGACGGCAACGACGTCTTCCTGAAGGACATCTGGCCCGCGCCGACGGACGTCGAGCGGACCATCACGCAGAGCATCAGCAAGGAGATGTTCACCTCCGACTACGCCGACGTCTTCGCCGGCGACGAGCGGTGGCAGTCGCTGCCCACCCCCGAGGGCAACACCTTCGACTGGGACACCGACTCCACCTACGTGCGCAAGCCCCCGTACTTCGACGGCATGCAGCTCGAGCCCTCGCCGGTCACCGACATCAGCGGAGCCCGGGTGCTGGCCAAGCTCGGCGACTCGGTCACGACCGACCACATCAGCCCGGCCGGCTCGATCAAGGCCGACAGCCCCGCCGGCACCTACCTCGCCGAGCACGGCGTCGAGCGCAAGGACTTCAACTCCTACGGCTCGCGCCGCGGCAACCACGAGGTGATGATCCGTGGCACCTTCGCGAACATCCGCCTGAAGAACCTGCTCCTCGACGGCGTTGAGGGCGGGTTCACCCGCAACTTCCTCGCCGATGGCGAGCAGAGCACGATCTTCGACGCGTCGGCGGCCTACCAGGAGGCCGGCATCCCGCTCGTCATCCTGGCCGGCAAGGAGTACGGCTCCGGGTCCTCACGCGACTGGGCCGCCAAGGGCACCGCGCTGCTCGGCGTGCGGGCCGTGGTCGCCGAGTCCTACGAGCGCATCCACCGCTCCAACCTGATCGGGATGGGTGTGCTGCCGCTGCAGTACCCGGCCGGCGAGAACGCCGAGTCGCTGGGGCTCACCGGCACCGAGACGTTCTCGGTCACCGGCGTCGAGGCGCTCAACGAGGGCGGCATCCCCAGGACCGTCACGGTCACGGTGACGGCTGAGGACGGTTCCGAGTCGAGCTTCGAGGGCGTCGTGCGCATCGACACCCCCGGTGAGGCCGACTACTACCGCAACGGCGGCATCCTCCAGTACGTCCTGCGCTCGCTCGTGAGCTGACGACGCCCGACCCGTCCCATCGCGAACGTGGGTGAAGATCGTCGTCCAGACGACGTTCTTCACCCACGTTCGCCAGACGGTCAGCGGGGGAAGTCGGGGCTGAGCCGCACCACGTCGCCCACGACGACGACGGCCGGGTTCTCCACCCCGACGGCGGTGGCGCGCGCCGCGATGTCACCCAGGCTGCCGAAGGTGACTCGCTGGTCGGGGGCGAAACCCCGCTCGATGACCGCCACCGGGCAGGATGCCGGGCGCCCGGCCTCCAGCAGTGACCGTGCCGACCGCGCGAGCCGACCGACCCCCATGAGCAGCACGACGGTGTGGTCGGTGCCGGGGGGCACGGCGGGCAGCTCGTCGTGGCCGGTGACGACGGTGAACCCACGCGCCACGCCCCGGTGCGTGACCGGGATGCCGGCGGCGGCCGGCACGGCGACCGCGCTCGTCACACCGGGCACCACCTCGACGCGGATGCCGTGTGCCTCGCAGGCCAGCCGCTCCTCGCCACCGCGCCCGAGCACGTAGGGGTCGCCGCCCTTGAGCCGCACGACGGCCCGGCCGGCCAGGGCCTGCTCGACGAGCAGGTCGTTGATCGCGTCCTGGGCCAGGGCGTGCCGGCCGGGGGCCTTGCCGACGTCGAGGACGCGCACGGTCGGGGGCAGCCGGTCGACGACCCCGCGCGGGGCCAGCCGGTCGACGACCACGACGTCGGCCGATGCCAGCAGCTCGCGGGCGCGGCGGTGAGGAGGCCGTCGGCGCCCGGGCCGCCGCCGACGAGGGCGACCCAGCCGGGGCCGGGTCGAGCGGCTCGCCGCCGGAGGTCGATGGCGCCGCCGGCGAGCAGCCCGTCGACGGCGCGGGTGACGTCGCTGGCGAGAACCGGGTCGCCGGGGGCGTGCGCCGCCACCGTGACGGTGCCGTCTGGCGTGGTCACCAGGGAGGTGGCCGGCAGGGTCGCCGTTCCGGCGTCCGGGCCCGCGGCGTCGAGGCACCAGATCCGGGCGGCGAGCGCGTCGGCGCGCACCGCCTCGTCCACACCCGAGTCGCCCGACCCGACGACGACGAGCCACGACTCATCGAGGTCGGCCGCACCGGCGTACTCCCGTGCGGCCCAGGTCACCCCGCGCGACACCGCCAGCTCCTCGAGCTCCTCACAGAGCCACGGGGAGACCACGTGCACGAGCGCGCCGGCGTCGACGAGCGCCCGCGCGCCGCGGACGACGGCCGGAGCCCCGCCCACCACGAGCGCCCGGCGCCCGGTGAGGTCGAGCCCGATGGGCAGGGTCACCGCGGGTGCTCTCCGGGAGCCACGGCATCCGCCATGACGGCGGCGAGGGTGCGACCGTCGTCGGGGTCGACGAGGAGGAAGGCGCCGCCGCGGCGGGAGGTCGAGTAGGACTCGACGGGCAGCGGCGACGCGAAGCGCACCGTGACCCGGCCGATGTCGTTGAGGGCCAGCCGGTCGGTGGGCGCCAACCGGAGGGCGTCGAGGTCGAGGCGGCCGTCGATCGAGCGGACCACGGCGAGCACCGTGCGCGACCCGTGCTTGACGAGCAGCCGGGCCCCGGGGCGCAGCGGGTCGTCGCCGAGCCAGCAGGCGAGGGCGGTGACCTCCTGGCGCAGCGGCACGGGGTCGCTCGCCGCGCTGATCAGGTCGCCCCGGCTGACGTCGACGTCGTCGGTGAGCCGGATCGACACCGACTGGGGCGCGACGGCGACCTGGAGGGACCGCTCCCCGAGGTCGATGCCGGCCACGGTCGTGCGCGAGCCGGACGGCAGCACGACGACCTCGTCGCCGACGCGCACCGAGCCGGACGCGAGCTGACCCGCGTACCCGCGGTACTCCACGTGCTCGGGGGAGCGGGCGGCGCCCTGGGGGCGGATGACGACCTGCACCGGCATCCGGAACGACTCGTGCACCGGGTCGGTGTCGGCCGGCAGGGTCTCGAGCAGCTCGAGCAGCGAGGGGCCTTCGTACCAGGGCGTGTTCGGCGAGCGGTCGACGACGTTGTCGCCGACGAGGGCCGACACCGGCACGGCGTGGGCGTGCGGGATGCCGAGCTCGGTCGCGATGGCGCGCACGTCGGCGGCGACCGTGCGGAAGACGTCCTCGCTGTGGTCGACGAGGTCGATCTTGTTCACGGCGATGACCACGTGCGGCACCCGCATCAGCGCGGCGACGGCCAGGTGGCGGCGGGTCTGCTCCAGCACTCCCTTGCGGGCGTCGACGAGCAGCACCAGCGCGTCGGCGGTGGACGAGCCGGTGACCGTGTTGCGGGTGTACTGCACGTGACCTGGGCAGTCGGCGAGCACGAACGAGCGCTGGGCCGTGGCGAAGTAGCGGTACGCGACGTCGATGGTGATGCCCTGCTCGCGCTCGGCACGCAGGCCGTCGGTGAGCAGCGCGAGGTCGGCCGAGGCCAGGCCCCGGTCGCGGCTGACCCGCTCGACGGCGTCGAGCTGGTCGGTGAGCACCGACTTGGAGTCGTGCAGCAGGCGGCCGACCAGGGTGGACTTGCCGTCGTCGACCGAGCCGGCGGTCGCGAGGCGGAGAAGGGTGCTCATCAGAAATAGCCTTCCTTCTTGCGGTCCTCCATGGCGGCCTCGGAGATCCGGTCGTCGGCGCGGGTGGCTCCGCGCTCGGTCAGCGTGGATGCCGCGACCTCGGTCACGACGTCGCCGACGGATGCCGCGTCGCTCTCGACCGCGCCGGTGCACGACATGTCGCCGACCGTGCGGTAGCGCACCCGGCGCGTGGCGACGGTCTCGCCGGCGCGGGGCTGCGAGACCGGGCCGACGGCCAGCAGCATGCCGTCGCGCTCGAAGACCTCGCGGTCGTGGGCGTAGTAGAGCGCGGGCAGCTCGATGCCCTCGCGCTCGATGTAGCGCCACACGTCGAGCTCGGTCCAGTTCGACAGGGGGAAGACCCGCACGTGCTCGCCGACGCGGTGCCTCGGGTTGAAGATGTTCCACAGCTCGGGGCGCTGGTTCTTGGGGTCCCACTGGCCGAAGTCGTCACGCAGGCTGACCACCCGCTCCTTGGCCCGGGCCTTCTCCTCGTCACGCCGGCCGCCGCCGAAGACGCCGTCGAACCGGTGCACCGCGATGGCCTCGAGCAGCGGCTGGGTCTGCAGCGGGTTGCGGGTGCCGTCGGCCCGCTCGCGCAGCCGGCCGTCGTCGATCCAGTCCTGCACCGAGGCGACCTCGAGGCGCAGCCCGAGCCGCTCGACGGTGGCGTCGCGGTAGGCGAGCACCTCGGGGAAGTTGTGGCCGGTGTCGACGTGCAGCACCGGGAACGGGATCGGGGCCGGCCAGAACGCCTTCGCCGCGGCGTGCAGCATCACGACGGAGTCCTTGCCGCCGCTGAACAGCAGCACCGGCCGCTCGAGCTCGGCGGTGATCTCGCGGATGACGAGCATCGCCTCGCTCTCGAGCACGTCGAGCTGGCTCAGCACCGGCAGGTCGGCGGGGGCGGCGGGGCCCGGGTCGGTGGTCGCGTCGGTCGTCACGGGCAGGGCCTCGGTCAGGGTGTCGCCGCTCACGGGTGCAGCCCGCACTCGGTCTTGGCGAACCCGGCCCAGCGCCCGGCCCGGGGGTCGTCGCCGGGAGCGACACGCTGCGTGCAGGGCTCGCAGCCGATCGACGGGTAGCCGTCGGAGAGAAGCAGGTTCACGGGCACACGGTGGTCGTTCGCGTAGTCGACGACCTCGTCGAAGGTCCAGGCCGCGAGCGGGTTGAGCTTGACCAGCCCGAACTGCTCGTCGAAGGTGACCAGGGGGGTGTCGGCGCGGGTCGGGCCCTCGTCGCGACGGATGCCGGTCACCCACGCCTCGTAGCCACCCAGCGCCGCCTTGAGCGGCTCGACCTTGCGCATCCGGCAGCAGGCTGCCGGGTCGCGCTCGTACAGGCGCGGGCCGTACTCGGCGTCCTGCTCGGCGACGGTCAGCTTCGGCAGCACGTCGACGATGGTCACGTCGAGCTCGTGCGCCACCTGCGCCCGGGTGCCGTAGGTCTCGGCGAAGTGGTACCCGGTGTCGAGGAAGAGCACGTCGACGCCGGGGGCGTGCTTCGCGACGACCGCCGGCAGCACGGCATCCGCCATGCTGCAGGCGACCGCGAGGGTGCCGGGGAAGGTGCGCGCCGCCCAGGCGGCGACCTCGTCGGCCGTGGCGTCCGGGCCGAGCTCGCGGGCGCCCTGCTCGGCGAGGGCGCGCAGCTCGTCGGGGCCGCGGCGGGCGCCGGGGTCGCCCGTCGTCGCCGTGGTCGCAGTGCTGGGGGTGGTGTCGGTGGTCATCGCAGCTCCTCCTCGTCGACACGGTGGGCCCAGGTGGAGAACGTCTCGCCGGCCTCGCGCTGGTCGAGCCAGCGGCGCACGAGGCGCTCGACGAGGTCGGGGAGGTCGGCGGCGGTGACCTTCAGGCCGCGCACGGTGCGGCCCAGGCCTGCCTCGTCGCGGTCGGCGGAGGCCAGGCCCCCGCCGAGGTGCACCTGGAAGCCCGGTCCCTGCTCGCCGTCGGTCGTGACGATCATCCCCTTCAGGCCGATGTCGGCGACCTGGATGCGGGCACAGGAGTTGGGGCAGCCGTTGACGTTCAACGTCACCGGGGTGTCGAGCCGGTCGGTGACGTCGGCCAGCCGGCGCTCGAGCTCGGCGATGGCCGTGGCGGCGGTGGCCTTGGTCTCGACGATCGCGAGCTTGCAGAACTCGATGCCGGTGCAGGCCATCGTGTGGCGGCGGAACGGGCTGGGGGAGACCGAAAGGCCGATGCCGTCGAGCCCGCTGACGAGGTCGTCGACCGCCTCCGGCGCGACGTCGAGCACGACGAGCTTCTGGTGCGGGGTGAGGCGCACCCGGTCGGTGCCGGCAGCAGCCATCAGGTCGGCGAGCCCGGTGAGCACGTCGCCGCTGATCCGGCCGACGACCGGGGCCGCGCCGACGTAGTGCCGGCCGTCCTTCTGCAGGTGCACGCCGACGTGGTCACCGGGTCCGCTCGGGGGCGCCGGGGGAGGGCCGTCGGGCAGGGGGTGACCGAGGTACTCGGTCTCGAGCACGTCGCGGAACCGCGCGGGACCCCACTCGGCCATGAGGAACTTCAGGCGGGCCTTGGTGCGCAGCCGCCGGTAGCCGTAGTCGCGGAAGATCGAGATGACACCGAGCCACACGTCGGCGGCCTGCTCGGGCGCCACGAACACGCCGAGCCGCTCGGCCAGGCGCGGGGCGGTGGACAGGCCGCCACCCACCCAGAGGTCGTAGCCGACACCCAGCTCGGGGTGCACGACCCCGACCAGCGAGATGTCGTTGATCTCGTGCACGACGTCGAGGCTCGGGTGCCCGGTGATCGCGGACTTGAACTTGCGCGGGAGGTTGGCGAGCTCGGGGTCGCCGATGAAGCGGCTGGTGATCTCGTCGATCAGGGGGGTCGGGTCGATGATCTCGTCGGCCGCGATGCCGGCCAGCGGGCTGCCGAGCACGACGCGCGGGGTGTCGCCGCAGGCCTCGGTGGTCTGCAGGCCGACCGCCTCGAGGCGACGCCAGATCTCGGGGACGTCCTCGACGCGGATCCAGTGGTACTGGATGTTCTGCCGGTCGCTGATGTCGGCCGTGCCGCGCGCGAAGTCGTGGCTGAGGTCCGCCAGCACCCGCAGCTGGGCCAGGGTCAGCGCCCCGCCGTCGAGCCGCACCCGGAGCATGAAGTACTCGTCGGAGAGCTCGGTGTCGTCGAGCTGGGCGGTGCGGCCGCCGTCGATGCCCGGCTTGCGCTGGGTGTACAGGCCCCACCAGCGGAACCGGCCGCTGAGGTCCTGCGGCGGGATGGAGGCGAAACCCTCCTTGCTGTAGACCTGCTCGATCCGCGCGCGGACGTTGAGGCCGCCGTCCTCCTGCTTCCACACCTCGTTGGCGTTGAGCGGCTCGCGTCCGTCGACGGCCCACTGACCGTTGGAGCGCCCGGCCCGCGGCGGGCGCAGGGCCCGTGCGGTCGAGGTCTCGGTCGGCTGAGTGGTCATCGGGGTCCCCACGGCAGGTCGGATGTTGGCTTATCAAATGTATAACGCGCCATTATCTTCTGATCCTCGGTCCACGATGCGGGCCGAACTCCTACCGGTCCAGTGGGAGGTCGAGGACGGGCTGTCCTGCGACCGCGGACCTGCGTATCATCGAACACGTGTTCGACTCCAGTGCGCCCGGCGGTCCTCCGCTGCGCACCGGTACCCCGGGCTCACCCGCGGGTCGGCGGTCGGCGTCGGGGGCGAGCTCGGTGGGCGGGCCGCCCGGCTGGCCGCCCGGTGTGCCACCGCCGGGTGAGCGCGGCTGGGACCACCGGGCCAGTGCCTGGCTGCTCGACCACTGTCCGCCCGACTACCGGCTCTACCCGGCCTGGCGACGGCATCCGATCGCCCTGGCGTGGTTCACCGTGCGGCACCTCGACGCCCAGCTCGACGCGATGCGCTCGGCCTACCGCGAGGTGCGCGTCGACCTCGTCGACGACATCGGGCCCGAGGGCGTCGCCCAGGTGCTCGCCGACCTCGAGTGCGAGGGAGTGCGGTTGCTGTCCGCGCGGCGGGCGGCCGGCCTGCTGCTCGACGCGTTGCGTGGCCTCGACTTCGTCCCGAAGCTCTGACGCACCGCGCGTCCCGGTCGCGGGCCCCAGCCGCGGGCGGCACCGTGCCGCCCACTACGCTCGCGACACCTACGAGCGGATCGGCGGTCAGCGTGGCTCATGACACCCCACTGGACGCAACGGGCCGACGGCCGGTCCGTGTCCTGGGCATTTTCGCCCACCCCGACGACGAGACCCTGTGTGCCGGTGGCACTCTCGCCAAGTACGCGAGTGCTGGAGCAGACGTCCGGGTGGTCTCGCTGACCAAGGGCGGAGCCGGCCAGATCCGCGACGCGAACGCGGCGACCCGATCGACGCTGACGGCAGTTCGCGAGCAGGAGCTCGCCGCCGCGGGAGCCGAGCTCGGGCTCTCCGGGACGAGGTGCCTGGACCACCCCGACGGCGGCCTCCACTCCATCGACGGGCCGCTGCTCGTCGACGTCGCGTCGGAGCTGCTGCGCGAGGTCGACCCCGACGTGGTCATCACCTTCGGTCCCGACGGGTTCTCCGGACACCCGGACCACGTGGCCGTCGGGGCCGCGGTCACGAGCGCCTGCTACGAGATGGGGTCCATCCGGCCGATCCGGCTGTTCCACTGCCACCGCCCGCGAAGCGGGATGCTGCTGAGGGACCGGCTGGCGGAGTGGGTGGTCGAGCTGACGACCCGCTTCAGGGGCACGCAGGACTTCGTCCGCGCCCTGACGGTGTTCTCGCGCGAGACGACGGCGCTCGGGTACGCCGCCGACTTCGTGCGGGTGGACTGGTTCCCGTCCGGCTCCTACCTGCTCGAACAGGGCGAGCCGGCCACGACCATGCACTTCCTCCTGTCCGGGCAGGTGGAGATCAGGCGCGAGGACGAGGACGGTCTGGTGGCCGCGGTCGACCGGTCCGGGCCGGGGGAGTTCATCGGCGAGGAGGGCATCGCGACCGGCCGGCCGCGCAACGCGCACGTGGTGGCGGTGGATGACGTCACGTGCCTGACGTTCCTCGCGTCGCCCGACACCTTCGACGGGCGCGGGGAACAGACGCAGCCCCGGCTCACCAGGTCGCTGCCCTCGGGGGACCAGATCGACCCCAGGGTGAGCACCTGCATCGACGTGTCAGCCTTCGTCGGCCACAAGATCCGGGCCGTGGCTGCGCACCGCTCCCAGTACCCGATCGACCCCGAGATGTTCCCCGACCGCATCCTGCGCGAGATGTTCGGCGCCGAGTACTTCATCCGGGTCCTGCCCGAGCGTGAGCTCGAAACCTCGCTCCTCGGCGGGTAGTCGGGGCCCGCCCGGCGGTCGACGGGCCTGCTAGAGCTCCGCCGCCACGTCGTGGAACAGGGCGGTCGAGAAGTACCGCTCCATGCGGTCCGGCAGGACGGTGCCGACGTGGTGCCCCGGGCCGAGGCGGGCAGCGAGCCGCCGGGCCGCCGCGATGTTCAGCCCGCTCGACGGGCCGATGCCCAGTCCGCGACGACCGAACTCGCGCGCCGTGGCGAGCGCCTCGCTCTCCGGAACCAGCACCGGGTCGTCCAGGCCGACGGCCTCGGGGTCCATCAGCCGGCTCATGCCGTCGACGACGCCCGGGATCCCACCGACCACCTCCGGGTCGCCCTGGGCGGTCAACGTCGCGGTCGGCATCGCCCGGGCGATGGCGGTGTCGTAGCCGTGGTCGCGAAGCGCGTGCGCCACGCCCATCAACGTGCCGCCGGTACCGACCCCGGCGACGAAACCGTCGAGGCGACCGCCGACCTGCTGGATCAGCTCGGGTCCCGTCGAGTGCCGGTGCGCGAACACGTTGCGCGGGTTCTCGAACTGCCGGGCGGCGAACACGTCGCTCTGCGTGGCCGAGTCGCCCAGCAGTGCCGCGACGGCCCCATCCATGCCCTGCTCGGCAGGCGTGAGCACCACGTCGCCACCGAGCCGGCGGATCATCAGGACCCGCTCACCGCTGACCGTCTTGGGCATGTACGCGCGAAACTGCACCCCCACGGTGGCGCACACCATGCTCAGGGCGATCGAGGTCGACCCGCTCGACGCCTCGACGACGACGGTGGAGGGGGACACCTCGCCCGACGCGATCGCGTGCGCGACGATGTTCGTCGCCATCCGGTCCTTGGTGCACCCGCTCGGCAACAGGTAGTCGAGCTTCAGCCAGAGCGTGCACCCGCTCTGCTCGTCCTCGTACGGGACGGTCGGGGTCTCCAGCGGCAGACGGAGCAGCCACGACGCACGCTCGACGAACCTGGACCCGGCTGCGCCCATCCCGGCCTCCTGTCGGCCCAGCTCCTCAGCGCGAGTCCGGATGGGCACCCGCAGCCTGAACGGTAACAGGGCCTGCGCAGTGTGCGGGTGTGCCGCGATGGCCGCTACCGTGGTGCTCGGCGACCCTTCCCTCTGGTCCTGGTTCGTCTCTCGCGGATCCCATCGACACCCACGGAGAACGCTCTTGGACGCGGAGCGACGAGCAGCGATCCGGGCCGTGTGCCCGTTCCGGCTCGTCGTCGACGACGACCTCGACCAGCTCGACGCGGAGACCACGCTCAGCGACGCGGTGGCCGGCTCGACCCTCTTCGAGGAGGGTGATCCGGCCGACGGCGTCTCCGCCATCCTCGAGGGGCGGGTCGAGGTGGTCCGGCAGGGCCGGGTGCTCGCGACGCTCGGCCCGGGGTCGGTGCTCGGCGAGGTCTCGGTCTTCGTACCGTCCGCCACCCGCACGGCCACCGCCCGGGCGAGCACCGCGGTGCGGATGATCACGTGGCGTGCGGACGACGTCCAGGGGCGCCTCGCCCGTCACGAACGCCTCACGACGGCCGTCGTCGCCGACATGGCGTCGGTGCTCGCCGTACGGCTCGACCGGCGCACGCACGATGTCGTCTCGCTGCTCGACGTCGCCGGCTCACGCCTGCCCGTCTCGGAGCTGGAGCGTTTCCGCAGCCGCGCCGTGGAGTAGCCCGGCCTCGGCAACCCTTCCGCTCGCGGCAGGAGTGGGGTGTGCTGGGTGGGTGCGCGGGTCGACGTCGCCCCGCCGGGCCAGAAGGAGCACACCATGACCGAGATCCTCGAGCGTCCCGCCGCCGGTGCCTCGTCCGCCCCTGACCGGGCGGATGCCTGGCTGTCCGCCTTCGAGGAGGCCCTGACGGCGCGCGATGTCGACCGGGCGGCCGCGATGTTCGCGGCGCAGAGCTGGTGGCGCGACCTGGTGTCGTTCTCGTGGAACATCACCACGGTCGAGCACCCCGAGGGCGTGCGTGACCTGCTCACGGCGACCCTCGAGCGCACGGCTCCGTCCGGGTTCGCCACGAGCGAGCCGCCGACCGAGGACGGCGGGGTCGTCACCGCGTGGTTCACCTTCGAGACGGCTGTCGGCCGCGGCACGGGCCTGCTGCGTCTGAAGGAGGAGGACGGCGCCGACCGCGCGTGGACGTTCCTCACGACCCTCGACGAGCTCAAGGGCTTCGAGGAGCCCAAGCGCACCCGGCGGCCGCGCGGGGCCGAGCACGGCGCCGACAAGGGGCGCGCGACGTGGAAGGAGCGGCGCCAGACGGAAGCGGAGAGCCTGGGCTCGACGACCCAGCCCTACGTGCTCGTGATCGGTGGCGGCCAGGGCGGCATCGGCCTCGGTGCCCGGCTGCGCCAGCTGGGGGTGCCGAGCCTCGTCATCGACAAGCACCCCCGCCCGGGTGACCAGTGGCGCAACCGCTACAAGTCGCTCTGCCTGCACGACCCGGTCTGGTACGACCACCTGCCCTACCTGAAGTTCCCCGACAACTGGCCGGTGTTCTCTCCCAAGGACAAGATCGGCGACTGGCTCGAGTCGTACGTCAAGGTCATGGAGGTGCCCTACTGGTCGAGCACCGAGGCATCGTCGGCGACCTGGTCGGACGAGACGGGGGAGTGGACCGTCGAGGTCGAGCGCGAGGGCCGGCCCCTGACCCTGCGCCCCACCCACCTCGTGTTCGCAACCGGCATGAGCGGCAAGCCACGGATGCCGGACGTCGCCGGCCTCGACGTCTTCCGCGGCGACGTCCACCACTCGTCGCGGCACCCCGGTCCGGACGCCTACCGCGGGAAGCGCGCCGTCGTCATCGGCAGCAACAACAGCGCCTTCGACATCTGTGGCGCCCTGTGGGAGAACGACGTCGACGTCACGATGGTGCAGCGCAGCTCGACCCACATCGTCAAGAGCGGCAGCCTGATGGAGTACGGCCTCGGTGACCTCTACTCGGAGCGGGCGCTCGACGCCGGGGTGACGACCGAGAAGGCCGACCTGATCTTCGCGTCGCTCCCGTACCGGATCCTCCACGAGTTCCAGATCCCCGCCTACGAGAAGATGGCCGAGGTCGACAAGGACTTCTACGACCGCCTCGACAAGGCCGGCTTCTGGCTCGACTGGGGCGACGACGGCTCCGGCCTGTTCATGAAGTACCTGCGGCGCGGGTCGGGCTACTACATCGACGTCGGCGCCGCAGACCTGGTGGCCAACGGCGACGTGCGGCTCGTCCACGGCCAGGTCGACCACCTGACCGAGGATGCCGTGGTGCTCGCCGACGGCACCGTGCTGCCGGCCGACGTCGTCGTGTTCGCCACCGGCTACAACTCGATGAACGGCTGGGTCGCCGACCTCATCGACCAGGAGACCGCGGACCGGCTCGGCAAGTGCTGGGGCCTGGGGTCGGACACGACCAAGGACCCGGGGCCGTGGGAAGGCGAGCAGCGCAACATGTGGAAGCCCACCCAGGTGACCAACCTGTGGATGCACGGCGGCAACCTGCACCAGTCCCGCCACTACTCGCAGTTCCTCGGCCTGCAGCTCAAGGCCCGCTTCGAGGGGCTCGAGACCCCGGTGTACCGGCTCCAGGAGGTGAACCACACCGGCTGACCCGGCTCGCCGTGTGGAGGGAGTGTGGAGATCGTGCGCGCCTCGCCGGTGCCGGCGGAGGTCGACACCGGCGTCGACCTGCGAGCGCCTAGACTCGGGTGGTTTCGTAGCCACACACGACCAGGGAGGTAGGCACCGGTGAGCCTGCTCGAGCGCATCGAGGGACCCGACGACCTCAGGTCCCTGCGCCCGGACCAGATACCGGCCCTCGCCGACGAGATCCGGCACTTCCTCGTCGAGGAGGTCTCCCGCACCGGGGGCCACCTCGGGCCCAACCTCGGGGTCGTCGAGCTCACCATCGCCATCCACCGGGTGTTCAGGTCGCCGCGCGACACCGTGGTCTTCGACACCGGTCACCAGGCCTACGTGCACAAGCTGCTCACCGGCCGGCACGACTTCACCGGGCTGCGCACCCAGGGTGGCCTGTCCGGCTACCCGAGCCGGTCCGAGTCCGAGCACGACGTCGTCGAGAACTCCCACGCGTCCGCCTCGCTGTCCTGGGCGCACGGCATCGCCGCGGGCCGCGTCGTGAGCCGGGAGCGCAACCGGCACACGGTGGCGGTCATCGGCGACGGCGCCCTCACCGGCGGCATGGCGTGGGAGGCCCTGAACAACATCGCGGCCGAGCCCGACCTGCCGCTGGTCATCGTGGTCAACGACAACGAGCGCTCCTACGCCCCGACCCGCGGCGGCCTGGCCGAGCACCTCTCGACGCTGCGCACGACCCGCGGCTACGAGCGCTTCCTCGACTGGGGCAAGGTCACCCTCGCGCGCACGCCGGTCGTCGGCGGTGCCATGTACGAGACGCTGCACGGGGTCAAGAAGGGCATCAAGGACATCGTCGCGCCGCAGGGCCTGTTCGAGGACCTCGGCCTGAAGTACCTCGGCCCGGTCGACGGCCACGACGAGCAGGCCATCGAGGCGGCGCTCGGCAAGGCCCGGGCCTTCGGGGGTCCGGTGCTCGTGCACGTGCTCACCCAGAAGGGCCGCGGCTACGACCCGGCGATCACCGACGAGGCCGACCAGTTCCACGCCGTCGGGGTCATCAACCCCGAGACGGGGCTGCCGCTCGAGATCGCCGGCCGCAGCTGGACCGACGAGTTCAGCGACGAGATGGTGCGCATCGGCGAGGACCGCCCCGACGTCGTCGCGATCACCGCCGCGATGATGATCCCGGTCGGTCTCAAGAGCTTCGGCGACCGTTTCCCCGACCGCACCTTCGACGTCGGCATCGCCGAGCAGCACGCCCTCACCATGGCGGCCGGGCTGGCCTTCACCGGGCTGCACCCCGTCGTCGCGGTCTACGCCACCTTCCTCAACCGCGCCTTCGACCAGCTGCTGATGGACTGCGCCATGCACCGGGCCGGCGTCACCGTCGTGCTCGACCGCTCCGGCATCACCGGCCCCGACGGCGCCTCGCACCACGGCATGTGGGACATGACCATCAGCGGCGTCGTGCCCGGGCTGCACCTCGCCGCCCCGCGCGACGGCCAGCAGGTCGCGCGGGCCGTGCGGGCCGCCGTCGACATCGCCGACGCGCCGTCGGTCGTCCGCTTCCCGAAGGGGTCGGTGGCCGACCCCGTCATCGCGGTGCGCACGTCCGGCACGGTCGACGTGCTCGCCGAGCCCGACGACGGGGACGTCGACCTGCTCCTCGTCGGCATCGGCTCGATGGTCGTGACGGCGCTGGCCGCGGCCGACAAGCTCACCGCGGAGGGCGTGCGCGTGCGCGTCGTCGACCCGGTCTGGGCCCTGCCGGTCAGCGACGACCTCGTCGCCCTGGCGGGTGCGGCCGGGCGGGTCGCGGTCGTCGAGGACAACGTCGTCGTCGGCGGCATCGGCTGCCAGGTCGAGCTCGCCCTGCGCGACGCCGGCCTCACCACGCCGCTCGACCAGCTCGGCATCCCCAAGGAGTTCCTCGAGCACGGTTCTCGCGGGCAGGTGCTCGACCGCGTCGGGCTGACGCCGGATGCCGTCGCCGGTCGCCTCCGCGCGCGGCTCGGCTGACCGACGGGTTCAGGTCAGCTCGTCGATCGAGGCGACCGGCACGAGCCGCTTGGCCGCCTGGGCGAGCCGTTCGTCGAGCGTGACGAGGGCGTCGGCCTGGAGCCGGGTGAGTGCCACGTACTCGGCGTCGTACGTGTCGGGCCAGCCGAGCTGGTCGGCGACGTCCCACGCGACGCTCTGCAGCACCCGGTCACCGAGCAGCCGGAGCCGGAGGCGCCGCACGTAGCCGAGCGCGTTCTCGGCCTCCGGCTGGGTCAGCTCGCCGCGCTGCACGGCCTGGAACAGCAGCGACAGCACGTGCGAGCGCAGCAGGGTGGGGGCGAGCAGCTCGTGCTCGTCGCGCACGACGGCATCCTCGCGGGCGAGCCGGATCGCCACATCGGGGCGGATGACGTACCTGGTCACGTGGCCTCCTTCCGGTGACGAGACGTGTTCCACCACCGTACGGAGCAGGCCCGGCGACGGCTAGAGCAGGGCGCGCAGCTCGTCGTTGTCGACCTCGGTGGCGAGCAGCGCCGCGGCGGCGGCATCACCGGCATCCCCCAGGGCCGCCGAGTGCAGCAGCGCGCGCACGGTGAGCTCGCGCATCCCGGTGCGAGAGGCGAGCTCGCGCATGGTGCCGACCCAGTGCGCCGTCTCCGGGTGGGCGTGGGTGCGGCCCAGGGTGCACAGGGCGTCGAGGATGTGGACGTGCAGCCAGACGTAGGGGTCCGCGACCCGGGTGCTGCGGGTGCGGGCGTCGAGCAGCGTGTCGAAGGCCTCGGCGGTGCGGCCGGCAGCCTCGGCCACCAGGGCGAGGCCGCGGGCGGAGATCCCCTCCCAGCACGGGTCGCCGAGGTGGCAGGCCCGGGCGAAGGCCCGCTCCAGGGTCTGCCCCGCCAGCTCGGGTTCGTGCCGGGCGAGGTGCACCTCGCCCTGCAGGGCCTGCGGCCAGGGAAGGAACGACAGCCAGTGACTGCGCTCGGCCAGGGCCACCGACTCGGCCAGCCGGGCGGCCGCGTCGTCCAGGCTGCCGCGCAGCAGGTCGACCCGGCCGCGCATCGAGAGGGCGTACGCCTCGCGGCGCGGGTCGTCGGCCGCATGGCTCAGCCGGGCGGCCTGGTCGAGCAGGGCGATCGCCTGCGGGTAGCTCCCGCGGTCGCTGTGGACCGACCCGAGGTAGGTCGTGGCCTTCGCCAGCACCTGCGGTGAGCCCTGTGCGATCTCGATGGCGTCGGTGAGCCAGAGCTCGGCACGGTCGTAGCGGGCCCGCAGGAAGTCCACGTACCCCAGCTCGGCCCGGGCCTGCGCCACGGTGGCCAGGTCGCCGTGGTCCAGGGCCAGGCGGTCGGCCTCGTGCAGGTGGGCCTGACCCTCCTCGTCCAGACCTCGCACCGAGTGGATCAGGGCCTCGGCCAGGGCGAGCCGCGACTCCACCCGCAGGTGGGTCGCGCCGTCCGCGTCGGCGAGGGGCACCGCACTGCGCAGCGAGGTGATGCCGGGGTCGATGGCCCCGGCCGCGATGGCGGCCGAGCCCGACTCGATGACCGCCTCGACCGCCCGGTCCGTGGTGACCTCGACGGCGGCGCGGGGTCGTTCGTGCCGGGCCGCCTCGACGACGGCGCACGGACCCACCCCGAGCTCGGCGTCGAGGAGGCGGGCAAACGCTCCGTACTGCCGCTCGGCCGCGTCGTCGTCGCCGGACAGGCGGTACAGCCGGATCACGAGCGCCTGGTGGTTCTCGTCGAGCGGGCTCATCGCCGCAGCGCGCACCGCGAAGCCCCGGGCCCGGTCGAGCTCGCCGCGGGCGAGCAGGCCCAGCGCGGCCTCGTGCAGCACCGACTCGGTGGCCGAGGCGAGCCGCCGCCGCTCCGAGAGCAGCCACGACTCGAACGCCGGGGCTCCGCGCAGGGGTGGTCCCTCGAGCAGCTCCCCACCGGCGCCGGCCACCTCCACGGCCTCGGCCCACGAACCGTGGGACAGGGCGACGACGTCGACCAGCACGTCGTCGGCGAGGGTCAGCGCCACCGGGTCGCCCTCGATCGAGCCGTCGTCGCCGAGGACACGTCGGATCTCGGCCAGGCTCCAGCGCAGCGCCCGCAGGGGGTCGTCCGCCTCGGCGAAGAGGAGCTCTGCGAGGCGGCCCCGGCTGGTGGGCCGCTCGGTGAGAACCAGGTAGGTCAGCAGCGCCCAGCTCTTGCGACTGCGCAGCCGGTAGGGCTGGCCACCGGTGCGCTCCACCCGCGGTCGGCCGAGCAGCCGGACGACCAACGCCGGGGCGTCGACCCGACGTCCGTCACTGGCCGCCCCGACCGTCATCCGGTCAGCGTGGCACAGGCCGGGCCGGGCGGCACGGGTGCCGCCCGGCGCCGGCCGGTGCGCGGGGTGGGTCGTCAACGGGCTCAGGAGCCCTCGCTGACGCTGAAGATCTCCTCGGCCACCAGGCCGTGGGCCTCGCGGTGCACGGTGTTGGCCGCCTCCGCGTCGGGCGCCTCGACGAGGCAGAAGATCTTGCCGGCGCCCTCGTCGACCCAGTAGCGCAGGTAGCTGACCCCGTGGGGTCCCTGGGTCGCGAGGTCGGCCTCGTGGGCGGCCGCGACGTCACTCGCCGCGACGCCGCCCTCGATGGTGTGGGAGTCCATGAACAGTGCCATTGTGTGGTGTTTCCTCTCTGGTCGGACGGCGCTCGTCGCCGTCCGGGTGACACCACGAGACACGGGCCGCGTGTGACGGCGCGTTTGACGCCTACGCCCGTGGCGAACCCGCTGGACCCGGGCCGCGCGTGACGGTTGGCTGGGTCGATGAGGATGTTGGTGCTCGGGGGAACCGCGTGGCTCGGCCGCACCGTCACGCTGGAGGCGCTGCGCCGCGGTCACGACGTCACCTGCCTGGCGCGCGGCAGCGCCGACCCGCCGCCCGGTGCCACCTTCGTCTCCGCCGACCGGGACCTCGACGACGGCCTGGCCGCCGTCGCGGACAGGACGTGGGATGCCGTCGTCGACGTCACCCGGCATCCCGGCCACGCGCGCCGAGCGGTGCGCGACCTCGTGGCCCGGCACCGGGTGCTCGTGTCGACCGGCAACGTCTACGCGCGGTTCGACGCCCTCGAGCAACCCGAGGACTCGCCACTGCGAGGCCCGCTCGACGGTGACCTGATGACCGACATGGAGGTCTACGGCGAGGCGAAAGTCGCCTGCGAGAACGCTGTTCGTGACGCCGACGGCACGGCCACCATCGTGCGCTCCGGCCTGATCGGCGGCCCCGGCGACTGGTCCGGTCGCACCGGCTACTGGCCGTGGCGCTTCGCCCACCCGGTGGGGGACCGCGTCGTCGTGCCCGACGAGCTCGACTTCCCGTGCGCGGTGGTCGACGTGCGTGACCTCGCGGCCTGGCTGGTCACGGTCGCCGAGCGCCGGCTCGACGGCACCTTCAACGCCACCGGCCCGACCGCGCCCCTGGCCGAGGTGCTCGCCGTCGCCGCGCGGGTGGCGGGGTCGACCGCCGAGCCGCTCCCGGTCGGGCGCGAGGTGCTGGCCGAGCTCGGCATCGGTGCCTGGATGGGGCCGGCCTCCCTGCCGCTGTGGATCGACGACGCCGAGTGGCGCGGCTTCGCGACGATGGACACGTCCCGGGCGCGGGCCGCCGGCCTGGTGACCCGACCGCTCGAGCAGACCCTGCGCGACACCCTGGCCTTCGAGGAGACGCGCACCGTGCCGCGCGGCGCCGGCCTGTCCGACGACGACGAGCGCCGGGTGCAGGAGTCCGTGCTCAGCCGGTGAGGTGGCGCAGGTGCAGCGCGAGCTGGATCTGCAGGGCCCGGCTCGGCTCCTGCCAGTCGGCGCCGAGCAGCTCGCCGATCCGGTGCAGCCGCTGGGCCACGGTGTTGACGTGCACGTGCAGGGCGGTGGCCGCGTGCCGCGGGCTCGACCCGGCCTGGAAGTACGCCTCCGCGGTGCGCACGAGGTCGGCCCCGCGCTGGGCGTCGTAGTCGAGCAGCGGGCCGAGCACGGCGCGCACGAAGTCGCGCACCTCGGGGTCCGAGCCGACGATCAGCCCGGCGAACCCGAGGTCGGCGGCGCTCCCGCCACAGCCGGTGCGCCCCAACGCCGTGAGCGCGGATGCCGTGCGCCGGGCCTCGCGGTAGGCCTCCGGCAGCGCTCGTGCACTCGGCACCGGCCCGGAGCCGCCGACGGTGAGCCGGCTCGAGGCGGAGATCCGCTGGGCGAGCTCGACGGCGGCCGCCGACGGGTCGCCGCGCTGCACGATGGCCACCACGTCGCCGCGGTGCTCGGCGACCAGGGCCGCACCGTCGAGCGCGGCCGTCACCGACATGACGAGCGAGCGGCGCGACGTCGCGGCATCCGGCGCGGTGGCGACGAGCACGCAGCACGGCGAGCGCAGGTCGACGCCCAGGGTGCGCGCGGCGTCGACGACGGCCCGCAGGTCGGCCCGGCCGGAGAGCAGGTCGGCGACCAGGTCGGTGCGCACCTGCAGCTGGGCATCGGCGCGCTGGCGCTCACCGAGCAGGACCAGTGCGGTGACGACGGCGGCCCGCTCGACGGTGCGCCGGTCGGCCTCGTCGAGGTCGACCGGGCCGCCCACGACCAGCTGGCCCAGGGGCAGCTCGACGGCAGAGACCGGGACGACCCAGCGGTCTCCGGTGCGGATCAGCCGACCGGCCGTGTCGAGCGGGGCGTCGACGGCGTACGGGTGCCGTCGCGCCGTGGCCGCAGCGGACGCGGACGCCTCGCCGGACACGTCGGGCACCGGGCCGGCCGAGCTGCGCTCGACGCCCTCGTCGTCGACGAGCACCACCCAGACGCCGAGCAGGCTGTGCAGCGCCTCGGTGATCTCGCCGACGCCGCCGCCGCGCAGCACGATGCCGGCGAACCGGTCGTGGGCGGCCGCGGCACGTTCCAGGCCCTCGGTGTGCCGGCGCACCGCGTCGAGGGCGCCCACCTGCACCAGCGACACCGCGGCCAGCGCGGCCAGGGAGCCGAGCAGGGAGACCTCGTCGGGGGTGAAGGTGCGCGGTGAGCGGTTGGCGGCGAAGAGCACCCCGACGAACTCGTCCTTGACGAGCAGCGGGGTGCCGCAGATGGCGACGATGCCCTCGTCGCCGACCCCGGTGTCGATGGCGGAGGTGTGCCGGAACCGCTCGTCGGCGAAGTAGTCGGCGGTCCAGTACGGCCGGCGCGTCGAGGCGGCCAGACCGCCCAGGCCGGCGCCGAGCTCGAGGCGCAGCTGCTGGAACGCGCTCGACACCGAGCCGGCGGTGGCCCGCATGAAGGTGTCGCCGGCGGCGGGGTCGTAGAGCGTCAGGTACGACAGGTCGGTGCCGAGCAGGGTGCGGGCCCGCAGCACGATCGCCTCGAGCACGAGGGCGGGGTCGTCCATGGTCGCGAGGTCCTGGGCCGTCTCGACCAGTGCCTCGAGCTCCTGCTCGCGGCGTCGCCGCAGGTCGGTCACCGCCCTGACCTGTAGCGCGAGGTCGCGCAGCACCGGGTCGGTGTCGACCGCCGCGATGTCCGCGGCCGAGGCGCCGGCCGCGAGCAGCTCGAGCAGCCGTGACTCCTGCGTCGCCGTCGTCGCCATGGGGCCAGCGTAGCCGGACGGCATATGTGGGCCGAGACCAGTGATCGTCGCGCGCTGTGTCGGTTCGTAACACCATCTGAGCACCGGTCGGCCCCTAGTGTCTGGCTCTGTTCGGTCCCTGACAGATCCCCGAAGACCGTGGAGGCAGTCCGTGCAGAGCAGCACGCAGACAACAGCCGTGCCGCAGGGCACGGCGCCCTCGACCGCGCTGCTGCGCACCCGGGCGCTGACCAAGGAGTTCCGGGGGTTCGCCGCGGTCCAGGGAGTCGACCTCGACGTCGCGGAGGGCAGCGTGCACGCCCTGGTCGGCCCGAACGGGGCCGGCAAGACCACCCTGTTCAACCTGCTGACCGGCTTCCTGACCCCCACCTCGGGCACCATCCACCTCGGGGAGCGCGACATCACCGGGCTCAGCTCGGAGCAGATCGTCCACCTCGGCGTGGCCCGCTCGTTCCAGATCACCAGCCTGTTCGACCAGATGTCCTCCGTCGACCACGTCGAGCTCGCCCTGGCCTCTCCGACCGGGCTCGGGTACCGCTTCTGGCGCTCCCAGAAGCAGATGCGCCAGTTCCGCCCCCGCGCCATGGACCTGCTCGAGCAGGTCGGCCTCGCCGACCGGGCCGGGGTGCTCGCCGGGTCGCTCGCGTACGGGCAGAAGCGGGCCCTCGAGCTGGCCCTGGCGCTGGCGCTGGACCCGCGGCTGCTCCTGCTCGACGAGCCGACCGCCGGCATGGGCGTCGAGGACGTCGACCGCACCATCGCCCTGGTCAAGCGGGTCGCGAGCGGCCGGACCGTCGTGCTCGTCGACCACAACATGCACGTCGTCGGCTCGCTCGCCGACCGGGTGACCGTGCTCCAGTCCGGCGCCGTGCTCGCCGAGGGTCCGTACGAGCAGGTGCGCACCGACGAACGGGTCATCACGGCCTACCTCGGCTCGGAGGGTGGCGACGACCATGGCTGAGCCGACCCACCGCCTCGAGGTGCGGGGGCTGTCCGCCTGGTACGGCGAGGCGCAGGCCCTGCGCGACGTCGACCTCACCGTCGGCCACGGCGAGGTCGTGACCCTGGTCGGGCGCAACGGCGCCGGCAAGACCACCCTGCTGCGGTCCGTCATGGGCCTGCACCGGCACGCGACTGGTTCGGTCGTGCTCGACGGCACCGACGCGTCCCGCCTCAACCCCGACGCCCGCGCCCGCCGTGGCCTGGGCTGGGTGCCCGACGACCGCGGCATCTACGCGTCGCTGTCGGTCGAGGAGAACCTCCTGCTCCCACCGGTCACCCGGCCGGAGTCGGCGTGGTCGCTCGAGCAGGTGTACGCCGAGTTCCCGGTGCTGCGCGAGCGCGCCGACTTCCCGGGCACCCGCCTGTCCGGGGGCGAGCAGCAGATGCTCGCCATGGCCCGGGTGCTGCGCAGCGGCGCCACCCTGCTCCTCCTCGACGAGCCGAGCGAGGGCCTCGCCCCGGTCATCGTCCAGCGGATCGGCGAGATCATCCGCACGATCAAGGCGCAGGGCACCTCGGTGCTCCTCGTCGAGCAGAACGTCACCTTCGCGGCCACCGTGGCCGACCGCCACCACCTCCTCGCGCAGGGCCGGGTCGTCGAGTCGCTCGACAACGACGAGTTCCGGGCCCGCCGCGAGGAGCTGCTCGACCACCTCGGGATGTGACCGCGTCCGATGACCACCACGACCACCCGCCACCACGACTGCCTCGCCAACCGTCCACCGCACCACCGCACCCTGGGAGACCGCATGACCCGCAGCACGTCCCTCGCCCTGACCGCCGGAGCCGTCGGCGCCGGACTCCTCCTCGCCGCGTGCGGTGGCGGCGGCCCCGCCGCGAGTGGGGGAGCGCTCACCGACGACAAGGTCGTCCTGGGGGTGCTCAACGACCAGTCCGGCATCTACAAGGACCTGTCCGGCCCGAACAGCAAGGTCGCTGTCGAGATGGCGATCGAGGACTACCAGAAGAAGTACGGCGACAAGGCGGTCGCGAAGACGGTCGAGGTCGTCACCGCCGACCACCAGAACAAGCCGGACATCGCCAACACCAAGGCCCAGGAGATGTACGACCGGCAGAAGGCCGACATCATCCTCGACGTGCCGACCTCGTCGGCGGCGCTGGCCGTGGCGGGGGTGGCCAAGGCGAAGAAGAAGCTGTTCATCGACATCGGTGCCGGCACCACCGCCCTGACCGGGGCGCAGTGCAACAAGTACACGTTCCACTACGCCTACGACACCTGGATGCTGGCCCACGGCACGGGCGCCACCATCACCAAGGCGGGCGGCAAGAGGTGGAACCTCGTCTACCCCGACTACGCCTTCGGCCAGGACATGCAGAAGTCGTTCACCGAAGAGGTGACCAACGCGGGCGGCACCATCGGGCAGAGCATCCCGACGCCGTTCCCCAACGACAACTTCGCCACCTACATCACCAAGGCCGCGGCCGACCAGCCCGACGTCATCGGATCGATGCACGCCGGCGGCGACCTGATCAACTTCGTGAAGCAGTTCAACCAGTCCGGGCTCAAGGGCAAGACGCAGCTCGCCGTGGGCCTGCTCTTCATCACCGACATCCACTCGCTCGGTGTCGACCAGTTCGAGGGCACCCAGTTCACCGACTCCTGGTACTGGAACTTCGACGACGAGAACCGTGCCTTCGCGGACCGGTTCTCGGCCAAGACCAAGACCCGCCCGACCTTCGCCCACGCGGCGAACTACTCGGCCGCGATGAACTACCTCGAGGCCGTCCAGGCCACCGGCACCGACGACGCCGACAAGATCGTGGCGGAGCTCGAGGGCAAGAAGATCGACGACGTCTTCCTGCGCAACGGTGAGATCCGCAAGGCCGACCACAACGTCATCCACGACGCCTACCTCAACGAGGTCAAGTCGAAGGACGAGGTCACCGAGGAGTGGGACCTGCAGAAGGTCATCAAGACCATCCCCGCGGCCGAGGCGTTCAAGGCGCCCGACGGCACCTGCACGATGTCCTGACCTGACGGCCGGGACCAGACACGAGACCACTTCGAGGAACGGCGACCACTCATGGGTGCCCTCATCCAGTACACGCTCCAGGGCCTGGCCGCGGGAGGCTTCTACGCTCTCGCGGCCCTGGGCCTGGCGGTGATCTTCGGCGTGCTCGGCGTCGTGAACTTCAGCCACGGCGCCTGCTACATGCTCGGCGCCGTCGGCACGGCGCTGCTGCTCAACGAGCTCGGCATCGGGTTCTGGGCGGCGCTGGTGGTCATCCCGGTCGTCATGTTCGCCTTCGGGGTGTTCATCGAGCGGGCGCTGGTGCACTGGCTGGTCGGGCTCGACCCGCTGTACAACTTCCTGCTCACCTTCGGGCTCACCCTGGTGCTCGTCGACCTCGTCAAGCGCCGCTACGGCGTCAGCGGGATGCCGTACGAGCCACCCGCGCTGCTCGCCGGCCGGATCGAGGTGGCCGGGGTGAGCCTGTCGACCTACCAGGTCTTCGCGGCCACGTTCTCGCTGGTGGTCTGCGTGCTCGTCTGGCTGGCCATCACCCGCACCCGGGTCGGCATGATCGTGCGCGCCGCGACCGAGGACGCCGAGCGCACCCGTGCGCTGGGCATCAACGTGGGCCGCTGGGTCACACCGGTGTTCGGCTTCGGCATCGCCCTGGCCGGTCTCGCCGGGGTGCTCGCCGCGCCGTTCCGGGCGGTGACCGCCGACATGGGCTCGAACTTCATCATCATCCTGTTCGCCGTGGTCGTCATCGGCGGCCTCGGCTCGATCATGGGCGCCGTCGTCGCCGGCTTCCTCGTCGGCCTCGTCGAGGCCTACGGCCAGGCCTACGTGCCCGCGCTGGCGCAGGTGCTCATCTTCGTCCTGATGGCCGCGGTGATCCTCGTGCGGCCGGCCGGACTCTTCGGACGTGAGGACACCGCATGAGCACCGACGAGCTGACCCGTGCCCAGCACGTCGACCTGCCGGCGGAGCCGGTTCGCTTCGCCGAGCGCCCGCTCGTGCGGGCCGCCATGCTCCTCGTCGGCCTCGCCGTCGTCGTCGCCCTGCCCTGGCTGGTCTACCCGCCGGTGGCGATGGACATCCTCGCGTGGGGCCTGTTCGCGATCTCGGTCGACCTCCTGCTCGGCTTCACCGGGCTGCTCTCCTTCGGCCACGCCGCGTTCTGGGGTGCGTCCGCCTACGCCACGGGGCTGGTCGCCATCCACTCCGGGCTCCCGTTCCCGGTGGCCGTCGTCGCCGGGGCGGTCGTGGCGATGCTGCTGGCCGTGCCCACCGGCTACCTCGCCGTGCGCCGCGCCGGCATCTACTTCGCGATGGTGACGCTGGCGTTCGCCCAGATGCTCTACTTCCTCGCCAACCAGTGGCGCACCGTCACCGGCGGTGAGGACGGGCTGCAGGGCATCCCGAAGTCGTTCTTCGGCCTGACCGGCATCGAGACCGACCCGTTCTACTTCTACTACGCTGCCGCACCGATCGTGCTGATCGGGGTGGGCATCGCCTGGCGGGTGGTGCACTCGCCGTTCGGCCGGGTGCTGGTCGCGGTGCGCGACAACCCGGCCCGGGCCCGTGCCCTCGGCTACGACGTCGACCGCTACAAGGTGATGGCGTTCGTCGTGTCCGCCGGAGTCGCCGGGCTGGCCGGCGGGGTGTTCGCCGCCAGCCACGGGTTCGCGTCGCTGCAGGAGCTGTCATGGACCACGTCCGGCAAGGTCGTGCTGATCACCGTGCTCGGCGGCATCGGCACCTTCTGGGGCGGCCCGATCGGCGCGGGGATCGTGGTGCTGCTCGAGGACCGGATGGCGTCCAGCGGCTTCAACGGCGTCGGCATCGTCACCGGCACGATCTTCATGCTCATCGTCCTGCTCTTCCGGCACGGCATCTGGGGCACCGCGCGCGACCTGATCGCCCGCGCCGCGGCCGCCCGGCGCCGGAGGCGCTGAGCCGCACCGGTGCCGCCGCGCCTAGCATGAGGCGCGTGAGCGACCCACGCGCCGACGAGGTGGCCCTGAACCGGGCCCTGTGGGCCGTGGTGAACGAGCGCTTCACCGATGCCGCCGCCGACGAGCTGTGGGCCAGGCCGGATGCCGTGTGGGGCCTGTTCGCGGTCCCCGAGGGCGAGCTCGGCGTCCTGGGTGACGTGCGCGGGCTGGACGTGCTCGAGCTGGCCTGTGGCACGGCCTACGTCTCGGCGTGGCTCGCACGCCAGGGGGCCCGGCCGGTGGCGGTCGACCTCTCCGGCGAGCAGCTGGCCACGGCTCGCCGGCTGCAGCGGCGGATCGGTCCGGTGTTCCCGCTCGTGCAGTGCGACGGTGAGCGGCTGCCGCTGGCCGACGGCTGTGTCGACCTCGTGGTGAGCGAGCACGGCGCCGCCGCGTGGTGCGACCCCGAGCGCTGGCTGCCGGAGGTCGCCCGGCTGCTGCGCCCCGGTGGCCGCCTGGTCTTCCTCACCAACAGCCACCTGTCGGCGCTGTGCGTCCCGCCCGACGAGGGGGTGGCGGAGGAGCGGCTGCTGCGCGGGTACGCGCAGGCCTACCGGGTGCAGTGGGCCGGTGGCGGGGTGGAGTTCCACCCGTCGCACGGCGACTGGGTGCGCCTGCTGCGCCGTTCCGGGTTCGTCGTCGAGGCGCTGCACGAGCTCTTCGCGCCGGCCGACCGCTCGGACCACCCGTTCTACGAGATCGTCTCGCAGCACTGGGCGAGCCGCTGGCCGGCCGAGGAGCTCTGGGTGGCGCGCCGCGCGTGAGACCGGCGCCCGGCCGCCTCAGTGGGCGGTCCAGCCGCCGTCCATGGTCAGCGACGCGCCGGTGATCGAGTCGGCGTCGGACGTGCAGAGGAAGCTCGCGAACGCCGCGACCTCCGAGGGCTCGATGAGCCGCTTGCGTGCGGCGGGCGCCAGCATGATGGTCTCCACGACCTCGGACTCAGGGATGCCGTGCGCCCTCGCCTGGTCGCTGATCTGCTTCTCCACCAATGGCGTTCGCACGTAGGCCGGGTTGATGCAGTTGCTCGTGACCCCGTGCTCGGCCCCCTCGAGGGCGATCACCTTGCTCAGCCCCTCGAGGCCGTGCTTGGCACTGACGTAGGCGGCCTTGAACGGACTGGCCCGCAGCCCGTGCACGCTCGAGACGTTCACCACCCGGCCCCAGCCCGTGGCGTACATGTGCGGCAGCACGTGCCGGGCCAGCCGGAACGGAGCCAGGAGCATCACCGCGTGGATCCGCTCGAAGATCTCGGTGGGGAACTCGTGGACCGGGCTCACGTGCTGGATGCCGGCGTTGTTGACGAGCACGTCGACGGCGGTGGGCAGCCCGCGCGTGGCGTCGGGGTCGGCGAGGTCGGCGACGAGCGGCTCGACGCGACCGGCATCCAGACCGTCGTCCTTGAGGGCGGCGCGCATGACGTCGAGGGCCTCCCCGTCGATGTCGAGGGCACACACTTCGGCGCCGTCCTCGACGAAGCGACGGACCATGGCTGCGCCGATGCCGCTGGCGGCACCGGTGACGAGGACGAGCATGGCGCCCACGCTACGAAGGCCGGGTACGTCGCCCTATGTGGTCCGGGCACACGCTTGGGCGCCGGACGTGTCGTCGCCGTGGCGCCCGCGGACTCAGATGTCGCGGAAGGTCTCGATCGTGGCGCCGAGCGCGTTGAGCCGCTCGGCGAGGTCCTCGTAGCCGCGGTTGATGACGTAGACGTTGCGCAGCACCGAGGTGCCGGGGGCTGCGAGCATCGCGAGCAGGATGACCACGCCCGGCCGCAGCGCCGGCGGGCACATCACCTCGGCGGCCCGCCACTTCGGCGTCGGACCGGTGATCATGACCCGGTGCGGGTCGAGCAGCTGCACCTGACCGCCGACCTTGGTCAGCTCGGTGAGGTAGATCGCGCGGTTCTCGTAGACCCAGTCGTGGATCATCGTCGTGCCGTCGGCGCACGCCGCGATGAGCGCGAAGAACGGCAGGTTGTCGATGTTCAGGCCCGGGAACGGCATCGGGGCGATCTTGTCGACGGGGGCCTTGAGCGGGCTGGGGTGGATGGTGAGGTCGAGCAGGCGGGTGTGGCCGTTGCGCGCCTTGTACTCCGGGGTGATGTCGAACTTCAGCCCCATCTCCTCCAGGGTGGCCAGCTCGATCTCGAGGAACTCGATCGGCACCCGCTCGATGGTGATCGTCGACTCGGTGACGACCGCGGCGGCGATCAGGCTCATCGCCTCGATCGGGTCCTCGGACGGGTAGTACTCGATGTCCATGTCGATGTCGCGCACGCCGGTGACGCTCAGCGTGGTCGTGCCGATGCCGTCGATCTGCACGCCCAGCGCCTGCAGGAAGAAGCAGAGGTCCTGGACCATGTAGTTGGGGGAGGCGTTGCGGATGAGCGTCGTCCCCGGGTGGCGGGCCGCCGCGAGCAGCACGTTCTCGGTGACGGTGTCGCCGCGCTCGGTGAGCACGATCGCCCGGGTGGGCTCACGGCCCGCCTCGACGGTGGCCGCGTAGAACCCGTGGGTGGCGGCGACGTCGAGGCCGAAGGCCTTCAGCGCCGACAGGTGCGGCTCGACGGTGCGGGTGCCGAGGTCGCAGCCACCGGCGTAGGGCAGCTCGAAGGCGGACAGCTCGTGCAGCAGCGGGCCGAGGAACATGATGACGGTGCGCGTGCGGCGGGCGGCGTCGATGTCGATGCTGGCGAGGTCCAGGCGGGCCGGGGGCACGATCTCGAGGTCGTTGCTGTCGGGGAGCCAGCGCACCCGGACCCCGATCGAGGTGAGCACCTCGATGATCCGGTTGACCTCCTCGATGCGGGCCAGGCTGCGCAGCGTGGTGCGGCCCTTGTTGAGCAGGCTGGCGCACAGCAGGGCGACCGCGGCGTTCTTGCTGGTCTTGACCGGGATCGAGCCGGAGAGCTTGCGCCCGCCGACGATCCGCAGGTGCTGGGGGCCGCTGTGGCCGAGCGAGACGAACTCGCTGTCGAGCTTCTCACCGACCCGGGCGAGCATCTCCAGCGAGAGGTTCTGCTTGCCCTGCTCGATCCGGGCGACCGCGCTCTGGCTCGTGCCGAGCAGGTCGGCGAGCTCGCTCTGGGTCAGCCCCTGGTGGCGCCGGGCATCCCGGATCAGGGTGCCGATCCGGGTGAGGTAGGTGTCGGACGTGGTGGTGACAGTCACCCGTCGAGCGTATATCACCTGTGAGATATTCGGAAAGCCCGACCCGCCCACGCAGGTCAGGACGAGGCGCGCACCACACCGTTGCCGGCCCGGCGCAGGTCGGCCGTGTCCATCCAGAGCGCCATCCGGGCCAGTCGGGCGACGTCCGGTCGGACGGGGCGTGCGACCTGCCCGACGATGCGCAGGACCGTTCTCGGGACCCGCCGCGGTCGGCAGCCCGGAGCGCACTGGGCCTGCGCGAGGTCGGCGAAGCGGACGTCCCGGGAGCCGCACACCTCGATGACCTGGCCGCGGGTGCCCGGGTCCAGGCAGGCATCGGCCACGGCCCGCGCCACGGAGGCCACCGGCACGACGTTGACCGGGTTCTCCCCACGCCCGAGCACGACGGCACGTCCGTCCCGTGCGGCGGACCGGGCCAGGATCTCGGTCCAGAGCTCCTCGTAGGCCGTCGCGCGCACGATCGTCCACCGCGCCCCACTGCCGCGCAGGTGCAGCTCGGCGGCCCACTTGGCGCGTTCGAGCTCGCTGCCACCCGGTGAGGCCCCGGCGACGGAGACGAGCACGACGTCCGCCCCCACCCGTGCGGCGGCGTCGACGAGGTGGACGTTGCCGCGGTGGTCCACCGACTGCGGGGTGGCGCCGCGATCACGCGAGCCCAGGCCGTGCACCGCTGAGACGACGACGTCGCTGCCGCGCACGACGGCCTCGAGGGTCGCGGGGTCCCGGACGTCGGCACGCACGACGTCGTCGACGAGGCCGACGAGTGCCGACGGCACCACCCCGCTGCGCGAGGCGATCCGGACCGCCACGCCCGGCGACCGCAGGAGCGGAACCAGCGCCGCGCCCAGCCGCCCGGTCCCGCCGACGACAGTGATCATCTCGTCGCCGCCACCGCGGCCCGGACCGCGGCGTCCGCGTCGACGGGGGAGTCGTCGACCGGCTCGATGAAGAACCGGCCGGTCACGATCAGGTCGTCGCGGACGCCGAACACCATCACGCCGACCAGCTCGTGCGGTGCGCCGTCCCGGCGCGTTCCGGTCATCGCCATCTCGAGCCAGACGGCCCTGGTGCGCGGGTCGTCGGTGGCGTCCGACTCCGCCCGGGCGTGGACGGTGCAGACCAGGTCGGGCACCCCGGCGAAGATCGTCGCCCAGTTGCGGCGGACCTGCGCGGTGCCGGAGAAGCCGCGCCCGGGGTGGGCGGGGTTGGTGAGGACGTAGTCGTCGCCGAAGCAGGCGACGAGGGCGTCGAGGTCGTGGGCGTTGGTCGCCGCGACGAGGCGGTCGGCGACGTCGGTACCCGAGGGGGTCGGGGAGTCGTTCATGGTGCTCACCAGAATTCAGATACAGTTAGATGTAATGAAAGGAGTGTGCGCCGTGGGATCGACTGACGTCAAGGGCCGCCGCTACGACGCCTCGGGACGGCGGCGCGCCTCCGCGCAGCGCCGCCTGGTGGTCGTCGAGCAGGCTCGCCGGCTCTTCCTCGAGCACGGCTTCGGTGGCACGACCGTCGCGGCGGTGGCGCAGGCGGCGGGCGTGTCGGTCGAGACGATCTACAAGGCCTTCGGCGGGAAGGCTGGCCTCGTCCGTGCCGTGTGGGAGCAGGCCCTCGAGGGGGGCGGGCCGGTGCCGGCCGAGGAGCGTTCCGACGCCGTCTCGGCCGTGGCCGACGACCCACGGGAGGTCGTGGCGACGTGGGCCCGCCTCTCCGCAGAGGTGGGTGAGCGGGCGGCGCCGGTGCTCGCCCTGGTGCGAGCCGCCGCTGCCGCTGACCCCGAGGCCGCCGCCCTGCTCGCCGAGATCGATGCCGGGCGCGTGGCCCGGATGAGGCACAACGCCGACGCCCTGGCCCGACGCGGCCACCTGCGCCCCGGGCTCTCGGTGGAGCGGGCGGCGCAGCTGATGGTCGCGATCAGCGGATCCCTGCACGACCCGCTCGTCGGCGACGCGGGGTGGAGTGCCGTGGAGTACGCCGAGGTGGTCGAGCGGCTGCTCACGGCCGGGCTCCTGGCTGACCGAGGCGAGGCCCACACCCCCTGAGTCAGGAGGTGTGGGCCCCGCTGAGGTGAGCGCTCAGGCCGGGACGCTCGCCACCCCGGCGGGCAGGAGGCGCCGCCCGAGTACGCGCTCGGAGACACCCTCGCGGTCCAGCAGGGGGCAGAGGCCGCCGTTCCAGAACTGGAAGCCTGCGCCGGTGATCATGGCCAGGTCGATGTCCATCGGCGCCGCGACGACCCCCTCGGACAGCATCCGCCCGACCTCCTCCGCGAGCACGCCGAGGATGCGCTCGCGCACCTGCTCGACGCTGAGCTCGACGGGGTGCTCGGGCTGCTCGGCCATCGCGAGCACCTCCGGGTCGGGCACCGGGCGGCCGTCCTCCATGAGGTAGTAGCCGCGCTTACCGGCCTCGACGAGGCGGCGCAGGCTCGGCGAGACGTAGTAGCGGTCACCGAAGGCGCGGTGCAGCGTCTCGCTGTTGTGCAGCGCGATCGCCGGGCCGACCAGCCCGACCAGTACGAAGGGCGGCATCGGGGCCAGCCCGGCGACGGCCCGGTCGGCGGTGCGCACCGCAGTGCCCTCGTCGACGATCCGCGAGAACTCGCCCATGAAGCGACCGAGCAGCCGGTTGACGACGAAGGATGCCGAGTCCTTGACCCGGATCGTCGTCTTGCCCAGCGTGCGGCCGGTCGCGAACGCCGTGGCCAGGGCCGCGTCGTCGGTGGCCTCGCCGGGAATGATCTCGAGCAGCGGCATCACGGCGACCGGGTTGAAGAAGTGGAAGCCGACGACCCGCTCGGGGTGCTCGAGCCGGCTGGCCATCTCGGTGATCGACAGCGACGAGGTGTTGGTCGCCAGCACGCACTCGGGCGTGACCACGGCCTCGACCTCGGCGAACACCTGCTGCTTGACGGCCATCTCCTCGAAGACCGCCTCGATCACGAAGTCGGCGTCGGCGAAGCCGTCCTTGCTCGTCGACCCGGTGACCAGGCCACTGAGGAAGGAGGCCTTGTCAGGGGAGAGCCGCCGCTTCGCGAGCAGGCCCTGGATCTCGGCGTGCACCCAGCCCACGCCCTTGGCCACCCGCTCCTCGTCGAGGTCGGTCAGCACGACCGGCACCCCGAGGCGACGCGCGAAGAGCAGCGCGAGCTGGCTCGCCATCAGGCCGGCGCCGACGATGCCGACCTTGGTGACCGGTCGGGCCAACGACTTGTCCGGTGCGCCGGCGGGGCGCTTGGCCCGCTTCTGAACGAGGTCGAAGGCGTAGAGGCCGGCACGCAGCTCGTCGGCCATGGTCAGCTCGCCGAGCGCGGCATCCTCGGCGGCGAAGGCGTCGTCACGGGTCGCCGTGCGCGCGGCCCGCACCAGCTCGACCGCCCGCAGCGCGCCGGGGGCGCGGCCGCCGGTCTTGGCGAGCACGACCTTGCGTGCGGCGTCGCACGCGGCATCCCACGCGGCCTCGTCGTGGTCGACCTCGCGACGCTGCACGGTGACGGCCCCGGTGAGCACGCCCGCGGCCCAGCGCAGCGAGTCCTCGAGGAAGTCGGCCGGCTCGAGCAGCAGGTCGGCGATGCCGAGTGCCGCGACCTCCTTGGCCTTGAGCATCTTGTTCTGCGACAACGGGTTCTCGATGATCACGGTGAGCGCGTCGGCGGCGCCGATGAGGTTCGGCAGCATGAAGCAGCCGCCCCAGCCGGGCACCAGTCCGAGGAAGGTCTCCGGCAGCGCGAAGGCGGGGACGCCGTACGAGATGGTGCGGTGGTCGCACGCGAGGGCGAGCTCCACACCGCCACCCATGGCCGCGCCGTTGACGAAGGCGAAGGTCGGCACCGGCAGGTCCATGATCGACGCGAACGCGGCGTGTCCGGCGCGGGCGACGGCCAGGGCCTGCTCGCTCTCGGTGACGTAGGGCACGCCCGACAGGTCGGCGCCGACCGCGAAGACGAACGGCTTGCCGGTGATGCCGACGGCCTGGATCTCACCGGCCTCGGCGCGGGTCCGCAGCCCGTCGACCGTGGCCTGCAACCCCGCGATGCCCTGCGGACCGAAGGTGTTGGGGCGGGTGTGGTCGAGACCGTTGTCGAGCGTGAGCAGGGCGAGGATGCCGGCCCCGCCCGGGAGCGTGACGTCCTGCACCGGCGTGCGGGTCACGACCTCGTCGGGCATGCCGGGAGCGGTGAGCGGGGTCGAGGTGGTGGTCGTCATGGCTCAGGCCTCCGTGCCGTCGGTGCCGTAGTCGGCGTGGTGGGGGTTCTCCCAGATGACGCAGCCGCCCATGCCGATGCCGATGCACATCGCGGTCAGGCCGTAGCGCACCTCGGGGTGGTCCTCGAAGTGGCGGGCGAGCTGGCTCATCAGGCGAACGCCGGAGGACGCGAGCGGGTGGCCGGTGGCGATGGCTCCGCCCCAGGGGTTGACCCGCTCGTCGTCGTCGGCGATGCCGAAGTGGTCGAGGAACGCGATGACCTGGATGGCGAACGCCTCGTTCAGCTCGAACAGGCCGATGTCCTCGATGGTGAGGCCGGCCTTGCGCAGCGCCTTCTCGGCGGCGGGCACCGGGCCGATGCCCATGACCTCGGGCTCGACGCCGACGAACGCGTGCGAGACCAGCCGCATGCGCACCGGCAGGCCGAGCTCGGCGGCGGCCGACTCGGAGGCCAGGATGCAGGCCGTGGCGCCGTCGTTGAGCCCGGCGGCGTTGCCGGCCGTCACGTTGCCGTGCGGGCGGAACGGGGTCTTGAGGGTGCCGAGCTCCTCGAGCGTCGTACTGGGGCGGGGCGGTTCGTCGGTGGTCGCCAGGCCCCAGCCCTTCTCGACGTGGCGGGTGGCCACGGACACCAGGTCGGGCTGCACCCTGCCCGCGGCGTAGGCGGCAGCCAGCTTGCGCTGGCTGTTGACGGCATACGCGTCGCAGCGCGCCTTGGTGAGCTCCGGGAAGCGGTCGTGCAGGTTCTCGGCGGTCTTGCCCATCACCAGGGCCGACTCGTCGACGATGCGCTCGGAGATGATCCGCGGGTTCGCGTCGATGCCCTCGCCCATCGGGTGGCGGCCCATGTGCTCGACCCCGCCCGCGATGGCGACGTCGATCGCGCCGACGCCGATCGAGGAGGCGACGTTCGTGACCGCGGTCATCGCGCCGGCGCACATCCGGTCGATGGAGTAGCCCGGAGTCGTGTTCGGCAGGCCGGAGAGCAGTGCCGCGAGCCGGCCCAGGGTCAGGCCCTGGTCGCCGATCTGGGTCGTCGCGGCGATGGCCACCTCCTCGACCCGGTCCTTGGGCAGCTCGGGGTGTCGCCGCAGCAGCTCGCGGATGCACTTGATGACGAGGTCGTCGGCCCGGGTCTGGGCGTACATGCCCTTCTCGCCGGCCTTGCCGAACGGGGTGCGGACGCCGTCGACGAAGACGACCTCTTGGAGCGCGCGTGGCACGGGGGGCCTCCCGGGGGTGGGGTGTCTCGGCCCGGTCACCCGGGCCCTTGGGGGTCCACCGTACTAAGCGGACGCTTAGTACCCTAGGGCGGCCGGGGTGAGAGGGGTCACGCCGCCACGGGTGACTGGATCTGGATCAGGTTGCCGCAGGTGTCGTCGAACACCGCCGTGGTCACCGGGCCCATCGACGTCGGGGGCTGGGTGAAGACCACGCCCAGCGCGCTCAGCCGGGCGTGCTCGGCCTCGACGTCGTCGACCGTGAAGGCGGTGAACGGGATGCCGTCGGCGACCAGCGCGTCCTTGAAGGGCCGGGCCGCGGGGTGCTGGTCGGGCTCGAGCACGAGCTCGACGCCGTCCGGGGCGTCCGGGCTGACCACGGTGAGCCAGGCGAACTCGCCCATCGGCACCTCGTACTTCTTCTGGAAGCCGAGCACGCGCGTGTAGAAGTCGAGCGCCTTGGCCTGGTCGTCGACGAGCACGCTCGTCAGGGTGATCCTCATCGTCAGGTCCTGTCGTCGGGGTGGCGCCACCGCTCGCGCAGCGGAGCCAGGGGAGTGGTGTCGAGGTGGTGGAAGGTGTAGCGGCCCTCGCGCCGCCGGTGCACGAGCCGGGCCGCCTCGAGCACGTCGAGGTGCTGCGAGATCGCCTGCCGGCTCGAGGTCAGGCCGTGCGTGGTCGCCATCCGGGCGCAGAGCTCGAACAGGGTCTGGCCGTCGCGTTCGGCCAGGCCGTCGAGCAGGGCCCGCCGGGTGGGGTCGGCGAGCGCCTTGAACACGGCATCCGCGTCATCCATGCGGTCGACAATAGGCAAGCATTCACTTGCCTGTCAATGCTCGGACGAGACGGGTCGAGCGGGGGAGCGGTCTGCTACCCGGGGAACTGCTCGAACGCCGCGACGAGCAGCGGCGCGACGATCTCGGCCTGCCACGGCCGGCAGCCCTGGTCGAGCAGGGCCCGGGTGAAGGCGGCCTCGTCGTGGTCGGACGGCGGCTGCCACACGACGCGGCGCAACGGGTCGGGGGAGCAGACGTTCTCGACCGGGATGACGTGCTCCTGCGCGAACGCGGTCAGCGCCGCCCGGGTGGCCCCCAGCCGGTCGGCGGCCAACGGGTTCTTCTCGGCCCAGACCCGCGGTGGCGGTGGGCCGTCCGACGGCAGCGTGCGCGGCGGCAGGTCGTCCTCGGGGAGCTCGACGGCGCGGCGCACCGCGTCCACCCACTGGCGGCCGTAGCGGGCGATGGCCCGGTGCCCGCGGGGCAGGTCGGCGGTGGTGCTCGGCGCGGCCGTGGCGATCTCGACGAGCGCGGCATCCGGCAGCACCCGGCCGATCGACGTGTCGCGCTCGCGGGCGATGTCGTCGCGGGCGTACCAGAGCTCGCGCACGATGGCGACCGACCGCCGCGAGCGCAGCGTGTTCATCCCCGACGTGCGGCGCCAGGGGTCGACGCGCTCCGTGGGGGCCCAGGTCAGCAGCGAGGTGAACTCCTGTCGGGCCCACTCCGACTTGCCCTGGGCCGCGAGGTCGACGCCCATCAGGTTCCGCAGCTCGTTGAGCACCTCGACGTCGAGCGCCGCGTAGCGCAGCCACGGCTCGGGCAGCGGTCGGGTCGACCAGTCGACCGCGGAGTGCTCCTTGGCCAGGCTCAGCCCGAGGTAGTGCTCGACCACGGCGGCCAGGCCCACCCGGGGCAACCCGAGGATCCGCGCCGCGAGCTCGGTGTCGAACAGCTGCCGCGGCCGTAGGCCGACCTCGGCGAGGCAGGCGAGGTCCTGGGTGGCCGCGTGCAGGATCCACTCGGCCGCTCCGATCGCCTCGTCGAGCGGGGAGAGGTCGGGGCAGCCGACGGGGTCGATCAGCCAGGTGCCGGCGCCCTCGCGGCGGACCTGCACGAGGTAGGCGCGCTGGCCGTAGCGGTAGCCCGAGGCCCGCTCGGCGTCGATCGCGACGGGGCCCTCCCCGGACGCGACGGCGTCGGCGGCGCGGGCCAGCTCACGCTCGGTCTCGACGACGTGGGGGACGCCGTCGGCCGGCTCGTCCAGCGGAACCACCAGCGGGGGCGCGGGGCCCTCGGGGGCGGTGGCTGCGGTCTCGGAGCCCATTCAGCGCCGGGGTCCGGGTAGGGCGACCACGCCCTCGGGCAACGGGGGCAGCCCGGCGATGGTGCACAGCAGGTCGGACCACGCGAGGAGGTGGTCGCCGACCTCGGGGCCGAGGGGGGTCCACGAGGCGCGCACCTCCATCTCGACGCTCGCGGGTCGGTCGGCCAGGCCGGCGAAGCTCTGCGAGACCACCCGGGTCACGGTGCCCGCCTCGGCGACGTACCCGACGCCGCGGGACGCGAGCGCGTCGGTGAGCCAGCTCCAGCCGACCTCACCGAGCATCGGGTCGGTGGCCAGCTCGGGCTCGAGCTCGGCGCGGGCGAAGGTCACCGCACGCCACTCGCCACCCCAGGGCTCGGGGGCGCTCGGGTCGTGCAGGAGGACGAAGCGCCCGGAGGCCAGGTCGTCGTCGGTGTCGCGTGGGTCGACGACGTCGGCGGTGAGGGCGACGGCGTACGGCGCGATGCGCTGTGGTGCCGGGACCTCCGTCAGTCGGATCTCCGGGCGAAGGCGGGCGTGATGGAGCTCTTCGAGGGCCCGGGCGAACTCGGGCGACTCGCGACCTGTCACGGTGCGGCTTGACACCACGTCAATGTATGCCGTGTCGGCCCTCCCGGGGCGGAGCACGCCGGGGTGTCGCGCGTGGCGTCGCTAGGCTTCGCCGGTGCTGAGCGTCCTGGCCCTGGCCTCCTCCCTCGTGTGGGGCACCTCCGACTTCTTCGCCGGGCTGGCCTCGCGACGGCATCCGGCGGTGGCCGTCGTGGGGTGGACGCAGGGCCTCGCGCTGCTCGTCATCTCGGTCGTCGTGGCCTTCCGGTGGGACACCGTCACGTGGTCGGGCTGGCCGCCGTGGGCGGTCGCCGCCGGCCTCACCGGCATGGCGGGGCTGGTCTGCTTCTACTCGGCGCTGTCCGCCGGGACGATGGGCGTGGTGGCGCCGATCGCAGCCCTCGGCGTGGTCGTTCCGGTCGTCCTCGGCGTCGCGACCGGCGACACCCCGTCGCCGTGGGCGTGGATCGGGATGCTCGTCGCGATCGTCGGGGTGACCCTGGCCTCCGGTCCCGAGCTCAGCGGCGACGTCTCGCCGCGGCCGGTCATCCTGGCCGGCTGTGCCGCGCTGGGCTTTGGCCTCGCCCTGTTCTGCCTCGACCGCGGGGCGAGGGAGTCGACCCTGCTCACCCTGTGGGGCATGCGGCTGACGTCGGTGACGATCCTCGTCGTCGTCGCCCTGGTGTTCCGCAGCACCGGTGGGGTCACCGCGCGCGAGACACCGGCGCTGCTCGCCATCGGCTGCGGCGACCTCGTCGCGAACGGCCTGTTCGCCTACGCCTCCTCACGCGGGCAGGTGAGCATCGCGTCGGTGCTCGGCTCGCTCTACCCCGTCGTCACGATCATCTGGGCCCGCTTCCTGCTCGACGAGCGGCTGAAGCGCGTGCAACAGGTCGGCGTGGCCCTCGCGGTCGGCGGCGCGGCCCTCACCGCCGTGTAGACCCTCGACGCCGAGTCGGCGCGCACCCGCGGGAGTGGGAGGATGTCGCGTCGTGACCACCCCTGACACCACGGACGCACCCCGCCCCAGCGCGCACCCCACCACGCCCGGTGACGCCGCGCGCGCCGCGACCGCCGACTCCGCGCTGGTGCGGGCCGCCCGCAAGCGCGACGTGCCGCACACCCCGGTGTGGTTCATGCGCCAGGCCGGACGGTCGCTCCCCGAGTACCGCACGGTCCGCGAGGGCGTCGGGATGCTCGAGTCGTGCCGCCGCCCCGACCTCGTCACCGAGATCACCCTGCAGCCGGTGCGCCGCCACGGCGTCGACGCCGCGATCTTCTTCTCCGACATCGTGGTTCCACTGTCCGCGATCGGTGTCGACCTCGACATCGTCGCCGGTGTCGGCCCGGTCGTCGCGCGGCCGATCCGCTCGCGCGCCGACCTCGCCCAGCTGCGCGACCTGACCCCCGACGACGTCACCGACATCACAGAGTCGGTGCGCCTGCTCACCGCCGAGCTCGGGTCGACCCCGCTCATCGGCTTCGCCGGTGCGCCGTTCACCTTGGCGTCGTACCTCGTCGAGGGCGGCCCGTCGAGGAACCACGAGCACACCAAGGCGCTGATGCACGGCGACCCGCGGCTGTGGCACGACCTGTGCGCCCAGCTCGCCCAGATCTCCGGCGCGTTCCTTCGGGTGCAGGCCGAGGCCGGGGCCTCCGTCGTGCAGCTGTTCGACTCGTGGGCCGGCGTGCTCAGCCGGGCCGACTACACGGCATCCGTGCAGGAGCACTCGGCCACGGCGCTCGCGGCGGTCGCCGACCTCGACGTGCCCCGCATCCACTTCGGCGTCGGTACTGGAGAGCTGCTCGCGCTGATGGGGGAGGCCGGCGCCGACGTCGTCGGTGTCGACTACCGCGTCTCGCTCACCGACGCGCTCACCCGGCTCGGCGGCCGGTACGCGGTGCAGGGCAACCTCGACCCGGCCCTGCTGTTCGCGCCCTGGGAGCCGCTCGAGCGGCGGGTCCGCACCATCGTCGAGGAGGGCCGAGCGGCGCCCGGGCACGTCTTCAACCTCGGTCACGGGGTGCTGCCCGATACCGACCCCGACGTGCTCACCCGCGTCGTCGACCTGGTGCACGAGGCGTCCGCCCGGTGACCACGCCGGCGCTGGGCGACGGTCGGCTGGTTCTGGAGCCGCTGCGCGTCGACCACGCCGCCGAGATGGTCGACGTGCTCTCGGATGCCGGGCTGTACGCCTTCACCGGCGGCTCACCTCCCAGCCGCGACGAGCTCGAGCGCCGCTACGAGCGCCAGGTCGCCGGCTCGGGCGACCCGGACGAGGTGTGGCACACCTGGGTGGTGCGCCTGGGCGACGGGGGCCCGGCCGTCGGGTACGTGCAGGCCACGGTGCGGCCGGGCGCGAGGTCCGCGGAGCTGGCGTGGGTGGTCGGCAGCGCCCTGGCAGGGTCGGGACATCGCCCGCGAGACCGCCGCACTGGTGCTCGACCACGTGTGGGCCGGGGGAGCGCGCCGCGTCGTCGCGCACGTGCACCCCGACCACGTCGCCTCGCAGCGGGTGGCGGCGCCGGCTCGGACTGGCGGCCACCGACCGCTGGTCGACGGCGAGGTCGAGTGGGTGCTCGACCAGCCCCGGGCGTGCCGGAGGGTGGTGACCGTCACGGCCACCACCCTCCGGGTTGCTCCTTCCTGCCTACCGACCGGCCACCAGGTTCGAACGGGCCGAGGCTGGCGCCCGTTCCGACTGCGTTGATGGCCACGACGGTGAACCGGTAGTTACCGGCCACGGGCAGGGTCATCGTCAGCGCCCGCGCGGTGCTGGCCTGCACAGCCGAGTTGGTCGTGGCGAGCACCGCTCCGGCTGCACTGAGCCGAAGCGCCGTCACCCGGTAGCCGGTGATGGCCGAACCACCGGTGGCTGCCGGAGCCGTCCACCTGGCCGTCGCGTTGATCGTCCCGCCGGCGACGCCGGCGCTGGCGGTCCCGATGACGGGTGCGCCGGGAACCGTGGCCGGAGTGACCGCGGCGGACAGTGCCGAGGCGGCACTGGTCCCGACGGCGTTGGTCGCGGTGACCGAGAACCGGTACGCCTGACCGTTGGTCAAGCCGGTGACCACCAGGGTGGTTGCCGTGGCGCCGGCCGGACGCAGCGCGCCGACCTGGGTGCCGGCCGCGTTGACCACGCGGACCGAGTACCCGGTGATGGCCGACCCGCCGTTGCTCGCCGGTGCCGTCCAGCGGACGGTCGCCGAGGCGTTGCCCCTGGTGGCGAGCCCGATGACGGGAGCGCCCGGCACGGTCACCGGGGCCACGGGGGTGACCGCGGCTGACAGTGCCGAGGGGGGACTGTTCCCGATGGCGTTGGTCGCGGTGACCGAGAACCGGTACGCCTGACCGTTGGTCAGCCCGGTGACGACCAGGCTGGTCGTTCCGGCCGCGGCCGGGCGCAGCGCGCCGACCTGGGTGTCGGCCGCGTCGATCACGCGGATCGAGTACCCGGTGATGGCCGACCCACCGTTGTTCGCCGGTGCCGTCCAGCTGACGGTCGCCGACGCGTTGCCGCGCACTGCCGAGACGCCCGTCGGCGCTGCCGGCGGGGTCACCGGGGCGACGGGGGTTGCCGTCCCCGAAGCCGCGGCGCTGGTGCCGAACAGGCTGGTCGCGGTCACCGTGAAGGTGTACAGCGAGCCGTTGGTCAGCCCCGTCACGACTGCCGGGCTCGCGGCGACCGTGACCGTGCGGACCGGTGCCACGGTGGTGTCGGTCCCGAGGAACGCCCGCACCGTGAAGCTGGTGGCGGAGGCGGGCCCGGTGAAGTTGACCGTCACTGAACCGTTGCCTGCGACCAGGCTGGTGATGCTGGGCGTCGCGGGGACCGCGACGGTCAGCGTGGTGTCGCTGAACTGCAGCCGCTCGACGTTCCGCACGGTGTCGATACCATCGGCACCACCGTTGCTGTCGACAGTGATGCTGCCGTCGGCGTTCGGGGTGATCGTGTACGTCGCCGACGGCGCTGAGAACACTGCGGTGTCCACAGCGGTGGGATCGGCGGCGGCAGTCAGGATCTCGCGCACTGCCACCAGGTTGCCCGGGTGGGCGATGCCGGCGAAGACGGCCTGCTGGAGGGTCATCCCGGTGGTTCCAGGACCCCACGGGTCCGTGGCGGTGGCGGGAATCGCCTTGTTCTCCATCAGGTCGGTCGTGCCCGTCTGGGTGGCGGGGTTGGCCGGGTCGGTGCGGTAGCTGATCCGCGTGGTGAGGTAGCGGTCGCCGTCGATGATCTCGTCGCCGGCACGACCCTCGAGAGTGTCGCTACCGCCTCCACCGAGGAGGATGTCGCCCTCGCCCCAGACCGGGCCGGTGAGCGGGCAGGAGCCGGAGGCCGACAGGGCTGCGACGGCTGCCGCGTCACCCTGCCATGCGGAGACCGCCGGCAGGATCGCCGACAGTCCACCGATTCGGTTCAGGCCTGCTTCGTCGATGGCGTCGCAGCCGGAGAACCCACCGGTCCTGGCGTCGATCAGCCGCGGGGTGGCCAGGACGCCGTCGGTGCCCTTGATGCTGTCGTTCAGCGGACCACCCGAGTCGGCCTCGGTCTCCTGCCAGCGGTCGCGGTTGACCACCAGCTGGATCGGCAGGCCGCCGAGGTTGTTGTTGATCATCATGTCGTCGACACCGGGAACGGTGTCGTACTGGTGGGTCGCCCAGTCGAACCCGCCGGCGCCCGCGTTGCGGTCCACCGCGGCGTTCTGAGCCATGACGTCGTCGCCACCTTCGGCGTCGTAGTCGTTCTCACCAACCTGGCCGACGAAGATGTCGTTGCCCGGAGCGCTCTCGGCGGGGTCGTCGAAGAACGGAGCTCCGTGGTCGCCCTGGAGCAGGTCCTGCCCTGAGCCACCCTCGATCCAGTCGTCGCCACCGTCGCCGAAGACGGCGTCGGCACCCTGACCGGCGATGACGAAGTCATTGCCCTCACCGGCGAAGGTCTCGTTGTCGTTGGCGCCGGCGTTGATGAAGTCGTTGCCTTCGTTGCCCATGGGGATGTCGTCCCCGGGGCCGGCGTCGATGGCGTCGTTCCCTGGTCCGCCCTTGGGCACGTCGGCACCGTCGAGGTCGGTCAGGATGTCGTCACCCTTGCCGCCCAGCGCGATGTCGTCGCCGCCCTGGCCGTCGATGACGTCGTTGCCGTCGCCACCCCAGAAGGTGTCGTTGTCGTTGCCGCCCTTGACCCGGTCGGCCGCGGGAGTGCCGTTGTAGACGGCCTGTCCGTTGATCCCGGTCGGGTCGATGTTGTTGCGCTGGCGGTAGGAGATGGTGCCGTCTGGCGAGCGAACCAACAGCTGGTTCTCGTCGCAGTCGGGCGTGGTCGGGTCGTCGTCGACGGCACCGGCACTCGTGATCGGCGGGAAGTCCGTGGTGATGTCCACGGCCCCGCTGTACGGCTTGATGTTGGCCATCTGGAACTTGCAGTCGGCCGTCGCGAAGGCGTCGGCCTTGAGCGTGTTCGTTCCGTCGGTGTTGCGCTGGATGATCTCGGAGAACGAGTTGCCCTCGAGCTGGGTGCGCAGGTTCATGCCAGGCGTCCGGTTCAGGTAGTAGAGCCGGTCACCGTCCTGGAGCTTCTCCAGCTGCGTCTGGAAGACGTAGTTGAAGGTGGTGCCCAGGAGGCCGCCGAAGAGGTTCGTCACCTCGCCGAGCCCACCGACCCACAGGTCGACGTCGTCGACGCCGGTTGTGGTGGTCCCGTTGGCCGCGCTCGCCCAGGCGGAGCCGGGCGCGCTGAACATGAAGTCGGCGGCGTCTGCGGGCTGGACGTCCGCTGGGACGTCGTCGGGGGTGCCGAGGATGCCGTCAGGCCCGGCGGACACCGGCCGCGGGTCCACGATGGCGCGTGCGGCGTCTCGCTTGGCCTCGAGGGTGGTCGCCCCGGTGATGGTCGGGTGCTGGCCGTAGGCAGCCACGTAGTTGATCAGCGACTCCGGGTGCTTGAGGTGCTGACCGTAGTCCTGCCAGCTGGTGTACGGCATGAGCTGGCTGTCGTTGGTCTCGGCGAACACCGCCCGACGGAACTCGTTCAGCCTCGGAACGCCGGCGTCACGAGCGCGGGTCATGTTCAGGGTCGGCAGGTCCAGCGGCAGACCGAGCAGGTTGTTCCGCAGGGTCTCGACGACGAACTCGTCCAACTCGTTGCCGGTCTGGTCGGAGGAGCCCATGACGATGGCGCCGGCGGCCTCCTCTGGCGTGTAGACCTTGTGTGTCGCGTCGACCTTGTTGTCGAAGTACTCCGGCGGGTTGAGGAACGCTGTGAGCAGCGGGACGCTGTTGTCGACCTTCGTGCCGTCGGCCTTGGTGCTCGTGCGCGCGACGTCGTCGTCGAGCATCGAGTGGCCGAAGCGGTAGACCGCGTGGGCGAACTCGGCCTCGATGGCCGGGTTGATGTCCGGGGAGTAGACGTGGAACGGCCGGATCGCCGGAACCATCTTGCGACCGAACTCCTCGAACACCAGGTGCTGGTACTCCATCTCGGTGACGAAGCGGGCGGCCTGGAAGAGCCGGCCACCGTAGCCGTAGCTGATGTCGCTGCCGTTGAACGCGTGCCCGGCCTGGTACGCCGCAAGGAGGGCGGCGTTGGCCGGGTCGTTCAGGGTGTTCTTGATGTCGTCCACCAGGCGGTTGTGCTCGGAGTGGAAGACCTGGTGGATCGTGGACAGCGCGATGTTCTCGTTGCAGCGACCGTCACCGCAGGTGAAGTGGTCGTTGAGCAGCTCGTCGTCGTACGTGCCGGCCGGCTGGTGGGCGAAGTCGGCAGACGCGGTGAAGTCCGCGTCGGGCGTCGGGGCCACCGGCGGGGTGTCCGGGTTGTTGTCGGTGTCGACCGGGGACGGGTCGGCGTTGTGGGCGATGTCCCCCAGGAAGGGCGTGTCGAAGTGCAGGACGTTGGCCGGCACGGCGACCGGGGCGGCGAGGTTGCCCTCGACGAGGCCCGTGTCGGTCACGTACTGCGGCATGCCGCGGTCGGGACCGGGGACGAAGTTGCCGTAGGGGTCGGTGGCGAGCATCGGGATGTTCGTCACGTCCCGGTCGACGAGCAGCAGCCCGAGCTTCTGTGCTGCCTGCTGCTTGGTCGCTGCCCAGGTCGCCATGCTTCCCGTGGTGGCGTTGCCGTCGTTGTAGCAGATGGTGCCCGCAGGGCAGGTCGCCAGGTCGTCGTCTTGGACGATCCCGTCGAGGAACTTGCCCGTCGAGATGGGCCTGTTGTTGACGAGCGTGTACTCGCGCAGGAAGGCCTGGTGCGAGGAGTGGGACGTGTAGGTCTGGCTCTGGTCGACCCACGGGGAGTCGGTGTTGTTGGCGTCCTGGACGTCATCGTCGGTCCCCAGCACCTTGTCAGGGCCGGGCTGGTTCTGGGCGCGGGTGAGCACCATGAACTGCTGGCCCGGGGGGACCTCGTCACCGGTGTGGGCCTTCCCGTCGGGGCCGAGGGTGATCAGCGGGTCGTCGGCCTTCAGGGGCACGAAGACGGTGCCACCGCTCTTGACGGTCTGGTCCACACCGTGGTCGAAGAACTGGCCGAAGAAGGTGAACATCGAGTTGTACGGCGGGGACAGCCCGACGTCAGTGGTCACGTTCGGGATGAAGAGGGTCTGGTGGGACGGCACGCAACCGGTGGGGACGGCATCAACCGGCGGGACAGCATTCGGGTCGGGGTCCGTGGTGCACGGGAACTTCCCGGGGTTCTGCTGGGAGCGGACCGGGGCGCCCGCGGCGGCGATCGCGGCGGGGTTCGTCGACGTCTGGTCGACGATGAGGTTGCTGATGGTGCGGGGCTCGGAGTCGAAGACGAGGTTGCCGGCCTGCTTCTGCGTGTACCCGCCGTTGGAGGGGATGGTGCCGCTGCCCGGTCCGAAGAAGTCGGTGCGGGCTGGCCTCGGCGTCGCGGAACTTCGCGGTCGCCAGGCGGGGGAAGGGCTGGTCCGCGGCCGCGAAGGTCTCCCGGCCGGCGAACAGGTTGTTGCAGGACCCGTCGACCGTGCGCAGGCCGTAGGCCGTCAGCCGGTCCGGGATCTGGTCCGGCCCGGGGCCGACCAGCGTGTCGCACGGGACCGACGCGGTCTGCGTGGCCGAGTGGCGCTCGGCGATCTTGATCTGCTTGAGGATGAAGCTCAGGTCGCCGGCGGTGACGACGAAGCCGTTGCCGACGGGGGCTTGGACTGCCTGCGCGGAGACCGCCGGCGCCAGCATGGCCACCGGGATCGCAAAGGCGGCGCCCACTGCCACCCAACGGGAAGGATGGGACAGCGACAGCTGCCGATGACCACGCCCCGGTCCACGAGCAGCCGTTTCGGCTGCTCGCTCCTGGGTGCGACCGCGAGATTTCCAGACGGAGCGATTCATTGCACACCTGCCTCGTGAGTTTGTTACGTCCGTCACACATTCCTCAGCAGGCCTTGCGGAAACCTTGGGGAGGGGATGGCGCCCCGGTGGGCCTGAAAGCTGCAGGTGCTGATGAGCCGTGGAGATGAGCCGGACCCACTGCGCAGGTGGGCGCGCAACGCTCAACCGGATTGCCATGCCCGCCCGGGGAGCGTTGACTGACAGGCGGACCAGACCCAGACCCCGGGAGACCCGTGCCCTCGTCGTTCACACCGTCCGGCATTTCCTACGACCGTGATGGCCCGCGTGGAGCCATCCCTGTGGTGCTGCTCCACGCCGGCGTCACCGACCGCCGGATGTGGGACCCCCAGTGGGCCGGTCTCGCGAGCCTGCGGGATGCCGTCCGCCTCGACCTGCGCGGCTTCGGCGAGTCGGACCGCCCGCCGACGGTCGCCCTCGACCCGGCCGGCGACGTGATCGGCACGCTGGACCACCTGGGCGTCACGTCGTGCCACCTGGTGGGGTCCTCGTTCGGGGCCGGCGTGGCCGTCGAGGTGGCCCTGCGCAGAACGGGTCTCGTCCGCTCCCTGCTGCTCGCCCCGCCGGGCGGCAGCCTGCTGACCGAACGGACACCCGCGCTCGCCGCCTTCGCAGCGGCGGAGAACGACGCGGTGGCCCGCGGCGACCTCGACGCCGCCGTCGAGGCGAATGTCGACACCTGGGTCGTGGGGGAGGGGCGAACGGTCGCGGACGTCGACCCGGCCGTCACGGCATCCGTGCGGGTGATGCAGCGCCGCGCCTTCGACATCGACTCCGCCTGGGACGGGCTCGACCTCGAACAGGTCGAGCTGGACCCGCCGGCCGCCGAGCGCTACGCCGAGGTGACCCAGCCCGTGCTGCTCGTCGTCGGTCGCCACGACCTCGACACCGTGCGGCGGGCCGCGGACGGCCTCGAGGCCGGACTGCCGCAGGTGCGCCGCGTCGACCGCCCCGACGCGGCCCACCTACCGTCGATGGAGGAGCCGGAGGCCTTCCTCCGGCTCCTCGTCGACTGGGTCACCGAGCAGGACTGAGGCGACCCGCGCCGCTCAGGCCGCCGGCGGGGCCGGCACCACGGGCTGCACGGATGCAGGGCTGCGCGGGGTGCGGCGCCGCAGCCAGACCAGCAGCGGCACCAGCACCAGGGCCGCCAGGGCGGCGAACGGCAGCGCGGCCCCGACCAGGGTCAGCAGCACGGTGACGGAGCCGGTGAAGGCGGTCCAGCCGGACTCGAGCCCGGCGAGGAACCCGGTGCTGTCGTCGGCCTGTTCGAGCACCTGCTCGTCGGTGCTCAACCGCACCTCGACCGGCGCCAGGGCCACCGAGTCCTTGAGGGCGGCGAGCTGGCTCTGGGTGGCCTCGAGGTCGGCCTCGCGACGGGAGAGCTCGGCCTCGAGCGCGACGATCTCGCCGAGCTTGGTGGCCTGGCTCATCAGTGCGCGCACCCTGTCGACGCTGGCCTCCATCGTCTTGACTCGCGACTCGGTGTCGACGTACTGCGCGGTGACATCGTCGGTGGATGCGTTGCGGGAGTGCACCTTTCCGAGCTCGCCCAGCCGGTCGAGCGTGGCGTCCAGCTCGGCGGTCGGGACCGAGATCGTGATCGAGCTGAAGCCGCCGAGGGAGGGGTCGTCGGGCTCGCTCGAGATCGCCTCTGCCACGACCAACCCCTTCGCGGATGCCGCGATGGCGCGCACCTTGGCGGCCGCGACGTCGACGTCGGCGACGGTGATGGAGATGTCGGCCCGGCGGGCGAGCTTGCGGTCGAAGGTCACGGCCGACACGGCGGCGACGTCGGCGGGCTTGGCGGCCTGGTCGGCGGTGCCACCTGCGTCGCCGGCGACCTCTCGCTTCCCCTGGCCGTCGGCGCTGGAGTCGGCGGCGCCGGCGGCCGAGTCGGCGGAGGTGCCCGAGTCGCCGGCGCCGCTGCACCCGGACAGGGCCACCAGCCCCATCCCGATGGCGAGGGCGGCAGCCGCGGAGGTGAGCCGGCGGGTGGGGCGGACCGGTGTGCGCATGATGACTCCTTCGTCGTGGATGCTGCGGCTGTGGCGCCCAGCGAGGCGGTTCGGTTCCCGGTGACGGGTCTCGTTCCGGTCACGAGTGCTCGGCGCAGATCCGTCGCGCAGGGGTCCCGCTGCCGCCGGAGCGCGGTCCGTCTCGGCTCGCGTCCGGCCCGGCGAACGCCGCGCCCGCCCAGAAGGGCTGCGACAACCGCACCAACGCAACGGTCCAGGCCCTCCTCGAGTGCGTGCGCGCCGGCGGCGCCGTCGAGCACCTCGAGGCGCTCCAGGCCATCGCCGACGCCAACGGCGGCACCCGCGCCGCCGGCACCCAGGGCTACGAGGACAGCGTCGACTACGTCGTCGACACCCTCCGGGCCGCCGGCTGGGACGTCAGCATCGACGAGTTCCCGTTCACCTACGTGGGGCCGTCCACCCTGCAGCAGCTGACCCCGGTCAACGCCACGTACCCGACCGGTCCGTACACCGGCAGCGGCGCGGGTGACCTGACCGCCGCGGTCACGCCGGTCGACCTGCAGCTGGGGCTCGGGAACACCAGCTCCAGCGGCTGCGAGGCGGCCGACTTCGCCGGCTTCACCGCCGGAACCATCGCGCTCATCCAGCGCGGCACCTGTGCCTTCGCCGACAAGGCCGTCAACGCCGAGGCGGCAGGCGCGGCGGGCGTCGTCATCTTCAACCAGGGCAACACCGCGGCGGCAGATCGCCAGGAGCTGATCGTGGGGACCCTGGGCGGCTCTGACGTCGTCGGCATCCCGGTGGTCGGCGCGAGCTACGCGCAGGGTGTCGCGCTCGCGCAGGCAGGGTCGACCGCGAAGGTCTTCGTGCCCGAGCCCGAGCAGCGTCCGCAGAAGAACGTCATCGCGGAGCTGCGTGGTGTCAACGACAACAACGTCGTGATGGCCGGGGCGCACCTCGACTCGGTGCAGGCCGGACCGGGCATCAACGACAACGGCTCGGGGTCGGCGTCACTGCTCGAGATCGCTCAGAACATGGCCAAGAACAAGCCGCAGAACACCGTGCGGCTCGCGTGGTGGGGTGCGGAAGAGGCCGGGCTGGTCGGTTCGACCGAGTACGTCGCGGGTCTCAGCCAGGCGGAGAAGGACCGCATCGCGCTGTACCTCAACTTCGACATGGTCGCGTCGCCGAACTACATCTTCATGGTCTACGACGGTGACGAGTCCGGCTTCGAGGCGCCGGTGATCGTGCCCGACGGGTCGGTGGCGATCGAGGACCTCTTCGAGAGCTACTTCACCAAGGTGGGTCGTCCCTACGACGACGCCGAGTTCAGCGGGCGCAGCGACTACCAGGCCTTCATCAACAACGGCATCCCGGCCGGTGGACTCTTCACCGGTGCCGAGGTGCCGAAGAACGAGGAGCAGCAGGCCATCTGGGGCGGTGTCGCCGGTGAGGCGTTCGACCAGTGCTACCACCAGGCCTGCGACACCATCGACAACGTCAACCTCGAGGCGCTCGACGTCAACATCGACGCCATCGCCCTGGCGGTGCTCGCCTACTCGTACTCGACCCAGGCCGTGAACGGGGTCACGGGCGTGCCGGTCCCCGGTGGGCTCAAGCTGCCGGCTCCGGCCGGGCCCCAGGAGTCCTGGAGCTCTGGCGGCGGCGGTCTCGCCCACGACCACGGCGTCGGACCGAACGCCTGACCGACACCATGTGAGCGGGGTCCGGCGTGCGCGCCGGGCCCCGCCCGTCGGGTAGCCCGGTATCCCGGGGCAGGGGTGCGTCGAGGGTTCCGACCCTGCGTGAGAGGCTTGCTGACATGTCTGCCCCGGCCGTGACCACCCGGCCCCACGTCGTCGTCGTGGGCGGCGGCATCGCCGGCCTGACCGCGGCCCTGGAGGTGCTCCGCGCGCTGTCCTCGGCCGAGGTGACCGTGCTCGAGGGCAGCGACCGGCTCGGCGGCAAGCTGCGACGTGAGCGGGTCGCGGGCCACCTCGTCGACGTCGGCGCCGAGGCCATGCTCGCGGTGCGCCCCGAGGGGATCGACCTGGCGACCCTGGTCGGCGCGGGTGCCGACCTCGTGACTCCTGCGACGACGGCCGCCTCGGTGTGGTCGCGCGGTGCGCTTCGACCGCTGCCGCGGGCCACCCTGATGGGTGTGCCGACCGACCCGGAGTCGGCCCACGGCATCCTCACCGACGACGAGGTCGACCGCCTTCGCCACGAACAGCCTTGGCCCGCCGGCGCGCTCACCCATGACGTGTCCGTCGGCGAGTACGTCGCGGCCCGCCTCGGCGCCGCCGTCGTCGACCGCCTCGTCGAACCCCTGCTCGGCGGTGTCTATGCCGGCCACGCCCGGCGGCTGTCACTCCAGGCCACCATGCCGGTGCTCTGGGCGCGGGCGACGCGCGGCGAGAGCCTGGTCGCCGCGCCGGCGACGGTCACGGCATCCGCCAACGGCAGCGATGCACCGGCGGCGCCCCGACCGCCGTTCGCCGGCCTGCGCGGCGGGGTCGGGCGGCTACCCGAGCTCGTCGCCGACGAGGTCGCCCGGCGCGGGGCGACCCTGCGCCCGGGCGCCGTCGTCCGTGAGCTGCAGCGCACCAGTACCGGATGGCGCCTCGTGATCGGCTCGGCCGCCGACCCCGAGGTGGTGGATGCCGATGCCGTCATCGTGTGCGTCCCCGCGGCGCCCGCGGCGCGACTGCTCGGCCCGCACGCGGCGGTCGCGGCCGACGCGCTGGCCGGCATCGAGACGGCCTCCAGCGCGGTCGTCACCCTCGCGGTGGAGCGCACCGGGGTCGAGGAGCTGCCCGGGTCGGGGTTCCTCGTGCCGCCGGTCGAGGGCCGCACCATCAAGGCCAGCACGTTCAGCTTCCGCAAGTGGGCCTGGACCGGCGCGCTGTCCGACGAGGTCGTGCACCTGCGCGCCTCGTTCGGCCGGGCCCGCGAAGAGGCCGACCTGCAGCGCGACGACGCCGACCTGGTCGCCATCGCCGTCGCCGAGGTGGGCGAGGCCCTCGGCCGCCCGCTGCCCCACGTCGTCGACGCGCACGTGCAACGCTGGGGAGGCGGCCTGCCCCAGTACGCCGTCGGCCACGTCGACCGGGTCGGGACGATCCGCGACGACGTCGCGCGCCTGCCCGGGATCGAGGTGGCGGGCGCGGTCTACGACGGCGTCGGCATCCCGGCCGTCGTCGCCTCGGCCACCCGTGCCGCCCGAGCCACCGTCCAGCACCTCAGCAGCACCGCGTCCCGCACAGGAGATCACCCCGCATGAGCGAGCCCACCCGGTCCACCCCCGCCAAGCCCGGCGCCGCCCGGATCCGCGAGATCAACGACAGCATCCGCTACGCGATGTGGTCGGTGTTCGCCGTCGCCGAGCCACTCGCCGGCGAGGACCGCGACGCCCTGGCCACCGAGGTGGAGGAGCTGTTCACCGACCTCGCCGAGCGCGACGTCGTCGTGCGCGGCACCTACGACGTCGCCGGCCTGCGCGCCGACGCCGACGTCATGGTGTGGTGGCACGCCGAGACGATCGAGGCCCTGCAGGAGGCCTACCACGCGCTGCTGCGCACCGACTACGGCCAGCACCTCGACCCGGTGTGGTCGGTGGCGGCCCTGCACCGGCCGGCCGAGTTCAACAAGAGCCACATCCCGGCCTTCATGTCCGACGAGGACCCGCGCGCCTACGTGTGCGTCTACCCGTTCGTGCGCTCGTACGACTGGTACCTCATCGACGACCAGGAGCGCCGCGACATGCTCGTCGAGCACGGCAAGATGGCCCGCGACTACCCGGACGTGCGGGCCAACACCATCGCGTCGTTCGCCCTCAACGACTACGAGTGGATCCTCGCGTTCGAGGCCGACGAGCTGCACCGCATCGTCGACCTGATGCGCGAGCTGCGGGCGTCCCGGGCGCGGATGCACGTGCGCGAGGAGGTGCCGTTCTACACCGGCCCCCGCGTGCCCGTGCGCACCCTGGTGCACCGCCAGCGCTGAGCCGCCCCCGCGAGCGCGACCTGTGGATGGTGTGCGGTCGGTGATCGCCCCGACGCCAGGTCGTGAGCACGGACGCGTTGTCAACCAATGGGTTGACAACGTTCCAGACCCTGCCTATCGTCGTAGTCAACCATTCGGTTGACCAAGGAGCCCGGGATGAGCGACCAGCTGTCGAAGGTGTTCGCCGCACTCGCCGACCCGACCCGGCGCGACATGGTCGCCCGGCTCTCGGCGGGGGACGCCACCGTGAACGCGCTCGCCGCTCCCTACGACGTGTCCCTGCAGGCCGTGTCCAAGCACCTCAAGGTGCTCGAGGACGCCGGCCTGGTCAGCCGCAGCCGGGAGGCGCAGCGCCGCCCGGTGCACCTGGAGGCGGAGGTGTTCGACCTCATGACGAAGTGGATCGAGCGGTACCAGGGCCGGGCCGAGGAGCGCTTCGCGCGACTCGACGCGGTGCTCGCCGGGCTCGACGAGCAGGGCTACCCGTTGCCGCAACAGGACCAGCACGACCAGCACGACACCCGGACGACGAACCAGCACACGGAAGGACAGGCATCATGACCACCACGAGCACCCAGTCCCGGATCGAGGCCGACGAGAAGGTCCCCATGATCCACATCTACCGCGACTTCGCGGCCACCCCGGCGCAGCTGCTCCGGGCCCACACCGACCCCGAGCTGTTCGCCCGGTGGGTCGGGCCCAACGACATCAGCACCGAGATCGAGTACTGGGACGCGCGCGACGGAGGGTCGTGGCGCTACACCTCGTCCCGCGGGACGGACTTCGAGACCGCGTTCCGGGGCTGCTTCCACACCGTCGGCACGGACCGGATCGTGCAGACCTTCACCTGGGAGGGCCAGCCTGACAGCGTGGCCCTCGAGACGCTGGTCTTCGAGGACCTCGGCGACGGGCGCACCCGGCTGCACGCGATGAGCCTGTGCGACTCGTTCGAGGTTCGCGACCAGTGGCTCGCCAGCGGCATGGAGACCGGGGTCGACCAGGGCTACGGCGCGCTCGACCGCCTGCTCGAGGCGGGCGAGCTGTGACCGGCATCCCGAACGACCCGCCGGAGCGGCACCGCGCCATCGCCGGCGGGTTCACCGAGGCGGTGCGGGCCACGACCGACTGGGACGCACCGACGCCGGTGCCCGAGTGGGCCGCCCGCGACGTGGTCGCCCACCTCGTCGAGTGGTTCCCGCCGTTCCTGGCCTCGGGCAGCGCGGTCACGCTGCCCGAGGGCCCGGAGGTCGCTGACGACCCGGTGGGGGCCTGGCAGGCCCACGCGGATGCCGTGCAGGCGGTGCTGGACGACCCCGAGACCGCGAACCTCTCGTTCTCGAACCCGCACACCGGCGACCTGCCGCTGGACCAGGCGATCGACCGGTTCTACACGACCGACGTGTTCATGCACACCTGGGACCTCGCCCGGGCCGCCGGACAGGACGAGGTGCTCGACCCCACCCTGAGTGCCGAGCTGGTCGAGGGCATGCAGCCCCTCGACGGGCTGCTGCGCACCTCCGGCCAGTACGGCCCGCGGGTGCCGGTGCCCGACGACGCCCGACCCCAGGACCAGCTGGTGGCCTTCATCGGCCGCGACCCGGCGTGGCGCCCCTGACTCAGGTCGGTCGGGGAACCGTCCGCCGGGCGCAGCGTCAGGCTGATCGAGTTGATGCAGAACCGCTGGTCGGTCGGGGTGTCGTAGCCCTCGCCCTCGAAGACGTGCCCGAGGTGGCTGCCGCAGGTGGCGCAGCGCACCTCGGTGCGGGGGCGGCCGGGCAGCGAGCGGTCCTCGAGCAGCTCGACCGACTCGCCGGCCAGCGGGGAGAAGAACGACGGCCACCCGCAGTGGCTGTCGAACTTGGTCTCGGAGGTGAACAGCTCGGCGCCGCAGGCGCGACACGCGTAGGTGCCGACGGTCTTGGCGTCGGTGTACTCGCCCACGTAGGGGCGCTCGGTGCCCGCCTGGCGCAGCACCTGGTACTCGTCGGGGGTCAGCGCGGCCTTCCACTCCTCCTCGGTGCGGTCGACGGCGTAGGAACGATCGGTCGGCTTCATCGTCATGTCCTGACCAACAGTGCACGTGCCCGGATGGTTCCCGCGCGTCGGCGCACGTCGTTAGGCTCGCCGCATGTCGGACGCGCAGGTGCTGGAGGTCGAGGGGCCCGAGGGCCCACGTCAGGTGCGCCTGAGCAGCCCAGACCGGGTGATGTGGCCCGACGCGGGCATCACCAAAGGCGACCTCGCGGCCTACGTCGTCGCGGTCGGCGACCCACTCGTGCACCACATCGGTGACCGCCCCGTGACGCTGCAGCGGTTCCCGGAGGGCATCGAGGGCGAGGAGTTCTACCAGAAGAACCCGCCCAAGGGCATGCCCGACTGGGTGCGCACGGTCTCGTGCCGCTACCCGAGCGGGCGGCGGCACGCGCAGATCGTCGTCGACGAGGTCGCCGCCGCGGTGTGGGCGGTGCAGATGAACACGGTGACCTTCCACCCGTGGCCGGTGCGCTCCGCCGACAACGACAACCCCGACGAGCTGCGCATCGACCTCGACCCGCAGCCCGGGCGCACCTTCCAGGACTCCGTCGAGGCGGCGCTGGCGCTGCGCGAGCTGATGGCCGAGATCGGGCTCACCGCGTTCGCCAAGACCAGCGGCAACCGGGGCGTGCACGTCTACGCGCGGGTCGCGCCGACCCACGAGTTCCTCGAGGTGCGGCACGGCGTCATCGGCATCGCCCGCGAGCTCGAACGACGCCTGCCCGACCTCGTCACGACGTCCTGGTGGAAGGAGGAACGCGGAGAGCGCATCTTCGTCGACTTCAACCAGGCCTGCCGCGACCGCACCATCGCCTCGGCCTACAGCCCGCGCCCGCTGCCCGGGGCGCCGGTGTCGATGCCGGTCACCTGGACCGAGCTCACCACGGTGAGCCCCGGCGACTTCACCGTGCTCACCGTTCCCGACGTGCTCGAGGACCGCGGCGACGCCTGGGCCGACATCGACGCCGAGGTCGGCGACGTCGCAGGCGCCCTGGCCCTGTGGCAGCGCGACGTCGACGAGCGCGGGCTCGGCGAGCTCAACTTCCCGCCCGACTACCCGAAGATGCCGGGCGAGCCTCCGCGCGTGCAGCCGAGCAAGCGGCGCACCGACAAGGCCGACGCGGAGTACATGGCGCCCAAGGCCGACCGCGACGCCGCCGAGCGCGAGCGCTGGGGGATGCCGGTCGTGCCGCCGGTGCCGCCGATGCTCGCCAAGGCGGTCAAGGGCATCGCGGCCCTCGACGGCCAGGACGTCAGCTTCGAGCCGAAGTGGGACGGCTTCCGCTCGATCGTCTTCCGCTCCGGCGACCTCGTCGAGATCGGCAGCCGCAACGAGAAGCCGATGACTCGCTACTTCCCCGAGGTGGTCGAAGCCGCGCTGGCCAACCTGCCTGAGAAGTGCGTCGTCGACGGCGAGATCATCGTCGTGCGTCCGGGAGAGGACCGGCTCGACTTCGACCTGCTGAGCCAGCGCATCCACCCGGCCGCGAGCCGGGTGAAGAAGCTCTCGGTCGAGACCCCGGCGCAGTTCGTGGCGTTCGACCTGCTGGCCCTGGGCGAGGACGACCTCACCGCTCGGCCGTTCCGCGAGCGGCGAGCGCTGCTCGAGCAGGCGCTGGCCGACGCGCAGGCGCCGATCCACCTCACCCCGGCCACGACCGACCGGGCCGTGGCGGCGGAGTGGTTCACCGAGTTCGAGGGGGCGGGGCTCGACGGCCTGGTGGCCAAGCAGCTCGACGGCGCCTACGAGCCCGACAAGCGCACCATGGCCAAGATCAAGCACGAGCGCACGGCCGACTGCGTCGTCGCCGGCTACCGCACCCACAAGAGCGGCGACGACCTGATCGGCAGCCTGCTGCTCGGCATCCACGACGCGCAGGGGCAGCTGCTCTCGGTGGGGGTCATCGGGGCCTTCCCGATGGCCCGGCGCAAGGAGCTGTTCGACGAGCTGCAGCCGCTGGTCACGACCTTCGACGAGCACCCCTGGGCGTGGGCCCGCCAGGAGGAGGGCACCCGCACCCCGCAGAACGCCGCCGGCAGCCGGTGGGCGGCCGGCAAGGACCTCTCGTTCACGCCGCTGCGGCCCGAGCGGGTCGTCGAGGTGCGCTACGACCACATGGAGGGGGTGCGCTTCCGGCACACCGCCCAGTTCGCGCGCTGGCGCCCCGACAAGGACCCCGGCGACTGCACCTTCGAGCAGCTCGACGAGCCCGTCTCGTACGACCTGTCCGAGGTGCTCAGCGGCGGCAGCGGGTGACCGACACCCCGGCCCGCAGCCGCGCCCGGCGCGCGGCCACCGCGGGAGCGGCGGTCGGCGCGACCACCGCGGTGGCCTCGGGAGCCGGCTCGGTCGCCGCCGCCGCCTGGTTCGCGCGGCGCGTGCTCACCCCGGACCGGCACCGGCCCGACGACGTCGTCGTGCGGGCGGCCCGCTCGTCGACCGTCGTGCTGGGCATCACGCCGGAGACGGTCGTGCCGGGCCGCTACGGGCTGTGGATCGACAACGGCTTCGGGCACGTCCGGGTGGGGGACGTCGTGCGGCTGGACCCGGCATCCGGCACCGTCGAGCGCGAGCTGCTCGGCGTCGACCGTGGCTACCTCGCTCCCGGGGGCGCGCGCTGGAACCCGTACTTCTTCGGCGCACCCCCGGACGCGAGCCTGGACCTGCCCACCGAGTACGTGACGTATGCCGGTGACCTGGGCCCGATGCCGGCGTGGGTGGTGACGCCGCCGGAGGGGCCGGGGGAGCGCTGGGCGGTGCTCGTGCACGGGCGGGGCGCCCGGCGCGAGGAGACCATCCGGGCGATGCCGCCGCTGCTCGGCCGGGGCTGGACCTGCCTGGTGCCGAGCTACCGCAACGACGAGGGGGTGCCGCCCGGGCCGGACGGCCGCTACGCCCTCGGGTTGTCCGAGTGGCGTGACGTCGAGGCCGCGCTCCGCTACGCCGTCGACCACGGCGCCCGCGAGGTGCTGCTGATGGGGTGGTCGATGGGCGGGGCGATCGTGCTGCAGCTGCTCGACCGCTCGCCGCTGTCGGCGCTCGTGTCGCGCGTCGTGCTCGACGCCCCTGTCATCGACTGGGGCGACGTGCTGGCCCACCACGCCAGGGCGCACCGGGTGCCTCCGCACGTCGGTTCCCTGGCGCGCGTCCTGATGCGGCATCGGTGGGGCCACCGGCTGGTGGGGGTGCACGAGGGCGTCGACCTGGCCAAGACCGACTGGGTGCGGCGGGGCGCCGAGCTGCGCCATCCGGTGCTGCTGATCCACAGCGCCGACGACGAGTTCGTGCCCTGCGGCCCGTCGCGCGAGCTGGCCGAGGCGCGGCCCGACCTGGTCACCTTCGAGGAGTGGCACGTCGCCCGGCACTGCACGGAGTGGAACACCGACCCCGAGCGCTGGGAGCGCCTCGTCGGCGACTTCGCCGCCGGCTGAGCAGGGCGGTCAGGAGCGGCGGACCCGCCAGAGGCCCATCAGGGTGCCCGACTCCTCGACGAGCAGCCGCGGCACCAGGGGGATGCCGTCCGGCCCGCCCAGCGGTGCACCGTTCGTGATCCGGGTGCCGTCGCCACCGACGACCGTGGGCACGAGAGACAGGGCCAGCTCGTCGATGACCCCGGCCGCCAGGGCCGCAGCGAGCAGCGTCGGCCCGCCCTCGCAGAGCACGTGCCGCAGCCCGCGCTCGGCCAGCGCGTCGAGCGCGGCGGGCAGGTCGACGTTGTCACTACCGGCGACGAGCACGGCATCCTCACCGAGCTCGCGACGGGCTCGGGCGAGCGCGCGAGGACCGGCCGCGGAGCACGTCACGAGCAGCCCGGCGCCGCGCCCCCGGGTGGGCGCCCGCAGCCCCCTTGGCACCCGCCCCGACCCGCTGACGACGACGAGCGCCGGCGGCACCGCGCGTCGGCGCGTCGGGGTGATGCGCTGGTAGCCCTCCGCGCGTACCGTGCCCGCCCCGACGAGCACCGCGTCACACAGGTCGCGCTGGAGGGCGAAGACCCGGTTGTCGGCCGGGGTGTTGATGCTGCCGCTGCGGCCGTCGGGGCCGACACCGGAGCCGTCGAGGGTCGACACGAAGTTGGTGCGCAGCCACCGCCGGCCACGCGGGAACGCGTAGAGGTCGACGAGCTCGGATGCCGTGACGCGGCCACCCGGCGTCGCCGGCCGGCGGGGGTCGAGGAGGACGCGCATGCGAGCGAGTGTGTCAGCCGCGACCCGGCGAGCGCCGACCGCCCACGGCCCTGCCACGCCCCGTGGTCTGCAAGGATGCGGCGATGGGCAAGGGATCGAAGGCCAAGGCCGCGTCGAAGAGCGCCAAGCGCAAGGGCAAGAGCAAGGGCAAGGACACCCGGACGAGGGGTGGTGCGTCCGCGAAGGCCGGGGCGCCGTCGCGCAAGAAGGTGACGCCCGACCGCAAGCTCTCCGGCAAGGCCGCCGCGAAGGCGCGCGAGAAGCGGGCCAAGGCAGCCAAGGCCCGCAAGGACAAGGCCGTGCAGCCCGTCACCTGGACCGACGCCCTGCGGGTGGGTCCCGGCTTCAGCCTCGCCGACCTCGACCCGCACTCGACGCCCGCCTTCACCGGCGACAAGGCGGAGGGCCAGGAGGTCATGGACGAGCTGCAGTCCCGGCTCGGCGACCTGCAGGAGCGGCTCTTCGCCGAGTCCAAGGGCGGCGGCCACCGCTCGGTGCTGCTGGTCATCCAGGGCATGGACACCTCCGGCAAGGGCGGCATCATGCGCCATGTCGTCGGGGCGGTCGACCCGCAGGGCGTGCACATCACCTCGTTCAAGGCGCCGAGCCCGGAGGAGCAGCGCCACCCGTTCCTCTGGCGGATCCGCAACGCCCTGCCCCGACCCGGCCTGATCGGGGTGTTCGACCGCAGCCACTACGAGGACGTGCTCATCGTGCGGGTGCACGACCTGGTGCCGCGCCAGACGTGGTCACGGCGCTACACCCAGATCAACACCTTCGAGCGGGGCGTCGTCGACGACGGCACCGTGGTCGTCAAGGTGATGCTGCACATCTCGGGCGCCGAGCAGAAGGCCCGACTCGGCGAGCGGCTCGAGCGCGAGGACAAGTTCTGGAAGTTCAACCCGAGCGACATCGACGAGCGCGGTCACTGGGCCGACTACATGCAGGCCTACCAGGCAGCGCTCGAGAAGTGCTCGACGGATGCCGCGCCGTGGTTCGTCGTCCCGGCCGACCGCAAGTGGTACGCCCGGCTCGCCGTCACCAACCTGCTCCTGGAGCACCTCGAGGCGATGGACCCCAAGTGGCCCGCGGCCGACTTCGACGTCGAGGCGGAGAAGGAGCGGCTGGCGCTCACTCCCTGAGCGCGCGCTCCAGCAGCAGCGACACGGCATCCGGCCCGACCGAGGCGCCGAGGGTGCCGAACGTGCCGCCGTGGTCGCCCCCGAGGCGGCTGGCGACGAACGCGTCGGCGACCGGCCCGGGGGAGTGCCGTACGAGCAGCGAGGCCTGCAGGGTCAGGGCCAGGCGCTCGACCAGCCGGCGGGCACCCCACGGCGCGTCCGGGCCGAGGGCGAGCGCGCCGGCCGCCTCGCAGTCGTCGATCGCGGCGTCGAGCGCGCGGTCGTGGCCGCGGGCGAGGGCCAGCTCCTTGCCCAGCGCCGCCAGCGATGCCGGCTCGCGGGTCAGGGCACGGACGACGTCGAGCGCGTTGACGTTGCCCGACCCCTCCCAGATCGAGTTGAGCGGGGCCTCGCGGTAGAGCCGGGCCAGGCCGTTCTCCTCGACGTAGCCGTTGCCGCCGAGGCACTCCAGCGCCTCGGCCACCATCGGCGCGGTGCGCTTGCAGACCCAGAACTTGCCCAGCGCGACACCCAGGCGCACGAGGTCTTCCTCACCGGCGTCGACGGCGTGGGCGAGCCGCATCGCGAGCACGGTGGCCGCCTCGCTCTCCAGGGCCAGGTCGGCGAGCACGTTGCGCATCAGCGGCTGGTCGACGAGCAGCGCCCCGAACGCGCTGCGGCGCCGCGCGTGGTGCACCGCCCGCACGAGGGCGGCCCGCATCGTGGCCGTCGAGCCGAGCACGCAGTCGAGCCGGGTCGAGGCGACCATGCCGATGATCGTGCGGATGCCGCGTCCCTCGTCGCCGACGCGCACCGCCCAGGCGCCGTCGAGCTCGATCTCGGACGACGCGTTCGAGCGGTTGCCGAGCTTGTCCTTCAGGCGCTGCAGCCGGATGTCGTTGCGGGTGCCGTCGTCGAGCACGCGGGGGAGGAGGAAGCAGCCGATGCCGGCGTCGGTCCGGGCCAGGACGAGGAAGGCGTCGCTCATCGGCGCCGAGCAGAACCACTTGTGCCCGGTGAGCCGGTAGGTGTCGCCCTCGAGGGGGCCGCCCGGGTCGGCGACCGCCCGGGTGGTGTTGGCGCGCACGTCGGAGCCGCCCTGCTTCTCGGTCATGCCCATGCCGACGGTCAGCCCGGCCTTGTCGGCCATCGGCGACAGCACGGGGTCGTACGAGCGCGAGGCGAGGCCCGGCACCCAGCGCGAGGCCACGTCGGGCTCGGCCGCCAGCGCCGGCGCCGCGGCATACGTCATCGAGACGGGGCAGAGATGGCCGGCCTCGACCTGCGACCACACGACGAAGCCGGCGGCGCGCCGGGCGTGGGCGCCGGTGTCGGCGGGGCGGGTCCAGGCCTCCGCGGTGAGCCCGTTGCCGACGGCCACCTCGAGCAGGCGGTGGTAGGCCGGGTGGAACTCGACCTCGTCGAGCCGCTCACCGGTGGGGCCGTGGGTGCGCAGCACCGGGGCGACCCGGTCGGCCTGGTCGGCCCACTGGCGGACCTCGGGCGTGCCGGCGAGCACGCCCAGGTCGTCGAGCGCAGCGGCCCCGTCCGGGTCAGCCGGTGCGACCCAGCGCTCGACCGCCTCGGCGAGGGCCGGGTCGGAACGCAGCAGGTGGAGCCCGCTGGGGGCCGGGACGACGTTGGAGACGACGTGGGTCCGCACCCCCCGAGGGTACGGCGGTTACGGTTGGCACCATGACCGAGGCGAGGCGGCGGGTGCGCCGGGTGCTCGGGCGCGTTCCGGGCCTGCTCGCGCTCGCCCGGCTCGTCGTCACGACCATCCGCATCTGCATGCGCTACCGCGTCACCGGCCTGGCCTCGGAGGCGGGCTTCTTCGCCCTGCTCTCGCTCCCGCCGCTCATCCTCGGGCTGTTCGGCAGCATCGGGTTCGTCGGAAACGCCATGGGCCAGGACCGACGCCAGGACGTGCTGGTCCTGATGACCGACTACGCACACCGCTTCCTCACCGACGACGTGATCACCCACACCATCGTCCCCACCATCACCGACGTGATCCGCGGCCCGCGCGTCGACCTGCTCTCGATCGGCTTCCTGCTCTCGCTGTGGTCGGGGTCGCGCGCCCTCAACGTCTTCGTCGACACCATCTCGATCATGTACGGCCAGTCGGACGAGCGCGGCATCGTGCACACCCGCGTGCTCTCGTTCACGCTCTACGTCCTCGCGCTCCTCGTCGGCATCGTCACGATCCCGCTGGTGCTGCTCGGGCCCAGCCTGCTCGGCGACATCCTTCCGAAGCCGTGGGACGCCCTCATCGTGCTCTACTGGCCGCTCGTCATCCTGCTCACCGTCGGGAGCCTCACGAGCCTGTACCACGTGAGCACCCCGCGCCGGTCGCCGTGGCTGCGCGACGTGCCGGGTGCCGTCCTCACCCTGGTGATCTGGGTCCTCGCGTCCTTCTTCCTGCGCGGGACGATCGCCGCGTCGCTGAGCGGGGGCACCTCGATCTACGGCCCGCTCTCGGCGCCCATCGTGCTGCTGATCTGGCTCTACGCCCTCGCGATCGCCGTGCTCATCGGCGCCGCGTTCAACGCGTCGATCCGCGAGCTCTGGCCGGCCGCCGAGCACCGCGCCCTCCACGAGCGGCTCGGCGCGTGGGTGGTCGGGGTGCGCGAGTCCCGCATCGAGCGCCGTGATCGCCCGGCCGGCTGGGACGACCCGTTCGACGGTTACGGCTCCGTGGGTGATGACGACGACCTCGGCATCTCCCGCCTGCGCGAGGCCGCGCGCGGCCCGCTGACCCCCATGTCCGGTGCGGGGCGGCCGACGCCGCCGGATGCCGCGTCGGGACCCGTGCCCGGCGCCCCCTCGCAGCCGGCCGAGGACCCCCGGCGGGTCGACGCCGACCGCTGACGGCTCGCGCCGGCCCGCTGGCCCGCCGGTTTGGAGATCGTCGCGGCGATCGGATAATGTCTGCGAGCACGCCAAAGGGGTTCGAGAGAGCCACGGCGCGCGCGGATGTAGCTCAGTTGGTAGAGCGCAACCTTGCCAAGGTTGAGGTCGCCGGTTCGAACCCGGTCATCCGCTCGGAGGGTGTAGCCGCCCCCACGGTGGAGTGGCCGAGAGGCGAGGCAGCGGCCTGCAAAGCCGCGTACACGGGTTCAAATCCCGTCTCCACCTCGAGTAGTACCCCTAGCAGTACCGCACGGACGCGTAGCGCAGCCTGGTTAGCGCACCACCTTGACACGGTGGGGGTCGGAGGTTCGAGTCCTCTCGCGTCCACCCCGTACGACGGAAGCCCACCACATCATGTGGTGGGCTTCGGTCATCCCGGGGCGCTGTCACATCCCGCCGGACCCGGCACTGGCGAACCACGGGTGGTGCAGGTCGAGGAAGCGCATCTCGCGCACCTGCTCCATCTCGCGGTTGAACTGACCCGCCATCTCGTCCGGCATCTCCATCTGCTCGCCCTGGCGGGCCTCGGCCTCGCTGCGGAAGGCCATCGTCTCGGTGAACCAGCCGTCGGCGTCGATGGCGATCGTGCCGCCGATGATCTCCGGGCGGGCCTCGTGCAGCATGTCCATCGGCTGCGACATGAACTCGCGGAAGCGCGTGGGGTCGTCGAGCCGGCCCTGGATGACCTGCACGAACCCGGCGTCGTCCGAGCCGCCGTCGAGCATCATGATCGCGTCGTCGCAGTCGTGGAAGCTCACCTCGCCGTCGAAGCACCTGCTCGCCGCGGCCCACCACTCGCCCTGCTCGGGGCGCAGGGAGTTGCGGGCGGCGGCCTCGCGGGACTCGAAGCGCACGACCGCGACGAACTGCCCGTCGTCGGTCATGCCGTAGGTGCCGCCGAGCCAGCCCTGCGCGCCGGGGGCGAGCTCCTCCCTCCACCGGTCCATCTGCTGGCGCAGCATCGCCTCGTCCGTGCACATCCCTTGGATGACCTGGATGAACATCTCAACCTCCGATCAGTCGGGCCCCTTCGTGGCGAAGTGGTCCACCCGCCGACGCTACGCCGAGCCTGACCCGCTGTCATCAGCCCGGATCGGCCGTGCCGGCGCCTCGTCCGGCGCGCCCACGAAGGGCCGTGCGGGCGTGGCGATAGGTTGGCTGCGCCGCGCCGCCGACCCGGTGGCGCCCCGGGTGCGAAGGGAGGCCGGCATGTCCCTGCGGGAGGGCTCCGAGCCGACCGAACCGCCCCCTCCGTCCGGCCCGCTCCCGCGCCCGCGTGCCGTCTTCCCGTGGGTGGACCGGGTGTGGCGCGACTGGCGGGCCGACCCGGTCGACCGGTTCGGCGTCGTGCTCTTCTTCGTCATCGCCACGATCGTGGTGTCCTCGCTGATCAACGTGGGCGACTCGTGGGGCGACTCCCTGCTCGCCCACACGATGAGCGGTGTCGCGCTGGTCGCCGCGGCGCGGGCGACCGGGATGCGACGGCAGGCCCGGCGGGTGGTCACGGTGGTGGTGCTGCTCGCCGTGGGTGCCCTCGCCGCACTGTCCCTCGCGGACCTGCTGTTCGGCGGGGACGGAGTGGGCCCGGTGCACCCCCGCGAGGCTGACCCGCTGTGGCTCGTCCTGGTCGTCGCCCTGCCGGTCATCGTCATCCGGCGGATCTCCCAGCACACCGTCGTCGGGGGTCGCACGGTGCTCGGGGCGATCACCGCCTACCTCCAGATCGGGGTCGCCTACGCGGCCCTGTTCCAGGCCGTCGAGGTCTGGAGCTCGGTGCCGCCCTTCGGGGTGCCCCAGGAGTCCACCGCCCTCACGTACCTCAGCCTCACCACGATGTCGACGCTCGGCATCGGCGACATCGCGCCCACCACCGAGGTGTCCCGGCTGCTCGTCTCCTCCGAGGCCGTGCTCGGGCAGGTCTTCCTCGTCACGATCGTCGCGATCGTCGTGTCGCAGTTCGCCGGTCACCGGCAGCGGAAGTGACCGGGCCGATGGACCCCACCCTCGACACGCTCGTCGACCGCGTCCTCGGCCTCCGGGCCCGGGTCGGTGCGGGTCGGCCGGTCCTCGTCGGCGTGGTGGGGGAGCCGGGGTCGGGCAAGTCCACGCTCACGGCATCCCTCGTGGCTGCGCTGCGGGAGAACGGAACCACCGCGGTGCTGGTGCCGATGGACGGCTTCCACCTGGCCAACGTCGCACTCGCCGCCCTCGGGCGAACGGACCGCAAGGGCGCCATCGACACCTTCGACGGAGCCGGCTACGCGGCGCTGCTGACCCGGTTGCGCGGTGGCGGCCCCCACACGGTCTGGGCCCCGACCTACGACCGCTCGATCGAGGAGTCCGTGGCCGGTGCGGTCGCTGTGCCGGAAGGCACCGACGTCGTCGTCACGGAGGGCAACTACCTGCTCGTCGACGACGGGCCGTGGGCGGCCGTGCGCGACCTGCTCGACGAGGTGTGGGTCGTGCAGGTCGCGGCGGAGGTGCGCACCGCCCGTCTCGTCGCGCGACACGTCGAGTTCGGCAAGCCGCCCGAACGGGCCGCGGCCTGGGTGGCTGCGGTCGACGACCCGAACGCCGCATTCGTCCGCTCCACCTTCGCCAGGGCCGACCTCGTCATCGACGGCGGCTGACCCCGCCCGGCCGCCGCATACGATGCGGGGCGTGTCGGAGGCGAGGTTCGGGTCGCTCGTGGCCCGCGGCGTCCGCGCCGTCAGCCACGACGTCGAGGACCTCACGAGCGGGTTCTGGGTCGTCGTGGTCACCTTCGAGGGCGCGTTCACCGCGGTGCGGATGGACCACGTGCGGCGCGGGCCGGATGCCGTGCCCGCCTCGCAGGGAGCGCGGGACGGCGCCGGGTGGCCCGCGCTGACCGGCGGCTGGCGCACCAGCCTGGACCACGCGGCCTACGTCGAGGGCGTCGCCGAGGTGCGCCGGCGGATCGCGGCGGGCACCGTCTACCAGGTCAACCTCTGCCGGGTCATGGAGCACGACCTGCCCGAAGGCGCCCGGCTGTCCGACCTCGGCGCCCGCCTGGCGGCCGGCAACCCGGCGCCGTACGCGGCGACGCTCGACCTGCCCGAGGCGGGGCTCGAGCTCGCCTGTGCGTCGCCGGAGGCCTACCTCGTGCGGCGCGGGGACCGGGTGACCTCGCGCCCGATCAAGGGCACGGCCCCCACGTCGGCCGAGCTGCTGGCGAAGGACTACGCCGAGAACGTCATGATCGTCGACCTCGTGCGGCACGACCTCGGGCACGTCAGCCTGCCGGGCACCGTCGAGGTCGACCACCTGTGTCGCGTCGAGGAGCACCCGGGGCTGGTGCACCTCGTCTCGGACGTGTCGGGCACGCTGCGACCGGGCACGAGCTGGCGCGACCTGTTCGAGGCGAGCTTCCCGCCCGGGTCGGTCAGCGGCGCCCCCAAGCACACCGCGCTCCGGGCGATCGCCGACCTCGAGCCGGTGCCGCGCGGCCCGTACTGCGGCGCGGTGGGCTGGGTCGACGCCGACCGCGACGACGCGGAGCTCGCCGTCGGTATCCGCACCTTCTGGGCGGCCCGCGACGACACCGGGCGGCGCGTCCTGCGGTTCGGGACCGGTGCCGGCATCACGTGGGGAAGTGATGCCGAGGGGGAGTGGCGCGAGACCGAGCTCAAGGCGGCGCGTCTGGTGGCGCTGGCCACGGGCGGTCGGGCCGGGCATGGAAGGGTGTGACGCATGACTGACATCCGGGTCTGGGTCGACGGCACGCTCGTCGGGCCCGACACCCCAGCGGTGAGCGCCGTCGACCACGGCGTCACGGTGGGCGACGGTGCCTTCGAGACCGCGAAGATCGACCACGGGGTGCCCTTCGCGGTCACCCGCCACCTGCGGCGGCTCGACCGGACGATGGCCGGCCTGGGCCTGCCGGCGGCCGACCACGACCGGATCCGCGAGGGCATCGAGGCCGTGCTCGACGGCGACCCGATCGGCTTCGGGCGCCTGCGGTTCACGGTGACCGGTGGGCGCGGACCGCTCGGCTCGGACCGGCACGACTCCGACCTCACCCACATCGTCACGGCGGTGCCCCACACCCGGCCCGAGGCGCACGGTTCTGTCGTCACCGTGCCGTGGGTGCGCAACGAGCGCGCGGCGACGGCAGGCCTGAAGACGACGTCGTACGCCGACAACGTCATCGCCCTGGCCCGCGCCAAGGGGCAGGGCGCGCTCGAGGCGATCTTCGGCAACACCCGCGGTGAGCTGTGCGAGGCCACCGGCAGCAACGTCTTCGTCGTCATCGACGGCGTTGTCCGCACGCCGCCGCTCGACAGCGGCTGCCTCGCGGGCATCACCCGCGAGCTCGTCCTCGAGTGGTGTGCCGCGGATGGCGTGGAGGTGGTCGAGGAGGCGCTGCCGCTGGAGGTGCTCACCCGGGCCGACGAGGTCTTCATCACCTCCTCGATCAAGGACGTCTTCCCGGTGTCGGCCGCGGACGGCCGGGCCCTGCCCGCTCCCGGGCCGCTGACGGCGCGGGTGCGGCAGGTGTGGGCGGCCCACGCCGCCCTGGGGGTGGACCCGTGACGCCGCACGAGCAGCGGGACCCGGCGAAGCACCACGAGCACCACGAGCACCACCTGTTGCGGGACCCCGAGGACGAGGACGACTGGGAGTGGCGTCGCAGGATCCGGGCCAGCCCGCGGTGGCGTCCGCTGTACCAGGGCGCGGTGCTCTTCGCGGGGCTGGTCATGGTGCTCGGCGGGCTGGTGCTGGTGCCGCTGCCCGGCCCCGGCTGGCTGATCGTGATCCTCGGCATCGCGGTGTGGGCCTCGGAGTTCGAGCCGGCCTCGCGGCTGCTCGAGTTCGTCAAGGACAAGGTGCGGGCCTGGGAGCAGTGGGTCAGGAGGCAGCACTGGTCGGTCAAGGGCATCGTCGGGCTCGTGACGCTCTTCTTCGTCGGCTTCGCGTTCTGGCTGACGATGTGGCTCACCGGGGTTCCCGGGCTACTCCCGGACAGCATCGAGGCCTGGCTGCACGCGAACGCCGGTCTGTAGGCTGGACGTCGGCCGAGTGCGGGGGACCCGATTTCCGCCGAGTCGGGAGGTCCGTATATCCTCGGCAGGCCGTCAGGCACCCGGATGTGTAGCTCAGTTGGTTAGAGCGTTCGCTTCACACGCGAGAGGCCATGGGTTCGAGTCCCTTCACATCCACCACCACCTCCGGCCCCTGACCTGCGGAAACGCAGATCGGGGGCCGTTTCGTTTCCGGATCGTGTCTGATACGTGTCTGATGAGTGGCCGTTCAAGACCCATCGGGGCCCCGTCGGGGCGGCGACGGCCTGGCCTGACGGCGCTTCCTCGCCCCGCGTGGGGCGGGTCCATGTGGGACTCACCACGCGTGCGCTTCTATCGCGCCGGTGGAGGTTCTACGGGATCTCCCGCCGGGCAGCCGCGACAAGGCCCGGCAAAGGCGGTGGCTCTGAGAGTCACACTGAGGTGGCACACGACGGGGCTGAACCGATCCGTGCTCACGCGGATCGGTTCGGGCTCTCCATGCGCTCGCGGAGCGTGGCGGGACCGGCCCTGACGCTTTCGGGGGAGTTGGTAAAGCCCCCGACGGGTCCGACTGCGACCGGGAACGACATGCAGCCGCGTGAGGTCCTCCTCCCCGGCCAGCGCATCACCTCGGCCAGGGCCGGTTCAGCTTCGTGTAGCTGAGCGACGGCAATCTGGTGCGCGACGGGCCCGCGGGTGCCCTGCGGACCTCCAACGCCGACGGCCAGGCGATCGGGGTGACCCTCCTGTAGGCCGATGGGAACCTGGGGATCTACGGCCCGGCGGGGCCGTGGTGTGGGCCAGCAACACCGACGGCAATCGCGGCTCCCGCTGGTCGCCGAGAACGACGGCGTCATGGTCATCTGCCGAACCCCACGCTACCGGGACACCGGCACTGTTCAGCCGTGAAGCCATTTGGCATTCAGGCGGCGGTAGGACGCATGGCACTAGGAGGAGGTCCCTTAGGGTCCGGCGGGGCGCAAATCGGCTCAGGCAACCACTTTGGCCCCTAGATTGATCCACCTCGTTCTTGCTTTCGCATTTGGAGGCTTCGCCGCGAATGCCCATCGACGGTGAGCATGAGCGAGCGCCGACGTCCCTGCTTCATCGGGACGGCCTGAGGGCCCTTGCCCGCCCGGAGTGTTGGTGCCACCTTGGGTATTGCGGCCTGCTGGCGGCGGGCCTCGGAAGGGTGGAGGTTCGTCATGGCAACTTACGGGGACGACGACCTGATGAGCGTCATTGCTCGGGTGGCCGACGGCGACGCGACGCGGGAGGAGGCGGTCGCGGCGCTCCGCAAACGCAAGGTTGACGCGCTCGATGTGCTGGTGGAGTACCTGGCGCGGACCGGTCAGGACGAGCGAAGGCAGCGGGCGGCCAGCCGGATCGACGTCACGACGGTGAAGCAGCCGGCGCGGGCCAAACGTGATGGGCCACCGCACCAGACGCCCCGCCTGCCGTTCCAGCTCAACGGCACCATGTACGAGCCGCAGGACCTGAGCCGCTTCGACGACACCGACCTGGACTTCGTCGCCTCGGAGGATCGGATACTCGCCTTCGATGACCGAACTCTCCTGGACGGCTGGCTCCAGAACAGCCAGCTAACGGCACAGATGTCGGGCGACTACACCTCTACCGTCCCCATGACCAAGAAGGCCGAACACGGCGAGACAGTGCAGGTATCGGTAGTCGATCCGGGTCGAACCGGCGGAACTGGCGTTTTGGGCGGCACGACGGACGCCGAGCACACAGGTACGACATCCAGCGCCCTCACGGTCCCCCTAGGGATCTATTGGGTCTGGGACTACATCCCGCACACGAACTTCTATGAGGACATCGGGTTTGACGGTGACCGCCTGGAGCTCCGTGCAGATCTTCAATACCCGGATCTGACGGAGGTCAGCATGGGGGTGTTCAGCGGGAGCTGGAACGACGAGATTTCGTCGGTGCAGTTTGTGGCCATGGAGAACGCGCTTTTGGGCGAACATGTGAACTTTGGTGGCTCACGTCTGCTCCTGAACTTCCACCAAGACGCTTCTGACCTGCGTAGCTTCGGGTGGAACGACCGAGCCTCCGCCGTGCAGACCTGGGGGCCGCTGCCCGTCGCCGGCCATTTCGCGGTCGCCACCGCGAAGGTCTGAGTTGTTCCTTTCGGTGGGTGGGCGCCCGGAATCGGACGGCCGTTCTGCTGACCATTTGGCAGGCTCACGCCGAGTCGACGTCGTCGCGGAGACCGACTGACTGGCCTGCTGATACGCGCTTTGGTTTAAGGTGCGTAGCACGCGGAAGACGTCCAGGCGTTCCTCGGTCGCCCCAAGGTGGCGATATGACGCAGTAGCGCGGACTGCATGCCGGCCATGGTTGCCGTCGTGCGCCGTAGGGCTGCTAAGTGATCCTGTCGGTTTGGTTGACGTCGTAAATGGTGTGGCGGGATCGTTGATCGGTACGGCGGTGGGCCGTTGTGTTCCGCATGGGAGGGGATTGTGATGTCTGGTTCCATTAGCCCGTGGCCTCAGGTGCGGCGGGGCGATCGAGATCATCCGGTGCGCACACTGCAGGACCTGCTGCGGGCGGGCGGTCACACCGTCGCGGTGGACGGGAGCTTTGGGCCGCTGACCGACGCCGCAGTCCGTGCGTTTCAGCAGGACAAGGGCCTGGTTGTCGACGGCGTGGTTGGCCGGCACACTTGGGCGGCACTCATCGTCACGGTCCAGCGGGGGAGCACAGGGGATGCGGTGCGCGGGGTGCAAGAGGAGTTCCAGTTCCGCAACCTGTCTGGTGACCCCAGCCTGGGTCTTGCGGTGGATGGCAGATTTGGGCCTTTGACCGAGGCGGCGGTCCGCGGTTTTCAGCAGGCGCTGCACACTGACATTCCGGCTGTGGCGGTCGATGGGATCGTCGGGCCGGTGACCTGGCAGGCACTCGTCAGCGGGATGTTGTCCTTCTAGTAGTCCCGCTACGCCGTGTCTGGTGAGCCCGGCTGTTCGCACGCGCGTATCAGGCCACCGTCGGTCTACTCCTATGGGCAGGCCTGCATCGACGCGGGTCGGCGAGATCTGGAGGGTGTGTCATGAATACCAAGCCGTGGAGAACAGCCGGATCCGGCACGGTGTCGTCGGCGGCGGCGGGCATCCAGTACCTCCTGCGAGCACATGGTCACCCCGTCGTCCCCGACGGGTCGTATGGCGCTGCCACCCGTGCCGCGGTGACTGCCTTCCAGTCCGCAGCAGGCGTGGTGGCTGACGGCGTCGTCGGACCAGGGACCTGGGCCCGGCTCGTCATCAGCACCCGCGGGGGTTCCACCGGTGACGCGGTCCGTGCCGTCCAGCAGTTCGGGCTTCTGGCGTCACCCGGGGAGGACCCGCTCGTCGTCGACGGGTCCTACGGGCCGGACACGACCGCCCGGGTCCGGGCGTTCCAGCAGTCGTGGGGACTGGCGATCGACGGCATCGCCGGTCCGCAGACGTGGTCGTTCCTCAGCACGCTGAGCCCAGGGCCGCGCCCCTGGCCGCTCGTCAAGCAAGGAGCCACCCAGCCCACCAACTGGAGGGTGCTCGCGGCCCAGCACCTGCTGCGTGCCAGGGGCGCCGCGATCGCCGCCGACGGTAGCTTCGGGGCGGCCAGCGGGGCTGCGGTCCAAGCGTTTCAGCAGACCCTTCGCACGACTGAGATCGGCACCACCCTGGGCCAGCTCGACTGGCCAGCCCTGGTCCGTACGGTCCGGTCCGGGGATCATGGCGACGCCGTGAAGGCGGTCCAGACCCTGGTACCGGGCGGTCTCGCAGTCGACGGATCCTTTGGCCCGCTGACCGAGGTTGCCGTGCGTGAGTTCCAGTCGATGTTCGCCCCACCGGTCGACGGCGTGGTCGGCCCAATCACGTGGCACGCCCTCACCTTGGCCATTTTCGACTGACGCCGGTGGCAGGCCGACGTACTGCAAAAGGAGGTGCACTCACGGCACCGGTCAAGCCTCACCACACAGGGACGCAGCCCGGCGAGCCAATGCACTACTGCGCTCATGGTCCACATCTACGCAGGAGTGCCGAGAGCCCATCCGGGCCCTTGCGTCGATGTGACGCGCAGTGCTGCGTGCGCCGAGCTCGTTCGAGGAGTTGGCGGGCCGGCTCCCCGGGTCCGCTGCGTTGACCAGCTTGCTGGCTGCTGCGTGGGACCCGGGAAGCGGATCGCCCTTGGCTTTCACACCGGCCGGTTGCTCCGGAACACCCGTTTCGGGGTCCGTCGTCGCCTTGATCTTTCGCAGCCTGTCGCGAGCGGAGCGGTGAAGGTGGACCCGAGGTCGGACTCCGCGCCCAGGAAGTTGAAGAAGGCTCGCCCACTTCGCTGTCCGCCAACGCGGCGCGCACCTCGTCGAACGCGGCCTCGATCGCCTCGGGCAGGCCAGGTGCCACTGGGACCCCGAGGCAGAACACCGAGTACTCCTCGTCGAGCGGCCCCGTTGGGTCCGTCCTCGCCGTGTCGCCCGGGCGAGGGCGCCGCCGAGGTGGCGGATCTGCACCACGGCGAGCGGTAGATCCGCACCGGCACCGGCGGCGTCGACGAGTCGGTCCACCGTGGCGTCGTCCAGGGTGCGCAGCAGCTCGGAGTACTCCTGCGTCGGCATCGGATCGACCGGTTCGGCGGCGATCGCCGCCGAGCTCGGACAGTGGGACCGGGCCGACCGTGTCCATGCACCAGCACGGGCAGCTCGACGCAGCGGTGCGAGCAACGTGTCGAGCTCGGTCTGAGACCCGAGGAAGGTCAGGTCCACCGAGACGAAGGCTCGACCTCGCAGGAGCTCGGGCAGCTCTGGCATCGGCGGAAACCGGAAGAGGTGCGCCCACAGGGTGAGCTGGTCGGGCGCCTCGGCCGTGATGCGCCGGAAGCCCTGCAGCACCGGCCGGGCCATCTCCAACGGCCACATCAGTCGGCCGCCCACGAGCGGGCCGGCGTCGTGGAGCGCGATCTCGACGGCGAGAACGACGCCGAAGTCGCCTCCGCCTCCACGCAGCGCCCAGAACAGGTCCGGGTCGCTGGCGGACGTGATCCGTCGGCGGACCCCGTCGGCATCCACGATGTCGAACGCGACGGCGCTGTGCGCGCAGAGCCCGAGCGCACGGCTGAACCAGCTGAGCCCGCCGCCGAGGGTGAAGCCGACGACGCTGGGGTCCGGGCTGCTGCCGGCCAGGGCGGTCAGCCCGGTGGGCTCGAGCGCGGCGAGCAGGGTGCCCCACTTGACCCCGGCGCCGACGCGGGCCACCCGCCGCTCGACGTCGATGTCGAAGTCCTGCAGCGCACCGGTGCGCAGCAGGACCGTCCCGTTCAGGGCGGTCGTCGCGCCGTGACCGACCGGCTGGGTGGAGACGCTCAGGCCGTGCCGGGCGGCGCACAGGACGGTCGCGATGACATCCTCGGCGTCCTTCACGGTGACGACGGCCAGAGGGCACTGGTCGACGGTAAGTGTCCAGCCCAGCGCGGCCGGCGTCCCAGCCCGGACTCTCCGGGACGAGCACCTGGCCGGGGAGGACGGCCTGCAGCTCGCCGAGGGCCGCGGTGGGAGCGTCGTGGTCTGGATGCCGCGGGGGCACGGTTGGGCTGAGGATGGGCGGGTGCGTGTCGAGCTCGGTCATGACGGTGGCCTTTCGGTGGTCTGTTTCAGGTGTTGGTGAGGCAGTGGGCCGTGAGCGAGTCAGCAGCTGACGGAGGGGTTCCAGGGCGCGAAGACGCCTGCGGGGTTGCTGTCGTAGAGCCAGACGTGCAGGTCGTAGTGGACCGGCATCATCGGGTCGTGCCCGAGCATCGGGCCGTTGAACGGCTGGCCGAAGAGCGCCGGACGGTCCTCGTCGGTGCGCACGTCCTGGTCCGCATCAGCCTGGAACCACTCCGCGCCGAGCAGTCGCATGGTGCCGGTGCTGGCCGGCGCGTAGAGCAGGATGGCCGGCATGGTGGGGTCCGGCGCCTGGGCGGCGAGCGCGGGGTTCAGGTAGTGCACGCCCATCCCACCCTCGTCGGAGACCGTGCACTCCGAGACGGGGATGAAGCCGGCCGCCTCGGCTGCAGTGACGTCCTGATAGACCGCGAGCGACTTCTTGAGCGCGGCGAGCTGCTGCCCGGCCCCGTCACGGGAGTGGCTGGCCGAGCCGTGCGGCGCTCCTCCCGTGTCATGCGCCATCGCCGGACCTCCCATGAGAGTGGCGGCGACCACCACGGCGGCGCCGACGGTGGCCGTGCACACCAGGCGGATGACGTGAGGGCGGGCCGAGCTGCGAACGAAGGGCCGGGCCGAGCGATTCATGGGGAGCCTCCAGAGGCTTGGTAAGCGAGTTGATCCCCGGACTCTGGCCGCGGTCGCTTACCGCCTTCTGTCTGAGACCGGGCCGCCCGCTTACCGTTGGCTAACCGCGAGACTCCACCGGTCCCCGTCGGGTAACTTTTCGCTGGTGACGAGCCTGACCCTCGAGGTGCTGGGCCGGGTCTCGGTGCGGCAGGACGGCGTCGAGCAGGACCTGCGCGGTCGCCGCGAGCGCGCCGTGCTGGCCGTGCTGGTCGCGCAACGCGGTCAGGTCGTCTCCGCCGAGCGGCTCATCGACGAGGTGTGGGGGGAGCATCCCCCCGAGTCGGCCCGCGCCTCGCTGCAGGTCGCGGTGTCGCGTCTGCGTGCCGCGCTGGAGCCGGGGCGGCCCCCAGGTGCAGCGCCCACCGTGCTGGTGAGCTCAGCCAACGGCTACTGCCTGCGCATCGATGTCGAGGCGCTCGACGCCGGCCGGCTCGACCAGCTGGCGGGTCAGGCACACGCCCTGCTCCGTGTCCGGGGAGAGCGACGCAGCGCTGCGGGCCTGTGACGAAGCGCTGGGCCTGTGGGCGGGAACGCCTTACGCCGAGGTCTCCGACAGTCCGCTCGTCCGCGGCGACGCGGCCCGACTGCGCGAGCTGCACCTGGCCCTCGTGGAGGCACGCGCCGAGGCGATGTTGGCCCTGGGACGCGCCAGCCCTGGTCACCGGAGAGCTGGAGACGCTCCTGGCGGAGCACCCGTTCCGGGAGCGCGCCTGGCGACTGCTCGCGGTGGCGCTGTACCGCACCGGTCGCCAGGCCGACGCGCTCGCGGCCGTACGTCGGGCGCGGATCGCGCTGGTCCACGAGCTCGGGGTCGAGTTGTCCCCCGAGCTGCGCCAGCTGGAGGTGGACCTTCTCGCCCAGGCACCGACCCTGGACGGCCCGGCGCCGCCGCCCGCCGCACCACGGCATCCCGACCGAGAGGAGGCGGCAGGGACTGGTCGGACGCGAGGACTTCCTCGCGATCGTCCGGGAGCAGATCGGCCGTGCTGGTGGCCGGCTCCGGGTCCGCCATGGTGGTCACCGGCGAGGCCGGCATCGGCAAGACCCGGTCTGATGGTCGCGGCTGCGCAGGAGGCAGAGAGGGCTCGGTGCCCGCGTGCTGTGGGGGCGCTGCCACGAGGCGGACGTCTCCCCCGCCTACTGGCCGTGGGTGCCGGTGGTCCGGGAGCTGGCCGGCTCCCATCCCTCGCAAGGAGGTCGCGGCACTGTTGGGCACGGGGACGGTCGGCGCGACGACCGACGCGTCCTCGGCCGCCCTGCGCACGTACGACGCGGTCTGCCGGCTGCTCGCCGACGCTGCGGCCGAGCAGCCGCTGGTGGTGATCATCGAGGACCTGCACTGGGCGGACACCGCGTCCCTGCAGCTGCTCGCGTACGCCGGTGAGGCGCTGCGCTCCGCTCGGGTCCTGCTCCTGGCCACGGTGCGCGTCCCCGAGGAGGCGCCCCCGGGACTGCAGGCCTGTCTCGCTGCGCTGGCCCGGCGTCTCAGCGCGACGGCGTCCACCTCGAGGGCCTGGCCCCGGAAGAGGTGCACGTCCTGGTCGCCGCCATGGCCGGGTCGGCCGTGACCGACGAGCTGAGCGCGGTGGTCGCGGACCGCACCGACGGCAACCCGTTCTTCGTCATCGAGCTGGTCCGCTTCCTGGAGAGCGAGGGGACACTGACTCCCGAGGCGGCTCGCGAGATGTCCGTCCCGCACGGAGTACAGGACGTCCTGCGCCTGCGAATGGCGCGGTTCCCGGACGCGTTGAGCGGCCTGCTGGCCATCGCCTCGGTCGGTGGGCGCGAGTTCCAGCTCGACCAGGTGGCGACGGTGGCCGGGGTGGAGCCCGACATCGCCATGGAGCTGCTCGACCTGGCGGTCGAGGCCCGGATCGTGGAGGAGCACGACGTGGCGCGGTCGCTACCGGTTCATCCACGCGTTGGTGCGCGAGACCCTCTACGCCGGTCTGAGCCGCACCCGCCGTGGCCGGCTGCACGGTTCGTGGGGACGAGGTGCTCGAGCGCCATCTCGCAACGGAACCGGACCTGATCGCCGATGTCGCCCACCACCTCTGCCTGGGCAGCGTGCTGCGCCCGGAGCTGGCGCCGAGCGCCGTCAGGCACTCAGTGTCCGCGGCACGCCTCGCCGAGGGGCGGGGGGCCTTCGACCGGGCGAGGACGCACTGGGAGCAGGCGCTCGCGGCCGACGACCTCTGCCCCGAGCGCGACGAGCGACGCCGGTTCGACCTGCTCCTCGGGCTGGGAACCGCGCGCTACCGCACCGGCGACGTGGTCGGGGCCCGGGCCGCGCTCGACGCGGCGGTTGCCCTGGCGACCGGGCTGGGCGACGTCGAGCTCGTGGCGCACGCGGCGACGAGCTTCCGGGGCTCGGGTGTCTGGCACTGGCGGGAGTTCGGGACCAGCGACCCGGCCATGATCGCGACACTGCAGGACTGCCTCGCGCAGCTCGAGCCGGGGCCGTTGCAGGCCAAGGTGCTGGCCAGCCTGGGCATGGAGATGACCTACGAGTGGCGTCTGGGCGAGGCCGAGAACTACTCCCGCCGCGCCGTCGAGGTGGCACGCGACGTCGGTGACCATGACCTGCTCGCCTCGGTGATCGGGTTGCGCGAGCTGCTGCTGTTCGGCCGCCCAGGGGCGGCCGGAGAGCGGATCAGCCTGGCCGAGGAGCTGCTCGCCCTACCGTTGACCGTCGAGCAGGAGCTGCACGCCCGCTTCAGCTCCGCCATGGCGCACATGCAGTCCGGGAGACATGCAGGCCGCGGACCGCCAGATGGCGCGGGCCGTCGAGCTTTCTCGACGGTTGCGGCACACCGGCGTCGACGTCCCGATCGCCTGGTTCCTGTTCTACCGGGCCCTCGCGCGCGACGACCCTGCTGCCGCGGTCCTGCGGGAACGCGCAGCCCGGGCGCACGCCAGCAGCTCGCTCGTCGGCCTGAGCGAGATGCGCGCCCTCGCCGCGGTGCGCAGCGCCGGATTCGGCGCACCGGTGCCCGAAGAGATCGTCCGGATCGCCCACGAACACGCGAACCCCATCCTGCGCAACGTCGTCGCTCACGCACTGATCGAGTCGGGCGCTCAGCATCGGTGGCGATGGCGCTGCTCGAGACCCGGTTCCCCGAGGGCGCCTGGCACTACGCGTCCCTGTACGGCGAGTGCATCCAGCTCGAGGTCCTGGCCGAGGTCCAGGGACACCGAGACGGCTCCGCGGGGTCCTCCGGCGGGTCGAGCCGTGGCAGCACGAGTTCGTCAGCTACGGGTCCAACGACTGCGCTGGGTCGGTGGCCTACTTCGTGGGACGGGGCCGAGAGGCCCTCGGCGACCTCACCGGAGCCCAGGTGGCATACGCCGACGCGGTGGACGCAAACCGGCGAGCCGGCGTGCTGCCGTGGCTGCGCCGGGCCGAGAGGCGCGCAGCCGGACTGCCCTAGCTACGGTCGGCAAAGAGGTTGAGCGCCGGCTCGGACAACGCAGCCACCCCTGCCCGATGGTCACGAAAGATGCACGTCCTCGAACCATCTGGCGGCAGACCCAAGGTTTGCCTCGGTGACAGCCCCCAGGCGGCTGAGACGCACCTCGATATGCGCTGTCATGCCGACGTGCGCTCTCGGAAGTTTCACGATCGACTCGGACAGGATCGCCGACTTGCTCGTCCGGCTTGACGCGATATTTCCGACCGCCCTTCAACGGTGAGCCCGCCGCGCTAGTTTTCCAGCAGCCGGACATTGCATGGAGCCGGGGCGTCACCTGGGAGAGGGCACCGTGCGGCCAGCGCCACGACGGATCACCAGGACGGCCCTGCGGTGCAGCGCGGTCGCCACCGCCACCGCCGTGCTGCTGGCGGCCTGTTCGGGAGCAGACCCCTCCCCGCATGGCAACACCGCGTCACGGGCCGCTGGCCCACCCCCGGCCACCAGCATGACCACCCCCGTCGCGTCCGAACACCTGGCCGATGTGGTCGAGGCCGCCGGCTTCGATGCCGGCACGGGCTGGGTCGCCTCGCGGACCAGGTCGAGCGTGAGGGTGGTCGACGGCCACACCTACCTGGTGACCCACCAGTTCCCCAACGGTGCCATCGCCGAGATGACCTATCACCTGAGCGCGGGCAGGGGCGCCGAGCCGGCCGCCGGGGTGAGCGTGACCGGCCGGGAGCAGGGTGAGCGCTACCTGCTGACCCTGACCTACGCGATCGACGCCGATGATCTGCCCGCAGACCTGCGCGCTCAGGTGACCGACGGCATCCCCACGTCCGCGGCCGCGGCCGGCCCGCCGGGCGATGGCACGCGGCTGGTGGTGGCGCAGGCGGCCTACGTCGCGAACGAGGCCCCCGGCACCATCGACGTCGTTGTCGACGGGGTGATCTCGCAGGCAAAGGAGGCCTACATCGACACCTGGGCCGACCGAGCCGACAGCAAACTGGCCGGCGGCTCGTGGGAGGTGTTCAAGGCCGGCGGCAAGGTGTGGGACGCGGTGGGGGCCAGCGACATGGTCGGCGCCGCCCTGGCCAAGCTCGACGCAATGCAGAAGTGCGCCGAGAACCCGACCAACCCGCTGACCCGCCAGGGGTACGAAAAGGACCCCGCAGCCCAACAAAAGGTCACCGACCAGCTCAAGGCGCTTCGCGGCGAGATCAAGGAGAGCGCTGCAGCCTTGTTCGTGCAGCTGCTGGCCGACACCGGCTCCTCCCTGGTGGCGTCGGCGAAATGGCTGGGCTTCATCGTCGCCCCCGCCACCAACTACATCAAGGAGACCTTGAACGACACGATCACCGAGCGGGTGCGCGAGGCGGAGGCGCTGGTGCCCAAGTGCAACCGACAGAGCTACGCGATCAGCGGCTCGAGCCCGTCCATCCCCAGCGGCATCCGGTACACCGGCACGGCCTGCTCGCTCGAGAAGCGCTTCACGGTCACCACGACCGGGGACTACATCGGGTCCTTCTCGTTCCGGCCGAACAGCGAGACTGGAGGCACCTTCGCCTACACAGGCAAAGTGGGCAACGCCCCCCTCAAGGTGACCGGGTCGGGCGCATACAGCGTCACGGTGTCCGGTGACGCGTCCACCGGCAGCCTGGACTTCGACTTCCAAAGCACCGTGCACATCCCACAGGTCGGACCCCAAAGTGGCGGCGGGCCGGTGCACCTGACCCTGAAGGCCATCGCCCCCTGCACCGGGTGATCGCGCTTGCTGTCGTTCCCCCAGTGGGCATCCGCCAACTCGTCGACGGTCAGTGGCTTACCGAAGAGGACACAGCTCGCACCGCCCAGACCCACGGTGGCGAGGTGGCGCCACGACCCGTGACAACGCACAGAGATGACGCATGGCCGTAGGAGAACTCGCCGAAGTACGCACCTCGATCCGTCCTGTCACGCCGATGTGTGGGCGTTCTCCTCGCGGCCTACTTGCTCCGCTGCAGGCGTCGGCGCTGCCGGTTGTGCTGCCAACGGTGGAGGCGGGCTCGCACGCCCATGAGTGCCTGCCGCCGCCAAGACGAGCCGGCCTCCCCTGACCACTCGCAGAGGCAGCTGAGCTGGTTCGGGTCTCACACGGCTCAGAACATGCCGTTGTCGTTGGCCGAGCTGCTCCGGGATCGATCTGCAGCACGTCCCAGTGCTCGACGACCTTGCCGTCCTCGTCGAGCCGGAAGATGTCGATGCCGGCCCAGTCCGGGTCGCCGGGCCAGACCTGGTGGCAGTGCAGGACGACGTAGTCGCCCTCGGCGATGACCCGCACGAACTCGACGCGCTTGCCGGGGTACTCGGCCGCCATCCGCTCGAAGTAGTCGATGAACGCCTGCTTGCCGTCGCCGACGTGCGGGTTGTGCTGGGTGTAGGTGTCGCCGACGTACCGCTCGATCGCCTCGGCGGGCCGGCACTGGTTGAACATCAGGTCGTAGAACGCCTTCACGGTCTGCTTGTTGGAGTCCAGCCCCGCCGTGTCAGTCATGTCCCGCGCAAGCGACCTGTCCGCAGGCGTATTCCCATGCCGGCTCGCGCCGCTGACCCGGCGGTCGCCTCTCGCGGCGATGTGTCCCGCGGTGAGGGGACGCCGAGGTGCCGAGCCGTGTCGGGCGCTGTCCACAGGTTCGAACTTCGGATGCCGCTGGCGGTGCGGTTCTTGCCAACTTTCCGTCCGGCCCAAGGGTCGAACCCGGGGTCAGTGTGTTCGGACCTGCAGCGCCTTCTGGCGGGGGCCTGGGCCGGTTTTTGGTCTAGGCCCCCGCCGCCCAACGGCTCAGCAGGTGCTGGCTGTCAGTGGGTGACCCGTTGCCAGGAGAAGGGCCCGAACGTGGTGGCCGTGGTGGGCTGCTTCTTCGTGTTCGCCGTCAGGCGCAGGTACTCCAGCGGGACGGTGCTGCCGTGGACCACGACGCGGTGGAAGTTGGACACGTCGTACGACGGGTGGCTGTCCCAGGCGTCGTAGGAGCAGACGCCCTGGTCACCGGTGCAGGTCGACGCCTTCTGCAGCGGGTTGTCGGAGCGGTAGACGTGCGAGTCGCCGTTGAGCAGCAGGACCGGCTTGCGGAAGGCCGTGCGTGTGGGTCGCGAGGCTATTCACGATGGGCTCGTAGTTGGCCAGGTGGCTGGCGTCCTTGCCGTCGAGGTCCCACATGTCGGCCTGGGTCATGACCACGACAGAGCGTGCATGCACGTGGTTCGCGGTGCTGAAGGCGCGGTCGAGCCAGCGCAGGGCGGCACCGGTGCGGTTGGCTGGCTTCGGTGGTCTGCTGCGGTGAGGCAGTGGGAGCGCCGTACCAGGGGTCGGCGTCGTTGTTGGAGCCACCGGGCACGTTGACGGCTCGCGAACAGGACGCCGTCGCGCACCCACATCACGTTCTCGACGTACTGACCGTCGGTGGGGTGCTGGTGGTTGTCGACCTGCGCCTGGGACAGCACGCGCAGGCGGCCACTGCCCAGCGTGCCGCCGGGCTTGGCGAAGAAGATCGACCGCACGAGGGCGAGGTTGTCGACCGGGTTGCCGCCGGCGTAGTCGACGAGGTCGCCGTTGGCGTCCGTGACGTAGTCGATCTGCCCGGTCGCGGCGTTGTAGGCACCGCCGCCTTCCTTCTTCTTGTGGCAGTCGGTCCACTCGTTGTCGCCGGGGGTGTACACGACAGGGTCGGTGAAGCCGGCCCACAGGTCGGCGACCTGCTGGTCGTAGGCCTGGGTGCAGTATTGGCTGCCGGAGTGGATGTCACCGACGTGCAGCACCGCGGAGACGGCCCGATCGGCGTTCACGGTCCGGATGAATGCCGGGGTGGCATCGGTCTCGCTGGTGTCGGTGGGAGACGTGCCGTACGGCGCGTCGCCGTAGACGGCGTAGCTGAACGCACCCGAGTCACGTTCGTCGTCGCGACCGTGGTCACCGGCCGACGCGGCGACTGGGGCGGCAACGGCCACGCCGAATGCCAGGACGGCGGCGAAAAGGACGCCGCGGGTTGGACGTGCACGCATAAGAACCTCGACTCTGGGCTGGACAAGGACGTCTCGAAGCCTGACAGCGAACGGGCGTACTCTGACACGGCTGTGGAGTGAACGAGCCATGAACACCGCGTCGCCAAAGTCAAGACTGCATCTCCTGGTCGGCCCGTGCCAGAGTGCTCGCCCTGCAAGGCGATTAGCCCATTCCGCTAATGGGTGAAGGGACATGGGCTAAGTGGGCGTTAAGCTGCCGGGCTAACTGGGCGAGAAGGGACAGGCCAAGTGGGCGGTATGAGGCAGTCTCCGATGGATTAGCGCTCATTGACATGTCGGGCAGGCCCGGTCCTTGGCGCGACCGCCGATATGACACCCCATCGGTGGGTGCGATCCGAGGCTGGAGAAGGGTCAGTGGGCTCCCGCATCGCCGCCGGGCTGCTTGAAGGGCTGACATCTCTTGCGAGGAAGGTCGTCCACGTGACGGCGCACCGCGATCTCAGGGACAGTTGGACCGTGACGAGATGGCATCAGTTCCAGGCGGTGGGCATGCGCACCATCATTCGGTCGACGTCGTCCGGATCGACTCGGATGACTCGCGCCCCGCTGCGGTAGGCGGCGAGGTGGCCGCTGGCGATCCTTCTGCGCAGGGTGCGGATGCTCAGCCCGGTGCGCTGTGCGGCTGAGGCGAGGGACTCGAACTCTCGGCGGACTTTCGTGGTCATGACTTCCTCCTGGTTTCCTGACTCCGGCTGATATGCCTCGTGCTCACTCGTTGCCGGGACTGCTCGGCATGGCCTGTTGTTGCCCGGTAGCGGGCCATGGGTGTTGTGGTCATCGCGATATCCCGGGTCCGCGGGGTTGGTCGTGTTGGACCGGGGCGGGGCGACGTTCGTGGTGGGCGCCGGGTGTGGCTCGCCCGGCATGTCGAGGCCCGCATCGCGATCGCGCACGCGGTGTAGTCCTCGATGGGCCACTCCAGCGGGGCGGCCGTGCCGAGGTTCTGGGGGTTGGGTAGGTGGTTTTGGATGCGCCACCAGAGGGCGGAGGCGGCGTGGTCGTCCGGTAGCGGTGCGCCGGTGGTGGTGTGGAGCAGGGTGTGGGCGTCGATGCCGGCGTCCGAGAGTTCGGCGAGGTGCTCGGCGAGCTGTGGGGTGTAGTCGTCGCGGCGGGTGGCGGGCACCAAGTGGTGCACGAGGGCGGTCCAGGCGGCCAGGGTCGCGGTGTTGCTGCTTCCCAGCCGGGTGTCGAGGTCGTGCTGCCACACGGCGTTGGCCTTGACGGGTTGTGTGGGTCCGGTGGGCCGGTGGTCGCTGTCGGGGATGGCGTTCGCGGCGCGCCAGACAGCGAGGTCACCGAGCAGGTCCGGGGTAGGGAGCGGGCGACCAGGGGTCCACCAGGGCGGGGTGTCCTGCGTGCTGGTGGCTCGGTGACGCACCTCGTCGGCGAGGTCGGCGACGAGGTCGGACCGGGCGGTCAGGTACGCCCGCCAGTGCGGGTCGTCGCGGAGCTCCTGGGGGATGCCGGGAAGCCAGGGGAGTGGTCCGGTGCCGGCCGTGCTGGGGTCGTGCAGGCGCCAGTCGAGGACGGCGGCGCGGTCGTCGGCCGAGTCCAGCTCACGCGAACCGGCTGCGAAGTGCAGCGCGGTGAGGGGGTCTGCGCCGGTGGCGGCGAGCAGGATGAGGTGGGCGCGCAGGGTCGGCCAGGCGGGGTCGTCGGCGATGCCGGGGACGATCCGGTCGGCGCCGGCCTCGAGGTGGGCGATGGCGGTGGTGCCGAGGTGGTGTTCGGCGGCGACGTGGAGGGCGTCGAGGTAGCGGGCGGTGGCGGCGCCGAGCCGCAGGGTGGGGGAGGCGTGCTCGCGGGCGGTGGTGGTGGCCGAGGTCGGGGCGTCGTCGCGGGCCAGGATGCTCTCGAGGATCTCCGTGGCGGTCGGCGGGCGCACGTTCTGGGGTTGCAGGAGGTCGTGGGGGTCGCCGTCGCCGACGACCTGGAGGTAGAGGTGGTTGGCGTCGGCTCCGCGGGTGAGCATCGTGTAGAGCTGCTGTCGGGTCTCCTCGCCGGTGGCCAGGCCGTGGACGGTGTCGACGGAGATGCCTTGGGCGCCGTGGATGGTGCTGGCGTAGCCGAGCTCCGCGGCACGCGGCGACGTAGTCGGCGGGCAGGGTCACCGGTCGGCCGGTGCGTGGGTGCTGCACCGTGAGTGACGCCGTCGCGGTGGACGTCGTGGACGGTCCACCGGTCGCCGTTCTTGACCCAGTCGTTCGCGCCCAGGCGCAGCCGGCGGTCGTTGTTGCGGGTGACGATGGTGTCGCCGACGTAGGCGGTGTTGCCGTCGGCCAGTCGCACCCCGGGCCCGGGGTCGCGGCCGGCGAGGCGGTGGGTTTGGGCTTGCTGGTTGAGCTGGGAGACCAGGTCGCGGGTGGGGGCGAGCATCAGGGCGTCGAGGCCCTGGGCGCGGTCGTTGGCCCAGGCGGTGAAGACGTCGGTGGTGATGGTGGCGAGGTCGCCGACGTGGACCCGGTCGTGGTCGAGGTAGAACCCGAGCGCCTCGGTGCGCCCGTCTCGCAGGGCGAGGGAGGCGGCGCCTTCGACGGGGTCGGTGAACCGCATCAGCTCGTCCAGGTGCAGCGCGCCGTGGGTGGCGGCGATGTCGCGCAGGACGCCGCCGGCGCCGATCGCGGCGAGCTGCTGGTTGTCCCCGATCAGCCGGACCTGCCCGCCGCGGGCGGTGACGAAGGCGACGGCGGTGTCCAGGGAGAGGGTGTCGGCCATCCCGGCCTCGTCGACCACGACCAGGGTTCGTGGCCCGATCGAGCGGGCCCAGTCGGGCAGGTCGCCGGCGCTGATCGACCAGGTGAGCTTGGCCAGGGTGTCGGTGGTGGCGCCGGTCTGCTCGCGCAGGACGGCTGCGGCGGCGGCGGAGGGGGCGAGCCCGATCACGGTGCCGCCGTCCTCGACCCACGCCGCGGTCAGGGCGCGCATGGCGGTGGTCTTCCCGGCCCCGGCGGGGGCGATGGCGAGCTGGAGGCGGGCGCCGGAGGTGGCCATCTGGGTGACCAGGGCGGCTTGTCCGGGGTTGAGGGTGGTCCCGTTGGCGGCCTGCTCGAGCAGGGCCATCTCGACCGCGTCCGGGTTGGCGCGGTGCCGGTCGGTGACGCCGGCGGCGTCGACGAGGCGCTGCTCGGCGGCCAGGATCTGGGTGCTGGTGAAGACCGCGGAGCCGGCGACCTCGTACATGCTGGACCCGTCGACGCGGCGCAGCTCGGCCGGCTCCTCGATGCCGTCCCCGGCCGGTGTGAGCCGCACCGAGGCGGCGGTCAGGGTGTGGTCGGTGACCAGGTCCACGACGGTGTCGACGTGCTCGGCGGGCAGGTTCGCGGCGCGCACCTGACGGTGCGCCTCGGCGCGCACGTGCCAGACCTGCCAGGTCGAGCGGCGGGCCTGGATCTCGTCGCGGACCCGCGTGGCGGTGTCCCGCACCCACGCCGCATCCACCGATGGCGGGTGCTGCGCGGCGGGCGGACAGGGCCGTGGCCACCATGAACGACACCCCTGCAGGGCCGCCGAGGACGTCCTCGGCCTGCTCCCGCCACGCGGCTCGTTGCTCGGTCAGGGTGCGTGGTTCGTGCTTGGCGTCGCGGGTCTCCAGGGTGGCCTGCTGGGCGAGCAGGATCGCCTCCACCACCGTCGGCGGGCGCCCGTGGTCGCCCTGGAACGCGGTCGCCAGCTCGCCGCGGCGGGCCTCGATGCGACGCGCGCCGGGACGACCAGCGCCGGTTCAGGGCCGGGTCGACACCGACCACTTCACGGACCGGGCGCTTGCCCCGCTCGGTGCCCGGCACGCTCGGCGAAGACCAGCCCGAGGCGGGTGCGCAGGTGCTTCTCCAGGGCGGTGTTGTAGGTCTCGGAGGCGGTGACCTTGGCCTTGAACAGGATCCGCCCGTCGATGCGACAGCCACTTCCCGGACAGGGTCTGCACCTTGTTCGCGACCGCGACGTGGGTGTGCAGGTCCGGGTCCCCGGCGCGTGAGTCGCGGTGGGTGAACGCGGCCGCGACCAGGCCCGGTGACGTCGACCTGCCGGACCCCGTTGGTGCCCTCGCGGGAGTACAGGGCGTGCTTCTCGATGAACGCCAGGGCGTCGGCGACGGCCTCGTTGTGGGCCAGCTCGACCTGCGCCGCGACCTGCGGTGGGGCGATCGCCCACAGGGTGCTGACCGACTTCACCGGGGAGAACGTCAGGTCGTACCCGCCCACCGTCGTGGTCTTCGGGCCGGGACAGTTTCGCGATCGTCCCGGACAGCTCGCGGGCGTCGCGCGGGTCCCGACCGTGCTCCGCACGGAACATCTCGGCGGCGACCTCGGAGCGGATCCGCGCCCGGTCCTGGGCCTCAATCGGGTAGTCGCGCGGGTGCCCCAGAGGCGGCGGCGTGGTCCTCGATCCGCTTGGCGACCTCGACCTGGAACGCGGTCGCCTCCGCCGTGTACACCTTGAACGGCACCCCCAGCCGGGTCACCGCCTGTGAAGTCCCGGTCCGTCAGGTCCGGGCCCCTCGAGCCGCTCCGCGGCGCTGCTCCGCCAGCGGGTGCAGACCGGCACCGAACAGGGCCCGCATCTGCTGCGCGGTGACCTCGTCCCCGACGCTCAGGCCGTCGATCCCGGCCACCCCGGAGCCCACCCACCGCCCCGGGGTCTCACCCTTCTCGGAGTAGTACGACGCCAGCGAGGTGCGCGGCCCGGGGGTGCGGTCGTGCGCGGCGACCTGCCGGGTCAGGTACGTGTACCCGGTCCCGGCCGTGAGCTTGTGCAGGCTCATCGTCATACCTCCCTACGCGTTCTGGGAGGTCCTTGCGGGCCACGTGGTGACGAAGCCGTTACCAAACCGTGACCGACAATGCACCGGGTGTGCAGTCGACGAGCATTTTCGTTCTTGGGGGAGGGACGTTCTGCGGGGCGGCGAAGGGCTGGTGCGGCTGGCGGTGGCGGACTTGAGCGACGGGTTTGCGGTCGGTGGCCGGTAAGCGGGTGCGAGTGTGGGCATAGCGGGGTGATGGGTGTTCGAGTCGCACGGAAGTGGTGGTCGGGATGGCGCGGCGTGAGGACTCGATCGCGGCGCGCCGCCGGAGCAGTCATCAGGTGTGGAAGGCGTAGTGCCGCCGGGCGTCGACAACAACCAGGCGCGGCCAGGGCGCGAGGACCAGGACTGCGGTGCGGCGAAACTCCGTGGCACCTGTGAACCGAAGCGGCCTAAGGGGGCCCTAATTCTGCGGTGGTCTGCTGCAGGACAGGCAACGGGACGGTGCGACTGCGGCGCAGCCGCGTGATCGCGAGGACTCGTCGCTTCAGGGAAGGACCTTCGGATGAGCACTCCTGGGCGTGGTTTAGGGGTGGCGGCGGCTACCGCAGCATTGGCGACCGGACTGGCGGCATGTGGGTCCAACGCGCCGGGGCCCGACTCGAGCGGTGCCGCACGCCTTGGTGCCGGTGGTCCGACGAAGATGCTTTCGCAGCCCGCGAAGCAGTCGAAGCCCCGCGCGCGCGACATCGGAATCGCCCCGGGAGTCCTCCCGCCAGGACGCCTTGACGCCATCACGGACGTTGCTGGAGTCCGTGTCGGCCAGACCACCGTCATCCGCGGTGACAACGTCCGCACGGGTGTCACCGCGATCCTCCCGCACGCAGGCAACGTCTTTCAGGACAAGGTGGCCGGCGCGGTAAACGTCGGGAACGCCTTCGGCAAGCTGGCTGGATCGACGCAGGTCAACGAGCTCGGGACCATTGAGACGCCCATCGTGCTCACCAACACCCTCGCCGTGGGCACCGCGGTCGACGCTGTGGTCCGGTACACGCTTGCCCAACCAGGGAACGAACAGGTCAAGTCGGTCAACGCGCTCGTCGGTGAGACCAACGACGGGGTCCTGAACGACATCCGTGCCCTGCCGGTGACGACGGCTGACGTGCTGTCTGCCATCCGTCACGCGTCCACCGGGCCGGTGGCCGAGGGCTCGGTGGGAGCCGGGACCGGCACGATGTGCTTCGGATGGAAGTGCGGGATCGGGACCTCCTCACGAAGGATGCCCGGAGGCTACGTCGTCGGCGTGCTCGCGCAGACCAACTTCGGCGGCAACCTGACGATCGCCGGCGTGCCGATCTCGCGTTCGCTACAGCCGCCACCCGCACCATCCCCGGCGGGCGGCTCCTGCATGCTCGTCGTCGCCACCGACGCCCCCATCGACTCGCGTGACCTGAACCGTTTGGCCGCGCGCGCGATCTTCGGGCTGGCCCGAACGGGCTCGGAGTACAGCAACGGCAGCGGCGACTACTCGATCGCCTTCACCACCTCGACCGAGACGCGCAGCCATTTCGGTGACACGTCCGCAAGGCCACGCAGGGTGCTGCCACCCGACGCCATGTCGCCCTTCTTCGAAGCGGCACTCGAGGCCACGGAGGAGGCCGTCTACAACTCCCTGTTCCAGGCGACGACGATCACGTCGCGGTCGGGCAGCGCCACGGCGATCCCCATCAGCCGTGTGCGTGCGCTCCTGCGCCCGTGACGGCCGCCAGGCCCGCTGCCATCCCGGTGATGCGCACTGCCCAGGGCGGTGACCGGGTCGGAACCATCTGCCGATGGTTCCGACCGTCTCGGTCGAGCCTGGTGACCATCGGCTGTGCGCTTTTCGCGGCCGCTGCCCGGGTTCCGGGGATCGGGTGGCCACCGGGGCCGGACGAGTCCGGCTTCGTCCTTGTCGCACGCTCGTGGCACCCCACTGTCGCGTCCCCGTATGGCCGGTACTGGGTCGACGAGCCCACCGCTGCTCATCGCTAGGGTGAGGCTGACCGACGCGATCGGCGGGTACCGGCTCTGAGGTGGGTGGCCGCGGCCGGTTGCGCGTTGTTGGTGCTGGCCGCGGCGGCCCTCGCCCGGGAGGTGTCCAGGTCTGGGGCTGCTGGATCGGCCGACCGGGCCGCCGTGCTGACCACGATCTGCACGACAGCGCTGGTCAGCAACGCGTCGATCGACCTGGTCTTCGCCAAGGGCGAAGTGCTCTCGCTACCGCTGCTCGTGCTCGGCCTGGCTGACCTTGCGCGCCGTGCGGACCCTCAGCGCACCGTCGGCGGCCTGGGCCGGCCCGCTGGCCGGTGTGGCGATCGGCCTGAAGCAGAACCTGTACGACGGCATCGTGTTCGCGGCCGTCCTGCTCGTGGGGGAGGCGGTGCGCAGGACCGTCCATCGGCGACCTCGCCCGGCTGGGGGTGCCTTCCTCGCGGCCGCCCTGCTGCCTGCCGCGGTCACAGTGGGCTGGGCCGTTGCGGCCGGGGTGCGGCTGTCGGCGCTCTGGTACACGGTCTACGGGTTCCGGGAGCCGCTTTCGGCGTCATTCTGGCTGGTCCTTTGGCAGCTCCGGGGCGCCGAGCGGCCCACATGCTCACCCTGGCGGTCGCCACCGGCCTGGTCGTGCTCTTCGCCTGGTTCCTCCTGTCAGTGCGCCGCCTGGCGGGCACCCGGCCGGTGCTCACGGTCGCGTCGACGGCCGTGCTCCTCGCCGGGTCGTGTCCATCGCCATGGGCGGCAGCGACTGGCGCCCCTACCTCTTCGAGCTCGTCCCCGCAGCGGTCCACGCACTCGCGATGCTGACCACGGCGATCACCCCTGACGCACGCACCACATCGCTGACCGCGTCACCGAGCGGACCACGCCTTCGCCCCGACGCGGTCACCGGTGCGGTGGTCGACGTGCTCGTCACGAGCTGCATCATCGCCGGAGTGCGTTGGGTGGGCTCGTGGGGCTCCCTGCGGCACCCGAGCACGAGCATCGCCATCGACCGGGCGATCCAAGGCGGCATCCCACCCAGGTGACACCCTCACGGTCTGGGGCGGTCGGGCGGACATCCAGCTCGCATCTGGGCTCACCACGCCCTACGGCAATCTGTGGAGCCTTCCGGCACGCACCCGCGACCCCGGCTCCACGCAGCTCGCCGCCGTTCTGCCCGGACCGCAGGCACCCACGTGGTTCCTCGTTTGGGCCGACCTCGACGCGTGGCACGACCGCACACGGGCCGCCTCGAGCAAGTGCTGCACGACCGCTACGTCAAGGCTGGCCAGGCATGCGGGGGCACGACGTCTACCGTCTGTGCGAGGGCCTCCGCCCTGAGCCCAGGGTCAGCTGTCCGGCTCTCGCCATGTGGACGACGAGTGGACTGTCCTGATTCCTCGCGCGCACC